>NZ_CBCOOP010000001.1:1035000-1090000 GCF_965111635.1 Azospirillum sp. Marseille-Q6669 | reverse complement strand
ATAAGCCATGGGGAGCCGCGAGCAGGCTTTGATCCGTGGATTTCCGAATGGGGCAACCCACCGCGCAAGCGGTATCCCGCACTGAATCCATAGGTGCGGGAGGCGAACCCGGCGAACTGAAACATCTAAGTAGCCGGAGGAAAGGACATCAACCGAGACTCCGCTAGTAGTGGCGAGCGAACGCGGACCAGGCCAGTGGTTGGACCGACATAACCGGAAGCGTCTGGAAAGGCGCACCAGAGCGGGTGATAGTCCCGTACGGGTAAACCAGGTTCAATCCTCGAGTAGGGCGGGGCACGTGAAACCCTGTCCGAACATGGGGGGACCACCCTCCAAGCCTAAGTACTCCTCAGTGACCGATAGTGCACCAGTACCGTGAGGGAAAGGTGAAAAGCACCCCGACGAGGGGAGTGAAACAGTTCCTGAAACCGGATGCCTACAAGCAGTCGGAGCTTCCTTGCGAAGTGACGGCGTACCTTTTGTATAATGGGTCAGCGACTTACAGTAAGCAGCGAGCTTAAGGCGATAGCCGGAGGCGCAGCGAAAGCGAGTCTGAACAGGGCGCTTGAGTTGCTTGCTGTAGACCCGAAACCCGGTGATCTAGCCATGGGCAGGTTGAAGGTGCGGTAACACGCACTGGAGGACCGAACTCACGCCTGTTGAAAAAGTCGGAGATGACCTGTGGCTAGGGGTGAAAGGCCAATCAAACCGGGAAATAGCTGGTTCTCCGCGAAAGCTATTTAGGTAGCGCGTCGGGCGATTGCCCACGGGGGTAGAGCACTGGATGGGCTAGGGGGCCTCGCGGCTTACCAAACCTAACCAAACTCCGAATACCGTGGAGCACAGCCCGGCAGACAGACGGTGGGTGCTAAGGTCCATCGTCGAGAGGGAAACAGCCCAGACCGCCAGCTAAGGTCCCCAAATCACGGCTAAGTGGGAAAGGATGTGGGAAGGCCATGACAACCAGGAGGTTGGCTTAGAAGCAGCCATCCTTTAAAGAAAGCGTAATAGCTCACTGGTCTAGTTAAGCCGGCCTGCGCCGAAAATGTATCGGGGCTCAAGCCGTGTACCGAAGCTGCGGATGTGATCTTTGATCACGTGGTAGCGGAGCGTTCCGTAAGCCTGCGAAGGGTGTCCGTGAGGCCGCCTGGAGGTATCGGAAGTGAGAATGCTGACATGAGTAGCGACAAACAGTGTGAGAAACACTGTCGCCGAAAGTCCAAGGGTTCCTGCGCAAGGTTAATCCACGCAGGGTGAGCCGGCCCCTAAGGCGAGGCCGAAAGGCGTAGTCGATGGGAACCACGTTAATATTCGTGGGCCAGCGGGTGTGTGACGAATGGGAAAGCGTGTCGGGCCTTATCGGATTGGCCCGGCTGGGGACCCGTTCCAGGAAACAGCCCCCGCATCAGACCGTACCCCAAACCGACACAGGTGGACTGGTAGAGTATACCCAGGCGCTTGAGAGAATGGTGTTGAAGGAACTCGGCAAATTGCCCTCGTAACTTCGGAAGAAGAGGGCCCCGTCGCGGCGCAAGCCGGGGCGGGGGGCACAGACCAGGGGGTGGCGACTGTTTACTAAAAACACAGGGCTCTGCGAAGCCGTACAAGGCGACGTATAGGGTCTGACGCCTGCCCGGTGCCGGAAGGTTAAGAGGAGGGGTTCACGCTCCGAATTGAAGCCCCGGTAAACGGCGGCCGTAACTATAACGGTCCTAAGGTAGCGAAATTCCTTGTCGGGTAAGTTCCGACCTGCACGAATGGCGTAACGACTTCCCCGCTGTCTCCAACACCAACTCAGCGAAATTGAACTCTCCGTGAAGATGCGGAGTACCCGCGGTCAGACGGAAAGACCCCGTGCACCTTTACTACAGCTTTGCAGTGGTGCTAGGGATCTCATGTGTAGGATAGGTGGGAGGCTAGGAAGCCCGGGCGCCAGCTCGGGTGGAGCCATCCTTGAAATACCACCCTTGAGGTCTCTGGCATCTAACCGCGCTCCGTTGATCCGGAGCCGGGACCCTGCATGGCGGGTAGTTTGACTGGGGCGGTCGCCTCCCAAAGTGTAACGGAGGCGCGCGATGGTGGGCTCAGAGCGGTCGGAAATCGCTCGACGAGTGCAATGGCATAAGCCCGCCTGACTGCAAGACAGACAAGTCGAGCAGAGACGAAAGTCGGCCATAGTGATCCGGTGGTCCCACGTGGACGGGCCATCGCTCAACGGATAAAAGGTACGCCGGGGATAACAGGCTGATGACTCCCAAGAGTCCATATCGACGGAGTCGTTTGGCACCTCGATGTCGGCTCATCACATCCTGGGGCTGGAGCAGGTCCCAAGGGTTCGGCTGTTCGCCGATTAAAGTGGTACGTGAGCTGGGTTTAGAACGTCGTGAGACAGTTCGGTCCCTATCTGCCGTGGGTGTCGGAGTTTTGCGAGGATCTGTCCCTAGTACGAGAGGACCGGGATGGACATACCTCTGGTGCACCGGTTGTCACGCCAGTGGCATGGCCGGGTAGCTAAGTATGGACGGGATAACCGCTGAAAGCATCTAAGCGGGAAACCCACCTCAAAACCAGAACTCCCTTGAGAGCCGTGACAGACCATCACGTCGATAGGAGGCATGTGGACGGGCGGCAACGCCTGAAGCTGAGCCTTACTAATCGCTCGAAAGGCTTGATCCTTCCCAGCAGGCGGCCCGCGCGCAGCGGCAAGCCCTGGGCGCACGAGCCAACACCGCAAAGAACAAGAGCAAACGTCCTCAAACTTAACGAAACCCGCCCGTCCGGTCCGGATGGTTCGCGTGTGCCTTGGTGACCTGGTGGTCATGGCGAGGCTCCCAACACCCGATCCCATTCCGAACTCGGCCGTGAAACGCCTCAGCGCCGATGGTACTGCGTCTTAAGACGTGGGAGAGTAGGTCGCCGCCAGGTCACCACGGCACACGCCAAGCCATCAAGGACTTGGATGGATGGGTTTCAAACACGCTTGACAATCGTCGTCGCACTGCCGGTTCCCAGCAGCCCAACACCCGCGGGGTGGAGCAGCCCGGTAGCTCGTCAGGCTCATAACCTGAAGGTCGCAGGTTCAAATCCTGCCCCCGCAACCACCGACAGTTGACAGCCTGCCTCCAACGAGGCGGGCTGTTGGCGTTTCGGGTCCGCTTCGGCGCACGCCTCCAGGATCGCCAACAGATCGCCATGAAGCTGCGCCTCCAGCCCGGCGCTGGAGGGGCAGGGGGACAGCACGACACGGTCGACCATGGACCGGATCATCTCCATCGCCGCCATCCCCTCGTCGCCGTCACCGAGCACGGACTCGAGCTCCGCGATCTTCCGCCGGTACAGCTCCGGCAGGTTGGCCGGCAGCAGCATCTCCGGCGCCTCGGTGCCCAGGGCGTCGATCTCGGCGGCGAGCGCGGCACGCTCGGCCTCCAGGGCGGACAGCCGCTCCTTCAGGGACGGGCTGTACATCCCGTTCTCCACCGCCTTCAGGATCGACGCGATCTTCCGGTCGATGCCGGCGAGGGCGCGCTCCTGGTCGCCGCGCCGGTTCCGGGCCTCGGCCTGATCACGCCGTTGCGCCACGACCATTTCCTCAATAAAGGCGGCGACCACGTCGGCGCCGAGCAGGCGCTCCTTCAGCCCGGCAAGGACACGGCCCTCGATCGTTTGCCGGCTGATGGTGCGGTCGTTCGGGCAGGTGCCGGAATTCCGGTGGCCGGCGCAACCGTAGCGGTCCTTGCCCATGGTGGAGGACGGTCATCGCAGGGCCTTCAGGGAGAACGCGATCAGGGCGGCGAAATGGACCACGGCAAGGCCGGCAGCAAACGTCATGAAGCCGGCCTGGGACGGCCGCCGGCGCATCTCATGGCGCGCCAGAATGCGGGCCAGTCCGAGCAGCTTCTCAAGCGGAACGGTCCGCTGCTCCTGCTGGGGCGGCTGGACAGCGGGCGCCGTCGTCGCGGCGGTGGAGTCGGTGGTGTGGGGCACGGGTGGAAAGTCCATGGTGGGAGCGGCCATGACGATATGGTCCGATGGCGGCGGGAGCGGAAACACAGCGGCAGATCGGCGTCGTCGACGCCAACCCGGTCATAGGTGGGATCAGGAATCGGGCGGTGCGGCCGTGGCCGGCAGCCCCAACGAGCCCTGCTTGCCGGGCTTCACCTTGCCACCGGCTTCACGATGGGCGGATGCCGCGAGCGTCGCCGCCAACGGTTCCAGAACCTCCAGCCGCCCCCGCAGGCGGGCGTTCTCGCGGCGCGTTTCGTCCAGCGCCTGTTCCACCTGATGCTTGGCGGTCAGTTCAGAACGCAGCTGGTCGAGCTCCAGCGAGGAGCGCAGGAGGGCAGACTTTTCTTCCGACAGAAGGCGGTTCACGGTCTCCACAGCGGCTTGCGCGTCCGCCGCCTGCCGCTGCCAATCCTTGATCTCTGCGGATACCCCCGCCAATTTCGGCGCGGATGCGGCGGTAGGACGGATAGACGTGGTCCTTCGACACGATCTTGCTGACCGCTTCCGAGACGGACTCGTGCGTGATCAGGGGATGGGTGGGCTGGGAGCAGGACATCCAGAACCTCTGCGGGGACTATGGTTTCGGCGGCCGTGCCATCGGCCGGCTGAGTATCTGGATGAGTTGCGATGCCAGGAAAGGGCTGCGGTGACAGAATCTTGACGGTTCCGGTCCAAGCCGGCCGATGGTGAGATGATACCGCGGTAGCGCTACCGGGTAGCGGCACCTGATACCGGCGTTACCGCCGCAGTCCGCGTCGATCCCACCCCGCTGCCTACGGGTTGCTCTGGTCCACCACGTTATCCAAACGGCGCAGAAAATTGCCCGGCGCCCGATGCGGCGGGGCTGAACCCTCCATACGCTTCCTTCCGAACCAGGCTGCCCGGGCGTCGGACCTCCGGCCCTCGCCACGGGCAGCCTCGAGCGACGAAGTGTGCAGTTAGGCGTTGCGGCGGGCCGCAACGCCTCCGGGGCCGGCCAGGGCCGGTTGCCGGATCGACGACGGCGGGGAGGTGCCGATGCCGTGGCGGACTTGGGATACTTTCGCATCGAACAGGGCATGCTCTCCCGTGGCGCCGGCGCGAAAACCGGAGCGTCGGCGGCTTATCAATCCGGTGGACGGTTCCGCACCGTCATCGCGGCGGCCGCCTACCAAGCCGGCGTGGGGCTGACCATCGGCGCCGACCTGCGGGAGGCGTGGGCGGAGAAGGGGCAGGATCCTGTGTCGGCGGTTGCGGACTTCACGGGCAAGTCGGGCGTTCACCACACCGACATCCGCACGCCCGCACCCGGCCGTGGTTGGAGCCGCCCCGCTCGACGGTCACCTCTTGGCCGCCGATGCGGAACGAGCCCTTGAACGAATGCTGGACCAGCGCCGGGTTCCGGAACAGGGAATCCGGGGCGCATTTGGCGCCGAGGAGGAACTGGACGAGCTCCACGAAGCTGCTCTTCCCGGCGCTGTTGCGCGTGCGGCGGTCCTGCGTGTCCTTCGCCTTCGAGGACAGCAGGACGTTGAGCCCGGGGTGGAAGTGGAGCGACTTGAACGTCGGCAGGCTGCTCTCGATGGAGACGATCATAGGCCCGGGTCCCCCGCCGCGATGACGCCGTCCGCCATGTGGACGGCCCTGACGGCGTGCAGAAAGGTCAGCGCCAGGACGAACCAGTCGAACGGGACGGGTTCGTCCTCCTCGCGGGCCGCGCGGGCGGCCCTGAACCGCTCCCAGAGTTCGGAGACTTCGCGCGGCTGCCCTAGTTGGGCGAGGATCTCGCCGCCGACGCCGATGAGCGACCTGCCCACGGGGAGATGCTTTCCAGGGAGGATCATCGCGCCGGCTCCACGGGCTTGTCCTCGAAGATATCGCAGGCGTCGAACAGGAACGCGAGCACGGCCTGCGCGACGACGACCCTGTCGTTCGTCACAGACCCGATCCCGACGATGTCGTCGTAGAGGTTGCCCATGATGGAGTCCGGGGCGAGTCCCTGCCGCTTCAGCGCGAGATAGCGGCCGTTGAAGATGGCGGCTACCCTCGCGCCACGCTCCGGGTCGACATGGCGCCGGAAGTAGTCCCTCACGTGGTGGATGTTCGGCATTGCCGCCACGACTGTGTGGCACCAGTGCTTGGGCAGCCCGTTGAAGGTCAGCTTCCCGAATGGGACTGGCTTGAGGGCGCCGCCGTCCAGCAGGGAAATCTCGACGGCCTCAATGACGGCATCGACCAGTTCCGCGACGATCTCCAGCTTCAGGTTGCGGGTGTCCTCGGCGGACACGGCCGGCCCGATCAGGCTGACGATGTCGGTCTCGTTGAGGCTGAAGACGCGCTGCTCGATGCCCTCTCGCCCGATCACGCCGAAGGAATGCGACGGGTTGGCCGCCTCCAGATCCCCGAGCTTGAGCACGGTCGCCTCGGTCGGTGTGCCGTCCAGCATGTTGTGGACGAAGTACCACCCCCGCAGGACGGCCTTCAGATGCCTGCACGCCTTCCCGTAGTCGTCGTCCATCTTCTCGACGAGCGCGGCCACGGACGGACACGCGTCGTCCAGCTTGCCGTAGCAGGCGAAGACCTGCCCGAGGGAGCGGAGGAATCCATCGCAGCCCTTGTCCCCCCGCCGCCCGTAAGGCCGGGTGCGGACGAAGTCGTCGCCATGGGCGCGCTCCATCACGTCGGAGAAGAAGTCTTGGAAAGCGACGCCGTTCACCCGCCGGAGCTTCAACTCCAACGCGGTCTGCCAGACCCACCGCCGCTCGCTTGTTATCCAGTCGGACATGGCCCAGTACCGCACTTTCCAACACTTCGGAGGCGCGGGGGCGCCTTCGAAGGCCGAACCCAGAGGTGTCAGCCTACATAGTTGTAGGAGGATAGTGGTCAGGACAACTCGAATGCGTCAAGGGGCGCGAGTCCGGGTCTATATCATCAACCTTCCTCCAGGGCGGTGGACGGGAAGGCTACGGAAAAGTTACGGGAGGGTTATGGGGCGGCGGCGGGAGGCAGAGCGCGTCCGGTCGGCAGGAGAAGCGTCCAGCCGGAGACCGAAGGGCCCCCGGGCGGTGCATCATCGGCATGGTAGCCCCTGCGGGATGCGGAGCCGAGGCGGGTTGACGAAGCGGCATGTCTACGGGAACCAACGGTGGTAAGCTGTCATCACTCTATGGGGCGCCATGCCCGGAATACCTGTGAGCC
Source organism: Azospirillum sp. Marseille-Q6669 (assembly GCF_965111635.1). NCBI lineage: Bacteria > Pseudomonadati > Pseudomonadota > Alphaproteobacteria > Rhodospirillales > Azospirillaceae > Azospirillum > Azospirillum sp. Marseille-Q6669. The sequence continues at coordinate 1,082,818 of NZ_CBCOOP010000001.1, read as the reverse complement.
TTCAATCAAAAGCGACGGTCATTCCAACTGGTCAGCTCCGCCGCTCTTCCACCTGCCCATGATCGCCCCTCAGCCACCCGACACCCCCAACCAGCCGGCCGAGCCTATACCCGGGCGAGCCTCCCGCGGCGACGCCGTCCAGGAGTACGACCGGCGCGCCGTTGACCTTGCAGGGCTGTACGAGTCCGTTGCCTTCGAGCAGGTCCACGCCGATGTCCTTGACCTCCTGCCGCCGGAACCGTCAGCCATTCTCGACGTCGGCGCCGGGTCCGGACGCGACGCCGCGTGGTTCGCCGCGCGCGGGCACGAGGTCGTCGCCGTCGAGCCGTCCTGCGGGATGCGGGGGGAGGCGGCGCGACGGCACGGCTCCCCACGCATCCGCTGGATCGACGACCGACTGCCGGGCCTCGAACGGGGCCACCGGCTCGGCATGGCCATCGACCTCATTCTGCTCAGCGCCGTCTGGATGCATGTCGGGCTGGCGGACCGGCGGTGGGCGTTCCGCAAGCTTGTCACCCTTATCAAGCCCGGCGGCCGGATGGTGGTCAGCCTCCGGCATGGCCCGCCGGATCCGTCCCGTCTCATGCACCCTGTCAGCCGGGCCGAGATCGAGCGGCTGGCGGCCGAGCATGGCGCCGTTGTGACGCGCGCCACCTGGGCCCCCGACGCCGGGGGCCGGCCGGACATCCAGTGGGAAACCGTGGCCGTCCAGCTGGTCGACGACGGCACGGGCGCGCTCCCGCTCATCCGGCACATCGTCTTGAACGATGCCAAGGCCAAGCACCTACAAGCTGGCCCTCCTGCGCGTAGTGGCGCGCACCGCGGACGCCTCGCCCAATGTCGAGGACCCGGTAGCGCTGCCCCTCGGGCTCGTGGCGCTCTAATGGGTCCGCATCTTCCTCCCCTTGGTCGCTGCCGACCTGCCACAGACCCCCACGAGCCGGAACGGCGACAGCCTTGGATTCGTTCTGGACGCCTTCCGGCGGCTGGCGGAAACGGCGCCACCAACACTGAGGTCTGCCGCATCGCACTCGCCGCCGATGGGAAGATGTTAGCAGTTGTGCTGCGGCGCACAAGCTCGTTATCATCTGAAATGTCCCCGAATACATCAGGGTGTGCTGCTAGCACAGCGCGATAGTGCTTGAGGGTAGATTTCTCATACTTAGCAATACCGGATCAGGAGATGAAATGCGCAAGCCTCCTAAAGTGGACTCGTTGCTTCATCGAGTGTGCTGGCTGCTGAAGCGAGCATGGTGGCTAATTGATACTCCGTATGATCGGCTTGCTCATAAAATGGCTCATATGCGCCGGCGGGGGTATTTCCATAACATTCCGGAAGAATACTTCAGGCGCATGATACGCTATCTGCTGAATGCAGGAAATGGGCCTACTACGCAAAAGACGCTTTTTTCCTTTCTACTTGGAGTTCAGCGAGACCTTGCGCCTAAGCACAAGGATGAGCACTCCGTAGAAAAGCAAGGTTCCCATGATTTTGGGGAGCCAGTTCCCAAAGTCACCGAAGAGGTTATCGCGCAGCTGGCGCTTCTGAAGAGGCAGGTCGAGGTAATTGAGAGTCATGAAAAGATCACAAAATTAACATTTTTGTCCGTGGTTGTTGCTAAACACAAAATCAATGCACGAGTTTACGCATGTTTGGTAATGATGATTCTAGCTGTTACTGGTTACTTTGTGGCTATGGGTGGGGATTTGGCAGGCATTGTCTTTCTGTTTTCTGGGGAATTTATAACTCACTTCGAGATAGTAGTTCCTCTTGCGCTTGGTTTGGCTTTTCTTTTTGATGCAAGTATTGTTTATTTCAGAATGCGGCGTGGTTGCTACGGGTCAAACGCAATAGAAGCAAGGGAGATAATAGAATACGTTATGTCGCACTCTGGGTCTGGTATAAGTGGAGGAGGCGGGGGTGCGCTACAACCACTAGCGATAGAACCGGTTGCTGCGTCAGATTGGCATGGCGTTCCTGGCGCAGTGCGTGGGCCTGGGAGGTAAGCCATGTGGCAAGACATCAGCACGCTTCTTCTTAGGCAGTCCCTTCGGGTGCTGGGAGTCGATTATCCCAAGAGGCTCGCTATTGCGATTTTATCAACAATCGCCATTAGTAGAGCGGCGGAAGTGGCAACTCGTACGTTAGAGTCAAACAAATTTGTAAATTTCCTCAATGAACTGGGGTTCATTGGAGTTCTGCCCTTAGCCCTCATTTTGCTCTTCATGCCAAGTATCCGGTTTGGTCGTCATGCGCCTCCCGAATATGTTGACAACGCCATCAATGCTTTCGAGGCTGTGCTCAATAAGATGAACGCATCGCCCGCGCAGCGTAATATGATGTACAATGGACTTCTTAGTGTAATTGTGAAGAAAATTGACCTTGATAATATCAAGAGTTTTGGCCTGTCAGATAAGGACCTGCAAGATGCACTGGAGGCTTCGCGTCCTGACGATCAGCCCCAGGGTTGAGAACTGGCGCTCATGTAAATGATGCTCGCCAGCTTTCGGTGCGCAGGTTGACCATCTGCTCCAGCGGAGGCGCAAGGGTGAAGATTCTGGGGGCCTTCGCGAACAGGTGGACGCGGTAGATCCGCCAGTCGGTCTCTCCATTGCCACCTCGTGCTCGTTGCGAGTCAGGAAGAATGGTGTCCTCGCCGAGCCGTTGGTGGTCTTCACCTCGATCAGCCGCTCGCGGCCCTGGGAATCGAAGGACAGGATGTCGTACCCGGAGCCGTCGCCGTCCTCGGCGGCAACCCACCGGACCTTTCGGACGAGGTCCGGGCGGTCGGCGTCGGCCAGCCGGCGCCCCTCCAGGTCGAGGACGAAGGCTTCCCCGGCCTTCCCCAGGGCACGGTTCCGGTGGTCCCGCTCCACGGGATCGAACTTCCTGACCAGACGCTTCAGGCGCTCCGGCGTAGCCTCGCCGGCAGCGACCGGTGCCAGCGGCTCAACGAAGACGGGGGCTGGGTCGGTGACTGCCGGAGTCGTCGCGGGAAGGGAATCCAGGATGGCCGGCCGCGCCGTGAGGTAGCGGTCGATGGCGTCGAAGATTGCGTTCTGGTAGTTGCGCTTGGGCTTGTACCCGGGGATCCACGGCAGACGGCCCCTCTGAGCTGGTTCTTCGACGACCTCAGCTTGCCACCGTTTCAAGAAGGTGGAAGGGCCGTCCACCACATCAGCTCAGGGCGTTCTCCGGCCGCTTACCGTTCAGGTGCACGGCTGCTTCTGGCACGGGCACGGCTGCGCGCTGTTCCGCTGGCCCGCCACGAGGCAGGAATTCTGGCGCGAGAAGATTGCGGGTAACGTCCGGCGCGACCGGCGCAACGAGGCTGAGCTCATCGAACTGGGATGGCGCATCCTAACTGTCTGGGAGTGCGCCCTGAAGGGGCGCCTCCGCCTTTCTGAAGCAGACCTGCGCCAATATTTGGACCGGTTTCTGCGATCAAGCATAAATTTCTGAGAAATAAGCTTCCGCGCACAGTAGAACCGAATCTACCGCAGAAGATCACTCCCTTTCATAAACTTCAATCCGATAGCCGTCAGGATCAACGCAGTTGAATGTGCGGCGCCCGTGTATGACCCCTACGGGATCAAGACGCCCCTCACCAAACCTGCTCAACCTTCGGCGAAAATCATCAATATTATCCACCTCGAGAAAAATTGCCACACGTCCGTCTGGCCTGCCGTTCTCCTCAAAAGAATCAGAGGCCTTAAGAGCCAGATAATTATGAAATGTGACGATTTTTCCGGTGACTTTCGTTACCGGTAGACCAATCCCGACCTCATAGAACATCCTTGACATTGATAGATCAGAAACGAGCAGAGTAATCCCGAATCTTCCAATACCTGTGGGCTTGGTTTCCGCATCATTTCTGTAAAGCGGAAGCTCTCTCTCAACCCGCTTCACGAGCCTTTTGAAGAAAACGGTTTGACCATCCAACAATTCAACGCGGAATGCCTCGGGCATGAGAGTGCGAGACGAGGACCGAACTGCCCAAGAAGAAACTTCTTTTACTAGGCGACCATCAGGGAGTGTCTTTTCATCAACGCCATTTCTCTGAAAGCGTTCAAACAGCTCATCGATGTGTTTTTTGGACACACGTTCAACAGATGGCTCCGCTCGCTCCTCGCCCGAAAGCAAAGACCGGCCGAGCTCGCGAAGATATACTGCATCTTGCACCGTGGTGGAAAACGGTATCAGCCAATCCAGTTCGGCTATTGCCCCTAAAAGGCTGGCCGACATAGAAGCAATGGTATCGGTATCAGCGCCCACGGCATAAGCCGCTTGAAGCATTCCATTAATTGGCGTCGCCGCGTGGCGGGACCCGAGAAAAGCGGCGGCTGCGGCAGCTACCGTACCTGCGCCACTCATCTTAGAATCAAAACAGCCGATTTTTTCCAAAACCTGTTGGTCTACCGCCAAGGCCCCGCGCTGAATACCTTGACGACAGACCTCTAAAAGCTCAACCATCTCACCAACGGCTCTTCTCCAAGAATCCTGATAGCCACCAGAATAATGCCGCTGCGCCGCACTGTACCAGTCCGGCCAAACGTCTGTTATTACTGGAAGTTCAGCCCAATTATCAACATTCTGCAATGCAGAATCGACAAGCGCTCCATACGACAGCGTTCCAGTCGAGTCGAAAGCCGACCTAAGCACAAACGCAAATGCTAGTGCCCCGACCAATGCTCTCGGATGCCCATGAGTGCACACTCCATCAGAAACGATGGACTTAGCGGTAAAAGAAAAATCTTTATTAAGGTTTTTCACAACATGAGGCAAGACACGCATGGCGACACCATTGCCGCCAGCGTCGAAATATTTCTCTACATCGGTCAACTTCGCCTGCCAGGGAAGCTTCCCGGTTAGCAGGACATTAACCGCCCTCTTGGTCGCACCTCCCCCACCTCTCTCGTACGCAGACCAGAAAGGGAGTTCCACGTATGCAAGGTGCCGCCACCACTCTTTCCCGCGAAGCAAGCTGCGCCCGACGGCGAGGATTAACTGAGTGTCATCGCTATACTGACCCGGGCGGATTTCCTCCTCTAGTGGTTGGAAACGCCCCCCGGACCGCTTTACCCAGCCCTCGAAGGTTCCATTAGGCACATCTTTCCGTCGCCCGCCAACTCGGCGGGCCCGATCTTCATACGGCCAGCCAAGCGCATCCCCTACTGCCGCCCCTATGAAGGCCGCAACGACTTTTCCGTCGATCGTCTCTTGAGCGCGACTAACCTGTGCCTTCAATGCGGTCATTTCCCATCCCCGGGGGTCCATTCGTGCTCATCAGGTCTGCGCCCGGCCCGAATGCTACCGCTCAACGCATGAGACTCGAATAGCATCGGCGCAACAACAAACCGGATACGCGATGCATCGTATCCGCACTGCTTGAGCCTTGCAAACTCCAGCAGGGCTTGCTGCTCAGATGCGACAGCAACCCCTAATATGTCGCTTACCGAGATTCGATCAGGGATCAGAACCTCCGCTTGGTCGTCAGTGGGGCAACACGAAAGCTGCCCGGGCGACCGCGACCGGCCAGCCACGCGCCCCTCGTACAAACGAGAGAACCCTTCATACCCCTGCCGCAGATGACCACCGTAAGCCTTGGCCGCATTGAGTGGGCAAAAGAACACTCCATCCCGCCACAAGTAGTCTGGCTTTATGAATAAAACAACCCAGTCCTTGAAAAGCGGATCGCGTTCTCTGGCCTTCTTAAAATACCACCCATTCGGGTATTCTATAGAGCAGCAGATGCACTCCGGCTTTCCATCAAGACGGCTCAAATCCGTGGCGTTAAACAGGTCTCTTTCCGCCGCCGTGAGATTTCTCGTCGCAAGAATGCCCAACTCTCCCACCAGTATATGGGCAAGCTTGCGGGATGGAGTGAAGTGACAGAGACGGGTGATACCCAGTTCTTTAGCAGCCTCCTCGATCTTGAGCATCACACTTCCATCTTCTGGCAAATTCCATCCAACTTCGGCAGCAGCGGCGACAGTGGCCCAGAGTGCGTCATGATTAGAGTAGATCTTGCACGAGTCACTCCGACATAGAGCAGCCGGCCGTCTTGACTTGTGGCATCGGCCTCCCCAAGCTCCTCAATATCCTTTGGATCGGGCATATAATCATCCGACAAAAACGGTATGATCACAACATCAAACTCGAGCCCTTTTGCTGCATGGAATGTGCCATAATGCACTCCAGCGCCAGGATGCCATACCTGAAGATCTTTATCTAGCCGCGTGCTTTTCTTCGGCAAGAGTAGCTTGAACAAATCCTCATGCTCTCTCCGACGCAGTATGATACCCACAGACTGCGTCTTAGACAGTTGAGTAGCCTGCTCGGCAACAAACTTTATTTCAGCCTCTTTCGAAGAAACTTTGACAATGGCGGGAGGCGCTCCTGCCGCTTTAGGAGCCTCCGGCATGACGAGGTCATCCTCTCCCCGATAATAAGACATCGCAGATATAGCTTTCGCCACCTCAAATATCTGGGCCGTGTTTCTGTAGTTTTGCTCGAAGCGCCAGACATCATTAATGACCAAACCAGCCGAACGCCACGACATGCGTTTCCCAAAAATCTGCTGGGCAACATCACCAAAAAAAGTAACAGAACCGCCCTTTGGCACAGCCTTCACAAGAGAGCGAATCATCTGTGGAGAGAAGTCTTGTCCCTCGTCAATGACGATGTGCTTATAGTGTCTTTCTGTATTGTCGTTGTCGAATTCTGAACACACACTCGTGGCAATATCATCCCAGTCATAAAGGAATCCTGCATTAGCTCTAAGCGTCAGATACGCCTGATACAGCTTCCACATAGAAGCTCGGTAGCGCCTATCAATGCGCGCGTCCGATCGTCCAGTTCTTGTAACCGACTCATATGCTTGCTCAGAGGCAACACCATGCCTGGATATCCAGGCTATCTCTTCTGACAGTACCGCTGTCGACCGATCAAGAATGGGCGACGGATCTTCTGCCGCTACGCTCTGCTTCGCTTGTTCGATTAGCTCTTCGCGCCTTGTAGGATTAACAATCCCATTGAACCGAGGCATCTTGCCCCGTCTGTTTAGATAGCCTCGCGCAAACGTGTGGTAATTCTCAACTTTTACGTTATGACCTAGAACCTCATCTCCCAGGTGGCGAAAATATGCAACAAGAGCCTTATTGAACGTCACCAAAAGGGTGCGACCGCCATGGGGAAGGGAAGGGTTGCCCAGATATACGGCCCTGTGGATTGCGATAGTGGTCTTCCCGCTACCCGCTGTACCGAGGACGGCGACGTGCCCCTGCGCCGGGAGATAGAGCACTTCTCTCTGTCGATTAACAGGAACGGGGAGCGGCATAAAGGATCCCTCAACAACAGCTTTGTAGAGCGTGTATTCTTTAAATACTGTATCTTACGCGGTCATGTCTACCTATAAGTGCGTCGCCGGCCGAGTTCGAGGGTTCTGTTGCAAAGTTTGAGGGCGGGTGCGGAGAGTAAGAGTGCCTTGCTCTGTCGAAAGCCTCGCGGGCTGGCATCGTCAACAAGTTGGCGATGCCCCCGCACGTCACTACTCGCGGCGTCTGCTGACCCGGAACAAGACCCTATGGACAGGGTATGCGCTGGACACCCCGGCGCGGCGCATTCTCTTCAGCGGCGACAGCGGCTATGGCCCGCATTTCGCCGAGATCGGTCGCCGGTTTGGGTCATTCGATCTCGCCGTGCTGGATGGCGGGCAGTACGACCGGCGCTGGGCGCATATCCACATATTCCCCGAAGAAGCCGCGCAGGCCGCCGAGGATCTGCACGCCGTGGCTCTGCTTCCCGGCCGTGTCGGCCGATTCACCATCGCCAAGCACGCTTGGGACGAGCCGTTCAAGCGCATCACCGCCGCGAGTGAAGCTCGGCCATACAGGCTTCTCACGCCGCTCATTGGTGAGCCTGTGTTCCCGGGGGACAAGGATCAACACTTCTCCAGCTGGTGGGAAGGCATCGAGTAGAGCGCGACGGAGGCGGGGGCTACCCGACGTGAGGCCGCTGAGCCGGTTGCGTGTCCCCGCACAGGCAGTGAACGGTCAGATCCACACTGGCGGCAGAGTCAAATCTCGGTGGTTTCGCGCCCCCGCAACCAAATCACCTGTTCGCCAAGGCCGGTTCCCACTCGGGACCGGCCTTTCGCGTTTCCAGGCCCTGGGTCCGGGCAAGGCCCTTCCCGATCAGAGCCCTTCATCAAGCCGCTTCCCACGCTGCGCAGCCTGCGACGCGACAGGGGCTGGCTCCGGAACGCCTCACCGATCCGAAGCCGGTATTGTCGGCGGTGGACTTCAAGGTTTTTCTCCCGCTTCAAGGCGGATATGAAGGAGCGCACCTCCTTCGTGCTGGGTGGCTTGATCATGGCTGCCTCCATCGTGAAAGCCCCCGGCAGAGCCCGACCCGGGAGGAGAGGCGCCGGAGACGGCGAAGACCCGCCCTGGCCACCGTTGGCACATGGCCGGCGCAGGGCGAACCAAACCGTTGGACAAAAGAACAGAGCGCCCCGCACAGTGTCCCCCATCATGATTGGATTGCGTGCTTTTGCCGGGCACCTCGCTGCCGCTCTTTTGCTGGTCCCGTTTCTGCCGCCGGGTATCGCGGTGGGGCAGGACACGGATGCCGCCGTCACCGTGCTGACATCCTTTCCCGCGGCCTTTTACGAACCTGTGCGGGAAGCGTTCGAGGCGACCCACCCGGATTGGCGCCTGCGCATCGTCAACACGAAGACCACCGCGGCGATCAGCCAGTTGCAGGAGCGGAGCGACGGTGGCGTCGACGTCTTCTGGGCGTCCGCTCCCGACGCCTTCGAGGTGCTGAAAGCGGCCAAGCGTCTGGAGCCGGTCGCCCCGCCGCCAACGGGAGCACCCCCGACCATCGGGAACCAGCCCATCAACGATCCGGACGGGGCCTATCTCGGTTTTGCGCTGTCGGGCTACGGGCTGCTGTGGAACCCGCGTTATCTCGACCGGCACGGCCTGCCGACGCCGAAGCGGTGGGAGGATCTTCGCCACCCCATCTATGCCCGGCATCTCGGCATCACCGCCCCGTCGCGCTCCGGCACCATGCATCTGATGGTCGAAACCGTGCTGCAGATGCAGGGATGGGAACGCGGATGGGCGACTTGGCTGGAGATCGCCGGGAATCTCGCCACCGTGACGGCGCGCAGCTACGGCGTGGTGGACGGCATCGCCAAGGGGCGCTTCGGCGTCGGGCTGAGCATCGATTTCCTTGGACAGTCCGCTGGGTTGGAGGAGGACGATCTGCGCTTCGCCTATCCTGCCGACAGCCTGTTCCTTCCCGCCAGCGTGGCACTGCTGCGCGGCGCGCCGAACCCGGACGGAGCGCGCGCCTTCATCGACTTCCTGCTGTCCCCGGCCGGTCAGGCGCTGCTCGTCCGCCCGGACATCCAGCGGTTGCCGGTGCGGCCCGATGCCTACGCCGCAGCCCCGGCCGGCTATCCCGACCCCTACCGGACGGAGACGGGGGACGACCTGTTCCTGTTCGACCGCGCCCTGTCCGGCGCCCGATACGAGCTGGTCAACCTGCTGTTCGACGAGTTGGTGACGTTCCGGGTCAAAACGCTGAATCGGGTCTGGCAACTGATCCACGAGGGAGAGACGCGCCTGCACGCGCTCTACGGTTCCGCAAATCATGAGCCGGTCGCGGCGGACCTGCTGCGCGCCGCGCGGGCGGCGGCCACCGCGGTCCCGGTCTCCGCGGCGGAGGCCACCGACCTCGCCTTCTCCATGGCGTTGCGCCGCCCGGCGCGCGGCCTTCCCGTGTCCAGCCGGCAGGCGGAACAGGAAGCCGCATGGCGCACCTTCTCCCTGCAACGGCTGGACGAGGCGCTCGCCCTGGCGGAGCGCGCGCTGATCATCCTGCGCGTGGCCGGCGGCGAAGGGGTCTGGCCGTGAGCGCGGACGCCGTCGCCGGGCAGGCTCCCGGTCCCGTGCGGTTCGGCATCCGGGCGCGGCTGCTGCTGGCCTTCGTCGCGGTGGCGGCGCTGTCGGTGGTCGCCTGCGGGCTGGGCTGGCTGTCCTACGACCGGCTGGGCGGCACGCTGGACGAGTTCGCGGAGAGCCATCTGCCGGCTTTGGGACTCGCCGCGCGCCTGGCGGAGGAGGGCGGCAGCATCATCGCCACCGCGCCGATCCTCGCCAACGCCCGGACGGAGCAGGAGCTGGGCACCATCCGCGACGCTCTGGGCCGCCGGCTCGCCGCGCTGCGCCTGCTCGCGGCGGAGGGGGAGCGCGGCGTCCCCGGATTGCGCCCGATGGTCGACGCGCTCGGCCACAACCTGACCGACCTCGACGCGACTGTGCGGCACCGGCTGGCATTGGCCCGCCGCAACCAGGAAAGCATCGAGCGGTTGCGCTGGATGCACGCCGACTTCCTCGACGAGATCGAGCCGCTGGTCGCCGACGCCCGCTTCAACATCCAGAGCGCGCTGGGCACCGTGGAAACCGGCACCCGCTCCGCCGAAGCGGTCCGCGTGCTGCGCGAGGAAAGCCGGCGCAGCGAGGCGGTGCTTCAGATCGGCGCGAACGGCAACCTCGCGGTCGGGCTGATCGCGCGAGCCGCGACTCTCGCCACCACCGAGGCGCTGGACGACAACGTGGGATTCCTGGAGGAGACGGCCGACCGGTTGCAGCATGACCTTGCCACGCTGAAGGACTGGGCGGACGGCGTGTCGCTGGGGCAGGTGGTCACCCGCCTGCTGGAGCTGACCCGCGGCGAGGGCAGCATCCCGGACCTGCGCCGGGCGGAGCTGGCCGCGGCCGACCACGGGCAGGGACTGCTGGCCGAGAACCGGACGCTGGTGGCCCGGTTGAACGGCCTGATCGCCCAACAGGTGCAGTCGGTGGAAACCACCTCGCGCGCCGCCGCCGCCCGTTCGGCGGAGGCCATCGCCGAGGGGCGGTCGGCCCTTCTGGCCAGCGCGCTGGTCAGTCTGCTGGTGGCGGTGCTGGTGGCTTGGCTGTACGTCAACCGCAGCATCATCTCCCGCCTGACGCGGCTGGGCAGCGCGGCGCACGAGATTGCCGCGGGCAACCTGAAGGCGGACATCCCGCTGGGCGGCAACGACGAGCTGTCGCAGATGGCAGCGGCCCTGCTGGTCTTCCGAGACACCGCCATCGCTGTGGAGGAGGCCAACGCCCAGGCCATCATCGACAACGCCCAGGCCGGGCTGGCGACCACCGACGCCGACGGGGTGATCGAGTTCGTCAACCCGCTGGCCGCCGCCCTGATCGCCGCGCCGGAGGGCAGTGCGGACGGACGTCTGGCGGACCGGCTGGACCCCGCCGGCGCGCGACGCGTGGAGGACTTCTTCCGCGAGGCTCGCGAGGCGCCCGACGACGCGGCACCGTCCCTCTCCATCCTGACCGCCGGACGGCGGCCGAACGGTCGCCCGGTGCCGGTCCAAGTCGGTATCCGCCCTTTCCGGCGGCGCCAGCAGCAGCGCTTCATCGTCACCCTGACGGACATGACGGAGCGGGTGGAGGCGCAGCAGCTTCTGGAACGCACGGTGGCGGAGCGCACCGCCGATCTGCGCACCATCAACGCGCGGCTGGAGCGGTCCATCGCCGAGCACCAGCGCGCCGAGCGCGACCTGCGCGACACCCAGGCGGAGCTGGTGCAGGCCGGCAAGCTGGCGGCGCTGGGCCAGCTGGCCGCCGGGGTGGGGCACGAGCTGAATCAGCCGCTGTCGGCCATCCGCTCCTACGCCCACAACGGGCGCAAGCTGATCACGCTCGGGCGGGTCGCGGAGGCGGAGGGCAACCTCGGCAAGATCGCCGATCTGACCGCCCGCATGGCCAACATCACCAACCATTTGAAGCGCTTCGCCCGCCGTCCCGACACCCGGTTGGGTGCGGTGGAGCTGGCGCCGGTGGTGCAGGGCGCGCTCTCCCTGTTCGGCGACCGGCTGCGCGAGGAGTCCGTGGAGCTGGCTGTGGAACTGCCGGAGGGTGAGCCGCTGCGCGTCCGCGCTGAGGAGGTCCGGCTGGAGCAGGTGCTGGTCAACCTGCTGAGCAACGCGCTGGACGCCGTGGCCGACGCCCCGCAGCGCCGCGTCGCCATCGCCGCGGAGGCGGCGGAGGGGACCGTCCGCATCACGGTGCGCGACAGCGGCCCCGGCATCCCGGACGCGGTGGCCGGGCAGGTGTTCGACCCCTTCTTCACGACCAAGCCGGTGGGCACGGGGCTCGGCCTCGGCCTCTCGATCTCCTACAACATCGTGCGGGACTTTGGCGGTGCCCTGTCCGTGGCCGAGAGCGGCCCCGGCGGAACCACCTTCCTGCTGACCCTGACCCGTGCCTGAGCGACATCGCATGACCGTTCTTCTGATCGACGACGACGACGAGGTGCTGGATGCCAGCCGCCAGACGCTGGAGCTGGAAGGCTTCGCGGTGGAGGCGACGACCCGGCCCGAAAACGCCCTGGACCGGCTCGGCCCGTCCTGGCTGGGCGTGGTGGTGACCGACGTGCGCATGCCCGGACTGGACGGCTTCGCCCTGCTGGACCGGGTGCGCACCGCCGATCCGGAGGTGCCGGTGGTGCTGGTCACCGGCCACGGCGACATCGCCATGGCAATGCGCGCGGTGCGCGGGGGCGCCTACGACTTCATCGAGAAGCCGGCCGAGCCCGGCCATCTGGTCGAGGTGGTGCGCCGCGCGCTGGAGCACCGGCGGCTGGTGCTGGAGAACCGCAGCCTGCGGGCGCAGCTGGCTGGCGGCGGTTCGCTGGAAGCGCGCATCATCGGCCGCTCGTCCGCCATCGAACGGCTGCGCGCCGCCGTGGCCGGGCTGGCCGACGCGGAGGTGGACGTCCTGCTGTTTGGCGAAACCGGAACGGGCAAGGAATTGGTCGCCCGCAGCCTGCACGATGCCGGGCGGCGGCGGTCCGGCAACTTCGTCGCCCTGAACTGCGGCGCCCTGCCCGATACCATCATCGAGAGCGAGCTGTTCGGCCACGAGCCCGGCGCCTTCACCGGCGCGCAGGGGCGGCGCATCGGCAAGCTGGAACACGCCGACGGCGGCACGCTGTTCCTCGACGAGATCGAGAGCATGCCGATGCATCTCCAGGTCAAGCTGCTGCGCGTGCTGCAGGAGCGGGTGATCGAGCGGGTCGGCGGCAACCGGCCGATCCCGCTGGACCTGCGCGTGGTCGCCGCCACCAAGGTCGATCTGCTGCGGCTGGCCGGGGAGGGCAAGTTCCGCGAGGATCTCTACTACCGCCTGAACGTGGTGACCGTCCCGCTCCCGCCCCTGCGCGAGCGGCGGGAAGATGTGCCGCTGCTGCTGCGCCATTTCCTCGACGCCGCCTCGGCCCGCGCCCGCCGCCCGGCGCCGCCGGTGGACGCGGCGGCGTTGGCCCGTCTGGCCGCCCATGGCTGGCCGGGCAACGTCCGCGAGCTGCGCAACGTCGCCGAGCGCATGGCCCTGGGCCTGGGAGATGGTCTGGCGGGCGGAGCTGTGACCGGGGCGGGCGGCAGCGGGATCGAACCCCTGGCCGAGCAGATGGACCGCATCGAGAAGCAGTTCATCGAGGACGCGCTGGCCCGCTGCGGCGGGCGGGTCGGCGAGACGGCGGACAAGCTGGGCATCACCCGCAAGACCCTGTACCTGAAGATGCGCCACCACGGCCTCCAGCGCGGCGACTTCACCGAGGAATGAGGGTGGGCCAGGGCGGTCAGTTGGGCTTTGTCTTGCCGTCCGGTGTCTTCCCGTCCTGCCGTTGCGTTTTGAACTCCTCGTAGGACTGGTCGGCCATCCCGCGCAACGAGCGCCCGATCGCCGCGTACTCGTATTCGTTCAGATTGGCCAGCGAGACGCGGGCGGCCGGCTGCTGGGTGCCGAAGCCCTTGCCCGGCAACAGGACGATGCCGGTCTCCGCGGCGATGCGGAACAGCAGATCGTTCGGAACGAAGTTCGCTTTCACCCAGGCAGCGTAGTCCGGGCCGTAGAGCTTGAGCGCGATCTCCTCCAGATCGAGGAGGGTGTAGTAGTCCACCGCGTTCGGGTTGGGCTGCGTCGGCAGGCCCAACTCGCGGTACAGGGCGGCCTCACGCCGGCGGATGACCTTCTTCAGCTCGGTCTTGTAGCCGTCCTGCTCGTCCATCAGGGCGAACAGGGAGAACGGCACCATCTGCACCTGCTGCGGCGTGGACAGTCCGGCGGTGTGGTTCAGCGCCACGGTGCGGCTGTCGGCGACCAGCCGGTCGACGAAGCGCAGGCCACGCGCGTCCGGCACCAGCGAGCCGTACCGGCGATCAAGCGCCGCCTTCCGTTCCTCCGGCAGGCCGGCGATCCGCTGGTCGCAGACGTTCTGCTTGTGCGTGGCGATCACGCCCAGTCGCCATCCCGTCGCTCCGAAATATTTCGAGAAGGAATAGACCAGCATGGTGTTCTCGGGGCAGACGGCGAACAGCGACCGGAAATCGTCGGCGAAGGTCCCGTAGACATCGTCCGTCAAGATGATCAGGTCCTTGCGCTCGGTCTTCACGATGGCGGCGATGCGGTCGAGGCTGCGGTCGTCCATCTTGACCGAGGGCGGGTTGCTGGGGTTGACGCAGAAGAACACCTTGACCGCCGGGTTTTTCAGCTTGTCCAGCTCGGTGTCCGGATACTGCCAATGGCTGGCCGGGTCGGCGTTGATGGCGACCTCCGTCAACCCGTACTCGTCGAGTTCCGGGATTTCGATGTAGGGGGTGAAGACGGGCAGGCCGATGGCCACCTTGTCGCCCCGTTCGAGCAGCCCGTTCTGCTTCATCGTGTTGAAGATGTAGGTCATCGCCGCGGTGCCGCCCTCGACCGCGAACAGATCAATGTTGCCGGTCGGCAGGAAGCCGCCGACCATCTCCTTCACCAGATAGTGGCGGACGATGTCTTCGCTGAGCGACAGCATGCGCGGCGGCACCGGATAGTTCGCCCCCAGCACCCCTTCCACCATCTCGTGCAGGAAGCCGGAGCCCGACAGGCCGAGCTGGTCGCGCACGTAGCTCAGCGCGCGGCCGAGAAACACCACGCCCTCCTGGTCGCGGTGTTCCGAGACGTAGCGTTCGAACCGGCCCTCGATGCCCTCGATCCGCGGCAGGCCGCCGACGCCGTTCGGCATGTAGGAGAAGGACAGCTCGGCCTCGGCGACGGCGAACAGTCCCAGCCGGAAGAAGGCGCGGCGCGGCAGGGTCGCCAGGAAGTTCGGGTTGCCGCGCCCCGCGTTGAGCATCAGCCGGTTCTCGCGGCCGGAGGCGAGCTTGATCAGTTCATCCTTCAGTTCGAAGGGGCTGAGCTTCGCGTATCGGCTGTAATCGATCGAGTCCATCAGGGGAACTCCTCGTCTGGATCACACGAAGGCCACCACCAGCGGCCCCAGCAGGGTCAGGAAGACGTTCGCCAGCGCGTAGGTGATGGCGAAGGGAACGGTCGGGATGGAGTTGCCAGCCTTGTCGAGCACCTCGCCGAAGGCGGGGTTGGCGCTCCGCGATCCGGCGAGCGCGCCGGCGAAGATGGCCGCGTTGTCGTAGCGCAGCAGGTAGCGCCCGACGAACAGGGTGATGATCATCGGCACCAGCGTCACGACCACGCCGACCAGGAAGATGCTCAACCCGCTTTCGACCACGGTGCTGACCGCCTGCCGGCCCGATTGCAGGCCGACCACGGCGACGAAGCCGGCCAGACCCAGGTCGCGCAGCAGCGTGGAGGCCGGCGTCGGCATGTTGCCGATGGCGAGGTTGCGGGTGCGGTACCAGCCGAACAGCAGCCCGGCCAGCAGGGCGCCGCCGCCGCTGCCCAGCGTCAGCGGGATGTCGCCGATGCGGATGACGGCCAGACCGACGAGCAGGCCCAGCGCCAGCCCCAGCCCGTGGTAGATGAAGTCGGTCTTGTCGCTCGCGATGACCTCCGTCCCCACCGACGTGGCGACGCGCTGCACGTCCTCGGCGGTGCCGTAGAGCGTGACGACGTCGCCGGCCTCGATCACCGTGTCGGGGGCGAGCGGCAGCGGCCGGTCGCTCCGCTTGAGGCCGGTCACATAGACGCCGTGGTACAGGTTGGCGGAGGACAGCTTGCGGATTTCGGCGACGGTGCGGTGCACGAAGGCGGGGTTGGTGATGGCGACGTCGCGCACCAGCATGATGAGGTCCATGCCCTGCGAGGACTGAAGCTCCGGGCCGAGCGTGTCGGCAAGGCCGACCACCCCGGACCGCCTCCCGACCAGCAGCACGACGTCCCCGGCCTCCAGCCGCAGGTCCGGCTGCAACCCGATCAGCGCGTTCTTGCGTTTCACCCGTTCCACGCTGACCGGACCGTCGGCGGAGTCCGCCTCGATCTGCGCCACCGTCCGCCCGGCCGCCCGCTCGATGCGGTAGAGGCGCCCGACCAGGGGCGGCATGGCGTATTCCTCGCCCCGCGCCAGGAAATGGGCGCCGGCCAGCATCGCGGTTTCCGCCTTTATGGCGTCGTCGCGGATGCCGCGCTTCATGATCCAGGGCAACAGATTGACGCAGACCAGGATGGCGCCGAACGACCCGAAGATGTAGGTGACGGCATAGCCGACCGCGACGTTGCCCTGGAGGCGCTGCACCTCCTCCGCCGGCAGCCCGAGCTTGCCGATGGCCGAGCTGGCCGTGCCGATGATCGCCGACTGGGTCAGCCCACCGGACGCGATGCCCGCCGCCAGACCTTTGTCGAGGCCGGTCAGGCGGGCCATGATCACGACGGTGACCAGACCGCTGATTGCGAGAACCGCCGCCAGGACGATTTCGCGGATCGACTGCCGGCCCAGCGATTGAAAGAACTTCGGTCCGCTTTCAAAGCCGACCGCGTAAATGAACAAAGCAAACAGAACCGCTTTGACGCCGTTGTCGACCGATACGCCAATCTGGCTGATCACCACGGCGACCAGCAATGATCCGGCGACACCGCCAAGCTGAAATTTACCGAATTGAAATTTGCCGATCCAATAGCCGCCGGCCAGGGAGAGAAATAACGCGATTTCCGGGGATTGATTGACGATCGAATGGAGCCATGACATGGGGATTCCTTCAAAAGTTCATTTTGTGCGTGCATCGATTACAGGGAGGATCGTCAAGTGAAATAGCAATCTGGATCGGCGGTCAAGGTGCGCAAATCTGCTCCATAAATGACAATATTTCTGGGAATACGATTGTGTTTTAATTGGATGAGTGAGTTCTATTGTTTGTTATCAGCAGTTTGCGGGGGGCTGTTTCATTGGTTTTTGTTTTAAATATTTTGCTCGATCACCGATGCGCCGCACAAACCCATTCAAGGAGAGGCTGGATACTCTGGAAGGCGGTAACGCTTTTGGCCGCGGCGTCGCCTTCTTCGTTGCCGGGCTTTGCCGCCGTGCGGGGCTGATCTCCGATCCAAGGTGACGAGGCCCTGGGGCCGGGCCTCCCTGTTCCCGCCGTTACCCATCGCAACCACCCGATGTTACCGGCTTTACCCATCCTTCGAGCGCGATCCCAATGAATTCGCTTGCGAACGGTCTGGCACGCGGATTGCTGAAAGAACGCGCAGAAAAACACTGGGAGGAACCATACCTATGTCTCGCACGCTGCACGGCGTCGCGGCCGCCCTGGCCGTCCTGCTCGCTTCCAGCACCGCCGTCTTCGCCCAGGACCCGTCGGGCAAGCTGGTCGTCGTCACCTCCTTCCCGAAGGACCTGACCAGCGCCTTCCAGCAGGCCTTCCAGAAGGCCTATCCGAAGGTCACGCTCGAGGTTCTGAACCGCAACACCAACGCGGGCGTAAAGTATCTCCAGGAGACGGCGTCGAACAACGGCACCGACCTGTTCTGGGCCTCCGCCCCCGACGCCTTTGAGGTCCTGAAGGGCGCCAACCTGCTGCAAGCCTACAAGCCGAAGGTCGAGGGCATTCCGGAGAAGGTCGGCGCCTACCCGATCAACGATCCCGAGGGCATGTACGCCGGCTTCGCCGCCTCGGGCTACGGCATCATGTGGAACAGCCGCTACATGAAGGCCAACGAGCTGCCGGCCCCCAAGGAGTGGTCGGACCTCGCCAAGCCGGTCTATTACGACCACGTCGCCATCTCCGCCCCGTCGCGCTCCGGCACCACGCACCTGACCATCGAGACCATCCTCCAGGGCGAGGGCTGGGAGAAGGGCTGGCGGACCAACAAGGAGATCGCCGGCAACTACCGCACCATCACCGAGCGCAGCTTCGGCGTGCCGGACGGCGTGAACTCCGGCAGCTTCGGCATCGGCATCGTGATCGACTTCTTCGCGCTGTCGTCCCAGGCCTCTGGCTTCCCGGTGGAGTTCGTCTATCCGACGGTCACCACCATCGTGCCGGCCAACATCGGCATCGTGAAGAACGCCCCCAACAAGGCCGCCGCCGAGACCTTCGTCGACTTCATCCTGTCGCCGCAGGGCCAGGAGGTCCTGTTGCAGCCGGCCATCCGCCGCCTGCCGGTCAACCCGACGACCTACGCCAAGGCCCCGGCCGACTACCCGAACCCGTTCAAGGACACCTCGCTGGGCTCGCAGGTGAACTTCGACGTCGAGGTGTCGCAAGCCCGCTACAACGTGGTGGACGCGCTGTTCGACCAGCTCATCACCTTCCAGCTCGACGGGCTGAAGGCGGCGACCCGCGCCATCCATCAGGCCGACGCCGCGCTGGCCAAGAAGCCCAACGACAAGGCCAAGGCGCTGCTGGCCGAGGCGCGCGATCTCGTCGCCGCCATGCCGGTGACCGCCCAGGAGGCCGCCGACCCGCAGCTCGCCGGCGCCTTCACGGTGGAACGCAAGAGCGCCACCGACGCCGTGCCGGAGCGTCAGGCCCAGGTCGAGCAGAAGTGGGCCGCCTTCGCCAAGGACAACTACGCCGCCGCCCGCAAGAAGGCCGAAGAGGCCCTGGCGCTGGCCCGCTGACCCGAGCGTGATGGGAGGGGCGCCCCGCGCGGGCGCCCCGCCTCGCCTTCTCCCCCGATACCATTGGGCTGAACCATGACGTCTCTTGCGCTCACGCGCGAAAGCATCGCGCGCGTGCGGCCGGGGCCGGCGGTGGCGGCTGTGCTGATCGCGCTGTTCCTGCTGCTGTTCCTCGTCGTGCCGGTCGTCCAGGTCATCTTCGTCGCCTTCCAGGACAAGACGACCGGGTCCTTCACCCTGATCAACTTCGCCGACTTCTTCCGGAACGACCTGTTCATGCGGTCCTTCTGGAACTCCTTCTACGTCTCCGCCATGTCGGTGGTGGTGGCGAGCGCGCTGGCCCTGCCGCTGGCCTATCTGACGACGCGCTTCGAGTTCCGCGGCGCCGTGCTGATCCAGAGCCTGGGCATCATTCCGCTCATCATGCCGCCCTTCATCGGCGCCGTGGCGATGCAGCTCCTGTTCGGGCGCAACGGCACGGTCAACCTGCTGCTGCGCGACCATTTCGGCATCTCGATCCCGTTCATGGAGGGGCTGAACGGCGTCATCTTCGTGCAGAGCATCCACTATTTCCCGTTCATCCTCATCAACCTGTCGGCCAGTCTGAAGAACATCGACCGGGCGATGGAGGAGTCCGCGCAAAACCTCGGCTGCCACGGCTTCCGGCTGTTCCGCCGCATCGTCTTTCCGCTGGCCATGCCGGGCTACGTCGCCGGCGCGTCGCTGGTCTTCATCAAGGTGTTCGACGATCTCGGCACGCCGCTGCTGCTCAACGTCAACGACATGCTGGCGCCGCAGGCCTACCTGCGCATCTCCTCCATCGGCATCGCCGACCCGATGGGGTACGTGATCTCGGTGGTGCTGATCGTCTGCTCGCTGCTCGCCCTATGGGTGTCGGCGCTGGCGATGAAGGGCAAGGACTACGCGACCGTCCAGCGCGGCGGCGGCGGTCTGGCCCGTCGGCGCATGAAGCCGCTGGAGCTGGTGGCGGCCTACGCGGTCGTGCTGCTGATCCTGGTGCTGGTTCTGGCGCCGCACATCGGCCTGACCCTGCTGTCCTTCGCGACGATCTGGTCCTTCAGCCCGTTCCCCGACGCCTTCACGATGAAGCATTACGGGACGGTCTTCCTGGAGAGCGGCCAGTACATCACCAACACGCTGCTCTACGCCTCGCTGGCCGCACTGCTCGACGTGGTGATCGGCACGGCCATCGCCTATCTGGTCCTGCGCAGCAAGCTGCCGGGCCGGCAATGGCTGGACTACATCGCCATGGCGGCGCTGGCGGTGCCGGGCGTGGTGCTGGGCATCGGCTATCTGCGCAGCTTCTACGACGTGCCCATGCCCTTCACCGGGCAGCCGCTGTCCGGCTTCTGGCTGATCCTGGTCTTCGCGCTGGCGATCCGCCGCCTGCCCTACGCGCTGCGCGCCTGCACCGCGGCCCTGCAGCAGGTCAGCAACTCGCTGGAGGAGGCGGCCGAAAATCTGGGCGCCACCAAGCTGCGCACCATCAGCCGGGTGGTCGTGCCGCTGATGTCCGGCGGCATCCTGGCCGGCTTCGTCACCAGCTTCGCCACTGCGGCGGTCGAGCTGTCGGCGACGATCATGCTGGTCCATTCGCAGAGCGACGCGCCGCTGGCCTACGGCCTCTACGTCTACATGCAGTCGGCGGCCGGGCGCGGCCCGGGGGCGGCGCTGGGCGTGTTCGCCGTCGTCATCGTCGGGCTGGGCACCTACCTGTCGCACGTCATCATCGAGCGGGGCCGGCGCGAGCGCGGCCAGGACCATTGAGGGGAACCGCCACCATGAACCATCAATTCTCCCCCACCTCCCTGGCCGCCGGGATGGAGAGCGTCGGCGTCCGCATCAACGGCGTGGACCTGTCCTACGGCAGCCACCGCGTGCTGAAGGACATCCATCTCGACATCAAGCCGGGCGAGTTCTTCGCCTTCCTCGGCCCGTCGGGCTGCGGCAAGACCACGCTGCTGCGGCTGATCGCCGGCTTCAACACGGCGCAGCGCGGGGCGGTGACGATCGGCGGGCGCGACATCTCGTCCCTGCCGGCTCACAAGCGCGACGTCGGCATGGTGTTCCAGAGCTACGCGCTGTGGCCGCACATGACGGTGCGCCGCAACGTCGCCTTCGGGCTGGAGGAGCGGCGCGTGCCGCGCGCGGAGATCGAGCGGCGGGTGGACGCGGCGCTCGACCTCGTCGGGCTGAAGCATCTGGCCGACCGCCGCCCGTCGCAGCTTTCGGGGGGCCAGCAGCAGCGCGTCGCGCTTGCCCGCACCATCGTGATCGAGCCGAAGGTGCTGCTCCTGGACGAGCCGCTGTCGAACCTCGACGCCAAGCTGCGCGTGCAGATGCGCCAGGAGCTGCTGAGCCTTCAGCGCAAGCTGGGGCTGACCACCATCTTCGTCACCCACGACCAGGAGGAGGCCAACACCATCTGCGACCGCATCGCGGTGATGGAGGACGGCATCGTCCAGCAGGTCGGCACCCCGCAGGAGCTGTACGACCACCCGGCCAACCTGTTCGTCGCCGGCTTCCTCGGCACCGCCAACGTGCTGGAAGGGCAGGTGCGCGCCGTGGACGGTGGGACGGCCTTCGTCATGGGCGGCGGCGTGCCGATCCCGTTGCCGCACGGTGTGGAGCCAGGGGCCGAGGGCAAGCTGATGTTCCGCCCGCAGAACCTCTTCATCCGCCAGGACGGCGGGCCGCCGCGCGCGGGGCATGTCCGACTGATGGGCGTGGTGCGGCATCGCGAGTTCCTGGGCGCCTCGATCCGCTACGCGGTGGACATCGGGGGGCAGCAGGTGCAGGTTGACGCCCCGCACCAAGCCGGCGACGCGCTGCTGCCGACCGACACCCCGATCACCCTCGACCTCGCGGCCGACAAGGCCCGCTTCCTGCGCCGATAGGAGTCGCACTCCGGTGACCAGCCTTCCCAACCGCACGTCTTTGCGTGCTGTCGCCTTCGACCTTGACGGCACGCTGGTGGACAGCGCCGCCGACCTGATGCACGCCTCCAACGCCCTGCTGGCCGAGCTGGGCCGACCGCCGGTCGATCTGCCGGCGGTGCGCTCCTTCATCGGCGACGGGGTGGCCAAGCTGGTGGAGCGGGTCCTGACCGCCACCGGCGGCCTGCCCGGAGCGGAGGAGACGGCGGCCCACACCCGCCGTTTCCTCGCCATCTACGAGGCCGACCCCAGCGCCCACAGCGCGCTCTATCCCGGCGTGGCGGAGACGCTGACGGCGCTGTCCGCGGCCGGGCTGAAACTGGGGGTGTGCACCAACAAGCCGATGGCGGCGACCCGGCGGCTGCTCGCCGACCTGGGCATCGCGGACCGCTTCACGGCGGTGGTCGGCGGCGACAGCTTCCCCAACCGCAAGCCATCGCCGGAGCCGGTGCTCGGCCTGCTAGCCCTGATGAATGTCCGGCCCGAGGACACCGTCTTCGTCGGCGACAACGAGCATGACGTGGCCGCCGCCCGCGCCGCCGGGGTGGCGCGGGTTCTGGTGCTGCGCTACGGCTACGCGCGGGTGCCGCTCGACAGCCTTCCCCACGACGGCATCCTGGAGCGCTTCGGCGACCTGACGGGGGCGCTGTCCGAGGGTTCCCCGGCATGAGCCGTCCCACGCTGGATCGGGTCGTTTTCTGCCGGCATGGCGAGACGGAAAGCAACCTTGGCGGCTGGCTGGCCGGGTCGCGCGATGTGTCGCTGACCGACCGCGGGCGGGCGCAGGCCCACGCGGCGGCGGCGGCGCTGGCCGCCCAGGGGAGGCCGGTCGCGGCCATTCATTCCAGCCCGCAGCGGCGCGCGCTGGAAACCGCCGGAATCATCGGCGCGGCGCTGGGCCTTCCGGTGGCCATCGTCCCCGGTCTGGAGGAGCGGCGCTGGGGTGACCTGGAGGGGGGCGCCGTGCCGGGGGATCTCCTGCGCGAGGAGGTGCCGGGGGGTGAAAGCCTGTCCGCCTTCCAGGCCCGTGTCACCGCGGCGTTGAGCGGGTTGCCGATTCCGGCGGACGGGCAGCCCCCCTTGATCGTGGCGCACGCCGGGACGTGGCACGCCTTGTGCCGCTGGATGGGCGTCGACCCGGACACGCTCTGGCCGCCAAACGCGACTCCGGTCACGCTGACGCGCGGCCCCTGACCGGAGGCCGCGCGGAAAACCTCAGCTCGTCAGGCCAGACGGGTCAGCAGAAGGTCCAGCATGCGGTCGCAGGCCGCCAACTGCTCCTCCGCGATGAACTCGTCCGGCTTGTGGGCCTCGCCGATGCTGCCGGGGCCGCAGACGACGGTGGGAAGCGACAAGCGCTGCTGGAACAGGCCGCCTTCGGTGCCGAAGGAAATCTTGCCCAGGCTGTTGCCGCCGGTGAGCGCCTTGACGAAGGACACCACCTCCGAGTCCCCGTCGGTGTCGAGCGACGGATAGCTGGACAGTTCGGCGACCTCGACGGCGGCGGCGGGAAAGGCGCTTCGCGCGCGCGTTTCGATGGCCGCCGCCTCCGCCCGCACCGCGTCGAGCAGAGGCTCCACCGGGTCCTGCGGCAAGTGGCGGATTTCCATGTCGAGGCGGCAATGGTTGGGCACGATGTTCAGCGCGCTGCCGCCCTGGATGACACCGGCGTGGATGGTGGTCCAGGGCACGTCGTAATCGGCGTCGCGCGGGCCTTCGGTCTGCACCCGCTCCTGCAGACGGCGCAGTCCCGTAAGCATGTCGCAGGCCATATGGATGGCGTTCATCCCCTGCGGCGCCAGGCTGGAATGGCATTCGACCCCGCGGCAGTCGATGCGCAGCGCCGTCTTGCCCTTGTGGGCCGTGACCACCTGCATCAGGGTGGGTTCACCGACGATGCAGAAGCGCGGGCGGACCGGCAGGGCCGCCATCATGTCGATCAGGCGCCGCACGCCCAGGCAGCCGACCTCCTCGTCGTAGGACAGCGCGAGATGAAGGGGCTGGCTGAGCGTCCGCCCGGACGCCCGCTCGGCCAGGGCCATCGCGGCGGCGACGAAGCCCTTCATGTCGGCGGTTCCCCGCCCATAGAGATTCCCGGCCCGGCGGGTCAGGCGGAAGGGGTCGCTGGTCCAGGCCTGCCCATCCACCGGAACCACGTCGGTGTGTCCGGACAGCAGGACGCCCGGACGGTCGACCGGGCCGACGCTGGCGAAGAGATTGGCCTTGCGCCCGTCCTCGCTCGGCACCATCCGCGTGGTGGCGCCGGCCGCCTCCAGCCGCTCCTTCGCCCAGAGGATGAGGTCGAGGTTGCTGTCGCGGCTGACCGTGGGAAAGGCCACAAGCCGCTCCAGAATGTCCAGCGTCGCACCCATGGCGGGTATGGTCCTTCTTCCTTGGTCATTCAGCGCTGTCTTTCACAAGCCAGCGCTGCCGTCAGGACGGAGGCGGCCGTCGGCTGGCCTCCTCCGTTCCTCGTCAGGCCGCGCCGCTCACTTGGCGTCGAAGTAGCCGGCCTGGATGGTCTTGCCGATCAGGTTGCAGATGATGCGCCCGGCGGTGATGGCGGTGATGCCGTTCACGTCCTTCTTGGGCGTGATCTCCACGATGTCCATGCCGACCACGCGGCCCTTCTTCACCAGACCGTGGATCAGCGTGCGGATCTGGGGATAGGTCACGCCGCCCGGCGCCGGGCCGTTGACGGCCGGCATGATGGTCGGGTCCATGCCGTCGGCGTCGATGGTCAGGTAGTAGCGCCCGCCGTCGGGAATGCGGTCGAGCACCGCCTTCATGCCGACCTCCTGCAGTTCCACGTCGGGGATCAGCACGGCGCCGTAGGCCTGGGCCGCCTCGACTTCCTCTGGCCGGGCGCTTCCGGCGGAGCGCAGGCCGATCTGGAAGATCTGGCCGACATGGTCCATCTCCGCCGCGCGGCGGATCGGGCTGGAATAGCCGCCTCGGGCGCCGTTCACATGGTCGCGCCAGTCGAGGTGCGCGTCGATGTGCACGAGCGTGATCGGTTCCTGATCGTCGTAGGCGCGCAGCACCGGGATCGGGATGCCGTGGTCGCCGCCGATGATGATCGGCAGCATGCCCTTGGCGAGCATCGCCCGCACCACCGCCTCGGCGTTGCGGTAATGCAGGTCCAGGTCGCGCGGGTTCGCCTTCACGTCGCCGCAGTCCACGACCTTGATGTCCTTCCCGCCGAGCAGCGGACCGCCGATGTCGAAGTCCCAGCGCTCCAGATGGCGCAACGCCCGCTCGGTGTAGCGGCGGACCCAGGTCGGGGCGTTGGTCTGGTCGTTGGTCACCTCGTCGATCGAGTAGGGATCGCCGTAGGGGATGCCGAGGATGCCGATATGGCCGTCGAGCTGGTCGAGATCCGTGCAGATGGGGAAGTCGAGGAAGCTCTGCAGTTCGCGGCGCGGTGGGTTGGTCAGGGTGCTGCTCATGGCGGGCGTTCCAGATTTCTTCTGTGTGATGCGGGAAATCAGGCGGCGTCGGGGATCACGGCGATGGCGTCGACCTCCACCACCCACTCCGGCCGCGCCAGGGCGCTGACGACGATGCCGGTGGAGACGGGATGGACGCCCTTCAGCCACTTGCCGATGGTGCGGTAGACCGGCTCGCGGTAGCGCGGGTCGGTGATGTAGACGGTGATCTTGCAGATGTGCTCCATCTTCGCGCCGGCCTCGTCCAGCAGCATCTTGATGTTGCTCATGGCCTGCTCGGTCTGGCCGGCGGCATCGCCGATGGCCACGCTCTCGCTGGTGTCGAGGTTCTGGCCGATCTGGCCGCGCACGAAGACCATCGCACCGCGGGCCACGACCGTCTGGCAGAGGTCGTTGTCCAGCGCCTGCTCGGGATAGGTCTTCTTGGTGTTGAACTTGCGGATGCGGGTGTGGGTGGTCATGGGTCGGTTCTCTCTTGGGTGAACGGGTGCGCCGGGCATGGAGAGGGCGTGTCCGGGGAGCCGAAAGGGCTCCCGGCCGTCACGCCGCCCGGAAAGGGTTGGCTGCGGGTTAGGCGGTCAGTGCAGGGCCGCCAGCTCGGGGAAGACCGACGCCCGTTCCGCCAACTCGGCCAGCGGGATGTGGCAGGCGATGCGGTGGCCGTCTGCCGCCGTCTGCACCGGCGGCGCGCGCTCGTCGCAGATGGTGCCGAGCTTGCGCGGGCAGCGGCCGCGGAAGGCGCATCCCCCGCCGCCGGGCGGTGCGGTGGAGTCCTCCAGCAGGATGCGTTCCGGCTCCGTCCCGTCCTCCGCTCCGCTCAGCCGCGGAACCGCCGACAGCAGCGCCTCGGTGTAGGGGTGGTAGGGCGGGCGCAGGACCCGGCCGATCGGTCCCTCCTCGCAGATGGTGCCGCCATAGACGACCAGCACGCGGTCGGCGATGTGCGACACCACGGCGATGTCGTGGGTGATGAACAGGTAGGACAGCCCCAACTCGTCCCGCAGGTCGGCCAGCAGATTGAGGATGTTGGCCTGCACCGAGACGTCGAGCGCCGACACCGCCTCGTCGCAGACGACGAATTCCGGGTCGGTGGCCAGGGCGCGGGCGATGTTCACGCGTTGGCGCTCGCCGCCACTCAACTCGTGCGGGTAGCGGTCGGCGTAGGCGGCGGGCAGGCCGACGCGGGTCAGCAGAGCCGCGATCATCTCCCGGCGCTCCGCCTCGCCCTGGCGGCCGGCGAGGACGAGCGGGCGCTCCATGGCCGCCCCCACCGTCTTGCGCGGGTTGAGCGAGGCGGCGGAATTCTGGAAGACCAGCTGGGCGCGGCGGCGCAGGTCGCGGTCGCCCTCCTTGGCCTGCTTGACGAAGTCGGCGCCGTCGAACAGCACCGTGCCGGCGGTCGGCTCGATCAGCGCCAGCAGGGAGCGGCCGATCGTGCTCTTGCCGCTGCCGCTCTCGCCGACCACGCCCAGCACCTCGCCGCGCCGGATGGTGAAGGAGACGTCGTCGACCGCCACCGTGCCGTCGCGGCGGAGCCACGGCAGGATCGACCGGCGCTCGCCGAAGACCTTGCGCAGCGCATCGACCTGCACCAGCGGGGCGGAGCGGGCCGGCGGCGCCGCCGGCGGCCGGGATGCGGTCGACTCCTCCGGCCAGGGGGTGCCGGACAGGGCTTCGGCCTTCCAGCAGCGCACGCTGTTGCCGGCGGCGTCCCCGCGCAACGCCTGGGGCAGGCGGCGGCAGGTCTCCTCGGCGAACGGACAGCGCGGCGCGAAGACGCAGGAGTCAGGGGGACCCGACAGCTTGCTGACCGTGCCGGGGATCGAGGACAGGCGGTGCCGGCGGTCGGTGGTGATGCGCGGCAAAGCCGCCACCAGCCCCTTGGTGTAGGGATGGACCGGCCGGGCCAGCACGTCGCGGGTGCGCCCGGTCTCCACGACCTCGCTGCCGTAGAGAACGCAGACCGAGTTGCAGATGCGGTTGACGATGCCGAGGTTGTGGGAAACGAACAGGGCGCTCAGATGGTGGCTCTCGCACAGGCCGGCGAGCAGCTCGATGATCCGCGCCTCGACCGTGACGTCGAGCGCCGTCGTCGGCTCGTCGAGGATCAGCAGCTTGGGATCGCAGCCGAGCGCGGTGGCGATCAGCACGCGCTGCTGCATGCCGCCCGACAGCTGGTGCGGGTAGGATTGCGCGATGCGCCGCGGCTCGCGGATGCCGACCTCGGCCAGCAGCTCCTCCACCCGGGGTGCGGCCTGCCGGGGGGTGAAGCCCTTGTGCTGGACCAGCGGCTCGGCGATCTGCCGCCCGACGGTCAGCGCCGGGTTCAGCGAGGTGAAGGGGTCCTGGAACACCGCGGCGATGCGGTCGCCGCGCAAGCTCCGGCGGCGCGCGGCGGACAGGCGGCGCAGGTCGGTTCCCTCGAACAGGATCTCGCCGGCGTCGATGCGCCCGGCCTCGCCCAGCAGGTCGAGGATGGCCATGGCGACGGTGCTCTTGCCCGAGCCGGACTCGCCGACCAGCCCCATGACCTCGCCCGGCCGGATCGCGAAGCTGACGTCGCTGGCGGCGCGCAGCGTGCCGCGCGGGCTGGCGTAGTTGATGGTGAGGTTGCGCACCTCCAGCAGGGCGGACACGGCGGTCGCGGGGGCCGGGCTCGGATCGGGGGACGCGGCGGAAAGGGGCACGAGAGCGGTCATGGGGTCAGTGTCCTCCCGTGTTGCGGGGGTCCAGCACGGCGCGCAGTCCATCGCCCAGCAGGTTGATGCCGATCACGGTGATGCCCATGGCGAGGCCGGGGCACAGGGCGATCCAGGGCGCCTGCTCGACGAAGGGCCGGGCCTCGCTGATCATCAGGCCCCAGTCGGAGGAAGGCGGCTGGGCGCCCATGCCGATGAAGCTGAGGGCGGCGCCCAGCAGGATGGCGAAGACGACGCGCAGGCTGGACTCGACCGCCAGCGGCGGCCAGATGTTCGGCAGGATCTCGTGGAACAGGATGTAGGCGGTGCTCTCGCCGCGCAGCCGGGCGGCGGTGATGAACTCCTCCTGCATCAGCTCCAGGGTGATGGCGCGGGTCAGGCGGACCACCTGCGGCACATAGACGATGCCGATGGCGACGACCGCCTTCCACAGGGCCGGCGGCGTGACCGCCAGGACGAGGATGCCCAGCAGGATGGGCGGGAAGGACATCAGCACGTCCATGCAGCGCATGATGATCTCGTCGGTCCGGCCCCGGCCGTAGCCGGCGACCAGCCCCAGCGGCACGCCGACGAGCAGGCTGATGGCGGTGGCGGCGACGCCCATGACCAGAGAGTTGGTCGTGCCGACGAGGGTGCGGCTGAACACGTCGCGGCCGTACTCGTCGGTGCCGAACCAGAAGTCCGGCCCCGGCGGCTGCAGCCGGCTCATGATGTTCATCTCGTCGTAGGGGTAGGGGGCCAGCCAGGGGCCGGCCACGGCGACCACCAGCAGCGGCGCCAGCAGCGCGATCCCAAGGACGAGTGAGGTGGGCCAGCGCTTCGGCACGGAGCGGGGGCGCGCG
The DNA here is from genome assembly GCF_965111635.1 of Azospirillum sp. Marseille-Q6669. NCBI lineage: Bacteria > Pseudomonadati > Pseudomonadota > Alphaproteobacteria > Rhodospirillales > Azospirillaceae > Azospirillum > Azospirillum sp. Marseille-Q6669. The sequence goes on along the minus strand of NZ_CBCOOP010000001.1, from coordinate 1,053,946 downwards.
GCGGGGGTTTGGCTCGCGGCGGTCATGTCAGGCGTTCCCCATGCCATGGCGGATCTTCGGGTTGACGAACGCGTAGAGCAGGTCGGCCGCCAGGTTCGCCAGGCAGTAGGCGGTCGAGATGATCAGGATGGTCGCCTGGATCAGCGGCAGGTCGTGGCGCTGGATGGCGAACAGCAGCAGCCGGCCCATGCCGGGGAAGGAGAACACCGTCTCGATGACCACGACGCCGCCGAGGATCAGGCCGAAGTCGATGGCCAGCACGGTGATGGTCGGCAGCAGCGCGTTGCGCAGCGCGTGGCGCACGATCACCACCTTCTCCGGCAGGCCCTTGGCGCGGGCGTATTTCACGTAGTTGGTCTGAAGGACGTCGATCATGCTGGAGCGGGTCAGCCGCGCGATGCGGGCGATCAGCATCAGCACCAGCGTGACGACCGGTAGGACCAGATGCGCCGCCCAGGGCACGAAGCCGTCCGCGAGCGGCGCGTAGCCGCCGGTTGGCAGCCATTTCAGGTAGCTGCCGAAGACCAGCACCAGGACGATGGCCCAGAAGAAGTCGGGAACGGCGATGCCGAGATAGGACACGCCCGAGACCATCTGGTCGGCCAGACGCCCGCGGCGCACCGCGGCCAGCACGCCGAGGCCGATGCCGATCACCGTCACCACCGCCAGGGCCACCACCGCCAGGACCAGGGAGCGGCTCAACGCCTCCATCAGGATCGGCGCGACCGGCTGCTCCAGAACCAGCGAGCGGCCGAGATCGCCCTGCAGGATGCCGGCGGCCCAGCGGCCGTACTGCACGATCAGGGGCTGGTCGAGACCGAGCTTGACCGTGATGGCGTCGATCACCTCTTTCGAGGCGAACTGCCCGGCGATCATCGACGCGACGTCGCCCGGCATGGCCTGCGTCACCAGGAAGACGAGGATCGACATGACGACCAGCACCATCGCCAGATAGGCCAGCCGGGTGAGTGTGTAGAGGAGCATGGAGAGAGCTTCCCTTGGCCCGGGGCCGTCGGGAGCGCGGCGGGCGCTCCCGACGCCGGCGACGGCTCTACTGGCCGACCGAAACGTTGCGCAGGTCGAGGAACATCATCGGGTGGGAGGTGAAGCCCTGCACCCGCGCGCTCACGCCGTTGACGTGGTTGATGACGTAGGGGATGACGCCGGGCGCGTCCTGGACGGCCAGCGCCTGCACCTCGCCATAGAGCTTCTTGGCCTCCTCCTCGCTGGACGCCTGACGGGCGCCGTCGAGCAGCTTGTCCATCGCCGGGTTGGCGTAGTTCCACAGCGCGGCGTTCCACGACCCGCGCGAGTGGTACCAGGGGTAGACCGAGGTATCGATCGTCGGGCGGCTGAAGAAGCCGTCGATGTAGAAGCCCGCCTTGCCCTCGATGTCCTTCAGGAAGACGTCGAAGGGCACGCGCTGCACGTTGACGGTGATGCCCGCCGGCTTCAGCAGCTCGCGGACCGCCAGCCCCAGGCGCTCGCGGGTGGCGCGGCCGGCCGGGGTGTAGAGCGTGACCTCGAAGCCGTTGGGATAGCCCGCTTCGGCCAGCATCTTCTTCGCGGCGGCCGGGTCGCCCTTGGCGATCGGCAGGTCCTTGTTGAAGTAGGGATGGCTCGGCGGGATCGGCGAATGGGTCGGCGTGCCGTAGCCGAACAGGGCGATCTGGGTGATCGCCTGCTTGTCCAGCGCCGTCGCCACGGCGCGGCGCACGCGCACGTCGTCGAACGGCTTGGTCGTGCCGTTCATGATCACGCCGTCCCAGGTGGAGGTCGGCACGGCTTCGGCCTTCAGGTTGGACGTCGCCTTGACCTTGTCCACCGCCTCCGGCGGCAGGTTCCAGGCGAGGTCCAGCTCACCCGTGGTCAGCGCCGCCACTTGGCTGGCCGTCTCGGGCAGGATGCGGATCACCACCTCGTCCAGCTTCGGCAGGCCGGCCTCGAAATAGGTCGGGTTGCGCTTCACCACCATGCGGTCGCCGGGCGCGAAGGAGACGAACTGGAAGGGGCCGGTGCCGACGGGGTTGGAGGCCAGCGTGTCGAGGCCGTCGCGCGGCACGATGCGGGCCTGACGCTCGCCGAACAGCTCGGCGAAGCCGGAGTAGGGGGACTTCAGCGTGAATTCCACCGTGTGGGAATCCACCGCTTTCATCGACTCCACGATCTCGAAGTTCACGCGGGCGGTGGAGCCGGTCGCCTTGTCCTGGATGCGGGTGATGGTGGCGAGCACGTCCTCGGCGTCCATCTCGCGGCCGCTGTGGAACTTCACGCCCTTCTTCAGGAAGAAGGTCCAGGTCTTGAGGTCGGCGCTGTGCTCCCAGCGCTCGGCGAGGTCCGGCTTCAGCGTCATGTCGGCGGCGATCGCCGTCAGGCCGTTGAAGAGGAGGTAGGCGGCCACATACTCCTGGCCGCCCTTCATCTTGGCGGGATCGAGGGTGTTCAGGTTCGAATCCACCGCCACCTTGAGCGTGCCGGCGGCGTGCGCGGACAGCGCGGTGCCGGAGAGGAGGAAAGCCGAGAGCACCGCCCGTGCCACCAACCGTTTCACCATGATGAAGCCTCTCTGCTTGCGGGGTCCGTTGTGGACCTTGGTTCCTGTTGCCTTGACGCTCTCACAGACCCGTCATGGGCGGAAAGGCCAAGGTCGTGCCGTTCGGTGGAGCAAGATACGCCCATAAATTAGGCAAATATGGTGTTGTGGACCATGTGCCTGATTTTCGATCACCGCTGAAGCCCGGAATTTGCTCGTAAAATTCCGTTCGTTGGACTGACAATCTTGCTCAAAAATTAGGCTGGATTATGGGCGCCTCGCCAGCACCATGAATGAATTTTGCAGGGACCATGAATGCAGGCGTATGCTGTCGCCCCGCATGTCAGCCGATCGAGCCGTCCAGAAGCCCGTCCAGCTGGGGCATCGCATCGATATCCAGCAATTTCCGATGGAGCCGCGCCGCTGCCTCCGGTCCCATGGCGCGTCCGGCACAGTCATGGAACTTCCCGGCATGCTCCTGCGCCGACAGGGGCCGGGCGACGGTGCCGCGCGCCGAGGCGCAGAAGCGACGGAACGCACGTCCGGTCACGGTTTCCACCGTCACAGCGGCGCCTTCCGGGGCCAGCCGTGCCCGCTCGGGATCGGCGTTCCAGCCGGGGTCGGGCCGCATGCTCACACGCTCCATGGCCGCGCACAGATGCGGGTCGGCCAGCGTCGCTGCGGTCAGGTGATCCAGAGTCAGGTCGCCGTGCAGCATCACGCAGGCCACCGCGAAGGGCAGGCTGAAGCGGGCTTCACCGGGAGTGGCCGGGCGGTCGTAGGTGAGGTTGGCGGCCACCACGGGCGGCACGACGCAGCGCACCGCCGCGATGTCCGACGGAGCCAGCCGGTGCTCCGTCATCAGGTCGCGCACTGCGTCGGCCGCCGCGTGCGAGGAGAGGCAGACAGGATAGGCCTTGGTGTCGATGCCGGGGTCGAGCAGGTGCCACCGCCGGCCCAAGGCCGCCACCGCTGTGGGATCGAAGCGGCCCTGCGCCACCAGCCGAGCAAAGCCCCGCGGGTCCTCGACCACGCCGTGCGGAACGGCTCCGCCACGCTTGGCCAGACGCGCCGCGCGCAGCCCGTTGGCGGCGGCCTGCGCGGCCAGCAGCGGCTTGGCGCCCGTGCCGAAGCAGGCCCGCATGCCGCCGGCTCCGCAGAGCGCAAAGGCAATGGCGTCGGCGGCCCGGTCGCCGTCCAACCGGAAGGCCTTGGCGGCCGCGGCCGCAGCGCCGACGCCGCCGAACAGCGCGGTGGTCCACCAGCCGGCCTCATACACTCCGTTGCCGAGGGCGATGGCCAGCGCGTATTCGGCCTCCGCACCGGCAACCACGGCGGTCAGCAGATCGGCTCCGGTGCCTCCGGCCGCCTCCACCGCGGCCAGGGCGGTCGGCACCACCACGGCCGACCCATGGACGAATCCGGCATAGGAGTTGTCGTCGAAATCCAGTGCGTGGGCGGCGGCGGTATTCGCGAAGGCGGCCCCTTCGGCGTTGAGGCGTCCGCCTCCCAGCAGGGTGGACGGGCCGGCGGCATGGATGTCCAGCGCTTCCTCCCGCGCCAGGCGGGCGGTGTCGGTGCCCACTCCGGCCAGAGCCACGCCCAGCGTGTCGATGATGCAGGCGCGGGCCGCCGCGGCGACGTCGTCGGGAATGCCGGCGCGCTCCAGACCGGCCAGCCAATGGCCGATGAGTCGGGCAGCGGGCTGGGTCGCGGGCTGGTCGGCGGTGATGGAGGGGAGGGGAGGGATGGTCATGATGGGAGGCTCGCAAGGGATGACGACCCCGCGAGGCTGCCCACGACCGTTCCGCCCCGTCACGTCAAGAAATGACTTTCATGGTGGGGATGAACTGCGTTCATAATGCGCCGCCACCCGGGTCTCCATCGGGACCTGCCCCACGACCGCCGGAAGACGAAGCCCGCTCGCCCCATGCGCCATCGCGACTTTGACCTCGACGCCCTCGAAGTGTTCGTGACCGTGGCGGAGCTTGGCAACATGACCCGAGCGGCGGGCCAACTGGGCTTGACCCAATCGGCCGTGTCGCATGTGGTGCGTCAACTGGAAGCAGCCTTCGCCACGCAGCTGTTCGACCGAAGCATCCGCCCGATGGCGCTGACCGCCGCCGGTCACCGGCTCTGGCATTGGAGCAAGCGCATTCTGAACGACGCCCGCCAACTGCCGGCGGTGATCGGCGGCAAGGATGCGCCCTTCGTGCCGGAGCTGCGGCTCGGTTGCATCGACACGCTGGCCGCCCCGTTCATGCCGCGGCTGCTTCAGCAACTGCGCGACGGCGTGCCCTCCTTCAGCATCGCGGCGGGGCTGAGCCGGCAACTGCGGGAGCAGTTCATGGCGCGGCGCCTGGACGTCATCTTCACCAACGAGTCCTTCGACGACATGGATCAGGTGGACAGCGCCCGGCTGGTCACCGAGCCCTTCGTGCTGTTGGTGCCACGCAACGCGCCGGAGGTCGCCGACGAGGCCGGGCTGCGCGCGCTTTCGCAGGCATTGCCGCTGATCCGCAACACGGCGGACAGCAGCCTCGGCCGGATGGTGGACCAGCATCTGCGCCGGCTGGGCATGGAGATCCCGCGCAGCTTCGCGTTCGACGCCGTCGACACCATGATGGCCATGGTGGCGGAGGAGATGGGGTGGAGCCTGCTTCCGCCGACCGCGCTGGTGAAAAGCCGCCAGCATCTGGGTCGCCTGCGGGTTCTGCCCTTTCCGGCCGCGAGCTTCCGCCGGTCCATCTTCGTGATCGCCCGCAAGGGGGAACTCGGCGCGCTTCCGGCCCGCATCCACAAGGTCGGCCGCGGCATTCTCACCCAAGGCTACTTCACCGAACTGTTCATCTCCTGGCCCTGGCTGAAGCCCATGATCGGGCGGTGAGAATGGCGTCCGCGGCAACGATGGAGTTGCGCGGACGCCGTTCTTCCTTCGAGCGGTGCCTCAGCCGACGGCGTTGAAGTCGTCCAGCAGGGCGGCGATGCGCCCGCTGTCGCTCTGGTCCATGATGACGCGGGCGCGGCGGGTGGCTTCCTGAAGGTCGAGCTTGCGGATGCGCCGCTTCACCAGGGGGATGGCCGGCGGGACCATCGACAGGTCGCGCACGCCAAGCCCCAACAACAAGGCCGTGTAGCGCGCGTCGCCGGCGATCTCGCCGCAGACCGACACCGGGATGCGGGCGCGCAACGCCGCCTCGATGGTGAACTGGATCAGGCGAAGAACCGCCGGATGCAGCGGGTCGTAGAGCGAGGCGACCTGCTCGTCGCCGCGGTCGATGGCCAGCGTGTACTGGGTCAGGTCGTTGGTGCCGATGGAGAAGAAGTCGGCGGCGTAGGCCAGCGCGTCCGCGGACAGGGCCGCGCCCGGAACCTCCACCATCACCCCCACCGGCGGCAGCGGATCGGCGATGGGGACGCCGCGGCGGCGCAGGCGGCGGGCCACCTGGCCCATCATCTCGCGCACGCGCTGCACCTCGGCGACCGAACAGATCATCGGCAGCAGGATGCGCAGCGGCCCGTGGACGCCGGCCCGCAGCATGGCGGCGAGCTGCGTCTCCAGCAGCTTCGGCTCGCGCAGGCCCAGCCGGACGGCGCGCAGACCGAGCGCCGGGTTCGCCGGCTCGCCGTAGCGGCCGGCCATCCAGCCGGCCAGCTTCTCCCCGCCGACATCCATGGTGCGGGCGGTGACGGTGCGCCCGCCCATGCCCTCCACGATGGAGCGCAGGACGGTGTACTGCTCGTCCTCGTCGGGCAACTGGTCGCGGTTCATGAACAGGAACTCGGTGCGCAGCAGCCCGATCCCCTGCGCCCCGTTCTCCAGCGCGTGGTCGAGGTCGCGCGGCAGCTCCAGATTGGCCTGGAGCGTCACCGCGGTGTTGTCGCGCGTGACCGCCGGCAGCTTGCGCAGGCCCTTCAGCTGCTCGCGCTCGCGCTCGCGCTCGGCGCGGCGCTGCCGGTAGTCCTCCAGCACCTCGGGGGTGGGGTCGATGATGACGCGCCCCTGCACCCCGTCCACGATGACCGTGATCCCATTCTTCAACCCAGCCAGCAGCCCACCGACGCCCAGCACCGCCGGAATGCCCAGCGAGCGCGCCATGATCGCCGTGTGCCCCTCGGCGCCGCCGAGCACGGTGGCGAATCCGGCGACGCGGCGCGGGTCGAGCAGGGCGGTGTCCGCCGGGGTCAGCTCCTCGGCCAGAATCACCGCGCCGGGGTTCAGCATGGAGAAGGCCTGATACTCGTGCCGCATCAGGTTGCGGATCAGGCGCCGACCCACCTCGCGCACGTCGGCGATTCGCCCGGCGAGGTAGCTGTCTTCCATGCTCGCGAAGGTCTGGGCGATGGTGGCGATCTCCGCCTGGACCGCGGCCTCGGCGTTGACCAGCTCCTGCTGGATGCGGCGCTCGACGCCGCGCGTCAGGCGCGAGTTGGTTACCATCGCCAGATGGGCGTCGAGAAGGAAGCCGATCTCCTCCGACGCGGAGCCGGGCAGCGTCAGCGCCTTGGCCTTCAGCTTGCGGATCTGGCGGCGCGCCTTGCCGCAGGCATCGGCGAATCGCGCGGCCTCGGCCTCCACCTGATCGGCGGCGAGCGTGTATTCGGGAACGCGGACGGCGCCGCTCTCCACCACGTGGGCCGGGCCGATGGCAATGCCGGGCGAAACGCCCAGCCCGCGCAACGACCGCCCCTGGCCGGCGGCCGGAACGTCAGTCTTCATCGAACTTGCGGGTGATCAGATCCACGAGAGCGGCCATGGCGTCCTCGGCCTCGCGGCCGTAGGCGTACAGCTCCACCGAGGTGCCGGGGCCGGCGGCCAGCATCATCAGGCCCATGATGGATTCGCCCGAAACCTGTGTCTCGCCGCGCCGCACCTCGATTTCGCAATCGAAGGTGGCGACCAGCTTCACGAACTTCGCAGCCGCGCGGGCGTGCAGGCCGCGCTGGTTGCAGATGGTGACGGTCTGGCAGATTTCGGGGTTTCTCTCCGGAGTCCGCCCGTCAACGCCGGAAGCGCCCTGGGCGGGCGTCTTGTCGTCTGGAACGCTCATCGAGTCACCCGTCCGACAGCAGCGAGGATGCGACGTTGATGTATTTCTGTCCGGCCTCCCGCGCGGCGGTCACGGCGTGGGTCAGCGTTTCCTGGCGGCGGACGCTGGCCAGCTTGATCAGCATCGGCAGGTTCACGCCGGCGATCACTTCGACCTTCGCCTTGTCCATGATGGAGATGGCGAGGTTGGATGGAGTCCCGCCGAACATGTCGGTCAGCACGACAACGCCGGACCCGTCGTCCACGTCGGCCACGGAGTTCAGAATGTCCTGACGGCGCTGCTCCATGTCGTCGTCTGGGCCGATGCACACGGCCCGCACCTGCTGCTGCTCACCCACCACATGCTCCAGCGCGGCGATGAACTCTGCCGCGAGGCGCCCGTGGGTTACCAGAACCATACCGATCATGGGACATCCTTCAATTCTGGAGCCTCCCCCGAAGCCACATTCTTATTGCGGCACTTATGAACGATCCCTTATCCGGATCAATCCGCCCCTTGGGTCAACCCCTCTGGCCAACCTTCGGCGGTCAGCCGGTGCGCGGGGCCTGCCGGTCCAACTCCCGATGGCTGATCCCGACCTTCAGCCCCAGCCCGCCCAGCCAAGCGGCCAGCCGTTCGGCGACGAACACCGACCGGTGCTTGCCGCCGGTGCAGCCGACCGCGATGGTCAGGTAACTCTTGCCCTCCTGGTTGTAGCGCGGCAGAAGCGGCTGCAACAGTTCCGTCAGATGACGGAAGAAGTCGGCGAAATCCGGATCGCCCTCCACGCGCGCCGCCACGCGGGGGTCCAGGCCGGTGAGCGGGCGCAGATCCGGATCATAATGGGGATTTGTCAGGAAGCGTACGTCGAACACGAGGTCCGCCTCGCGAGGCAACCCCATCCGGAACGAGAAGGAGGTGACGAAGACCTGGAGCGCCGCCTGTGCCCCGATCTGGAAGTTGCCGGCCAGGATGCGGCGCAGGTCGTGGATCGACAATTGCGTGGTGTCGATGGTCACGTCGGCCTGCTGCTTCAGCGGCAGCAGCATGGTGCGTTCCAGCTGGATGCCGTCCGGAACCGGGCGGTCGATGGCCAATGGATGGCGGCGGCGCGTCTCGGTGAAGCGGCGCTGCAGCGTCTCGTCCCCGCAGTCGAGGAAGACCAGCCGCACGTCCAACCCGGCATGGGCCTTCAGCGCCTCGACCTCCTCCAGCATGGCGTGGGCGGAGAAGTCGCGGGTGCGGCTGTCGATGACCAGGGCCAGCGGCCGCTTGCGCGGGTCCGCCTGCTCCAGAAGCGCCGGGACCAGTGAGAGGCGCAGGTTGTCCACCGCTTCGTAGCCCAAATCCTCCAGAGCCTTCAAGGCGACGGACATACCGGCTCCGGACATGCCGGTGACCAGCACGAGTTGACCGTCCGGGCCCATCGGCCGTTCCGTCAGCAGGTTTTCCGGGGAATGGCGGTCGGTCATGGCAGGTTCGGAACCTTTCCCAGCGAGCCGGCCCGCGCCGCGGCGGCGGCCAACTTGAGCTTGGCCGGAGTCGAGGCGTCGAAGGGGCAGAGGGCGAGGCGCGGGACGGCCCGGTCGAGAAGATCCGCGGCCTCTTCCATGGGAAGACGCTCCACGGCGTCGCGCGGCACCAGATCGACGACCAGCCCGACCTCCGCCTCCGCGGCAGCGGGCAGGGGCATGATGCCGACGCCCCGCACCTCCAGAAGACCGGCCAGAGCCGCCGGCGCCGTCGCCATCAGCCTGTCCTGGTCGACGCGCAGTTCCACCTGGTCATCGGCAACCAGCAGCGCCCCCGCGTCGATCATCCGCAAGGCCAGATCGGACTTGCCGCTGCCCGACGGCCCCCGCAGCAGCACGCCGACGGGCGTTTCGCTGCGGTCGCCGCCGCTCCATATGCCGCCGCTGCCGCCGTTTCCATGGCCGTCATTCCATGTGCCGACCAGGACGCAGGTGCCGTGAATCGTTACCATGATCCCGCGAAGGTGAGGCGTGCCGCTGGTTCTGTCAATGGGATGCCGAAAATGCATCCTTTTCCCGCCCGATACGCCTCGAATGCGCCGGCGCGACCGCCGTGCTCCGGCCATAACCCGGCTGAGCCACGGTGACAGCCGCGCGAGTTCCGACCTCAGGCCGGCCGGTCGCAACCCGCGGTCAAGCCGATGCGCAGGCCGGGCCGGACGGTACGGCGGATGTCCGCCAATTCGCTGGCCAGCGCGTCGCGCCGGCGGATCATCTCGTCCAGATCGTCCAACTCCGCTGCCTCCTGGCAGGCCGTGCGGAAATCCTTCTCACGGGCCAGCCGGGTCAGCAGATGGGTGTAGCTGTCGGCGATGGTCGCCAGATGCCGCTGGGCGCCCTGGAGCGCCTCCGCCAGCTGCGTCCGTTCGTTGGCCGATGCCCGCATCATCCGGGCCAGCTCGCCCTGCTGGACGCTGGCGTCGTTGATGAGGCGGGCCAGCCGATAGCGGCGGAAGTCGATCACCCTGGCCGAGGCTGGTGCGACCGGGGCCAAGGCGGCTTCGTCGGTCCGGCACGGTGCGAATGGCATGGGGTCGGGCTGGATGTCGGACATGGCCCTCTTCCGGTTGGTGACGTCCGGTTGTTGAAAGGCCAGCCGTCGCAGGCGCGGGAATGACCGTAATCGAGCATCCGCCGCACCCACGACTTTGTCCATACGTCTTTTCTCAAATTGCAACTATGCCGCATCCGCCATGTGGAAATCCCTCACGGGCGGGGCAGGCGCACGGTGAAGACGGCGCCGATCGTCTCCCCATCGCGGCCGAGACGGTTCGCGGCCCGGATGGTGCCGCCGTGGGCCTCGACGATCTGCTTGGAGATCGACAGGCCGAGGCCGGAATGGGTGCCGAACTTCTCGCCTGCCGGCCGCTCGGTGTAGAAGCGTTCGAAGATCGCCTCCTCCTTGCCCTCCGGAATGCCGGGGCCGTCGTCGCTGACCGTCACCTCGACCGCGCCGTCCGGGGTGCGTCGGGTGGCCAGCCGGACCTGCCCGCCGGGCGGCGAGAAGGACAAGCCGTTGGCGATCAGGTTCTGGAAGACCTGGGTCAGACGCCCCTCCAGCCCCTTCACGGTCAGCGACCCTCCCCGCGGCGGCTCGATGACGACGCTCGGCACGGCCTCCGCCCCGCCCTCGTCCTCCTCGTCCTCCGCGGTGGTGTGGTGGATGTCGGCGAGCGTGCGGAGCATCGCGCCGATGTCCACCGGTTCCAGAGCGGCGCGGGACAGCTCTGCGTCCAGGCGCGAGGCGTTGGAGATGTCGCTGATCAGCCGGTCCAGCCGCTGCACGTCGTCGGCGATGATCGCCATCAGCTTGTCGCGGCGGGCCGGGTCCTGGATACGGCTGACCGTCTCGACCGCGCTGCGCAGCGAGGTCAGCGGGTTCTTGATCTCGTGGGCGACGTCGGCGGCGAAGCGCTCGATGGCGTCCATGCGCGCCCACAGCGCCGCCGTCATGTCGCGCAGCACACCGGACAGCTCCCCGATTTCGTCGCCGCGGCGGGTGAAGTCGGGGATCTCGGTGTGGCGCCCGTGGCCGGTGCGCAGCCGGTCGGCGGCCTGCGCCAGCTTGCGGATGGGGCGGGCGATGGTGCCGGCCAGATAGAGCGACATCAGGACCGTGACCAGAAGCGCCACCGCGAAGACGCGCAGAATGTCGGTGCGCACCGACCGGATGGCCTCGTCGATCACCGTGCCGCTGCGCGACAGCAGCACCGCCCCCAGCACCTCCTTGTAGCGCTGTACCGGAACGGCGACCGTCAGCAGCAGGTTGGATCGGGCGACCGGCGAGGCCAGCCGCCACACCGTCGCGCTGTTCTCGCCGGCCAGCGCGCGTTCCACGTTGGGCGGCGGGGCCGCCGATTCGGCGGTGTGGCCCGGCGGCTCGCGGTAGAGCGGCAGGTTCTCCCGGCTCGGCACCACGTCGATGAAGCGGGCGTAGAACTCGTTGACCGCCCGTGACGCCGGATCCCCGGAGGGCGGCAGCGGCAGCTCCTGGATCTCGATCTTGCCGGGCGAGCCGGTCAGCACGCGGCTGTCCGACAGCAGCCGCCCATCCGGGCCGTAGAGCCGGGTGTGCGTCTCCGTCGCCAGAGCCAGCCGGCGGATCATCTGGCGCCCCAGCTCCGGCGACAGCTCGTAGCTCTCCTGGCCCAGCTCCGGCTCGTCGGCGGCCCGCTGCACGGCGCCCTCGCCGAGTGCGGAGGCGAAGATGCGGGCCTCCGTCTCCAGCGCGTCCAGCTCCGCCTGGACCAGTCGGTCCTGGTAGCGGCCGAGATAGAGCAGGGCGCCGACCAGCAGCAGCAGCGCCAGCACGTTGACGGCGAGAATCCGCAGGGTCAGCGGCGACGGCACGCCGCGCACCCGTCGCCTTGACGCGGCGCGCGGCGCGGTTCCGGGGGTGACGGGGGGGGAGGGGGCGTGGTCCGGCGCGCGGACCTCACTCCCTGTATCGGTAACCGACGCCATAGAGCGTTTCGATCTGCGCAAAGTCGGAATCAATGGCCTTGAACTTCTTGCGGAGCCGCTTGATGTGGCTGTCGATGGTGCGGTCGTCGACATAGACGTTCTCGCCGTAGGCGGCGTCCATGAGCTGGTCGCGGCTCTTCACATGGCCGGGGCGCTGGGCCAGCGCCTTCACCAGAAGGAATTCCGTCACCGTCAGGTCGATGGGCTGGCCCTTCCAGGTGCAGGAATGGCGGGCGCCGTCCATCACCAGCGGGCCGCGGGTCAGCAGAACGCCGGGTTCCGGCGCTGTCTTGTCACGGGTCGCCGCCTCGCGCCGCAGCAGGGTGCGGATACGCTCGACCAGCAGGCGCTGCGAGAAGGGCTTCTTGATGTAGTCGTCCGCGCCCATGCGCAGACCCATCAGCTCGTCGACCTCGTCGTCCTTGCTGGTCAGGAAGATGACCGGCAGATGGCTGGTCTGGCGCAGGCGCTGCAGCAGCTCCATCCCGTCCATGCGCGGCATCTTAATGTCCAGCACGGCAAGGTCCGGCGGGCGCTGGGTCAGGCCGCGCAGCGCTTCGGCGCCGTCGGTGTAGGTGCGCACCTCGAACCCCTCCGCTTCCAGCGCCATGGCAACGGAGGTCAGGATGTTCCGGTCGTCATCCACCAACGCTACGGTGTGAGACATGTCGTTCGCGTTCCCAATCACACACCCCGTTTTCGGCAACCGCCGGTGCCGGCGGCCAACTGAAGCGGATGGCCGGCCCGTTGATGTCGCTTACTACGGAAGAATGGTTTCGTCTTATTTCGAAATGCGGGCTTTCCCAATGCTCCACGACGACCTGCAGGCGGCGCAAAGGCATGAAAAGCCAACTTTTCGCTTTTCCCAACCTATTTGTCTGGGCCAATATGGCACCAATGCGGCGCCGGGGAAACGGTGCTGCGCGGGAGAACGCATTCGTTTCAGGGCATGAGTTCCGACGAGTCCCCCATCCGTCCGACCCCAACGGGGCCGGGCGCCGCGGCGTCATCGGACGTCGGCGGCCGAACGGGAGGCGCCGCAAGGCGCCTGATGCGTGGTGCCGGCTTGGCGGCGCTGTCCACCGCCCTGCGCGGGGATGGCGACCAGCAGGATGGTCAACAGAATGACAGGGGCGGCTGGCCCTATCCCTCGCTGGTCCAGGTGGCCTTCGACTTCGACGGCACGCCCCTTCTCCTTCTCTCCACCCTTGCAGACCACACGAAGAACATCGCGCGGGATTCGCGCGTCGGCCTGCTGTTCGACGGAACTGGAGGGCTGGCGGAGCCGCTGTCCGGGCCGAGGCTGTCGGTTCTCGGGCGGGCCGAGCGCTCGGAGGAGCCGCGCCACCGGGCCCGGTTCCTGGCGCGCCATCCCGGTGCGGGGCTCTACGCCGGCTTCGCCGATTTCAGCGTTTACGCCGTGTCAGTGGAGCGTGCCCATCTGGTGGCCGGATTCGGCCGGGTGCGGTGGCTCGACCGCGCCGAGTTGATGTTGCCCGCCGTTCCCATGGCGCTGGCCGAGGCCGAGAAGGCCATCCTGAGCCATATGAACGCCGACCACGCCGACGCCTTGCGGCTGTACGCCACGGTTCTGGCCGGGCGGTCCGCCGACGGCGCCGAGCCCTGGGTGATGACGGGCATCGACCCCGACGGCTGCGATCTGCGCCGCAGCGGCGAAATGGCGCGGGTTGATTTCGATCACAGCGTGGAAAACCCCGAAGACGCTAGGGTCACTCTCGCCGGCCTCGCCCGGCAGGCTCGCCGGAGCGCACCCGGCGCGGCCGACGGCTCAGTGGATTCGGACGATCGTGACGGCTAACCACGACGCCGCGGCAAGCGGCGCGCAAAAAGAGCGCAACCAGGAGAAAACGTCAGTGGACCATAACGGACCGACCCGTTGCCGTTTTGGGTTTGTGGCCCTCGGGCCACCCCTCTCTTGCCAATCAGGACATCGGGCGCGCCCGGGGGGCGCGTCGGGATGACCGCCGTCCGGCCCACGGGCCGGGCTGCGGTGGTTTGAGCCGGCGGAACGACACCGCCACCGAACGAGGACGGCTTCGATAAGGGCCGAAAAGGCCAGCCGTCCGGACCTCCGGGCACCGGACCCCGAATCCCAAGGGGGCGGCGAACCCGGAGACGAGTTGAGAGGCAAAGGATGACCGGAACAACGCGCACGCGGAACAAGAAGCTCCTGGCTTGGGTCGAGGAGATCGCGAACAAGTGCAAGCCCGAGCGGGTGCACTGGTGTGACGGATCGCAGGAGGAATACGACCGCCTGTGCGCCGAGATGGTGGAATCGGGCACCTTCATCAAGCTGAACGAGGCCAAGCGCCCGAACTCCTACCTCTGCCGCTCCGATCCGGGCGACGTCGCCCGCGTCGAGGACCGGACCTACATCTGCTCCGAGCGCAAGGAGGATGCCGGCCCGACCAACAACTGGGTCGCCCCGGCGGAGATGAAGGCGAAGCTGGACGGCCTGTTCGAAGGCTGCATGCGGGGCCGCACCATGTATGTGGTGCCCTTCAGCATGGGGCCGCTGGGCTCGGACATCGCCCACATCGGCGTGCAGATCTCCGACAGCCCCTATGTCGCGGTGAACATGCGCATGATGACCCGCATGGGTCAGAAGGTGCTGGACATCCTGGGCGACGGCGACTTCGTGCCCTGCCTGCACTCCATCGGCGCGCCGCTGGAGCCCGGCCAGCCGGACGTGGCGTGGCCGTGCAACGCCGATCACAAGTACATCGTCCACTTCCCGGCCGATCACTCGATCGTCTCCTTCGGCTCGGGCTACGGCGGCAACGCCCTGCTCGGCAAGAAGTGCTTCGCGCTGCGCATCGCCTCCTCGATGGGCCGTGAGCAGGGCTGGCTGGCCGAGCACATGCTGATCCTCGGCGTGGAAAGCCCGGAGGGCGAGAAGACCTACGTCGCCGCCGCCTTCCCGTCGGCCTGCGGCAAGACCAACTTCGCCATGCTGGTTCCCCCGGCCGAGTTCGAAGGCTGGAAGGTCCGCACCATCGGTGACGACATCGCCTGGGTGAAGCCGCAGCCGGACGGCACGCTGCGCGCCATCAACCCGGAGGCCGGCTTCTTCGGCGTCGCGCCGGGCACCAGCATCAAGTCGAACCCGAACGCGCTGAAGACCCTGAACGCCAACGTCATCTTCACCAACGTCGCGCTGACCGACGACGGCGATGTGTGGTGGGAGGGCCTGACCGACGAGACGCCGGCCCACCTGATCGACTGGCAGGGCAACGACTGGACCCCGGCGTCGGGCCGTCCGGCCGCCCACCCGAACTCGCGCTTCACCGCCCCGGCGGCGCAGTGCCCGTCGATCGATCCGGCCTGGGAGGACCCGGCGGGCGTTCCGATCTCCGCCTTCATCTTCGGCGGCCGCCTGTCCAAGACCTTCCCGCTGGTCTTCGAGGCCTACAACTGGCGCGAGGGCGTCTATTGGGCGGCGACCATGGGCTCGGAGGCGACCGCCGCCGCCGTGGGCCAGGCCGCCATCCGCCGTGACCCCTTCGCCATGCTGCCCTTCTGCGGCTACAACATGGCCGACTACTGGAACCATTGGCTGGCGATGGAAGGCCGGGTGGAGAACCTGCCGCGCATCTACCGCGTCA
This sequence comes from Azospirillum sp. Marseille-Q6669, assembly GCF_965111635.1. NCBI lineage: Bacteria > Pseudomonadati > Pseudomonadota > Alphaproteobacteria > Rhodospirillales > Azospirillaceae > Azospirillum > Azospirillum sp. Marseille-Q6669. The sequence continues at coordinate 1,038,261 of NZ_CBCOOP010000001.1, read as the reverse complement.
ACTGGTTCCGCAAGGACGAGAACGGCAAGTTCGTCTGGCCGGGCTTCGGCGACAACATGCGCGTCCTGCGCTGGATCGTCGACCGCGTCCGCGGCCGTGCGGTGGATGCGGCGGAGAGCCCGTTCGGCTACATGCCGCGCTACCAGGACCTGAACTGGGCCGGTCTGGACTTCGCCGAGGACAAGTTCCGGAAGATCATGGACATCGACCGGAAGGAAGCCGAGGCCGAGGCCAAGGATCAGGAGGAACTGTTCAACCGCTTCGGCAGCCATCTGCCGGACGAGATCGAGCAGCAGCGCGTGGCGCTTCTCAAGCGGCTGGAGGAGGCTCCGGACACTTGGCGGATCGGCTGATCGGGCCGGCGCCGGGTCGTCCGAGCCTGTAAGGAGGGACCGCCCGCGGGCGGTCCCTTTTCTTTTGCGCATGTGGCTGCGGCGAGGGTGCTTTTCGGGTACTCCTTTCGTGACACAATCCGTTGTCACGGCTAGGATCGCGTCCGACGCCGGGAGATTTACAAAAACTCAAGGGATTGCTGCGTCACTGGGCCGGCGGAACGCAAGCACGCCCGCTTGGCCGGCTTTCCGCGGAGCGGAGCGGTCAAGACACGGAAAATGACGCTGGAGGACGGAAGACATGTTCGTGATGATCGGCTTCGGCGTCGTGGTGTTCAGCGTCTTCGGGGGCTACGTCCTGGGCGGCGGCCACCTGGGCGTGCTGTGGATGCCCTTCGAGTTCATGATCATCCTGGGCTCCGCCGCCGGCGCGTTCTTGATCGGCAATCCAAAAGCGGTGGTCACCCACACCGGCAAGGAACTCGGCCACCTTTTCAAAGGGCCAAAATACAAAAAGGATGATTTCCTCGAACTTCTCACCATGATGTATCAGGTCTTCAAGATCGCGAAGACCAAGGGGTTGCTTGCGCTCGAACAGCACATCGAGAAACCCGAGGACTCACCACTCTTCCAGCAATTTCCAAAATTCTACGGCGACCACCACGCCATATCCTTCCTCTGCACTTATCTGCGTCTGATGTCGCTCGGGGCCGACAACCCGCACGAGCTGGTCGACCTGATGGACGAGGACATCGAGACCATGCACCACGAGCACCAGCGGATCGCCGACGCCATCCAGGCGGTCGCCGACGCCGTTCCGGCGCTGGGCATTGTCGCGGCGGTGCTGGGCGTGATCCACACCATGGGATCGATCACCGAGCCGCCGGAGGTCCTCGGCAAGCTGATCGGCGGCGCGCTGGTCGGCACCTTCACCGGCATTCTCGTCGCCTACGGCTTCCTGGCGCCGATCGCCAGCGGCCTCAAGAACATCTACCACGCCGAAGGGAAATACTATCAGGCGATGAAGATCGGCCTGATCGCTCATTTGTCCGGCTACGCTCCGGCCATCTCCGTCGAATACTCGCGAAACGTGCTGGAGCCCGAATACCGGCCGAGCTTCGCCCAGTTGGAAGAGGCCACCTCGGCCCTGCCGCCCGCCTGACGCCGGATCATCCTTCATGCCAACCTCGTCCGAAGGCGCCGTCACCATCCTGTGGAACGAGGGAACGGTGGGGGAGTGGGCCTCGCTCTTCGCCCGCGTTCCCCGCTCCACCCTGCCGCAGTGCTTCGCCTATGCCGGCGCCATGGGGCGCACCCATGGCTTCGTGCCGCGGCTCGGCGTGATCCAGCGGGACGGCACGCCCATCGGGATGGTGCAGCTCCTGGAGCGGCGCATGCTTCGCCTGTTCCATCAGCGCCAGATCCACCGCGGCCCGCTGTGGCTCGACGGGGTCGAGCCGGATCTGGACACCCAGGAGGCAGTCTTCCGCCTGCTGCGCCGGGCCTGCCCCGACAACCCGCTGAACCGGGCCAGTCTGCTTCCCGAGCTGGCCACCGGCCCGGAGGCCGAGGCGATGCTGCGCCGTTGCGGCTTCCGCCGCTTCGGCCCCGGCTACCGCACGGTCTGGCTCGATCTGTCCCGCAGCGAGGAGGAGTTGCGCGCGGCGATGGCCCGCGACTGGCGCCAGCGGCTGAAGGGGGCGGAGAAGGCGGGTCTGGTCATCGACCTCGACTGGGAGGCCAAGAACCTTCCCTGGTTGATGAAGCAGGAGCATGAGCAGGCCCTGACCAAGCAGTTTCGCCCGATGACCGGCGCGCTGGCCGTGCGCATCCGCAACGCGCTGCTGAAGGGCGGAGGGAAGGGCGATGGGGTGTTGATGGTCGGCGCCCTGGAGGATCGTTCGAAGACTGCTGCTCCGGCGGCGAGCGCGCTCTTCTACGTCCATGGCGGCTCGGCCACCTACCAGATCGGCTGGTCGAGCGACTCGGGGCGCAAGAGCGGCGCGATGCGGCTGGTCCTGTGGCGGGCTGCGCTGGCGCTCAAGGGGCGCGGCGTGGGTTGGCTCGACCTCGGTGGCATCAACCCGGACAGCGCGCCAGGCGTGACGGAATTCAAGCTGGGGACTGGCGGCCAGGCGGTTGAAAGCGTCGGCCTGTTTCGCTGATGCGGACTTCGAATCAGCGAGGGCCGTTGCAACACGGCGCCGACTGTCTCATCCTGATTGCAAGCGGAGGGAGCACGCCATGGCCGACAACGATATGAAACCGGAAGAGGCGCAACTGGCCATCGCCAAGGCGGCCCAGATGAAGCCGCAGGTTCAGGCCATGCGCGACCGCCTCCGCAAGATGGCGGACGACGAGGAGAAGGGCGTCCAGATCCTCGCCAGCGCCATCCGCCGCCTTCTTCACCAGGAATAGAAAGCGGCAGGAACGCGCTGGAACGGTTTCAGCAGGTGGTGGCCTTGGTGCACCCCTTGTCCTCATGCGACCCCGGGGTGCGGGCGAGCTGAAGGCCGCTGCGCGCTTGCTCAAAGGTCTTTTCCAGCGACCGCACCGTCTGCTCGAAGGCTTGCATCTCACGGCCTTCCAGCTTGTCGCCGGTGGGCAGGTCGATGCTCTTCGGGTTGATCTGCTGGCCGCTCTTCAGCACCTCGTAATGCAGGTGCGGGCCGGTGGATCGTCCGGTGGTGCCGACGTAGCCGATGACGTCGCCCTGGTCGACGCGGGCGCCGCGGCGCGTGCTCTTGGCGATCCGGCTCAGATGGGCGTAGGCCGTGGCGATCTGGGTGTTGTGGCGGATGCGGATGTAATTGCCGTAGGCACCGTTCGGCCCGACCTCTTCGACCACGCCGCCGCCCGCTGCGTAGATCGGGGTGCCGGTCGGCGCGCCGAAATCCATGCCCTTGTGCATCTTGCTGAAGCCCAGGAT
>NZ_CBCOOP010000001.1:267500-1030000 GCF_965111635.1 Azospirillum sp. Marseille-Q6669 | reverse complement strand
TATTCGTGGGCCAGCGGGTGTGTGACGAATGGGAAAGCGTGTCGGGCCTTATCGGATTGGCCCGGCTGGGGACCCGTTCCAGGAAACAGCCCCCGCATCAGACCGTACCCCAAACCGACACAGGTGGACTGGTAGAGTATACCCAGGCGCTTGAGAGAATGGTGTTGAAGGAACTCGGCAAATTGCCCTCGTAACTTCGGAAGAAGAGGGCCCCGTCGCGGCGCAAGCCGGGGCGGGGGGCACAGACCAGGGGGTGGCGACTGTTTACTAAAAACACAGGGCTCTGCGAAGCCGTACAAGGCGACGTATAGGGTCTGACGCCTGCCCGGTGCCGGAAGGTTAAGAGGAGGGGTTCACGCTCCGAATTGAAGCCCCGGTAAACGGCGGCCGTAACTATAACGGTCCTAAGGTAGCGAAATTCCTTGTCGGGTAAGTTCCGACCTGCACGAATGGCGTAACGACTTCCCCGCTGTCTCCAACACCAACTCAGCGAAATTGAACTCTCCGTGAAGATGCGGAGTACCCGCGGTCAGACGGAAAGACCCCGTGCACCTTTACTACAGCTTTGCAGTGGTGCTAGGGATCTCATGTGTAGGATAGGTGGGAGGCTAGGAAGCCCGGGCGCCAGCTCGGGTGGAGCCATCCTTGAAATACCACCCTTGAGGTCTCTGGCATCTAACCGCGCTCCGTTGATCCGGAGCCGGGACCCTGCATGGCGGGTAGTTTGACTGGGGCGGTCGCCTCCCAAAGTGTAACGGAGGCGCGCGATGGTGGGCTCAGAGCGGTCGGAAATCGCTCGACGAGTGCAATGGCATAAGCCCGCCTGACTGCAAGACAGACAAGTCGAGCAGAGACGAAAGTCGGCCATAGTGATCCGGTGGTCCCACGTGGACGGGCCATCGCTCAACGGATAAAAGGTACGCCGGGGATAACAGGCTGATGACTCCCAAGAGTCCATATCGACGGAGTCGTTTGGCACCTCGATGTCGGCTCATCACATCCTGGGGCTGGAGCAGGTCCCAAGGGTTCGGCTGTTCGCCGATTAAAGTGGTACGTGAGCTGGGTTTAGAACGTCGTGAGACAGTTCGGTCCCTATCTGCCGTGGGTGTCGGAGTTTTGCGAGGATCTGTCCCTAGTACGAGAGGACCGGGATGGACATACCTCTGGTGCACCGGTTGTCACGCCAGTGGCATGGCCGGGTAGCTAAGTATGGACGGGATAACCGCTGAAAGCATCTAAGCGGGAAACCCACCTCAAAACCAGAACTCCCTTGAGAGCCGTGACAGACCATCACGTCGATAGGAGGCATGTGGACGGGCGGCAACGCCTGAAGCTGAGCCTTACTAATCGCTCGAAAGGCTTGATCCTTCCCAGCAGGCGGCCCGCGCGCAGCGGCAAGCCCTGGGCGCACGAGCCAACACCGCAAAGAACAAGAGCAAACGTCCTCAAACTTAACGAAACCCGCCCGTCCGGTCCGGATGGTTCGCGTGTGCCTTGGTGACCTGGTGGTCATGGCGAGGCTCCCAACACCCGATCCCATTCCGAACTCGGCCGTGAAACGCCTCAGCGCCGATGGTACTGCGTCTTAAGACGTGGGAGAGTAGGTCGCCGCCAGGTCACCACGGCACACGCCAAGCCATCAAGGACTTGGATGGATGGGTTTCAAACACGCTTGACAATCGTCGTCGCACTGCCGGTTCCCAGCAGCCCAACACCCGCGGGGTGGAGCAGCCCGGTAGCTCGTCAGGCTCATAACCTGAAGGTCGCAGGTTCAAATCCTGCCCCCGCAACCAAATTTCCGGCAAAAAAGCTCGTCAAGTCAATTGCTTGGCGGGTTTTTTCGTGTTTGCGGAAGATTTAATCCCAATTGAACACCTCGATAAAGCAGCGTTCTGTGGGGGCTGAGCTCTGGATTTTGGCTGAAAAGGCGGATTGTCGCCGAAGGCCGGGGGCGGCGGCCCCCGACCCGCCCTCGTTTCACCGCTCAGCGCGCCTGCGTATCCTTTTGGCGAGCCTTGGCCAGGGGCCAGGGCGGATCTTCGCCGTCACGGATCTGGCGCTTCCCCTCCCGGGTCAGCCGCTGCCGGGGCGCCTCCACGATGGAGGCGTCAATGATCTGGCCGCCCAGCGCGAAGTAGCCACGTTCCTTCAGAGCCGCGTCGAAGCGGGCGAACAGCCCCTCCATCGCTCCCGCCCTCACCAGCGCCTCGCGGAACAGCCAGATCGTCGTGTGCTCCGGAACCCGATCGCCCAACCCCAGCCCGAGGAACCGCATGAACGATAGCCGGTCGCGCACCTGATACTCGGTCTTTACAGTGCGAACGGACGCGGGAACCGGCCCAGCGGCGGCGGCTCTGCCACAGCCGGGCATTATTGCGGGTTCGGTGGTTGTCAGCGGGCCGTTACCCACCAATGTGAACGGCAGCCGGGCGGTTCCATGATCGCCCGCTTCCCACCCGGCATGCCCGCCGTTCGACACTCCATCAAGGAGGCGGCCCTAGAGGCCGAAATTATATGCGTCGTCACCGCCGCGCGAAGATCGTTGCCACGGTCGGTCCCGCCAGCAACACCCCCGAGATGCTGAAGCGGCTGTTCCTGGCCGGCGTCGATACCTTCCGCCTGAATTTCAGCCACGGGACGCACGAGGACCACGCCAAGGTCCACGCCGCCATCCGTGCCCTGGAGGCCGAGATGGGCCGTCCCATCGGCATTCTTCAGGACCTGCAAGGGCCGAAGATCCGCGTCGGCACCATCCGTGACGGCAAGATCACCGTCGCCGCCGGCGAATCGATCCGCTTCGTCCTGTCCGGCGCCGATGGCGACAAGGCCGCAATCCCACTGCCCCATCCGGAAATCTTCGCCGCGGTGATGCCGGGCCATAATCTGCTGATCGACGATGGGCGCGTGCGCGTCGCCGTGACCGGGCTGGGCGACGACTACATCGACGCCAAAGTGGTCATTGGAGGGACCATCTCCAACCGCAAGGGTGTCAACCTGCCCGACACCGTGCTGGAACTGTCGCCCCTGACCGCCAAGGACCGCGTCGACCTCGCCTTCGGGCTGGAGCTGGGCGTCGACTGGGTGGCGATGTCCTTCGTGCAGAAGCCCGCCGACCTGCTGGAGGCCCGCGGGCTGATCGGCGACCGCGCCGGGCTGATGTCGAAGATCGAGAAGCCGGCGGCGCTGGACCGCATCGACGACATCATCCGCCTGTCGGACTCGGTCATGGTCGCCCGCGGCGACCTGGGCGTCGAGATCCCGCACGAGGAGGTGCCGGGCCGCCAGAAGGAGCTGGTGCGTGCCTGCCGCCTCGCCGTCAAGCCGGTGATCGTGGCGACGCAGATGCTCGATTCCATGGTCAACGCGCCGACCCCGACGCGGGCCGAGGCGTCCGACGTGGCGACCGCCATCTATGACGGCGCCGACGCGGTGATGCTGTCGGCGGAATCGGCCAGCGGCGCCTTCCCGGTGGAGGCCGTGGAGATGATGGACCGCATCATCCGCAGCACGGAGCAGCACAAGCTCTACCGCTCGATCATCGACGCGTCCGACCCCGGCGAGGAGCAGACCGCGCCCCACGCGGTGGCCGCCGCCGCCGCCGATCTGGCCGAGGTGATCCACGCATCGACTATCGTCGCCTACACCTCCAGCGGCACCACAGCGGCGCGCATCGCCCGGCGCCGCCCGGCGGTGCCGATCCTGGCGATCACGCCGCACGCCGCGGTGTCGCGCCGCCTGTCCCTGCTCTGGGGCGCGCACAGCGTCCTGTCCGCCGACATCCACACCTACGAGGAGATGGTCGAGCGGGCGCTGGGCTTCGCCAAGGAGGAGGGCTTCGCCAAGCCCAACGACCAGATGGTCGTGGTGGCCGGCATTCCGTTCGCCAAGGCGGGGACCACCAACAACCTGCGCGTGGTGCAGGTCGAGGGGTAAGGGGCCGGCGGCAGCGGTGCCCCCTCCCTAACCCTCCCCTGCGAAGCGGGGAGGGCCGGGTGGGGGCGGGTCAGCGCTGTCTGTACGTCTCGCTGTCCATATGGACGAGCTGCGCCGCCGGGTAGCGCTCGCCCGCCGCGGCGCCGGGCGGCAGGGCTTCGGCCAGTTGCGCCAGATCCTCCGCCGACAGGGTGAGGTCCAGGGCGCCCAGCGCCTCGGCCAGACGGTCGCGGCGGCGGGCCCCGACCAGCGGGACGATGTCGCGGCCCTGAGCCGCCACCCAGGCGATGGCGACCTGGGCGACGGAACCGCCGATGCGTTGGGCGATCTCCCGCAGATGCTCCACCAGCGCCAGGTTCCGCTCCAGATTCTCGCCCTGGAAGCGCGGACTGCGGCTGCGGAAATCCTGGCCCGTCCGGTCCTTGCTCCAGTGGCCGCTGATCAGGCCGCGCGACAGCACGCCGTAGGCGGTGACGCCGATGCCAAGCTCCCGACAGGTGGGCAGAATGGCCTCCTCGATCCCGCGGGAGATCAGTGAATATTCAATCTGCAGGTCGCTGATCGGGTGCATCGCGGCGGCGCGGCGGATGGTTTCCGGGCCGACCTCCGACAGGCCAATGTGGCGGATGTAGCCGGCCTTCACCATGTCGGCCATGGCGCCCACCGTGTCCTCGATGGGGACGCTCGGGTCGAGCCGCGCCGGGCGGTAGATGTCGATGTGGTCCACGCCCAGTCGGCGCAGCGAGTAGGTCAGGAAGTTCTTCACCGCCGCCGGGCGGGAGTCGTAGCCGTTCCAGCCCATCTGCGGGTCACGCAGGGCGCCGAACTTCACGCTGATGAGCAGCTTGTCGCGGTCGCGACCGCGCAGGGCGTCGCGGATGAGCAGTTCGTTGTGCCCCATGCCGTAGAAGTCGCCGGTGTCGAGCAGCGTGATCCCGGCGTCGAGCGCCGCGTGGATCGTGGCGATGCTCTCCTCCTGGTCGGCCGGACCGTAGAAGTCCGACATGCCCATGCAGCCGAGGCCGATGACCGAGCTGACGGGGCCCGCGGCCCCGAGTGTGCGCTGTTCCATGTTCCTGATCCTCTCCGTCCGTCGCGGCGCCGTTTCAGCGCCGCCTTGCCCTGGATGATGATCCGGCGCCATTGATCCGATAAGATGGACAATCCCGAACGGGCTGTTCACTGCATCGAACAATCGGAACCTGGGAATGGACGACACCGACCTGCGCGACCTGCAAGCTTTCGCCGCCGTCGCCCGCCACCGCAGCTTCCGCCGCGCGGCGCTGGAGCAGCGCGTGTCCGTCTCCAGCCTCAGCCAGCGGATGCGGGAGTTGGAAGAGCATCTCGGCGTCCGCCTGCTGAACCGCACGACCCGCAGCGTCGCCCCGACCGAGGCCGGGGAGCAGCTTCTTCGCCGGCTGGAACCCGCGCTGGGCGAGGTGGCCGGCGCCCTGTCCGACCTGAGGGAGCGCCAGGGGCGTCCGGCGGGGCGGCTGCGCATCAACGCGCCGGCCCCGGCGGTGGATCTTGTGCTGGCCCCGATGGTCACGCCCTTCCTGACCCGCTTTCCAGATGTGGAACTGGAAATCACCGTGGACATCGCCCTGATCGACATCGTAGCGCAGGGCTACGATGCGGGCGTGCGGTACGAGGAACATCTGGCGCAGGACATGATCGCGGTGCCGCTCGGCCCGCCGCAGCGCTTCGTGCTGTGCGCGGCGCCGTCCGTGCTCGACCGTTTCGGGATGCCGGAACGGCCCGAGGACCTGCTGGGCAAGCCGAGCGTCTCCACCGTCTACGCCAGCGGCGCCCACCCGCCCTGGGAGTTCGAGAAGGACGGCCGCATCGTGCGCATCCAGCCCGGCGGCCCGTTCCACGCCGGGCACACCGGCATCCAGTTGCGGGCGGCGCTCGATGGGCTAGGGTTCCTGATGACCTTCGACGATTATTTGCGCGAACACATCGCCGCCGGTCGTCTCGTCGCCGTGCTTGAGGACTGGAGCCAGAGCTTTCCCGGCCCCTTCCTCTATTACCCCTCGCGCCGCCAGCCCCCGGCGTCGCTGCGCGCCTTTCTCGACTTCCTCAAGGACTGGCGCCGTCAGGCCGCCGCGCCGTGAGGCGTCAGATGGTGCAAAGGAAGCGGCGCTCCCCACCCTCCAGGACCAGCGCGGTCAGCCGGTTGGAAGCGTAGGCCCCGGTGTCGATGCCGATGCGGTTGGAGCGGATGTCCGGCTGCTCGACGATGGTGTGGCCGTGCACGACGAGCTTGCCGTGGTCGAGGTGGGAGGTCAGGAACTCCCGCCGGATCCACAGCAGGTCCTCATCCCGCTGGCGGTGCAGCGGCAGGCCGGGGCGGATGCCGGCATGGACGAACAGATAGTCGCCGATGGCGACGCTGGAGCGGAGCCCGGCCAGGAAGGCCCGGTGATGGGGCGGCAGGGCGGCGGCGAAGCGCTGGCGGGCTTCGTCCACATGCTCCGGCGGGGCGTCCTCGACGGGGGCCGGAACGCCGTAGCTGGCCAGCGTCGCCCGCCCGCCATACTCCAGCCAGTCCGGCCCGGCCTCCGGCTTCTCGATGAAGTCCATCATCGCGGCCTCGTGGTTGCCGCGCAGGTGGATGGCGCCGAAGCCGGGCAGCGGTTCCCGGCACAGCCGTTCGATGACCATCGCGGAATCCGGACCGCGGTCCACATAATCGCCGAGGAAGACCAGATACTTGACGAGGTCGGCACCGCTCGCCGCGTCGCGGTCGATCTGCGCCAGCAACTGGTCCAGCAGATCCAGGCGTCCGTGGATGTCGCCCACCGCGTAGACGCGCACGCCCCGCGGCACATGGCTCGCGACGGGCTCCGGGTCCGACCACAGTTTGCGCGCAAAGCCGAACACGCTCCGCTCTCCTCCGTCTTCGATGGGTGGGTCCTGCCTTGACAGGATGGGGATGACGGCGCGCGCTCTCAAGTCGGACAGCCGCTTGCCCGGGCCGCCTTCACCGAATTCATCCTCATGGGGCGAGTCGGACGGCAAAGAGTGGGTGCGGTCAAGCGGCCGGAATGGGTACCCCGGACGGCGTTCCTTGGCAGCGCCGTCAGGAGCCGGGCATCGCCCGGTCCAGGGCTTCCAGCAGGCCGCCCAACCGGAACTCCACGGTCCGCCGGTCGAGCCGCGGCCAGTGATAGACCTGTGTCGCGCTGCCGGCCTGCTTTTGGAACTCCAGCCGCAGGGGGCGGTCCGAGCGGATCAGCGGCATCAGACGCTCCATCGGGCCACAGGTCAGGCCGATGCGCCGCGGCTCCTTGATGGCGGCGAAGCGCCTCAACATTTCCGCCCCGGCGTCCTCGTCGGCGATGGCGCCCTCGGCCACCTGACTTAGGAAGCGGGTGAATTCGGGCGGCCCCGCCTCCGAAGCCGTGTTGGGCTGGCCTGCTTCATCGAGCGCATCGGCGAGCTCGGAAAGCTGCTGCGGTGTGTAGAAACGCTGCGGCGGGGCGCCGTCCACCGCCAGGGTGACCGGGCGGGCGAGCGCGATGGGCTCGTCGAACACGATGTAGAGGGAGGTGCAGGCCGCGTCGCGCACCGCGCTGATGCTCAGCTCGCCGAGGCCGCCGCGGTTGTCGGGGAAGGGCTGGACGGCGGACACGGTGCAGCGCCGCCCGGCACCCTCGCCAGCGCAGACGGTGTCGGAGACAATGTTGGAGACAGGGGCCTCCACGGCCAGGGCGGACGTGGCCGTTCCCAGCCCGGCCATCAACAGGAACAGCCCGATCCGGCGCGTCATCGGCAAATGAATCCTCCTCCGGCGCATGATCTGAACGGGGGAGGCTACCAGGGCCGGGCTTTCGTCCTGGTTAATGGGCCGGTTCGATGGGATGGTGCCGATGCCCGGCAACCCCACCTTGGTGCGGCGTTTTCGCCGGTCCGGACTCTGCTAGGATGTGGGAAAAGAGGGACAAGGGGGAGGGGCGCCATGGACGAGAGCCCGATCCGCGTGCGCCGGTTTCGCGAAATCCTGCTGTGGCCGGTGCAGTTGATGCCGCTGAAGGCGGGCGCGCAGGTCCAGAACCATTGGGAGTGGCTCGGTGGGCCGGGCTGTCCCTGGCAGGAGGTGGCGGACGAGTTCACTCAGGACCCCGGCGAATTCAGTGAGCGTCATTACAGCGAGTTCGTGTCCTTCCTGCCCTATGTGCAGCGCTTCCTCTATGGCGAGGGGGAATCGCGCGACCATCGGCCCGGCTATGGCGGTTCTCCGATCCGCGCCTTCCGGCGGCGCGACGTGGCGGCGCTGATGGTCACACTGCGGCGGGGGCAGGCGCCGCTGCGCTTCGCCATCGCCCATGTCGATCTGCATTTCTTCCACGACGTCGATGTGGCGATCCTCGTCGTCGAGCTGTTCGGCGAGGACATTCCGCTGGACCGCGTGCAGGACACGCTGTTCCGGCTGGGCCGCACCTATCCGCCCGCCTGGGAGCCGGACGGCAGCGCGGCGCAGTGCCCGCACCGCGTCGAATGGATCGGCGCCGACGGCGCCGTGCTGGCCGTCTCGGACTATGAGCGGAGGGCCGATTACCTGTCCTTCGTGTGCCGCCACCGGGCGCCGCGCATCGCCGCCCACTGGTTGTTCCTTCTGCGTCCCCTGGTCCACCACCATTCGGAGGAGACCGGGCTGCTCCGCTACCGCCAGCTCGAATATCAGCGGATGCCGGCCATGGCCTATCTGTCGCTGGACGAGCCGGAACGGCTGGAACGGGCGGATTGGGTGCGGCTGGGCTTCGCCACCTCGCCAGGGCTGGGACCCAGCGAGGTGATGCCCTTTGCCACCGCCTTCCTGGACGGGTTCGAGCAGCGCTACTGCTACGACCGCTACTGGGACCCGCGGGCGCCCGGCGCCTGGACGCGCAGCCGCATCCTGTGCTGCGGCCACTCGCTGGTCATGGTAGGGCCGGAGGGCGACGCCTTCTTCACCGACGCGGAAACCGGGCTGCTCGGCCAGTTCCGGCACCAGTATTTCCTGCTGGGGCTGGTCGTGCATTTCCACCGGGCGGCGCTGGTGATGCTGTCCGACCGGCTGGTGCTGGCGGTCAGCCAGCTCGACATCGGCACCGTGGATTCGGTGAAGCGGTTCAAGCGCGACATCCGGCAGGTGTTCGAGATCTTCCTGCGCTTCACCCACCGCTACTGGTTCCACGAGCTGTCGATCCAGGGGCCGCTGCGCGACCTGTTCCGCCTGTGGGCTGGGCATCTCGGCACCGACCGCCTCTACGCCGAGGTGCGGGACGAGGTTCAGGACATGTCGGACTATTTGGACAGCGATGGGCTGCGGCGGCAGGCCAACACGGTGCTGCGGCTGACCGTGGTCACGGTGGTCAGCACCATCGGCACGCTGGTCACCGGCTTCCTCGGCATGAATCTGCTCGCCATGGCCGACGACCCACTGCCGACGCGTGTTCTATTCTTTCTGTTCGTCCTGCTGGCGACGGTCGGTCTGATCGCCTTCAGTGTGATGCGCTCCAAGCGTCTGGCCGACTTCCTGGAAGCGCTGTCGGACGAACGGTTGCCGGGGCGGAGCAAGCTGGCGCTGCTGGCGAAGGTGTGGGAACGCCCGAGTCGCCGCGCCGGACCGCCTTTGTGAGCCGGGGAAAGTCAGTGGACGTGAACTTCGTAGAAAAGCCGGAAGGGTAGGGCGTTGCTTCCCCGAATGGAGATGACGGGCGCCAAAGAACAGGAGAGGGGCAGGAACCAGCCGGCCAAGCTCGCGTTCTTCTCAGCGAAAGCTCCACATTTGGGAGGACGTCATGAGCATCGGCACCATTCTGCTCATCATTTTGATTCTCGTTCTAATCGGCGCGGTTCCGGCCTGGCCGCACAGCCGCGGTTGGGGCTATGGCCCGAGCGGTATCCTCGGCGTGCTGCTGCTGGTCCTGATCGTGCTGCTGCTGATGGGCCGCATCTGACGGGCAAACCGTCCGGGCAACCCAACGCGCGGGCGCCGTTCCCGTTCCGCCACCGGCTTCCGGGCGTCACGCTCCGGGGCTGCGGCCGGGACGGGAACGGCGCCCGTTGCGCATGACGAACATCAGCCAGCCGATCGGCCCCAAAATCAGAACCATCACCACCCAGCCGGCCCGCGGGCCGAAGGGGCAGCGCGTGCCGGGCGGGGGACGCCACGGGCCGCCGCGCCGTGACAGCATCACGTGGAGGAGGGGCGCGCCGTAAAGGGCGAACAGGATCAACCAGGGTGCGAAGTCTTGTGCCATGGCGGCATGCTACCCCAGAACGGGTGGCCGCTCCCACCACGGAGCGTCGGTAACCGCGTCGTGGGCGCTTGTTCGATGATGTGTCCAAATGGTAATACCGCAACGCAGGAATGGACTTCATGCGTATGAGGCATGGTTGCGCCGCAACGTCGCGGGCGATTATCCTCAGCGGCGTCCGATATGCCGAAAGGCGGATATCATGGCGGTTGAGATCGAACGGCGCTTTCTGGTGCGGAGGGATATCCGTCCCCTGTGCCGAAATGGCCTGTCCATCGTCCAGGGCTATCTGCCCTCTGACGATGGCCGCACGGTGCGGGTCCGGGTGGCCGGGCCGGACGCCACGCTGACCGTCAAAGGCCCCCGTCGCGGCCTGTGCCGCGAGGAGGTCGAACACCGACTCCCCCTCGACCTCGCCCTGGGTCTGCTGCGTCACAGTTGTCGTGGCGGCCTGATCGAGAAGACCCGCCATCTCATCCATCACCATGGTCTCCGCTGGGAAGTCGACGTGTTCGGCGGCGAGAACGCCGGTCTGGTGATCGCCGAGGTCGAACTGTCCCATCCCGACCAAGTCGTTCCGCTTCCCGATTGGGTGGGCGCGGAGATCACGCACCGGGCGGCCTACAGCAACTCCGCCCTGTCGCGCAGCCCGATCCGCCACTGGGTCAGCGCGGCTTAACTTCCCTCCCGGAAAAAAAAGAAGCCCCGGTCCGAAGGGGGACCGAGGCCAAGGCTGCGTGGATGACTGTGTGCAGCGCAGCAATCCGCGTGCCAGATTGTGCAGACACTCCGGCGATGCGCCGAAAGGGGAACGCAGCCCGGCTCCGTCCTGTTGCAAAAGGGCCGTCCGGATGGGCGGCGGGCAACGGCGAACGGGAGTCTGGCACGATGGCTCAGTACGAGAACCGGTGGAAGGACGAGGCCCGCAACGTGGACGAGGACGACCGCCGCGCCGTCCGCGACCGCAACGAATTTGGGCGCAGCGCCTACGGCGCAGGCGGTTATCCCCGGAGTGATTACGAAAGCGGCGGTTCCGGCGGACGCGATCCCAGCCGCCGCTGGGGCAGCGACTGGGGTCACGCCGAGCGCGGATGGCATCGCGACGACCGCGGGTGGGATGACCGGGTGCGGGGTGAGCGCTATCGCGACGAGCCCATCGGCATGGCGCGGGAGCGCAACTTCTGGGAGCAGGCCGGTGACGAAGTCGCCTCCTGGTTCGGCAATGACGATGCCGAGCGCCGCCGCGAGGAGGACGAGCGGCGCGCCCAGTTCCGCGGCCGCGGCCCACGAGGCTACACCCGGTCGGACGAGCGAATCCGCGACGACTTGAACGACCGCCTGACCGAGGACCCCTACCTCGACGCCACCGACATCGCGGTGACCGTGTCGGGTGGCGAGGTCACGTTGGACGGCACGGTGGACGACCGCATGGCGAAGCGCCGCGCCGAGGATCTGGCCGACGCCATCTCCGGCGTCCGTCACGTCCAGAACAATCTGCGCCTTCGCGAGGCGGGCGGCACCATGGCCTTCTGATATGGCCTTCTGATCGGGTGCCGGCCTCCGAGGCGCTGACGAGACGCCCCCGCTCCACCCGGTGCGGGGGCTTTCGCGCGTGCGCTCAATGGGCGGCGGTGCTGCCGGCGTCTTCGGCCATGAAGGGGCTGTACTGCTTGTCCACCGACTGGATGTGCTCGATGAACCATTCCTTCAGGAGGAGGATCAGGTCGATGCGTAGCATCATCTCGTTGCTGTCGTCATCGTCCAGGGTCAGCTTGTGCACCTCGTCGATGAAATAGCGGTGCGCGGCCCGGTGGGCGTCGAGGCCGGGATAGCCCTGCTGCTCCATCAGCGCCTCCTCCCGCTCGAAATGCACGGTCGTGTATTCCTGCAAACCCCCCAGCAGCCCGGACAGGCTGTCACGGTCCTTCTCCGCGATCCCGGCCTTCAGCAGCCGGTTGAACATGTCGAGCAATTTTCGGTGGTCGTCGTCGAGATTTTCGACGCCGACGCTCATCGATTTATCCCAGGCAACATGTTGCATCGGATCAATCCTTTCAGAGGGCCGGGTCAGGCGAGTATAGGGGGGCGGAAATCTTGTATTGCGATGTTAAAACCGGCAACCGCGGCGGCACAAGCGGCAAAAAACCGCAGGCCGGAGGTTGCGCCGCACCCTGTTGATCTTGTGGGCCGGCAAAGGATGTGCTTCCCCGCGCGCCGTCCAGGCATTATGAAAATGCCAGGGATCTGCGGAGTTCGGGACGATGGCGCTGCTGGACGATATTCTGGAGAAGAAGCGGGTTCTGGACGACGCCCGGCCGATGCCGCTGACGGTGGTCCGCGATCTGGCCGACCGATTCGAGCGCGGCCTGACCACCGCCTGCCTCCTTGTCGAGGGGGGGGAACTGTCCTCCGAGGACATCCGCATGGTGTTGGACCGTGGCGCGGTGCTGCGCAGCCGACCGGCCGAGCCGCAGCGCCTCGCGCTCAACCATCGGGCCGCGCTGGAACTGATGGCCCGCCTGTCCTTCCAGGGCGGCGGGGTGGTGACGGAGCGCACCATCGCGGCCTTCCACGGCGTGCTCTATCAGGGGATCGACACGAACGCCGGGCGCTACCGGGACGGCGCGCTGAAGGACGACGCCGGGGCTTCGCCCGATCCGGCGAAGGTGCGGGTGTCGATGTCGGCGCTGTCCGGCTGGCTGCGCCGGACGGAAGCGGGGCCGGAGGCCGCCTTCGAGGCGCATCACCGGCTGATGAGCGTCCGCCCCTTCTTCCAGGGCAACGCGGCGACCGCGCTTCTGCTGTGCAATCTGATCCTCAACCGCGCCGGTTTCCCGCCGGTGGTGATCACGGACGAGGATCGCGAGATGTACGCCGCGATGGTCGAGCGCGCCTGGTCGCTCGGCGACAAGACGCCGTTCCGCGACCTGATGATGCGCCTGCTCGACCGCAGCCTGAATCTGTGCCTGCGCAGCGCCGCCCGCGCCCTTCGCGACTTCGAGCCGGCCGACGAGGATGAGCACGGCTTCGACGGCGACCATGACGAGGGCTATGGCCGGCGCCTCTGACGGGGTTTGACGGTCAGCCTCGGGCCGGCAGCAGCAGGCGCGACGGGCGGGCGCCGCCGCCGTGGATGAGCAGGGTGATCGGCTGCGCGTCCACCAGCCGGGTTTCGCCCGGCTCGGCTCCCGTTCCCGGATTGATGGGATAGGCCGGGAAGCAGGACCCGGCGAGGCTGAGGCGCAGCGCGCTTCCGGTGGGTAGGGTCGCGCAGAGCGCGCGCAGGACCACCGGCATGGGACGCTGCTCGCCGCCCGGTTCGACCCGCGCGTGACCCTGGCTGAGCGGCAGGACGCGGCCGTCGGGCAGCACGGCGGACAGGACGGCGCTGACGTCGAAGGACGGGGCGTCCGCCTCCACCCAGATTTCCAAAGCTGCGAGGCCGGACAGCGTCAGCGGCGCGGTGAGCGGCGCGGTGTCGTAGACCGCCACGTCGGGGCGGGCGTCTGCGGCGGCGCGGTCGCGTGGGCCGGCGTCGGGCACCGCGTGACCGCCCACGGTGGGCACTGGATCACGCGGATCGTGGACCAGCACGTCGAGGAACGCTTCGTCCGGAGCATCGTCGCGCAGAGCACCGCCGCGCCGCGTGGCGAGTCCGTCGCTCGACAGATGCAGCGGCTGTGCGGCGGGCGGCAGGGCCGGCAGGTCGCGCCAGCGGCGTTCCAGAACGTCGAACAGACGGATCGGCCCGCCGCGCTCCGCGCCGTTCATCTCCCCTTTCAGGAAGCGCTCGAACCAGCCGAGTTGCAGGGCGTCGAAGGACGGCACGTCGGACGGCTTCAGGCTGTCGAGCCCGGCATGGACCGCCACCCCGTGGCGATCCCAGGGGCCGACCAGCAGGCGGACGGTGCCGTCGCTGCCGGTGGACAGGGCCTCGTGCGCCGCCAGCGTGCCGGTCAGGCGCGGGTCGTACCAGCCGCCGATCTGCAGGATGGACACCTCTCCGAACCCGCCGTCGGACAGGGCGTGGCGGGGGGACAGTTCGTCCCAGCTTCCGCCAGGGCCGGGTGTGGTCAGCCAGTCGTCGTAATGGCAATGCCGTGCGTAATCTCGCAGCACCCGCGGGCGGGAGGGGATCTCGTCGTCCAGCGGCAGGCTGCGGATCGCCTCCAGGAGCGCGCGGTAGGCCGCGCCATCCTCCAGCCGGCGGGCGGACTCCGCCGCGCAGTGCAGCGCCCAACCCATCGCGTCGGCCAGCCGGAAGGCCCCGCCCTCCGTCGCCCAGTCGGTGAACACGTCCCAGCCGGCCAGCGCCGGGACCACCGCGCGCAACGCGGCGGGCCGCTCGGCCAGAGCCAGGAGCTGCGCCATGCCGGCGTAGCCGCTGCCGTACATGCCCACCGTCCCATTGGAACCGGGCAAGGAAGCCGCCCAGGCCACCGCGTCGGCGCCGTCCTCGCGCTCCGCCTCGAAGGGGCGGAATCGGCCCTCCGACGTGCCGCGACCGCGCACGTCCTGCACCACGACGACATAACCGCGGGCGGCGTACCAGCGCGGGTGCGCATAATGGCTGGTCATCGCCGTGCGCCGCCCGCAGGCCAGACGCAGCAGCAGGACCGGCCAGGGGCCGACCCCGTCGGGGCGGTAGAGGTCGGCGTCCAGCCGCACACTGTCGCGCGTCCGCATGGAAACGGTTTCGGGAGGCCGGACGGCCAGGAGGGGCGGCTGTTCGAGAATCACCGGGGCCATATGGGTCATGGGGCGCCCTGCCGAGCAACTGTGACCGGCAACTCTCGCAAGCGCTGTGCCATGACCGGTCCAAACCCTCTCCTTCCTGGGGAGAGGGCCGGGTGAGGGGGATTTACGCCCGGCAGGGCGGAGAAAAGCTCCTGTCCTGCGGCGGTGGCCGCCTTCGGCGCCCCCTCATCCTGACCTTCTCCCCAGGGGGGACAAGGACCTGTGTCGCGCTGCCTTCGCACAAACGATGGGCAGACGCCTTTCCGGAAGGCGCTTTTACGAATCGTAGCTCATCAGCGAGACGCTGGGCACGTCCAGCTTGTCGCGGCCGTTGAGGAAGGTCAGCTCGACCAGGAAGGCGGCGGCGCGGACGTCGGCGCCGACGCGGCGCAGCAGGCTGATCGCTGCGGCCATGGTGCCGCCGGTCGCCAGCAGATCGTCGAGGACGACCACGCGCTGGCCGGGCTTCACGGCGTCGGCCTGAACCTCGATGGTGTCGGTGCCGTATTCCAGGTCATAGGAATGGGCGACCTTGTCGCCGGGCAGCTTGCCGTGCTTGCGCACCATGATGAAGCCGGTGCCGAGCGCCAGGGCCAGCGGGGCGGCGATCAGGAAGCCGCGGGATTCGATGCCCACCAGCAGTTCCGGCTTGTGCGGGCGCAGCGCCTCGGCGAGCTGGTCCACCGCTTCCTTCCACGCCTCGGCGTGAGCCAGCAGCGGGGAGATGTCGTAGAAGAGGATGCCGGGCTTGGGGAAGTCGGCGATGCCGCGGATGTGGTTCTTCAAATCGATGGGGTTCGGCATGGTGAAAAGGTTCCTGTGCAACGGCGGCGCCATACTATCGGGGCGGCCGTCCGCGTGCAAACCACCGCTGTGCGGCTGTTTTTCCCCGGCTTGAGGTTGACCATCGGGGGGGCTTGCGGCCAAGTTCCTCTCCACAAGCATGAGCATTGCCGCATGGCGGCACCGGAAGGGAAGGGCAGGACGGGGCATGGCGCGCGAAAGGGCGTGGTTGGAATCGTCGCGCGCCGGCGACGGTGAGTGGCGGCTGACGGCTCTCGGCCATTGGGATTTGAAGGCCGCTGGCCCCCTGTCGGGCACGCTCGACCGCTTCGCGCTGGACGGCGGCGGGGCGGTCAGCCTCGACCTGTCGCGGCTGGACGCCATGGACACGGTGGGGGCCTATCTGCTGTCCGCCCTGTCCGACCGGCTGAAGGCGGCGGGCCACGGCGTCGATCTGGCCGCCATCCGCCCGGAGCACGCCGCCCTGTTCGACGCCGTGCGCGAGGTCGGTCCCCCGCCGGTCGAGCGGGCGGCGACGCACCACCCGATCCTCGACATGCTGGAGCGCACCGGTCGCACCGCCGTGGATGGGCTGCGCGAGGGGCGGGACCTGCTGTCCTTCCTCGGCCTCATCGCGATCACCTTCGGGCGGCTGATCGTCAATCCGCGGCGGCTGCGCTTCCGCTCGGTGATGTTCCACATCGAGCAGACCGGGCTGAACGCCCTGCCGATCCTCGGGCTGCTGTCCTTCCTGATCGGCGTGGTGCTGGCCTTCCAGGGGGCGGACCAGCTTCGCCGCTTCGGGGCGGAGCTGTTCGTGGTCAACCTGTTGGGTGTGTCCATCCTGCGCGAGATCGGCATCCTGATGACCGCCATCATCGTGGCGGGACGCTCCGGCTCCGCCTTCACCGCGCAGATCGGCACCATGAAGGTGAACCAGGAGGTGGACGCCATCAGCACGCTGGGGCTGGACGTGGTGGAGCTTCTGGTGGTGCCGCGCGCGCTGGCCCTGATGATCACCCTGCCGCTGCTGGCCTTCTACGCCGACATCATGGGGCTGTTCGGCGGTGCGGTGATGAGCTACGCGACGCTGGACATCACCTTTGGGCAGTTCATCCGCCAGCTTCACGGCGCCGTCACGCTGCCGCATTTCGTGGTTGGACTGGTGAAGGCGCCGGTCTTCGCGCTGGTGATCGCCATGGTCGGCTGTTACGAGGGGCTGAAGGTCTCCGGCAGCGCCGAGAGCGTCGGCACGCTGACCACCAAGTCGGTGGTGGAGTCCATCTTCCTGGTGATCGTCCTGGACGCGGTGTTCTCCGTCCTGTTCTCCTTTCTCAGGCTGTGAGGGACAGTGGCGCCGTTTGACGACAGACAACCGGATGCGCAGGACGCGGTGATCCGCGTGCGCGGGCTGGTCACGCGCTTCGGCCCGCAGGTGGTCCATGACGGGCTCGACCTCGACGTGCGGCGGGGGGAGGTGCTGGGCGTGGTCGGCGGGTCGGGCACCGGCAAGTCGGTCCTGCTCAAGGAAATCCTCGGGCTGATCCGCCCGGCGGACGGCCGGATCGAGCTTCTCGGCCGCGACACCGCCGACCTGCCGGAGGCGGAGCGGGTGGCGCTCCAGGCGCGCACCGGCGTGCTGTTCCAGAACGGCGCTCTGTTCAGCTCGATGACCGTGGCGCAGAACGTCATGGTTCCCTTGCGCGAGCACACCGACCTGTCGGCGGCGCTGGCGGCGGAGATCGCGCGGGTGAAGATCGCCATGTCCGGCCTGCCGGCCAACGCCGGGGCGAAGTTCCCGTCGGAGCTGTCGGGCGGCATGATCAAGCGCGCCGGGCTGGCCCGCGCGCTGGCCCTTGATCCCGACATCCTGTTCCTCGACGAGCCGACGGCCGGTCTGGACCCCATCGGCGCCGCCGCCTTCGACCAGCTGATCCGCAACCTCCAGCGCAGCCTGGGGCTGACCGTCTTCATGGTCACCCATGACCTGGACAGCCTGACCTCGATCTGCGACCGCATCGCCGTGCTGGTGGACAAGAAGATTCGCGTGGGCACGCTGGAGGAGCATCTCCGCGACCCGCATCCCTGGATTCACGACTATTTCCACGGACCGCGCGGCCGCGCCGCGCGCCATGCAGAAAGCTGACCGGACGCCATGGAAACCCGCACCAGCTACATCCTCGTGGGCAGCTTCGTGTTGGCCTTGCTCGCCGGCCTCTTCGTCTTCACGGTATGGGTCGCCAAGATCCAGCTGGAGGAGACGCGCCAGCCCTATTACATCTACTTCACCGGCTCGGTGACGGGTTTGCAGGAGGGCAGCCCGGTGCGCTACCGCGGCATTCCCGTGGGCACGGCGACCGACATCCGCCTGGACCCCAACGACGTCAGCCGCGTGCGCGTGCGGATCGAGGTGCAGGAAGGCACGCCGATCAAGACCGACTCCATCGCCTCGCTGGAGGTCCAGGGCATCACCGGCGGCGCCTATGTCCAGATTTCCGGCGGCACGGAGATGAGCGAGCTTCTGCGCACGGCGCATGACGGCGGCATCCCGGTGATCCCGTCGCGCCCGTCGTCGCTCACGGTCTTCGTCGACGCCGCCCCGCAGCTTTTGAACCGCGCATTGGACCTGACCAACCGGGTGGCGGACCTGCTGACACCGCAGAACCAGGCGGCCATCGCCGAGATCCTGGCCAACACCCGCGACCTGACCGGCGAGCTGGCCCGCGCCAGCCAGGGGCTGGACACGACGCTCGCCCAGGCCAACCGGACACTACAGGGCTTCGAGACGGTCGGGCCGCAGATCGGTGAAGCCATGGACCAGGCGCAGCGCACACTGGCCGCGGTGGAGAGCGGCACCAAGACCCTGACGGGCGACTTGCACACGCTGGCCGGATCGCTGAACAAGACCGCCACCCAGCTCAACGCCATGATCGGGGAGAACCGCGGGGCGATCCGCGACTTCACCGGCGGCGGGCTGTATGAGCTGACCTTGCTGATCTCGCAGTTGCGCGACCTGTCGGGGCAATTGTCCCGCGTCGTGACGCGGATCGAGAACGACCCGTCGAACTTCCTGTTCGGCGGAACCCGCCAGGGCGTGGAGGTGCGTGGACGATGATGAGCCGTTTAATGAAGGGGGTGGGGGCGGCGCTGCTGGCGGTCGGCCTGATGACCGGCTGCGCGGCGCTGAACCCCACCGCGCCCAGCCTCTACACGCTGACGCCGGGGACCGTGGCGGAGTCCGGGCTTCCGCCGGTGCGCTGGCAGTTGCTGGTGGAGCCTCCGGCGGCCAGCGCCGGGATTGACACGCCGCGTATTGCGGTCACCCGCTCCGCCACCGCGCTCGACTACTTCGCCGGGGTGTCCTGGGCCGACCGGGCGCCGAATATGGTGCAGGGGCTGATCGTCCAGTCCTTCGAGGACAGCCAGCGGATCGTCTCGGTCGGGCGCGATTCGGCGGGCTTGCGCTCCGACTTCCTGTTGAAGACCGAACTGCGCGACTTCCAGGCGGAATTCAGCGATGCCAGCGCCGCGGCGCCGGACCGGGTGCGGGTGCGGCTGTCGGCCAAGCTGGTCGCCATGCCCAACCGGACCATCGAGGCGGGCGAGACCTTCGATGCCGTGGTCCCGGTGCGCGGGTCGGATTTCACCGACGTGATCGCCGCCTTCAACACGGCGCTGGGCCAGGTGGAAGGCGCGCTGGTGGATTGGACCCTGCGGCGGGGCGAGGCGGTGTTCCGTGCGGATGCCGGCCATGGCCGTTCGGCGGGCGTCCGTTAAGGAAAGCGCTTGCTATGCGTACAAAGCCTCATACGTAATAGGGATCTGGGAAGGGCAGGGGCTGACGTGGCAGAGCATCCGATGATGGAGCTTTCGGAGCTTTCGCGCGACGAGTTGCAGGCGATGTTGGAGGCCGCGCGGGAGGTCCGGCTGTGCCAGCGCGTCCTCGCCAAGACCGGCGACACCGTGGTGGGGGAATTGCTGCGCGGGCACGGCACGCTCTACGAATGGCGCCACTACCCGCCGGGCGACGTCTATGACGCTGAGTATCACGCCCAGTACTATTATCATTGCCACCCCGAGGACGAGCGGCCCGACGGCGAGCACGGGCACTTCCACACCTTCCTGCGCCCGCTGGGCATGCCGCCGGGTATGGAGCCGCTGCCGCTGCGGGATTACGAGGAGCCGGACAACCCCAACGACGCGCTGTCCCATCTGGTGGGGATCGCCATGGACGTGGCGGGGCAGCCGGTGCGCCTGTTCACGACGAACCGCTGGGTAACGGGGGAGACGTGGTACGCGGCCGACGACGTGATCCGCATGCTCGACAGCTTCACCGTCGACCACGCGCGTCCGTCCTGGCCGGCGAACCGCTGGATCACCGCGATGATTCGGCTGTTCCGGCCGCAAATCATAAGCCTGCTGCACGAACGCGACCGGACGGTCGTCGCCTGGAGCGACCGCCATCCGGACGGCTGGGTCTACGAGGATCGGACGCTGGAGGTCACGTCGCAGATTCTGATCTCTGTGGAGGAGCAGATCGCGACGGTGGAGCACGCGCTGCGCGGCGTGCGGCGGCGGTCCTCCGTGCTGCCGGAGCCGCCGCGTTTCGTCACGCCGTAACGCACCGTGGGGAGGCTGCCGCCGGTCACACCGGCAGCAGCGCCTTGCCGGTGATGCCCGGAATTTGCCGGGCCTGGGCCATCACCGCCTTCTGAACCTTCTCGAAGGCGCGCACCTCCAACTGGCGCACGCGCTCGCGCGAGACGTGGAAGTGCTGGCTCAGCTCCTCCAGGGTCAGCGGCTCCTCGCGCAGGCGGCGGGCCACCAGGATCTGCCGCTCGCGGTCGTCCAGAACGCCCAGCCCCAGCTTGAGGAACTGCTGCCGGCGCTTGCGCTCCTGCGCGCCAGCCAGGATCGCCTCCTGGTCGGGCCCCTCGTCGGCCAGAAGGTCCAGCCATTCGCTGTCGCCGTCCTCGGCCAAGGTGGCGTTGAGCGAGCGGTCGGTGCCCAGCCGGCGGTTCATCTCGATCACGTCGGCCTTGGAAACGTCCAGCTCCGTCGCGATGCTCTCCACCGCTTCCGGAGACAGGTCGCCGCCGAATGTGCCGTTCTCGGCGTCCTGCAGCTGCGCCTTCAGCCGGCGCAGGCTGAAGAACAGCTTCTTCTGGGCCGCCGTGGTGCCGATCTTCACCAGCGACCAGTTGTGCAGCACATACTCCTGGATCGCCGCGCGGATCCACCAGGAGGCGTAGGTGGCGAAGCGGAAACCCTTGTCGGGGTCGAACTTCTGCGCCGCCTGCATGACGCCGACGTTGCCCTCGGCGATCAGGTCGGACAGCGGCAGGCCGTAGCCCTGATAGCCGCGGGCCATTTTGAAGACGAGCCGGAGGTGGCTGCCGATCAGCTTGTCGAGGGCGCGGCGGTCCTGCCGCTCCCGCCAGCGGATGGCGAGGTCGCGTTCCTGCTCGGGGGTGAGGTAGTCGTACTTGCGGGTTTCTTTTAGAAAGAGGGTGAGGGGTTCGCCAGAAACTGCCAGTTCCGTCAAAGAGCTTCTCCTGATTCCGGCATCCTCGGGAAACACCCTGCAATGGACCGATGCCCCCCGGCCCGGCTGGCCGGCGGGGCCATCGGAGCGGGGTGGGATCGGCTGTGGCCCAGGGCCGGCCGTGAATGTGTGGATGTCGGCAAGAGCTTAGAAATAAGAGGTCGCGGCGGCGGTTCAAGGGGTGGGGGGAAAGAAAGTATCCGCAGCCGGAAAATGGGAACTCCCCGGGACAGACCGCGTTGGGGGTCGGTTGGGCCGGCTGGAATCGGCCCTGTGAGCGCCAACGGAGGACCGCGGCCATGGACCTCGATCCGCTGCTTCTGTCACGAATCCAGTTCGCTTTCGTGATTTCTTTTCACATTCTTTTCCCATCTTTTACGGTGGGGCTCGCCTGCTGGATCGCGGTTCTGGAAGCGCGGTGGCTGATCACCGGCAAGGCGCTGTACCGCAGCCTGTCGGAATTCTGGACGCGGATCTTCGCCATCTCCTTCGGCATGGGCGTCGTCTCGGGAATCGTGATGACCTACCAGTTCGGCACGAACTGGAGCCGCTGGTCGGACATCGTCGGCAACGTGCTGGGGCCGCTGATCCAGTACGAGGTGGTGACCGCCTTCTTTCTGGAGGCCGCCTTCCTCGGCATCCTCCTGTTCGGACGGGACCGCGTGCCGCGGGGCATTCATTTCCTGGCGGCGGTGCTGGTGGCCACGGGGACGGTGCTGTCCTCATTCTGGATTTTGTCGGCTAACAGCTGGATGCACACCCCGGCAGGGGCGGAACTGCGCGACGGGCGGTTCTTCGTCACCGACTGGTGGGCGGTGGTTTTCAACCCCTCCTTCCCCTACCGGCTCGCCCACATGCTGACCGCGATGTTCCTGACCACCGGATTCGTGGTGGCGGGCATCAGCGCCTTCTACCTGCTGCGCAATCGTTTCCTGGAGCACGCGCGGGTCGGCCTCAGCATGTCGCTGGCGCTCATCACCATCCTGGCTCCCTTGCAAATCTTCCTCGGCGACCTGCACGGGCTGAACACGCTGGAGCATCAGCCGGCCAAGATCGCCGCGATGGAGGGCCATTGGGAGGGCGGGGCGCGGGCACCGCTGATCCTGTTCGCCATCCCCGACAACGAGGCGGAGACCAACCACGCCGAAATCGCCATTCCCGCCCTGTCGAGCCTGATCCTGACCCACGAGTGGGACGGGGTGGTCCCGGGCCTGAAGAATTTCCCGGTGGAGGACCGGCCCAACCCGGAGATCCTGTTCTGGACCTTCCGCATCATGGTGGCCATCGGCATGGTCATGCTGACGGTGGCGCTGATCCATCTGGTGCAGCGGGTGCGCGGGAGACTCTACAGTCCGAACTGGTTTCACAAGATTCTGGTCGGCTGCATGCCGCTGGGCTTCATCGCCATCCTGGCCGGTTGGTTCACCACCGAGATCGGGCGCCAGCCATGGGTGGTCTACGGTATGATCCGCACGGCGGATGCGGTGACTCCGGCGCTGACCGGCGGGGCGGTGCTGACCTCGCTGATCGTGTTCATGGTGGTCTACACGATCATCTACGGGGCCGGGACCTACTACCTGTTCCGCTTGCTGACCATCGGTCCGGCGCGGTTGATCGACGAGGATCTGGAGATTCCCGCGGTGGCGCAGGGCCACCAACCGAAGCGGCCCCTGTCGGTGCCCGGCGAATCCATCGAACCCGCGGAGTGACGTCCATGGAAGGCAGCCTGCTGACCCTCGCCTGGGTCGCCATCGTCGGTTTCGCCGTCTTCATGTATGTGCTGATGGACGGCTTCGACCTCGGCATCGGCATCCTCTACCCCTTCGCCCCCAGCGAGGAGGCGCGGGATGTGATGATGAACTCCGTGGCGCCGGTCTGGGACTTCAACGAGACGTGGCTGATCCTCGGCGGGGCGGGGCTGTTCGCGGCCTTTCCCATCGCCTACGCCGTCGTTCTGCCGGCCATGTATCTGCCGCTGCTGCTGATGCTGATCGCGCTGATCTTCCGCGGCGTCGCCTTCGAGTTCCGCTTCAAGGCGCGGAGCAGCCGCCATCTGTGGAACAAGGCCTTCTTCCTGGGCTCGCTGCTCGCCACCTTCGCGCAGGGGGTGGTTCTCGGCTCCTTCATCCAGGGGATCGAGGTGGAGGGGCGCAACTTCGCCGGGACCATGCTGGACTGGCTGACCCCCTTCAGCCTGTTCTGCGGCGTGGCGCTGATCGCCGGCTACGCGCTGCTGGGGAGCACATGGCTGATCTGGCGGACGATCGGCATCCTGCAGGACTGGTGCTTCCGCGTGGCGCGGCGGCTGCTCATCGTGGTGCTGGTTCTGGTCGCGGCGGTCAGCCTGTGGACGCCCTTCCTGGACGCCTCCATCGCCGCGCGCTGGTTCTCGGTGCCCAACATCCTGCTGCTGTCGCCGGTGCCGTTGATGGTCGGCTTCCTCGCCTTCGGCCTGTGGCGGGCGCTGGACGACGGGCGGGAGGTGCTTCCCTTCGCCTTCGCCATGGGGCTGTTCGCCCTGTCCTATCTGGGGCTGGCGATCAGCCTGTGGCCGGTGCTGATCCCGCCGGGGATCACCGTGTGGCAGGCGGCGGCCCCGCCGGAAACCCAGGTCTTCCTGCTGATCGGCATGGCCTTCCTGATTCCGACGATCCTGATCTACACCGCCTACAGCTACTGGGTTTTCCGCGGCAAGGTAACGGGCGCCATTGGTTATCATTGATGGCGGCGAACATTGAGAAACCGCCCAACGCTGGCGTACAACAGCCGACCATCTTCGACGGAGACCGCACCATGACCCCAGACACCGCCCCGGACATCAGCTTCGCCGAGGTGATGCTGCGCAAGGGCGCGGAGCTGCTGCAGGACACGCTTCCGCAGGACGCGGCGGAGGCGGCGGTCAACGTCATGGCGCGCCGTCTCGCCATCGCCGCGACGATGGACGCTCCGCTGGTCGTCCACGCCGAGGGCGGTGGGCGGCCCGAGATGTTCGAGGAGGCGATGCGGCTGGCTGGAGTCTCCGCCGGGGAGCGCGCCGCCGCCCTGGCCGAGGCCCGGCAGGCCGAGCGCGCCGTGGTGTTCGAGTTCGACGGCACCGGCCCGCTGACCGGCAACCGCGTGGTCGCCGCGGTGATTCGTCCGGAGGACCGGCCGGACCTTCTGGAGGCCTACATCGCCATCGGGCGCCTGCGCGATGGAACCGCTCAGGTGACCGTCGCCCCGGCGACCCTGCGCCTCGACGCCCGCGCGCTGGCGGAGACGCTGGCGCGGATCGGTCCGGCGGCGCAACACAGCCTCAACGCCGCCAACGCCGCCATGGCCCACGCGGCGAACATCACCGCTTTGCCGGGGCATGAGCTGGACAGCATGCCGGGCGCCCTGGTCGCGCTCTACTGGCATGCCTTCTGCCTGTCCTCGGCCCGCACGCGGCTGCGCCCCACCGGGCTGAACGCGCCGACCCTGCATTGAAGGCCGGGAGACGGCCCGTGAGGGTGCTGTTCCGCGCCGACGCCGGGGCCTCCATCGGGGCCGGGCACGTCATGCGCTGCCTCGCCGTGGCGGAGGCCGTGCAGGAGCTGGGCGGCGATGCGCTGTTCACGGTGGCGAGCCTGCCACCGGCTTTGGAGGAACGTCTGCGCGCTGCCGGTATGGCCGTTCACCGGATCGACGCGGCCCCCGGCAGCGTCGCCGACCTTGCCGCGACGCGCGCCATCGCGGCGCAAGCCGGCGCCGCCGCCGTCGTGCTGGACGGTTATGGATTCTCCGAAGGCTGGCGGGCCGGGCTGGACGAGACGGAGCTGCCCATCCTGGCCTTCGACGACGCCGGGACGGGGGAGCCGATTCACGCCGGGCTGATCGTCAACGCCGCGCCGGACGCCGCGTCGCTGCCCTACCGTAAGGGCAACCCCGACGCCCGGCTGCTGCTCGGCCCCGCTCACGCGCCGTTGCGGCGGGAGGTGCGGGAGGCCGCGGCAGCGGCCAAGCCACCGCTTGAGGAACGCTGCGGCCTACTGGTCACCTTCGGCGGCTCCGACCCGCTGGGGCTGACGGCTCCGGTGATCGAACGTCTCGCGCCGCGCCTGCCGCCCGGCGTCCGGCTGGATGTGGCGGTCGGCGGGGCGGTGCGTGACGCGGCGGCGGTAGAGGCCGCGGGGGGGCGTTTCAAAGACAGCGTGCGGCTGCACCGCGACACGCCGCGCATGGGGCTCCTGATGGCGCAGGCCGGGCTGGCCGTCTCGGCGGCGGGCACCACGACTGGGGAACTGGCGGCCGTCGGCACGCCCGCCGTCCTCGTCACCATTGCCGACAACCAGTTAGAGGCCGCCCGCCAGTCGGAGGCTCTGGGCTGGTGCGCCCTGGTGGCTGGGCAGACCGAAGGTGCTCCGGAGCGGATCGCTGACGTGGCTCTGGAGCTTTGGGCCGACCCGGCGCGGCGGAGGAGCATGGCGGGCAAGCTGGCGGGGATCGTCGATGGCCAGGGTGCCTTGCGCATCGCGCGGGCGCTGGCGGAGGCGATCAACCCGCGGTGAAGCCACCGTCCACGGGCAGCACCGTCCCGGTCACCCAGCGCCCGCTGTCGGCCAGCAGGTAGGCCACCGCGTCGGCCACGTCCTGCGGCGCGCCGTAGCCCAGCGGGTGGGCGGCAGCGAGCGCGGCGCTCTGCTCCGCCGGCAGCATGGCGAACTGCTTCTCCGCCTTGGTGCCCAGCACCACCGCCGGGGCGACCACATTGACGCGGATGCGCTTATCGGCCAATTCCAGCGCCAACGACTGCGCCACCGAGACCAGCGCCGCCTTGCTCGCGGCGTAGAGCGAGCGGCCCTTCTGGCCCTTCAGCCCGGCGACCGACCCGACATAGACGATCGCCCCGCCGCCCGGTGCGAAGACGCCCTTCTGGTGGAAGCCGCGCGCCAGCATCAGCGACGCCCCGACGTTCAGCGTGAAATAGCGGTCGAACTGCGCCCGGTTGACCTGCCGCAGCACGGAGTAGCCCTGCTCCGACGCGGAATGGACCAGACCGGCGAAGGGACCGCCCACTTCCGCCAACCCCTTCATCCAGCCGGGGATGGCGTCGAGGTCGGTCAGGTCGAAGGGGGCGACGCCGTGCCGCTCCGGCCCGTCCAGAAGGGCGCGGGTGGCCTCCAGCGCGTCGGCGCGTCGGCCGACCAGGGTGAGGGCCGCGCCCAGCCCGGCCAGCGTCCGACAAATCTCCCGACCGATGTCGCTGTCGGCGGAGGCTCCGGTCACCAGCAGGCGCCGTCCCGTGAGGTCGAGCGGGTTGCGCATGGTCCGGCGGCTCAGGGGGTCAGCAAGGGGAAGTCGTCGGGGATCTCCTGCACCGCCGGGGCGGGGATCGGCCCGACGTCGGCGACCACGGCGCCCCAGGACCAGCCGACGCCGAAACCGGCCAGCAGCATCTTGCGCGTGCCGGTGGACAGCGCCTCGCCCAGCCGGTGGCTGACCGCCAGCGG
Source organism: Azospirillum sp. Marseille-Q6669 (assembly GCF_965111635.1). Lineage (NCBI taxonomy): Bacteria > Pseudomonadati > Pseudomonadota > Alphaproteobacteria > Rhodospirillales > Azospirillaceae > Azospirillum > Azospirillum sp. Marseille-Q6669. The sequence continues at coordinate 1,003,283 of NZ_CBCOOP010000001.1, read as the reverse complement.
GATGGAGGCGGAACTGGTGTTGCCGAAGTCGTGCATGTCGACGAGGAATTTTTCCGGCGGGAACTTGGTCTTCTTGCGCAGATGCTCCAGCATGAAGGCGTTGGCCTGGTGCATCACGCAGAGGTCGATGTCCTCCACCCCGACGCCGGCGAACTCCAGCGTCTCGCGGATCAGCGGCGGCACGGCGCGCAGCGTGAAGGCGAACACCTCCGCCCCGTTCAGCGACAGGCGCGAGTCGGTGAACATCTGTTCCTGCTTGTCCGCCGGCCAGGGCTCGCGTCCCGGCACCAGCGAATTGCGGCGCCCGCCGGCCTTGACCCAGATGTTCTTGGCCCCGCCGCCATCGGTGCCGACGACGACGTGGATCGGCGGCGCCCCTTGGGTGACTTCCAAAGCCACGGCCCCGCCCGCGTCGCCGAACAGCGGCAGGGTGGAGCGGTCGCCCGGCACGAGGTGGCGCGAGCTGGTGTCGCCGCACAGAACGATGGCCCGTCGGCCCGTCGATCCGCCGAGCAGCCGCCCGGCCATCCACAACCCATAGACGAAGCCGGAACAGCCCAGATTCACGTCGAAGCAGGCCGCCCCCGTCGCCAGCCCCAGCCGCTTCTGCATGACGCAGGAGGTCGCCGGGACGTTGTAGTCGGGGTCCTGCGACACGAAGACCAGAACGTCGACGCTGGCCGGGTCCCAGCCGAGCTGGGCGAGCAGCCCTTCCGCCGCCGCCACGCACATGTCCGACGCGCAGATGTGCGGCGGGGCGATGCGCCGCTCGTACACGCCGGTGGTGGCGAACAGCTTTTCCGCTTCCTCCGCCGTGAAGAGGGAATGGTCCTCCAGGAAGGAATGGCGGTGCGGCGGCACGGCGGCCCGGAATCCCGCGATGCGCACGCCCTCGATGATGGCCTTCACCGGATGCTCCCTCCCTCCGCCGCCGCTGCGTCCGTCCTGGACTTGGGCGAATTCGGAGACTATTAACCGAAAGAACGCTAGGGTCGAATGATTAACGAACCGATAAATGGAATCAGCCATGGATGACCGGGGTCAGCAAAGCCGGCTTTCGTTCCCGCCCGACATGGTGATCCCGCCCCAGCGTTACTCCGGCGAGGCCAATCACGCCGAAGAGGCGGCACGAGTCTTCCGCCGCTGCTGGATGTTCGTTGGATTTACGGACGACCTGCGCAACGACAACGACTTCATCACCGCGGACATCGCCGGCACCTCGGTTTTGGTCCAGAACTTCGACGGCGAGCTGCGGGCCTACCACAATGTCTGCACGCACCGCTATTCGCTGATCCACCTGCGACCCTGCGGCAACGGCAAGCCGGTCTGTCCCTATCACGGCTGGGTCTTCAACCGCGACGGCGTTCCGGTCGGCATCCCCGGAAACCGCGAGCATTTCGGCCTGGACGACGCCGCGAAGAAGCGCCTCGCCCTGCGGCGTTTCGAGGTGGCGGTGCGGGGCCGCTTCGTCTTCGTCCGGCTGGAGCCGGCCGGGCCGGGGCTTGACGAGCAGTTGGGAGCGTACGGCGCCGTCCTCGACCATCTGTCGGCGCTGTTCACCGACCGCATCGACGAGGGCGTGCTGCCCTGGAACGCCAACTGGAAGGCGGCGCTGGAAACCGCCCTGGAGGTCTACCACGTCGACGCCACCCACCCGGAAACCTTCAAGAATTATGTCAAGAAGGTCTGGATCTGCTCCTACGAGGGCGAGCATTCGCGGGGCATCAGCCAGCTGTCCGACGGCTCGGCGCGCTGGTGGGACGGGGTGAGCCAGAAGATGGGGCTGCCGCGCAGCGACCGGCTGGAGAGCTACGACCACTATCTGATCTTCCCCAACCTCGCCATCGGCGTCTCCCACGGCGCGCTGATGAGTGTCCAGACCTACGACCCTGTCGGGCCGGACCGCTGCGACTTGCATTTCCGCCTGTTTGTGGGCGAGACCTCCAAGCCGCAGACCAAGGGCGGGGCTGCGCGCAAGGCGGTGGAGGCCAATGTCGCCGGCTTCAACCGCACCATCCTGGGTGAGGACCAGCGCGTCGCCGAAGCCACCCACAAGGGGCTGAAGCAGGTCCAGACCCCGGCCGTCCTCGGCGTCTGCGAGGAGCGCATCGCCGCCTTCCACCGGGCGTGGCTCGCCCGCATGGCGGCCGAATGAGCCGGGACATGACCGGGGACATGAGCCCGCTCGTCGATCTCGCCGGACGGCATGTCCTGGTCACCGGCGCCTCCGCCGGGATCGGGCGGGCGACCGCTTTGCTGGCCGCCAGGCTCGGCGCGAAGGTCACGCTCAATGGGCGCGACGCCGGGCGGCTCGATGAGACGCTGGCGCTTCTGCCGGGGGAGGGGCACCGGTCGGTGGCGTTCGACCTGTCGGACAGCGACGCCATCCCCGGCTGGGTCAAGGCGCAGGCGGAGGCCGGCGGCCCCATCGCCGGGCTGGCCCATTGCGCCGGGGTGCAGGTCGGCAAGCCGGTGCGCGGCGTCGACCGCGCCTTCTTCGACGGCATCCTCCACGCCAACCTGCTGAGCGCTCTGGCGCTGGCCCGCGGCCTGCGGCAGAAGGGCTGCCACGCCGAACCGGCGGCGCTGGTCCTGGTGTCCTCCGTCGCCGCGGAGATCGGGCAGCCGGGCAACGTGGTCTATTCGGCGGCCAAGGGCGGGCTGGTCTCGGCCACCCGCGGGCTGGCCATGGAGTTCCTGCGCGACGGCATCCGCGTCAACTGCGTCGCCCCGGCGATGGTCGAGACGGAGATGATGGAGCGCTTCCGCCGCACCACCACGGCGGAGCAGTTCGAGGCGATCCGAGCGGCCCATCCCATGGGCTTCGGTAAGCCGGAGGACGTGGCCTCGGCCATCGCCTTCCTGCTGTCGCCGGCCAGCGGTTGGATCAACGGGGTGATGCTGCCGGTGGACGGCGGCTATCTGGCGACGTGACGCCGCAGGCGTTTGAGGGTGAGGGTTCATGTTCCGCTTCCGCCGACCGACGACCGACGATGCCGAGATGCTGCTGCGCTGGCGAACCGAGCCGTCGATCACCCGCTTCATGTTCACCGATCTGGAGAACCCGGACGTCGACCGGCAGCGCGCGTGGCTGGCCGCAATGGACGCCCGCGCGGACTTCCGCCATTTCATCATCGAGCATGAGGGCCGCCCGGTCGGCTATCTTTCCTACTATGACATCGACCGGGTGCATCTGCGCTGCTCCTCCGGCTCGTATATCGTGGATGAGAAGGACAGGCGGCGGCTCGCAGGCTTCCTGCACTGCTTCATCATGGACTATTGCTTCTACGGTTTGGGGATGAACAAGCTCTTCAACTATTTCATGGAGGGCAACGACACGGTCATCCGCATCCAGAGGGTTGTAAAGGCGCGCGAGGTCGGGGTGCTGCGTCAACATGTCCAGAAATATGGCCGTTTCCATGACGTCCATGTGTTCGAAACGCTGCGCAGCGATTGGGAGGGGCACCCCCATATCTTCCCGCGCGAAACCACGCTGGCCGCCTTCGCGGAATAGGCCAGGCGGTTGGGGGCTTACGTTGGGCGGTCGGCCGGGAAAGTTCGCCGTCACCCCCACCGAATGTTTGACCAATCCACCGCCGACGCGGTATGCGGCGGGTGTGGGGGCGGCGCCGCGGCGCCGGGAGCATGAGGGGAAGCACGGTGCGGCCTGAGGAAGCCTTGACGGACATCGACGTCACGCTGCTTGCCGGTGGTCTCGGCTCGCGCATGCGGGGCGTCTCGGGCGACACGCCCAAGGTGCTTGCGCCCATCGCGGGCCGCGCCTTTCTCGGACATCTGCTGGATCATCTGGCGGCCTATGGCGCGCGCCGGGTGGTGCTGTGCCTGGGCCATCTGGCCGACCGGGTGACGGCGTGGCTGGCCCAGGGCGACACCAACCGCTCGCTGGACGTCGTCTGCCAGATCGAGCCGAGCCAGATGGGCTCCGCCGCGGCGCTCGCCTACATCCGCAAGGACCTGAAGGCCGGCACCGTCCTGGTGATGAGCGGCGACACCTTCCTGGACGCCGACCTGCGCGCCTTCGTCGCCTCGCACCGCCTGTCGGGGGCGGAAGCGTCGGTGCTGTGCGTGGAGGTGGAGGACGCCGCCCGCTTCGGCCGGGTGGAAGTCGGGCCGGACAGCCGCGTCCGCCAGTTCCTCGACAAGGCCCCGGGGCGCGGCGTCATCAACGCCGGAGTCTATCTCTTCTCTGCGGCCTTCCTTGACCGCATCGCGGCCTCCGGGGCCAGTTCGCTGACCCGCGACGTGCTGCACAAGATGCCGCCGGGAACCCTGCACGGCCACGTTGCCAAGGCGCGCTTCATCGACATGGGCACGCCGGAAAGTCTGGCGGTCGCCGCCAGCGTGATCGGCGGCCGCGAGACCTGAGCGGAGTGGGCGCTGTGGCGACGCTGGACGAGGCGCTGGCCATCGCGCTCGATCTTCACACCGCCGGGCGGACGGAAGAGGCGGAAACCCTCTACGGGCGCATCCTCGACGCGATTCCGGACGAGCCCAACGCCCTTCACCTCTACGGCCTTCTCTGCGCCCAGGGCGGGCGTCTGGAGCAGGCCGCCGAACTGCTGGGCCGGGCGGTGGCGCTGCGCCCCGGCCTTCCCGAATACCGCGCCAACCTCGCCATGCTGCATCAGGCCCGCGGCAACCCCGCCGCAGCGGCCGAGGAGTACCGCGCCGCCTTGTGCCTTTGTCCCGATTCGGCTGCGCTCGCTTTTCCGTTGGCCGGAGCGGCGCGGCAAGCGGGGCAGGGCGGGCTCGCCATGGCGGCCTATCGCCGCACGACCCTCCTCCAGCCCGACCTCGCCGAGCCGCTGGTCCAGGCCGGAATCCTGCTGCGCTACGAGGGACGGACGGGTGAGGCGATGACGGCCCTGCGCCGCGCCGTCCGGCTGCGTCCCGACCATGGGGAAGCGTGGCACCATCTCGGGGTGGCGCTTCAGCGCGTCCAGGACCCGGCGGCGCCGGCGGCGCTGACGCACGCAGCGGCGTTGTTGCCGGAGGACACGACGGTCCGGCTCAATCTTGGCCGCGCCCATTACGAGGCGGGACGTTGGGACGCCGCCGCCACGGCTCTGCGCGGTGCGCTGGCGCTCGACCCGGCGAGCGACGGCGCGCTGGAGCTTCTCGCCGCCGCCCGGCTCAGAACGGGCGGGGAGGCGGAGAGCATGGCGGCGCTGCGCCGCCTGCTGCGGCTGCGTCCGGACGCGGCGAACGGCTGGCACGCGCTGTCCTTGTCCGAACCCGGCTCTCTGGCGTCGCTTCACCGGGCGTTGGCCCTTCAGCCGGATCACCGCAGTGCGCTGAGCGGTCTGGCGAACCGGCTGCGCGACCGGCGGGAGATCGCCGCCTCGCTGCGCCTGCACGATCAGGCCGTCCGCCTCCAGCCGGCCAGCGCCGAGGCGCGCTGGAACCGCGCGCTGGCGCGGCTCCTCGCCGGCGACCTGACCGGCGGCTGGGAGGATTACGAGGCACGCTGGGGCGTGGCTGATTTCCCGACCAGGCCGCGCGGGCTGCCGCAGCCGCTGTGGAGCGGCGAAGCCATCGCCGGACAAACCATCCTGCTGCACGAGGAACAGGGCCGAGGCGACGCCATCCAGTTCGTCCGCTACGCCCCCCTGGTCGCCGCCCGCGGTGCCCGCGTGCTGCTGGAGGTCGGGGCCGATCTGGTTCCCCTGTTCCGCGGCCTGCCGGAGGTGGAGCGGGTGTTTGCGCGCGGCGAGGCTTTGCCCGCCTTCGACTGGCAGTGCCCGCTGCTCAGCCTGCCGCGGGCCTTTGCCACACGGCTGGAGACCGTTCCCGCCGCCGTCCCCTACCTGACCGCCGATCCGGCGCGCCACGCGGCGTGGCGGGAACGGCTGGCCGGCGACGGTCTCACGGTCGGGCTGGTCTGGGCCGGCAACCCGCAGTTCGCCGGTGACCGGGAGCGGTCGCCGGGCTTGGCGGCGATCTCCCCTCTGCTGGCGGTGCGGGGCTGCCGCTTCTTCGGCCTGCAACTCGGCCCCGGCCATGACGAGCTGGCGCGGCGGGCGATGCCGCCCTCCTTCACCGATCTGGCGCCGGAGATTCGCGACTTCGCCGACACCGCGGCGATCATGGCGTCGCTGGACCTCGTGGTGTCCTCCTGCACCGCGCCCGCTCATCTGGCCGGGGCGCTGGGCGTCCCCCTGTGGGTGCTGCTGTCCCACGCGCCGGACTGGCGCTGGCTGCTCGACCGCGCCGACAGCCCGTGGTACCCGACCGCCCGCCTGTTCCGCCAGCCCCGTCCCGGCGATTGGGCCACGGTGGCGGACGAAGTTGCGGCGGCTCTGGCCGAGCGCGCGGCGCGTTCTTGAAACCTTAACCACGCCGGGGCTATCAGGAGGCGGGGCGCAACACAGGCGCCGGTTGGGGGATCCGCATGTCCGACATCGCCGGGGAACAGGCTGCCACGCTGAAGGCCCTGCTGGCCGAGCGTCAGTTCAACGCCGACCGCCTCAACGCCCTGACGACCCACTGCGAGCGGATGCGCCGCGAACTGGATCGGGATGTCCGCCTGTCCATCGCCGAGGCGCTTCGCCGCGACCCGCCGACCGGGGAGACGGTGCTGCTCCACTCCGTGCTGTTCCAGTTGACCGGCGACCTCTACCACTACGAGCGAATTCTTCATTATTTGCTGCTGGGTGGGGAGCGGGTCGGGCCGCAGTTGATGCACTACACCTACTGGTGCATGGCGCGGCAGCTGTTCCTGGCGGCGTCGGCACCGGAGAAGCTGGGCGCCTTCGGACCCTGCGACCTGTTCCGCTTCTACGAGGATCTGGTTTGGGCGGTGGCGCGGCGCTGGGGCGTCGTTCCGCCGCGCCATGTGCCGCGCGCCGGGCCGATCCGACGGGTGGCCGTGCTGACCAACCAGTTCACCAACGACCAGCACCAGCCCTCGCGCGACTGCTTCGACTACGCCAGCCGGCTCCAGGACGATTTCGGACTCGATGTCGCCATCATCAATTGCAACACCATGCCGTTGCGGGCCGAGAGCCTGTTCGTGCCACCGATGGTCGCGGAGTTGGTCGCCGACTACGAGGGCGTCTTCGCCCTGAAGATGTTCGGCAAACAGGTGAAGATGGCGTCCTTCACCGACCGCACCTTTTCCAAGGACAAGCTGTCCACCATCGTCGGCGCCATCGACGGTTACGACCCCGACCTGCTGGTGACCTTCGGCGGGGCCAACGTGGTGGGCGACCTGTTCGCGGTGACCGATGCGCGGCCGGTGGTCTGCCTGCCCACCACCTCGGGCATGACCATCTCGCTGGCCCATCTGGTGCTGGGCTACGAGGAGGGGAACCACACCGACGCCATGCCGGCGCTGTACCGCGGCCCCTTCGCGCGGCGCTTCCGGCCTTTCACGCTGGGCTTTTCCCCGCCCCCCACGGCGGGTGTCGAGGGCGCTCCCGATCTGGGCGATGTAGCCTTCGTCTTCGCCGTGGTCGGCACCCGCCTGGACATCGAGGTGACCGCGGAATTCCTCGCGCTGGCCGATGCCATCCTCGACCGTTGCCCCGGCGCGGTGATCGTCTTCGCGGGAGAGGTTGAGCAGTTGCCGGCCCGGCTGAAGGCGACGCGCAATGGCGCGCGGATGCGCAGCCTGGGTCATCTCAAGGACATCCGCGCCTTCTACCGGCGCTGCCACGCCTACCTCAACCCGTCGCGCCAGGGCGGCGGCGGCAGCGCCGCCTACGCCATCGCGGAGGGGTTGCCGGTGGTCACGCTGGCCTGGGGCGACGTGGCGAGCGTGGCGGGAGCCGGCATTCCCGTTCCGGACGCCGCCGCCTACGTGGAGCGGGCCGCCGCCCTCGTCGCCGACCCGGCGCTGCGGGAGCGGCAGTCGGAGCTGTCGCGCATCCGTTTTCAGACCGTCGGCGACCGTCACCGCTGCGCCGAACGGCTGCTGGCCTATGGCGAGGAGGCGCGGGACCTTCTGCGGGCTGCGGCCAAGGCGGGCGCACAAAAGGAAGACCCGTCGTTCGCTTCCGTGGCAGAGTGAAACCCGACCATCACAGCGAGACCGCCCTCCGTGCCGCGCGACGTCATTATCAACAGCCGTCCCATTGGCCCCGGCCATCCGCCCTATCTGATCGCCGAGATGTCGGGCAACCACAAGGGCGACCTGAACCGGGCGCTCGCCCTGGTAGACGCCGCCAAGGAGGCCGGCGCCGACGCGGTGAAGCTGCAGACCTACACCGCCGACACCCTGACCATCGACCATGACGGGCCGGGCTTCCTGCTGGAGGGCGGGTTGTGGAAGGGCCGCACCCTGCACGACCTTTACCGCGAAGCCCATACCCCTTGGGAGTGGCACGGGCCACTGTTCGAGCGCGCCCGCGCCATCGGCCTGACCATTTTCAGCTCCCCCTTCGACGACACGGCAGTGGAGCTGCTGGAGCGGCTGGACGCCCCGGCCTTCAAGATCGCCTCCTTCGAGTTGAACGACCTGCCGCTGATCCGCCGGGCCGCCCGCTCGGGCAAGCCGCTGATCCTGTCCACCGGCCTCGCCACTCTGGGCGAGATCGCGGAGGCGGTGGAGGCGGCGGGCGACGCGCCGCTCGTGCTGCTCCATTGCGTCAGCGGCTACCCGACACCGCCCGAGGACTGCAACCTGCGCACCATCCCGCATCTGGCGCAGGCCTTCGGCGTCGACGCCGGCCTGTCCGACCACACCCACGGTGCAGCGGTGCCGGTCGCCGCGGCGGCGCTGGGCGCGGTGGTGATCGAGAAGCATTTCACCCTGTCCCGCGCCGACGGCGGGGTGGACAGCGCCTTCTCCCTGGAACCGGCGGAGTTCAAGGCGATGGCCGATTCCGTGCGCACCGCCTGGGCGGCGCTGGGCCGCGTCCATTACGGGGTGAAGCCGAGCGAGGCGGGCGGGCGGGACTACCGTCGCTCCCTCTACGTCACCGCCGACGTGGCGGCGGGCGAGGCGCTGAGCGCCGCCAGCGTCCGCTCCATCCGTCCCGGCTTCGGCCTGGAGCCGAAACATCTTCCCGCTGTGCTCGGCCGCCGCGCCGCCCGCGCGCTGACGCGCGGCGAGCCGCTGCGCTGGGAGATGCTGGCCTCGGAGGATGAATGAGCGCCGCCACGGCCAAGCCGCGCGTGGTCTGCATCTCGCAGGCCCGCATGACCTCGACCCGCCTGCCCGGCAAGGTGCTGATGGCGGCGGCGGGGCAGCCGCTGCTGGCGCATCATCTGGGCCGTTTGGCGCGCTGCCGGACGCTCGACGCGCTGGTGCTGGCGACCACGGTGAACGGCACCGACGACCCGGTGGCGGAACTGGCGGGATCGCTCGGCGTTCCGGTGTTCCGCGGCGACGAGCAGGACGTGCTCGGACGCTTCGCCGGGGCCGCCGCCATGGCCGGCGCCGACGTGGTGGTGCGGGTCACCGCCGATTGCCCGCTGATCGACCCGGCGCTGGTGGACCGCATGGTGACCGCCTTCCTGGAGTCGGCGCCGCCGCTGGACTATCTCAGCCTGGACGTCACCCGCTTCCCGCGCGGCCTGGACAGCGAGGTCCTCACCCGTGCCGCTCTGGACGAGGCCTCCGCCTCCGCCACCGACCCGGCGGAGCGCGAGCACGTCACCGCCCATATCTACCGCCGTCCGGAGCGTTTCCGCATCGGCATCCCCCTGGCGCCGGAAGACGGCAGCGTGCTGGACCAGCGCTGGTGCGTGGACGAGGCCGCCGACCTGGAACTGGTCCGCTGCCTGCTGGGCGCCTTGCTCCCCGAAAATCCCGGCTTCGGCTGGCAGGATTGTTGCAATCTGCTGCGCCAGAACCCTGAATGGGCCGACCTGAACGGCAGCGTGCGTCAGAACACGCTCCACTGAAACGGAGACACCACCATGGACCGCAAGGAATTCCTGCTCGCGCTCGACGAGATGCTGGAGCTGGACGCCGGCACCCTGACGGGCGCGGAAGAACTCGAATCGATCGACGCTTGGGACTCGCTGGCCGTCATCAGCTTCATCGCTTTGGTCGATGAGAGGCTCGGCCACGTCGTGGAAGGCGAGAAGCTCGTCAAGGCGAAGACGGTGGACGACCTGCTGGGTCTGGCCGGCATCGCCGTAACGGCCTGAATTTCCGGTGACCGGAAGGATTGAGCGCTCCCCAAGGCGCGGACGGGCGGACATCGAAGGCGGTCCGGCCTCCTATCTGTCGATGGGGCAGGGCGGCGTTCCGGCTCTGCTGCTGCACGGCTTCGCCGGGGATTCGCTGACTTGGCAGTTCAACGCCGCGGCGCTGGCCGCCGACCGCCGGGTCCTGGCGGTGGATCTGCCGGGGCACGGCGCCTCGACCCTGGAGGTCGGGGAGGGGCGGGTCGGCGCCTTCGCGCCCTGGTTGCTGCGCCTGCTGAATGCGCTGGAGATTCCGCGCGTTCACGCCGTCGGCCACTCCATGGGCGGATACGTCGCCCTGGAACTGGCGCGTCTGGCCCCGGATCGGGTGGCCAGCCTCTCGCTGGTCGCCAGCGCCGGCCTCGGCCCCGATTTCGATCTGGAGTTCCTGCGGCGTGTCGCCGCGCTGGAAACGGTGGAGGAGGGGCGGGACTGCGCCGCGCGCCTGTTCGCCCGTCCCTGGCTGCTGGCGGGCCGCGTCGGCGAAGTGATGCACGCCCAGGCCACCGATTCCCGCCGCCGCACCGCTCTGGAGCGGATCATCGCCGCCTCCTTCGCGGAGGCGCACCGGTCGCCCGACCCGGTGGACTGGACGGTCTTCCCCATGCCGATCCAGCTCCTGTGGGGGCGGGAGGACCGCATCATCCCGGTGCCGGCCGCCGACCGCCTGCCCCCCGACGCGCCGCTTCATCTCTTCGACAAGGCCGGGCACTTGCCGCATAGTGAGGCGGCGACCCCCGTCACGGCCACCCTCCGCGACTTCCTTTCCGCATGCGACCCCCGATGACCGACTCCATGTTCGCGCTGATCGCCGAAGAGCTTGCCCGCATCGCCGCCGAAAAGGGGGAGACCCTGCCGGCGCTCGGTCCGGGCACGCGTTTCCTCGGCGGGGAGCTGCCGATCGACTCCCTCGACCTCGCCACGCTGCTGGTGGTGCTGGAGCAGCGCACGGGTCAGGACCCCTTCCGCGCCGGCTTCGTCCAGTTCAACACGGTCGGGGAACTGGCGGCCCTCTACCGTCCGGCCCTCCACCGTCCGGACATGCCCGCCGGGTCCGCATGAGCCGGCCGCCACCCTCCTGGCTGCATCCCGGCGTCCGCCTGATCGAGGCGGGGCGAAGCGTCGGCTGGGTGGAGATCGCCGCGCAGGCCGATGCTTTCGAAGCGGCGTTCCGGGACTCGGGCGGGCGGGCGGTCCTGCCGCCGCAGGGCGTGCCGGCCCTCATTGCCGCCCTTGTCGCCGCCGAACGGGCCGGGGTGGAACTGCATCTGTCGCGCCGCACCTCCGCGGAGACGGACGGCAAGCCCCACGAGCCGGGCTTCGCGCTGTTGCTGGAGACCTCCGGCACCACCGGCACGCCGAAGCTGATACGCCACGACTTCCAGCGCCTGCGCGGACGCCTGCGCGGTGCCGCCGATCCGGACGCGTGTTGGCTGCTGGCCTATGAGCCGGCGGCCTTCGCCGGGCTTCAGGTCATCCTGACGGCACTGGCGGCGGGGGCGACGCTGGTGTCGGCGCCCGGCGCCGGTGCGGGGGAACTGGCGCGTCTCGCCGTGAGGCACGCGGTGACCCACATCAGCGCGACGCCCAGTTTCTGGCGCGCCTTCCTGCTGGCGCTCGACGGCGAGGCGCCGCCCCTGGCGGCCGTCACGCTGGGCGGGGAGGTGGCCGACCAGCCGCTGCTCGACCGTCTGGCGGAGTGTTTTCCGAACGCGAAGCTTCGTCATATCTACGCCTCGACGGAGGCCGGAGCGCTGTTCGCGGTGGGCGATGGACAGGCCGGGTTTCCCGCCGCTTGGCTGGATGGCGGCATCGACGGGGTGGGCCTGCGCCTGAGCGGCGGTGTGCTGGAGGTGAACAGCCCCCGCGCGATGCTCGGCTATGGGGATGGCTGGCTGTCCACCGGCGACGTCGTGGAGGTGCGCGGTGACCGCGCGCTGTTCGCCGGGCGGCTGGACGGTCGGATCAATGTCGGCGGGGTCAAGGTTTCGCCGGAGGTGGTGGAGCAGGTGCTGCTGGACGTGCCGGGCGTGAGGGACGCCTTGGTTCAGGCCGCGGCCAACCCGGTGACCGGCCACATCCTGACCGCCCTGGTGGTCCCGGCGCCAGGGGTGGAGGAGGCCGTGCTCCGCGCCGCGATCCGCACCGCCGTGGCCGACCTGCCGCCGGCGGCGCGTCCCCGTCTGGTGACCATGACCGGGAGCATCGCCCTGGGGGCGGCGGGCAAGAAGACGCGGAAGGGAACGGCATGAACGGCAAAAGGCACGTCATCGTCACCGGCGGCAGCCGCGGGCTGGGGCTGGGCATCGTCGAGGCGCTGCTGGCCGAGGGCTACCGCGTCTCCACCTGCAGCCGCGCGCCGAGCGAGGCGCTGGAGCGGCTGGCCGGGACGGATCTGTTCTGGCAACCCTGCCGCATCGGCGATGGGGAGGCGGTGCGCGCCTTCATGGACGCCGCCCTGGACTGGGGCGGCGCGTCGCCGCTCTGGGGGCTGGTCAACAACGCCGGCATCGCGCGCGAAGGCGTGCTGGCGACCTTCCCGGAGATCGACGTCGAGGAGGTCATCCAGGTCAACCTGACCGGCGCCATCCAGGTCGCCCGCGCTTTTCTTCGCGCCAAGCTGATGAAGCGGGGGCCGGGGCGGATCGTCAACATCTCGTCGATCATCGGACAGCGGGGCTACAATGGGCTGTCCGTCTATTCGGCGTCGAAGGCAGGGCTGGACGGGCTGACCCGCGCGCTGGCGCGCGAGGTCGGGCGGCTCCAGGTCACCGTCAACTCGGTCGCGCCCGGTTATCTCGCCACCGAGATGTCCGGCACGCTGGCCGACGGGCAGCGCGACCAGATCGTCCGGCGCACGCCGCTGGGCCGGCTGGGCGACGTGGCCGACGTGGTGCCGGTGGTCCGTTTCCTGCTGGGCGACGGGGCGGGTTTCGTGACCGGCCAGACCATCGTCGTGGACGGCGGCATCACCGGCTGACGGAAGGAGACCCCCATGGTGGCCAGCGTGATCGAGGGCGTCGCCCTGGCGGGAATCGTCGCCTGCGTTCCGGAACGGCGCGAGACGGTGGAGGATCTGGCCGCCCGCTTCGGTGAGGACGCCGCCCGCCGGATCGCCAAGGCCACCGGAATCGAGGCGCGCCACTTGGTGCCCCCCCACCAATGCACCTCCGACCTGGGGGAAGCGGCGGCGCGGCGCCTGCTGGACCGGCTGGGCTGGGCGGCGGACAGCGTCGATCTGCTGGTCATGGTCACCCAGACCCACGACCACATCCTGCCGGCCTCGGGCTATCTGCTCCACCATCGGCTGGGGCTGGGCAAGGGAGCGGCGGTGCTCGACCTGACGCTCGGCTGCTCGGGCTACGTGCATGGCCTGTGGACGGCTTCGGCGATGCTGAAGGCGGCGGGCGGGCGGCGCGCCCTGCTGGTCGCGGGCGACACAACATCGCGCGTGCTCGACCCCGACGACCGCGCCGTGGCGCCCTTGTTCGGCGACGCCGCCACGGCCACGGCGCTGGTCATGGAAGAGGGGGACGCGCCCATGGCCTTCGTACTGGGCAGCGACGGCGCCGGCGCCCCTTACCTTGCCGTTCTCGGCGGCGGCCTGCGGCGGCCCGGCGAGCCCGCCCACCTGTTCATGGACGGCACCCAGGTCTTCGCCTTCACGCTGCGCGAGGTGCCGGGCAACATCCGTTCCGTTTTGGAACGCGCCGGCTGGACGATGGGAACGGTGGACCGACTGGTCCTGCATCAGGCCAACGCCCAGATGATCCGCCACCTTGCGCAGAAGCTCGGCGCCACGCCCGATCAGACGGTGGTCGGGCTCGCCGGATTCGGCAACACCAGCTCCGCCTCCATTCCCCTGGCGCTGGCCTCCGAATTGGGGTCGGCGTTGTGCAACGGACCGTTGCGCCTCGTCCTGTCGGGGTTCGGCGTCGGCTGGTCCTGGGGGAGCGTGGCGCTGACCGTCGGTCCGCTCGCGGTTTGCGAGGTGATGCTGCTGCCTGCAAGCCCGGCAGAATCTGCCGGGTCGGAAGCGCAACCGGCAAAGGGTGCCGGTCGGGAGGCAATTCTTGCCGAGCCCTCGGTAAAAATTGCCGAGCCCTGATTTGCCCGGAGGCAGGAATTTCCTCGCCTGGGCGGCAAATTCGATCTGGCCCATTTATTGCCTACCGGTAGCCCGAGGGAATTAGTCCCTCTCCGTGCGCGCAGCGTCGTACGGATTGAAATCCTCCAAAAGGAGTGACTCCATGGCTACCAGCGACATCTCCCTCTCGTCGTCGATGCGCACGAACCTGCTGCAGCTGCAGGGCGTCCAGGACTCGATCGCGAAGAAGCAGAATATCCTCTCCACCGGCAACAAGATCAACTCGGCGCTCGACGGCCCGACGTCGTTCTTCGCCGCGAAGAACCTGACCCAGCGCGCCGGCGATCTGACCGCGCTGAAGGACACGATGGGTCAGGCCATCAGCACCATCAAGGCTGCCGACAAGGGCTTGTCCTCGATCGACGACATGATCGAGCAGGCGCGCGGCCTGACCACCGCCGCCTACTCCGCGCTCGGCACCGACGCCGGCTCCGTCGCCACCCGCAAGTCGCTCTCCAACCAGTTCAACGCGCTGAAGGAGCAGATCGACAAGCTGGCCGGTGACTCCGCCTACGGTGGCAAGAACCTGCTGGCGGGCAACGGCCTGCGGCTGGACTCCACCAGCGACTCGCGCCGCGCCGTCAACACCATCCAGGGCATCGAGAACGCCCGCATCACCAACGTGGTGGCGACCGACACCTACACGGTGCGCGTCAAGGGCGACGGCTCCATCGAGGGCGCGGCCGGCGAGATCAACAGCGCCGAAATGGCCCACGGCCTGGTCGGCCTGAAGCTGTCCGGCACGATGACCACGTCGGCGGGCAGCTTCTCCGACGTGCAGATCGAGGTCCGTGGCGCCTCGGGCCGCGAGCGGTCGTTCATCGTTTCGGACGGTAACGAGTCGCGCACGATCACTTACTTCGACAACAGCCAGACCATCGCCGCCAACACGACGAGGACGGCCTCGACGGGTACCGCGCAGGTCACCAATGTGACGCTGGGCGGCACGATCGAAGCCGGCGACAGCTTCACCATCACCGTCGAAGACCAGACCTTCACCTACACCGCCACCGCCGGCGACGTGGCGACGGGTCAGACCGCGCGCAACAACATCGCCAACCAGCTCAAGGCGTCGATCAACAGCGCGCTGGGCGCCAACGGCCGCCTCAGCGGCAAAGACGTCCAGACCGTCACGGTCGGCTCGACGGGCACGATCACGCTGTCCGGCGCGACGACGACCAACGCCGCCCGCGAGATGACGGTCAAGGCCACCGCCGAGAACGCCCTGACCAAGCGCATCTCCGAGAGCTTCGCGTCGGGCACCATCGTGTCCTTCACGGTCGACCGCAAGCTGCTGGAGCAGGCTGCCAACGGCGGCAACGGCATCTCGACGATCGAGAAGAAGGTCGACATCCAGATCTCGGTCAGCAACCTGAGCGGCGCCACGGTGACCCGCGACGGCATGTCCAAGCGCGGCGAGGGCAAGCTGTCGGACGGCGAGAACGCCTACGCGTTCGACACCGGCACGGTGCGCTTCAACGTCGATCAGAAGAGCATCAAGCAGGCGGCGGCGGCCAACTCCGCGGCCAACCTGGTCTCGGTGCAGGTGACCGACGCCAACACCTCCAACGATCTGACGGTGCAGCTCAACGAGCGCAACACCAACGCGATCACGGTGAAGGCCCAGAACCTGACCACCAGCGGCCAGGGCCTGCGTCTGGACTACGCGCAGAACGACTGGACCGACCGCGCCGACATCGACAAGGCGGTCGCCAGCATCGACTACGCGAAGCAGAACCTGCGGTCGTCTTCGCAGACGCTGTCGACCAACCTGAACGTCATCACGACCCGTGAGAACTTCACCAAGGAGTTCAGCGATGTGCTGACGGAAGGCGCGAGCAAGCTGACGCTGGCCGACCAGAACGAGGAAGGTGCGAACCTGCTGATGCTGCAGACCCGTCAGCAGCTCGGCACCATCGCCCTCTCGCTGGCCAACCAGTCGCAGCAGTCGATCCTGCGTCTGTTCTAAGCCTGAGAGTTCGGGTAGGATTACGCCCGGCGGGCGGCGGCGCAAGCCGCCGCCCGTTTCATTTGGTGCGGCGCTTTCCGGCAATCGCTTTCCGCTTCCGCGCGCCGCCGAGACAAGGACCGGGTCCGTTTCATGCCTCTGAAGTTCGTTCTCCGCCCCAATGAAAAGGTCATCATCAACGGTGCGGTCATCGGGGCCGGCGATCGTCCCGGCTCTTTCTTCCTCTACAACACCGCCAATTTCCTTCGTGGGCGAGAGGTGTTGAAGGAAGAGCAGATCGATTGCATCGAGAAGAAGCTCTATTTCGTCATTCAGCTCATCTATATCTTCCCGGAAGATGCGGTGCTCAATCTGCAACGCTTCGCCTCCATTCTGGCGGAGACGCGCGAAGCCCGGCCGGATTGCCGGGACGACCTCGATGAGATCGAACGGTTGGTCGAGGCGCGCAACCATTACCGCGCCCTGAAAATCTGCCGGAAGATGTTCAAGGGCGGGTCCGAGGCGTCACCCAACGCCGAAGGTGCGGCGGACAGCCCGGCGGTCGATCCGGCACCGTGATCGAAGCGGACCTGCAGGGTTGGGACGGCCGATCGGCGGACGACGTTCTGACCGACGCCATTGCACAGCATCGCGCGGGGAATCTGGACGAGGCACGGGCACTCTACGGCCGCATCCTGTCCGCCGACCCATCCCACACCGATGCCCGCCACTTGTCCGGCATCGCCGCCTATCAGGCCGGTCAGGCTGTGCAAGCCTCGGTGTGCTTCCGTGCGACCCTGGCCATCGATCCGTCCTTCGCCGCCGCCTACAACAGCCTGGGCAACGTCCTGGCCGACCGGAGCCGTCCGGACGATGCGGTCCGCGCCTATCGTCGCGCCATCGCGCTTCAGGGCGGCTATGCGGAGGCGTTCGGCAATCTCGGTCTGCTTCTGCAGGCGCAGGAACGGATCGACGACGCCATCGCCGCTTACGAGGCGGCGCTGCGCGCCGATCCCGGGCGCACCGCGACCCGCTTCGATCTGGCGGTGCTCCTTCGCCGCCGCGGTCGCCTGAACGAGGCCGCCTTGGCTTTCTACCGGGTGGTCCAGGCACAGCCGGACCATGCCGAGGCTTGGCGCAGCCTTGCGCTCGTGCTGCGCGTCCTGAACCATTCGGACGCGGAACTGTGCCTGCGCCGTGCCCTGTCCGATGATCCGACGGACCGCGAGGTGGCGCGGGATCTGGGGACACTTCTGAACGAGCGCGGAGACTTCGCCGAGGCGGCGGCGGTTCTGGCTCCGGCGGTGGATGCCGACACGGGCCGGGACGCGCGGCTGCTCTTCCATCTGGGCAGTGCGCTTCAGGGGGATGGACGGCTGGCGGAAGCGGTCGCCCGCTACCGAGAGGCGCTGCTCCAGGACCCGTTGCTGGCGGGGGCGTGGAACAATCTCGGCGTGGCGTTGCTCGATCTGGGGGACCACGCCGCCGCGGTGACGGTGCTGCGGACGTGCATCGCTTTGCGTCCCACCGATGCGGTGGCCTTCAACAACCTGGGCACCGGCCTTGACGGCGTGGAGCGGCCAGGGGAGGCCGCCGGTGTCTTCCGGCGGGCGCTGGTCATTCAGCCGGACTATGGCAAGGCGCTGAACAATCTCGGCAACTCCCACCGGGTCGCGCGCCGGGCGGAGGCGGCCGAGGCGCTGTACCGGCGGGCGCTGATCGTTCAGCCGGACTATCCCGACAGCTACACCAACCTCGGCAACGTCCTCAAGGACTGGGACGACTGGCAGGGCGCGCTGCGCCTGCACCGGCGTTCGGTGCGCCTGGCCCCGCGGAGCGCCATCGCATGGACCACAATGGGTCTTGCCCTGAACGTGCTGGGACGGAACGGAGAGGCGGAGGCCGCGCATCGGCGCGCCCTGTCCATCGACCCAGGGCATGCGGAAGCCTATGCCAACCTCGGCATGCTGCAATGGCAGTCGACGCGCGTTGCGGAGGCGGAGCGAACCCTACGCCGTGCCCTGCGCATCGACCCGACCCTTGCGGCGGCGCGGCTGAACTTCGCCCTGGTCAGCCTCGCGAGCGGCAATCTGTCGGAGGGCTGGGAGGCCTATCAGGACCGGTTCAAGGCCAAGGGGCATCCGGAGCGCACCATCGCGGCGCCGCTCTGGCGGGATGACGCGGCGACCGTCCGCCGCCTTCTGATCTGGCGCGAGCAGGGGGTGGGGGACGAGTTGATGTTCGCCTCCTGCTATCCCGTCCTGGCGGATCGGGTGGCGGCGGGCCGGATCGGTCAGGTTGTCCTGGAATGCGACCCTCGGCTGGTCAGCCTGTTCAGCCGCTCCTTTCCCTGGGCCACCGTCCGGGGGGAAGCCGCGGCTCCGGATGGAACGGAGACTTTGGTCTCTCCGGATGGCGACGCCCACATCGCCGCGGGCGCTCTCCCGCGTCTTCTGCGTCCGGACCTGGCGAGCTTCCCGCCCCGTCCTTGGCTGGTCCCCGACCCGGAACGCCTCGCCGTCTGGCGGGAGCGGTTGGCCACCCTGGGGCCGGGGTTGAAGATCGGCGTCGCCTGGCGCAGCCAGTTGATGACCACCGAACGAAAGGCCGCCTACATCACTCTGGAAGCGTTCGAGCCCCTGTTCGCGGTTCCCGGAGTGGTGCTCGTCAATCTTCAATATGGCGACTGCGAGGCGGAGGTCGCGGCGGCGGAGGCGCGTTTCGGCGTGACCGTCCACCGCTGGAACGACCTGAATCTCAAGGACGACTTCGAAGCGGCGGCGGCCCTGACCGCTTCGCTCGATCTGGTCATCGCGCCCGCCGTGTCCACCGGTGAACTGGCGGGGGCCCTGGGCGTACCGGCCTGGCGCATCGGCGCCCGCGACTGGACGCAGCTCGGCACCGGCGTCCGCCCCTGGTACCCGACGATGCGCCTGTTCCAGCCGCGTCCCGGCGAGACGCTGGACGCTGTCATGGCGCGGATCGCCGACACCCTGCGCGGTCTGGCGCGGCCGGTCGAGGGCGTGATAAGCCGCCCGCCCGCGGCGCCCGTGGATGTCGCTCCACTGGTCGCCAAGGCCGTCGCCGGCTACCGCGCCGGGGCGCTGAAGGAAGCGGAAGACCAGTGCCGGGCGGCGCTGGACTCCGTTCCGGACCATCCCGTGGCCCTCCATCTCCTGGGAATTCTGCGGCTTCGCCAAGGCGATGCCGGGGAGGCGGCGGTGGTGCTGGCTCATGCGGTGAAGGCCGATCCCGACAACGCCGCCGCCCATGCCGCGCTGGCCGATGCCTGCAAGGCGGCCGGCCGGCACGACTCCGCTCTGGCGGCGCAACGCAACGCCGTCCTGCTCCGTCCGGACGCGGCGGAGCATTGGCTCAACCGAACCGCCCTCCTGCGGGAGCGCGGCGCGGGTGACGAAGCGGAGGCCTGCGCGCGGCGCGCCCTGCGGATCCGCCCGTCGCTCGGTGTGGCGCACACCCATTTGGGGCATTTGCTCGCCGAGCGCGAGGACCGGGCCGCGGCGGAGTGGAGCCATCGGCGGGCGCTTGCCCTGACGCCGTCGGAGGTGGACGCGCTGGTGGGTCTCGGCGCGCTCCGCCTGAGGGCCGATCAGCCCGCCGAGGCGGAGCGGCTGCTGCGTCGCGCCACCGTGACCGCACCGGACGCCGCCATCGCCTGGAGCCACCGGGGCAGCGCGCTCGACCGGCTGGGGCGCGTCGAGAAGGCGTTCGCCTGCCACAGCCGGGCGGTCGACCGCGCGCCGGAGATGGCGGAGGCCCAGGCGAATCTCGCCATGCACTGGGCGCGGCGGCAGCGCCCGGCCGAGGCCATCGCCGCCTACCGCCAAGCCATCCGGATCAATCCGGCGCTGCCGACCGCTCATTACAACCTGTCGCTCCTGCTTCTGGAGCAGGGAGAGCTTCGCCCCGGATGGGCGGAGCATGACTGGCGCTTCGACACTCCCCAGTTCCGCGACCAGAAGCGACGCTTCGCCGCGCGGCCCTGGCGCGGCGAGAACATCGCCTCCGCCCGCCTGCTGGTCTGGCGGGAGCAGGGGGTGGGCGACGAGATTCTCTTCGCCTCCTGCTATCCCGATCTGCTGCGCCGCGCCGGGCATCTGGTGGTCGAATGCGACCACCGTCTGGTGTCGCTCTTCGCGCGCTCCCTCCCCGGAGCGACGGTCCGTCCGCCGACCGTGGAGCCGCGCGACGTGGACGTGCAGGTTGCCGCCGCGTCGCTGCCGCGGTTGCTGCGGTCCGACTGGAAGCGGTTTCCGGCCCAGCCCTGGCTGGTGCCTGAGCCCGGACGCCTGGACCGCTGGCGGGATCGGCTGGCCGCTCTGGGGCCGGGACTGAAGGTCGGTATCGCGTGGCGCAGCCAGATCATGGACGGGGAGCGGCGGGCCGCCTACGTCACGCTCGACGCCTTGGCGCCGCTGTTCGCCCTGCCGGGCGTGGTCTTCGTCAATCTGCAGTACGGGGATTGCGCGGCGGAGATCGCGGCGGCGGAGGCGCGCTTCGGCGTGACCATCCACCGCTGGGACGATCTGAATCTCAAGGACGATTTCGAGGGTGCCGCGGCCCTGACCGCCAATCTGGATCTCGTCCTCACGCCCGCCGTCTCCTCCGGCGAGCTGGCCGGCGCCCTGGGTGTGCCGGTGTGGCGGTTCGGGCACCGCGACTGGACGCAGCTCGGCACCGGCGTCCGTCCCTGGTTCCCGTCGATGCGACTCTTCCAGCCGCGCCCCGGCGAAGGGCTGGACGCCGTGATGGGCCGGATGGCGATCACGCTGCGCCGGCTCATGCCGGCGGACGACGAACCGCCACCCGGGGATGTCGCGATTGACCCGGACCTCCTGCTGGAAGCCGCCGCCGCCCATCATCGGGACGGGCGGCTGGCCGAGGCGGCTCCGCTGTACGAGCGTGTGCTGACGGCGCGCGCGGACCACCCGGTCGCGCTCCACCTGTCGGGATTGCTGGCGCACCAGTCCGGCGACTCCGCTGCGGGGGCGGGGCGCATCGCCCGTGCCCTGGACGCGCTGCCGGCCTACGGGGCCGCCCAGTCGAGCCTGGGGACCGTGCTGATGGCGCTTGGCCGTGCGCCGGAGGCGGTGCGCCGGTTCCGGCTGGCGCTCGCCCTGCAACCGGGCGCCGCGGCGGCACTGACCAACCTCGGCAACGCGCTGGAGGCGGTGCATGATTTGCGCGCCGCGGCGCAGGCCCACCGGCGGGCGACCTTGGCCGACCCCGCGCTGGCGGAGGCGCACGACAACTGGGGTGCGGTGCTGACCCGGCTTGGCGCCTTGGAGGCGGCCGAGGAGTGCCATCGCCATGCCCTGCGCCTAGCCCCGGAACGCGAGGACGGCTGGCTGAACCTTGGGGTGGCGCTCCGCCGGGCGGGACGGCCGGACGAGGCCCGGCGGACCCTGGTCCGCGCGCTCGCCCTGGCGCCGGCGCAAGGAGATGCGTTGGCCAATCTGGGGCGGCTGTTGCGCGACCGGGGCGAGACCGCAGCGGCGGAGCGCTGGTGCCGCCGCGCCCTGAGGGTGGAACCGGGGCACCCGGCGGCAGCCTTCAATCTCGGCCTGTTGGATCTTGCCCGCGGCAGACTGGAAGCGGGCTGGGCCGGCTATGACGCGCGCTTCCGTGCCCGTGAACTGTCCGGTGCCGCCCGTGCCGTCGCCGTCCCGGCCTGGGAGGGGGAGGACCCCGCCGGCCTGCGCCTTCTGGTCTGGGCGGAGCAGGGGATCGGTGACGAGATCCTGTTCGCCGGCTGCCTGGACGACTTGATCGCGCGGGCCGCCGCCGTGGTGGTGGAGTGTGACCGGCGGCTGGTGCCGCTGTTCGCGCGGTCCTTTCCCCGCGCGGAGTGGCGACCGGCCCCCGCGGATCCCGAGGCGCCCTGCGCCGGAATCGACCGCCATGTCGCCATGGGATCGTTGCCGCGCTGGCTGCGGCCCCGCTTCGACCGCTTTCCATCACGTCCGTCCTTCCTGACCGCCGACCCCGAGCGGGCCGCCCAATGGCGGGAGCGGGTGGACGCGCTCGGCCCCGGCCTGAAGGTGGGAATCGCGTGGCGCAGCGGGCTGATGACGGCGGAGCGCCGCGGAGCCTATGCCCCGCTGGACGCGTGGGGGCCGGTGTTCGCGCTGCCGGGGGCGGTCTTCGTCACTCTGCAATACGGCGACTGCGCCGCCGAGATCGCCGAGGCGGAGCACCGGTTCGGGGTGACCATCCACCGCTGGGGCGATCTCGACCTGAAGGACGACCTGGACGGCGTGGCGGCTTTGATGACGGCGCTCGACTTGGTCATCACGCCGGCAAGTTCGGTGGGGGAACTGGCGGGAGGGCTGGGCGTACCGGTCTGGCGGTTCGGGCCGCAGGGGGATTGGACAGCGCTCGGCACCGGGGCGCGGCCCTGGTTCCCGACCATGGCGCTGATCACCGCACCGCCGGGACAGCCGGCGTCCGGCGCATTGCCAATGATCGCACGCCGTTTGGCAGGGCTTCGCACTGCGCCCAGGCGCGACAGCGCGGACATTTGATAAAGAAAGCCGGGAGCGAACCGTCCGCCGCTCCCGACTTTTCGAATCGGATCGATCCGGAAGGGTGTTAATTCACCCTGTGACTGGTTCTGGCCAAGCGATCAATTTCTTCCTTGAGGTGGAGCTTCTCGAGCTTCATCCGCTTGATGGCACTATCGTCAGGCCACGAACGCTTCTCCTCGTCGAGGATGGCGCGGTCGAGACGCAGGTGCTTTTCCTGCAAGGAAGATAGGCGAGCATCAGTGTGCATGGGCTGCTCTCCGTCAGATCGAACCGGCTCCTGCCAAGTCCGGCAGGCCGGAAACCATAGTGTTCACCCATCCGTGCCGCCAAACAACCCCAAACTTTTGTCCTAGTACTCCAAAGACGGGGAGTGACCGCCCCTTACGATGGGGAGTAGGACAATCCGCCGCATAGGACTGCCTCTTGCCATTCGTTGCGGGATTATACCGAAAGATTGAGTTTTCTTGCCAGGTCATAACCTATTAGGGATAAGGCTCGGCGCCATCCGGGTCAGCATCCGGGCAATTCGGCGGATCATATCGGCGGAGGTCTCGCCAGGGAGCGGGGCGATCAGCCTTTGGGTGGGAAACCAGGGCCGCGCGCCGCTGCCCATCCAGGTCCAGTCCCGGCCACCCAGCCGCCAGACCGGTACCCCCAGGGCACCCGCCAGTTCTCCGGCGGCGGTGGCGGGCAGGATGACGAGGTCGAGCGCCGCCATCAGGGCCGCCACCCCCTCCAGGTCGTTCTTGAGGTCCAGGTCGTCCCAGCGATGGACACGCCGCGCACCGTCGGGCTCGATGGAGGCCAGTTCGGCGGCGCAGTCGCCGTACTGCAGGTTGACGACGCGGACACCCGGCACCTCCAGCAGCGGCAGCCAGTCGGTGATGCGGGTGTAGGCACCTTCGCGATGCGCCGTGATGATTTGGCTGCGCCAACTGATGCCCACCTTCAGGCCGGGGCCGAGCGCCTCCACCCGCTCCCGCCAGAGGGCAGCCCGCTCCGGATCGGGGGACAGGAAGGACGGGCGGGCCGGAAAGCGTTCCAGCCGGTCCCGCCGGATGGCGGGCAGGGAACCGGCGGCGATCTGAAGGTCGCAGTCCGGCGGGTCGAACCGCTCCCGCCCATCGGTGGTGAGGGACTCCGCCCGCACGACCGCCCAGGGGAAGGCGCGGGCGTAGAGGGACACCAGACGCGCATCGCATTCCAGGACCACGGTTCCGCCACTGTCTTTCAGGTCGCCGAAGACGGAGGCGAAGAGGATCTCGTCGCCCAGCCCCTGTTCCGGCCAGACCAGCAGGCGGCGCCCATGCAGAGACTCCCCATTCCAGACGGGCAGCGCGATGCGGCGCGCCCGTTGAAGCTGGCGGGCGGAGAAACGCCGCCCGTAGCCGGCCCAGCCGGTGACGAGGTCGCCGTCCGCCAGGGCCAGCAGCCCGACGTTCCAGGCGGCCAGTGCCAGCCCGGGGGCCACCCGCAGGGCACGGTCGAGGAAATGCCGGCAGAGGGCTGGCCGGTCCGCCATCTTGGCGAGGGTGCCCAGGTTGTTCAGGGTGTCGGCGGAGTCCGGCCGCAGGGTCAGCGCGCGCCGGTAATGGGCTGCTGCGTCGTCGAAGCGTCCTTCCACCTCGCAGGCGAAGCCCAGGTTGGTGTGGGCCGCCGGATTGGCCGGTGCGAGATGGATGGACCGGCGGTGCCAGCGCTTGGCCTCGGCCAGCCGCTCCGGCCCGTTCATGCTCAACCCCATATGGGTCATCGCCTCGGGGAAGTCCGGGCGCAGCGCGATCGCCCGGCGGAAACAGGCGAGGGCTTGGTCCGGGAGGTCCAGCGACTGCCGGACGAGGCCCAGATGGTTCCAGGCCGTGGGGAAATCCGGATCGGTCCGGAGCGCCGCCGCGATGTTGCGCTCCGCCTCCGCGTGCCGGCCGGCCTGATGCTGGGTCAGGCCGAGAAGATGGAGGGCGTCGCCGTGCTGTGGCGCCAGATCGAGGACCGCGCGATAGGCCGCCATGGCGTCGTCCAGCCGCCCCGCCCGGTGCAGGGCGATGGCGTGGTTCAGCAAGGCTTCCGGATCGGCGACGGGCGGCGGCGGCGAGCGGAGAATGTCTGCGCGGTCGGGAACAGGGGCCGGAGCGGGCCGCATCGCGGCAAGGACGCGCGCCATGCCTGCCAGCACCTCGTCGAAGGTTTCGCCCGGACGTGGCTGGAACAGGCGCATCGTCGGGAACCAGGGGCGGACGCCGGTGCCAAGCTGCGTCCAGTCGCGGTGCCCGAAGCGCCACACCGGCACGCCCAAGGCGCCGGCCAGCTCGCCCGCCGCCATCGCCGGGGTGATGACGAGATCGAGATTGGCGGTCAGGGCCGCCGCCGCTTCGAAATCGTCCTTCAGGTCCAGATCATCCCAACGGTGGATGGTCACGTCGAAGCGCGCCTCCGCCGCCGCGATCTCCGCCGCGCAGTCGTCATACTGCAGATTGACGAACACCACGCCCGGCAGGGCGAACAGCGGCGCCCACTGGTCCAGCGTGGTGTAGGCGCCCTTGTGCTCGGGCGTCGCCAGCTGGCTGCGCCATCCGATTCCGATCTTCAGACCCGGCCCCAGGGCATCCAGCCGGCCCCGCCACAGGGCGGTGCAGGCCGGATCGGGCTTCAGCCAGGGTGTGAACTGGTCGAAGGAGGCGAGCGTTCCCCGCAACAGGCCGGGCAGGCTGGCCGCCGGAATCTGAAGGTCGACATCGGGGGGAACCATGGTTTCCCGCCCTTTGGCGTCCAGCGTCTCCGCCCGCACCGTCGCGCGTGGGAAGGACCGGGCGAACAGGCCGACCAGCCGCGGATCGGTCTCGATGGTCACCGGCCCGCCGCCCCAGGCGATCACATCGCCATAGCAGGAGGCGAACAGGATCTCGTCCCCGATCCCCTGTTCCCGCCAGATCAGCAGTCGGCGCCGGCGCAGCCCTTCGCCGCGCCACCGCGGCGCGTCGATCCGCCGGTCGGGCAGAACCCGGCCGGCGGCGAAGCGCCGTTCGTAGCCTTCCCAGCCGCGCTCCAGCCGTCCGTGCAGAAGGGCGATGACGGCGAGGTTGTCACTGGCGCTGGCAAGGTTCGGATCGTGGGCCAGCGCCTCCTCGTAGCAGGCTTCCGCCTTGGTGAACTGCCCCTGCGCCCGAAGCGCGTTGCCGAGGTTGTGGATGGCTTCGACTGCGTGGGGGTTCCGGCTGAGCACCTTGCGGAAGCACCGCTCGGCCTGGGCGGGGCGCCCCAGCTTCAGAAGAACGCTGCCCAGATCGTTCAGCGTCACCGGGTTGCCGGGCGCGCGCTTCAGCGCCTCGCAGTAGGCGATCTCCGCGCCCTCGTAGGCGCCCTTGCGTTGCAGGGCTGTGCCGAGATTGTGGTGGGCCTTCGGGTCGTCGGGCCGCAGCCGCAGCGCGGCGCGGGCTTGGGCCAGCGCCTCGTCCAGCCGCCCGGCGGCGCTCAAGGCGTCGCTGAGGTTGGTATGGGCCTCGACCATCGCAGGGGCCAGCACCGCCGCGCGGGCGAAGGCCCGCAGGGCGTCGGCAAGGCGGTTTTGGGCGCGCAGCGCGTTGCCGAGGTTGTACCAGGCCTTGGCGTAGCCCGGCTCAAGCTCCACCGCCGCGGTGAAGGCCAGCGCCGCCAATCCCGGCAGCGCTTGCGCCTGGAAGGCGTTGCCCAGATTGTGGCGCGGCTGCGCCGACAGGGGATTCAGCGCGGCGGCCGTGCGATGCGCCTCCGCCGCGTCGGCGTGGCGGTTCAGCGCGGCGAGCGCGCTTCCCAGATTGTCGTGGTAGTCGGCGACGCCGCCGGTTTGCCGGATCGCCTCCTCGATCAGCCCGACGGCGGGGCCGGGATGCCCGGCCTGGAGCGCCAGCACGCCCAGCAGGTGCAGCGCGTCGGGGTGGCGCGGGTTGGTGGCCAGGACGGCGCGGTAGTCGCGCTCCGCGTCGGCCAGCCGTCCCGCCCGATGGTGGGCGACGGCGCGGCCGAGCCGGGCGGCGACGTCTTCGGGCGTCGTCGGCGAAGCCTGGTCTGGGGGCTGGTTCATGAGGTTCGCCTTTTCCGTCTGCCCGATCCGGCCCCGGGTTGCGGGGCCTTCCGCCGGTCTGTTGCCGCCGGTCTGTTGCCGGAAGGGAGTGCCATGTTCACCGGTTCCCGGTAAAGATGCTGTTAGTCCATGCCCCACCTAGGAGCCGTTCCGTGTCCGAGCCGAGCGATCCACCCCGTTCCCCATCGCCGCGTCCGGGCCTGCTCGCCCGTGGCGTGGGGAGGCTGGGTGGTTTGGCCGCTCAGGCGATGCGCCTCTATGCGGAGGCCAACGCCCTGGCCTCGGACGGGCTGGCCGCGGAGGCGGAAGCGGCCTACCGCCGCACGTTGGCGCTGAACCCGCGCTTCGCGGAGGCGCACAACAACCTGGGCAATGTCCTGCGCGCCCTGGACCGCGCGGAGGAGGCAGTGGCCGCCTACCGCGAGGCGTTGGCCTGCGGTCTCGACCATCCGCTGGTCCATTACAATCTGGCCTCCGCCCTGAAGGCGGCGGGCGACGCGGCGCCGGCGGAGCGGCATTTCCGCCGGGCGCTGGTCGAGGAGCCGGCCTATGCCGAGGCGTTCAACAACCTCGCAAACCTGTTGCGCGACGGCGACCGGCTGACCGAGTCCGCCACCGCCTACCGCCGCGCCCTGGCCTTGCGCCCCGCGTGGGACGAGGCGCACGACAACCTGTCCGGCGCCCTCTACCTGCTTCACGAGGAGGGGCGCCACGAGGAGGCGGCGCGGTTCGCCCGGCTGTGGCTGCGCGACCATCCCGACCATCCGGTAGCCCGCCACATCGGCGCCGCCGTCGCCGGGCTGGATGCCGGCGAACGGGCGTCCGACGCCTATGTCCGGCAGGTGTTCGACCTGTTCGCCGGGGAGTTCGACGACAAGCTTCTGGGTGAACTGGGCTACCGTGCGCCGATGTTGCTCGCGGAGGCGTTGACCGACGTGGGAACTGTGCAGGACTCAAGCCTGGACGTGCTGGACGCCGGCTGCGGCACCGGCCTGTGCGGCCCTTTCCTGCGCGGCCCCGCCCGGCGGCTGGTCGGGGTGGACCTCTCGCCCGGCATGCTGGAGCGCGCCGCCGCCCGCGGCCTGTACGACGCATTGGAAGAGGCGGAACTGGGCGCCTTCCTGTCGGAGCGCCCGGCGGCTTTCGACCTGATCGTGGCCGCCGACGTGCTGTGCTACTTCGGCGCGTTGAAAGGGGTGCTTGCACAGGCCGCCGCGGCGCTGCGGCCGGCGGGGCGGCTGGCCTTCACGGTGGAGCGGCTGGAGGAGGGCGGGGCGCCATGGCGGGTCAGCCCGCACGGCCGCTACGCCCATACGGAGGGCCATGTGCGGGACGGGCTGTGCGCGGCGGGGCTGACCATCCTGCGCCTTGCTCCGGACACCCTGCGCCATGAGAGCGGCGCGCCGGTGGCCGGGCTGGTGGTGCTGGCGGCGCGGCCCTGACGAGGCCGCTAGCCAGGCTCAGTCGAGCATCGGCAGGCCGGTCTCGATCCGCACCAGGGCGGCGAGCAGCGGGGCGCCGATGTCGCGGCGGACGAAGTTGCTCGCCCGGTCCGCGGCGTTGAGCGAGCCCTGGAAGCTCTTGCGCCAGCGGTCGTCGCCGTACATCACCTTCTCCGCCTTGGCCTTCTGGGCGAGCAGGCCGGGCCGGCGGCCGGCGGAATCGTCCACCAGACGGGTCAGCCGCTTCATCAGCTCGTTGGCGCTGGTCGGGTCGCCGCGCTTCAGCGCCGCCTCGATCAGCTCGGCCAGAGCCTCGCCGCGGATGTCGAGGTCCTGCACCTGCTCGGCGTAGGACAGCGCCACCGAGGCGTCGGAACGGCGGGCGATGCGGCCCAGCACCGCCGGGATCGTCCAGGGATTCTCGTCCTGCACGGTGCGCAGCAGGCCCAGCGCCAGATTGGTGTCGCCCAGCTCCGACGCGGCGACCGCCAGCTCCGGCGGGCAGCAGTCGGTCTTTGTCTCGCGGAACTTGGAGAACTGCGTCTCCACCGTGTTCAGGAACAGGGTGCGAGCCGCGCCCTCCTTGCCGGCGCGCAGCAGAGTCTGGGCGACCAGACCCAGCTCCCAGCTGCAGTTGCGGGCGGTGGCGTAGGCCTTGGCCTCCTCGGCGAGCTGCCCGGCCAGCGCCATGTCGCCGCGCCACGCCGCCGCCTTGGCGATGTCGGCGAGGTTGTAGATGCGGGTCGAGCATTCCGGGATCTGCCGGGTGATGTCGAGCGCGAGCTGGTTCTGCCCCATCAGGGCGAGCGCGCGGGCGACGAACAGGTCCTGGCCGGCCCCGTCGGACGCAGCACCACGGCGCACCGCACTGACGAAGGGCGCGATGATCTCCTTGGCCCGCGCGGTGTCGCCGATGGTGTTGTAGGCAACGGCCAGCGACAGCCAGTCCCAACGGGCGGCGGTGATCGGCGTCTCCACCGGGGGCAGCATTTCCGCCACCCGGTGCAGGAAGCACAGCGAGGTCATCGGCTCGTTGCAGACCAGCGAGCGGATGCGCGAACGGAACTCGAAGAAGTCGAAGTCGCCGACGAACTGGTTGGTGACGAGCTGGACGGCCAGCGCGCTGTCCGGATACTTGACGACGATTTCGTTCAGCAGCCGATCCGCCTCCTTCAGGAAGCGGCTCTCCTCGGCAATGTCGTAGGTGTTGTCCGCCTGCCGGATCATCTGCATCGCCTGGACGAACAGGCGGTTGGCTGGCGCTTGGTCGGGCAGCGGCTGCTGCGCCGCCGCCGGGGTGCCGGTTCCCCCCACCGCCACGGTGAACGCCGCCAGCGCCATGAACAGGCTCATGGCAGCGGAGGCGGCAAGACGGCGGGCGGGGGCGGGCAGGATGGCCATGGCGGTGCGGAGACCCTGGTGCGCTAGAGGACGCGGGCGTAGTTGACGACACGCTGGACGTTCGGCAGCGTGCGGGCGTGCTCGATCACGCGGTCGAGCTCGCCCTGGTGGGTGGCCAGACCCATGAGATAGACGACGCCGTTGACGGTATCGATGCTGAAATTCTGGCTATGAATTTGCGAATCGAAGGTAAGCTTCGTGCGCAGCTGCGTCGTGATCCAAGTGTCGCGGGCGCTGTCCATGATGCCCGAGTCGGTGTCCACCTGGATCTCGTTGATGACCTCCTTGACGCCCTCCACCTGCCAGCACAGGCGTACGGCGTCGAGGCGCATCTGGGCGTCGGCGGCGCGACCGGTCAGCAGCACGCGGCCTTGATCGACCGTCAGGCCGATGCGGCTGTGCATCTCCAGCGAGTGCTGGAACCACAGATGGTTGATGCGGGCCTTGATCTCGGTGTCCGAGGCGAAGCCGGACAGGCCCCGGTGTTCACTGGCCGCGACGACGGCGGTGCCCCCGGCGGCGCCCAGCACGACGGGTGCGCAGCCAGACGCAAGACCCGCGACAGCGGCCATCCCGACCAGCGCCCAAAGGCGGCCAAACCCCGACACGCTCTGCCTCCGATCCCCGGCCCGCCGAAAGAACGGGCGGGCGGAAAAAGTCATGCCGCAGGTGCGTTGGCAATGGGGAATCTTGGGGGTGTCAGGCTTCATCGTGGTTTTGTCCCAGGGTGATGCACGAATGTTTCACTCGCGGCGAGCGCGAAGGAATCCGGGCTAGGCGAAGGGGGCGCGCGTCACCAGCCCGGCGATTTCGCGCGCGAGAATGCGGGCGATCTTCTGCCGCGCCTTGGGGTCGCGCAGGATCGCCTCGTCCTTCGGATTCGACAGGAAGCCGGTCTCCAGCAGGACGGACGGAACGTCCGGCGCTTTGAGCACCGCGAAGTTGGCGGAGCGCATCGGGTTGTCGAGCAGCAGCATGTCCTTCCCCGCCCCCTTCACGATGGCATGCCGGGCCACCAGCGCCGCGTGTTTGGTGTGGCGCGCCGTCAGGTCGAGCAGGATCTCCTTCACGGCCTTTTTGGCGTCCTTCACGTCGACGCCGCCCAAGCGGTCCACGGCGTTCTCTTTGTGCGCCAGCGCCGCGGCGAAGGAGTCGGAGCTTTTTTCGGACAGGGTGTAGGCGGATAGGCCGCGCGCCTCACGGTTGGGTGCGCTGTCGGCGTGGATGGAGACGAACAGGTCGGCCCGCGCTGCGCGGGCGGCGTCCACCCGCTCGCCCAGCGCCAGGAAGCGGTCACCGTCGCGGGTCAGCGTCACCCCCAGCTTGTGCTGCCGTGATAGCAGGCGCCCGACCTCCTGCGCGATGTGCAAAGTGATCTCTTTTTCTTGGGTGCCACGGGCGCCGATGGCCCCCGGGTCGATGCCGCCATGGCCGGGGTCGAGCACCACCATGCGCGGGCGCGCCGCCGGGCGGGGCTTGGTCTGGGCACCCGCGGCATGCGGGAACAGCAAGGCGCCGGCCCCAGCGAGGGGGACGGTCAGCGCCAGCTGAAGAAGACGTCTGCGTTCCATTCGCCCCTGATTCCGCAAGGAGTTGGGGCCGCCGAAACCAAAAGTCCTGAGCGCGATCGGAAAGGCGGCGTCCGGCCCGAACAGGCCTGAGGTTGAGCCCAAGGTGTGAGCGTTAACCAATGGGGACGCGCAAAAGGGTTGTCAAGGCCGGGCGGGTTAGCTCCGCCAATTGTCGCGGCCAAGCCATCATGGAGGGCGTCGGCACCCTATGAAGATTCGACTCTTTCCAAGAATTCCTTGATGATGATGGCCGAAAGCGCTAAAATTTTAGAAATAAGCTCGGGAGGTGGCGATGTTGAGGAAAGCCTTGTTCAACATCATCCGGCAGGAGCAGCGCGAGGTCGAAGACGAACTCGAAAAGGAAGAGCGCCGCATGGCTCCCGACGTCGGTCGGGTGGTTGCGTTGCAGCGCGAAGTTACCGACCTGAGGCGCGAACTGGAACATTACCGCGACGTCTGATCGCACGAATACGAACGAATCCGTCCGCAAACCCCTTTCCTGCAGTGGCAGGAAAGGGGTTTTTTGTATTCGCACGTACTTCTCTGGGTCTATCGCGACGCAGAGTTTAATGTTGCAGCGCAACATAATTTTGCTTATTTCGTGAGCAGCGCAAAGATCGACTTTGAGATTTTGAACATAATTTAATCACGGCGCCGGTGAAATCGTGGAATCCGTTGATCCAAAGCAATGGACAACGTGGGGACGGAAGGCAGACTTCCGGAGTAGCCTGTTTGTCACAGGGGCGATTCATCCCATCCGGCCAAGCACATGAACGGACCGGAGCGGCGGGCGGCGGGATTGGGCGAGACCGACGATGAACCGCTGGCACGCCGGTTGCGGAGTGCCAGTCCGAACGCTCCCTGCTCCCTTGATGGAGGGCTGCCCGATGTCGGACGCTGTTTCGGACGCCATGGCCGAAGACGCCCAGAACGTCCCCGTTCATTCCCTCGTGCCCACCGTGCGCCGCCGCCGTGGCGGCCAACTGACCGCCGGCCTGTCGCTGGTGTCGCAACGCTACCTGCTGCTTCTGCGCTTCGCGGTCGTCAACGCCGCGGGCTTCACGCTTCTCGCCGCCGCCTTGGCGGAGGGGCTGATCGACCCCATCATCGCCACCGACAGCACGCATCTCTGCCTGCTGATCTTCCTGGTCTTCCTGGCCGGGCTGGGCCTGTCGGCACAGCGCATCCTGCGCACCAGCCGCGAACTGAACCGCGCCAAGGAATTCGACCCCTCCGTCCCGTCGCGCGCCGCGCGCTATCTGGCGGAGGTCCGCGGTCGGGATTCCGGGGCGCGGTCGATCGTCGCATCCTCCCTGAAGTTCAAGTTGTCGGCGCGCATCGGCACGGTGCGGCAGATTTCCTCGACACTGGTGATCCTCGGTCTGATCGGCACGGTCATCGGCTTCATCATGGCCCTGTCGGGCGTCGACCCGGAAAAGGCCGGCGACGTCGCCGCCATTGGCCCGATGGTGTCGAAGCTGATCGAGGGCATGGCGGTCGCGCTTTACACCACGCTGGTCGGCGGCGTCCTGAACATCTGGCTGAACATCAACATCGGCCTGCTGTCCGGCGCAACGGTGAACCTGATCACCGAGATCGTCGCCGTGGGGGAACGCCATGCAGGCCCTTGACCAGTTCGAGGACGACGCCGCCGGCACCGTCTTCCGCGACGTCATCACGTTGGCGCTCTGCGGTTTCGTGGCGGTGGTCATCCTGCTGCTTCCCCACATCCGGCCGGAGGCCAAGCAGGCCGACACGGCGGGCGTCGCGGCGCCCGGCAACGTGATGGTCGAGGCCCGCTGGCCCGACGAACTGGACGCCGACGTCGACCTGTGGGTGGAGGCGCCGGGCGACGTGCCGGTCGGCTACTCCAACAAGTCCGGCGTGATCTTCAACCTGCTGCGCGACGACCTCGGCCGCAACGCCGACCCGACGAAGCTGAACTACGAGGCCAGCTACAGCCGCGGCATCCCGCCCGGCGAGTACGCGGTGAACCTGCATCTCTACCGGAACAAGGCGACGGTCTTCCCGGTGCCGGTCACCGTGGTGGTCAGCGCCAAGCGGCCGGACGGCGACAACGCGCGCCAGCTTCTCGCCACCACCATCCAGCTGGACCGGGAGGGTCAGGAACTGACCGTCTTCCGCTTCAGGCTGACCGAGTCCGGCGAGCTGGTCGGCGACAGCGTGCACAGCCTCTACAAGCCCCTGCGCAGCGGGAGGAAATCATGACCCAACTGCTCGACTTCCAGGCCGCTGCGGTCGCGTTGGCCGCCACGCTCGCCACCATCGCCATCTGGGCGCCGCGCCGGCTGTGGGTGAAGGTGTCGGCGGTCGCCGTCTCCATCGGCTTCATGCCCGTCGCCTATGCCGGCATGGCCGATCTGCTGAGCAAGCCGAAGCCGGTCCGCATGGAATGGGCGCAGAGCGCCGCCGCCCAGGCCACCATTCTGGGAGCCCAGATCAAGGAGGGGCAGGGGATCTACCTGTGGCTCCAGCTGGAGGGCGGGGCCGAGCCGCGCTACTACAAGCTGGGCTGGGACCAGAAGCTCGCCGAACAGCTCCAGCAGGCGATGCGCGAGGCGGAGAGGAACCGATCCGGCATGGCCATGACACGGCCCTTCGAAAACACGCTGGATCCCGACAAGCCGAAATTCTACGCCCTGCCGCAGCCCCAGCTTCCCGAGAAGAACGGCGAGGAGGGCGGGCCGGGGCCGATGGTCTACCGCCACCCCGGCATGGACGCCTGACGCGCTGGACGCGACCGGATCGTGACGCTGGGGACGGGGCTTCTCATCCCAGCTTCACGTACCCCCGCTCGATCACCCGTTCCGCCGCTTCGAAGACCGCCTGCATCTCCTCGTAGGCGCGGCGGACGCGGGCCAGCTCCTCGATGGCGGCGGCGTCGGGGTGACGGTGGTCCGCCACCTTCAGCCCGGCGCGCAGATAGTCGGCCCGCAGCTCCGCCACCCGGACGGCCATCCGCAGGAAGGACGTCTGGTTGAGGTTGGGAAGCTCGCGTCCCATCACTTCGCAATTCGCCTCCAGCACCGCCGCTTCCATATTCTCCAGGAAGTGCATGATCCGGTGCCGCGACGTGTTTTCCGCCGCTTCCGGCGTCAGCAGCTTGTCAACCTTGCCCTTGGCGTACTCGCCGATGATCTTCCCGCCCATGCCCATGGCTCGCCTCCCGGTTCGGCCCAATGCCGGAACGACGCATTGTCGCATGGGAATCCTTACCAAATGCTGCCGGAAAGGCGTTCCGGTATTCCCACATTGCACGATGCATCCCGCGGACGATCGTGCTACGGAATCCGCCCTCGATTCCAGGTCGCAACGGTAGGCGCGCATGTCCGGCACCGCTTCTGAATACATCCTCACCGTCTCGTGCCCCGATGCCGTGGGCATCGTCTACGCCGTGTCGGGCTTCCTGGCCGAGCGGTCGTGCAACATCATCGACAGCGCGCAGTTCGGCGACCGCGGGACCAATCTGTTCTTCCTGCGCATTCATTTCTCGGCCGCCGCCGCGGGGCCGTCGCAGGCGGAGCTTCAGGCGGACTTCGCCGAGCAGGTGGCCGAACGCTTCGGCATGACCTGGAAGCTGCATGACGCCGGGCGCCGCCAGCGGGTGCTGATCATGGTCTCGAAGTTCGGGCATTGCCTGAACGACCTGCTGTACCGCTACCGCACCGGCTATCTGCCGATCGAGATCCCGGCCATCGTGTCCAATCACCGCGACTTCTACCAGCTCGCGGCGTGGCACAACATTCCCTTCCATCACCTTCCGGTGACCAACGACAGCAAAGCCCAGCAGGAGGCCCGTCTGCTGGAGATCGCGGAGCAGGAAAAGATCGATCTGGTCGTGCTCGCCCGCTACATGCAGGTGCTGTCCCCGGCCCTGTGCGAGCGGATGGCCGGGCGGGTCATCAACATCCACCATTCCTTCCTGCCCAGCTTCAAGGGCGCCAAGCCGTACCATCAGGCGCACGCCCGCGGCGTGAAGCTGATCGGCGCCACCGCCCACTACGTCACCTCAAACCTCGACGAGGGGCCGATCATCGAGCAGGAGGCGGAGCGCGTCGACCACACGATGACGCCCGACGACTTGGTGGCCATCGGGCGTGACATCGAGAACATCGTGCTGGCTCGGGCGGTCCGCTACCACGTCGAGCACCGCGTCCTGTTGAACGGCGGACGCACCGTCGTCTTCAAGTAAGACGGCTGGCCTTCTCCGACTCTCCGGGAACCTCAGTGCTTCATGGCGAGCGAGGCTTCCTCGGGGTGGGGGGTGAAGACGGCGCGGGTGATCGCCTGCTCGATCTGCTCGCGGGTGAAGGGCTTGGGGATCACCGGGCCCAGATGCTCCAGCCCCTGCTTGGCCAGTTCGTTGGGAAAGGCGGTGACGAAGATCACCGGCAGGAAGCGCTTGCGGCGAAGCTCCCGCGCCACCTCGATTCCGTTGTCTCCTTCGGCCAGACGGATGTCCATCAGCGCCAGCGTCGGCGCATGGCGGGAAGCCAGCGTCAGCGCCTCGTCCATGGTGGCGGCGTTGCCGCAGACGGTGTGGCCCATGCCGCGCACGGTCTCCGCCAGATCGAAGGCGATGATGGCGTCGTCCTCGACGATCAGGATCGTCGCCGTCAGCTTCGAGCGCACCCGCTCTCGGGCGAAGTTGAGCCGCTCCACCGCGTCTTCCGGGGCAATGCCCAGCACGGTGGCGGCGTCGGCGACCGGCAGATCCTCCAGGTTGACCAGCAGGTAGAGCCGACGATCCATCTCGTCCAGGCTGTGCAGCGCCGCCTCGACCGGATGGGCGCCGGGTGCACCAGCCCGGGCGCCGGAGCTGTCCTGCAACTGGTTCAGGTAGCGGTAGAGCGAACCGCGCGACGGGTCCACCACTGCCGACCCGCCCGGCCCGTCCAGGTACCATTCAAGCGTGCGCGTCACCAGGGCATCCCCCTGCGTCGATGTGCCGGTCAAGGCCCGCGCATAGCGTCGCAGATAAGGCAGATGTTCCATCAGGTGGCGGGTGTTTTGATCCATGACTTTTTCCCCGTACCTCCAGCCAGTGCGGACCGCCGAGGGGCGCTGGCTTGCCTGCCGCGTTTCCCGGACTTTGCCGAATGTTCCCGTCCGATCGCTTACAAAGTTAAGTTCATATGGCGCAGTTCGCGCCGTATCGGGAGTGACGACGAAAGGGTTATTCGGGATAGCTTGATCGGATTAAGTCCCGTCGCCGGACGGGCGGCGTCATACCTCGTTCGCTCGGGCGCAGGGGCTTTTCGGGCGGCCCGCCCCCGTTCCGTTCGCTGCACATGCGAGGGAAGCGGAACAATTGGCGATGACCGGTTGTTGGAACTGCCAATGGTGTGATTCCTCCCTGAACCGCCAGTCACTGCCGCCGCAGCGCCTGTCCCAGCGGGGACGCGCCGGCGGCGTTTTTTTGCACGGCATCGAAAAAAAGCGCGCTGGTGGGCTTGCGCCGGGATGAGTGCGATATTACTGACTGTCCCCGGCGTCGCGCACCGGTGGTGGAACGGCTTGGAAACCGTCCGGCACCGCCCGCCAGACCCGAGCCTGTCGAACCGCGTATGCCAGGGCCGCGCATGCCAGAGTCGCGTATGACCGAACCAGATTTCGACCCGGCAGGCTCTGATCGGCCCGATTCCGATCCGCCGGTGACCGATGGCATGGCGCCGGACGAACTGGCGGATTTCCATGTCTGGCGGCAGCGCGTGGTCGGCACCAACATTTCCGACAAGACCCTGCTGGCGACCGATTATCTCAATCACTTCAACGAAATCGTGATGCTGATCGAGATGATTCCGGACATGCCGGACATGCTGGAGGAATGCCTGATCTGGCAGCCCAAGAGCTACCAGGAGCATTTCCGCGACAGCGGCTTCTCGGACAAGGATCTGGCCATCGAGGCGTACGGCCACGTCCCGGCCAAGTTCAAGCGGCCGTTCGAGGACACCATCGCCCAGGCGCATCAGGTGGTCCGCCACACGCTGGAGCGCGTGTCCATCGACATCCAGGATGGGGCGACCGACAAGCTGCGGCTGGACTGCCAGACCTCCGTCGCGATGATCCACCGAATCATCCAGATCGCCAATGGCATCATCCACGGCACCGCCCACGTCATGGAGCAGGGCGAAATCGACCTGTATCTGAGCGCCGACTGAGCGGTCGAGCGCTTGAGGGTGAACGCGCCCGATCTCTGCGCAGATGATTATTGCTTGTGCACCAAGCATTCCTTCCTTGCATGGCTCAAAGGCCGAGCGTCCAACTACAGTAAGCCTTCGAACGAAGAGGAGGCGGCGCTGCGGCGAATGCCTCCCACCGGGAGTGGAGACAGACCGTGAAGGGACCCGCCATCGCAGCGGCCGAGGCATCGGCCGGGGCGCAGGGGGACGTGTCGGTCGATGTGGAGGCTGCGGCTGACCTTGCCGCCTCCCCGGAGATGCGCCTCTGGTTGCGTCTTTCGGCGTGCGCCGTTCTCATCGGCGCCCGATTGCGCAGCCGTTTGCGCGACGAGTTCAGCACCACCCAGCCGCGTTTCGATCTGTTGTGCCTGCTCGAACGTCAGCCGGAAGGGCTGACCATGGGCGAGTTGTCGAAGCGCATGATGGTCACCAACGGCAACGTCACCGGCATTGTAGAACGCCTGGCCACGGATGGGCTGGTCACGCGGGCCGCGGCGTCGAACGACCGGCGCATGCAGTTCGTCCGGATCACCCCCGAGGGCAGCGCCCTGGCGCAGGCCATCGCGGCGGCGCAACGCCGCTGGCTGGCCGAGCTGACGGCGGGAATGCCCCACGGCGACATGGTGCAGTTGATGGGGTTGTTGGGAAAGCTCAAGAACACGGTGCGTGGCGGAGGCGTCAGAGGATGATTCGGTCCGGTCATATCGACAGTTTCACGCGTGACCGGCTGCCACCGCCGGAGCAGATGCCCGACTTTTCCTACGACCGGCCCGAACTCACCTATCCCGAGCGTCTGAACGCCGCCGCGGCCCTGCTGGACGTCTGGCGGGAGCGCGGCTGGGACGAGCGCCCCTGCGTCATCGGAAACGGCGACGTGTGGAGCTATGGCCGCTTCCGCGACACGGTGGACCGCATCGCGCGCCTGCTGGCCGAGCGGTTCGGGATCGTTCCCGGCAACCGGGTTCTGGTGCGCGGGACCAACACCCCGATGCTGGCCGCCTGCTGGCTGGCGGTGCTGAAAGCCGGCGCGGTGGTGGTGCCGACCATGCCGCTGCTGCGCGCGACGGAGCTGGAAAGCATCATCGAGCGTGCCGCCGTCTCGCTGGCGTTGTGCGACGCGCGCTTCGCCAAGGATCTCAACGGGGCGGCGGAATCGATGGGCGGGGGAATGCCTGTCGTGACCTTCAACGGCGGCGACCTCGAAGGATGGCTGGAAGAGACCGAAGCCGGCTTCGCTGTGGTGGACACCGCCGCCGACGATGTGGCGCTGATCGCCTTCACCTCGGGCACCACCGGCAAGCCCAAGGCGACCGCGCATTTCCACCGCGACCTTCTGGCGGTGGCCGACCTGTCGCCGCAATCGCTGCTGAAGACCGGTGGCGACGACGTGTTCTGCGGCACGCCGTCGCTCGCCTTCGCCTATGGGCAGGGGGGAATGCTGCTGTTCCCGCTGCGGGTGGGGGCGTCGGTGGTGCTGCTGGACCGGGCCACGCCGGAACGGCTGCTGGAGGTGACCGCGAAGCACAAGGCGACGGTGATGTTCACCGTGCCCACCGTCTACCGCGCCATGACCGCGCGGATCGAGGAGGACCCGGCTCTGGCCGAGGGGCTGCGCACGCTGCGCGCCTGCGTCTCGGCGGGGGAGCCGCTGCCCGCCACCACGCTGGAGGGCTGGCAGGCGGTGACGGGGATGGAGATTCTCGACAGCTTCGGCACCACGGAGATGCTGAACGCCGTCCTGCATTCGCCCCCCGGTGCCGTGCGGCCCGGCGCCACCGGCATGGTTGTTCCGGGCTACGAGGCCCGCGTGGTCGACGACAGCCTGACCCCGTTGCCCCCCGGCCAGATCGGGCGGCTGGCCGTGCGCGGCCCGACAGGCTGCATCTACCTGGACGACCCGCGCCAGGAGAACTACGTGCAGGGCGGCTGGAACCTGACCGGTGACGCCTTCCGCATGGATGAGGACGGCTATTTCTGGTATCACGCGCGGACCGACGACCTGATCGTCTCCGCCGGCTATAAGATTTCCGGCCTGGAGGTGGAGGACGTTCTGCTCGGCCACGACGCGGTGGAGGAATGCGCGGTCATCGCGGCGCCCGATCCGCTGCGCGGCTCCATCCCCAAGGCCTTCATCGTCACCCGCGACGGCGTGCGGCCCAGCGACGATCTTGCGGAGCGGCTGCAATGCTACGTCAAGGACCGGATCGCCCCGTACAAGTACCCCCGCGCGGTGGAGTTTCTGGAGCAGTTGCCGCGGACGGAAACGGGCAAGATCCAGCGCTACAAGCTGCGGCAGAGGGAATGGGTCGAGAACGAGGATTGACCGGGGGAAGATTCACCAGGGACCGGGCGGCGCACGCGCCGCTGGTGCAGTTCCTGCTCTTCGCGGTGGTCGGCTGTGCCGCGGCGGTTGGCCACTACGGCGTTCTGATCGCCCTGTCGGAACTGGCGGCGGCTCCGCCGGTCCTGGCCTCGGCGGCGGGATTCCTCGTCGGCGGCGTCATCAGCTACCTGCTGAATTATGGCCATGTCTTTCGCAGCGAGCAGGAGCACCTGCCCACCGCCACGAAGTTCGTAGCCGTCGCGGCGGTGGGGCTGTGCGTGAACAGCGCCATCATGTGGGCCTTGGCGCAGCGGCTGGGCCTGCACTACCTGCTGGCCCAGCTCACCGCCACGGCGCTGGTGATGCTGTGGAGCTTCGGCGCGAACCGCTACTGGACCTTCAAGGCCGGATCGCCTGCCGCCTGAGCGCCTGTCGGCTCACCGTGAGAGCGAGCGACGAAGGAATGGCGGTGCGGCGTCGGGCCGATATTCTTCGCCAGACGATCGCCTTTCAGTCCGGCGGCGGACAGCCGGGCCTGCAACTCCGCCGGCGTATAGGTTGAAAAGCCGGCCTCGCGCCGGATGCGGCGGTAGTCGGACAGGGCCATGCGCCCCAGCCCCATCAGCGCCGCCATCAGGAAGCCGTGCCGGCGCGCCATGCTGAGCTGGCTGGCGATGTCGCGCAGCATCGGCG
The DNA here is from genome assembly GCF_965111635.1 of Azospirillum sp. Marseille-Q6669. Taxonomy (NCBI): domain Bacteria; kingdom Pseudomonadati; phylum Pseudomonadota; class Alphaproteobacteria; order Rhodospirillales; family Azospirillaceae; genus Azospirillum; species Azospirillum sp. Marseille-Q6669. Next base: position 962,792 of record NZ_CBCOOP010000001.1, on the reverse strand, counting down.
TGTCGGGCTCCACCACGTCGGCGATCAGGATGCGCCCACGGGTGCCGATCAGGTGGCGCCAGCGGTGAAGAACGCCCTCCAACTCCTCCCGCGGGATGTATTGCAGCACGGAGACGGCCAGCACCAGATCGACGCTGCCCGTCGGAAGGGTGGCGAGATCGTCGTCGTCGAGGACCCGGATACCCGGATGGCCGGACAGCCGCTCGCGCAGGCGTTGCCGCACCGCGGGGGCGGCGTCGTACAGCCAGACGTTCCGGCAGCGCTTGGCCATGGCCTCCGCCGCCAGCGCGTCGCCGCAGCCGAAATCCAGGACGGTCCCCCCCTCCGGAAGATGGGCGTCGAGGTCGTTCTGCAGGCAGGCGAAATGCGCTTCGAGGTTGCGCTGATTCGCGTAAATGGCGTTGGGGCGGTTCCAGAAATCGACCCAGCCGCTGGAGCCCTGGCCGCCCGGTGGTCCGGACGACGTCCCATTGTCGTGCATATCCCGCATCCCCTTTTGTGGGCCGCTTCTTACCGAGGGGATTTTGTTGTTCGTCTCTTCTCCAGGAAGAGCCCCCTCGATCCGGCCATGTCGTAATGATGGTAGGGGCGAACAATCGCGACGGTCAAGAATGACCGGCGGAACTATACCGCCGGGGGGCGGAGAAGCGGGAGGTTGTATCAGGGCGCCGGGAACTCGGCGAAGCGGGCGAGTCGGATGCTTCGCTCGCCAAGCAGGGCGGCGAAGGCCGGGCTTCTCAGATAGTCGTGCTCCACCTTGCGTTGGTCCACCAGCGGGTCGGCGCGGCGCAGGGCTTCGTCCGGGATGCCGGGATGGACCATCACCAGCAGCCTCCCGGCGGGACGGTCGAGAAAGCGCGCCATCAGATCGGGGAAAGGCTGGCGTCCGGAGAAGTCGTAGACACCGGCGAAGCGGTCGTTGGCGGGGATGCCGCGCGCCCGCGCCAGCCGCGCCAGCCCACCGCCGAGCCCGCGGATCAGCAAGGTCTTCGGCACCGCCACGCCGCGGCGCAGGACGGCACCCACCGGCTCCCCGCACAGGCGGACATAGGCGCCGGGCAGGGTGGCCAGGGCGTCGGCCACCGCCTCGCGCACGGTGGGAAGCTGGTGGACGTGCTGGTGGCCGTCGATGTAGGCGGGCGGTCCGCCCCAGGCCGCGGCGTAGGCGTCGAGCTGGCGGGCCAGCTCCTCCCGGATTTCCTTGGGATCGAGGCCGCCGCTGTAGGCCAGTTTCATCAACCGCCCCAGCGGCGGCAGCTTTCCGTCCGGGGCCAGCTTAGGCAGGGAACCCAGCGGCGGCTGGTCGGTCAGGGTGAAATGCAGCCCGACGTCGGCTTTGCCGGCCAGTTCCTTCAAGGGCGCCGCGCCCTCCGCCCAATAGGGGCACAGCGTCATGGCCGAGGTCGCCGTCAGGCGTCCGGCGGCGATGAGGTCGCGGATGGCCTCGTTGACGCCCGGCGACAAGCCGTAGTCATCGGCGCAGAGCAGGACCGGATGCGCGGAACGCGGGGCTGGTGTGGTGTCGGTGTCGGGCATGGCGATGTAAGGTGGGATGGAAAGCGGCGGGAAGCCGGGGAGGGGATGATGGAGTGGGACAGCCTGTGGTTCAACGGTCATGCGGCCACGATGGCTCCGGGAGGAGTCGTGCGGGACGTGGTGATCGCCGTGAAGGACGGGCGGATCGCCTGGATCGGCGCCGCCAAGGACCGCCCCGCCGGTCGCGCCGCCGAGGAGCATGACCTGGGCGGGCGCTGGGTCACGCCGGGGCTGATCGACTGCCACACCCATCTGGTCTTCGGCGGCAACCGCGCCCGCGAGTTCGAGATGCGGCTGGAGGGCGCGACCTACGAGGAGATATCGCGCGCCGGGGGGGGCATCGCCTCGACCGTCGCCGCCACCCGCGCCGCCGACGAGGACAGCCTGTTCGCCAGCGCCGCCGTGCGCCTGCAGCCGCTGCTGGCCGAGGGCGTGACGGTGGTGGAGGTGAAGTCCGGCTACGGCCTCGACCTCGCCACGGAGCGGCGGATGCTGCGCGCGGCGCGAGCGCTGGGTGAGCGCTTCCCCGTCACGGTGCGGACGACCGGGCTGGCCGCCCACGCGCTGCCTCCAGAGTTCGCCGGGCGGGCGGATGACTACATCGCGTTGGTCTGCGACGAGATCCTGCCCACCCTGGCCGCGGAGGGGCTGCTCGACGCGGTCGACGCCTTCTGCGAACGGATCGCCTTCTCGCCGGAGCAGACGGCGCGCGTGTTCGACACCGCGCGGCGGCTCGGCCTACCGGTGAAGCTGCACGCCGACCAGCTCTCGGACGGCGGCGGGGCCGCGCTGTCCGCGCGCTACAAGGCGCTGTCCGCCGACCATGTGGAGCACACCGGCGAGGAGGGCGCGCGGGCGATGGCCGCGGCGGGCACGGTGGCGGTGCTGCTGCCCGGCGCCTTCTACACGCTGCGCGAGACCAAGCTGCCGCCCATCGAGCTGTTCCGGCGCCATGGCGTGCCGATGGCGGTGTCCACCGACTGCAACCCCGGCACCTCGCCCGCCGTGTCGCTGCTGCTGATGCTGAACATGGCCTGCACCCTGTTCCGCCTGACCCCGCAGGAGGCGCTGGCCGGAGTCACCCGCAACGCCGCCCGGGCGCTGGGCATGGCCGCCACCCATGGCACGCTGGAGCCCGGCAAGGCCGCCGATCTGGCGGTGTGGGACGTCGGCGACCCAGCGGAGCTGTGCTACTGGCTGGGCGCCAACCCCTGCGCCGCGGTGGTGCGGGGCGGGCGGCTGGTGCGGGGCGGTCTGGAGTGACGTTGCCGACGTGATGGCGTACTCTGAACCCGTCTGGAGGGCGCGATGGGGAAGATCGTTCTTGAGGATGTTGAGGAAGGCACGCTGGACCGCCTGAAGGCGCTTGCGAGCAGCGCCGGGCGGACGCCGGAGGAGGAGGCGAAACTGCTGTTGGCAGGCGCCTTGGCGCGCGAAGCCGGCGAGCAGGCGCGCCGTCACGACCTGCTGGAGCGGATGCGGCGGACCGCGGCCATGACGCCGCCGGGATTTCACGTCGATATGACCGATCTCATTCGCGAGGACCGCGACCGGTGAAAGTCGTCGATGCCAACGTCGCCATGAGGTGGTCGATCCAGGACGGTTACACGTCCTTGGCTCAAGCTCTCGTCAGCGGTGGGGGAATGCTCGTCGCCCCCGATCTGGTGGTGCCGGAAGTGACGAACGCTTTGTGGAAGATGCGCCGGTCCGGCCTCATCAGCGAGGAGCAGGCGGACCGGGCGTTGGCGGAAATCCCGCAAGCTTACACGATGCTTGTGCCGATGTCGGGGTTGATCCGACGGGCCTTCTCCATTGCCGTGGCCCTCGATCATCCGGCCTACGACTGCTTTTATCTGGCGCTGGCCGAGGAACTCGGCGCGCCGCTCGTCACGCTGGACAAGCGCCTGCACTCCCGCACCCGCTCCACCCCTTGGGAAGCGTTGACCGTTGTGCTCGGCGGCGGCACTGTTCCCGTCTGAAAACAACAAACGCATCAAGCAAAATTCGAGAGGGACGAGTCACATGTCCGACACCAAGCCGCCGGCCGCGCAGCCGGCCAACCGCCGCGTCATCCGGGCGCCGCACGGCACGGAACTGTCCGCCAAGTCCTGGCTGACCGAGGCGCCGCTGCGCATGCTGATGAACAACCTCGACCCCGACGTCGCGGAGAACCCGGACGAGTTGGTGGTCTATGGCGGCATCGGACGGGCGGCGCGGAACTGGGATTGTTTCGACGCCATCGTGGCGTCGCTGAAGACCCTGAACGAGGACGAGACGCTGCTGGTCCAGTCGGGCAAGCCGGTCGGCGTCTTCCGCACTCACGCGGACGCGCCGCGTGTGCTGATCGCCAACTCCAACCTCGTGCCGCACTGGGCGACCTGGGACCATTTCCGGGAGCTGGATGCCAAGGGCCTGATGATGTACGGCCAGATGACCGCCGGGTCCTGGATCTACATCGGCAGCCAGGGCATCGTCCAGGGCACCTACGAAACTTTCGTGGAGGTCGGGCGGCGGCATTACGGCGGCGACCTGAAGGGCCGCTGGATTCTGACCGGCGGGCTGGGCGGCATGGGCGGCGCGCAGCCGCTGGCCGCGACCATGGCCGGGGCGTCCATGCTGGCCGTTGAATGCTCCGCCCGCAGCATCGAGCGGCGGCTTGAGACCAAGTATCTCGACCGCTCGGCCACCAGCCTCGACGAGGCGATGGCGATCCTGTGGGAGGCCCAGGCCGCCGGCAAGGCGGTGTCGGTCGGTCTGCTCGGCAACGCCGCGGAGGTGTTCCCGGAACTGGTGCGGCGTGCCAAGGCCGACCCGCGCTTCCGGCCCGACGCGGTGACCGACCAGACCAGCGCCCACGACCCGCTGAACGGCTATTTGCCCGCCGGCTGGACGATGGAGGAGGCCGAGACGAAGCGCCGCACCGACCCGGCGGCGGTGGTCGCGGCGGCCAAGGCGTCGATGGCGACCCATGTCCGCGCCATGCTGGACTTCCACGCCATGGGCGTGCCGACGCTGGACTACGGCAACAACATCCGTCAGGTCGCCAAGGACGAGGGGGTGGCCGACGCCTTCGCCTTCCCCGGCTTCGTGCCGGCCTACATCCGGCCGCTGTTCTGCCGCGGCATCGGTCCCTTCCGCTGGGCCGCCCTGTCCGGCGATCCGGAGGACATCTACCGCACCGACGCCAAGGTGAAGGAGTTGATCCCCGACAACCCGCACCTGCACAACTGGCTGGACATGGCGCGCGAGCGCATCCGCTTCCAAGGCCTGCCGGCGCGCATCTGCTGGGTGGGTCTGGGCGACCGGGCGCGGCTCGGCCTCGCCTTCAACGAGATGGTGGCCAAGGGCGAGCTGAAGGCCCCCATCGTCATCGGGCGCGACCATCTGGACAGCGGCTCCGTCGCCAGCCCGAACCGCGAGACGGAAGGAATGATCGACGGGTCGGACGCGGTGTCCGACTGGCCGCTGCTGAACGCGCTGCTGAACTGCGCCTCGGGGGCAACCTGGGTGTCGCTGCACCATGGCGGCGGCGTCGGCATGGGCTTCAGCCAGCATTCCGGCATGGTCATCGTCGCCGACGGGACGGACGCCGCGGCCAAGCGGCTGGAGCGTGTGCTGACCAACGATCCGGGCACCGGCGTGATGCGCCACGCCGACGCCGGCTACGACATCGCCAAGGACTGCGCGAAGGAGCAGGGGCTCACGCTTCCGATGATCCGCTGACGGGTTTGGCGGGGGCGGGCTTGCCGGGGGTGGCGCGCGGCGGCAGGGTCGCCAGCGCCACCCCCGGCAGCACCAGCAGGACGCCCAGCAGGTGGAACATTTGGAACTGCTCGCCCAGCAGCGCCCAGGCCGCCACCGCCGCCCACAGCGGCATGACGTAGAGCGAGGTGCCGGCCCGCGCCGGACCCATCAGGTTGATCGTCTTCTGGTAGGTCAGGAAGGCCAGGACGGAGGCGAACAGCGCCACGCCGGCGATGCGGATGGCGGCGTCCAGGCTCAGCGGGACGGGGCGCAGGGCCAGCGTCTCCCACGCGTAGAAGGGGGCGAGCACGACGACACCGGCCAGCGCGTTCGCCGCGAACACCGTCACCACCGGCAGCGAACTGCGGGTCTGGCGCAGCAGCACCGTGTAGACCGCCCAGGTCGCCGACCCCACCAGAATCAGCAGGTCGCCGGCGTTGAAGGACAGATGCAGCAGCGCCTGCGCGTCGCCGCGGGTCAGGATGACCAGCACGCCGGCCATGGCGACGGCGATTCCCGCGGCCTGCCGCGGCGTCACCTTCTCGCGCAGCCACAGTGCGGCGATCATCAGGATGATGACCGGGCTGGTCGCGTAGATGAGGGCGGCGTTGGTCGCGCTGGTGCGCTCCAGCCCCATGTAGACGACGGCGCCGCACACGCCCTGGGCCAGGGCCCCCAGCAGAAGGAAGCGCTTCCACGAGGCGCGCAGGACGTGGCGGTGCTGGATCAGGCCGGGCAGGGCCAGCGGCAGGATCATCAGGAAGGCCAGCACCCAGCGCCAGAAGGCCAGCCCGACCGGCGGCACGATGGCGGCCGCGGCCCGTCCGATCACCACGTTGGAGGCGAAGAAGGCCGAGGAGAGCAGATACAGGGCATAGGCTGTGAAGACGGCGTTGCGCGGCTGGCGGTCCATGGGGCGTCCGGAGCGTATCAGTGGGCGTCTTACGGAGCCTGCGGCCCCAGCAGCATCACCAGCTTGTAGTCGGATCGTCCGGCGGGGCACAACGTCACTTGTTCGTAGACCAGCGTCCCGTCCTGGGGATGGGTGAAGCCGCGGGTGCCGCCCTCCCGCTCCAGCACGCCCTGGTCTTCCCACAGGCGGGCGAAACGGGGGGAATCGGCGCGCAGGCCGTCGACAAGGGCGGCCACCTCCGTGTCCCCGGCGCGGCGGGCGGTGTCGGCGCGGAACTCGGCGAGCAGCCGGCGGGCGCGGTCCTCCCAGTCGGCGATGAAGCCCCGCGCGGTCGGGTCGAGGAAGACGTAGCGCAGCAGGTTCCGCTCCGCCCCGCCCAGCCAGCCGGAAAAGAGATGCGCCGCAGGGGCGTTCCAGCCGCGGGCGTTCCAGACGCGGTCGAGCAGATAGGCCGGCGCCGCCATCGACTCCAGAGCCGCGAGCAGCGGAGCCGGCGGCTGGTCCGATCCGTCCGTCGCGTCGGCGTTGGGATCGCGCTTGCGCGACAGTTCGAACAGATAGGCGCGCTCTGCCGCGGTCAGCCGCAGCGCGCCGGCGATGCGCCCCAGCGCCTGCGGGGAGACGGAGACCTCGCGCCCCTGTTCCAGCCAGGTGTACCAGGTCGGGCTGAGGCCGCAGAGCTGGGCGGCCTCCTCCCGCCGCAGGCCGGGCGTGCGGCGGCGGGCGGAGCCGGTCTGTGGGATGCCGGCCTCCACCGGGGTCAGCCGCTCCCGGTGGGCGCGCAGGAAGGCGCCCAGCCGGTGCCGGGCATCGTCGTCGGAACTCATGGTGGCAGCGCTTATACCAGGATAAGCGCTTGCCTTGTACCCGTTTGCCGGACGGCCGATGCTGGGCCATCGCAACGAACACGCCCCAACAAACACCAACGGGAACCGCCACCATGACCAACAGCCACCATGGCGTCGTCGCCGCACAATACGGCCAGCGCGCCGACGCCTATGTGACCAGCGCCGTCCACGCGTCGGGAGCCGACCTGGACCAGATCGAGGATGCGCTGCGCGGGAGGAACGCCGGCCGCGTGCTGGATCTCGGCTGCGGCGGCGGCCATGTCGCCTACCGCGCCGCCCCCCACGCCGGCGAGGTGGTGGCGGTGGACGTCACCGCCCCGATGCTGGAGGCGGTGGCCCACAACGCGGCGGAGCGCGGCCTGACCAACATCACCACCACCCAGGCCCCCGCCGAGCGTCTGCCCTTCCCGGACGGCCATTTCGACGTGGTGCTGAGCCGCTTCAGCGCCCATCACTGGCTGAACGCCGAGGCCGGGCTGCGCGAGGCGCGGCGGGTGCTGGCCCCCGGCGGGCGGGCGGTCTTCGTCGACATCGTGTCGCCGGGGCACCCGCTGCTGGACACCCATCTCCAGGCGGTGGAGCTGCTGCGCGACACCTCGCACGTCCGCAACTACAGTGCCGCGGAATGGATGGCCGCGCTGTCGCGCGCCGGCTTCGCGGTGACCGGCCTGACGCCGCGCCGCCTGCGCATGGAGTTCGCCGTCTGGACCGCCCGCACCTCCACCCCGGAGTTGCGCGCCCAGGCCATCCGCGCCCTCCAGGACCTCGCCTCCGACGAGGTGCGCCGCCACTTCGACATCCTGGAGGACGGCAGCTTTCTCCTGGACAGCCTGACCATCGAAGCGGAGGCTTGCTGACTATTGACGCAATGGCAGAGGGATAATGGCGATAGGGAGTGATTCCCTCTGCAAGATCACTGCTTGTTTCTGGAAAAATCCATTTCAGCCTGCATGTCGAAACGTTGCAACGCTTCTTTGGTTTTCTGTCCACCGCATGTTTCTTGAGCAAGAAATTCCGATACGGCTTTGTCAATCGCGGCGTAGTGCTCTGCCATCGTCTTATCAACGCGATCGCGGCCCCATTCCGGATTCATTTGTTTGAGGCGAAGGGCCGCATGAGTGGAGACGATCTGGTAGTTCTCTAAAAATTTTGTGAGTTTCGCTTTGTCGGGCTTCACACATTTGCTGGCAAGTGAATTGGAAACTGAGAACTGTTGCCATATTGTGAGGATGTCGGGGCCTTGAGCTTGAGCCATTGCCGGAGCGACCGACAGCAACATCCCGCAAGCCAGGGCGATCATGGGGCGCATGCTGTATCCACTGATGTGCATCATTGAACTTTTATAACCGGAAATTGATAGGGTTTATAGGCCTTCTCGGTTTCGGCTTCATCTGAATTCATATCCCTCACGATTGTAGGGAGTGCGGTGAAAGGGGCAGTCGGGTCTACGGATCGAAGCAAGGTGTTTCGGATCACAAACTTCCCAAGTACGATTGCCTCGCGAAACGTGAGCGGAGGTGTCGGGACATGACCGACATTCGTGTGCGTAAGGCTGGGCTTGCCGACGCGGGTGTGGTCACCGGGTTCGTGGCGGCGCTGCTGTCGGAACTGTCCGCCGGGCAGAACGACACGCCGCGCGCCGTGATGCTGGCCGTCGCCGAATCCCTGCTGGACGGCGCCGGCGATTCGTACACGGTTTTCCTGGCGGAGGACGCGGCGGGCCGCCCGCTCGGCGTCGCGACGCTGTCGGAGGGCGTCTGCATCTCCACGTTGGGCCGGTTCGGGACGATCCGTGAATTGTACGTGAAATCGGAGTCGCGCTCCGCCGGGGTGGGGCGGGTGCTGATCCGGGCCGTTCTGGACCACGGCCGCCGCCATCGCTGGTCGCGGGTGGAGGTGGGGGCGCCCTCCGCCACGGACTGGCCGGATTCCCTGCGATTCTATAAGCGCGAAGGCTTCACGGAGATCGGGCCGCGCCTGAAGTTCCGCTTGGCCTGACGCCTCCCGTGGAGCTTGCGTGATGCGGCTTGGTTGCGTGTTGACAGACGATTCGGCCACGCGCCAAATGAACCCGCATCACCGGCCGCCGAAAAGAACGGGCGGCCATTCGACCGAACACGGGAGGTTGTTAGGAATGAAGCGCATCCTGCTGGGTGCCGGGCTCGGCGTTGCCGCCACCTTGGCGCTTGCTGCGCCGGCCCAGGCCGCCAAGACCCTCGTCTATTGCTCCGAGGGCAGCCCTGAAAACTTCAACCCGATGGTCAACACGACCGGAACGAGCTTCGACGTCTCGCTGCCCGTGTACAACAACCTCGTGCAGTTCGAGTACGGCGGCACCAAGGTGGTCCCCGGCCTCGCCGAGAAGTGGGAGGTGTCGGAGGACGGGCTGACCTACACGTTCCACCTGCGCAAGGGCGTGAAGTGGCACAGCAACAACGACTTCAAGCCGACCCGCGACGCCAACGCGGACGACGTTCTGTGGTCGTTCAACCGTCAGTGGAAGAAGGATCACCCCTTCCACAAGGTGTCCGGCGGCGCCTATGACTACTTCAACGACATGGCGATGCCGGACCTGCTGAAGTCGATCGAGAAGGTCGACGATTACACGGTCAAGTTCACGCTGAACAAGGTCGAGGCGCCCTTCATCGCCAATCTGGCGATGCCCTTCGCGCCCATCCAGTCCGCCGAATACGCCGAGGCCTTGCAGAAGAAGAACCAGATCGACAAGATCGATCAGGCGCCGATCGGCACCGGTCCGTTCCAGTTCGTTGCCTACCAGAAGGACGCGGTCATCCGCTACAAGGCGTTCGAGCCCTATTGGGGCGGCAAGGCGCAGCTCGACAACCTCGTCTTCGCCATCACGCCCGACGCCGCCGTCCGCTACGCCAAGCTGAAGGCCGGCGAGTGCCACATCGTGCCGTACCCGAACCCGGCCGATCTGGACGCGATGAAGAAGGACACCGCCATCACCCTGATGGAGCAGGAAGGCCTGAACGTCGGCTATCTCGCCTTCAACGTCACCAAGAAGCCCTTCGACGACGTGCGCGTCCGCCGCGCGCTGAACATGGCCATCGACAAGAAGGCCGTGGTCGACGCGGTGTACCAGGGCGCCGGCGTCCCGGCGAAGAACCCGATCCCGCCGACCATGTGGTCGTACAACAAGGAGATCGAGGACTACCCGTACGATCCGGAGCGCGCCAAGAAGCTGCTGGCCGAGGCCGGCTTCCCGGACGGTTTCGAGACCGACCTGTGGGCCATGCCGGTGCAGCGCCCGTACAACCCCAACGCCAAGCGCATGGCCGAGATGATGCAGGCGGACCTCGCCAAGGTCGGCATCAAGGCCAAGGTCGTGCAGTACGAGTGGGGCGAGTACCGCAAGCGTCTCCAGGCCGGCGAGCACCAGATGGGCATGCTGGGCTGGACCGGCGACAACGGCGATCCCGACAACTTCCTGCATGTCCTGCTCGGCTGCGAGGCCGCGCGTGCCGGCGGGTCGAACATCGCCAAGTGGTGCTACAAGGAGTTCGACGACCTCGTCGTGCAGGCCAAGCGCACCACCGACATCGCCGCCCGCACCAAGCTGTACGAGCAGGCGCAGGTGATCTTCAAGGAAGAGGCCCCGTGGCTGACCGTCGCGCATTCGGTCGTGCACATGGCGCTGAGCAAGAATGTGGTCGATTACAAGATGGACCCGTTCGGCATCCATCGCTTCTACGGCGTCGATTTGAAACAATAAACTCAGCGTAGCAAGCGGCTTTACAAAGCGGTGGCCGGGGCATTAAACCCCCGGCTTCCCTTTGCGGATGCAGAGGTAAAAAGGGGGCCGCGGCCCCCTTGCTTTCGTTTCGAGCCCCCGGTGACGATCCGATGCTACGCTTCATCCTGACGCGGGTGAGCCTGGTGATTCCGACCTTTCTCGGCGTCACCTTCCTGACCTTCCTTCTGATCCGCCTTGTCCCCGGCGACCCCATCGAGGTGCGCGTCGGCGAGCGCGGGATCCCCCCCGAACGGCTTCTCGAACTGCGACACGAACTGGGGCTCGACCGGCCCCTGTGGCACCAGTTCCTCGACTACATCGGCGGCGTCCTCCAGGGCGACCTCGGCGTGTCGCTGGTGACGCGCAATTCGGTGTTCAGCGAATTCGTGACGCTGTTCCCGGCGACGCTGGAACTGGCAGCGCTGGCCATGCTGTTCGCCACGGTGGTCGGCCTGCCCGCGGGAATCATCGCGGCGGTGCGGCGCGGTTCGATCTTCGACCATGGCGTGATGGGCATCAGCCTGACCGGCTATTCCATGCCGATCTTCTGGTGGGGCCTGCTGCTGATCCTGTTCTTCTCGGTGGGGCTGGGCTGGACCCCGGTGTCCGGGCGGCTCGACCTGCTCTATTACGTGGAGCCGGTGACCGGCTTCATGCTGATCGACACGCTGATGGCCGGCGAATACGGCGCCTTCTGGTCGGCGCTGCATCACCTCATCCTGCCGATGATCGTTCTCGGCACCGTTCCGCTGGCCGTCGTGGCGCGCATGACGCGCTCCGCCATGCTGGAGGTGCTGGGCGAGGACTACATCCGCACCGCCAAGGCCAAGGGGTTGGCGGGCAAGCGGGTGATCGGCATGCACGCCCTGCGCAACGCGCTGATCCCCGTGGTCACCGTGATCGGCCTCCAGGTGGGCACGCTGCTGGGCGGCGCGATCCTGACCGAAACCATCTTCTCCTGGCCCGGCGTGGGCAAGTGGCTGATCGAGAGCATCAACCGCCGCGACTATCCGGCGCTCCAGGGCGGGGTGCTGCTGATCGCGACGACGGTGATGACCGTGAACCTGCTGGTGGACGTTCTCTATGGCGTCCTGAACCCGCGCATCCGCCATTCGCGGTGAGGTGAGCCATGACGACTCCTACGACGACGGGCGTTCCGGAGACTCTTCCGGCCGCTTCTCCGCCGGTTTCCCAGCCGCCGCACCCGCTGGTCGAGTTCTGGTACCATTTCCGGCAGAACAAGGGGGCCATGGCCGGCCTCGCCGTGATCCTGCTGATCGCCGTGGTCGCGCTGTTAGCCGAGCTGGTGGCGCCGCACGATCCCAACATCCAGTACCGCGACGCCATCCTGGTGCCGCCGGTCTGGCAGGAGGGCGGGCGCTGGGCCTTCCTCCTCGGCACCGACGACATCGGGCGCGACATGCTGTCGCGCCTGATCTTCGGCGCGCGGCTGTCGATGATGATCGGCCTGATCGTCGTCACGCTGTCGCTGGCGGTCGGGCTGGCGCTGGGCATGGTCGCCGGCTTCTTCGGCGGCGTCACCGACGCGCTGGTCATGCGCTTCATGGACATCCTGCTGTCGCTGCCCAGCCTTCTGCTGGCCGTGGTGGTGGCGGCGATCCTCGGGCCGGGGCTGGTCAACGCCATGCTGGCCGTGTCCATCGTGGTCATCCCGCACTACGCCCGCCTGACCCGCGCTGCCGTGATGGCGGAGACGAACAAGGATTACGTCGTCGCCTCCCGCGTGGCGGGGGCCGGGCCGCTGCGGCTGATGCTGGTGGTGATCCTGCCGAACTGCGTGGCGCCGCTGATCGTCCAGGCGACGCTCGGCTTCTCCACGGCGATCCTGGACGCCGCGGCGCTGGGCTTCCTCGGCCTCGGCGCGCAGCCGCCGACGCCGGAGTGGGGCACCATGCTGGCCTCCTCCCTCCAGTTCCTCCAGCGCGCCCCCTGGGTCGTCACCTGGCCCGGCGTGGCCATCCTGGTGACGGTGCTGGCCTTCAACCTGCTGGGCGACGGGCTGCGTGACGCGCTCGACCCCAAGCTGAAACGCTGATACCCATCATGCCTCTTCTCGACATCAAGAACCTGTCCGTCGAGTTCACCACGCGCGCCGGCACCTTCCGCGCCGTGGACGGGATCGACCTTACCGTGGACGAGGGCGAGGTGGTGGGCATCGTCGGCGAGTCCGGGTCCGGCAAGTCCGTGACCTCGCTCGCCGTGATGGGCCTGCTCGGCTCCAACGGCACGGTGGTCGCCGACCGCATGCAGTTCGGCGGCAAGGACCTGCTGGCGATGAGCCCGTCGCAGCGCCGGAAGATCACCGGCAAGGACGTGGCCATGGTCTTCCAGGAGCCGATGACCAGCCTGAACCCCTGCTTCACCGTCGGTTTCCAGATCATGGAGACGCTGAAGGTGCATGAGGGGCTGTCCGGCAAGGCGCTGCGCAACCGCGCCATCGAATTGCTGGAGCAGGTCGGCATCCCGGCCCCGGAAAGCCGCCTGTCGGCCTTCCCGCACCAGCTCTCCGGCGGCATGAACCAGCGCGTGATGATCGCCATCGCCATCGCCTGCAACCCGCGCCTGCTGGTCGCGGACGAGCCGACGACGGCGCTGGACGTGACCATCCAGAAGCAGATCCTCGACCTGCTCGTCCGCCTCCAGAAGGAGCGGGGCATGGCACTGATCCTCATCACCCACGACATGGGCGTGGTGGCGGAGACGGCGCAGCGGGTGGTCGTCATGTACGCCGGGCAGGTCGCCGAGACGCGTCCGGTGGACGCCCTGTTCAAGGCGCCGCGCCACCCCTACACCGGCGCGCTGCTCGACGCGCTGCCGGAGCGGGCGCTGGGCAAGCGCCGGCTGCCGACCATCCCCGGCGTGGTGCCGGGCATCGGCGACCGGCCGCAGGGTTGTCTGTTCAACCCGCGCTGCCGCTTCGCCACCGACCGCTGCCGCATCGAGCGGCCGGCCCTGTTCGACGTGGACGCCGGCAAGGCGCGCTGCTTCTATCCGCTGGCCGACGCTCCGGTCGGCGCCGGGGAGGTTCTGTGATGACCGACATCCTCACCGACGTCATGCCGGCCACCGGCCCGGTGGTCTTGGAAGCCATCCACCTGCGCAAGCACTATGCGGTGAAGCGCGGTGCCTTCAAGCCGGCGGCCACCGTCAAGGCGCTGGACGGCGTGTCCTTCCAGCTCGAAGCCGGGAAGACGCTGGCGGTGGTCGGCGAGTCCGGCTGCGGCAAGTCCACGCTGGCGCGCTCCGTCACGATGATCGAGCCGCCGTCCTCGGGCCAGCTTCTCTATGATGGGCGCGACGTGGTCGGGCGCACCGCGTCGGAGATGAAGGAGCTTCGGCGCACCGTCCAGATGGTGTTCCAGAACCCCTACGGATCGCTGAACCCGCGCAAGACCGTGGGGTCCATCCTGTCGGAGCCGCTGGTCATCAACACCCCGATGGGCAAGCAGGAGCGGCGGGAGCGGGCCGTCGCCATGATGGCGAAGGTCGGGCTGCGCCCCGATCAGGTCGACCGTTACCCGCATATGTTCTCCGGCGGCCAGCGCCAGCGCATCGCCATCGCGCGCGCGCTGATGCTGAACCCGCGGGTGGTGGTGGCGGACGAGCCGGTGTCGGCGCTCGACGTGTCGATCCAGGCGCAGGTGCTCAACCTGATGATGGACCTGCAGGAGGAGTTGAACCTCGCCTACCTGTTCATCTCCCACGATCTCAGCGTGGTGCGGCACATCGCCGACGCGGTCATGGTGATGTATCTGGGCCGTCCGGTGGAGCACGGGCCGAAGGACGTGGTCTACTCCCGCCCGCGTCACCCCTACACCCGCATCCTGATGGCCGCCACGCCGCGGGTGAACCCGGCGCTGCGGGCGGAGCGGGTGATCCCGAAGGGCGAGCTGCCCTCGCCGCTGAACCCGCCGCCGGGCTGCCCCTTCCACAAGCGCTGCCCTTACGCGACGGAGCGCTGCGCGACCGAGGTGCCGGCGCTGCGCCCCGTGGACGAGCGGCTGGTCGCCTGCCACTTCGCGGAAGAGATGGCCTGAGGTCCGGGAGCCGCGGCGTCTGCCGTCAGGCGCCGCGGCCCGTCTTTTCCTGAAGAGCGTCGATGCGTTTGGAGGCTTCGGCCTTCGTCAGATCCCCGTCGAAGCCTTCGCCGGCCTCCTCGCTGAGCGTCTTCAGGTAGGAGGCCTGCGCGCCGGTCATCGGCTCGTCCCCCGTTGTCCAGTCGTCCGGGTCCTTCTCGCGGTTCGAATGGTCGGCGCCCCCGGCGTCCACGGTTTTCGGATTGCGACCCGGATTCGGCGCGTCTCCGCTATGGGACTGCGGGCGATGATCACGGTCGTTGTCACGCTTCTCGTTCATGAAATGTTCCTTTCTGCTGGAAACGTCTGTCGAACAGCCGCATGCGGGATTGGTTCCCAACGTTGACTTCCGGGGGTTCGCCGACCGTTGAAGCGCCATACGGAAGACGTTACCCTTTCGCACGCTGGGGTTATCTTCGGCCGGTGAGGTGTGGTCCAGCGCGAAGGGACGGAACGAAATGCCGCTGATGATGTGGAACGAGAAGCTGAGTGTCGGGATCGCGCAGTTCGACGAGGAGCACAAGCAACTGGTCGCCCTGGTCAACGAGCTGTTCGACGCTGTCCAGGCGGGGCGCAGCAAGGAGGCGCTGGGCGGCATTCTCGACAGCCTCGTCGCCTACACCAAGTCCCACTTCACCCATGAGGAGGAGCATTTCGCCCGCCTCGGCTATCCGGACCGCGACGCCCACAAGGCGGAACACGACGCGCTGGCCAGTCAGGTGCTCGAGGTGCAGCGCAAGTACCACGCCGGCGTCACCGCCACGCTGAGCATGGAGGTGATGAACTTCCTGAAGAGCTGGCTCATCAAGCACATCCAGGGTACCGACAAGAAGTACGGCCCCTTCCTGAAGGAAAAGGGCGTGGCGTAAAGGGCCATTTCCGTAAGGACGATTGCCGGGACCGAACGCCCCGGGGCGCTCCCTTTTTCTCTCCCGCCACAGGGCTTTCGCCGTCCGTGACGCGCGTCAACCCGGCAGGTCCGTCGCCGGGGGTCGGGAACTCTTGGCCGGGGCCGGGGTTCATGAGGTGACGGATGACTCCAGTATGGCTCCGTCGTCGCGCAATTCCGGCGAAGGTGCGCCGATGAACCGATGGCCGACACGGAGCCGTCCCGCCACCAGCGCCCAAGCCAACGGTGCCGGCGCCCCTAGCGCATGCCGCCGCACATTCGTCTTCCGCTCTCCCGATCCCGCCATCACCGCCCGGCTTCCCGCGGCGCCGCCGTTACGCGCCATCGCCGTCTGAACATGACGATCCGGAGACACACGCAACCGTCACAGGGTCAAAACCATGGAAGAACAGTGGCTGCTCAAGGCGAAATTCGTCGCTTTCAATTTGACGATTTCGGCGTTCGTCTTCGTCCTCTATGCGCAGGGGTGGCTGGACCGGGTCCTGACCGGGCACATCGCCGTGGCGACCGCGATCATCGGGATCGTCTTCCTGGTCGGCTTGGTGATGTCGGCCTATCGGGTGTGGAAGATCGGCGGTGAGCTGGATCGGGCCAAGCTCGGCGGCGGGCGGCTGATGAAGGTCGAAAGCGAGCGAGCCCTGGAAATCCGCCTGTTCTCGCGGATCTCGCATCTTCAACACATCGCCAACGCGCTGGGCATGCTCGGCCTGATCGGCACCGCCTGGGGCTTCAGCCTGTTCGCCGCGAACATCACCCCGGACATGGTGGGCAACGCCGCGTCGGCCGGCGCCATGGTGACCACGCTGGCGAGCGGTCTGGGCGTGGCGATCTACGCCACGATGCTCGGCGGCGCCCTGTGCCTGTGGACCACCTGCAACCTCCAGCTCCTGCGCGGGGCGACGGCCTCGCTGTGCGCGCTGATCATGGACGAGGCCCACGCCCGCTCGCGGCTTGCTCCGCGGACGGGGACGCCGGACTTCGCCGCGCCGCAAGCGGCCCCCTACGGCGCCCTGGGCGGCGAGGCCACACCATGAACGATTTCCTGGGCGAGGACCAAACCGGTGTGCTCGTCGCGCGGGACCTGCTGACGCTGCTGCTGTGCGGTTTCGTGGCCTGCGCGGTCCTGGCGGTCCCCTTCATCAACGAGGCCAAGAAGACCGAGGCCAACCAGCAGAACGAGTCCTCCTCGTCCGCCGCCGCGGGCATGGAGCCGCCGGGAAACGTCATCATCGAGGCGCGCTGGGACGACAAGCTGCGCAGCGACGTCGATCTGTGGGTGCAGGCGCCGGGGGACGTGCCGGTCGGTTACTCGAACAAGTCGGGGCTGATCTTCAACCTGCTGCGCGACGATCTGGGAGCCTACGCCGATCCCACCGAGATCAATTTCGAAACCTCCTATTCGCGCGGCATTCCTCCGGGGGAATACACCGTCAACGTGCATATGTTCCGCAACCTGGAGAATGTGTTTCCCATCTGGGTCCGGGTGGTCGCCCGCGTCAAGGCGGAGCATGAATCGGGGGCCGCCACTGTAGCCGCAACGCGCGTCCGGCTGGACCACGAAGGGCAGGAGATCACCGCCTTCCGCTTCAACCTGAGCGAGCGAGGCGAGCTGGTGCCGGGGTCCTTGAACGCCGTGTTCAAGCCGCTGCGCTCGGCGAAAAATTGACCCGTCGGATCGAGAGTGCGCCATGGAAAGCCTGACCGTCATCTTCGGCTTCGTCGCCGTCGTCACCCTGCTGCTGGTCCTGTCGGCCCTGCGCTGGACGCGCAACCGGATGGCGCGCGTGGTGATCCTGCTGCTGTTCGCCCTGCTGCTGCCGGCGGCCTACGCCGCACCGGCGGCGCTGCTGGGCCGCGCGAAGCCGGTCACGCTGGAATGGATGGGGTCCAACGTCCGAGAGGCGAAGGTGCTGAGCGCCACGCTGGTGGAGAACGAAGCGATCTATCTCACCCTCCTCTGGGAGCAGGCGCCCAACCTCTACCGCCTGCCCTGGGACCGCCGCATGGCCGAGCAGTTGCAGGAGGCCCAGCGCGAGGCCCAGCGCAACGGCACCAACCCGATGATGCGGCTTCCCTTCGAACGGTCCTGGGATGACCGGGAACCGCGCTTCTACGCGCAGCCCCAGCCGAAGATGCCGGATAAGCCCTACGAGAACGCTCCGGGCAACGGCGGGCCGGGCGGCAATCCGGGAATCGAGTTCCAACATCCCGGCCAACCGACATGACGTCCAACCGACATGACATCCAACGGGCCGATTTCCATCATGTCCTCCGTGCAGGCCCCTTGAAGGCGGGGGGCGGGCTCGTCTACGGTTCCGCGATTCCGTCCGTCCGAGCAAAGAGAGTCCCATGCCGTCCTTCGACATCGTGTCCAAGACCGATATCCACGAAATCGACAACGCGCTGAACGGCATGCGCCGCGAGATCGAGACCCGCTTCGACTTCAAGGGCTCGCGCTGCACCGTGGAGCGCACCGAGAACGACATCACCCTGCTGGCCGACGACGCCCCCAAGCTCGACCAGATGCAGGAATTGCTGCGGGTCTACGTAACCCGGCGGAAGCTGGACGCCGGAGCCTTGGACTATTCCAAACCGCCGGAGCGGGCGGCGGGCGACGCGCTGCGCCAGGTCGTTACCGTCAAGCAGGGGATCGCCCAGGACCTTGGCAAGACCATCGTCAAGGCGATCAAGGACGCCAAGATGAAGGTCCAGGTCTCTATCCAGGGCGACGAACTGCGCGTCACCGGCAAGAAGCGCGACGACCTCCAGGACGCCATCGCCCTGGTGCGCGGGCTGAAGATCGAGCAGCCCCTGCAGTATGTGAACTTCCGGGACTGACGGACGGGAAGAGCACCGCAGGGCCATTCTTGCCGGATGGCCGGTCATTCTTGCCGGGCGGGGCGGAAATTTTTGCCGGGTGCGCAGGCGGCGAGAGGGTCTCGCCAGCCGGCCTTCCGCCTCTTCCGATGATGGCCCGTCCCTTGCTTGCCCTGCTCCGGTAGCCGAACGCCGCAGGGTCCACGCGCCATGTCGATACCGGCCAACGCCGACGCTTCCCAGTTGATGCGCATCCGGGCTGAAGAGCTTCTGGAGCGCAAAGGCACGGGTGCGCCCCGGCAGGCGGGGGAACTCGCCGGCCAGTTCGCCGCGATGCTGGAGCAGTTGAACGGCGTCGGCGGTGAGGATGGCGGGGCCGGCCTGATGGCGTCCTCCGCGGCGGGTCCGGTGACGGGAAGTTCCGCGATTGCCCACCGGCTGGGTGTTGGCGCCGTCAGCGTCTTCGCGCAGAGCGGAGCGGACGAGGCATCGGGTGGCCAGACCGCCGAGGGCCATACGCCCGACATGCGGGCGCCCAATGCCGAGGAGGCCATGCAGGTGGTGCAGAGCGCGCTCCAGGCCGAAAGCGCGCCGAACTTCCGCTGGTTGACCACGTTGCTGACTCAAGGCGTCCCCGACCGCATGACGTCGGGATCGGCCCGGTGATTGGCCCGGCGATGGAACGGCGGGGCGTTATCGAACGTCCAGCCGGCGCTCCAGCGTGACCACCGTCTTGCCCTCGCGGGCCAGCGTCACGATGCCCTTGTAGGGTCCCTTGGGCCATCCAGCCGCCGGGCGCTTCAGTCCCTGATAGGCGAACCAGACGGCCTTGTCCCCGGTGATGCCCTTGCTGTTGTCGAACAGGGTGCGGCCATCGCCGTCGAGGATGCGGATTCGCTGGGTGTCGCCGTCGCGGACGCCCATGATGTCCGACCACAGCACCAGCAGGGGCGCGTCCGGTGTCAGCACCTCCCCGGCGAATTCGCCGTGGCGGGCCGGCTCGGCCTCCGGAACGCGGCGGGTGGCGAAGCCGGCGCTGAGGCCGGCGGTCGGGCGGTAGGCCAGCGCCTTGGCCGTGGCGGCGTTCCACAGCGGCGTCATGGGCTGGCCGCAGGCGGTGAAGGGCTGCTGGCCGACGAAGGGGTCGACGACGGCGCCGTTGTGGCGCACGCCGAAATGCAGATGGGGAAACTCGGTCAGTCCCGACAGCCCGACGTCGCCGAGCCGTTGCCCGGCCTCCACCCGTTGGCCGGGGGTGACCGCGACGCTGCCGCGCTTCATGTGCAGGTAGGCGGTCTGCCAGCCGTCGCCATGGTCGATGACGACGGCGTTGCCGCCCCCGACCTTCATGACCGTGTCGCGCCCGATGACGTTCACGTTCACGTCCTCCATGCCGTCGCGCACGCGCAGGACGGTGCCTGCTGCGGCGGCCAGCACGGCGACGCCCTTGTCCATCGCGGTGTAGTCGGGAAGGCGGAAATCCGTGCCGTCATGGCCGTCGTAGCTCAGCCGGCCGCAGGCATGGTCGCGCCAGCCGGGACCGGCGTCCTCATCGACGTAGTTCTGGATGAAGCAGGTTTCCCCGATGCGGCACGCGAGCGGCAAACCGAAGGCCGGCGCTTCCGCCGCCGCAGCGCCGGCGAAACCCAGCGCGCTCGCGAAGAGGCTTGCGGACAGGATGGTGGCGAGCGCGGCGCGGATCATGCGGGCTTCCCAAGGAGGAGAGGCGGGTCTGCCGGGGCAGGGTGAGGCAAGCTCCGCCCCGATGCAACCGCAAGGAAGCCATACGCCGGCCGGACGAGATTTCCGGCCAAGCCCCTTCGGCAGGACTTCTCAGCCGCCGATCAGCACCGCCAGCACTTCGGAGGCCAGGACCGCGGGCTTGATCGGCTTGCGGACCATCCGGGCGACACCCAGTTTGCTCAGGGCCTGCATGGTCAGCTCTGGCGGCACCCGCTCGTCGATTCCGGACAGGACGATGATCCGCAGGTCCGGACGAAGGCTCTTGGCTGCCTGGATGACCTCAAATCCGTCATGGTCCGGCATGATGAGATCGGTGACCAGCAGGTCGAACTCATGGAAGGTCAATGACTCGATGGCCGCCCGCGCGTCGGTGCAGCCGGCCACGGTGTTGCCTTCCTTCTCCAGAATCTTGCTGATGATGCTGAGGGATACCGGATCGTCATCGACGACGAGGATATCGGCCATCGGAGTCTGCTGTCTCATGATTCGGTGTTTGGGGTTTTGCCGACCTGAGTAAGGCCCGGCTGGTTTACGCCCCGTTTATGAGCGGGGACGGCCATGCATCCCGGTCAAGGCACCCGGCACGCGCCCCCGTGCGGCGTTGACTTGGCGTTCCGCCTGCGTAAACTGTGGGTGCCTTCGCAGAGAGGGCGCCGGCCGCCCAGCACGGGGACCGGCGGATTGGGTCATATCGCTTTCAAGAGGATGTGACATGAGCACCGCATTGGCATTGACCACGCCGTTTCCCGGCGAGTCGCTGTCCCGTTACATCGAGCAGGTCCACCGCTTCCCCGTTCTGGGCGCGGAGGAGGAGTATGTGTTGGCCACCGCGTGGCGCCAGCATGGCGACATGGAGGCGGCCCGCAAGCTGGTGACCAGCCATCTCCGTCTGGTCATCAAGATCGCCACCGGCTTCCGCGGCTACGGCCTGCCGATGACCGACTTGGTCGGCGAGGGCAACATCGGCCTGATGACCGCTGTCCGCAAGTTCGAGCCGGACCGCGGCTTCCGCCTGTCCACCTACGCGATGTGGTGGATCAAGGCGTCCATCCAGGAATACATTCTGCGCTCCTGGAGCCTCGTGAAACTGGGCACCACCGGCGCCCAGAAGAAGCTCTTCTTCGGCCTGTCCCGCCTGAAGCGCAAGCTCGGCGAGTTTGGCAACGGCGACCTGAAGCCGGAAAGCGTGTCCCGGATCGCCCGGGAACTCGACGTGCCGGAGAGCGACGTGGTCGCGGTGAACCGCCGCTTCGTCCAGCCGGTCGCCTCGCTCAACGCGCCGCTCTCCGCCGGAGAGGGGACCGCGGAGATGCAGGACTTCCTGCCCGACGAGCGCCCGAACGCCGAAGACAGCCTGCTGGAGCGCGATGAGGCGATGCACCGCAGCGCCATGCTCCACGAAGCGATGACGGTGCTGAAGGACCGCGAGCGCGACATCCTGACCGCCCGCCGCCTCAACCCGTCGCCGAAGACGCTGGAGGATCTTGCCGCCGTTTACGGCGTCAGCCGCGAGCGCATCCGCCAGATCGAGGAGCGCGCTTTCCAGAAGCTGTCCCAGAGGGTGCGGGAACTCGCCGCAGCGGCATAAGGGGGAGGCTGTTGCCTCCCTCTCCTCCATGGTGTATGTCGAAAGGCGTATATCCCGGAAGGTTGGCTTTGGCTGCCGACGCCGTTTCTCCGGGTGAGGTAGGGCGGTGTTCTCCTTCCCAGGGTTGTGGTAGGGGGAGCGGTGGATGCAACAGATGTTGTGATTTCGCCGCAATTTGTTGGAAAATGCTCCGCGAGCCGTCATAATGACAACTCGGTTTCTGTGCACCCCTGGGTATCGGGCCTCGTGTCGAGCCTCCGGGGCGCCTTGGTGAGCGGGTACGGTTTTGTCCAACGTGTCTCCGGCAGAGCATCAGGGGCCTGACAGCCCGTCCGCACCGGCAATGCCGACGACATCGGCGTTCCTTGCGTCGCTGACCGAAAGCCTCATGCACCAGGCGTCCTTCGCGCTTGTCTACGCCGACGCCGGGCATCGTTGCCTGTTGGCGAACCCGCTCTTCGCCGCCGTGTTGGCAACGTCGCCCGAAGCCCTGGTGGAGCAATCCCTGGCCGAAATCGACCATCCACTGGCGCGCGCCGTCGTGCAGGCGCTGGACCGCTCCGGACAAACCGGGGAAGCCGCTCCGGTCGATTGCGAGGTCGAGCACGCGGACGGCGGGCGCGGCGTGCTGACCGGCTGCGTCCTGCCCCACCGCACCGGCGACGGCGGGCAAGGCTATCTTGGACTTTTCCAGGACGTGACCGACCCGGCCCGCATCGCCGATTTCGTCCTGCGCCGCGACCCCTTCGTGACCACCCTGCTCGACGCGGCGGTGGATGGCGTCGTGGTGGCGGACCGCAACGGCATCATCCGCACGGTCAACCGGTCTTGCCGCGACCTGTTCGGCTATGACGAGGAGGAACTGATCGGGCGGAACGTCTCCGTCCTGATGCCGCCGCCCTTCTCCCGCGATCACGACAAGTACATCGGCAGCTATCTGGAGACGGAACGCGCCAAGATCATCGGCATCGGGCGCGACGCGCTGGGCCGGCGCAAGGACGGCGCGGTGTTCCCGATCCATCTCAGCGTCGGCCAAGCCCGCTTGGCGCGCGATGTCGTGTTCGTCGGCATCATCCGCGACATCTCCGAACGGCTGGCGGCGGAGCAGAAAGCGACCTATCTCGCCCGGCACGACCCGCTGACCGGCGTCCTGACCCGCACCGCCTTCCTGGAGGAGTGCGAGGCGGTGCTCGCCGCGCCCTTTCCCGGCCAGGAAGGGGGCCTGTTCGCGCTCTACGCGCTCGACGTCGACCAGTTCAGCGACATCAACGAGGCGTTCGGCTTCCATGTCGGCGACGCCGCGCTGAAGGCGATGGTCAGCCGCGTGACGGAGGTGCTGCCTCAGCAGACCTACGTCTGCCGCATCGCCGCCGACGAGTTCGCCGCCCTGTCCCGCGTGGAGAGCGCGGAGCAGGCGGAGACCCTGGCCGATCTCCTGCATGACCGGCTGACCGCCTCCATCTACGCCGACCGCCATTGGGTGCGGCTGCGGCTGTCCATCGGCGCCGCCGTGCAGGACGCCGACATCCGCACGCTGGAGGAGCTGAACGCCAAGGCCAAGCTGGCGCTTCAGGCCGCCCAGCACAACGGCGGCAACACCGTCTGCTTCTACACGCCGGAGATGGCCGCGGCGGCGACCCGGCGCATGTTCCTGACCATGCATCTCGCCCACGCCATCGAGCGGAACGAGCTGCACATGGCCTACCAGCCCATCGTCGAGGCCCGCTCCGGCCGGATCGTGGGGGCGGAGGCGCTGCTGCGCTGGAACCAGCACACGCTGGGGCCGGTCTCCCCCGGCGAGTTCATCCCGGTCGCCGAGGAAAGCGGCCTGATCGTTCCCATCACCGACTGGGTGCTGAACGCCGTCGTCGAGCAGATGGCGGTGTGGGAACCGGCGGGCACCCTGCCCAACCAGATCTTCATCAACATCTCCGGCCCGCAATTCCTGCGCGGCAATCTCAGCGCCCGCCTCGAGGAGCTTCTGGGACTCCATCCGGAGCTGCGCGGGCGGTTGGGGCTGGAGATCACCGAACAGGCGGCGGTGCGCGATCTGAAGACCGCCGTGCAGACCCTGACGGAGTTGGAGGCCATCGACGTCCAGGTGGCCATCGACGATTTCGGGTCGGGATACTCGTCGCTCAGCTACGTGCAGCAGCTTCCGGTGTCGAAGCTGAAAATCGACCGCGCCTTCATGGAAGACATCCCGGACAACCTGAAAAACGGGGCGCTGGTCCGCGCCGCGGTCGGCATGGCGCACGGCCTCGGCCTCGTCACCGTCGCCGAAGGGGTCGAGACCGAGGAGCAGCGCGACTTCCTGGTGTCGGTGGGCTGCGACCTGCTCCAGGGCTACCTGTTCGGCCGCCCCGTCGCCCCCGACGCCTTCGCGGCGATGATCCGCGCCCAACAGCCCGCGATGGCCTGACCATCCGGAGGAAGAGGCTGGATGGGGATCACCCCTCCAGCCGTTCCGGTTCCTTTCCGGCCAAGGTGGGTGTCTCGATGGCGCGGGCGGGCAGGCGCTCGCGGCGGGTTTCCCGGCGCTGCCAGCGGCGGAAGGAGCGTTTCGACCACCAGGACAGGATCGTCTGCCAGAGCCGTTCCGGCCCCTGGAACAGCGGCACGCGGGGCTTGTCCATTGCCGACGGCTCCAGTGCCAGGCCGACCGACGTGATCTGCCCGTCCTGCATGTCGCGGACGATCAGTTCCACGCCGCCCATCCGCATCCGGTCGCCCAGCTCACAGGCGCCGCCGAACTCGTTGCGCAGCAGGTCGCGCAGGGAGCGCTGGGCGTTGGCGAGCGACAGGGGAAGGCCATACATCTCGGCGATCTGTTCCACCGTCGCGTCGGGATTCAGCGCCAGATCGCCGTAGAACGCACGGTCGTCCTGATCCAGTGGCCGGCTCTCGGCGAACAGCTTGTCGATCAGCGGCAGTTGGCTGGGCGGGGTGAACAGATAGACCATATCCCCGGCCTGGAGCGTCCGCGCCTTGTGCAGCGGCACTACGCGCCCATCGCGGATGACCAGGGACGGGCGGGCGAAGCGCGGCGTGCGCTGGCCGCGGGCGGCGGGGCTCTTGGGGTGGACGGTGTAGACGACCATCTCCTGGTCGGCCCCGCCGGGCAGTTCCAGTTCGAACCGTTCGACCGGGCCGCGCCGCGGCGGGACGATCAGCTTCAGCCAGCGTGCCATCGGGCCGATGGTCCAGCCCTGCACGGCCAGCGACACGATCACCACCAGAAAGGCCGTGTTGAAGATCACCTGACCGCCCGGCAGCTGACCCAGGATCGGCACCAGCGCCAACAGCATCGACACCGCGCCGCGCAGCCCGACCCACGCCATGAAGGTCTTCTCGTTGGCCGAGAAGCGGAACGGCAGCAAGCACAGCCACACCGCCAGTGGGCGCGCCAGCAGGATCAGCAGGACGGCCAGGGCCAGGGCGGGCAGGGCGATCACCCCGAAGTCGTGCGGGGTGGCGAACAGGCCCAGCATGACGAACATGACGATCTGGCTGAGCCAGGTCAGGCCCGAATGGAACTGGCGTAGGCCCAGCGCTCCGCGCAGCTTCACGTTGCCGGCGACGAGGCCGGCGGCATAGACGGCGAGGAAGCCGCTGCCTCCCAACTCGTTCGTGCCGGCGAACAGGAACAGGGCGAAGGCCAGGGTGACCACCGGGTTGAGGCCGGGGTCGAGGCGGGCCTTGTTGATGAAGGCGGCCAGTCCCGCTCCGCCCAGGACGCCCAGAACCGCCCCGCCGGCGATCTGCTTGACCAGGAAGCCAGCCAGTTCCAGCGGCGTCCCCCAGCCGTGCAGCGCCGCCTCCACCAGCATGGCGGTCAGCAGGATGGCCGTCGGGTCGTTGCTGCCGGACTCGATCTCCAGCGTCGAGCGCACGCGGTCGCGGATGGTGATGCCGCCGACCCGCAGCAGGAAGAACACCGCCGCCGCGTCGGTGGAACTGACCGCCGCGCCGACCAGGAAGGATTCGATCCAGGGCAGGCCCAGCAAAAAATGCGCGGCGACGCCGATGACCCCGGAGGTGATGGCGACCCCGAAGGTGGCGAGGCTGAGCGCCGGCCACGCGGCGGCGCGGTAGCTGGACAGCTTGGTGTCCAGGCCGCTTTCGAAGAGGATCACGGCGAGCGCGATGGAGCCGATCAGGAAAGCGCTGTCCGCGTCGTTGAAGCTGATCCCCCCGATGCCGTCGACCCCGGCGAACAGACCGACGCCCAGGAAGATCAGCAGCAGCGGGGTACCGATCCGCAGCGCCAGATAGCTGGTCAGGATGCTGACGATCAGCAGCGACGACCCGATCAGGATGATGGTGCTCGCTGTCTCCATAGTCCTCGCGCCGGGAAGGGAGTGGTGCCGCCTTTGCGGTCATCCAATTTTGGCAATTCTTGGGCGCGAGTGCAACGCAGCGGCCAAAATTTCCCAATGTTCCTAAAATAATACAGAAATGTCTCCCGCAATGCAGCATTGCGGCAGGCTACAATCCTTCCGGGTTAATGCAACGGGCGAGGGGCATTTCATGTTTCGTACACGGCGTATTCCGACATCACCCCTCGCAGCCCTGATCCTTGTCCTGTCCTCCGCCGCGGCGACGGCAGGGGCCTTGCCCGACCTGGACCGCACGGCGGCGGGCGGCGGTACCACGCCGATCCGGTTCGACAAGAAGGCCATCGATCTCGGCGGTTGGGGCGCTCTGGAGGTCGGCCAGACGGAAAGCGCGTCGCGCCGGATGGTGGCGACCACGCCGGTGCGCGACCAATGGTTCTCCGACCCGGTCTTCATGAACGACGGCGCGTTCGGCGGGCCGGACGCGCGGGCGACCTACTATTCGCCGCGCCTGCACGGCTTCAACATCGGTCTCGGCTACACGCCCGTCCGCACGGAGCTGGGAGCGGCCGATCCGCTCGCCCGGCATGTGGTGGAGGGTGTGGTGCGGCACGACGGCCGGCTGGGCAAGGCCCGCCTGCGCATTACCGCGGGGGCGGGCAAGGCCGCTGTCGCCAAGGACCGCGGCACGCCCCGCCGGTCCTGGGTGGTCGGCGGGCAGGTGACGCTGCCCGGCGTGACGGTCGGCGCCGGTTATCGCGAGCAGCTGCCCGACGACGGCGCGGCGCGCCGGACGCTCAACGCCGGCCTCTATCTGGAGCAGGGCACGCCGTTGCGGGGTTGGACGGTCATGGGGCGGCTGGCCCACAGCCAGGTCGGCGCCGAGGCCCCGCAGGAGGCCTGGTCCACGGGCCTGCGGTTCCGCATGTCGCCGAAGGTCAGCGTCACCGCCGATCTGGGCACCATGACCTACAGCGGAGACCCCTCCGACAGCACGATGCTGCGCGTCGGAACCCGCGTACTGTTCTGAAACGGTGCCCGAACGGGCCTGATATCCCTCTTTCGTCCTTATCCAAGGGTGGATTCCCGACGGAATCGCGGTGTCGTGGAAGCAAATCGCCATCTCGCCTGTTTATAGGGTCGAGAAGCACCACAAGGAGGGTTTGGACATGTCTCGTTTGCGCCTGATCGGAACCGCCATTGCGCTGTTGACGCTCGCGGCCTGTTCGACCGGCGGCGTGGTGGGCGGCACGGCTGGCGCCGCTGGCGGCTACGCGGTGGACGGCAAGCGTGGCGCCATCATCGGTGGCCTGGGCGGCGCCGCGCTGGGCACGGCGCTGGATCGCTGACCGGACGCGACGGACACGATCCGTTGCCGAGGACGACAAGCGCGTCGCGCCGACCGGGCGCGGCGCGCTTTCGCTTTTTCAGGACCGCCATTCCTTCCGTAGGATGGCGTATTGCATCGTGTTCTCGAAGATGGGGTTCCCGTCGCCGTCCATTTCGAAGGATATGAACTCCACGAACAGCCCTTCCTTCCTCATGCCGAGCCTTTCACACAGGCGCTGCGACGCGACGTTGGTTTCCTCGACATAGGCGTAGAGGCGGCGGGCCTGCTTCACCGTGAACAGATGCTCGAAGAGGGCGCGCGCGGCCTCCGCGGCGTATCCCGCCCCGGCAAAATCCGCGTTGAAGTTCCAGCCGACGGTGTAGGTGTCCGGCGGCTCGGACACCTGGAACAGGTCGCCGATCACCCGGCCGGTGCTTTGCAGGCACACGGCGATGTGCTCGTCGCTTTGGCTGCGCGTTTCCACCTCGGCGGCGGCCGCATCGAGGTCGTCCAACTTGAGCGAGAGGAAGCAGCTTGCCCGGGGATGACGCAGATAGGCGAGCAGGTCGGGCGCGTCCCCCTTCCGGAAGGGTCTCAGGATCAGGCGGTCGGTGGTGATGGGGTCCATGCGTCGTCTCGGCGGAAAGGGCCTGAACCGGAAGCCGGCAGATCATGAGCCGGTCATTTTTGCCGCCCGGCACATCCACGCCATCAGAAATCCCACTTATGCGATTGATTGCCAAGCATATTTAAGGTTGCACAAAACTTGCTTGTCGGTTCTCCAGCCCATCGGTCACGAGAAACCGTTATGCAAATCTCCAACTACATCAGCAACGTCTCGCGCGTTGTCGCCAAGTTCACGGCGCAGAACGAGAAGACCGAACCGGAGAAGGAGGCGAGCGGAGTCAGCGCCGCCGACGCCTTCCTCAAGGAGGCGCGGAAGACGCCGGCCCAACGCATCCGGGACCAGATTCTCGCCCGCATGAAGCTGGACGAGGAGTCCCTCGCGTCCATGCCGGCGGAGAAGCGCGCCGCGGTCGAGAAGCAGATCGCCGAGGAGCTGAAGCGCCAGTTGTCCGGCGAGAAGGATCGGCGCGGCGCGGCGGTCGACCTGACCGCCTGACTTCGCTCAGACCTGGGAGGAGAAGACCGGGGGCGCTCAGACCGGGGGCGCGTAACCGAACACCCTCAACGCGTCCTGAAGGTCGGGGAGGACGCGCTCGACCGCCGCCTCCCCCTCGCGGATGCAGTCGTCAGCCCGATCAAACTCAGACAGGCCGATGTGCCCCAGCCGTGGCGTGATGTGGACGTCCGGCGGCTCTCCCGCCAGCCGGGACCGCGCGATGCGGTCGGTGACGATGCCGAGCGAGGAGACCATGACGCCGAACAGGCTCGGCCCCTCGTAATCGCGCCGGAAGATGCGGCGGCTCAGCGCGCCGATGGGCACGCGGAAGCCGGCGCGGGATTTGGGCTCGTCATCCGGCCCTTGCTCCTCGTCGATCAGCTTGAGGAGGTCGAACCCCGCCGCGGTCGGCACGGCGGCGCCGGGACGCCGCGACTTTCCGATGATGTCGGCGGCCAAGTTGACGGCGATCACCATCTGGGCGCCCAGAGCCCGGCAGGCCGACACCGGCACCGGGTTGACCAGGGCGCCGTCGACCATCCAGCGCCCCTCGAACCGCACCGGGGGGAAGACTCCCGGCAGCGAGAAGGAGGCGCGCAGCGCGTCCACCAGCGGGCCGTTGCGCATCCACACCTCGTGCCCGGTGACCAGATCAGTGGCGATGGCGGCGAAAGGGCTGGGAAGCTCCTCGATTTGGATGTCGCCCAGATGGTGGCGCATCTCGGCGACCAGCCGGTCCCCGCCGATCAGGCCTCCCCCCTGGCGCAGCCGCAGGTCCAGATAGCCGACGATTTTCATCCGGGTCAGGCCGCGCGTCCACTCCTCCAGCGCGTCGAGCTTGCCGGCGAGATGGAGGCCACCGACCAGCGCTCCTACCGAACTGCCGCAGACGATGTCTGCTTCGATCCCGTAGCGCGCCAGCGCCCGCAGGACCCCGATGTGCGCCCAGCCGCGGGCCACCCCGGCGCCCAGCGCCAGACCGATACGCGGCCGGTGATGGTGCTGGCCGTAGCGATTGCCGGGACCCTGTCCATTTCCGCCGTCCGCCGCCATGGCGCCTCCTTTGCACAGAGTGGAGCGCGTTCCGGTCGGTATCGTGCCATCCGCCCGGTTAAGGAAGCTTGATCGGTTCCGCCCCGGTGGACAAGGCCCGCCGGACAAGGCCCCGTGAAGTAAGGCCCCGTGAAGTAAGGCCCGGTGGACAAGCACCGGGGCCATCGGCTAAGCCAACGCGATTGCGCTACAGGAAGACGTGCACGTGAGCAAGAAGAGCGGAGACCGGCTGCGCCTCGACGCGGCGACGGAGCGGCTGATGGGCCGCATGCTGCGGGAATGGGTGCGCCCCTACAGCGGCAAGCTGATGCTGTCCTTCCTGCTGATGGCCGTGGTGGCGGCGGCGACCGGCGCCTATCCGCTGCTGATCGACCAGGCTTATTCGATGTTCTCCGAGCAGGACCGGGGCATGCTGCTGGTCATCCCGCTGCTGATCATCGTGGTCACGGCGGTCAAGGCGCTGTCCATGTATTCCCAGACGGTGGTGACCACAGACATCGTGCAGCGGATCATCACCGACGTGCGCCTGTCGATGTTCGACCATCTGCTGCGGTCCGACACCGCCCAGCTTCACGCGGCCCCCACCGGAACGCTGACCTCCCGCTTCATCAGCGACGTCGACCTGATCCGCAACGCCCTGTCGCGGACCCTGACCGGGCTGGTGCGCGACATCCTGACGGTGATCGCGCTGGTCGGGTCGATGTTCTATCTCGACTGGGTCCTGTCGCTGATCGTCTTCCTGATCTACCCGATCGCCGCCATTCCCATCGTGAACATCGGCAAGCGGCTGCGCCGCGTGTCACGCGACACCCAGGCCCAGATGGGCGACATGACCGCTCTGCTGACGGAAAGCCTGGCCGGCGCCCGCATGGTCAAGACCTATTCGCTGGAGGATTACGAGCGCGCCCGAGCGGCCCGCGCCTTCGAGGACAATTTCGCCCTGACCATGAAGGCGACCCGCGCCCGCTCGCGCATCGATCCCATGATGGAGGTGCTGGGCGGTGCCGCGGTGGCCGGGGTGATCGCCTTCGCCGGCTACCGCATGGCGATGGGCGAGGGCTCGGTCGGCGCCTTCTCCGGCTTCGTCGGCGCGCTCCTGATGGCGGCGCAGCCGGTGCGCGCCATCGGCACGCTGAACGCCGTGCTTCAGGAAGGTCTGGCCGCCGCCCAGCGCATCTTCGAGCTGGTGGACGAGAAGCCGACCATCACCGAGCAGCCCGGCGCCAAGCCCCTTGCGGTGGAGCGCGCCGCCGTGTCCTTGCGCAACGTCCGCTTCGCCTACGAGGAGGGGACCGAGACGCTGAAGGGTATCGACCTGGAGGTTCCGGCGGGGGCGACGGTGGCTCTGGTCGGGCGCAGCGGGGCCGGCAAGTCCACCGTCTTCAACCTGATCCCGCGCCTCTACGACGCGACCGGCGGGCAGGTGCTGATCGACGGGCAGGACGTGCGGGCGGTGACGCTGAAGAGCCTGCGCGGCGTCATCTCGCTGGTCAGCCAGGACACGGTCTTGTTCAACGACACGGTGCGCGCCAACATCGCCTTCGGGCGGCTGGACGCCCCCTTCGACGACATCGTGGCCGCCGCGAAGGCGGCGGCCGCGCACGACTTCGTCGCCCGGCTGCCGGAGGGCTACGACACGGTGATCGGCGACCGCGGCGTGAAGCTGTCGGGCGGCGAGCGGCAGCGCCTCGCGCTCGCCCGCGCCTTCCTGAAGGACGCGCCGATCCTGCTGCTGGACGAGGCGACGAGCGCGCTGGACAGCGAGTCCGAGCGGCTGGTGCAGGGGGCGCTGGAACGGCTGACCCAGGGGCGAACGACGCTGGTCATCGCCCACCGGCTGGCCACTGTGCGCAACGCCGACCGGATCGTCGTGATGGAAGGTGGGCGCATTCTGGAGCAGGGCACCCACGACGCCCTGATCGCGCAGAACGGCACCTACGCCCGCCTGTGCAAGCTCCAGTTCGGCGAGGACGGCGAGGCGGCCCTGCTGGCCCCCTGATCCGGCAAACCGGAACCGGGCTCAGTCCGCCGCGGGCACCATCTCCACCACGGCGTTGCGCAGCTCGTGGGCGGCGATGGGTTTGTGCAGCAGAGTGTGGCCGCCCGCGCGGGCTTCCGCCAGCCGCTCCGGGGCGGTGTCGCCGGTGATGATCGTCGCCGGAACCGGCGTCCTGAGCCGTTCGCACACTGCCCGGATGGCGTCCAAGCCGGTCTTCCCATCGCGCAGGCGGTAATCGGCCAGAATCGCGCTTGGCCATTCCCCGCTTTCGACGTGCTGAACCGCGTCCTCGATGGAGCCCGCCGTCAGCACCCGATAGCCCCAGCCCTCCAGCATCGCCTGCAGACCGAGGCGGATCAGCGGTTCGTCGTCGATCACCAGGATCATGCCCCGCCCGTCGCTCGTCACCGGCCGGGCCTCCGCCGGCTTGGAGCGGGTGGCATGGCGGGCGATCAGCGGCACGTCGACGCAGAAGGCGGAGCCAGCTCCCGGCCGGGAGCGCAAATGAACCTTGTGGCCGAGCAGGCGGGCGAGGCGGCGCACCACCGCCAGACCGAGCCCCAGCCCCTTGCTCCGGTCCCGCTCCTGATTGCCGACCTGGAAGAACTCCTCGAAGATTTCCTCGTGCTTGTCGGACGGGATGCCGATGCCGGAGTCCATCACCTCGATGCGCAGGCGGTCCCCCCGGCGGCGGCAACCGATCAGCAAACCGCCGCGTTCGGTGTAGCGCAGCGCGTTTTCCACAAGGTTGCGCAGGATGCGCATCAGCAGCGCCGGATCGCTGCGGACCGTCAGGGCGCAGGGAACCACGCGCAGCCGAAGCCCCTTGGCCTCCGCCTGGGGGTGATACTCGGCGCCCAATTGCTCGATGATCGGGCCGATCGCCAGATCCTGCAATTGCGGAACGATCAGCCCGGCATCCAGCTTGGACACGTCGAGCAGGCTGTCGAGCAGCATGCGCAGTCCGTCCATGGCCTGCCCCATGGAGTCGAGCAGCTGGGACGCGGGGTGCCCGTCCAGACGTTCCTCCAGGGCGGATTGGAACAGCATCATCGCCTGGACAGGCTGCCGCAGGTCGTGGCTCGCGGCGGCGAGGAACTTGGATTTCGCGACGTTGGCGCGGTCGGCCTCGGCCTTGGAGGCACGCAGGGCGTTCTCGGTGCGGCGGCGTTCGGTGATGTTGCGGACGATGCCCGTGAAGTAGCGGCGCTCGCCGGCGGTCCATTCGGTGACCGCCAACTCGATCGGGAAGATCGAGCCGTCCTTGTGCCGTCCTTCGACCTCGCGCCCGACACCGATGATCCTCTTCTCGCCGGTCTGCCGATAGGCTTGCAGATAGCCGTCGTGGGCGGAGTGGTAGGGCTCCGGCATGAGGATGCGGATGTTCCGGCCGACCGCCTCGCCGGCCTCGTAACCGAAGATGCGCTCCGCCGCCGGGTTGAAGCTCTGGATCGTGCCGGTCTCGTCGATGACCAGCATGGCATCCACCGCGGTCTGCACGATGGCCCGGTGACGGGCCTCGCTTTCCGCGAGCGCCGCCTCGCGCCGCCGGATGAGGTCCGCGGCGTTGCTGATGGCGCGGCCCACCGCCTCGATCTCGGACACGCCACCGCCGGGCGGTGGAACGGGGTGGCCGGCGCCCAAGGCTTCCGCCGCTCCGGCCAGTTGGGAGACGGAGCGCGTGAGGCGCCGTCCGAGCAGAAGCGCCGCCGCGATCCCGATCAGCAAAAGGACAAGGCCGCCACCGGTGAACAGAAGGAGGGCATGACGCGCCGGGGACGCCACCAGGGTCGTTGGGACGCTCGTCGCAACCACCCAGCCGAAGTTCCGGGACCGGCTGTAGGCCTGGATCGCCTCTACATCTTCCAGGTTGACGGCGCGGTGGATTCCATCCGGCACCGCCTGCATGCCGGTCCACAGCGCGGCGGGAAGCCGTTTGCCGACGAACTGCTCGCTCAAGTGCGAGCGTGCGATGACGAAACCGTCCTGGTCGATCACCCCGGCCCGCCATCCCGCCGGAATGCGCTCCGGCGATACGATGGCCTGAAGCCGTTCCTGGGGAATGTTGAGGCTCAGCAGGTACCGGATCTGCCCATCGCGGATCACCGGAGCGGTCACCGCCAGAATTGGCGCCTGGCTCACGTCGCCTATGAAGAGGCCGGTGACCTGCGGCCTTGCCGTGTCGATCACCCTCTGGTCGGATTCGAGCACGGTGTTGTTCGGCAGATCGGTGCCCCAGGGCATCCGGGTGTTGACGTGCTGCTGGCCCTGCGGATCGCGGAGAACCACGTTGGTGCCCAGCCGGTCGCGCACGCCGGCGGCTTGCCGGTAGAAAGCGGCCAGATCGTCCGTCGTCAGGCTTTCCGATGTGGTCAGCACCTCGGCGGCGGCGATCTGGCGGCTCACCTCGCGTTCCACGTCCTCGGCCAGCAGGCGTGTCCGGTCGAGCACGAGCTGTTCCGTTTGCTGGGCTTGCGCATCGACGTTGCGGATCAGGAGGGACACCGAGAAGAGGACCAGCGGAACCGCAACCGCCATAACCAGAAGAATGAGCCAGCCCCGCACCCGTTGCGGTCGCATGTGCCAGGTCAGGCGCCGTGTCGGAAGCCGCGGCGTTTCCAGGTTGGGGGT
This sequence comes from Azospirillum sp. Marseille-Q6669, assembly GCF_965111635.1. Classification (NCBI taxonomy): domain Bacteria; kingdom Pseudomonadati; phylum Pseudomonadota; class Alphaproteobacteria; order Rhodospirillales; family Azospirillaceae; genus Azospirillum; species Azospirillum sp. Marseille-Q6669. Next base: position 928,366 of record NZ_CBCOOP010000001.1, on the reverse strand, counting down.
CATCGAACCGGCCGGAGTTCAAACGCAACCTTGCGCCGGATCGCCTGAGGACGACAGACGATTCGATTGGTGGCCCGAACACGCCCGGACCGCGCCGGAGCCTGTGGCTGCTCTCCTGGGACCGGCAGAAGGGACGTCGCTTCGGCGGGGCGGTCGATCGAGGGAGTGTATCCGGTCCGAACGTACCGAGGCATTTCGCAGACCATTCCTGAGGCAACCGGTTGCGGGCATCTCTAAACCGGACTGTATCATACCGCGCAATAATTGGTTGATAATCCATCCATTCGCTCATGAAAGAGCATTTGGGGGCGGGCCGATCACAAGGGGTGCTTTCCCGGATTCGCCTTGACGCGCGTCCACGGAGGGCGATTGGCGCCAGGGACGATCCGGTCTATGGTGCGGCCTCATGGAACCTGCCCTCGACGACGCGATTCGCCTGCACAAATCCGGCAACCATGCGGGGGCGGAGCCTCTCTACCGCGACGTGCTGGAGCGTGAACCGGCAAATCGCGGTGCGCTGCAAATGCTGGCGATGCTACTGGTGCAGACCGGGCGCCCGGCAGAGGCCGTCGGTCACTTCCGGGCCATCCTGCGGCTGGAGTCCGGCAGCGTCGCCGGATACAGCAATCTCGCCGCCGCCCTGCGCCTGGCCGGTCAGGGGACGGACGCCATCGCCTGCCTGCATCGGGCGCTGTCTCTCGACCCCGCGCATGCGGGTTCCTGGTTCAATCTCGGCAACGGGTTGAAGCAGCAGGAGAAGGCGGCGGGTGCGGCGCGGAGTTACCGGCGGACCCTGGCGCTCGAACCCGGCCACGCCGGAGCGGCGGGCAATCTGAAGGCGTTGCGCGGTCAGTGGGGGACGCGTCTGGACGAGGCGGAGCGACTGGTCGTCGCGGGACGTCTCCCGGAGGCGGACGCCGACACCCGAACGACGGCGGCCGAGGCCCTGGTGGCGGTGGGGGATGCGGTAGCGGCGGAGGCGATGGCGCGCACGGTCCTGGAGCGGGATGAGCATCACCACCGCGCCAACCGGCTGCTGGGGCGCCTGCTGCTTGAGCGCAGCGGGGCGATGGGCGTTCAGGACGGCAAGCCCTTCGCGGTCGACCGGGTGTTGGTCGATGAGGCCATCGGTGCGCTGCGTCGGGCCGTTGCCGTCCGCCCGGACGACGACGAGGCCGATTGGCTGCACGTTGCCGCGGTGGCGACACTGGTGCAGGTGGGCATGGTGTCCGACACGGTGTTGCGCGACGGGGCAAGGGCTGCCTGGGTTCGCCTGCGGCACCACCCCAAGGACACGGTCGCGGCCTCGGTCGTCGGTTTCCACGCCTACCGCCGGGACCGGCTCGTCCTCGCCTCCTGGCTGAGCCGACGCTTCCGGCGGCGCTTCACCGCGGCGGAGGTCGCGCGGGAGCATGAGCTGGGCCTGTGGACCATGCTGCGCGCCGACGATGCCTTCCTCCGCAACCTGCCGCCGGTCGAGGCGGTGCTGGAGCGCATGGCGCCCCTGGAGTGCAGCAGCGAGCCGGCGGTCGGGCCGGCCGGCGAACCGTTGGTCTTCTTCTGCTGCGACGACGTCTATTTCCACCGCTTCGCCCCGACGCTGCTGGAGTCGTTGGCGGAGCGGATGCCGGGCGCCATGGTCGCCGTGCATGTGGTGTCGCCGTCACCGGAGACGGAACGGGCCATGGCCCGCTGGCGGACGGACGGACGGCTGAGGGTGGGATTCTCGCTGGACCGGCCGGACATGGCGGGGTGGACCGACATCAAGCGCGTCACCTACTACGCCTCCGCCCGTTTCCTCCGCGCCTTGCAGTGGCTGCGCCGGTTGGATCGCCCGCTGATGGTGGTCGACACCGACGCCTGGATCACCGGAGATTTGCGGGCTCTCCGGGCGGAGATGGCCGGATACGACGTCGGCCTCATGCTCGACGGCCGCCGCCGTGGTCCGTCACGGGAAATTCCGGTCGGGTTCGCCGTCTACGAGAACAGCCCCGGCGGCGACCGCTTCCTGTCGCTGCTCGGCTCCTACATCGGGCATTTCCTGTCGGGGGCGGAGGTCTACTGGATGCTGGACCAGATGGCCCACTACGCGGTGCTCGACTGGTTGAACCGGCATGAACCGGTCCGCGTGCGCCGCTTCGACTTCCTGAGCTTCCCCTATTGCCACTTCGTCGGGGCGAAGTGACGCGCCCCGCTCATTCCCGCGCTCATTCCCGCGCTCATTCCCGCCCGAGAACCCGGTCGACCACCGTGTCGGCCCATTCGCGGGAGCGGAAGCTGGCCTTGGCCTCCACCGGGTCGTAGACGCGCTCCACCCAGTCCCAGAAAGCGATCGGGCGCTTCTCGTTGTAGGCGGCGTACAGCTCGAAGAAATAGTCGAGGATGCCGGTCTTCGCCTGCTTGAAGTGGCCGTACTTCCAGTGGAGCTGCTTGGTCGCCCGCTCCAGCGGCACGCCTTCGTGGATGAAGAGGTAGAGCACCGACATGAAGCCGGCGCGGTCCGCCCCCGACTTGCAGTGCAGAAGCGCCGGATACTGCATGGTCGCGAACAGGTCGCGGGCTTTCAGCAGCGTCTCCTTCTTCGGCATGTCGCGGGAGTTGACCGGAAAGTCCACCAGCGTCAGCCCGGCCGCACGGCAGGCCTCGGCCTCCAGGATGTAGGAGGCGCAGTCGCGGCTGCCGCGCAGGTTCAGGATGGTCTTCACGCCGCGCCGTGCCGCTTCCCGGATGTGCGAGGGAGAAGGCTGGCTCGCCCGGTACATGTTGGGGGAGATGCGGTAGGTGTTCGAATAGACCAGCCGGAAACACGCATGGTCGATGAACACGCTTTCGACATGTCCGAGCGCCCGTTGCAGCGGGGAGATCATGCGCCCGCGCGCCCGCTTGATCCCGTCGGCCAGAGCGGTGGTCGTGTAACGGCGCAACATCTTCCTGGTGGTGGCCACGCAAGCAGTCTCCAAATCGACAAGGCCGCCAAGATAGGCACACTTTGCGTGGCGTCAAGGCTGCCGCGCCGCTGGGCAGGGCGGCGGTTTGGTCATCCGGCCCGCAGGACCCGCCCGTAGATATCGTATCGCGCGGCCAGCGACAGCACGATCTCCATGTAGAGGTTGATCAGGCCGTTGGCGTAGAAGGCCGGACAGCCGGTGTAATGGCGCTCGCCCGCCTGGGCGGTCGGCTCGATCAGGTCGGCGTTCAGGACGATCATGCCGCCCGGCGCCTCCGCGTCATAGACGAAGGCGGTCTGGTGGCGGGGCAGGGGGTGGATGGCCTGATGGTCGTCGGCCTCGATGTGGCCGGCTCCCATGAACTGGCACAGCATGCCGAGGCTGCCCATGGCGAGCGGCAGCACCTGCTTGAGGCTCCGGCGCGACAGGTCGTCGTACTCGGCCAGGGTCAGGCCGGGCTTCAGCATCGGCGCCGACTCGCACAGGTTCCAGCAGACGTGGAGCGCCGTGTGGCTGCCGGTCTTGGTGATCGACAGCATGTCGTAGCCGGATGGCGCGTGAAGCACCGACGCCTCCAGCGTGTTGGCGAGGACGAAGCCGGCCGCGGCGAGCGGGGTGATGGCGCCCTCCGCCCGGCAGCGCTCCTCCTCCAGCGTCACCTTGATCGCCCAATCCTTGATGATGGCGTCCAGCAGGTGGCACACGCTGTCGCGCAGGAAGCCGATCAGCGTCTCCGCCGGGGCGGCGTCCAGCCCGGCGGTGTCGGCGACGTCCAGCCCGTGCGGCGAGTCCGGCGGGTTGCACAGCAGCAGATGGCCGTCAGCGTCCAGCGGCATCCGGTTGGTGATGTGGTCGCGCAGGTCGTTGTAGAGGAAGGCCAGCAGCGTGTTGATCGCGACCTTCTCGTAATCCTCCTTGCGGGTGTCCGCATGGGCCGGGCAATGGCCGGCGAGGCGCTGAAGCTCCTCGGTAAAGAGGTAGTTCGGGTCCTCGGCGATGCGGTGCAGGATCGGCACGAGGCTGATCCGGGTCATCCCGGCCTCCTCATGCGCGGCGAAATAGGTCAGGGCGAAATCGTTGGAGCGGGCCATGATGGGGCGTCAATCTCGTGAATGAGGACGGTCAGCGGTCGCGAAGCCGGTCGTAGACGCCGTAGTCCATGGCGATGCTGGCCACGATGTCGAGATACAGTTTGATGAAGCCGGGCGTGTAGAAGGCCGGGCAACCGGTGTAGTGCCGCTCCTCGGGCTTGGCGAAGCGGGTGATCGGTTCCGGGTTCAGGCAGATCAGCCCGGCCTCGTCGAGGACGAAGGCCGTCTGGTCCTTGGGCAGCAGATGAATGGCGAGGCCGTCGTGGGGTTCGATCCCCGACGCCTCCATGTAATGGACCAGCATGCCCAGGCTGGCCATCGACAGCGGAACCACCTGCTTCAGGCTGCGCCGGACGAGGTCGTCGTAGGCCGCCGCCTCCTGCTTCGGTACCAACAGGGGGGCGGCCTCCACCATGGCCCAGCAGATGTGGATGGCGGTGTGGCTGCCGGTCTTGGTGATCGACAGCATGTCGTAGCCGGCCCGCTGGTAAAGCGGCGAATCCTCCAGCGTCGTGCGCAGGATGAAGGTGGCGGCGGCGGCGGCGGAGATCTCGCCCGTTCCCTGGGCGCGGTAGTGCTCCTCCTCCGTCAGCAGATCGGCCGCCCAGCCGGTGATGAGGCCGTCGAGCAGATGGCAGGTGGCGTCACGCAGGACCGAGGCCATCACGTCGAGCGGGGCCGCCGCCATCGCCGCGCGATCGGCCGGATCGATGCCGTGTGGGGAGCGCGGCGGAATCGGCAGCATCACCTGCCCGCGCTCGTCCAGCGGCAGCTTGGACGCCACATGGTCGCGCAGCCGTTCGAACAGGTAGGCGAGCAGCGTGTTGACCGTCACCTTGTCCGCGTCGTCGGCGTTTGGGGCGGCGTGCATGGGGCACTGGCCGCCGCCGCGGCGCAACTCCTCGCTGAACAGGAAGGCCGGGTCCTTTTGGATGGTCTGGAGGATGTGGGCGATCGAAACGCGCTCCAGCCCGGCATCGGCGTGAGCCTTGATGAAGCTGCTGGCGAAATCGTTGGAACGGGACATCGTGGCCTTGCCGGAACGGAGTAATCCCGTTCAGCCTAGGGCGAGTGGTGGGGCCGTTGCAACGGCAACCTCTGTGACCGGTTGCCGCTTCTCCGTTGAAATTTGCGGTTTTAGCCCTCGGGAACCAGCCAGTCGACCGTGCAGCCGCCGCCGGTGGAGGGCAGGGCGGCGTGCAGCGCCGGCAGCATAGCGCGCAGCGTGTCGTCCAGCGTCCAGGGCGGGTTGACGATCAGCAGCCCGGACCCGTTCAGCCGCAGATGCGTGTCCTCCGGGTGCCAGGTCAGCTCGACGGTCAGGATCTTGCGGATGCCGGTGTTCTCCACCGCCTCCTGGAAGCGCCAAACGGCAGCACGTTCCTTGATCGGGTACCACAGGGCGTAGACGCCGGTGGACCAGCGCTTGTGCGCCGCCTTCAGCCCTTCGGCCATGCGGGCGAACTCGTCCGGCTGCTCGAAGGGCGGGTCGATCAGGGTGAGTCCGCGCTTCTCCCGCGGCGGCAGATGGGCCTTCAGCGCCTGATAGGCGTCCGTCTTGAAGGCCGAGACCTGACGGTCCCCGGCGAATTCCGCCTTCAGGGTCTGCCAGTCGTCGGGGTGAAGCTCGTTGAGGAGCAGCCGGTCCTGCTCGCGCAGCAGCGCCCGGGCCAGCCGCGGCGATCCGGGGTACCAGCGCAGCCGCCCGTCCGGGTTCAGCGCGTTCACCGCGTCCAGATAGGGCCGCAGCGCCGGGTGCGGCGCCGGCTGGCCGAACAGCCGTCCGATTCCCTCCTGGAACTCCAGCGTCTTACGCGCCGGTTCGGAGTCCAGATCGTAGCGCCCGATGCCGGCGTGGGCGTCGAGCACGCAGAAGGGCGCCGGCTTGGCGCGCAGATGATCGATGATCAGCGCCAGAACGGCGTGCTTCATCACATCGGCGGGGTTGCCAGCGTGGAAAATGTGACGGTAGTTCATGGGGCAGGGATTTAGCCCATCGGGGCGTTCCGCGCCATCCCTTGCGAACGGGCTTCCGCGAAGCCGGGATCAGTCCAGCGAGGCGACCTGCTGGGCGTTGCGGAAGGTGCGGCGGGTGCTCGGTGCAATGCTGGTGGGCTCGGAGTCGCCACAGCGGGCGGATTCCAGCAGCTTGGCGCTCTTCGGGTCCAACTCGTTCAGGTGTTGCCAGATCTTGCAGACGTAGTTCTGGGCCTGACGGGTGGAGCCGCCGTTGTAACGGGCGACGGCGGTCTTCCAGCTTCCCTGCTCGCCATGAAGGCGAAGGAGCAGGCGGCCGGCGTAGTTGACGTTCTCGCGGGGATCGACGATCCGCTCCACCGGCTGGAACTCGCCGCGGTGGGTGCCCAGCGAGATCTGCATGCAGCCGACATAGACGTTCTGGCGAAGCTGGCCGCGCTTGTCGCGGAGGTGGCGGGCGGCGTCGTTGGCGTTGCGGGCGTAGACCGGACGGCCCTCCACGCTCATCGCGAAGGGGGTCGGGGCGCCGTCCTGGCCGCTTTCCACCAGGGCGATGGCGACGAGAAGGCCGGAGGGGATGTTGAACTTGCGCTCGGCCTCCACGGCGTGGGAGACGCAGCTGCTGTCCTGGGCGGCGGCGGGCTTGGCGAGGAGGACCGGAGAGGCGGCTAAGCCCAGTGCAAGAGCGATCCAGCCGCCATACGTGCGTCGCACGCGCTGAGTTCGATCCTGCATATCCTCGGTCCCCTCTTCGTTGCCGGGTTCATCCGGCTTCGTTTTGGCCCCCCGCGCGGGGCCGCCATTACCGGTCACCGAGTCGCTTACGGTGACCGCCTCCTACCCGAAAGTTCAGCGCCCACCATCGGGCGCCGAAGCCACACTTCCAAAAATTTTATACAGCGTCAATCTATTTGCTGCCCGGTAATACCACGCCTTTCGATCGAACGATGTCACAAGGCGGCAGGAAAAACCCACTCCGGGCCTTGGTCTTAGCCATCAAGGCACTGATTCCGAAGCGCTTTGAAAAACCGAAAGAGGTGGATTGTGCGAAAGGCGTACAAAACCATCCAATCGGCCTAATGCGACGGTTTGAAGCTCGATTCGCCGCCGAACGACCTCCTTCGGATGCCTCTTGCGCGCGCGCGCAAGCTGGTGCAGGAGTTCGTGTCTTCTTCCGCTTTCCGGAGTCTCCCGGAGCGGGGACGGCGACAGCGCATCTCCCATAGCGAAGTGATCGTGGATCGCGATTCGACGGCTCAAGCCGACCGGGAGGGGGCAAGCCCCCTCGTCCAGCCCGGAGACGTTCCGGGCATTTTGTTCCAGACTGGCTATGACCGACTCTACGCCGCCGACGCGGCGGGGGCGGCGCGTGCCTTCCGGCTCGCCTGCGCTGCCGATCCGGGGTCGGGCGAGGCCTGGGGCGCCTTGGCCGACAGCACGCGGGACGCGGGCGAGGCCGCCGGAGCGCTGGCCGCCTGCGGGCGGGCGGTGGCGCTCGACCCCGGCGTGTGGCCCTGGCGGATCGCCCTGGCCGACGCGCTGCGCGCCGCGGGCCGGTTCGAGGAGGCCGTGACCACCGGACAGGTGTTGACGGCGGAACGGCCGGATTCCGCCGCGGCCCGGCTCGGTCTCGCCCGCGCCCTGGCGGCGGCGGGCCGGCGGGACGCCGCGCTGGAGGAGTACCGCGAGGCCGTGGCCCTGCGCCCCGGCGACCGCGAGGCGGCGCTGGAACTGGCGGCCCTGCTGGTCGAGTCCGGCGACGCGCTGGGCGCGCTCGAACTGCTGCAGCCCTTGTCCCGCCGGGACCCGGAGGACGCGGACCTCCACGCCGCCATCGGGCGGGCCTGGATCGCCCTGCAGGAGCCGACGAAGGCCCTGACCGCGCTGCGCCGTGCCGAAGGACTCGACTCGGACGGCCGACTCGGCTGCGCGGCGCTGATCGCCACGCTGGAAGGCGGCGCGGGGGAGGACCTGTCGGCGGCCTATGTGCGCGCTCTGTTCGATCGTTACGCCGACCGCTTCGACCAGGATCTGGTGGACAAGCTGGGCTACTCCGCGCCGGCCCTGCTGCGCGAGGCGGTGGACCGGCTGGGGCCGGCATCCGAACATGGGGCGTCTGGGGTGCGCGTTCTGGACCTCGGCTGCGGCACCGGGCTGGCGGGCGTGGCGTTCCGTCCGCTGGCCGGGCATCTCGCCGGGGTCGATCTCGCTCCGCGCATGGTCGAGAAGGCCCGCGCTCGCGCATTGTATGATGAGTTGTCGGTCGGCGACGTGGTCGCGGCGGTGGAGGCGGCATCCGGCGCCTGGGACCTGCTGGTCGCCGCCGACGTGCTGGTCTATCTCGGCAACCTGACCGCGCTGTTCGAGGGGGCCGCCAAGGCTCTGCGCCCGGCGGGCCGCTTCGCCGCGACGGTGGAGCGTCTGGATGGCGAGGCGGCGACCTCCGGCTACGCGCTCGGCCCGTCGCGGCGCTACGCCCACAGCGAAGCCTATCTGCGGGCGATGGCGGCGGCGGCGGGCCTGACGGTGCTCCTGATGGAGCCTTGCTCCCCCCGCCGGGAAAAGGGCGTGGGCGTGCCGGGTCTTCTCTTTATAGTGGAGAAGCCGGCGGCCTGACGAAAACGGCTTTTCGGGATGGGGGCGTCCGTCACGCCTCCGCCCGGAAGGGCTGCAGGCTGAGCAGGGCGCAGTCCCAATAGGGACGCGGACCGAAACGCTCGGCCAGGAAATCGACGAAGACGCGGACTTTCGGCGACAGGTGGCGGTTCTGCGGGTAGACCGCGAAGACGTTCGATTCCGCCATGTAATAGTCCAGCAGCAGGCACTGGAGCTGCCCCTTGGACAACGCCTCGCCGCACAGGAAGGTGGGCAGAACGATGATACCGACGCCGGCGATGGCGGACTCGCGCAGCAGGTCGCCGTTGTTGGTGCGCAGCGACCCCGACACGCGGACCGACCGCATGGCGTCACCGACGCGGAACTGCCACTGCTCGGCGGTCGGGATGTTGGTGTAGATCAGGCAGTTGTGGTTGGACAGCTCATCCGGCGTCTGAGGTATCCCGTGCTTCTCCAGATAGGCCGGGCTGGCGCAGACCACTTGGCGGTTGGGGGCCAGGCGCTTGGCGATCAGCGAGCTGTCGCGCAGCCGCCCGATGCGCACCGCCAGATCGTAGCCCTCGTCGATCAGGTCGACGTAGCGGTCGTTCAGGTCCATCTCGATCTCGATGGACGGGTAGCGTTCGAGGAACTCGGCGACCGCCTTGGCCAGATGCAGCAGCCCGAAGGACACCGGCGCGTTGACCTTCAACCGCCCGCGCGGGGCGGCGTGGAGGTCGGCGACGGCCTGCTCCGCCTCCTCCAGATCGGCGATGATGCGGGTGCAGCGCTCATAATAGGCCTGCCCGACCTCGGTCAGGCTGAGCTTGCGCGTGGTGCGGTTCAGCAGCCGCGCCCCCAGCCGGTTCTCCAGCTCCGCGATTCGCCGGGAAACCACGGACTTGGACAGGTTCAGGCGCTCCGCCGCGGTGGTGAAGCTCTTGGTGTCCACGACCTTGATAAAGGCCATCATGTCGTCGAGGCGATCCATCCCATTGTTCTACACTCGGGAACAATGAAGTTCCAGCGCCCTGGATTTGCTGGAGCGCGGCAACGCGCTATCTCTTTGGGACGCCGCAGCCTCCAGCGCGGCCGCAACGACAGAGGGGAGACGAGACATGGCGAAGGTTCTGGTGCTCTACTACAGCAGCTACGGCCACATCTCCACCATGGCGCAGGCGATGGCCGAAGGCGCCCGCTCGGTTCCGGGAACCGAGGTGACGGTGAAGCGCGTGCCGGAGCTGGTCCCCGAGGAGGTGCGGCAGAAGGCGCACTTCAAGGAAGAGCCGAACATTCCCATCGCCGACCCGAACGAACTGGCCAACTACGACGCCATCATCCTGGGCGTGCCGACGCGCTACGGCAACATGCCGGGCCAGATGAAGAATTTCCTCGACCAGACGGGCGGCCTGTGGGCGAAGGGCGCGCTGGTCGGCAAGGTGGGCGCCGCCTTCTCCTCCTCCGCCACCCAGCACGGTGGGCAGGAGAGCACGATCCTCACCACCCACACCGTGCTTCTGCATCTCGGCATGGTGATCGTCGGTCTGCCCTACAGCTTCCAGGGCCAGATGGGCGTGGACGAGGTGATGGGCAACAGCCCCTACGGCGCCAGCACCATCGCGGGCGGCGACGGCTCCCGCCAGCCGAGCGCGGTCGAGTTGGACGGCGCCCGCTACCAGGGACGTCACGTCGCGGAGATCACCAAGAAGCTGCACGGTTGAGGGTGGAGTGCGCCTCTTCCGCCGTCCGAGCGGGAGAGGCGGCACCGGACAGAGGGGAGTTCAGGGCATGGGCCTGTTGATCGACGGCCGCTGGCACGACCAGTGGTACGACACCAAGAACAGCGGCGGCGCCTTCGTCCGTCCGGAAACCCAGTTCCGCAACTGGGTGCGGGCCGACGGCTCGACCCCGTTCCAGGCGGAGGCCGGGCGCTATCACCTGTTCGTGTCGCTGGCCTGCCCCTGGGCGCACCGCACGCTGATCCTGCGCAAGCTGAAGGGGCTGGAGGACGCCATCGGAGTCACCGTGGTAGATCCCCTGATGCGGGAAGAGGGCTGGACCTTCCCCGATCCCGATCCGATCACCGGCTCCACCCGCCTGCACGAGGTCTACACCACGGCCGATCCCACCTACTCGGGGCGCGTCACCGTCCCGGTGCTGTGGGACAAGAAGACCGGAACCATCGTCAGCAACGAGTCTGCGGAGATCGTCCGCATGCTGAACCGGGAATTCGATGCCTTCGGCGACGCCTCGCTGGACTTCTACCCGGCGGAGTTGGCGGAGGAGATCGACCGGCTCAACGCCTTCGTCTACGACCGCGTCAACAACGGCGTCTACAAGGCCGGCTTCGCGACCAGCCAGGAGAAGTACGAGCAGGCGTTCGACGCCCTCTTCGCGGCGCTCGACGAGTTGGACGTGCGGCTGGCCGGACAGCGTTATCTGCTGGGGAACCGGCAGACCGAGGCCGACTGGCGCCTGTTCACCACGCTGGTGCGCTTCGACGCCGTCTATGTCGGCCACTTCAAGTGCAACCTGCGCCGCATCGCCGATTATCCGAACCTGTCCGGCTATCTGCGCGACCTTTATCAGGTGCCCGGCGTGGCGGAGACGGTCGACTTCCACCACATCAAGCGGCACTATTACGCCAGCCACACCATGATCAACCCGACCGGCATCGTGCCGAAGGGGCCGGCGCTGGATCTCGACGCGCCGCACGGCCGTGACTCGGTCGGATGACGGGGTGGGGTGACTGGGCCTCAGGGCTTGTAGCAGCGCGCCATGTCCTGGTTCTGGCCGATCATCTCGCACTGGAAGCTGTTGGAGAATTTGAAGCGGAACGGCCCAGTTTTGCGCACGCTGACCAGGGTCTGTCCGCCGGGGTTCTTGAAGGCCACCCAGGCCGAGGAATCGAAATGGGTGGTGATCCCGTTGCTCAGCCGCACGCGGCCCTGGTTGTCCTTGATGACCTGCACGCCGGTGTTGAAGGCCATGACGCCCTTCGGTGATTCGGACGCAACGGCGAGGCCGTTCGTGCAGTTCACCCCCTCCGGCTGCACCGCGACACACTCATAAGGGCGCGGCTGCGACGCGGTGAGCACCATGGCGTAGATCGCCACTTCCAGAACGTTCATGGGCATGCGGAATCTCCCGGCAATCCGCACAAGGGTGCAGCAATGCACCGTGTACAGAATAATTCCGCCGTGGTTACGAAAAGTATAATGTCGCGGTCAAGGTTCTACCCTTTCGCGGACAGCGCTTTTTCCAGCTTCTCACGCAGGCCGAACGTGGTCAGCGGCTTCACCAGATAGCCGGTGGCGCCGGAGCGCAGGGCCGACAGGACGACGTCGGAGCGGTCGTGCTTGGTCAACATGATGACCGGCGCCCGCCCGTCCAAGGCCTCCAGAAAGGCCAGACCGCCCATCGGCGCCATGTCCACGTCGCAGAAGATCGCGTCGAAATCGACCCGGTTGCAGCGGGCCAGCGCCTCCGCCCCGTCGGCCGCCTCGATCACCGTGCCGACGCCCAACTGCTTCAGCAGCCGCACCGAGACGCTGCGGGTCACCACCTCGTCCTCGACGACCAGCACCGCGCAGGAATTGAACGACACGGCCACCCTCGCGCTTCGCCCCATGGGTACCCCTAAGGGTTACGCCCGCATGATATATCAGCGCGAAAGAAACTCAAATGCGTGCGATCAAGATTTTCACGTCGGCCAGGGCGCGGTCGAGGGCCGCCGCGTCCCGCCGCACCACCGCCGCGTCGCCGCGCTGGGCCGCCTCCTCCACCGAGCCGAAGAGGTCGGCGACCCGCCCGGCCCCGGCGGTGCGGGCGGCGCCGGCGGCCGAATGGGCGGCCAGCCGGACACCATCCAGGTCGCCGAGCGCCAATCGCTCTTTCAGGACGCGCGACAACTCGTCCGCGTTATCCAGGAACAGGGCGTAAAGCATGGTGACGGTGGGGCCGGGGCCGCCGAAGTTGCGCAGCATCGGCTCCACGTCGAGGATGTTCCGGTCGCATGGGGCGATATTGAACGTCGGCGGTTCGGACGGGACAGACGGGGGCTGGGGCACGGCTGCGGCTCCCGGCAGGACACGGTATGGCCGTACAGTGCGTGTGGCAATTCAACCCGGTCAAGCCGCGGGTGGCGCGGCGAATGGACGCTTCGGCGCCGCAGCATCCGGTCGCGGAACCGGGGGACGCGCCGCCTGTTCCCCAACGTCGTCAATGATCGCCGGAATGTCCAAGCGATGGCCGCCGCACCCGAGGAACAGCGTCTGGATACCCTGATCGTCGGCGGCGGACCCGCCGGGCTGACCGCGGCGATCTATCTGGCGCGCTACCGCCGCCGCTTTCTGGTCGTGGATTCCGGGGCCAGCCGGGCCTCCTGGATTCCGCTGTCCCACAACCATGCGGGCTTTCCGGACGGGGTGACCGGCGACGAGCTGTTGGCCCGCATGCGCGCCCAGGCGGAGCGCTACGGCGCCCGGATCGTGCCGGGAACGGTGACGGCGGTGGAGCGGGGCGACGATGGTTACCGCGTGCGGACGGAGGACGGGCGGCTGTTCCGGGCCCGCACCGTGCTGGCCGCGACCGGCGTGATCGACCGCGAGCCGCAATTGCCCAACCTGTATCAAGCGGTGCAGCGGGGGCTGGTCCGCCATTGCCCGATCTGCGACGGGTTCGAGGTGACCGGCCACCGCATCGGCGTCATCGGGCACGGCACCGGGGCTCTGGGAGAAGCGCTGTTCCTGCGCACCTATTCCCGCGACATCACCGTGCTGACGCTGGGCGAACCGATGAATCTGGAGGAGGCGGAGGAGCGCCGCATGGCCGAGGCCGGGCTGCGCGCCGTCGAGGACCCGGTGGTGGAAATCCACACCGAAGGCGGGCGGATTGCCGCCCTGACCACGGCAGCCGGCGAGCGGCTGACCTTCGACACGCTGTACTCCGCCCTGGGCTGCCATCCGCGGATTGAGCCGGTGAAGGGGCTGGGCGTGCGCATCGGCCCGGACGGCCGGCTGGTCACCGACGACCACCAGCAGACGGGTATCGAAGGGCTCTACGCCGCGGGTGACATCGTGGAGGGCCTGAACCAGATTTCGGTCGCCATGGGGCAGGCCGCGATCGCCGCCACCGCCGTCCATCGCCGACTCCTGGCGGAAGACGGAGACCTCTGAGGACCGATGCTTCCCCGGCGGGTGGCCAGCGGTGCCGGGCAAAATGTCGCATTTGACATTAATAAGTGGTAATACCAAACCAATGGCTTGAGCTATGCTCTTGCTTTGATGGAGCTTCCAGGAAAGGCATAAAGGGTTATGCCTTTTGGGCTCGGCCGGACGTTTACACCTGATTAACAATTTGAGCCGTAGGACTTTCGCTATTGCGAAAGGCGGTCCGTGCGGCTGGGTGTGGCCCGGTGCACAGCGGGACGAGCGAGACGGCGGCATGATGACGCCATCAACCAACCCGCCGATCAACCCGGGCAGCCTGCCAGAACGAACGGAACCTGCTCCATGGCCCAATCCGTGACCCGCGCGCTTCAAGCCATCAAACGCCACAACGCCAAGCCGGACCAGATCGACCACGCAATCCTCAGCGCCATCAACGTGACGCTGTGCATGCAGTCCGGCGGCAACGACCGGGTCGCGGAAGGCTTCAACCAGGACATCGCGCTGAGCGGACGGGCCTTCGGCGTCCGGAGCTGACCTACCCCTCCTTTTCCTCCCGCTTCCGCAGCTCGTCCTGCAGGAGATAGCGGGCCTCCGGCGGCAGATCGCCGATGGCTTCGGCCAACACACGCAGGCGACGCCGCAGCCCATAGACGGTGTCCAGCAGCGACAGCACGACCGGCATCGCCTCGTCGTCGAGCGCCAGATCCTCCCGCAGATCGCAGATCATCTCCAGCCGGGCCACGTCGGCCGCGCTGAAAACGAAACCGGTCCCCTCGTGACGCGGCCGCAGCCAGTGCCGCTCCACCCACACCGTCAGCTGGGCGGAGGAGACGCGCCGGCAGGTGGCCAGCACCTCCTCGGTCCGCCACCCCACGCCGTCCGGTTTCCTGTCATCCTGGCCCATTTTATGCGGCCTCCATGTCCCGTCTCGGATTGTGGTCGGACTTCCAATCCCGGACGAACGCCTCGAGCGCCGGGTCGGGTGCGTCGGGCAGGGCAATGCGCAGTGTCACATACTGGTCGCCCCGCACCCCGGTCGCTCCGGGAAGACCCTTGCCCTTCAACCGCAGCCGCGTGCCGTTGTTCGCCCCCTTCGGAACGGTCAGCATCACCGGCCCGTCGATGGTCGGCACGCGCACCTTGCCGCCAAGCACCGCCTCGGCCAGCGTCACCGGCAGGTCGAGTTGGATGTCGTCGCCGTCGCGCCGGAACCACGGGTGGGGCGTGACCTTGACGGTCACCAGCGCGTCGCCGGGCGGACCGCCGTTGCTGCCGGGCAGGCCCTGGCCCTTCAGGCGGATGGTGCCGCCATCCTCCAGTCCGGCGGGCAGGTCGATGTCCAGCGTCTTCCCATCCGGCATGGTGACGCGGCGCTTGCCGCCCTTGGCCGCCGCCAGGAAATCGACCGTCAGCGCCATGCTCAGGTTACCGCCCTTCATCGGCATGGCGCCGCCGCGGGCAAAGCCGCGCCCGCCGAACAGATCGGAGAAGATGTGTTCCAGATCGTCCGACGCGAATCCTTCCGCATGGGCGTAGCGGGCGCCCGCCGGGCCTTCCGCGAAGTCGCGGTAATACTGGCGCTGCGGCCGTTCCTGGCCGGAGGCGTCGATCTCCCCGCGGTCGAAGCGGGCGCGCTTGTCGGCATCCGACAGCAGACTGTAGGCGGCGCTGATGTCCTTGAAGCGCTGCTCGGCCTCCGCCTTGCCGGGGTTTAGGTCGGGATGGTGCTTCTTGGCCAGCTTCCGGTAGGCCTTGCGGATTTCGTCGTCCGAAGCGGTGGGGGATACGCCCAGAATCTCGTAAGGATTGCTCATGGCGATGACCGTGATTGGAAAGCGGGGGTCAGCGGCTAAGGGGTGAGCACGTTCGACGTGTATGTGTTCGACGCTCCCCCGCAAATCAAGAGGGGTGCCCTTCCGTCCGGCGCAGAGCGCCTGTGCTTGCGGCCGGGATGACGACGGGGCGGCGCGCGCCAATATGAGGCGGGCCGGACTTGGTTCCGGTTGAACGGTTCCAAAAGGAGATGGTCAGGGAGGAAGCCCCCGTCATGCCGCACACGCACCGGTCCTTCATGCCCACGGATCAGGCGGCCGCCGACCTGCGGCGGCGCCACAAGATCGCGAATGTGCTCCAGTCCCTCCTCCTGCTCGGCGGCATGGTGCTGCTGCTGGCTCTGTGCGGGATGATCCTGGCCGGGGTGGAAGGGGTGCTGTGGGCGCTTCTCGGTGGCGCGATCAGCCTGCTGTTCAGCCCGCGCCTGTCGCCGCGCATGGTGCTCGGCATGTTCGGCGCCCGCCGCCTGACCTATGTGGAGGCTCCGGTCCTGTTCGATGCGCTGGCCGCCATCGCCCGGCGGGCGGAGCTGCCTGCGGTGCCGGAGCTGTGGTACGTCGCCAGCCCGGCGCTGAACGCCTTCGCCGTGGGCAGCCGCCGCCGGTCGGCCATCGCGGTCACCGACGGGCTGCTGCGCGCGCTCAGCCTGCGCGAACTGGCCGGCGTGCTGGCCCACGAGGTCAGCCACGTGCGCAACAACGACCTGACCGTGATGGGGCTGGCCGACACGGTGACCAGCCTGACCCGGCTGATGTCGGTCTTCGGCATGGCCCTGCTGATTCTCAACCTGCCCCTGCTGATGATGCGGCAGGAGGCGGTTCCCTGGCTGCTGGTGCTGCTGCTTATCGCCGCACCCTGGATCGGCGTGCTTCTGCAACTCGCCCTGTCGCGCACCCGGGAGTTCGACGCCGACCTCGACGCCGCCCACCTGACCGGTGACCCGGAGGGCGTCGCCTCGGCGCTCGCCCGGATCGAACGGCTTCAGCACAGCCCGTGGGAGGGGCTGCGCTTTCCCGGCCGCCGTCGGGCGCAGAACATCCCATCCCTGCTGCGCACCCACCCGGACACCGAGGAGCGGGTGCGCCGCCTGATGGCGCTGCGCACCCCGCCGCCGGTCCTGCCGGGGCTCGACGCCCACCCCCTTCATGCCCGGCCGCACCTCGCCATGCCGGCGGCGGTGCGGCGCCCGCGCTACCGGATCGGCGGCTACTGGTACTGAAGGTTACAAGGCCGGCGTCCGCCTCTCCTGGACTCACGCTGCCCGGCTGGGTAGAACCGACGGGCGCGGTCGGGCAATTTTCCCAAATCCCAGGCTTGTCCAGGGATAGCGGAGCGCCCGTGGCGGTCGGTTGGCTACAAAAGGCGGGTCCCCTCCATGACCTTTCAAGGGCGTTTGGTCCTCCTGATCTCCGGGCTGGTGACGCTGGCGGTGGCGCTGGTCACGATTTTGCTGGCCTGGACGACCCATTCGGCGATCCAGACGCGGGTGGAAGCGGACGGCCGTGGCGCGGCGACCCTGCTGGCCCGCAGCGCCACGCTGGCGCGCGAGGTCCCGCGCGACATGGAAGCGCTTCTGGGCGACCGGCTGCTGTCGGAGGCGACGCTCGCCGCCCATCTCGTCGCGGTGATGGAGGCGGGCAAGGCGCCGATCAAGGCGGTGACCGACCGGCTGAAGACCGTGGCGGACGGCGGCGGCCCGGACGAGATCTGGGTGACCGACAACCGGGGCCGCGCCTACCTGCACAACATTCCCGGCCCCGACATCACCTTCGGCCCCGACGCGCGGGCGCAGCCGCGCCAGGCGCCCTACTACGGCCTGCTGAACCGCGCGCCGGAGAAGGTGGTGACCGACGCCGTCACCGAAGGCGGCAAGCTGATGAAGTTCGCCGGTGTGGCCGGCGTCGACAAGCCGCGCATCGTCCAGGTCGGCGCCGATGTGCGCCGGCTGGGCGACATCGCCCGCAAGGCCGGAGTGGACGGGGTGATGGCCTCCCTGCTGGCCGGCGGCACGGTGGAGGGCGCGTGGCTGCTGGAGCGCGACGGGCGTCTCGCCGTGCACGCCACCGGTCCCAGCGCCGGGCCGCTGTCGGAGCGGGCGGTGGAGGCGGCGAAGGCCGCAGCGGCGACCGGCGAGACCGGCCTTCTGCGCGAGGGCGACCGGCTGACCGCCTTTGCCCCGGTGCCGGCGGTTGCCGGGCAGGGGGCGGGCATCGCGGTGGTCCGCCTGCCGGCGGAGGACTTGGCCTCGGTGGTCGGGCGCCATGTGAAGATCGGCGTTCTGGTCGGGCTGCTCGTCCTGGCGGCGGGCGTCTACGGCGCCGTCCGCTTCGCGCGCAGCCAGATGGCCCCGATCGAGCGGCTGGGCGAGGCCGTCGCCGCGGTGGAGGCCGGGCGATTCAACCCCTTCACCCTGAATGAGGCGATGGAGCGCAACGACGAGATGGGCCGTCTCGCCCGCGTCTTCCGCAGCATGGCGCTGGAGGCGTCCTACCGCGAGGAGACGCTGGACGCCCAACTCCTGATGCGCACGGCCGAGTTGGAGACCCGCACCGAGAAGCTGGCCGCCGCCGAACACCTGATCGAGGAGGAGCAGCGCGCCGCCCGCGACGTGCAGGCGAATCTGCTGCCGCAGCAGCTTCCCGCCGGGCGCGACAGCCAGTTCTTCGGCCTTCTGGTCCCCGGCCCGGCGGTCAGCGGCGACTTCTACGACGTGATCGAGCTGGACGAGCGCCATTGCCTGCTGGTGGTGGCCGGGGTGTCCGGCTGGGGTGTGCCGGCGGCCTTCCTGATGCTGCTGGTGCGCGGCGCGATCCGCGAGGCGGCGGCCCGGCCCGGCATGACCCCGGCCGCTATCCTGGCGGCGGCCAACGACCGGCTGTGCGGGCAGAGCCCGTTCGACGGCTTCGCCACTGCCTTCGTCGCCCTCTACGACCGCGAGACCGGGATGCTCAGCCATTCCAGCGCCGGCAACCGCGCGCCCTGCCGCATCCGCGCGGACGGCAGCGTTCTGACCCTGGCCGACGCGGGCGGCCCGGCGCTGGGCGTGCGCAAGGGCATCCCCTACGGCGAGGCGGTGACCCGGCTGGAGCAGGAGGACACGCTGTTCCTGTGCACCGAGGGCGTACTGCGGGCGGTGAACGCCCAGCGCGAGCCGTTCGGGGAGGAGCGTCTGGCCGCCGTCCTGCACCAGGGCCGCGGCCTGTCGGCGCGCGACCGCTCCGAACTGCTGCTGCGCGCAGTGGAGGCCCATGTCAGCCCGGGCGGGCAAACCGGCGACATCGTCTGTCTGACGGTGCGCCGCCTGCTGCCCGCGCCCGAACTGGCGCCGGAGTCCGAAGCGGCTGTGTGACGCCCTTCGGCGATGTCCGTCGCCGATGGCCGGCAGCAAAAACGTTCCCTCTGATCGGGGTGATCCGGCTGGCCCGCCGGGTCATCCGTGCGACCACGGCGCGGAGCCGCGCGGCACCCCCATCTCCAGTCCTGGGTTCCGCCGTTCAGCTTCGGTTCAGTCGCCCCCGGACAGGATCGGCAGGACTTGCCTGTTTCTGCCGATGAGGGGACTTCCGATGTCCAACGCTTACTCCGAGGCCGCCGCCCGGCCGCCCGTCAAGACCCGCCCCGTCAAGACCCGCTACGACGGTGTGATGCTGTTCCTGCACTGGAGCGTCGCCCTGCTGATCCTGGTGGCCTTCGCCATCGCCCAGGGGCGCGGGCTGGTGCCCCGCGGGCCGGAGCGGACCGCCCTGATGGATGTCCATCGCTCGCTCGGCGTACTGGTGCTGGCGCTGGTGGCGCTGCGCATGGTCTGGCGCGCCGTCAGCCCGCCGCCGCCGATGCCCGCCGACACCGCGCCGCTGCTCCTGCTGGCGGCCAAGGCGGGGCATCTGGCGCTCTACGCCCTGATGATCGCCGTGCCGCTGGCCGGCGTGACGATGACCCAGGCCCATGGCCATCCCGTCACCTTTTTCGGCCTGTTCACCCTGCCGACGCTGGTGGGGGAAAACCATGCCTTTGGCGACATCCTGGAGAAGCTGCATGAGCTTCTCGGCACCGCCATCATCGTGCTGGCCGGTCTGCACGCGGTGGCGGCCCTGGTCCACCAGTATGTGCTGAAGGACGGAACGCTGAGCCGCATGCTTCCCTGGGGAAACCGCTGAGCTGAGAAAAGGGCGGGCGGCGCCGGCACCGGAGTGCCGATGGGCGCCGCCCGCCGAGTGGCGAGGTCCTGCCTCCTCCATGGATGGACCCAAGCTCGGGTCCCCCATGGTCTGATGAACCCGCCCAAGCGGCATCTCTTCCCGACGCAATGGCGGTACCGCCCCCCGCTTTGACGCACCACCCCTGTTTTCCGGCTGTCCAGCGGGGGAGGTGAGGCGGTGAAGGGTAAGGCAATTCGTATGGCAGCGGGGGCTGCGTTGCTGGCGTCGGCGCCCGCCGGGGCGGTACCGTTCGACCGGGTGTTCGTCTTCGGCGACAGCTTGTCCGACACCGGCCGCGTCTATGAGCTGACGCGCGGCGGCATTCCGCAGAGCCCGCCCTATTACGACGGGCGTTTCTCCAATGGCCCCGTCTGGGTCGAGCGGCTGGCCCCACTGATCGGCAGCCAGCCCGACCAGAAGACCAACTTCGCCTATGGCGGCGCGGAGACCGGCACCCTGTCGCAGACCGGCGTTCCCGGCATCCAGGGGCAGGTCGGGCAGTTCCTGTTCAGCCGCCCGAGCGGCACCGGCGGCGGGCTGTTCGCGGTGTGGGCAGGCGGCAACGACTACTTCAACCGCGTCTCGGCCGGGGCGGACCCGTCGGGCCTCGTCACCCAGACGGTCGGCAACATCGTCACCACGGTGGAGCGTCTGGCGGCGCTCGGGGGGAAGACCTTCCTGGTCCCGAACCTGCCGGACCTCGGCACCGTCCCGGACACCCGCAACTCCGACCGCGCCGCCCTGCTGAACACCGTCACCGCCTCCCACAACACATTGCTGTCGCAGGCGATGGCCGATGTGGAGAAGCGGCTGGGCGTCACCGTCGTGGTGGCCGACGTCAACGCGCTGTACCGCGCGGTGGCGGCCAACCCAACGGCCTACGGCTTCACCAACACCGTCACGCCCTGCGTGTCGGACAACGCGCCGACCGGCGCCTGCGGGACCGAGGCGCAGGCCGACCAGACCGTCTATTGGGACGAGATCCACCCGACCCGCGCCGCCCATCTGTTGATCGCGCAATACATGCAGGGCGCCCTGCTCGCCCTGAACGACGCGGCGGAGACAGTGGCGATGCAGCCGGAGCTGGCCTTCGAAGCGACGCGAAGCTGGCACCGCGCGCTGCTCGGCTCCATCGCCGGACCCGCCGCGACGCGGGTGGAGGCGCCGCTCGGCTCCGGCGAACTGAGGGCGTTCCTGATCGGCGACGCCGCCTGGGGCCGTCTCGGCGGTACGGCGGAGCGCCAGGGCTTCCGCTTCAACACCCAGTCGGGCGGCGTCGGCGCCGAACTTCCGGTCGGGCCGGCCTCGCGCGTCGGGCTGTCGGTCGGCGGGTCGCGCGGCCGCGCCAGGCTGGACGAGGGGGCGGGCACGCTGGACATGACCAGCACCATCATCGGCCTGCACGCGGTGACCGAGGCGCGGGGCTTCCTGCTGGCCGTGGCGGGCAGCGTCTCCTTCGACCGCTACGGCGACATCGACCGGAACACCGGCTTCGCGCCGTTCCCCAACGCCTCGGCGGAGACGGATGGGCGGACCTACGCCCTGTCGGTCGCCGGGGGCTACACGGCGCAGCTCGGGCCGGCGGCGCTGGGACCGCGGCTGGGCCTGCGTTACATCCACACGCGCATCGACGGCTATCAGGAGAGCGGCGCCGGCCTGCTGTCGCTCGGCGTCGAGCGGCAGAGCGCCGAATCGCTGGAGAGCAGCGTCGGGGCCGAAGCCTCCACCGTCGTGGAGATCGGGCGGACGGTGCTTCAGCCCAGCCTGGGCATCGCCTGGGAGCACCAGTTTGCCGAGGACGCGCGCACCGTCACCATCCGCCTGCCCGGCGGTGCCGCCAACAGCGTGAGCCCGAGCGGCGACGGCCGCGACTCCCTGGTGATCGGCGCCGGCCTGTCGGCCCAGCTCTGGCAGGCGGTCAGCGCCTCGGTGGGTTACCGCGGCGAACTGTCCGGGGCAGACGGCCACAACCACGCCTTCACCGCCCGCTTGCGCATGAGCTTCTGAGGAAACGCCTATTCCATCCTTCCGGAAGGCTTTTTCCTGCTGGCGTTGCGGCGCCGCAAGAGGAACAATCGGTGCCGGCGCGTCGCCTCCGGGCACGCCCGCCCGAACAAGAACAACGGGAGGGAGTTTTATGGCCTACAAGCACATCCTCGTGCATCTCGATTCCGGCCCGCAGGTGGAAACCCGTCTCGACGCGGCCATCGCGCTGGCGAAGACCAGCGGCGCCTTCCTGCGCGGCCTGTTCGCCCAGCCGGACCGCAGCGCCACCAGCGTCATCGCCCGCCGCTCCAGCGACCATCTGGAGCAGGCAGCCGCCCGCAGCGAGGCGATGTTCCGCGACAAGCTCCAGGCGTCGGGCCTGCAGGGCCAGTGGCACGGCCTGACCCATGGCGAGCACAACCACGTCATCCGCGAGGTCATCATCTGGTCGCGCTTCGCCGACCTGACGGTGCTCGGCCAGTTCGACCGCAGCGCCCCCGCCGACGGCGTGGCGCCGGAGGAACTGAACGAGCAGGTAGTGCTGAATTCGGGCCGCCCGGTGCTGGTGCTGCCCTTTGCCGGAACCTTCCCGGTGATCGGCAAGCGCGTCGCCGTCGCCTGGAACGCCGAGCGCGAGGCCGCCCGTGCCCTGTCCGACGCCATGCCCTTCCTCCAGGCGGCCGACGAGGTCACTGTCATCACCGTTCTGACCCAGGCCGCCCCGCCGGCCGGGACGGAGCCGCAGCGCATCGGCCTGCTCGACCATCTGGCGCTGCACGGCGTGACGGCCGACCAGACGCATTTTACGGTGACCGACATCGGCGCCATGGACGCGCTTCTGGCCCGCAGCATCGACTCCGGGGCCGATCTGCTGGTGATGGGCGCGCACGGCCATTACGGCTTCCCCTTCCTGCACCGCGGCGGCGGGACGCGCCATGTCCTGCGCACCTGCCCGGTGCCGCTGCTGCTCTCCCACTGACGCCGTCCGGTTGACGCAAACAGGCGGCGGGCTTTCCTCCGCCGTGCCGGGCGGCCATGTAGAGGCTTCCCGGCACCGGCTGGAGAGCGTGCATGTCCTGGCTCCGCGTCTTCCTGATCGCCTGTCCCATCATCGTCCTGGCGGCGCTGTTCGCCGCCTGGGCGGCGACGGGCTTCGACCTATTCGGCCTCAGCCTGCCGGGCCTGCTCGCCCTGGTCGGCGGCGCCGTGCTGACCAGCGCCGTCGCCATCGGGCTGATGGCCCTGGTTTTTCTCAGCAACCGCAGCGGCCACGACGAGGCGGCGGGCCGCCCCGATCCCACGGACGAGCCGGACCGGTTCTAAAGCCCCGAACCCGAAAGGGGCCATCGGCCCTTTCTTCCGTCTGATGTCCGCATGGTCGGCGGAACGCCTGCGACTCCCCACCGTTGCTGAAGGGACGAAGGAGCCCCGGTTCTTGCGGCCGGACGGGCCATGCCTGCGGCCGGGGCGGGAAGGAGGGGAACGCCGCGATGGACGAACACCGCATCCGCCACCGTGCCTACGAGATCTGGGAGCAGGAGGGGCGCCCCGAAGGCCGCCGCGCCGAACACTGGGAACGGGCCTGCCGTGAACTCCAGGAGGAGGACGAGCGGGCGAAGGAGAAGGATTCCGAACCGCGGGACCTTGCCCAAGCCTCCGCGGATACCGGCGCCGGCATCTGACGTCCATCACAGCCATTCCTCCAAGGAGACGCCATGCCGCCCCGCCGTGACCCCGCTTCCTTCATGTGGTCGGAGGCTGTCGAACTGCTGGACCGTGCCGAGCGGCTGCACCGCCAGTTCTTCCGCCCGGCCCCGCCCGGCCCGCGCCGCGCCTGCTGGACCCCGCCCATCGACGTCTACGAGACGGAGGACGCGGTGACCATCGTCGTCGCCCTTCCCGGCGTCGGTGCGGAACAGCTTCACGTCGCCGTCGAGGACGGCGTTCTGGTGGTTGCCGGGGAGCGGACCCTGCCGCTGGGCTGCGACGGGATCATCCACCGCCTCGAGATTCCCCACGGCCGCTTCGAGCGGCGGATCGAGCTGCCCGCCGGGGCCTTCCGCATGGGACGGCGCGAGCTGTCGGCGGGCTGCCTCGTGCTGACGCTCGACAAGATGGGATGAAGGACGTTCGAATGACTGATGAGCACGCTGCCGAAGCGACGCCGGCTCCCCAGACGCCATCCGCCTCGTCGCCGGCCTCCGGGTTGCCGGAGGATGTGATCCCGGTCATCCCCGTCCGGAACCTCGTGCAGTTTCCGGGGGTGGTGCTGCCGGTGACGGTGGGGCGGGCGCGCTCGGTCGCCGCGGCGCAGGAGGCGGCCCGCACCGAGCGGCCGGTCGGCATCCTGCTCCAGCGCGACGAGGCGGTGGAGGACCCGACCGGCGCCGACATGCACCGCGTCGGCACGACCGCCAGCATCCTGCGCTACGTCACCACGCCCGACGGCTCGCACCATCTGGTGTGCCAGGGGCAGCAGCGCTTCCGCATCGTCGAATGGGTGCCGGGCCATCCCTTCATGGCCGCCCGCGTCGAGATGGTCGAGGAAAGCGACACCGCCACGCCGGAGGTCATGGCCCGCTTCCTGAACCTGCGCAACGAGGCGGTGGAGGCGCTGCAACTGCTGCCCCAGGCCCCGCAGGAGCTTCTGGCCGCCGTGCAGGCCATCGAAAGCCCCGGCGAACTCGCCGACATGACCGCCAGCTACATGGACCTGAAGCCCGCCGAGAAGCAGGAGGTGCTGGAGACCGTCGACCTGCCGGAGCGGCTCGACAAGGTCGGCGGCCTGCTGGCCCGGCGGATCGAGGTGCTGCGGCTGTCCCGCGACCTCCGCGAGCGCACCCGCGAGGCGATGGACGAGCGGCAGCGTGAATACCTGCTGCGCGAGCAACTCCGCGCCATCCAGAAGGAGCTGGGCGAGGCCGACGAGGGGCGTCAGGCCGAGATCGGCGAGCTTCAGGACGCCATCGCCAAGGCCGGCATGCCGCCTGACGTGCGGGAGCACGCCGAGAAGGAACTGCGCCGCCTGGAGCGCATGCCGGAGGCGGCGGCGGAATACTCGATGGTCCGCAGCTACCTGGACTGGCTGATCGAGATGCCGTGGGACCGCCGGTCGGAATCCCGCATCGACATCGCCGAGGCCCGCCGCATCCTCGACGAGGACCATTACGGGCTGGAGAAGGTCAAACGCCGCATTCTGGAATTCCTGGCGGTGCGCAAGCTGAACCCGGAGGGGCGCAGCCCCATCCTGTGCTTCGTCGGCCCGCCGGGGGTGGGCAAGACCTCGCTCGGCCAGAGCATCGCGCGGGCGACCGGGCGGGCCTTCGCCCGCGTCTCGCTGGGCGGCGTCCATGACGAGAGCGAGATCCGCGGCCACCGCCGCACCTATGTCGGCGCGCTTCCCGGCAACATCGTCCAGGCCATCCGCAAGGCCGGGACGCGCGATTGCGTGCTGATGCTGGACGAGATGGACAAGCTGGGGCAGGGCTTCCACGGCGACCCGTCGGCCGCCCTGCTGGAGGTGCTGGACCCGGAGCAGAACGCGACCTTCCGCGACCATTACCTGGGCGTGCCCTTCGACCTGTCGAAGGTGATGTTCATCGCCACCGCCAACATGCTGGACACCATTCCCGGGCCGCTCCGCGACCGCATGGAGGTGATCGAGCTGTCCGGCTATACCGAGGACGAGAAGCTGGAGATCGCCAAGCGCTACCTGCTGGCCCGCCAGCTCACCGCCAACGGGCTGACGGCGGACCAGCTGGTGATCCCCGACGACACGCTGCGGGCGATCATCCGGGACCACACGCGGGAGGCCGGTAACCGCCAACTGGAACGGCTGATCGGTGCGGTCGGGCGCTACGCCGCCGTCCGCATCGCCGAGGGGGAGGTCGAGCGGATGCGGGTCGAGCCGGCGGACCTCACGGCGATCCTCGGACCACCGCGATTCGAGAACGACGTGGCGATGCGCACCAGCGTGCCCGGCGTGGCGACCGGACTCGCCTGGACCCCGGTTGGCGGCGACATCCTGTTCATCGAGGCCAGCCGCTTTTCCGGCTCGGGCCGCCTGATCCTGACCGGGCAACTCGGCGAGGTGATGAAGGAGAGCGCGCAGGCCGCTCTCAGCCTCGTCAAGTCGCGAGTGAGGGATCTCGGCCTCGACCCGGAGGGGCTGGACCGCTTCGACATCCACATCCACGTCCCGGCCGGCGCCATCCCGAAGGACGGGCCGTCCGCCGGGGTGGCGATCTTCACGGCCCTGGTGTCGCTGCTGTCCGGTCGCTGCATCCGTTCCGACACGGCGATGACCGGGGAAATCAGCCTGCGCGGTCTGGTGCTGCCGGTCGGCGGCATCCGTGAGAAGGTGGTGGCCGCCGAGCGCGCGGGGCTGAAGACGGTGATGCTGCCCGCCCGCAACCGCAAGGATTTCGACGACATTCCGGCGGCGGTGCGCGAGCGGCTGAGCTTCGTCTGGCTGGAGCGGGTGGACGACGCCGTCCGCGCGGCCCTGGTGTCGGAGCCCTCCGCGGAGGCGGCGGAGCGCAAGGCCGGGTAGCGTTCTCCGCAGGGGCCGGGACCCTTGCGCACCGGGGGTGCGGTGCGCCACATCAATGGCGCGCCCGCACGGAGCGCGCACAGGAGACGATCATGACGCCCGAGGAACGCACCCTCCTTTCCGATCTGTTCACGCATCTGCGCGAGGTGGAGAACCAGCCCCGCGATCCGGAGGCGGAACGCTTCATCCAGCAGATGCTCCAGGGCCAGCCCGCCGCCGCCTATTACATGGCACAATCGGTCCTGGTGCAGCAGCAGGCGCTGACCGCCGCCCAGCAGCGCATCGAGGATCTGGAGCGGCAGGTGAGGGAGGCGCAGGCCCGCGCCCAGCAGACCCAACCGCAGCCGTCAGGCGGCAGCTTCCTGTCCAACGCACTCGGGCTGGGGCGCAGCCCATGGGCTGGCGGGGGCAACCGCCCGGCGGAGCAGCGGCCCGCTCAAGTTCCTCCGTCTCCACAGGGGCCGGCTTACAACCCGATGCAGCCGCCCGGGGCGCCGTCGCGCAGCCCGTGGGGGGCCGCTCCGCAGGCGGGCGGGCAACCCGGTTACGGGCAGCCCGGCTATCCGCCTCAGCCCGGTTACGCACCGCAGCCCGGCTTCGGCCCGCAGGGATACGCGCCGCGCGGCGGCGGGTTCCTGAGCGGTGCCGCCCAGACCGCGGCGGGCGTGGCCGGCGGCATGCTGGCGGCCAGCGCCATCTCCTCGATGCTCAGCCATTCGCCGGGTCCGTTCGGCGAGGCCGCAGCGGCGGCGGGCCAGACGGCCAGCCATGGCGAGACGATCATCAACAATTACTACGGCGACTCCGCCGACCCGGGCGCGGACCAGGGCTTCCCGCCGGAGGACAACAACCTCCAGAACGTCGACTATCAGACCGACGATCCCTCGTTCGATGACGGCGGCGGCGATGGCGGTGGAGACGACAGCTGGATCTGACCTTATCCAGTCCTTGCCTTATCCAATCTTTGGCGAAGGCGTGCCAACCTTTGGAAAAGGTCCGGTGCGCCTTCGTGCCGCCATCACAGTTAATATAAATTAAACAGTTAGGTCCCTACGGTGCGTCGGGCAAGGAAGGCCGTGCTCCCCCGATCCCCACGCAGACCCGAGGCCCATGACGACGCTCGTTCAGCCCCAGCCGACCGAAGACGCCGAGCGCAACGACGCGGAGCGCAAAGCCTCCGCCACCCAGATGTACCATGAGGTGGCGCGGATCATCGAACGGATGCACCGCCGGTTCCTCGACGTTCTGCGAATCGAGCTGTCCCGCATCGGCATCGACGACATCAGCCCGGTGCAGGTCATGATGCTGCTGAACATCTCCAATGGAGAGATCAGCGTGCGCGACCTGATCGAGCGCGGCTACTATCTCGGCTCCAACGCCTCCTACAATCTGAAGCAGTTGGTGGATAGCGGTTATGTGGACCGCTCCGCCTCGCCGCGCGACAAGCGCGCCGCCCGGCTGAAGCTGTCGGCCCGAGGGCTGGAGCTGTGCGAGCGGCTGCGCCACATGGCGTCCGTCCACTCGGACGGCCTGATCCGCAGCGACGGTGACAGCCAGGACTTCGAGGTCACCTACCGCACGCTGCGCCGTCTGGAGCGCAAATGGACGGACGTTATCCGCTCTGACGAAACGGAAATCCTCTAACGCGCATTGACCTCCCTCAGTGTGCGCGGCGGTACGCCGTGCCACGGTAAGGCTGCTGGGCTTTATGGGGAAAGTGGGATGAGGTTCGCCGTCGGCACGCAGGATTACCGCAGCATCGCCACCCATGGCGGCCGCACCCGCCGTTTCCTGGTCTTCGAGGCCGAGGCGGGCGGCACACCCGTCGAGGTCGAGCGGATCGAACTGGCCGAGGACGAGGTGCTCCACCTCGCCGGCGACGGGCGCCCGCACCCCATCGACGCGGTGCGGGTGGTGATCACTGGCTCCTCCGGCGAGGGCTTCATCAAGCACATGAAGCGCCGCGGGATCGAGCCGGTGACCACGCTGGAGACCGATCCGGTGCAGGCAATCAGCGACTGGTTCGCAGGGACCATCAAGACGGCTCCGCCGCCCGAGCATCCCCACGAGCATCACGACCACGGTCCCGAGGACGCCCCGCAGGACCGCCACGGGGAGCCAGCCTGAGTCGTCACACTGGGAAGGACACGCTGGCAGTGGTGCCGGCGGCGTCGCTTTCCGTGTTCAGAGTGTCGCCGAGCTGGGCAGCCAGCGCCTCGGCCAGCATAAGCCCGTCCTCCGCCGTCGTGTCGAATCCGGCGGGCAGGGCGCGCCCATTGTCCTCGACGATCAGGCGGGCGCGCCCGTTGTTCTCCTGCGTCACCGACACGCGGATCCAGCCTTGCTCCGGAAAAGCGTGGTGCAGGCTGTTGGTGATCAGCTCCGCCGTGATCAGGCCCAGCGGCATGGCCTCGTACAGGCCGATCTGGATGGGGTCGCTCTTCACCTCGATGGGCACGTTGGCGAGGCCGCCGGGCGTCCCGTGCTTCACCGCGTCGGCGAGGGATTCGATGTAGCGGCCCAGATTCACATGGGTGCCGGTGCCCGACTCGTGGAGCTGGCGGTAGAGAATGGCCAGCGCTTCGATGCGCACCAGCGTCTGCTCGTAGGCGGCTCGGGCGTCCGGGTCGCGGATGCGGCCCGTCTGCAGTTTGAGCAGGCTGATGACGAGCTGAAGGCTGTTCTTGGCCCGGTGCTGAAGCTCGCGCAGTTCGGCCTCCAACTCGCGGATGCGCTCCGCGATTGGGTCCTCCGGCGCTCCCGAACCGGTGGCGGGGCGATCAGCAGGCAGGGCGACCGGCTGGGACCGGAGGGGATTGGGCATCACGCGATTCTCGGCTGAAGCTTGGCAATGTTTTCCTTAGGTACAGAACAATTTATGCGCTTGAACCCACTCCCGAGTTGGTTCTGAGGAAGTAACCCTCTGCGCATATCCAATTCGTTCGTCCACGTTCGGACGGAGAGGCAGGGCTTATGATCCCGGCGGACAAAGGGTCGGAGTCGCGGGCAGGCGGGGCAAGCCGGAAAATGCGTTTCCCCGGCCGCCCCGTCGTGGCATGAGTGCCGCCATGCGTTTGAGAACCCTTGCGATTCCCTTTTGCGCCCTGTTGGCCGTGGCCGGCGGTTGCGCCGCGGTGGCCGGAAACGGCCGACCGGCCGAGTCCTCCGTTCCGATTGCGCTCGACCCGGACCGCCCGGCTCTTGCGGAGGTTGGCGCTCTGCGATTTCGTGGCGCCCTCCGTCTCCCCGATGGGGCGGGGGTGGGGGGCTTGTCGGGCCTCTGGGTCAGCGACTCGGGCGACCGTTTCGCCGCCGTCTCCGACAATGGCAAGAGCGTCACGGGGCGGCTGTCCTACGACGCCCAGGGGCGTCTGGCGGGCGCCGGACACTACGATGTCCGTCCCCTGATCTTCGATAAGAGCCCGGACTACCGCGGCCGGCTCAATGATTCGGAAGACCTCGTCCGTCTGCCGGGCGGCGGCTGGCTGGTGCCGTTCGAGCGCAATCACCGCATCCTCCGTTACGATGGCGCCAACCGGCCGGAGGGAACCCCGCGGAAGCTTCCGGTGCCGCCCGGTCTGGAAAACGCCCCCGCGAACGGCGGGGTCGAGGCGCTGGCCGCGCTGCCGGACGGCCGCATCCTGGCCATCGAGGAGGGCGACGACGACGGCGTCCGCGAACGCCACGCCTGGATCGCTTCCGCCGCATTGAAAACGCGGGGAGACTGGCAGCCGCTGACCTACCGCGCCGCGCCGCGCTTCCGCCCCACTGCTGCGGCACCGCTGCCGGACGGTGGGGTGCTGGTGCTGGAGCGGCGGGTGTCCCTGCTGGGCGGCTGGGCGGCGCGCATCGTCCATGTGCCGGCGGACTCTCTGCGCGGTGGCGCGACGATGGATGGGGTGGAACTGGCGCGCCTGGAGCCGCCGCTGCTGACCGACAATTTCGAAGGATTGGCGGTGCGGCCCGGTGAGGAGGGCGACCTGCTTGTCTACATCGTTTCCGACGACAACCGCAGCCCGCTCCAGCGGACCTATCTGATGATGTTCCAGCTTCCGGCCGGCGCTCTGAAAGTCACCGTCGCGGGGCGCTGACCGGAAAGCGCCCCCGCGGTGAGCGGCGTCGCTCAGAAGTTGGCGTAGGGGCCGCCCTGGCCGGGCATGTCCGGCACACCCGGAGCGCCCGGACTCCCCATCGACTCGCGGTGATGGTGGACTCGGGCGATGCTGGGGGCGAGGTCCTGAAGCTCGATGAAGTTGTCGGCCTGACGGCGCAACTCGTCGGCGACCATCGGCGGCTGGGAGCGCACGGTGCTGATGACGCTGACCCGCACACCCTTGCGCTGCACCGCCTCGACCAGCCGGCGGAAATCGCCGTCGCCGGAAAACAGCAGGATGTGGTCGACGCGCTCGGCCATCTCCATCACGTCGATGGCCAACTCTATGTCCATGTTGCCCTTGATCTTGCGCCGGCCTGAGGCGTCCGTGAACTCTTTGGTCGGCTTGGTCACCATGGTGTAGCCATTGTAGTCCAGCCAATCGACCAGCGGCCGGATCGGCGAATATTCCTGATCCTCCACCAACGCGGTGTAGTAGAAGGCGCGCACCAGTCGCCCTTCGGAGGCGAAGCCGTCGCGAAGACGCTTATAGTCGATATCGAAGCCCAGGGACCGGGCAGCCGCGTACAAATTGGCGCCGTCGATGAACATCGCCAGACGCTCTTCCTTATAAAAGAGCTTCGTAACATCTTTCGGCAAAGTCGTATTCCGATCCAATTCCGTAATCCTTCCACGATGGATTGAATTATATGTCAGGCATACGCGAAATTGCGATTCACCAGATAAGTAAAGTAGGAGGTCGTCTACGCGCGAGCAAGGGGGAGCGCGGGCAGGGTCGCGCCGCGGGCGGGGTACGGCGGCCGCACCCGACAGGGCTCGAAGCGCTTGCGCAGGCGCGAACGCATCAATATATTCGGATGCCTTCGCAGATCCCGGAGTTGGTTTGGTATGGCTCGCGTTACCGTCGAAGATTGCGTCCTCAAGGTTCCGAACCGGTTTGAACTGGTCATGATGGCGGCCCAGCGCGCGCGAGAGGTCGCGTCCGGTGCCCCGCTGTCGATCGATCGCGACAACGACAAGAATCCGGTCGTTGCCCTGCGCGAGATCGCCGATGAGACGGTGATGCTGGATCATCTGAAGAACGCCCTGATCAAGGGCCACCAGAAGCATGTCGAGCCGGACGAGCCCGAGGAGGAGATCGTCGAGCTGATGGCCGGCGAGCACGACTGGGCCGCCCGCGGCGACACGTCGCTGGAGGATGAGGACGGGATGAGCGAGGCGGAGGAGGTCGGCGAAGGCGACGACCTGCTGTCCGACATGGAGAGCGACCCGGCGGCGGCCTTCGGCGAGACCGAGGACGACGTCGTCGGCCGCGATGCCGACGGGGATCTCTGACGCTGACCGACAGCGACCGGCTGTGGGGGCCGACGGCCCCCCTTTCCGTCGACCAACCAATCGTTTGCGAAACTTCATGGCGCACGCTGCGCCGGGTCGGGTGCCATGATCCGGCAATATGAGCTTGTCGAACGCGTCAAGGCGTACGACCCCTCGGCGGACGAGGAGTTGCTCAACCGCGCCTACGTCTTCTCCATGAAGGCGCACGGCTCGCAGACCCGCGCCTCGGGCGATCCCTATTTCCTCCACCCGCTGGAAGTCGCAGGCATCCTGACCCAGCTCAAGCTGGACGCCGGGACCATCGCGACGGCGCTGCTGCACGACACGGTCGAAGACACGGTCGCCACGCTGGAGGACATCGAGAAGCATTTCGGCAAGGAGATCGCCCGTCTGGTCGACGGCGTGACCAAGCTGTCGCGCCTGGAACTGCACAGCGAGCAGGCCAAGCAGGCCGAGAATTTCCGCAAGCTGGTGCTGGCGATGTCGGAGGACATCCGCGTCCTCCTGGTCAAGCTGGCCGACCGGCTGCACAACATGCGCACGCTGTTCCATCTGAAGAACCCGGACAAGCGCAAGCGCATCGCCCGCGAAACGATCGAGATCTACGCTCCCCTAGCCGAGCGGATCGGCATGCATCAGGTCAAGGACGAGCTGGAGGATCTCTCCTTCGCGGAATTGAATCCGGACGCCCGCGACAGCATCCTGGCCCAGCTTTCCCGCCTGCGGACCGAGGGCGAGAACCGCGTCCAGCGGATCATCCAGGAACTCCGTGGCACGCTGGCCGAGGAGGGGCTGCCCAACGCCGGGGTCACCGGGCGCGAGAAGACCGCCTATTCGATCTGGCGCAAGCTGCAGCGCAAGAATGTCAGCTTCGAGCAGCTGTCGGACATCATGGCCTTCCGGATCATGGTGGACACGGTGCCGGAATGCTATCAGGCGCTGGGCGTCATCCACGCCCACTACCCGGTCGTTCCGGGGCGCTTCAAGGATTACATCTCGACGCCCAAGCCCAACGGCTACCGCTCGCTCCACACCGGGGTGATCGGCCCGGAGCGCAACCGGATCGAGGTGCAGATCCGCACCAGCGACATGCACGAGATCTGCGAACTCGGCGTCGCCGCCCACTGGGCCTACAAGCAGGGCGAGCCGCGCACCCAGCAGGGGCGTGAGTACCGCTGGCTGCGCGAGCTTCTGGACATCTTGGAGCACGCCCAGAAGCCCGAGGAGTTCCTGGAACACACCAAGCTGGAGCTGTTCCAGGACCAAGTCTTCTGCTTCACGCCCAAGGGCGACCTGATCGCGCTGCCGCGCGGCGCCACCCCGGTGGACTTCGCCTACGCCGTCCACTCGGAGGTCGGCGACCATTGCGTCGGCGCCAAGATCAACGCGCGGATGCTGCCGCTGCGCACGCAGCTGCAGAACGGCGATCAGGTCGACATCATCACGTCCAAGGCCCAGACCCCGGTTCCGGGCTGGGAACGTTTCGTCGTCACCGGCAAGGCGCGGGCGCGCATCCGCAAGTTCCTGCGCACCCAACAGCGCACCCAGTACATCGAACTGGGCCGCGCCATCCTGCAGCGCCAGTTCAAGTCGGAAGGTTACGAGTTCTCGGAAAAGGCGTTGGAAGGCGTCATCAAGATCTTCCAGCAGCCAAGCGCCGACGATCTGATGGCCAGCGTCGGGTCGGGTCTGCATTCGGGCCGCGAGGTCTTCCACGCCGTCTTCCCCGGCCACAAGCCGCATGTGGCGACACCCAAGGAAGGCGACGACAAGAACGCCATCACGGTGCCGAAGCCCAAGCCGAAGGCGAAGGGCAACAACGCGCCGCTGCCGATCCGCGGCCTGATCCCCGGCATGGCGGTCCATTACGCCCGCTGCTGCCACCCGCTGCCGGGCGACCGCATCGTCGGCATCGTGACCACCGGCAAGGGCGTGACCATCCACACCATCGACTGCGAGACGCTGGAGAGCTTCCACGAGTCGCCGGAACGCTGGATCGACGTCGCCTGGGACATTGGGCCGGACAGCCCGGAGGAGCATGTCGGGCGCATCTCGCTGGTGGTCAACAACGAGCCGGGCTCACTTGGCACGCTGTCCACGGTCATCGGCAAGAACGGCGGCAACATCACGAACCTGAAGATCACCAGCCGCAACACCGACTTCTTCGAGCTGCTGATCGACATCGACGTGAAGGATGCCAAGCATCTGACCAACATCATGGCGGCCCTGCGCGCCACCCCCGCCATCAACGCGGTGGAGCGCGCCCGCGGGCGGTGAGCGAGCCCGCGCGGCTGTGCCCGCCCAGAGCGCCCATCAGGAGCGAGGGAAGCATGTCCAGCCCGACCATCTTCAGCCGCCTGATCGCTGGGGAGCTGCCCTGCGCCGTGGTGTACGAGGATGCGGAGACCTTCGCCTTCATGGACGCCGGGCAGGTCAATCCCGGCCATGTGCTGGTGGCGCTGAAGCGCCCGGCCCCGACCATCCTGGACGTGACGGAGGACGAGGCGGCCGCCCTGTTCCGCACCGTCCACAAGGTCGCCCACGCCGTCCAGGCGGCCTTTTCGCCGGAGGGGATCACGCTTCTCCAGACGAACAGGCCGGCGGGCTGGCAGACGGTGCCGCACATCCATGTGCATGTGGTGCCGCGCTATGAAAACGACGGCGCCGATCTGGTCTGGCCGCGCCACGACCCGCCCATCGAGGAGCTGAAGGCGCTCGCCGCGCGGATCGCCGCGCATCACGTCGTCGAATGACGGCGTGACGCGACGCGACGCCACCGCTATATAGCAGGGAGAACCGGTACCCGCCGGATGCAGGATGCGGGACCGGCGCGACACCGGAGTTTCGAGCCTATGCCCCGCCCTCTGCGCCTCGGCGTGAACATCGACCATGTGGCGACCGTCCGCAACGCGCGGGGCGGGCGTTACCCCGATCCCGTGCGTGCGGCAAAGCTCGCCGCCGAGGCCGGGGCCGACGGCATCACCGCCCACCTGCGCGAGGATCGCCGCCACATCGTCGATTCCGACATCGAGCGGCTGATGGCGGAGATCCGGCTGCCGCTGAACCTGGAGATGGCGGCGACGGACGAGATGCTCGGCATCGCGCTGCGCCACAAGCCGCACGCCTGCTGCCTCGTCCCGGAGAAGCGCACCGAGGTCACCACCGAAGGCGGGCTGGACGTCGCCGGGCAGATGGACAACCTGAAGCGCTACGTCGGTGATCTCGGCGCTGCGGGCATCCGCGTCTCGCTGTTCATCGACCCGGAGCCGGCGCAGCTCGACGCCGCGAAGGCGCTGGGCGCGCCCGTGGTGGAACTGCACACCGGCGCCTATTGCGACGCGCCCGCCGGGGCGGAACGCACGGCGGAGCTGGAGCGCATCGTCCGGGCGGCGGCCCACGCCGAAGCCATCGGCCTGGAATGCCATGCCGGCCACGGACTGAATTACGAGACGGTCGGGGCGGTCGCCGCCATCCAGACCATCGTTGAGTTGAACATCGGCCATTTCCTGATCGGCGAAGCGATCTTCGTCGGGTTGGGCAACACGCTCCAGCGCATGCGCGCCGTGATGAAGGACGCCCGTGCGGCTGTCGGTACCGGTGGGGCTGGGGGCGTCTCATGATCCTCGGCATCGGGAACGACCTGATCGACATCCGCCGGATCGAGCAGTCGCTGGACCGTTTCGGCGACCGTTTCATCGCCCGCATCTTCACCGACGTGGAGCGCGCCAAGTCGGAGCGCCGCGCTGGGGCCGCCGGCAAGCACAGCGCGCGGGCCGCCACCTACGCCAAGCGCTTCGCCGCCAAGGAGGCCTGCTCCAAGGCGCTGGGCACCGGCTTCCGCGACGGCGTGTTCTGGCGCGACATGGGGGTGGTGAACCTGCCCTCCGGCCAGCCGACCATGCGCCTGACCGGCGGCGCACTGGAACGGCTGCAGGCGATCACCCCGCCGGGTATGCAGGCGCGCATCCACGTGACGCTGACCGACGAGTACCCCATGGCGGAGGCCTTCGTCATCATCAGCGCCGAACCGGCCGACACCTCCACCGACACGTCCATCACCACCTCCACGGCACCCCCCGCATGACCATGAACAGAGAGACCGCCTTGACCGGCAAATCCAAAGAGACAGGCGGCTTTGCCGAGACGGTGAAGACGGTCTTCTACGCGGTCATCATTGCCTTCGGCGTGCGGACCTTCGCCTTCGAGCCCTTCAACATCCCGTCCGGGTCGATGATCCCGACGCTGCTGATCGGCGACTACCTGTTCGTGTCCAAGTTCTCCTACGGATACAGCAAGTACACGGTCGGCTTCGGGTTGCCGCTGTTCGAGGGCCGCATCATGGGCCACGCGCCGGAGCGCGGCGACGTCGCCGTGTTCAAGCTGCCGCGCGACAACAAGACCGACTACATCAAGCGCGTCATCGGCCTGCCGGGCGACACCGTCCAGGTGACCGGCGGCGTTCTGCACATCAACGGCCAGCCGGTGAAGCGCGAGCGCATCGAGGACTATGTGTCCCGCGACGCGCTGGGGCGCGAGGTCCGCATTGCCCAGTATGTGGAGACCCTGCCGGGCGGGCGCAGCCACCGCATCATCGAGGAGTCGGACAACGGTCCGCTCGACAACACCCCGGCCTTCAAGGTGCCGGCGAACCATCTGTTCATGATGGGCGACAACCGCGACAACTCGCTGGACAGCCGCGTCCCGTCGCAGGTGGGGTATGTCCCGATGGAAAATCTGGTCGGGCGCGCCGAATTCCTGTTCTTCTCTCTGGAGGACGGAACCCGCTTCTTCGAGGTGTGGCGCTGGCCGGCGGACCTGCGGTTCAGCCGCCTGTTCAACGCCGTGAAGTGAGCCCCGCACAGCACCGGGGCGCGGAGACCGATTATTGTGAGCCCTGAAGAACGGGGGACCCCCATGGCGTCCGACGCGGACGTGAGCGCCGATTCCGCCGACCTTGCGGAACTGGCCGCGGCCATCGGCCACCGCTTTGCCGACCCGCAACGGCTGGCCGACGCGGTCACCCATCCCAGCCTGATGGGGCTGGAGCGCAACGTCCGCGGCGGACGGCCCGAGCAGGGGCCGGGCCTCGCCTACGAGCGCCTGGAGTTCCTGGGTGACCGGGTGCTCGGCCTCGTCATCGCGGAATGGCTGCTGGAACGTTTCCCCAACGAACGCGAGGGCGCGCTCGCCAAGCGGCACGTCTCGCTGGTCCGTCGGGAGGCGCTGAGCCGCGTCGCCGACGCGCTCCGGCTGGGGCGCTACCTGCGCCTGTCACCGTCGGAAGCTCAGGGCGGCGGCCGCAGCAACCGCACCATCCTGGCCGACGCCTGCGAGGCGGTGATCGGGGCGCTCTATCTGGACGGCGGCATGGACAAGGCGCGGGACTTCATCCGCTCCGCCTGGGCCGGGCAGATCGACCGCGCGGAGCCGCCGCCGCTGGACTCCAAGACGGCGTTGCAGGAATGGGCGCAAGGCAATGGGCGGCCCCTTCCCACCTATGAACTGATCGAGCAGAGCGGCCCGGCGCACGAGCCGGTGTTCCGCATCGCGGTCCGGCTGAAGGGCATGGAGCCGGTGACGGCCACAGGCCCGTCCAAGCGGGTCGCCGAACGGAAAGCGGCCAGCGCCTTGCTGCGCCAATTGGGAGTGCAGGTCGATGACTGACGGCCGCGACAAGTTTGAAAACGACGATTTCGACGATAAGGACGAGGGCGTGAGCGAGAGCGTGGACGCTGATCTTGAAGAGGGCGGCCCGGAAGAGGGCGCCGAAGAGGCTGCCTATGTGCCCGAAAACCCCCGCTGCGGCTTTGTCGCCCTGGTCGGCGCGCCGAACGCCGGCAAGTCGACCCTGCTGAACGCCATGGTCGGCTCCAAGGTGTCGATCGTCAGCTCCAAGGTGCAGACCACCCGCACGCGCGTGCTCGGCATCACCATCGCCGGCGACAGCCAGATCATCTTCGTGGACACGCCGGGCATCTTCAAGCCGAAGCGCCGTCTGGACCGCGCCATGGTGGCGGCGGCCTGGCAGGGGGCGGAGGACGCCGATCTGGTCGGCCTGCTGTTCGACGTGTCGCGCCGTGGGATCGACCAGGACACCCAGGGCATCATCACCCGCTTGAAGGAGCAGGGCCGCAAGGCGATCCTGATCCTGAACAAGATCGACCTCGTCCCGCGCGAGAAGCTGCTCGGCCTCGCCGACAGCTTCAACCAGGAAGGCATCTTTACCGATATCTTCATGCTGTCCGCCTCGACGGGCGACGGCGTCGAGCATCTGCGCGGCTTCCTGGCCGCCCGCATGCCGGAAGGCCCCTGGCACTACCCGGAGGACCAGATCTCGGACATGCCGATGCGCCTTCTGGCGGCGGAGATCACCCGCGAGAAGCTGTTCCAGCAGCTTCACCAGGAACTCCCCTACGCGGCGACGGTCGAGACCGAGCAGTGGGAGGAGTTCGAGAACGGGTCGGTCAAGATCTCCCAGGTCGTGTATGTCCAGCGCGACAGCCAGAAGGCCATCGTGCTCGGCAAGCAGGGCACCCGGATCAAGGCGCTGGGGCAGGCCGCCCGCACCGAGCTTGAGGAGATGCTGGAACAGCGCGTCCACCTGATGCTGTTCGTCAAGGTGCGCGAGGACTGGGAGAACGATCCGGAGCGCTACGAGGCCTGGAACCTCGACTTCGGCGCGTCCTAAAGCACCGGTCTGGGTATAGGCGTGGGCGGACGGTCCCCCATATAGAGGGGCAATCGTCCCCTATACGGACCGGCTGACCGTGCGCCTGCCCATCTTCAACGACTTGTACGACGCCGGCTCGCGCCTGTTGGGGCGAGCCGGCGATCTCGTTTCCGGCGGCATTCTGGAGCAGGACGTCCGTCTCGGCGTCACCGGGCTGCGGCGAGCCGGCAAGACCGTCTTCGTCACATCGCTGGTCGACAACCTGCTGAAGGCCGGGCGGCTTCCCTTCCTCGACGTGGTGTCCTCCGGCCGCTTCCAGGCCTCGCGCCTGCGCCCGCAGCCCGACGCCCAGGTTCCTCGTTTCGAGGTTGAGCAGCGGCTGGCCGAGCTTACCGGGCCGGCGCCCCACTGGCCGACCGAGACGCGGGGCATCAGCCAACTCCGCCTGTCCATGCGCTACCGCCCGAACGCGATGCTGAAGCGTACGGTGCAGCCGGTCGCCACGCTGAATCTCGACATCGTGGACTATCCCGGCGAATGGCTGCTCGACCTGCCGCTGCTCCACCAGTCCTTCGCGGAATGGAGCGCGCTCACCCTGGAGTTGGCCGGGCGTGCGCCGCGCGACGAGCTGTCGGTGTCCTGGCGCGGCTGGCTCGCCACCATCGACACGGCGGCCCCGGCGGAGGAGGAGCAGGCGCGGCGCGGCGCGGCGCTGTTCACCGACTACCTGCACGCCTGCCGCCGCTCCGACAATCTGCTGAGCCTGATCCAGCCGGGGCGCTTCGTCGAGCCGGGCGACATGGCGAACGCGCCGCTGCTGACCTTCTGCCCGTTGCCGGGTGACCGCCCTCGCACCCGCGGCAGCCTGTGGGCGCTGATGGAGGATCGCTACGAGGCGTACAAATCCAAGGTGGTCCGCCGCTTCTTCGCCGAGCATTTCGCACGGCTCGACCGCCAGATCGTCCTCATCGACGTGCTGGGCGCGCTGAATTCCGGTCCTGCGGGCATGGCGGACATGAAGCGCGCCCTGGAACTGAGTCTGGAGCCCTTCCGCCACGGGTCCAGCAGTTGGCTGGACTGGCTGTTGGGCCGGAAGATCGACCGCGTGCTGTTTGCCGCGACCAAGGCCGACCATGTCGCCTCGCACCAGCACAACAGCCTGCGCCATCTGCTGGACCGGCTGGTGTCCGACGCCCGCGCCGGCATCCGCTTCGAAGGGGCGCAGGTGGAGACCATGGCCATCGCCGCCCTGAAATCCACCGAGACGGTGGTGACCGAGCATGAGGGACGGCAGTTGCGCTGCGTGCGCGGTGTGCCGCTCGGCCGCGACCGCCCGACCGTGCTGTTCCCCGGCGAGATCCCCGAGGACGCCGACTTCCCGCCGGGGCAGGAGCGGCCCTACAACTTCATGGCCTTCCAGCCGCCCGCTGACCTCTCCCGCGAGGCGCGCGGCCTGCCGCACATCCGGCTGGATCAGGCCATGCAGTTCCTGCTGGGGGATTATCTGGAATGAGCGAGCGCACCAGCGACCGCCACTGGGTCCCGCCGATGGAACTGGACCCCACCCGCGCCGCCGCCGTCCCCGCGGCGGAGGAGGAGGCGATCATCGCCGGCCCCCTGGCCGGTTCGGCGGCGGAGCGCCTTCCCGCGCTGCTGGCGGAGGACCGGCCGCGCAGCCGGCTCGGCCGCTGGTTGGCCGGCTCGGTCGCCGCGCTGGTGCTGATCGCGCTGGGCTTCGACACCTGGGACCTGTTCAACCGCGCCTTCGCCACCAGCGCCGCGCTGGGCGTCCTGGTGGCCGCCGCCGTGACGGTGGCCGGCGGGGCGGCGCTGGCGATGCTGCTGCGCGAACTGCGCGCGCTGCGCCGCCTGCGCAAGATCGAGGAGTTGCGCGGCGAGGCCGGGCGCCTGTCCACCGAGATCGTGACGAAGGCCGGGGAGCCGGGCCACGCCGAGCGCTTTGCCGGGTCGCTGACCCGCCTCTATGACGGTCGTGCCGATCTGGCGTCCTCGCTGGAGCGGGTGCGCGACCATGTGACGGACGCCCACGACGACGCGGAGATCCTGCGCCTGCTCGACCGCGAGGTGATGGGGCCGCTGGACCGCCGCGCCTATCAGACCGTCCTGCGCGCCTCCCGTGACACGGCGGTGGCGACGGCGCTCAGCCCGGCGGCGGTCGTCGACCTTGCCGTGGTGCTGTGGCGGAACCTGAAGCTGGTGCGGGAGATCGCGGCGCTCTACGGCGCGCGGCCCGGCTATGTCGGGTCGCTGCGACTGTTGCGGCGGATGCTCGCCAACCTCGCGGTGGCCGGGGTGGCGGAAAGCGCCCACCACGTTGCCGTCGAGGCGCTGGGCGGCTCCATCGCCGCGGCCATCTCCACCCGCATGGGGCAGGGGGTGATCAACGGTCTGCTGACCGCGCGGGTCGGGCTGACCGCGATGCATCTGTGCCGCCCCATCGCCTTCGGGCCGGACAACCGCCCCAGCATGGGCCAGATCCGCAAGGAACTGCTGTCCCTGCCGAAGCAGGTTCTGTAGCCGCTCACACCGTAGGGAAGGGCAGGCCGTGCCGGGGATGGGCGCGGTCGTGGATCAGGGCGCGGTCGCGGATCATCGGCCAGACGATGCGGCGCAGGAAGCGATGGTCCTGCGCCCGGTCGGCCTCTGCGGCGGCGTGGCGCTCGGCCAGCGGCAACAGGTCGGGCAGCAGTCCGGCGACGCCGCCCCAGTGACCACCTGACATCACCTCCGTGTGCAGAACCCCGTCGCGCAGGACGTGGAAGGGCCGGTCGGAGGCGACCCAGGCATCGACGGCGGCCCTTCCGTCGGTGGATGGCAGCGTGTCCCAATCGCGGCAGAGGAAGCGCGCCACGGTGGGGTCGTCGGCGGCGGTCAGGCGCCAATAGGGTCCGGCGGTCGGCGCGTCTGAGGCCAATGCCACGAGGTCCGCCCCCGCCGCGGCCAGCGCGGCCATC
Organism: Azospirillum sp. Marseille-Q6669; assembly: GCF_965111635.1. Classification (NCBI taxonomy): domain Bacteria; kingdom Pseudomonadati; phylum Pseudomonadota; class Alphaproteobacteria; order Rhodospirillales; family Azospirillaceae; genus Azospirillum; species Azospirillum sp. Marseille-Q6669. The sequence continues at coordinate 886,920 of NZ_CBCOOP010000001.1, read as the reverse complement.
CGGTCGGCGGCAAGGGTACCGTCGTGATGAACCCGGCAGATCCAACCCGGATAGAGCGCCACGGTCTGCCGCAAAATCTCCGCCGGGTCGTGGATATTGGCGGGTTGGCCGCTCCACAGGCTGAAGGCGATGACGTTGTGCCGCCGCGCTTCGGCCCCGCGTGGCCGAGCGGGCAACGGGGGCAGGGCAGGTGCCGTGTCGATGGCCGTCCGGTCCTTCAGTTCCAGCGCTTGGTCGCCCCAGGCGGCGGCCTCGTCCTCCCGACCGAGGAATGCGAGGGCGACGACCAACCGGTCGATGGCGTCGAGATGACGTGGATCCAGGCGCGCGGCCCGTTCCAGCGCACGGGCGGAGTCCTCAAGCCGGTGCACGACACCCAGCGCAATCCCCAGATTGAAGGCGGCGGACGGAAAATCCGGCGTGATGGCCAGGGCGTTGCGGTAGGCGAAGGTGGAGTCCTCCCGCAGCCCCATCGCGAACAGCGCGTTGCCGTAGAGAAAGGCGACGTCGGCGTCCAGCGGCAGCAGTTCCGCGGCCCGGGCCAGCGGGCGGAGGGACTCGGTGCCGCGCCCCTGCTCCACCAGCAGGCGCCCCTCCTCGTGCCGCAGCGCGCCCAAGCGTTCCACCGCGATGGCCAGGGTGGGGACGGAGGCGACGGCGCGCTCCAGGGCGGTGATGGCCCCGGCGGAGCGGCCCAGGCTGCGCAGGGCGTTCGCCATGTCGGTCCAGGCTTCCGCGAAATCGGGCTGGAGGGCGACGGCACGCCGGTAATCCTCCACCGCCGCCTCTGGTTGTCCCGAGGAGCGGCGGATGTTGCCGCTGTTGGCGTGCATGTCCGCCGCTTCGGGTCGCTGGGCGATGGCGCGGGCGATGAGTTGCAGGCCAAGCGCCTGCTCCCCCACCTGACCAGCCAGAACGCCAAGGAAATGCAAGGCGTCCGGCTGATCCGGGTCCACATCCAGGATGCGGTTGTAGAGCTGCTGGGCCTCGGCCAGCCGGCCGGCCAGATGGTGGTCCAGGGCGAGCGTCAGCGCTTCCGCGATCATAGCCATGCATACAGGCTTAAGCACCCTGGCGCCCCTCCGCAAGCGTCATGGCTGTGAGAAGGGTGGGCGACGGTTCCTATGGTCCTGGAATGCGAAGCTTTCGTACCGGAAACAGCCTATGGGACTTCGTCCTTTGGCATAGCCGGAAAAAAGGTGAACGAACCCTTTACAATGCACGAGTGCGGCTGCAGTATATGATCTGGATTGTCCAATCATCGGTGTAATGTCATGAACGTGGCCATCGCCACCGCAACGGCTGCAAGGCCGTTGGCCTTCATGACGGCCCGCAACAGCGACGCTGTTGAAACCGGGGCCGACACCGGGACTCCGCCCGCAAAGGACCCCGTGACCGGGCAGTCCGAACCCCTCTCCGCCCGCTACACGAAGACCGCCTACCGTTACGATGCCGACGCGTCGCGGCTGGTTCTGCTGTTCCGCAGCCCGGAAGACGGCGCGACCCTCGACCAGATACCGACCGAGGCGGCTCTGCGGCAGTACCGTGAAGCGCAGAAGGACCGGAAAAGCGGCAAGGCGTCGCTTGAGCTTCTGGTTGGCGGCTCGGAAGGGCAGGACCAGCCGAACGGCGCCGGACAGAGCGGGACCTCCGCCAACGGTTCCCCTGTGCACCGATGGGCCTCGGGTCAGTCCGGGGCCGGCGGGGGGCGTTCCGGCCCGTCACAGGGGACTTCCGCGCACATGTCGCCGGTGGTAGCCTCGACACCGATGGTGGCCCACGCGGCGGCCGCTCCCCCGGCGGGGACCGGTTCCGTCAACGTGGTCATCTGACCGACGCCGCGCGGACCGTACGGCGTCGGGCCGCCTGTTTCCTTTGAAGGCATCCTCCGATGGCTCTCGACATTTCCTCCTCCACCCTGGGTGCCGCGGTCGGCTTGCGGCAGGCGCAGGGACAGATGGACTTCGGCGTGAAGACGCTGAACCAGACCGCGCAACAGCAGGATCAGGCGATCGCCACATTGCTTCAGGGCGGTTCGGATGGGTCCTCGTCTGGCGGAAACGTCACGGCCACGCGCGGGCAGAATCTGAACATCGTCGTGTAAGCGGCTGATTTGACGGGCTTGATCGCTCAAGCCAAGCCGCGGCCATAAAAAAAGCCCCTCTCGCTGGAGAGGGGCTTCGTGCGTTCCGCAGGACCGCTTACTTCAGCTCGTCGAAGGTCTCGATGATGTGGCTGACGATGCCGTATTCGCGGGCCTCGTCGGCCAGCATCCAATAGTTCCGGTCGGTGTCCTTGGAAACCTTCTCCACCGGCTGGCCGGTTTCGCGCGCGATGATGCGGTTCAGACGCTCACGCATGCGGATGATTTCCTTCGCCTCGATGGCGATGTCCGTCGCCCGGCCACCGGTGCCGCCCAGCGGCTGGTGGATCAGGAAGCGGGTGTTCGGCAGGCAGTAGCGGTCTTCCTTATTCGCGGCCAGGAAGATGTGGCAGCCGGCGCTGGCGACCCAGCCGGTGCCCAGCATCTTCACGCGCGGCTTCACGAAGCGGATCATGTCGTGAATGGTGTCGCCCGCCTCGACGTGGCCGCCGGGGGAGTTTACCACGACCGTGATGTCGTCGTTGCTCTCGTGGGCCAGAGCCAGCAGCTGGGCCGAGACGGCCTGCGCCAGCTTCATGTCGATCTGCCCGAAGATCAGCACCGTGCGCGCCTTGAACAGGTTCGACTGCACGGCAGCGAACGGCGGCGGGGCGCTTTCCTTCGACTTCTCGTCCGGCTCCTGCTCGGGTTCGTCGTCGAAGCGGGTGTATCCGTCTTGCGCCATCGTTTTTGAACTCCCTGAGGTCGGCGTGTCTACCGGGGGGCTTTGGCTTGCGGGGGCCTGGGATGTCGGATGGGGACCGAACCACGCCACTCGTTTCTCCACATAGCCCGTATCGGTTCCTTGTTCAACGGGCCGCGACGCCAAATCCCACCCCAGCGCCGTCATAGTCGCGCTCAGGCTAGCCGCATCGGTGCGGATCGCCGCTTGCCGACCATCGCGAAGGAGAGGCACACTGCCCCTTGCACAATCGGAGGGCGGTGCATGGAAGGGGGCATTGGGGGCGGCGTCTCGGTCATCATTCCGGCCTACCGGGCGCAGGGCACCATCGCCCGCGCCGTGTCCAGCCTGTTGGCGCAGAGCTTTCCCCACTGGGAAGCGGTGGTGGTCAGCGACGACGGCGCCGACTACCGCGCCCTTCTGGCGGCCGCCGGCATCGCCGACTCGCGCCTGACCTTCGCGGGAACCGGCCGCGTCGGATCCGGCGCCCCGGCGGCGCGCAACGCCGGGCTGCGGTGTGCGCACCTGCCACTGATCGCCCCGCTGGACGCCGACGACCGGTTCGAGCCGGACCGGCTGGCGCGGCTGGCCCCGCTGGCGGCGGCGCAGGGGGCGGCGGCGGACAATGTGGCGGTGGTGCGCGACGGCGACGGCTCGCCGCTCTCCACCCTGTTCCCATCCGCTACCGGGACCACCACGCTGGACGCGGCGGTCTTTCTGAGAACCTCCGTCCCAATGTTCTTCGTGGTCCGTCGCGACCTCGTCCCCGGCTGGGAGGAGGGCGTCGATTTCTGCGACGACGTGGTCTTCAACATCCAGGTCCTCGACCGGCTGGGTCGCCTGCCGCTGGTGCTGGAGCCGCTCTATGAGTACCGGCAGCGGGAGGGGTCAATCACCTGCTCCGCCGACAGCGGCACGCGGGCTGACCTCTGCTACCGCCATGTTCTCGACCGATTGGACGGCGACGGGCTGCGGATCGCCGACGCTACGCTGCGCCACCGCTTCGCCGCCGCCCTGGGCGCCAAGCGCGCCCTGAACGCCGCCTACATGGCCGCGCAGGCTGCCGGACGCTGCGCCAATTTTCAGGAGTTCCTGGCTTTGCGGGAAAACTCCCTGCCGGGATAGTCGCCGATCACGCTCAGATGAGTCACCACCGTGCCATCCGGCCAGAATTGATGAAGAGCGAGCGCGGACGGCTCCTCCGTCCAGCGGTAGGGCGGCTCCGGTGCCAGATCCAGCGCGATCTGGTAGGCCACGGACGGGGCGACGTAGCCATGCGCCCCGTTCCACGCGACCGCGGTCTGGCGGTGGGTGTGGCCGCACAGGACGGCCCGGACGTTGGGGCGGCTCCTCACCAGCCGCCCCAACTCCTCCGCACCCTCCAGGCAGCGCAGCGTGTCCAGGAAGGCCAACCCGGTATCGAAGGGCGGGTGGTGCAGCGCCAGCGCCGTCGGCCGCTCCGGCTGCTCGGATAGACGCTGCGCCAGCCAGGACAGCCGGTCGGCGCACAGGCCCCCCACCGCCGAACCGGGGACGACCGAATCGAGCATCAGGATGCGGACCGGAAATTCTTCCACCGCGTGGTGAAGGAAGGGACCGGCCATGGGCATCCAGCCCGTGCCGGCGAAAGTCCGGCGCAGTTCCTCGCGGTCGTCGTGATTGCCTGGCAGCACGCGCAAAGGAATGGAGAGCGGTTCCAGCAGGGCGAACAGCGCCTCGTACTCGCCGGGCTTCGGCCCGTTGACGAGGTCGCCGGTGATGAGGACGAGGTCCGGGCGCGGCACCAGAGCGTTCAAGTGGGCCACCGCGGCGGCGAGGCGGGCGTTCGTGTCGTAGGCGGTGGTCGGGATGGTGCCGGGGGCTGTCACATGCAGGTCGGACATCTGGGCGATCAGCATCGGGCACCCCTTGGAACGCGAGGGTCGGAGGACCAAGGATTGTCACATCGCCGATTTCCCCGACGTGTTCAAGAGTCCAACCGGAGCAAAACTTCCTTTACGCTTCCATGACAGGCTGAGTCATCGGCCGAACGACAGTCCTGCCGCCACTGCATCGGATCGGGGAATGAGCGCGTCCACCTCCGCCTGTCTGCTCGCACGATTGCTGGCGTCCGGGAAGTTCTGGTTGAAGCGCGCCCGCATCGAATCCCCGGACCTCGGCGAGGGAGCCCCGCCACCCGGCGCGGATGGCGCCCTGCTGGCCGATCTTCGCATCGAAGGCGATCGGATTCGTGCGGTTCTACCGGCGGGCGAGGCACCCTGCTGCGCGCCCGGCCTTTGCCTCGATGGCGGACCGGTGCGTCCGCGCGGCGGCTGCACGGCGGTCGGGCCCGGTCAACCCGCTGATTTGACGGTGATTCTTCCCGATGGCGCGCGGTTGGAGATGGAGAAGGGCCGGGTTGTGGAACCCGAGCCGCCGCCCTTGCGCGCCTGAACCCTTGCAACCGTCTCGACTCCGGAACTGAACTGAACGATATAGTTCAGTTTACCGCCCGCCCCTCACAGCGGCCCGGTTGACACGAAACGCCCCGCGCGCCCGCCCGGCGGGCCAGCGGGCCTGTGCGGGTTCCGTATCCATGCGCCACACGCTTCGCATCGTCGCCCTTCTGGTTCTGGTCGCTCTCGGCGGCGGCGCCTACTGGTACTTCGTCAAGCAGGGCGGAACCATTAACACGCTGCTCGCCGGCAAGGTTCCGTCCCCCGGCGGCGCGTCGTCCGGCGCTCCTGCGCCGGGCGGGGCACCGCCGATGCCGGTGGAGGCTTCGCCGGTCAAGGTCGGCACCGTGTCGCGTCAGGTCACCGCGGTCGGCTCCTTGCTGTCCAGCGAATCGGTGGTCATCCGGCCCGAGGTGGCGGGCAAGGTCTCCGAGATCGCCTTCCTGGAAGGGCAGGCGGTGAAGAAGGGGGCGGTGCTGATCCGGCTCGACGACTCCATCGCTCGCGCCACGCTGGCGCAGGCGCAGGCGAGCATCGCCTTCTCCCGCGCCGAGCTGGCCCGCGCCGACGAGCTGTACCGCCAGCGCACAGGCCCCGCCCGCAACCGCGAGCAGGCGCTCGCCAAGCTCCAGTCCGACGAGGCGGCGGTTCAGCTCGCCAAGGCGCAGCTGGAGAAGCTGACCCTGACCGCGCCCTTCGACGGCGTGCTGGGCCTGCGCAAGGTCTCGGTGGGCGACGTGGTGGCGGCGGGCAAGGACATCGTGAACCTGGAGGCCATCGAGATCCTGAAGCTCGATTTCCGGGTGCCGGAGCTGTATCTGCCGACCGTCCGCACCGGCCAGACCCTGAAGGTCGCCGTGGACTCCTTCGGCGGGCGAACCTTCGACGGCACGGTCTACGCCATCGATCCGCTGGTCGACGTGAACGGCCGCGCCGTGGTGATCCGCGCCCGCGTTCCCAACAGCGACGGCGCGCTGCGCCCCGGCCTGTTCGCTCGGGTGGCCCTGACTCTGGACCAGACTCCCAACGCCGTGCTGGTGCCGGAGCAGGCGGTGAGCGCCTTCGGCAACAAGCAGTTCGTCTTCAAGGTGGTAGAGGGCAAGGCGGTGCAGACCACGGTTACGCTGGGCGAGCGCCGCAACGCCGAGGTGGAGATCACCGCCGGCCTGCAGCCCGGCGACGTGGTGGTGACCGCCGGCCAACTGAAGATCCGCGACGGTGCCCCGGTGATGGTCGTGAACAACAAGCCGGCGGGGAGCTGAGCCGATGGTCCTCTCCGACATCTCCATCCGCCGGCCCGTCCTGGCGACGGTCATGAGCCTCGCGCTCATGCTGATCGGCATCGTGTCGTACCAGCGCCTGTCGGTGCGCGAGTACCCGAAGATCGACGAGCCCGTCGTCACGGTCGAGACCACCTACAAGGGCGCGTCGGCCGAGATCATCGAAAGCCAGGTCACCCAGATCCTGGAGGACTCGCTGTCGGGCATCGAGGGCATCGATGTGATGTCTTCGATCAGCCGCGCGGAGAAGAGCCAGATCACCCTGCGCTTCCGGCTGGACCGCAATGTGGACACGGCGGCCAGCGACGTGCGCGACCGCGTGGGCCGCGTGCGCGCCCAGCTTCCCAACGAGATCGACGAGCCGGTCATCGCGAAGGTGGAGGCCGACGCGCAGCCGATCATCTATCTGGCCTTCTCCTCCGACCGCCATTCGCCGCTGGACGTGACGGACTTCGCCGATCGCTACGTCAAGGACCGCTTGCAGAACCTGCCCGGCGTCGCCCAGGTGCGAATCTTCGGTGAGCGGCGCTTCGCCATGCGGCTGTGGCTCGACCCGCAGCGCATGGCCGCCTATCGCGTCACCCCGCAGGACGTCGAGAACGCGCTGCGCAAGCAGAACGTCGAGATTCCGGCGGGCCGTGTCGAGAGCAAGGCGCGGGAGTTCACCGTCGTCTCCGAAACCGACCTGCGCACGCCGGAGGAGTTCGACCGCATCATCCTGCGCGACGACGGCGGCTATCTGGTCCGGCTGAAGGATGTCGGCCGGGCCGAGCTGGGGGCGCGGGACGAGCGGGTCAGCGCCCGCTTCAACGGGCGTGGCGCCGTCGCCATCGGCGTGGTGAAGCAGTCCACCGCCAACCCGCTGGACGTGTCCAAGGCGGTGAACGAAGCGCTGCCGAAGATCCGCGCCGCCCTGCCCGACGGCATGGGGGTGGATGTCGGCTATGACAGCTCCGTCTTCATCGCGAAGTCCATCGATGCGGTGTTCAGCACGATCTTCGAGGCCATCGTCCTGGTCGTTCTGGTCATCTTCGTGTTCCTGCGCAGCTTCCGCGCCACGCTGGTGCCGCTGGTCACCATCCCGGTGTCGCTGATCGGCGGCTTCGCACTGATGTACGCCTTCGGCTTCTCGGTCAACACGCTGACTCTGCTGTCCATGGTGCTGGCCATCGGCCTCGTCGTGGACGACGCCATCGTGATGCTGGAGAACATCTACCGCCACATCGAGGAAGGCGTGCCGCCCTTCCAGGCGGCCTTGCAGGGATCGAAGGAGATCGGCTTCGCGGTCATCGCGATGACCATCACGCTGGCCGCGGTCTACGCGCCAATCGGCTTCATGACCGGCCGCACCGGCCGCCTCTTCTCGGAGTTCGCGCTGACGCTGGCGGGGGCTGTGATTGTCTCGGGCTTCGTCGCCCTGACGCTGTCGCCGATGATGTGCTCCAAGCTGCTGAAGCACCAGACCAAGCACAACGCGCTCTACAACGCCATCGAGCGGCTGCTGAACGGGCTGACCAACGGCTACCGGGCGCTGCTCCGCCTGTCGCTGAAGGCGCGCCCGCTGGTGCTGCTGGTCGGCGCGGTGGTGGCGGGGCTCAGCTACACGCTGTTCACCGGGCTGAAGTCGGAGCTGGCGCCGGTCGAGGACCGCGGCACCATCGTCGGCATCGCCATCGCACCGGAGGGCTCGACGCTCGACTATACGGAAAGCTACGCCAAGCGGATGGAGGACCTGTTCCGCCAGATCCCCATCGTCGAGAAGTTCTTCGTCGTGGTCGGCTTCCCGGTGGTCAACCAGGGCATCTCCTTCGTCCGCCTGATCGACTGGGACGAGCGCGATGTGAAGCAGCAGGCGATCACCGCCCAGCTCTTCCCGAAGATGTTCGGCATCCCCGGCATCCTGGCCTTCGTCACCAACCCGCCGTCGCTGGGCCAGAGCCCGGTGGACAAGCCGGTCAACTTCGTCATCCAAAGCTCGCTGCCCTACGACGAGCTTCAGAAAATGGTGGACGGGCTGATGGCGGAGGCGCGGAAGTTCCCCGGCCTGACCAATCTCGACACCGACCTGAAGCTGAACAAGCCGGAACTGCGCATCACCATCGACCGCGACAAGGCCGCCGACCTCGGCGTGGACGTGGAGACCGTGGGCCGCACGCTGGAAACCCTGCTCGGCGGGCGGCAGGTCACCCGCTTCAAGAAGGAGGGCAAGCAGTACGACGTGGTGGTCCAGGTCGGCGACGTCGACCGCCGCAACCCGGACGACATCGCCTCCATTTACGTCCGCGGCACGCCGACCATGGCGGCGGAAGCCGGCGTCGCCACCAACACCGGGGCGATGATCTCGCTCGCCAACCTCGTCCACATCGAGGAGCGGGTGGCGCCCAAGGAGCTGAACCACTTCAACAAGCTGCGCTCCGTCACCATCACCGCCACCCTGGCGCCGGGCACCTCGCTGGGCGAGGCGCTGGGCTATCTCCAGGATGCTGCGAACCGGGTGCTGCCGGCCACCGCCCAGACCGACTATGCGGGGCAGAGCCGCGAGTTCCGGGAATCGGCGACGGGCCTCTACTTCGTCTTCATCCTGGCGCTGGCCTTCATCTATCTGGTGCTGGCGGCGCAGTTCGAGAGCTTCATCGACCCCTTCGTGATCATGCTGACGGTTCCGCTGTCGATGACCGGCGCGCTGGCCGCGCTGCACTTCGCGGGCGGGACGATGAACGTCTACAGCCAGATCGGGTTGGTGACGCTCGTCGGCCTGATCACCAAGCACGGCATCCTGATCGTGGAATTCGCCAACCAGCTCCAGCGCGAGGGGGTGGACATCCGCAAGGCGGTCGAGGAAGCCGCCGTGCTGCGTCTGCGCCCGATCCTGATGACCACGGGTGCCATGGTGCTGGGCGCCGTGCCGCTCGCCAACGCCCATGGGGCCGGCGCGGAGAGCCGGCAGGCCATCGGCGCGGTGATCGTCGGCGGCATGCTGCTGGGCACCTTCCTGACGCTGTTCGTGGTGCCGACCGTCTACAGCTACATCGCGAAGAAGAAGCCCTTCCCGGCGGTGGACGGCTCCGCCAGCCACCCCACGGGCGCGCAGCCGCAGCCGGCGGAGTGATCGTCGGTCATTGATTTGGGACGGACGGTGAAAAAGAATGCGGGGCGCCCGGATCAGGGCGCCCCGTTGTCCTCCAGCGGCTCGACATCGACGCTGACGGACAGCGTGTGGCCGGCGGCGCCCATCAGGACGCCGCGGGCGGGGCTGACGTCGTCGTAATCGCGGCCCCAGGCGATGGTGATGAAGTCCTGGTCGGCGCGGCGCGCGTTGGTCGGGCAGACGTCGATCCAGCCGGCCTCGGCGCCGCACCAGACGGACGCCCAGGCGTGGCTGACGTCGGCGCCCACCAGGCGCGGCCGGCCCGGCGGGGGCAGCGTACGCAGATAGCCGGAGACGTAGCGGGCCGGCAGACCCATGGCGCGCACGCAGCCGACCACGATGTGGGCGAAATCCTGGCAGACGCCACGCCGGTGCCGCATCACCTCGGCCATCGGGGTGGCGATCGTCGTCGCGGCGGGGTCGAAGGTGAAGTCGTCGTGGATGCGCCGCATCAGGTCCAACGCGGCTTCCGCCGCCGGGCGGCCGGGCGTGAAGGACTGCGCGGCGTAGTCGTGCAGCGTCGGGCTGGCCGCCACCAGCGTGCTGTCGAAACGGTACTGGACGACCTCCGCACCGTCCTCCGGGCCGGTCAGGCCGCCCAACGAATCGCGCACATGTTCCCAGGATGGGGTAAACGCGGCGTCCAGCGTCGGGGGCGGGCCGACCTCCACCTCGCTCTCCGCGGTGACGACCAGTTGCCGGTGCGGTTCCTGCATCGCGACGTAAGTGACGGTGTTGCCGAAATAGTCGGTGTGGGACGACTGCACCGCCGGCGCCGGCAGGATGGTCAGCGCGCTCTGGTGGACGCGCTGGCGCGGGTGCGGGCGGGCCGTCAGGTGCAGCAGATGGTGCGACACCGACACGTCCTCGCCATAGTCGTAGCGGGTCGTGTGGCGCACGCGGAAGCGAACGCCGAAACGGTCACCGGAGTGCTCGTCAGCGGGGGCCGCGCCGGCCATGGTCGGGGAGAGGTCAGGCCGGTCGGGCAAAGGCATGGCTGAAATAGGCGTGGGTCAGGAGGTTGGATATCTCAGGCAAAGACAGGGCGAGCGAGTCCAGCAGCGTGTGCAGGGCCGTGCCCGAGTCCAGAGCCTCCGGCGCGCGCAGCGAGGCGCGGGCGGCGCCGAGGATCGAGCGGGCCGAGGCGGCCGTGTCGCCCGGCACGGCCTGCGAACCGCTGGGCAGGGCCGCCACATGGCGCTCCAGCGCCGCCAATTGGAAATCCAGGGCGCGCGGGTTCGAATCGTCGGCCAGCAGCAACTCAAGCACCGGGCGGCGGCGCACGCTGGTCAGATAGCGGGACCGGTAGGTCATCACGCTCTCCCCCAGTTCCAGCAGCACGCTCAGCGTCGCCACCTGCACCGGCTCGTCCTGGCGGTCGAGCGTGTGGACCGGGATGCCGCGCATCACCGAGATGATGTGGAGCGCCCGCTCCATGCGGCGCCCGATGTCGAGGAAGCGCCAACCCTGGCCGCGCGTCATGCTTTCCTGCTCCAGCCCGGCGATGGCGGCGAGGCTGGTCATCAGGTCGTCCAGCCGCAACAGCATGGCGGCGGCGTCGAGCTTGTGCGCCGGCGGCTGGCTCTGCCGCTCCAGCATCGTCACCACCCGCCACATGTCGAGCGACAGGCGGTCGCGCACCGAATAGGCGGTGCGGTGCACCCGCTGCACCTGGGCGCGCAGGCTGTTGGGATGGTCCGGATCGACGACCGAGCTGTAAAGCGCCGCCCGCAACGCCCGCCCGCCGCCGAGCGCCGTGACGCGCGTCAGGTCCCAGGGGATCATGCCCTCCCAGGCCATCAGATGGAGCAGCGGGCGGAGTTGGAGCGACGCGCCCGGCACGTTGCCGTCGGTCAGGCGGGAATGGGTGGAACGGAGCAGGCGCACCGTGCCCTCCGACCGCTCCGCGTAGCGGCCCAGCCAGTAGAGACTGTCGGCCACCCGGCTGGGCAGGTCGGCAGAGGCCGCCTTGGGCACCGGCTGCGGCTCCTGGGCAGGCTGCGGGCGCGGCGTCGCCGGTGTGGTCTCGGCCCGGCGCCCGGACAGGATCCAGGTGTCCTTGCTGCCGCCGCCCCGCTGCATGGAGACGACCAGCTTCCCGGATTCGGTGGACACGCGGGTCAGGCCGCCGGGCATGACGGTGTAGCTGCCGTCCGGGCGGGCGCAGAGGAAGACACGCAGCACCAGCGGGCGCGGCTGCAGCCGCCCGCCCTGCCAGACCGGTGCCGTGGACAGGGCCAGCCGTTCCTGCGCGACGTAGCACCAGGGGCGGGCCTTGATGCGCTCCACCAGGGCGGCGCGCTCCCCCGCCGACAGGTCGGCGCCAAAGATCGGCTCGAAGGACAGGGACGGGAAAGCCGGCTTCACCACCAGCCCGTCCAGATGCTCGATGACGTAGGCGCGCTCGTCGTCGTTGCCGCACCACCAGACGGCGACGCCGGGCATCTTCAGCTCCTCGCCCAGCAGATGGCGGCAGAGCATGGGCAGCGACGACTTGACCGCCATGGATTCCATGAAGCCGGAGCCGAGCGCGTTCGCCACCACGACGTTGCCGGCACGCACCGCCTCGATCAGACCCGCCACACCCAGCGAACTGTCGGCGCGCAGCTCCAGCGGGTCGGCGAAGTCGGCGTCCAGGCGGCGCAGGATGACGTCCACCGGCTCCAGCCCCGACAGGGTCTTCAGATAGACCTGACGGTCGCGCACGGTCAGGTCGGCCCCCTCCACCAGCGTGATGCCGAGGTAGCGGGCGAGATAGACGTGCTCGAAATAGGTTTCGTTGTAGGGGCCGGGCGTCAGAAGGACGATCCGCGGCTGGTCGCGGCGCGGGCTCAGCGACAGCAGCGTTTCCTTGTACGCCTCGAAGAAGGGCGACAAATGCTCCACCTGGCAGTGGCGGAAGCTGTCCGGCAGGACCTTCGCCAGCACAGCCCGGTTCTCCAGCGCGTAGCCGCTGCCGCTCGGCGCCTGGGTGCGGTCGGACAGCACCCACCAGCGCCCGTCCGGCGCGCGGGCAAGGTCCGCCGCGTAGAAATGCAGGTGGATGTCGTTCGGCACTGGAATGCCGTGCACGGCGCGGCGGAATCCGGGGTCGGCGTGGATGACCGCCGGGGACAGCCGCCCGCTGCGCGTCAGGGTCTGCGGCCCGTAGATGTCGGCCAGCACCGCGTTCAGCAGCGTGGCGCGCTGGATCAGTCCCGATTCGACCGCCTTCCATTCGTGGGAGGGGATCAGCAGCGGCACCATGTCGAGCGGCCAGGGCCGCTCCATCCCCTTGGGGTCGCCGTAGATGTTGTAGGTGACACCGTTCTGGTGCAGCAGGCGCCGCGCCTCTTCCCACCGCTCGGCCATCAGTTCCGGGTCGAGGGGGCCCAGCGTGCCCATGAAGGTCTGCCAGTGCGGGCGCAGACGGCCCTGGCCGGTGACCATCTCGTCATAGACCTCGCCGCGGCCATAGCCCATGGCGTCGGCCTCGCCGAACAGCGACCCCTGGAGGAACGGCACCGGACGCAGCCCCGGTGGAGGGGGCGCGCTGGGGTCAAGAAAGGGCGAATCACGGTCGGCCAAGGTTCGGATCGTACGTTCACGGCGGTGCAATGCGCAGCAAGTGTGAACGCCCGCTCCCGCCGATGCAAGCGGCGCATCGGCGCCCCCCGGCCGAAAGGCGTATTCCGGCCGGGGGGCTGAGGACCGATCAGCCTCGCCGCAGGTCCAGAGTCATCGGGAACTGAGGGTTGCGCTCCTCCGCCGGTGTCTCCATCGGGCCGGGGGTGTGGCCGAAGGGGAAGAAGCGGGCGAGGCGCCGCCCCTCCGCCTCGTTGGCGTTGACCGGGAAGGTGTCGTAGTTGCGCCCGCCCGGATGCATGACGTGGTAGGTGCAGCCGCCGATGGAGCGGCCCGCCCACAGGTCCAGGATGTCGAAGACCAGCGGCGTGTGCACCGGGATGGTCGGGTGCAGGCAGGAGGGCGGCTGCCACGCCCGGTACCGCACGCCGGCCACGAACTCGCCTTCCGTCCCGGTGGGGATCAGCGGCACGCGGCGGCCGTTGCAGGTGATGGCGTAGCGCGCGTCGGTCAGGCCGGTGACCCGCACCTGCACCCGCTCGACCGAGCTGTCGACGTAGCGCACGGTGCCGCCGCCGCCCGGCTCCTCACCCAGGACGTTCCAGGGCTCCAGTGCCATGCGCAGTTCCAGCGAGATGCCGCGCTGGTTGACGTGGCCGTAGACCGGGAAGCGGAAGTTCATGTGCGGATCGAACCAGCGCTCCTCGATGGGATAGCCGTGGTCGCGCAGGTCGGCGATGACGTCCGCCAGATCCTGCTGCACGAAGTGGGGCAGCATGAAGCGGTCGTGCAGTTCCGTCCCCCAGCGCACCAGCTTGCCCTTGTAGGGCGCCTTCCAGAAGCGCGCGACCAGGGCGCGCAGCAGAAGCTGCTGGGTCAGGCTCATCTCCGCGTGGGGCGGCATCTCGAAGGCGCGGAACTCGACCAGCCCGAGCCGCCCGGTGGAGCTGTCCGGGGAATAGAGCTTGTCGATGCAGAACTCCGCCCGGTGGGTGTTGCCCTGTACGTCGGTCAGCAGGTTGCGCAGCACGCGGTCGACCATCCAGGGCGGGCAATCGCCCGTCGCGGCGGCCTTGTCGATCTGGTTGAAGGCGATCTCCAGCTCGTAGAGTGCGTCGTCGCGGGCCTCGTCCACGCGCGGCGCCTGGCTGGTCGGGCCAATGAACAGGCCGGAGAAGGCATAGGAGAGCGACGGGTGGTTCTGCCAGAAGGTGATCAGGCTGCGCAGCATGTCGGGCCGCCGCAGGAAGGGGCTGTCCGCCGCGGTGGCGCCGCCCATCACCACATGGTTGCCGCCGCCGGTGCCGCAGTGGCGCCCGTCGATCATGAACTTCTCCGCACCCAGCCGCGACTGGCGGGCGTCCTCGTAAAGTTCCAGCGTGTTGCGGACCAGCTCGTCCCAACTGTGGGAGGGGTGGATGTTCACCTCGATCACGCCGGGGTCGGGCGTGACGGCCAGCGAGTTCAGGCGCGGGTCCTTCGGCGGCTGGTAACCCTCGATCACCACCGGCATGTCCAGTTCGAGCGCCGTCGCCTCGATCTCCGCCAGCATCGCCAGATAGTCCTCCAGCGTGTTCATCGGCGGCAGAAAGAGGTGAATGCGCCCGTTGCGCGCCTCGCAGGTCAGGGCGGTGCGGACCACCCACCAGGCGGACTTGCCGTGCTCCGGCATCTCGCTGCGCACTTCGGCCATGGCGCGCTGGACGCGCTCGTTCCGTCGGGAGGCGTCCTGTCGTTCGGCCTCCTCGCGAAGGGCGTGCTGGCGCAGCGGCACCCGGTTCGGCGGCAGCGGCGCCCGCTCCTCGAAGGGATCGGTCTCCCAGGAGTAGGGATAGTCCTGCGGCGACACCCAGGGCAGCGAGCCGAGCGGCAGGCGGAAGCCGACCGGGCTGTCGCCCGGCATCAGCAGCAGCCGCTCCTGGCGCAGCGGCCACGCGCTGGACAGCCACACCGGCCCCTGCTGGGTCACCTTGCGGTTGATCGGCAGGGCGAAGCCGACCGGCTCGTTCAGGCCGCGGGTGAAGACGTGGGCGAGGCGAGCGCGCTCCTCCTTGTCCTCCAGCTTGCTGTCCAGCGGATCGACGTTGACCGGCAGCAGCGATTCGCGGCGCAGGTAGTGCCAGGGGTCCTCATAGGCCGCCAGCACCAGCGCCGGGTCGAGCCCCAGCTTCTTCGCCAGCGTGACCAGGAAGGCGCCGGCATCCTCCGCCGTGTGCCCGTAGTCGGTGTCCTCGCGGGCCAGCAGGTCGCTGTTCGCCCACAGCGCCTCGCCGTCGCGGCGCCAGTAGACGGTCATCGCCCAGCGCGGCAGCGATTCGCCGGGATACCATTTGCCCTGGCCAAAATGCAGCAGCCCACCCGGCGCGAAGCGGTTGGCCAGCCGGTGCACGAGGTCGGCGGCCATCTTGCGCTTGTTGGGGCCGAGCGCCGTGGTATTCCACTCCGCCCCGTCCATGTCGTCGATGGAGACGAAGGTCGGCTCGCCGCCCATGGTCAGGCGCACGTCGCCGGCGGTCAGCTCCTCGTCGATGCGGTGGCCCAGCGCCTCGATCCCCGCCCACTGCCGGGGGGTGTAGGGCTTGGTGACGCGCGGCGCCTCATAGATGCGGGTGACCGACATCTCGTGCCCGAACTCCACCTCGCACTCGTCGATGAGGCCGGAGATGGGGGCGGCGGACGAGGCGTCCGGCGTGCAGGCCAGCGGAATGTGTCCCTCGCCCGCCAGCAGGCCGGAGGTGGGGTCGAGGCCGACCCATCCGGCGCCGGGCAGGAAGACCTCGGTCCAGGCGTGCAGGTCGGTGAAGTCCTCTTCGGGGCCGGACGGGCCGTCGAGCGCCTTCTGGTCGGCGGTGAGCTGGATCAGGTAGCCGGAGACGAAACGCGCGGCCAGACCGAGGTTGCGCAGGATCTGCACCAGCAGCCACGCCGAATCGCGGCAGGACCCGGTGCGCTTGCCCAGCGTCTCCTCGCAGGTCTGGATGCCGGGCTCCAGGCGGATGACGTAGCCGATGTCCGTCTGAAGGCGCTGGTTGATGCCCACCAGGAAGTTGATGGACGCCGCCGGTTCCCGCGAAATGCCGGTCAGGTAATCGGCCAGCAGCGGCCCCGGCTCCTCCACCTCCAGATAGGGGCGCAGCTCGCGCTCCAGCCAGGGTTCGTAGGCGAAGGGGATGGTCTGGGCCTTCTCCTCCAGGAAGAAGTCGAAGGGGTTGATCGCCGCGATCTCCGCGACGAGATCGACCTCGATCACGAATTCGCGGGTCTTCTCCGGGAAGACGAAGCGGGCCTGATAGTTGGACTGGGGGTCCTGCTGCCAGTTCAGGAAATGATGCTTCGGGGTGACGCGCAGCGAATAGCTGAGGATCGGGGTGCGGCAGTGGGGAGCCGGGCGGAGCCGGACGATCTGTGGCCCCAGATTGACCAAACGGTCGTAACGGTAGACGGTCTTGTGGTTGAGAGCGACGTGGATCGCCATGTAGTTCCACCCGTTGTCTGCGCTGGCCGGTCCCCTGCGGCTCTCCGCCGCGCGGGCGAGGGCATAGTACCATTGAAGAGTTCGTGCAGACCAGAGCGCCTTCGCAATCGCGGCACGAACTGGTTGCACAAAAAACAAGCAGATGCATATTGGACCGGTTGCGCCTTTCTTCACCGCTCCACCCGCTTTATAAAGACCCAATTCCTGTCCGCCGGCCCCGTTCGCCGGACGGGAGCGACCCAGGCAGAGTGTGAATCGGAAATGGCGACGCTGGCTGGCCTGTCCTTGGGTGGCGGTGCATCTGCGGGCGATGGAGCGCCCGGCGGTGCCACGCGCGGAGTCGTCACCGGCAAATACTTCAACTTCAACCCGTTGCCGCCTCCGGCGGATATGCTCGGCAATCCATTGGTCGTCGCCAATTTGCCGACCCATAAGGCGCCGAAGGAGACGTGGCGCAGTCGGTGGCAGCGCCGGCTGGCGCGTTTCCACATCGGCAAGCAATCCGCGCAGGCGAAGCGGCGCTGGAAGATCCAGGACACCATTTCCTCTGTGATCGCCTCGGTGTCGCCGTCGGCGACCATGCTTGGGGAGCGGCGGGGACCGGAGAAGCGCCCGGCGTCGAGCGTTCCGGTCATCGTGGTCCGGCACCCCTATCATCTCCGCCATGTCTTCGAGATGATCCTGCAGTCTCCCGACGACCTCGCGGCGGAGCGGCGCTTCCTCGAACTGCTGATGGGACGCGTTCTGCGCAAGTATGGGGAGCAACTCACCCAGATCCGCGGCTCCGCCTTCTCCTTCGAAAACGAGGCGCGGGAGTATTTCTTCGCGGGATTTAAGCTGGAACGGCAGATCAAGAAATACACGAGCCCTGAAGAACGCTTTGCGGCGCTGCAGTCGATCTACGTCAATTATTTTCATGGGCGAAACTATTATCTCTACGCCCTGCTGCGTCGGGAAAAAATGGCGCCCGACAACAAGCTGTTCATGCTGAATTCCCGTGCCGTCTATTTCATGGCGCGGATCGGTTGGAACGGGGACCTGCTGGACAAGCCCAATCCGCGCTCCCTGCCCAGCCGCGAGGACATCTTTTTCCTCGTTCAGCGTGACAAGACGGTCCTGACGCGCTATCGCAGCGACCAGGATTTCCAGCGGCAGGTCAAAGCCGTCCTGGAAGCGTTTCCGGCGTAAGGGATGTGTGCGATGCGGGCAGCGATTCTTCTGGCGGGCATGCTGATGGCCGGCACGGCCGTGGCGGCGGACACCAGCGGAGAGGCCGCCAAGCCTGCGGACTGCGCCGGGGAGACTCCGGTCGCGCTCCTGCTGTGCCGTGATCCATCGCTGGCGGGGGCCGCCGACAAGCTCGATTCGGCGCTGCGTGCGCTGGCCGACGAGGCCGGGAAGGCTGGCGAGGAGGCGGTCGCCGCCGGCCAGCGCGCCTGGGTCCAGCGGCGGGACGCTGCCTGCCCGGTCGCGGAGGCCGATCTCGCCGACCCGAAGAAGAACAAGGACCGCGCCGCCTGTCTGACACGCCAGATGGCCGACCGCACCAAAGCGCTCGAATCGGAACTGGCCGCCCGCCGTGCCCCGCTGGCCGACGAGCCGCTGACCGTCACCGCCGCCGCCCCGCAACGCCCGGCTCAGCCTATCGGCCAAGGCCAGGCCAAGCCGGTCTCGGCGAAGCGCACGGTGGATGTGCCGGCCCTGACCGGCCGCTGGGCCAAGGCCGATCCGGCCACCCGGACACCGATCGACGATTGCCGGACCTCCTACCTGGAGATCACCAGCGACGGGGCCTTCAGCCTGCACGATCCGCGCATTGCCGCTTTTCCGCTGGAAGGCCCGCTGGCGCCCGGCGAGGGCGATCTGACGGAAGGTTTGTCCTTCGGCGGGGAAGAGGGTCTGCCGGAAGGTGTTCTGCGCCTGGACGCCGCCGAGGCGCCGCGGCTGGACCGATTGTTCCTGACGCTGGACCAACCGGCCTTCGGCGCCACCTTCGTCCGCTGCCGCTGACGCCGCGGACCGGCTCTCAACGGGCGAGCGTTTAACGGGCCAGCGTTTCCAGGCGCAAGCGCATGGTGCCGCTCAGTTCCTCACCCGGTTCGAGACGGTGCAGGCCGGTGTCCGGTTGCTCCGGATGGTTGACCGCGTCGGTCATGTGGGACACCGGCTCGACGCAGAGATAATCCTCGCCCGGCGGGGCATAGACGATGAGATGGCCGAACGGTCCTTCGGTCTCGATCGACAATCGACGGTTGAGCGTCGGCCAATCCAGCGCCGCCGCCCCGTCCCAGCCGGTGAAGCCGTTGTCGAGAACGGTCCGGTCCATGACGATCCCGTCCGTGAAGGCCCAGCGGGGCGGCACCGCGGCGCGCTCCACCGGAAGGATGGTCGGCCCGTTCAGCCAGACGCCGTCGACCCGAGCGGTCAGGCGGGTGCCCGGTGGCTTCGGGAAATAGGGGTGCAGCCCGATCCCGGCGGGCATCGGCGTGTCGTCCTCGTTGACGAGGGAGAGGGTCAGGCTGGCCCCGTCCTCCTCCAGCACCACGGTCTGCGTCGCGCGGTAGCGCCAGGGCCAGGCGTCGGCAGGGTGCCGGAAAACCATGCGCACGGCGGATTCGGCGGCCTCCTCGACCGTCCAGGCGGCGCGCCAGCCATGGCCGTGGATGACATGCGGGTTGCCGTCTCCGTCGAGCGGAAGCCGCACCTGTCGCCCGTCGAAGCTGAATTGCCCCCCGCCGATCCGGTTGGAAAAGGGCACAAGCGGGAAGCAACCCATGTCGTTGGCCGAGCCGTGGCGCAACGCCCAATCGGTGGCCGGGCGCAGGAGGTCGATCGTTCCGTCCGCGCCGTGCCAGGCGAGGCGGGCAACGACGCCGCCGTGCCGTGGGCACAGCGTGCATTCCAGGGAGCCGTTCGCAGCGCTGCGATGCAGCGTGAGGGTGTGGGCGCCGATTCCCTGGTCCAACTCGACCTGCTCCATCCGGATCTCCTGCCGGCGGTGGTTGGGCGCCGGTATCGGTTCGGGTATCGCACAGCCCGCAGGGGAAGGGAAGGGCGGGGCTGCGCGCAAAAGTGTGCCACGGTCCAAGCCCGATGGCCCCTTGCAACACCTCTGCGCAAACATCCTCTGCCGCGGTGCAACCACACCGTTCGGTCATTTCGGCCGACGTATACCGGCTGTTTACCGGACCGCGCAGATTATGACCGACTGTCCAGGCCATTCGCCGCCACGCCGATCCTGCCCATAGGCTGCCCGTGTCAATGCCCGCCTCAAGGACGCCCGCCTCCGCAGGGGCACCCGGCCCCGCCGGCACGCTCGACGAGGCGGTGCTGTGCCAGACGCTTGCCGATCACCATGGCGGGCCGGCGCGGATGGTCATCGGCATCGCGCTGCGTCCGCATCTCGACAGCCTCGTGCTGACCCCGACGGAGCTGATCCACAGCAGCCGGCATCTGAAGGCGCTGCAGGCCAAGGCCACGCTGATGGAGTCCGCCCTGGGCCGGGTCGCCACGGTGCAGGCCCGCCTTCCCGGCCAGGATGCCAAGGCGCGCCGCCGTGCGCTGGACAACGCGCTATCCGAAACCGTGGCGAAGGCCCGCGCCACCCAACTCGCCTTCACCGGGGCGGGGCAGGGGCGTGCCCTCATCGATTCCATCCTGCGCAGCGCACCGGGAAAATCGCTGACCGGCGATGCGGGATTCGATCTGCGCGCAGCGATTTGCCTGGAGCTTGAGGAACGTCGGACCTGGGCGTCGAAGCTCGACGCTCTGATCCAGCTGTTTCCGGCGGAGCGGCAGGACGCCCTGTCCACCGCGCTGGACGAGGTGATCGGCGACGTGCTGGCCTCGCCCGCCGCGACGCAGGAACTGTTCGGAAACACGCCGGCCGGTGGCTCACCGCTGGTGAGGCTGTGCGACCTTCTGTTCGGACGCGTGCCGATGGAGGCGTTCGGACCGAACCGGCTGGGCGTTCTCAACGGCCTGTTCCGCCAGGGGCGCTTGCCCGCCGCCCGCGACATGGTTCTGGAGCGCATCCGGCGCCAGCTTCGCGCGCCGCAAACGCTCGGGCGCGGCACGGCGGAACAGGAAGCCGACCTGCTGCGCGCGCTGATGGGGCATCTGCTGACCCCGTCAGGGCTGACCGGCGGCTCGGCCATGGCCGACGCGCTGACCGTCCGCTACTCCCGCCGGTTGGAGCAGGGTGGTGCGAGCGCCTATCGGCGGTCCATCGTGGGGCTCAGCGAAACGCAGCCGGACCTGATCTGCCGAATCCATTATCTGGCCGCCGTCTCCACGGTGCCGGCCGCGGAGCGGCACATGGGTGAGATCGTGGACGCGCTGGACGCCGCGCTGAAGAACGAGCTGCTGGTGGAGAACATGGTGCTCCAGACGCCCGACACGGCGCTGGTGCGGCAGGCCCTGACCGGCGCGGTGGAGGCCATTCGCGGTTCGGCGCTGCCGGAGCACGATCGGGAACGGATCGCCGCCCGCGCGGATTCGGTGGTCGATGACTTCGCCCGGCGGGGCCGGCTCGTCCAGCGGCTGCGCCAGATCGAACCGCTGCCGCGCCGCCGGATCATTCGCCTCGCGGAACTTGCCTGTTCCGGTCTGATCGGCGACGGCGGGGCGCTTTCCGTCCTGCGCCAGCACATTCTGGAGACGGCCCGCCAGCCGCAGTTCCAGGCCGAACTGGCCGGCGCCCAGAGCGACGACATCGCCCAGGCGGAGGTCCGCCGCCTGTACGAACTGCTCGACCGTCTGAGTCAGATGCAACTGCCGCCGGCCAAGCCGTCGTCCCTGCGCGACCAGCCGGCGGCGCGGTCGGCCTTCGAGCCTTGCGGGGCGACGGCGCTGCCCACCGTCGTGGCTCCGCCGGTCCGCAGCATCGCCCTTCCGGTGAGCGTCGCTGCGGTAACAATGGAGGCACCGTTGGTCGGCGCCACCGCGTCGAGCCTGTGCCCGGCCTGCTTCGTGCCGAAGGCCCCGCGCGAGGTGTGCCGGGATTGCGGCTATCCGGTCCGCGTGCCGAACCGAAACGGGGTCCATCTGCTTCCGGGAACGCGGCTGCTGGGGCGCTATCTGGTGGGCCGCGTCCTGGGGCAGGGGGGCTTCGGCGCCACCTATCTCGGCTGGGACGAACGGCTTCAGATCAAGGTCGCGGTGAAGGAATTCTACCCCGCCAATCTGGTGTCCCGCGTCGCCGGATCGCCGGGGATCGCCCCCTTCTCGGACGAGCACGCGGCGAGCTTCTCCACCGGGCTGGCGAAGTTCCTGGAGGAGGCGCGGATGCTCGCCCGCCTGCGGGAGGTCAAGGAGATCGTCAGCGTCCAGGACTTCTTCGAGGAGAACGAGACCGCCTATCTCGTCATGGAGCTTCTCGATGGGCGGACCCTGAAGCGGCATGTCTCCGAGAATGGCGGACGGATCGCGGCGCGCCCGACGCTGACCCTGCTGTCGCCGATCATCAAGGCGCTGCACGCCGTGCACGAGCAGGGCCTGATCCACCGCGACATCAGCCCCGACAATATTTTCCTGACGAGCGGAGGGGAGCGCAAACTGCTGGATTTCGGCGCCGCACGCCACGCCGCGGGCAAGAGCGCCGATCTGACGGTGATCCTGAAGCCGGGTTACGCGCCGCCCGAACAGTACGCCCCGGACGGAAAGCAGGGGCCTTGGACGGATGTCTACGCGCTGTGCGCCACCGTCTACTATGCGCTGACCGGAAAGACACCGCCCGATGCCACCAGCCGCTTCATGAATGACCGGGTGCCCCGTCTGGCCGAAGGCGGCGCCACGGTGCCGTCCGGGTTCGAGAAGGTGTTGCTGAGCGGCCTCTCGATGCGCTGGCAGGACCGGCCCCGCAGCATGCGGGATCTCCTGGTGGCGCTGACCGGGGCGATCAACGGGCCGTGACGACCCGGAGGATTGGGGCGGGAAACGGGGCGGCGCGCGGTTTCACCGCCCCAATCACCTGAACAGGACCGCCGCAATCGGCGATCCCTTCCCCGGCGCCGTTACTTGGCGTCGGCGGCAACCTGCATCTTGACGATCTTGTCCGGGTCGCTGACCTGACCGTTGCGGGACTGGCTGCCCTTCTTGATCTTGTCGACGAACTCCATGCCTTCGACGACCTTGCCCCAGACGGTGTACTGCTTGTCCAGGAACGAGGCCGGGGCGAAGCAGATGAAGAACTGGCTGTCGGCGCTGTCCGGGTCCGGCGTGCGGGCCATCGACAGCGTGCCGCGGACGTGCGGCTCGTTGCTGAACTCAGCCTTCAGCTTCTTGCCGGAGCCGCCGGTGCCGGTGCCGGTCGGATCGCCGGTCTGGGCCATGAAGCCGTCGATCACGCGGTGGAAGACGACGCCGTTGTAGAAGCCCTGACGGGTCAGCTCCTTGATGCGGGCGACGTGGTTCGGTGCCAGGTCGGGGCGCAGTTCGATGACCACGCGGCCGTCCTTGAGGTCGAGGTAGAGGGTGTTTTCCGGATCCAAGGCCTTGGCCTCCCCCTGAGCGAAGATGAATGTGGCGAACAGTGCCGCCATGAGAATGCGCGTCCACCGCAACATGCGAAACACTCCGATGTGCCGATTCCGCGGACGCGACCATAGGGGAAACCGGCGCCGATGCAAAGACGCCCTGCGGGGCTGCCTTCATCGGTGCCTTTCCGATCCGTTTCCGCCGCCGGCTCATGATTGTCCCAACGCTGCACGGTCGCGCCCCGGCCGTGATGGACGATAGACTGTCTTTCGGGTGTTCATACCCGAAAGAGACCGATGGCAATCTGGACGGCAGGGGTGGGGCGTGCGGCAGCAAAGCGTGCGGCGGTTGAGACGATGGCTGGTGCTGGTGAAGCTGGTGCTGATCGGTGGCGCGGTCGCCCTCGCCGTCCAGCACCGGACCGATCTGGCCGCCACCGCCGCCACGCAGGCGCTGCGCCGCGCCGGCTTCCCGGACGCCGCCGTGACGGTGACCGACCTGTCGGTGGAGCAGACCAGCGCCGTGGTCCGCCTGGACCGGCAGGGCACGGTCGCTGGAACGCTCACCATCCGCCATCCGACGGACGTCCTTCTGGAGGGGCGAATCGAACGGCTGGATCTTGCGGATGTCCGCCTGAGGCTGGAGGTGGCCAAGGACGGTGTCCTGCGCATCGCCGGCTATCCATTGACCGGCACCAGCGGGGCGGGAGGCAACGGCGGCGCGGCGGGCGGCGGAAACGTCGTGATTCCCATCGACACCATCCAGCTCGCCGACTCCGCGGTGACGCTGGCGACACCGCGGGGTACAGCCGGCGGGACGCTGCGCCTGACCATGACACGCGACGGCGCGACCCACCGCGGGCAGGCGACGCTGACCGCCCCGGCCAAAGGGCTACCGGTCCTCACCCATTGGACAGGCGCCGGCACGATCGCCGAAACGGTGGGCACCCTGACCGCCAAGGCCCGACTCACCTGGGACGGCGCGGCGCTGAAAGCCCAGGGCGACCTGCTGCTCGCCGACCTCGCCGGGCAGTTCGGGCCGGTCGCCGCCAGCGGGATCAACGGGGTTCTGTCCTTTCCCAGCCTGCTTCCCCCGGTGGTCGCGCCCGGTCAGACGCTGGCGGTGAAGCTGCTCGACGTCGGGTTGCCGCTGACCGATGGCACCCTCCGCTTCGGCTATGGGGCTAAGGGCCGGCTGAGCGTGGAGCGGGCCGAGTGGAATTGGGCCGGCGGCGTGCTGCGGGCGGACCCGTTCGCCATCGACCCGGCAGCGCCGCGCGGAACGGTGACGCTGCGGGCGGAGCGAGTCCATCTCGGCCCCATGCTGGCGATGGTCGCGGTGGACGGGCTGGAGGCCAGCGGAACGGTCAGCGGGCGCCTGCCGGTGCGCATCGGAGCGGACTCCGTCCATCTGGACGGTGGGCTGCTGGAGGCCGACGGTCCCGGCACGCTGCGCTACGATCCCGAGAATCCGCCCGGCTTCCTGATGGGGGAGGAGGGCAGCCCGACCGCCCTGCTGATGGGGGCGCTGACCGATTTCCGCTATGACACGCTGAGCGCCACCGTAGAGGGGCAGGCTGGCGGAGAGCTGGCGGTCGGCATCGCCATCCGTGGGTCCAATCCGGCATTCTACGATGGCTATCCGGTCGCGCTTAACCTTAAGGTGAGCGGCGCGCTCGACCGGATCCTGCGGCAGAGCCTGGACACCTACCGCATTCCCGAGACGGTGCGTGATCGCATGACGGAGTTCCAACGAAAGAATCCATGAGACACACCGTTCGAAGCCGGCGCGTCCTGACCGCCGCACTGATCGCCGGGTTGGGGGCCGGAATGGGCGCCTGCACCCCGACCGTCAAGGTCGAGGCGCCCGACAAGCCCATCGAGATCAACCTGAACATCCGGATCGAACAGGAAGTCCGGGTGAAGGTCGAACGCGACCTGGAAAAGGCCATCGCGGACGATCCGGCCCTGTTCGGACTGCCTTCGGACAGCGGCGCGAAGGGAGGGAGAAAGCCATGAAGCGCATGTTTGCCGCCGCCGGGCTGGTCCTGGCGCTTGCCCTGTCGGTTCCTGCGATGGCGCCGGCCCAGGACGCCCTGGGCGCCGCCAAGGCCGCCGGGCAGATCGGCGAGCGGCCGGACGGGTTGGTCGGGGCAGTCCCCGGCGCGCCGGCTGCCGCGGCTCAACTCGCCGAGCAGGTCAACGCCCAGCGCATCGCCCGCTACCGCGAGATCGCGGGAAGCAACGGCACCTCGGTGGATCAGGTCCAGGCCCTGGCCGGAAAGCAGCTGATCGAGCGGACTCCTGCCGGCCAGTATGTGCTGTCGGGCGGACGCTGGGTCCGCAAGTAAGCCACCGGCGCCCATGACCGCCGACCTCAGCGCCCGGATCGGGGCCTGCCGCTCGGCTCTGGCCGCCGCACCGGGCGATTCCGCGGCGCTGGCCGGGCTGTTCGGTGCGCTCGACGCGCTGGGCGAGCCGGGCACGCCGGAGGAGGCGGTGGCCCGCTCCGCATACGGCGAGGCGCTGCGGCGGCAGGGGCGGGCGGCGGAGGCCGAGGCGCACCACCGCGCCGCCCTGTCGTGGCTGCCGGATTTCGGCGGCAACCATTTCAACCTTGGCCTGACGCTCCAGGCGTTGGGCCGCACCGCGGAGGCGGCGGACGCCTATGGCGAGGCCGCGCGGCTGATGCCGTGCTTCGCCCCGGCCCCCTGCAACCAGGGTGCCCTGCTCCGTGCGTTGGGCCACCGCAAGGCGGCGGAGACGGCGTTGCGCCGGGCCGTGTCGCTCGACCCCGCTCTGGTTCCCGGTTGGCTCAACCTCGGCACGGTGGTGCAGGAGCGCGGTCAGCCGGAGGCCGCCGCCCATTGCTACCGCAACGCCTTGGCGCTTCGCCCCGATCTGGCTGAGGCCCATGCGAATCTTGGTTTGGTGGTGAAGGAGGCCGGGCACCTCGCGGACAGCCTGCCGTCTTTCGAACGTGCCTTGGCGCTCGGCCTGCCCGACGCGGGCGGCGTGCTCGCCCAACTCGTTCAGCAGATGCGGCATCTCTGCCGTTGGAACGGGCTGGCGGAGCGCTCCGCGCAACTGGCCGCTCTGGTGCGCGGCGGCGCGACGCGGCAGGTCCACCCCTGGATCTTCCTAGGCGAAGGCGCCGGCCCGGGGGC
This sequence comes from Azospirillum sp. Marseille-Q6669, assembly GCF_965111635.1. Taxonomy (NCBI): domain Bacteria; kingdom Pseudomonadati; phylum Pseudomonadota; class Alphaproteobacteria; order Rhodospirillales; family Azospirillaceae; genus Azospirillum; species Azospirillum sp. Marseille-Q6669. Next base: position 860,550 of record NZ_CBCOOP010000001.1, on the reverse strand, counting down.
GGAGTTGGCCTGCGCCCGCCGCTACGCGGAGTGGCGGGCGCAGGGCATCGCCGCCATGCCGGTGCGCCGCGACGCCGGAGCACGCGGTCGCCTGCGCGTCGGCTATTTGTCCGCCGACTTTCACGAGCACGCCACCGCGGCCCTCATTGCTGAATTGATCGAGTGCCACGACCGGGAGCGGGTCGAGATCGTCGGCTGCAGCTATGGCCCGGACGACGGCGGACCGATGCGGCGTCGGCTGACCGCCGCCTTCGACCGCTTCGTCGACCTTGCCGCCTGTTCCCACGCCGACGCGGCGGCGCGCATCCGGGCGGACGGCGTGGACATCCTGGTTGACCTCAAGGGCTACACCCAGCACGCCCGGCCGGAGATCGCCGCCCATCGTCCCGCCCCCGTGCAGGCGCAATGGCTGGGCTATCCGGGAACGATGGGCGCCGGATTCATCGATTACGTGATCGGCGACCCTCTGGTCACGCCGTTCGATCACCAGCCCTTCTACGCGGAGCGGATCGTTCAGCTTCCGGCCTGCTACCAGCCCAACGACCGAAGGCGGCCGATCGGTCCGACTCCGTCGCGAGCGGCCTGCGGCCTGCCGGAGCGGGGCGTCGTCTTCTGCTGCCTCAACGCCGCCTACAAGATCACGCCGGCCCTGTTCGACCTGTGGTGCCGGCTGCTGCGCGCTGTGCCGGACAGCGTGCTGTGGCTGCTTGACAGCCATCCGGAGGCGAGCGCGAATCTGCGGCGGGAGGCGATGCGCCGCGGCGTGGCGGCGGACCGGCTGGTCTTCGCGCCCCGGCGTCCCCCGGCGGAGCATCTGGCGCGCTACCGTCTGGCCGACCTGTTCCTGGACACCACGCCGGTCGGAGCCCATACCACGGCCAGCGACGCGCTGTGGGCCGGCCTTCCGATGCTGACGGTGGCGGGGGAAGGATTCGCGTCCCGTGTCGGGACGAGCCTGCTGCGTGCCGTCGGCCTGCCCGAGCTGGTCACCCGTTCGCTTGCTGATTATGAAGCCGCAGCCGTGCGATTGGCCGGCGATCCGGACGGCATCGCCCGGCTGAAGGCGCGTCTCATGGCAGAGAGGGAGCGTGCGCCGCTGTTCGACACCGACCGCTTGGCCCGTGCCCTGGAGCGTGCCTACGCGACCATGTGGGACATCCACATGGCCGGCAAGGCGCCGCGACCGTTTGCCGTCCGGGACGAGGATTAAGGGAAGGGGCAGCGGTCGGCGGTCACCTCCACGAAGGAGCGGGCGCCGGGGGCGAAGGTGAAACGGTACTCGGTGTTGTCGATCACCACCGTCTGGTGCAAGGGCAGAACGCCCTTGGCAACCGTCTCCTTGCCGCCCATCCCGGCGATCTTGATGGTCACCGGCTGCGACGGATCAAACCAGCTTTCGGCGTTGCCCTGTGCGTTGCGCGACGACTGGCCCTCGCCGCTGACCGTCACAGCGCCGTTGTTGAAGCTGGTGCTGCGGTTGCCCGACTTGAGGAGGGGGGTGGCCAAGGCGAATCGCTTGGTTTCCGCCGGCTGGCAGTTGCGCACCGCCTGGACCTGGGCGATGACGAAGGCGAGGCGGTTGGGGTCCATGCCGCCCTTCAAGCGCTCCGACACCAGGCCGGCCAGCCGGGCGAGGTCACCCGAGGGCACCTCGCGCTGGAGCCGGGCCTCCAACTCCGCCGCGCGGGCCTCCGCCGTTCGGGCGGCGTGCTGCATCTGGCTGGCGAGCAGTTCCAGTTCCGCCTTCTGGCGCGACAGGGTGGAGATCTCCTCCCGCAACGTCACGTCGCGGCCCTTCAACTGCTCGATGCCCATCTGGTAGGCGAACAGACCGACACCGAGGAGAACGGCGGCGAACAGACCGAACTTCGCGAACCCCGCCCAGAAGCGGCGGCGATAACGGCGTTCGTAGTCGTAGCGTCCCAAGGCCATGTGCAGCAAACCCGAGCGGAAGAGGAGGGTGCTATGGCTACCCAGATCGGCCGTCCGATGCAACCCCTTGACCTTGGCAGGAAAAGCCCTTTCAGGTCAGTTGCTGGCTCCGGACGGGCCGAGGAACCCGGCGCTGATGCCCGGTGTGCGGAACTCGCCCACATTCTTGAACACGAAGCGGAAGAAGATGGTGTTTCCTTCCTCCTCGCCGTTCTGGATGGTGGTGTAGTCGCGCTGGGCGATGGTCTCGAAGATCAGGCATTCGTCCTGATAGCGGAGCACGGCGGCGCTGGAGCGCGGCCCCGCATCGGGGCGGAACGCCTGGGAATGGGACACGCTGGCCGACCAGTGTTGCGAGAACTGCGACGCCAGGGTGAGGCTGGCCTGTTCGACCTCGTTCCGTTCCACGACGTAGGGGTTTTCCGTCTGGTCGACGTAGGTGTAGGTGCTGTAGAGGCGCAGCAGGGGCACGCCGGCCGATGCGTTGACCGAATGGCGGCGCGGCTTCAGCGTGTCGTGGTCGATGCGGAAGCCGTAGTTCAGGTCCAGCCAGTCGGCCGGACGCAGGTCGAGGCGACCGACGTAGTCCGACGACTTCTTGTCGAGTCCCGAACCGCCGCGGAAGTTCTCGGTGTCGTCGGCACGGAAGCTCTGGCCGACGAACAGGCTCGCCGAGCCCGTCTTGTAGCCCTGGAACGTCGTGCGCAGGCCATAGGTGGCGCGGAGGCCGCCGTCCAGACGATCGATGCCCGTGAAGCGGTTGGGCATCAGCAGGTTGACCTCGTCGAACTCGACGTCGAGGCTGTCCTCGTTCGGGAAAGCAGGATCGTTGTCGACGTTCGGTGAGGCGCTGATCTGCCCGATGGGCTCGATGGTCTGGAAGTTGCTCTCGCCGTAGCGGACGAAGGGGTAACGGACCGTCGTCGTGGCCTGCGGGAAGAAGCGCAGGCGCTGCACGCTGTCGTTGCCGGTTCCGCCGGCCGGATCGTTCGGATCAAACCGCTGGGCGGTGTAGCCGGCCAGCAGGACGCTGCCTTCGACCGTGGTGATGAAACCCAGGTTGGAATAGATGTCGCGCTGCCAGCCGGGCTGTACGGCCAACCGCTGGGTGTCGGGACCGCCGCTGCCCGGCCGGGCGATCGCCAGAAGACTGCTGTCCAGCGACCAGCGCCCGCCCATCAGGCTGCCCGGTTCGCCCAGCGCGTTGTAGCGCGCCTCGGGAAGCACGTACGGTTCCTGCACCGGGTTGCCCCAACGCAGATCCTGGAAGCCGTAGGCGTTGACCGCGGCGTAGTTGCGGCCGTTGAAGCCTTCGACGAAGGCCCGGCTGGTCAGCACCTCGTCACGGATGTTGAAGTAGCGGCGCAGATACAGCTCGTCGCTGGCCCGCTTCAGGTTGAAGCCCCAGCGCCATGTCTCGTCGATGTCGAAGAGTCCGCTGGCGAAGGCATGGCCGCGCCACCGCCGGTCGTCGGCGCCCTTCAGCGTGCCGTTGGGAATCTCACCCTGGGTTCCCGACACGTCGAGCTGCAACCGTCCGTTCTCGAAGCGCTTGCGGTACTGGCCGCCCAGGAACAGGCCCTGTTCGGAATAGCCGCCGACGTCGAAGGTCGCATCCTGATCCGGCGCGATGTCCCAGTAGTAGTGGGCGATGGCGCCGAAGCCGAGATTGGAGTTGTTGCGAAAGCTCGGCGTCAGGAAGCCGGAGCGCCGGTCCACCGTCGGGTCTGGGTGGGAGAGATAAGGGGTGTAGAAGAACGGGACGCCGAACATCTCCATGAAGGCGTCGCGGTAGCGGACTTCGTGATCCTCGTTGTCCTGGACCACGCGGGCGGCACGGATCTGCCAGACCGGGGCGCGGGTCGGATCGGTCTTGCAGAGTTCGCAGGGGCTGTAGACCGCCCGGTTCAGGCGGATCAGCCGCCCGCCGCGCCGCTCGCCCTCGTTGCCGGCCATGCGGCTGTTGTCGGTCATCAGCACGCGGACGTTCTCGACGAACGCGTCGCGCATGTCGTCGGTCAGTTCCGCGTAATTGGAGAACAGGATGTCGCCCGACGGCTCGACCAGGCGCACGTTGCCGGAAGCGATGACCACCTTGGTCTTCTGGTTGTAGGTGATCGTGTCGGCATGGACGGTCCGCGGGCCCTGCGACAGCTCGACGTTTCCCGACGCCGTCACGAGGCTGTTCGCCTCGTCGAAGGTGACCGTGTCCGCACCCAGAAGGACCGGTGGGTCCTGCGGCTTGCCGTTGGACGCTTCCGCAGCCGGACCTGACGCCGGAACGACGACCTCGAGCCGTCCTCCCTGGTCCGCCCCGACCGGCGGGGCGCCGTTCGCCTGCGGCGCCGGAGCGGGAGGCTGCTGGGCGTCGGCCAGATCGGCCAGGACGATGCCGCAGGCGGCCATCAGGGCGACGATGCCGGATCGCAGGACCAGCGACCGGCGGTCCAACGGGCGATGCATCTTCGGGCTGGTGGCGCGGGCGCGCCGGGCATGTCGGGACGGGAGCTGGGACATGCCGAACGTTTGAGGTAACCAACCGGCCAAGTCAACGGTTTCGCGGCGCGTCTCGCGAATTGTCCAACGTCTGTTGCCGTAAGGCGGAGTCATGAAAAAGGGGACCGTCCGCGACAGGCGGATGTCCCCTTTTTTTCTGCCCGTTCCGCGCCTCTGAGAGGCGGTTTCCGCACCCGTCGAACGCCTAGGCGAAGGCCTTGTAGGCGATGAGGGTGAAGGTGTCGCGCACCCCGGTCAGGGTCTGGATGTTTTCGGTCACGAATCGGCCGATGTCCAGATCCTGGGGCAGGTAGCACTTCATCAGCAGATCGTACTGGCCGGAGATGGAGTGCACCTCCGACACCTGCTCGATGTCCTGAACGGCCTGGTCGGCCACCTGATAGGCTTTGCCCAGCTCGCACTTGACCATGACGAAGATGGTCTGCATGGCGCTCAGCCCTCCTGCGAGGATTGCTCGGTGGACTCGACCGGGGCCGGGCGCCGTGCGGAGCGCAGCATGAAGGCCGGCATGTGGTCGCCGAAGCCGATCACCGGAGTGTCGTCCTCATCCTCGTCGCGGCGGCGGCGGCGGTCGCGGTCACGATCGCGGCGCGGCTCCTGGCGGCGGCTCTCGGCTGCGGCCAGCGATTCGCGCGGCTGGCGGTCCTCGCGCACCCGTTCCTCACGCACCGGGCGCTCGTCGCGGATGGGCCGCTCCTCACGCGGTTGCCGCTCCTCGCGGGGCGCCCGCTCTTGGGGCGCCCGTTCCTCGCGGTCGGGGCGTTCGGCGCGCGGCGCGCGGTCGCCGCGCTCCTTGTCCTTGCCTCGGCCACGGCTGCGGCCACGGCGCGCCTCGTCCTCGCTGAGGAACTCGGCCGAGTCGAGGCCGTCAATGGCGATCAACGGAATCTCCCGCTTGATGAGACGGCCGATGGCCGAAACCTGCTTGCCGTCCAGCGGGCTGGCCAGCGTGAAGGCGCGGCCCGAGCGGCCCGCCCGGCCGGTGCGTCCGATGCGGTGGACATAGTCTTCCGCGCTGATCGGCACGTCGAAGTTGAAGACGTGGCTGAGGCCCTGCACGTCCAGGCCGCGCGCCGCCACGTCGGAACAGACGAGCAGCGTGATCTCGCCCTTCTTGAAGGCGTCCAGCGTCTCCATCCGCTTCGACTGCACCATGTCGCCGTGGAGCGCGCCGGCATTGAAGCCGTGGCTCTCCAGCGACTTCTGCAGGATGGCGACGTCGCGCTTGCGGTTGCAGAAGATGAAGGCGTTCTTGACGTCCTCGGTGCGCAGCAGGTGACGCAGCGCCTTGCGCTTGTCCTCCTCGTGCACCAGGACCATGGCCTGGGTCACCGTCTCCGACGGCGAGGCCGGCGGGGCGACGGTCACTTCCTTCGGGTTCGACAGGAAGGCGTCGGCAAGGCGGCGGATTTCCGGCGGCATGGTGGCGGAGAAGAACAGCGTCTGGCGCAGCTTGGGCAGCTTGCTGACGATCCGCTCGATGTCCGGGATGAAGCCCATGTCAAGCATCCGGTCCGCTTCGTCGATGACGAAGACCTTGATGTCGTTGAGCATGATGTTGCCGCGCTCGAACAGGTCGATCAGACGGCCCGGCGTCGCGATCAGCACGTCCACACCGCGGTCCAGCCGCTTCACCTGTTCGGTGAAGGTCTCGCCGCCAATCAGGAGCGCCATGCTGAGCTTGTGGTGCTTGCCGTAGGTCTCGAAGCTTTCGGCGACCTGCGCCGCCAGCTCCCGGGTCGGCTCGAGGATGAGCGACCGCGGCATGCGAGCACGCGCCCGGCCCGACGCCAGGATGCTGATCATCGGCAAGGTGAAGCTGGCCGTCTTCCCGGTGCCGGTTTGCGCGCAGCCGAGCACGTCGCGGCCTTGCAGGACCCAGGGAATGGCCTGTTCCTGAATTGGCGTCGGCTGGGTGTAACCCTTGTCCTCGATTGCCCGCAGGACGTCAGGTCCAAGCCCAAGTTCCGAAAAGAGCATCCAACCTGTTTCTGTCTGGAGTGCGAAAATCGTGCCGATACGGCCCGACGAGTAGATGGTGCGGCAGAATATGAAGTCAAAGGGCGCTGTCAATAGACCTTGTGATGAAATCGCGCATCGCGCGGGTCCGGAAGGGCCGCTTGGCGTCCCGCGTCCGCTCGGCTAGGCTGTGAAAAAAAACGCGGAAACCGCGGAAATCCGGGGTCCAGATTGGTCGAAGGGCGGGTTTCAGCCGGTTCTTCCGCCCTGACCGGACAAAGAAAAAAGGCAGCCATCCGATGCTACTGTCCTCCGAACGTTCCGTCCTGGTGGTGGTCGATATCCAGGAAAAACTGATGCCGGCCATCGCCGAGTCCGAGCGGGTCGAGCGCAACGCCGCCACGTTGCTGAAGGGTGCGGCGCTGCTCGGCGTGCCGGCCTTCGCCACCGAACAGTACCCCAGGGGCCTCGGCCCGACCGCCGCCTCCCTGCGTGCCCTGCTGCCGCCGGACGGGGTGGTGGAGAAAATCGCCTTCTCCGCCGCGCGGGAGCCGGCCTTTCTGGAGCGGCTGGAGCGGATCGGCCGCCGGCAGATCGTGCTGGCAGGGTCCGAGGCCCACGTCTGTGTCATGCAGACGGCGCTGTCGCTGGTCGAATTGGGGTTCGAGGTGGTGCTGGTGGCCGACGCCGTGTCGTCGCGCACACCAGCCAACGCGGAGCTTGGCATCGCCCGCATGCGCGCCGCCGGGGCGACCATTGTCAGCACGGAAATGGTTCTGTTCGAGTGGATGGAGCGGTCGGACATCCCGGCCTTCAAGGCGGTGCTCGACCTGATCCGCTGATCGGATGAAACAAAGTCAGAGCGAGAAAGGAAGAGGGATGAGCAACCGGATTCCCCTGATTCTGCTGCCCGGCATGCCGCTGGACGCCGCGCTGTGGGAGCACCAGACCGGCCATCTGGCCGATGTGGCGGAGACGGCCGTCGGCGACCTGACCGGCCAGGACTCCATGGCCGCCCTTGCCGCCGCGGTGCTGGCGCAGGCGCCGACGCGATTCGCGCTCGCCGGCTTGTCGATGGGCGGTTACGTCGCCTTCGAGATTCTGCGGCAGGCGCCGGAGCGGGTGGTGAAACTCGCCCTGCTCGACACCAGCGCTCGCCCGGACACGCCGGAACAGACGGCCACGCGCCAGGATGCCGTTCGTCTGGTGGGGCAGGGGCGGCTGCGGCAGGTGGTGGCTGCCGGCATGCCACGCCTGGTTCATCCCGACCGCAGCGCGGACCCCGCCCTGGTCGACTCGGTGCAGGCCCAGGCCCAGCGGGTCGGGGCGGACGGCTACGTCCGCCAGCAGACCGCCATCATGAACCGCCCGGACAGCCGGCCCGGCCTGGGCGCCATCGCCTGTCCGACACTGGTGCTGTGCGGGCGGCAGGATGCCATCACGCCCCCAACGCTGCATGAGGAAATCGCCGAGGGCATCCCCGGCGCCCACCTCGCCCTGATCGAGGATTGCGGTCATCTGTCGGCCATGGAACAGCCGCAGGCGGTCACCGCCCTGCTGCGCCAGTGGCTTCTCTACGCCTGAGCGGCTCCCCGCCTCAGCAGTCAGGACCCCCGCTGCAACCGTCCAGGTCGGCGCGGCGGGCGGGAAAAAGGGCGAAGGTCATGTCGCTGATCAGCGACCGGAAGTCCGGGTCGTTCGGCCCTTGGGGCCGGTCAAGCCAGCCGGTGGCCGAGGACAGGGCTCCGCCGCCCCGGCAGAAGGCGCCCTGGACGACGATGGGGCCGCCGGGCGGGCTGGTGCGCAGGGGCTGGCCGCTGCACAGGTACGAATTCAGCGTCGTCTCGGCGGGGTTGAAGGCCAGGACGACGCGGTAGTCAGGCCGTGCCGTCTGGTTCGGCGCGGTGGTGAAGTTGGTGCGCACGCCGGAGATGCGGTTCTGCATGTTGGCGGTCACCAGCGGCCCGAAGGTCTGTGGGTCCATGCCGAAGGGATTGCCGTGGATCACCACGCGCAGGTCGCGGTTGGAGGCGGCGTAGGACACTTCGCTCAGCGTGTAGGCGGGGACGGGCAGGTCGGCCACCACGCGTTCGTTGGTGCAGGCCGCCGCCATCGCGCAGAGGGCAAGAAGGCTGGCACGGGAGAGGAGGGTCATGGCTCGCCTGGGCTGCTGAATGGACATGGGCGATCAATCATGGGATGCCGCCCCGCCACCGGCAAGCCCGCGCTTCCGGAAGAGCCGCCGCTCAGCCGACCGCGCATCCCGGCGGCGTTCAACATCACACGTCGATGTCGTCGACCCGGACGAACTTCGCGTTCTCCTGGATGAACTGGAAGCGCAGCTCCGGACGGCGTCCCATCAACTCCTCAACGCGGGTCTTGGTGGCCTTCACGTCCTCCGCCTGCTCGGGGTCGGCGCTGTTCGGCACGACGACACGCAGCAGAGTCCGCTTGGCCGGGTCCATGGTCGTCTCGCGGAGCTGGGCCGGCATCATCTCACCCAAGCCCTTGAACCGGCTGATCTCCACCTTCTTGCCCTTGAAGGTCTTGTTCATGAGTTGGTCCTTGTGCGCGTCGTCGCGGGCGTAGACCGACTTGGCGCCGTGGCTGATGCGGTAGAGCGGCGGCAGGGCGAGGTACAGGTGCCCGTTCTGGATCAGGCCGCCCATCTCCCGGTAGAAGAAGGTCATCAGCAGCGAGGCGATGTGCGCGCCGTCCACGTCGGCATCGGTCATGATGATGACCCGCTCGTAGCGCAGCTTGTCGCTGGAGAAATCCTTGCCCACCCCGCAGCCGAGCGCCTGGGTGAGGTCGTTCAGCTCCTGGTTCGCCTTCATCTTGTCGGAGGAGGCCGAGGCGACGTTCAGGATCTTGCCGCGCAGCGGCAGGATGGCCTGGGTCTCGCGGTTGCGCGCCTGCTTGGCGGAGCCGCCCGCCGAATCGCCCTCGACCAGGAAGATCTCCGTCCCCTCCGGCGAGTTGCGGGAGCAGTCGGCCAGTTTGCCGGGCAGACGCAGGCGCCGGGTCGCGGACTTCCGTCCCAACTCCTTGGACTGCTTGCGCTTGGCGCGCTCCTCCGCCTTCTCGATCAGCCGTTCCAGAAGGGCCTTGGAGGAGGACGGGTCGCCCGATAGCCAGTGGTCGAAGTGATCCTTGATCGCCGCCTCGACCAGCCGGTGGGCTTCCGCCGTCACCAGCTTCTCCTTGGTCTGGCCCTGGAAATGCGGTTCGCGGATGAAGACCGACAGCAGGATGCAGGCGTCGCCCATCACGTCGTCCGCGGTGACCTGGGCGGCGCGCTTGTTGTTGGTCAGCTCGCCGTAGCCCTTCAGGCCGCGGGTCAGTGCGGCGCGCAGGCCGGCCTCGTGCGTGCCGCCCTGCGGGGTGGGCACCGTGTTGCAGTAGGTGTGCGAGAAGCCCTCGTCATCCTCCGGCCAGGCGATGGCCCATTCCACGCGCCCCTGCTGGTTCGGGAAGTCCAGCGCGCCCGAGAAGGGCAGGCGGGTCAGCGTCCGGCGTTCCTTCAGGGCGGCGTTCAGGTAGTCGAGCAGGCCGCCGGGGAAATGCAGCGTCTCCTGCGCCGGAGTGGTGCTGTCGGGCGACAGCAGCGACGGGTCACAGCTCCAGCGGATCTCCACGCCCCGGTACAGGTAGGCCTTGGAGCGCGCCAGCCGGTAAAGCCGGTGCGGCTCGAAATGGGCGGCCTCGCCGAAGATCTCGGGGTCGGCGTGGAAGCGGATGGTCGTGCCGCGGCGATTGGCCGCGCCCTGGCGGGCCAACGGCCCCTGGGGCAGGCCGCGGCTGTAATGCTGCACGTAGAGCTGGCGGTCGCGCGCCACCTCGACCGCCAGCCGGTCAGACAGGGCGTTGACCACCGACAGGCCGACGCCGTGCAGGCCGCCTGAGGTCTGGTAGACCTTGTTGGAGAATTTACCGCCCGAGTGCAGGGTGGTGAGGATGACCTCCAGCGCCGACTTGCCGGGGTATTTGGGGTGGTCGTCGATCGGGATGCCGCGCCCGTTGTCGCGCACCACCACTGTGCCGTCGACGGTCAGCTCCAGGTCGATGCGGCTGGCGTGGCCGGCCACCGCCTCGTCCATGGCGTTGTCCAGAACCTCGGCCACCAGATGGTGCAGCGCCCGGTCGTCGGTGCCGCCGATGTACATGCCGGGGCGCCGGCGGACGGGCTCAAGCCCCTCCAGAACCTCGATATCCTGGGCGGAATAGGTCTCGGCCTTGCGCGCCGTGTTCTCGAAAAGATCGCTCATGGCCCCAGTTATAGGAATTTCGTCAGGGCTGCGCAAGCGCATGCGGTGGCTCCTATATACTCCTCGCACCATATTTTGTGATGCGCTTTTTCGACCCCAGAACGAACCAGGGCGGAGTCACGATGAGCGACGGCACTCCCACCGATCAAATCCAAGCCCAACCTGACATGGAGGGCGGACCGGCACTGCGCACCATCGCCATGCCGGCGGACACCAACCCCAACGGCGACATCTTCGGCGGCTGGCTGCTGTCCCAGATGGATCTGGCCGGCGGCGTCGCCGCACTGCGCCGGGCGGGCGGTCGCGTGGCGACGGTGGGGATCGAGGCGATGACCTTCCACAAGCCGGTCTATGTCGGCGACGAGGTGAGCTGCTTCGCCCATGTGATCAAGGTGGGCCGCACCTCCATCCGCGTGCGCGTCGAGACCTGGGTGCGCCGCCAGCGCAGCGCCGGGGAGGCGATCAAGGTGACGGAGGGCGTCTTCACCTACGTCGCCATCGGCGAGGACCGCCGCCCGCGCGAGGTTCCTCCGGAATGACGCGGAATCCGCCTTCTTTCGAAGGTTGCGCACTGTGCCTCTCTCTTTTGAGGGTGTAGGGCGCCTATTACTCGGCGGCGCAAAGAGCATGGCGCGGTGAATTCTTTCGGATTGCTTCTTTTCCGTTTGACCGAAGGAATCGCGTATGATTCCATCATACCGCCATGACCATGCTCCAGAACCTCACCGACTCGCTGAAACGCGCCGCGAAAAGCGCCCTTCGCCAGGCCATCGGGCCGGCCATCGGCTCCTGCGTCGTCGCCTACTTCGTCTACTACGCCGTCCAGGGGGACCGCGGGCTGCTCGCCATGAACCACCTGAAGGCGGAGATCGCCACGGCGGAATCCGTCCTGGATCAGGTGAAGGCCGAGCGCGAGCGAATGGACCGCCGCGCGCAACTGATGCGCAGCGACCACCTGGACCGCGACATGCTGGACGAGCGTGCGCGCACGATGTTGAACCTTTCAGGCCCCCGCGACGTCATAATCGCACTCCCTCCGGCGCAGGTCGAAGGTGATGCTAGCGCTGAGAAGTAGGTCATATCAGTGAATTAACCGAAAGCCGGTTAACGCCGAATTTCGCGTTTAAAAACAGATATTTGCGTCTCGTGCGCTTGTCGTGTACTGTGCGCCCCGCATCCGCTTCCGGTGCGAGGGGGATGCACCCTCATAAGTGGGATGTACCCTCGCAACGTGCTGCAGCCCTGGCTGTTCGCTTGCCGTCGCTGCATAAACCCTGGGGAGGAAACATGGCCGCGTCACGACGCCGTCCGAAGGCGCAGACTGACTCCGCTTCGAAGCAGGCCGCTTCGACCGAGGACCTGATCAAGTACTATCGCGAGATGCTTCTGATCCGCCGCTTCGAGGAGAAGGCGGGCCAGCTCTACGGCATGGGCCTCATCGGCGGTTTCTGCCACCTCTACATCGGCCAGGAAGCCGTTGTGGTCGGCATCCAGGCCGCGCTTAAGGACAACGACGACGTCATCACCAGCTACCGTGACCATGGCCACATGCTGGCCTGCGGCATGGACCCCAAGGGCGTGATGGCCGAGCTGACCGGCCGCCGTGGAGGCTACTCCAAGGGCAAGGGCGGCTCGATGCACATGTTCAGCCGCGAGAAGAACTTCTACGGCGGCCACGGCATCGTCGGCGCGCAGGTCCCGCTGGGCACCGGTCTCGCCTTCTCGCACAAGTACAACAAGGATGACGGCCTGTCCGCGGTCTATTGCGGCGACGGCGCCATCAACCAGGGTCAGGTTTACGAGAGCTTCAACATGGCGGCGCTGTGGAAGCTGCCGGTGCTCTACGTGATCGAGAACAACAAGTACGCCATGGGCACCTCGCAGGAGCGCGCCTCGGCGGGCGAACTGCACCAGCGCGGCGCGGCCTACGGCATTCCCGGCCATCAGGTCAACGGCATGGACGTCCTCGAGGTCCGCGAGGCCGCCGACAAGTGGGTGGAGTACATCCGCGCCGGCAACGGCCCGGTCATCCTCGAGATGAAGACCTACCGCTACCGCGGCCACTCGATGTCCGACCCGGCCAAGTACCGGACCAAGGAGGAGGTCGAGAAGATGCGGAGCGAGTCCGATCCGATCGACAACCTGAAGCGCGTCCTGCTGGAAGGCGCTTACGTGACCGAGGACCAGCTCAAAGAAATCGACCGCGAGGTCAAGGCCGTGGTGACCGAGGCTGCCGAATTCGCGCAGCAGAGCCCCGAGCCCGATCCGGCGGAGCTGTGGACGGACGTCCTGGTCGAAGCCTGACGACAACGATAAGCAGGAGCGGCGCCGAGGGCCGGAGGCTTCGCCTCCCGGTGAACCCGCGCCGCCGGAGGTTGAGGAATGCCGATCGAAGTGCTGATGCCGGCGCTGTCGCCCACCATGACCGAGGGCAAGCTGGCGAAATGGGTCAAAAAAGAAGGTGACGAGGTCAAGTCCGGCGACGTGCTCGCCGAGATCGAGACCGACAAGGCGACCATGGAGGTCGAGGCGGTCGACGAAGGCCGCATCGGCAAAATCCTGGTCGCCGAGGGCACCGAGAACGTCGCCGTGAACACCCCCATCGCCGTGATCCTCGGCGAGGGCGAGAGCGTCACCGACGCCGTGTCCGGCTCCCCGACGCCGGCCCCGAAGGTCGCTGCCGAGCCGGTGGTGAAGGACACGGGCGCGCACGCCCCGGCCACCCTGCCGGTCGGTCCGGCCAGCGGCCCGGCCGCCGCGCCGCCCGCGTCGGACGAGGACAAGTTCTTCGACAAGACGGTGAAGAAGACCGTCCGCGAAGCGCTGCGCGACGCCATGGCCGAAGAGATGCGCCGCGACCCGACCGTCTTCCTGATGGGCGAGGAAGTCGCGCAGTACCAGGGCGCCTACAAGGTGTCGCAGGGCCTGCTCCAGGAGTTCGGCGCCGACCGCGTCATCGACACGCCGATCACCGAGATCGGCTTCGCCGGCCTGGGCGTCGGTGCGGCCTTCCGCGGCCTGCGCCCGATCGTCGAGTTCATGACCTTCAACTTCGCGATGCAGGCCATCGACCACATCGTGAACTCGGCGGCCAAGACGCTGTACATGTCCGGCGGCCAGATGGGCTGCCCGATCGTGTTCCGCGGCCCGAACGGCGCCGCCGCCCGTGTCGCCGCGCAGCACAGCCAGGACTTCACCCCCTGGTACGCCAGCGTGCCCGGCCTGAAGGTCGTCGCCCCCTACAGCGCGTCGGACTTCAAGGGCCTGATGAAGTCGGCGATCCGCGATCCGAACCCGGTCATCTTCCTCGAGAACGAGATCCTCTACGGCCAGTCCTTCGAGGTGCCGGAGAGCGAGGACTTCATCGTTCCGATCGGCCGCGCCAAGATCCGCCGCGCCGGCACGGACGTGACGATCACCGCCCACTCGCTGATGGTCAGCTACGCGCTCGCCGCCGCCGACCTCCTGGAGAAGGACGGGATCAGCGCCGAGGTCATCGACCTGCGCACGATTCGTCCGCTCGACACCGAGACCATCGTCAACTCGGTCAAGAAGACCAACCGCCTCATCACCGTCGAGGAGGCTTGGCCGACCTGCGGCATCGGCGCCGAGCTGTCGGCCCTGATGATGGAGCAGGCCTTCGACTATCTGGACGCCCCGGTGATCCGCGTGACCGGCCTCGACGTGCCGATGCCCTACGCGGCGAACCTGGAAAAGCTCGTCCTTCCTTCGCCCGACCGCATCGCGGAAGCGGCGAAGAAGGCCTGCTACCGCAAGTAAGGAGGGCGAGCGAATGACCATCCAGATTCTCATGCCCGCCCTCTCTCCGACCATGACCGAGGGCAACCTCGCCAAGTGGCTGAAGAAGGAAGGCGACGCGGTGAAGTCCGGCGACGTGATCGCCGAGATCGAAACCGACAAGGCCACCATGGAAGTCGAGGCGGCGGACGAAGGCCGTCTCGGCAAGATCCTCGTGCAGGCCGGCACGCAGGGCGTCGCGGTGAACACCCCGATCGCCGTGCTGCTGGAAGAGGGCGAGGACGACAGCGCGCTCGCCAAGGCCGCTGCCCCGGCTCCGCAGGCCGCGGCCGCTCCGGCTCCCGCCGCCCATGGCGGTGGCCGCGTGTTCGCCAGCCCGCTGGCCCGCCGTCTGGCCGAGCAGGCCGGTCTCGACCTGAAGGCCGTCAAGGGCTCCGGCCCGAACGGCCGCATCGTCAAGGCTGACATCGAGGCCGCCAAGGCCGGCGGCACCGCCAAGGCTGCCGCTCCGCAGGCCGCCGCCCAGGCTCCCGCCGCCGCCCCGGCGGCTGCTCCGGCCGCCGCCGCTCCGGCCCCGAAGGCCGCGGGCATCGACGCCAAGGACCTCTCGGACAAGCTGGGCATGCGCTACAAGGCGCAGCCGAACAGCTCCATGCGCAAGACGATCTCCCGTCGTCTGACCGAGGTGCAGCAGACGGTGCCGGATTACTTCCTGGCCATCGACTGCGAGCTGGACGCGCTGCTGAAGGTCCGCGCCGACCTGAACGCCCGCTCCAAGGACTACAAGCTGTCGGTCAACGACTTCATCATCCGCGCCGCCGCGCTGACGCTGAAGAAGTTCCCGAACATCAACGCCGCCTGGTCGGAGGAGGCCATCCTCCGTTACGACCACGTCGACATCTCGGTCGCCGTGGCCACCCCGACCGGCCTGATCACGCCCATCGTCAAGAAGGCGGAGACCAAGGGGCTGGCCGAGATCTCCAACGAGATGAAGGGTCTGGCGGAGCGCGCCCGCGACGGCAAGCTGAAGCCGGAAGAGTACCAGGGCGGCACCTTCTCGATCTCCAACCTCGGCATGTACGGCATCCGGGAGTTCGCGGCGATCATCAACCCGCCGCAGGCCTGCATCATGGCGGTCGGCGCCGGTGAGCAGCGTCCGGTCGTGAAGAACGGCGCTCTCGCCATTGCCACCGTGATGACCGTCTCGGTCACTGTGGATCACCGCGTCGCCGACGGCGCGCAGGGTGCGGAATTCCTCGCGGCTTTCAAGAAGCTGATCGAGGACCCGCTGAGCATGCTGCTGTAAGGGGGCGCCGACCATGGCTGACATGAACTACGACCTCATCGTCATCGGCGGCGGTCCGGGCGGCTATGTGGCGGCGATCCGCGCCGCCCAGCTCGGCCTCTCCACCGCGGTGGTGGAGCGTGAGAACCTCGGCGGCATCTGCCTCAACTGGGGCTGCATCCCGACCAAGGCGCTCCTGCGCTCGGCCGAGGTGCTGCGCAACGCCAAGCACGCCGCGGAGTACGGGCTGGTCATTCAGAACCCGTCCTTCGACCTGGACAAGGTCGTTCAGCGGTCCCGCAAGGTGGCGGGGCAGCTCAACGGCGGCGTCAAGCACCTGCTGAAGAAGAATAAGGTCGCCGTCATCGAGGGCGAGGCCAAGCTGCTCGGCAAGGGGCAGGTGGCCGTGTCCAAGGGCGGTGCGGCGGTCGGCACCTTCGGGGCGAAGAACATCATCATCGCCACGGGCGCCCGCGCCCGCACCCTTCCGGGTCTGGAGGACGATGGCAACCTCGTCTGGACCTACCGCAAGGCGATGACCCCGAACACGACGCCGAAGTCGCTGCTGGTCATCGGCTCCGGCGCCATCGGCATCGAGTTCGCCAGCTTCTACAACGAGCTGGGCGCCAAGGTGACGGTGGTCGAGGTGATGGACCGCATCCTGCCGGTCGAGGACGAGGAAATCTCGGCCTTCGCCCGCAAGCAGTTCGAAAAGCAGGGCATGCGCATCATCACCAACGGCAAGGCCGGCAACCTGCGCAAGGGCGCCGACAGCGTGACGGTGGCGGTGGAAGCCAACGGCAAGACCGAGGACATCACGGTCGACCGCGTGATCCTCGCCGTCGGCATCTCGCCGAACACGGAGAATCTGGGCCTGGAGAACACCAAGGTCCAGACCGACCGCGGCCACATCAAGACCAACGCCAACTGCCAGACCGACGAGCCGGGCGTCTACGCCATCGGCGACGTGACGGGGGCTCCCTGGCTCGCCCACAAGGCCAGCCACGAGGGCGTCATCGCCGTCGAGCACATCGCCGGCAAGCACCCGCACGCGCTGGACGTCCGCAACATCCCGGGCTGCACCTACTCGCACCCGCAGATCGCGTCGGTCGGTCTGACCGAGAAGAAGGCGAAGGAGGCGGGCTACGAGGTCCGCGTCGGCCGCTTCCCCTTCATCGGCAACGGCAAGGCCATCGCTCTAGGCGAGGCGGACGGCATGGTGAAGACCGTGTTCGATGCCAAGACCGGCGAGCTGCTGGGTGCCCACATGGTCGGCGCCGAGGTGACGGAGCTGATCCAGGGCTACACGGTCGCCAAGACCATGGAGACCACCGAGCAGGAGCTGATGCAGACGGTGTTCCCGCATCCGACCCTGTCGGAGATGATGCACGAGTCGGTTCTTGATGCCTACGGCCGGGCCATCCACTTCTAAGTGGCCTGTCTGATCGACTGAGTGGGGTCTGATCGACGGTCGTTTCCTCCCTCGCCCCCCGGGGCGGGGGAGGGACGATTCGGGCGCCGTCATCCTTTTGGCGGTGTTGTTTCGTTGCGGCTGATAATCAGACTTGACCGGTCGGTCATTCCGGCCTATCCGGCGGGACCGTGTCCGCCGGCCTTGCGCCGTTCCCTTGCGCCGTGGCGGCGCGTTACCGTTCAGCATCGGCGCTGCCGCCGGGCAGCCCGTGGGAGCACTTCAGACCATGACCGTGGCCGATCACCCCGAGAAGCTTCGCCATCCCGAAAAGGCCCACAAGCCCGACAACCCGATCCAGCGCAAACCGGGCTGGATTCGCGTCAAGGCGCCGACCAGCCAGGAATACAACGAGACGCGCAACCTGATGCGCGGGCTCAAGCTCAACACCGTGTGCGAAGAGGCGGCCTGCCCGAACATCGGGGAGTGCTGGAAGCACAAGCACGCGACCTTCATGATCCTCGGGTCCGTCTGCACCCGCGGCTGCGCTTTCTGCAACGTCGGCACCGGCCGCCCCGACCAGCTCGACCCGCACGAGCCGGACAACGTGGGTGAGGCGGTGGCCCAGCTGAAGCTGAGCCACGTCGTCGTCACCTCGGTGGACCGCGACGACCTGGAGGACGGCGGGGCGGAGCATTTCGCCCGGACCATCCGCGCCATCCGCGCCGCGTCGCCCGACACGACCATCGAGATCCTGACCCCCGACTTCCAGAAGAAGAAGGGGGCCGTGGAGGTGGTGGTCGAGGCGAAGCCCGACGTCTTCAACCACAATCTGGAAACGGCGCCGCGCCTCTACCCGACGATTCGTCCGGGCGCGCGCTATTTCACCTCGCTGCAGCTGCTGGCGCGGGTGAAGGAGCTGGACCCGTCGATGTTCACCAAGTCCGGCGTGATGGTCGGGTTGGGCGAGACGCGCGAGGAGGTCGGGCAGGTGATGGACGATCTGCGCGCCGCCGATGTTGACTTCATGACGATCGGCCAGTACCTCCAGCCGACGCCCAAGCACGCGGCGGTGGACCGGTTCGTGACTCCGGAAGAATTCCAGAGCTATGCAACACTTGGCCGCGGCAAGGGTTTCCTGATGGTGGCCTCGACGCCGCTGACCCGCTCCAGCTATCACGCCGGGGCGGACTTCGCGAAGCTGCGGGAGGCTCGCCTCCGCAAGCTCGCGGCAACGGCGGGCTGAAGGGCGGCGGGCTGAGAGGCGGCCGAAAGAGAAACGGAGCGGGTATGCCGACGCACGCGGAAAAGAAGGTTCTTCCCTACACGCCGGAGCAGATGTACCGGCTGGTCGCCGATGTGGAGAAGTACCCGGAATTCCTGCCCTGGTGCCTCGCCGCCCGCATCCGCCGCCGCGAAGGCGACGTGATGTTCGCGGACCTCGTCATCGGCTTCAAGATGGTCCGCGAACGCTTCACCTCGCGGGTGGAACTGGACGAGGCGAACCGCCGCATCAACGTCCAGTACACCGAGGGGCCATTCCAGTATCTGAACAATCACTGGATCTTCACCCCGCACGAGGGCGGAGTCTGCGTGGATTTCTACGTGGATTTCGAGTTCCGCTCGAAGATGCTGCAGAAGATCATGGGCGTGCTGTTCAACGAGGCGGTGCGCCGGATGGTGCAGGCCTTCGAAACCCGCGCCAACCAGCTCTATGGCAACGGCGCCACCCGGCCCGCGGCGGCGCGAACCGCCTGAGGCCGCTCCTCCGTCAGCGAATCGCGGTTTCCGGGCGGGCCGTGCGCAGCCGCTCCAGCGCGGTCTGCACGGTCGCGAGGCGCACCGCCTCGCGGTCGCCGGGAAAGGTGTATTCCTTGTGCTTGGCGGCGCCGCGCCGGACCGCCGTGGCGATGTAGACGCGCCCGACCGGCTTTTCCGGTGTCCCGCCGCCGGGTCCGGCAACTCCGGTAACCGCCACCGTCACGTCGGCCTTCGATTTCGCCAGGGCGCCCACTGCCATGGCCACCGCCACCTCCGCGCTGACCGCGCCGTGGGCGTAGATCAGGCTGGGCGGCACGCCGAGCATCTCCGACTTGGCGACGTTGGAGTAGGTGACGAAGCCGCGATCCACCACCTTGGACGACCCCGCGATGTCGGTCAGCGCGCCCGCGATCAGACCGCCCGTGCAGGATTCGGCGGTCGCCAGGCTGTAGCCGGCCAATTCGTATTCCGCGAGCAGCTTGGCCGCGAGTTCGCGGATGTGATCGGGAAACATGCGGGTCCCTTTCGTCGTCGTGCCAAAACCAGCCCCTCTCTCCTTCTGGGGGAGGGCTACGGAAAGCTCATGCTATCCCGGCAGACGGACCGTCGCCATCGCCTGCGCCGCGATGCCTTCGCCGCGCCCGGTGAAGCCGAGCCGCTCGGTCGTCGTCGCCTTCACGCTGACCCGGTCCACCGGCATGCCCAGAATTTCGGCAACGCGCGCGGTCATCGCCTCGCGGTGCGGGCCGACCTTCGGGCGCTCGCAGATGATCGTCACGTCGACATGGGCGATCCGCCCGCCGCGCGCCGTCACCAACTCCGCCGCGTGTTTCAGGAACAGCGCGCTGTCGGCACCGCGCCATTGCGGGTCGCTGGGCGGGAAATGGCTGCCGATGTCCCCGGCGCACAGCGCGCCCAGGATGGCGTCGGTCAGCGCGTGCAGCCCGACGTCGGCGTCGGAATGGCCGTCCAGCCGGTGCGTGTGCGGAACCCGCACGCCGCAAAGCGTGACGTGATCGCCCTCGGCGAAGCGGTGCACGTCGAAGCCCGATCCGGTGCGAATGTCGGACAGGGCGGAGTCGAGCGCGCGGGTGGCGCGGGTCAGGTCGTCGGGGGTGGTCACCTTGAAATTCTCCTGCCTGGCGGGCACCAGCGCGACCGGGAGCCCGGCGCGTTCGGCGACCGCCGCATCGTCGGTCAACTCCAGCCCGGCGGCGTCGCGATGCGCGGCCAGGATCTCGGGAAAGCGGAAGCCCTGCGGGGTCTGGGCGCGCCACAGGCCGCTGCGGTCCACCGTGCCGGCCACAAGCTCCCCGTCCGGACCGCCATTGCCGCGCTTCAGCGTGTCGGCGACCGGAACGGCGGCCAGCGCCGCGGGGTGGGTGTCGAGCGCCGCGATCACCGCGTCGATGGTGCCGGCGTCGATCAGCGGGCGGGCCGCGTCGTGGATCAGCACGAGGCCCGGCGCCGAGTCGGCCAACGCCTCCAGCCCGTTGCGCACCGAATCCTGGCGGGATGCCCCGCCGGCCACCGGTTCGGGCAGGTCCAGCCCCGCGACGGCCGCATCGTAGAGGTCGCGAAAGGCGGGATTGATGACGACGCGCACCGCGCTCACCTTGGGGTGGCGCCGGAAGGCCTCGACTGTGCGGCGCAGAACCGGCTGGCCGGCCAGATCGAGATATTGCTTGGGCCGCTCGGCGCCGAACCGCTGTCCAGTCCCGGCGGCGACGATCAGCGCGACGCAGGAAGACGCGTTAATGGAAGACATGGGGCGTTTCCCTGCCGTTTGGGCTATGGTATCCGCGCTTGACGGGCCGTCCGCGTGACGCTTACGTCATGGCGGCCGGACGCAGCGGAGCCTAGCCGCTCACCGGCGTTCCGCCAAGAGCTTCAGAGACTTGTCCAACAGCCACTTTGGGTCCAACAGCGACTTTGGGTTTCCGCAGAGGGAAGGGCACGGGTCCGCCGCATGTCGCAGAACATCGTCTACAGCCTGACCGCGCTGATGGCTCTGCTGCCGGCGTCCATCTACCCGTACCACCGGATCGCGGGGCAGGGGGCGGATGGCCGCTCCGCCTATTTCTGGGGCGCCCTGGCGCTGGGGTTCGCCGGACCGGCGGCCTGGGCGCTGACCCAGGTGGCGGGACGCTGGCACACCGGCCTGTCCACCGCGCTGTGGATCACCATCGCCGCCTGCATGCTGCTGTTCATGGCGATGAGCGCACTGACCCGGTCGGCGTGGCGGCTCTCGCCGCTGCTGCTGCCCTATCTGCTGACCGTCGGCGCCTTCGCGACGCTGGCCCAGCAGGCGCCGGCGCCGGTGCTGCGCGGCGGGGCGCCGGGCATCTGGATCGACCTGCACATCGCTGTATCGGTCATCACCTACGCGCTGCTGACCATGGCCGCCGTGGCGTCGCTCGCCGCCTTCCTTCAGGAGCGGGCGCTGAAGTCGAAACGCCCGACGCCGCTGACCCGGTTCCTGCCCCCGGTGACGGAAAGCGAGCGGATGCAGCTCCACCTCCTCGGCGCCTCGGAGGCGGTTCTGGGGGCCGGTCTCGCCACGGGAATGGCGGTGCTCTATTACGAAACCGGCGCGCTGCTGCGCGCCGACCACAAGACGCTTCTGTCCGTCGCCAGCTTCGTCGTCATCGGTGGGTTGCTGCTCGCCCACGCCCGCACCGGCGTGCGCGGGCGGATGGCCGCGCGTCTCGTGCTGATCGCCTATCTGCTGCTGACTCTCGCCTATCCGGGCGTCAAGTTCGTCACCGACGTCCTGCTCGGCTAACCCCCACGCATGACAGCCAGCGCGGCGTTCGTGGGATGTGCACTTGCAACATGCCGAAACGCTGTGCTACCGTGCACAAATTCTCATCATATCGCTAATGTGCCCATGATGTGGGCAGGTGAACATGGCCATTCAAATCGGCACCATCTCGCTTGAGGGTCCGGTGATCCTCGCTCCTATGTCCGGCGTCACCGACCTGCCGTTCCGGCGGCTGGTGAAGCAGTCGGGCTGCGGACTGGTCGTTTCAGAGATGGTCGCAAGTCAGGCGATGATCCGCGAGAACCGCCAAACGCTGCGCATGGTCGAGTGCGAGCCGGAGCAGTTCCCCATGGCGGTCCAACTCGCCGGCTGCGAGCCCGACGTGATGGCCGAGGCGGCGAAGCTGAACGAAGACCGCGGGGCGGCCATCATCGACATCAACTTCGGCTGCCCGGTGAAGAAGGTGGTCAACGGCCACGCCGGCTCCTCCCTGATGCGCGACGAGGCGCTCGCCGCCCGCATCCTGGAGGCCACGGCGAAGGCGGTCTCGATCCCGGTGACGCTGAAGATGCGCAAGGGCTGGGACGACAACAGCCTGAACGCGCCTCGTCTCGCCCGCATCGCGGAGGAGTGCGGGATCAAGCTGGTCACCGTTCACGGTCGCACCCGCGAGCAGTTCTACAACGGCACCGCCGACTGGTCCTTCATCCGCTCCGTGAAGGAGGCGGTGTCGATTCCGGTTGTGGTCAACGGCGACATCACCTCCTTCGACGCCGTGGACCGCGCGCTCGCCGAGTCCGGCGCCGACGGGGTGATGATCGGGCGCGGCGCCTACGGGCGCCCCTGGTTCCCCGCCCAGGTGATGCATTACATCCGCACCGGCGAGCGGTTGCCCGACCCGCCGCTCCACGAGCAGCTCGACGCGCTGCTGGAGCATTACGACGCCATGCTGACCCATTACGGCGTTGAAGGCGGGCTGCGCGTCGCCCGCAAGCACATCTCCTGGTACTCAACGGGCCTGCGCGACTCCGCCGAATTCCGCTCGGAGGTCAACCGCATGTCCGATCCCGAACGAGTGCGAGGCTTCATCCGCGACTTCTACGCCCCGGCGATCGAAAGGATGGCTGCCTGATGGCCCGTGCATCTGCCGCTGCTCCATTGCCCCGCCGCCCGGCGCGGCCCCGTGCGCCCTCCGGTTCCTACCGACCCGTCCGCTCCTGCATCGATCCGTCCATCATGCTGAACGCGCTCCCCGACCCGGTTCTGGTCGTCGACGGTTCCGGCGACATCCGCTACGTCAATCTGGAGGCGCAGGAGTTCTTCGGCCTGTCCGCCGCCATGATGGAAGGCATGCCCCTGGCGGAGCTGCTGCCGCCCAACAGCCCGGTCAGCCAATTGATCGAGCAGGTCCAGCAGGGCCGCCACCGCGCCTCGCAGGAGGGCGTCGTCATCGACACGCCGCGCATCGGTCCGCACCATGTCACCGTGCGGGTCACCGCGCTGGGCGAGCCCGCCGACCATGTGCTGCTGACGGTCAACGAACGCACGCTGGCCCGCAAGATCGACAATTCCCTGACCCACCGCAACGCCGCCCGCTCGGTCACCGCCATGGCGTCGATGCTCGGGCATGAGGTCAAGAATCCGCTGTCGGGCATCCGCGGGGCGGCGCAGCTCTTGGAAGAGAACTGCAGCGAGTCCGACCGGGTGCTCACCCGGCTGATCTGCGACGAGGCCGACCGCATCGTCGCCCTGGTCAACCGGATGGAGGTCTTCTCGGACCAGCGCCCGCTGGAGCGCGATGCAGTGAACATCCACACCGTTCTGGAGCATGTCCGCAAGGTGGCCCAGAGCGGCTTCGCGCGGAACATCCGTTTCATCGAGCGCTACGACCCATCCCTGCCGCCAGTTTATGGCAACCGCGACCAGCTCATCCAGATTTTCCTCAACCTGATTAAAAATGCAGCAGAAGCTGCACCGGAATCGGGCGGCGAGATCATGCTCAGCACATCTTATCAGCACGGCGTCCGCATGGCCCTGCCCGGCGGCGACACCCGCCTGCACCTGCCGTTGCTGGTGTCCGTTCAGGATAATGGGGACGGCATACCCGACGATCTGCGCTCCAACCTCTTCGATGCGTTCATTACGACCAAGGTCAATGGGACTGGCCTGGGGCTTGCATTGGTAGCCAAAATCGTCGGCGACCACGGCGGCGTCATCGAATTTGACAGCCAGCCGCGCCGCACCGTCTTCAAGGTCTCGCTACCCATGTTCGATGAAGCGCAGATGAGCGGCGATCCTGCACCGGCCAGAGGCATCCGAGGGGCCATCGGATGAGTGCAGCCACGATCCTGGTTGCGGACGACGACCGCGCCATCCGCACCGTTCTGACCCAGGCCCTCGCCCGTCTCGGGCACGAGGTGCGCACCACCGGCAATGCCTCCACGCTCTGGCGCTGGGTGGCGGACGGGCAGGGCGACCTCATCATCACTGACGTGGTGATGCCCGACGAGAACGGGCTGGACCTGATCCCGCGGATCAAGAAGATCCGACCCGATTTGCGCATCATCGTGATGAGCGCGCAGAACACGCTTATTACCGCCGTGAAGGCGGCGGAGCGCGGCGCCTTCGAGTACCTGCCCAAGCCCTTCGACCTGAAGGAGCTGGTCTCGGTCGTCGAGCGGGCGCTGAACTCCAACACGCCGCCGGCGGCGCTGCCCGCCGACGCCGGCGAGGCGGACGAGCAGCTTCCCCTGATCGGCCGCTCGCCGGCCATGCAGGAGATCTACCGCGTCCTTGCCCGTTTGATGGGCACCGACCTGACGGTGACCATCACCGGCGAGTCGGGCACCGGCAAGGAACTGGTGGCCCGCGCGCTGCACGATTACGGCAAGCGGCGCAACGGCCCCTTCGTCGCCATCAACATGGCGGCCATCCCGCGCGAACTGATCGAGTCCGAGCTGTTCGGTCACGAGAAGGGCGCCTTCACCGGAGCCACCAACCGGTCGACCGGCCGCTTCGAGCAGGCGCAGGGCGGCACCCTGTTTCTCGATGAGATCGGCGACATGCCGCTGGAGGCGCAGACCCGCCTGCTGCGCGTGCTGCAGGAAGGCGAGTACACCACCGTCGGCGGACGTACACCAATCAAGACGGACGTACGCATCGTCGCCGCGACCCACCGTGACCTGCGCACCCTGATCCGCCAGGGCCTGTTCCGCGAGGATCTGTTCTATCGTCTGTGCGTCGTTCCCATCCGTCTGCCGCCGCTGCGCGAGCGTACGGAGGACGTGCCGCTCCTGGTTCGCCACTTCCTGAACCAATGCTCGGCCCAAGGGCTGCCGGTGAAGAGCATCGACCAGCCCGCCATGGACCGGTTGAAGCGCTACCGCTGGCCCGGCAACGTCCGCGAGCTGGAGAACCTCGTCCGCCGCCTCGCCGCGCTCTATTCGCAGGAGGTCATTGGGCTCGACGTGGTGGAGGCGGAGCTTGCCGACACCACGCCCGCCGCCCAGCCGGTGGAGGAACCGCAAGGCGAGGGACTGTCCGCCGCCGTGGAGCGCCACCTCAAGGATTATTTCGCCGCGCACAAGGACGGGATGCCGTCAAACGGCCTCTATGACCGGGTGCTGCGCGAGGTCGAACGTCCCCTGATCTCGCTCAGCCTCTCGGCGACGCGGGGCAACCAGATCAAGGCGGCGCAACTGCTCGGACTCAATCGCAACACGCTGCGCAAGAAGATCCGCGATCTCGACATCCAGGTGGTGCGCGGGTTGAAGTGATCCGGCGCCCGGCGGATTGGCCGGGCGTCGCCGCAATCCCACAGCGTGGTGTTTTTGCGACAGACTTCCGGCACCTCTGCCGTTCGCAATGCTCCTTAGGGACTGTGCGAAAGGCAGAGGGGTTGCCGCTTGGCAGGACGGCAACAGCTCGTGTATCATTCTGGCAACAGACTGGTTGCCGGAATTCATGTCGTCCACACCCCCTGAAACCGCCACGCCGCTTTGGCAGCAGTTCCTTCGCTGGGCAATCCGGGTCGGGTTGGCGAAGCGGCTTGCCTTCGCGCTGTCCCTGGCGGCCCTGGTGGCGGGCTTCGCGACCTATACGGCGCTGACGGAGAGCGCGCCCTTCGGGGAAACCAACCCGCGGACCGTCACGTGGCTGCTGACCCTCGATC
The DNA here is from genome assembly GCF_965111635.1 of Azospirillum sp. Marseille-Q6669. Taxonomy (NCBI): domain Bacteria; kingdom Pseudomonadati; phylum Pseudomonadota; class Alphaproteobacteria; order Rhodospirillales; family Azospirillaceae; genus Azospirillum; species Azospirillum sp. Marseille-Q6669. The sequence goes on along the minus strand of NZ_CBCOOP010000001.1, from coordinate 834,723 downwards.
TGGCGCTTCTGCTGCTGCTCGGCGTGCTGATCGCACGGCGCATTGTCTATCTGTGGATCGGGCGGCGGCGCGGCCTCGCCGGGTCGCAGATGCATGTGCGTCTGGTCGCGGTGTTCAGCCTTCTCGCCGTCGCGCCAGCCATCATCATGGCCATCTTCTCCACGGTCTTCTTCTATGTCGGCGTGCAGTCCTGGTTCAGCGAGCGGGTGCGCACGGCGGTGAACGAATCGCTGGCGGTCGCCAGCGCCTATCTCCACGAGCACCAGCAGAACATCCGCGCCGATGCGCTCGCCATGGCGAACGACCTGAACCAGGAGGCGGCGCGCCTCGCCAGCGATCCCGAGCGGTTCGAGCAGGTGGTCGCCACCCAGGCGATGCTGCGCGCCCTGTCGGAGGCCATCGTCTTCAACGGCACGACCGGCGCCATCGTCGCGCGCTCCGGCTACACCTTCGCGCTGGAGTTCGACCCGATCCCCGACGACAAGCTCGCCACCGCCCGCCGCGGCGAGGTGGCGATGATCGTCAGCGAGAACGATGACCGCGTGCGCGCGCTGGTCCGGCTCGACCGCTTCGCCGACACCTATCTCTATGTCGGCCGCATGGTCGAGCCGCGCGTGCTCTCGCACATGGCCTCGGCGGAAGGGGCGGTGCGGGAGTTCGGGGCGCTGGAAAGCCAGCGTGGCAGCCTGCAGATCACCTTCACCTTGATCTTCCTGGTCGTGGCCATGCTGCTTCTGCTGGCGGCGGTCTGGGCGGGGCTGATCTTCGCGACGCGGCTGGCGCGGCCGATCAGCGCCCTGATCGGTGCCGCGGAGCGGGTGCGCGCCGGCGACCTGACCGTCCGGGTGACCGAGCCGCCCGCCGAGGACGAGCTTGGCCTGCTGTCGCGCGCCTTCAACCGCATGACGACGGAGATCGAAAGCCAGCGGCACGAACTTCTCTCCGCCAACCGCCTGATCGACGAGCGCCGCCGCTTCACCGAGACCGTGCTGGGCGGCGTGTCGGCGGGCGTGATCGGGTTGGATGCGGAGGGTCGCATCACCCTTCCCAACTTCTCGGCTGCGCGCCTTCTCGGCGTCGAGGACGCGGAAAGCCTGATTGGGATGAAGCTGGCCGAGCTGTCGCCGGAGATGGGAGAGCTTCTGGACCATGCGCCGGGCCGCCCCGGCCGGGTGGTGCAGGACCAGATCCAGATCCGCCGTCCCGGCACGACGCCGCTGACGCTGCTCGTCCGCATCTCCACCGAAGGGCGGGGCAGTGGGGAGATCCGCGGCTATGTGGTGACGTTCGACGACATCACCGAACTGGTCTCCGCCCAGCGCAAGGCGGCCTGGGCCGACGTCGCCCGCCGCATCGCCCACGAGATCAAGAATCCGCTGACGCCGATCCAGCTCTCCGCCGAGCGGCTGCGTCGCAAGTACTTGAAGGAGATCACCACCGACACCGAGGTCTTCACCATGTGCACGGACACCATCGTCCGTCAGGTGGACGACATCCGGCGGATGGTGGACGAATTTTCAGCCTTCGCACGCATGCCGCAGCCGGTGATGAAGCCCTGCAACCTCAACGACCTCGTCCGGCAGGCGGTGTTCCTGCAATCCAGCGCGCACGCCGGCAAGATCAAGTTCGACATGGCGCTTCCCCAGGGGCCGCTCACCGTGCCCTGCGACAGCCGCCAGATCAGCCAGGCGCTGACCAACCTGCTGCAGAACGCCGCGGACGCCATCGAAGGGCGCCCACCGCCGGCCGAAGGCGCGGAGCTGCCGCCCGGCCATGTCGCCATCCGGGTCGAGGCCGATGCCGAGCGCATCGCCATGATCATCGAGGACAACGGCAAGGGCCTGCCGACCGAGGAACGCGACCGGCTGACCGAGCCCTACGTGACGACGCGCGCGAAAGGCACGGGACTGGGGCTGGCAATCGTCAAGAAGATCATGGAGGACCACGGCGGCGTGCTGACCCTGGAGGACCGCGAAGGCGGCGGGGCGCGCGTCGGGCTGGTCATCCCCAACACGTCCAACAGCTCCGGCACGGCCGCGGGCGATGCCCCCGGCGGCGTTGGCACGCCGGCGGAGACCGGTGAAGAGAAGAGGCACGCAGCCCATGGCGCATGACATTCTGATCGTCGACGACGAAGCGGACATCCGGATGCTGATCGCCGGCATCCTGAACGACGAAGGCATGAAGACGCGTGAAGCCGCCGACGCCGATCAGGCGTTCGCCCAGGTCTCCGCCCGCCGGCCGAGCCTCGTGGTGTTGGACATCTGGCTCCAGGGCAGCCGGCTGGACGGGCTTCAAATCCTCGAACAGCTGATGCGCGACCACCGGAACCTGCCGGTCATCATGATCTCCGGCCATGGCAACATCGAGACCGCCGTCTCGGCGATCAAGATCGGCGCCTACGACTTTATCGAGAAGCCCTTCAAGGCCGACCGGCTGCTGCTGATGGTGGACCGCGCCATCGAAGCGGCCCGGCTGAAGCGCGAGAACGAGGAGCTGAAGCTGCGCGCCGGCGGCGAGGTGGAACTGATCGGCCGGTCCACCGCCGTCAACCACGTCCGCCAGAGCATCGAGAAGGTGTCGCCCACCGGCAGCCGCGTTCTCGTCACCGGCCCCGCCGGCTCCGGCAAGGAGGTGGTGGCCCGGTTGATCCACGCGCGGTCGCGCCGGGCCGGCGGCCCCTTCGTCGGGCTGAACTGCGCCACCATGCGTCCCGACCGGCTGGAGATGGAGCTGTTCGGCACGGAAGCCGGTGTGGACGGCGGCGGGCGCAAGATCGGCACCTTCGAACAGGCGCACGGCGGCACGCTGCTGCTCGACGAGGTGGCCGACATGCCGCTGGAAACCCAGGGCAAGATCGTCCGCGCCCTGCAGGAGCAGGTGTTCGAGCGGGTCGGTGGCGGCCAGCGGGTCGAGGTGGACGTGCGCGTCATTGCGACCTCCAACCGCGACCTCCAGGCGGAAATCGACCAGGGCCGCTTCCGCCAGGACCTGTTCTATCGTCTTGCCGTCGTGCCGATCCGCGTGCCCTCGCTTGCCGAGCGGCGCGAGGACATCCCGCTGCTGGCCCGCCACTTCATGCAGCGCTCGGCGGAGGCCGCCGGCCTGCCGGCCCGCGACTTCGGCGAGGACGCTATGGCCGCGCTGCAGGCCTACGACTGGCCGGGCAACGTGCGGCAGTTGCGCAACGTGGTGGATTGGCTGCTCATCATGGCACAGGGCGATCCCAAGGAGCCGATCCGCGCCGACCAGCTGCCGCCGGAAATCGGTGCCATCACCCCCACCGTCCTGAAATGGGACAAGGGTGGCGAGATCATGGGCCTGCCGCTCCGCGAGGCGCGCGAGGTATTCGAGCGCGAGTATCTGTTGGCCCAGGTGACGCGCTTCGGCGGCAACATCTCCCGCACCGCGTCCTTCGTGGGGATGGAGCGTTCCGCCTTGCACCGGAAGCTGAAATCGCTCGGCGTGCACGGCAGCGAGAAGGGCAAGCTGTTCGTCGAGTAGGCTTGCCCAGCATCGTCAAGCACAAGGAACCGCCCTTTCTCCTAAAGCAGGTATTCCGAGCATGTCCCGAACGCGGGCGGCTTGGGAACCTGCTTTTATTTTGTCTGAGGGCGGTGCTTGCCGACTTGTGTCGTTGGTGTGCGTCCTCTGAAATTGCGTTGCGGTAATTCCATTATTTTGATTGGCCTTGATTAATTATTTTCTTGTTTTAAGTGAATCATTAAATACAATCGTATTTATATTTTCTGTGAAATTTCGAATAACATTTTTGGTGTTGATCGAAGTTCATTGCCTAAATATTCATTGATTTGTGAGTGCGCTTAACAACAAACAGTATTTTTTTATGAGGAGGAATCGCAATATGGCGACCACTGCTGTCTTGACGGTCAATTATACCGACAACCAACTTGTCGCTTATTTGAACGGCGCTCAAGTTTACAACCGCATTGGTGGCGGCGAATCGATCAATGAACAGGTCGTGCTGACCGGCAACCTGCAGGCCGGCGTGAATCAGCTTCTGCTGATCGGTGTGAATTTCAACGGGCCGGCCCATTTCCAGGGATCGGTCAACATCGATGGCCGGTCGCAGGACTTCAACTTCGACACCCGCAAGGACGGTGCTCCGGAAGGAGTCGTCACGCAGTTCTATTACACGATCGACAACAGCTGACGCCAAAGCCGGGAAAACGGGTCTCCGTTTCGCGATGATTGCCGGGGGAGGGGTGATGGGGCAGGGCGCATCCGTCGCATCCGTCACCCCTCTTCCTGTCCACGCTCGCATGTTGGCCCGTATTTCCCTTCGCAAACATAGAGTTGGTGCGCTCTGCCGCAAAATGATAAGGTCCCTGTCCTAAGTGCCTGGAAAATGGGCGGGGAAGGGTGCAAAGGCCGTGAAGGTCATCGTTTGCGGAGCCGGGCAGGTCGGCTCGAACATCGCGCGCTATCTGGCGTCCGAGGGCAACAACGTCACGGTGATCGACCATTCGCCGGAACTCATCCAGCGAATCAGCGATACGCTCGACGTGCAGGCCATGGTCGGCCACGCTTCACACCCCGACGTTCTGGAGGCGGCGGGGGCGGGCGAGACTGACATGATCATCGCGGTCACCCAGATTGATGAGATCAACATGGTCGCCTGCGAGGTCGCGCACGCCCTGTTCAAGGTGCCGACCAAGATCGCCCGCGTCCGCAACCAGAGCTATCTGAAGCCGATCTGGGCGGACCTGTTCAGCCGCGACCACATGCCGATCGACGTCATCATCTCCCCGGAGATCGCGGTGGCGCGCGCCATCGCCCGCCGGCTCCAGGTGCCGGGCGCCTTCGACATGATCCCGCTGGCGGACGGCAAGGTCCGCGTCGTCGGCGTGCTGTGCACGGAAACCTGCCCGGTGCTGCACACGCCGCTGCGCCAGTTGACCGGCCTGTTCCCCGACCTTGGGCTGGAGGTGGTGGCGATCATCCGCAACGACCGGTCCTTCATCCCCGGCGGCGACGACCAGATGCTGCCCGGCGACGAGGTCTATTTCGCCTGCGACAACCGCCACCTGAACCGCGCCATGGCCGCCTTCGGTCATGAAGAGGTGGAGGCCCGCCGCATCATCATCCTGGGTGGCGGCAACATTGGGCTGTGCCTGGCGGAGGAGTTGGAGGCCAAGTACCCCCACGTCACCGCCCGCATCATCGAGATGAACCGCAGCCGCGCCCAGTTCGTGGCGCAGCGCCTGTCGCGCACCATGGTGCTGCACGGCGACGGGTTGGACCCGGAAATCCTGGAGGAGGCCAACGTCCGCGCCACCGAGACGGTGGTCGCCGTGACCAACGACGACGAGGGCAACATCCTCTCCTCGCTGCTCGCCAAGCGGCATGGGGCGAAGCGCGCCATCACGCTGATCAACAAGGCGTCCTACACCTCGCTGGTGTCGCCGCTGGGGATCGACGCGGTGGTCAGCCCGCGCGCCATCACCGTGTCGAACATCCTCCAGCACGTCCGTCGCGGCCGCATCCGCGCGGTGCACAGCCTGCGCGACGGCTTTGCCGAGGTCATCGAGGCGGAGGCGCTGGAAACCTCAGCGGTGGTGAACACGCCGCTGCGGGAGGTGAAGCTGCCCTCCGGGGTCATCGTCGGAGCGATCGTGCGCGGCGACGAGGTCATCATCCCGCGCCCGGCCACGGTGATCCGCCCGAAGGACCGCGTCATCATCCTCGCCACCGCCGGTCAGGTGAAGAAGGTGGAGAAGATGTTCGCCGTCCGGCTTGAATTCTTCTGATCGTCTCCCGTATCGTTTTTGGCACCAACAAAAAGAACCTCCATGGCTCGATGGGCATACGTCAACGGCCGTTACCTGCCGCACCGGCAGGCGGCGGTTCATGTGGAAGATCGCGGTTTCCAGTTCGCCGACGGCGTCTATGAGGTGGTGACCCTCCTCGATGGGCGCTTCGCGGACCTGGACGGCCATATGGAGCGTCTGGGCCGCAGCCTGTCGGAACTGCGCATGGACTGGCCGGCGGCGCCGCGCGTCGTGACGATGATCGCCCGCGAGCTGGTGCGGCGGAACGGTGTCCGCAACGGTTCGCTCTACATCCAGGTCACCCGCGGTGTCGCCCCGCGCGACTTCAAGTTCCCGGTGGACATCCCCGCGACGCTGGTGATGACCGTCAAGCGGGTCACCGCCTTCGCCAAGCCGGAGCAGCTCGAGAAGGGCGTGTCCGTTGTCACGGTGCCCGACATCCGCTGGGGCCGGCGGGACATCAAGACGGTCGGCCTCCTCGCGCCGGTGCTGGCCAAGCAGCAGGCCGCCCAATCGGGCGCTTACGAGGCGTGGCTGATCGACCCGGACGGCACGGTGACGGAGGGGTCCTCTTCCAACGCCTGGATCGTCACGCAGGACGGCGTGCTGGTGACCCGCGCCCCGTCGCAGAAGATCCTCAACGGCATCACCCGCCTGTCGCTTCTGCGGCTGGCCGGCGAGCGCGGCATTCCGGTGGAGGAGCGCAGCTTCACGGTGGAGGAGGCGCTCGCCGCCCGCGAAGCCTTCGTGTCCTCCGCCGGCACCTTCGCGCTTCCGGTGACCCGCATCGACGGGAAGCCGGTGGGCGAGGGCCGGCCGGGGCCGGTCACGCGCACGCTGCGTCAGGCTTATCTCGATTACGTGGCCGCCGGGGTGCCGTCATGAGTGACGCCGCCGCCGTCATCGACCGCCTGCCTGTGCTGCCGCGCGCCGTCCTCTACGACTGGGACAACACGCTGGTCGACAATTGGGGCACGGTGCGCGCCGCGCTGAACCACGCGCTGGTCACCTTCGGCCATCCGGCCTGGACCGAGGATGAGGCGCGGGAGCGCATCAAGCAGTCGCTGCGCGACAGCTTCCCCCGCATCTTCGGGGAGCGCTGGACCGACGCGCGCGACCTTTTCTACGCCTATTTCGAGGCGCATCACCTGGAGCATCTCCGGCCCCTGCCGGGTGCGGAATCCCTGCTGCGCGGCTTCGCCGAGCGCGGAATCTATCAGGCGGTGGTCTCGAACAAGACCGGCCGCTTCCTGCGGGCGGAAGCCGACGCGCTGGGCTGGACCGGCTATTTCGGCCGTCTGGTCGGCGCCCAGGACGCCGAATTCGACAAGCCGCACGGCGCACCGGTGATGATGGCGCTGGAACCGGCGAACATTCCGCCGGGTCCGGACGTCTGGTTCGTAGGGGACGCCGACATCGACATGGAATGTGCCCATGGCGCGGGAATGGTCCCGGTGCTAATAGGGGCAGGCGAGGGCAGCGGCTTCACCCGCTTCCCTCCGGCCCACCGGTACGACACCTGCCATGCATTGTGCGGCTTGGTGGGCAACGGTGGTGACACCATATCGGATGACCAGTAGTCGAGACGGTTGCGACCAGCCATACCTTATCGCTGCAGGGGGCGGGCTTCTAACAAGGGGCCCCAAAAAACACTGAAGAAGGGGGCGACATAAAATGTCTGAAAAAAGCCAAAATGTGCAGGACGTGTTCCTCAACCACGTCCGCAAGAACAAGACTCCCGTAACCGTGTTCCTTGTGAACGGTGTTAAACTTCAGGGAATCATCACCTGGTTCGACAACTTCTCGGTTCTGCTGCGGCGCGATGCGCATTCGCAGCTCGTCTACAAGCACGCCATCTCCACCGTGATGCCCGCGCATCCGATCCAACTCTTCGAGCCGCCCAAGGAAGGTGAAAACGTCTGATTTTTCGACCAATGGCAATGGCCGGACGCCTGATGCCTCCGGCCGCGCCATCGTGGTCCACCCCGTCCTCCGTAATGAGGCGGACGGGGTCCTGCGCCATCCCGAATCCTGCCTGGACGAGGCGGTGGGCCTTGCCCGCGCCATCGATCTGGAGGTCGTGCACGCCGAATGCGCGCGGGTGAACCGCCCGCAGCCTTCGATCCTTCTCGGGTCGGGGACGGTGGAGCATTTTGCCCAGATCGTGGAGGAGACGGAGGCATCCCTCGTCATCCTCGACCACGCGCTGTCGCCGGTGCAGCAGCGCAATCTGGAGAAGGCCCTCAAGGTCAAGGTCATCGACCGCACCGGCCTGATCCTGGAGATCTTCGGCGCCCGCGCCCGCACGCGCGAAGGCATGCTCCAGGTCGAACTGGCGGCCCTGACCTACCAGAAGTCGCGCCTCGTCCGCTCCTGGACCCACCTGGAACGCCAGCGCGGCGGCTTCGGCTTCCTCGGCGGCCCCGGTGAATCCCAGCTTGAGATGGACCGCCGGTTGATCGGCGACCGAATCGTCAAGATCAAGAAGGAGTTGGAGGAGGTCCGCCGCACCCGCGGTCTGCACCGCAAGGCCCGCGCCAAGGTGCCGTACCCCGTGGTGGCTCTGGTCGGCTACACCAACGCCGGCAAGTCGACGCTGTTCAACCGGCTGGCCAACGCCGACGTCTTCGCCAAGGACCTGCTGTTCGCCACGCTGGACCCGACGATGCGTCAGGTGACCCTGCCGTCCGGGCGCAAGGTGATCCTGTCGGACACGGTGGGCTTCATCTCCGACCTGCCGCACGGCCTCGTCGCCGCCTTCCGCGCCACGCTGGAGGAGGTCGACGCCGCCGACATCATCCTGCATGTCCGCGACGTCTCCCACCAGGACAGCGAGGCCCAGAAGGCCGACGTGCACGAGGTCATGAGCGATATGGGCATCGACCCGGACGCCGACGACCGCGTGATCGAAGTGCTGAACAAGATCGATGCGCTGGACAAGGAGTCCCGCGAGGCGATCCTGGCCCAGACGGCCCGCAACCCGCGCGCCGTCGCGGTGTCCGCCCTGTCGGGGGCGGGGATCGCCGATCTCGACCGGCTGCTCGACCAGCGGATGAATGCCCACCGCCATGTGGTGGACCTGTCCGTCGCGTTGGGGGACGGGGCGGCGCTCGCGTGGCTCTATGAAAAAGGTGAGGTGCTGGAGCGGCGGGACGATGAGGTCCAGGCCCACATCCAGGTGGCCATCGACCCGGCGGATCTGGCCCGTTTCGAGAAGCGGTTCGTGCACGGCTGATCTTTCGCCATAAAGGAATCGGGCGCGTCATAATTCGTTCGTGCACGTGCGACGACATGACGCGCCCGATTTCAGCCCCGTCCTACGACGTCCGAGGTGTAGCCTTTTCCCAACGCGCCCCCGATATTTGAGCCGGGGAGCCGATGGGTTATCCCCGGGAGGAGGCCCGCCTATGCGTTTGCAGACCGATCCAACACACTTTTCGATCACCGCCTTCCTGGCCGATCAGGTGACCCTGGTCGCCCGGCAGGAGCAATTGTCGCCCGGTGCCGCGGTGCTGCGCATCCAGGAACTGTCGCGCGACAACGCCGGTCGCGCCCGTCTTCTGGAAATCATCAGTGACGCTTGGCGCAAGGAAACCAACCCGGCGGAAAGCAGCAAGATCGCCGCCCTGCGGTCCGAACTGGCCGCCTGGGCGCTGCACGCCACCCCGAGCGACAGCCTGCCGCGCTCCTGAGGGAGGCGGGGGGTGCCGGGACAAGGATTTGTCCGTGGCTATGCAGCGGGCAGGGCGCCATAATGGACGCTCGGCCCGCCTTCTTTTTCCGGATTCCCTTGCGCGTCCCGATCGCACTCCTGTCCTTGGCGTTTCTGGCCTTCGCGGGCACCGCCGCAGCCGTCGAACGGGTGTTGCCACCGGGATTCGTGGAGGAGCCGCCGGTCGCTCCGGAAGATCCCCTGCCGCCGGAGCCTGCGGAGTTTCCTCCCGCCCCCTTCAGCCCGCTGGTCGTGGCTCCGGACCCGAAGGAACTGCTGAAGGCCTGCAAGGAAGCCACCTTCACCGACGGTTTCCGCCTGTGGCGTCCGCCCCCGCCGACGCCCAAGGAGGAGGCGCGGGAAGCGCGCGACGTGCCGCAGGCCCCGCCCGATCCGAACGCGCCGCGCAAGCCGCCGGAACCCGGCCCCTTGACCGGCACGCCGCCCGCCCCGAACCCCGCGGCCGATCAGGCCACCTATGACGCGCTGGTCAAAGCGTTGAAAGACAGTGGCCTGGACGGCAAAGTCATGCTGCCGGAACCGCCGAAGGATGGCGGAACGGTTCTGAGACTCGATCCCCGATCCAACAAAGCGGTACCGAAACCGTGACGAATTTTCCGATTCCTGACGTCGACCGCGTCTCCGCGATCATCCGCGAGGTCGCGGAGAGCGAGATACTTCCCTATTTCCGCGATCTGGCGAGCGCCGGCATCCGCGAGAAGACCGGGCCGGCCGATCTCGTGACCCTGGCCGACGAGGCGGGCGAACGCGCCCTGACGCCGCGCCTGCTGGACCTGCTTCCCGGCAGCACGGTGGTGGGGGAGGAAGCCGTCTCCGAGGACAAGTCCCTGCTCGACCGCATCCATGGCGACGCGCCGGTCTGGATCATCGACCCGATCGACGGCACGCTGAACTTCGCGAACGGGCGCCCGCTCTTCGCCGTGATCATCGCCTTGGCCTGCCGCGGCGAGACGCTGGCCGGCTGGATCTACGACCCGTGCGACGGGCGCATCGCCACGGCGGTGAAAGGGCAGGGCGCCTACCTGAACGGCAAGCGCGTCACGGTCGCCCCGGCGGTCCCCCTGACCGAGATGACCGGAGCGCTGTCGACGCGATTCTGCGCCGAGGATCTCGGGCGCCAGTTGGATGAGCGCGGCCGCTCCCTGGGTCCCCGCGTCTGCCTGTCCAGCGCCGCGCAGGAGTATCTGCGCTTGCTCGACGGCCGGGCGCATTTCTCGATGTACCATCGCCTGATGCCGTGGGATCACGCGGCGGGCGTTCTGCTCCACGCGGAGGCCGGCGGCTACAGCGCGCTGTTCAACGGATCGCCCTATCGTCCGACCGTCCTCAACGGTGGGGTGATGCTGACCCCCGACCGTGCGAGTTGGGAGGCGATGCACCGGCATCTGTTCGGCTAAGGCGGGGGCGCACCGGACTACCGCACACGTCCTGCGGTGGGGACCGGATTCGGCGGGAACTCCGCGGGCACGGCGGCCTTATAGTGCCAGGATGCCGGAAACGGCTGCCGTGAGCCTTGCGGAGCGCCCGAACATGAAGGCCATTGCCTTGAAGCGCGTGCTGTTGGTGGCGTCATTGCTGGCGCCCGCGGCTTGCGCGGAGCGGATCGCCGATTGTCAGCGCGCTGGCGGGACGGCGCTGGACGCCGGTGCGGTGCGATGTTCCATAGACGCCGATACCGCGGATGTCGCTTTGGAGCATGAAGAAGTTCGCGCAATCGACGCCGAGCCGGTGCTCAGCGTGGCGCCGCCGCAGCGCCGGAAGGCGCGGCCCGTCACGCATGCGCATTCCATGGAGTGAAATGGCCCGCGGTCTCGCGGAACCCGCCATCGCCAGCATGTGTTGGACCAACGCAACAACGGCGGGTGATCCATGCAAACGGCCAACATCCACGATCCCTTGAGCATCGAGAGCGTCTATCCACGAAGCGCCTTCGACAACGATGCGCGGCAGAACGCGCGGGACAAGGAGGCGGTGGAGCATGGCGTGATGATCCTGTCGATGCCGGACGCCGACGGGAATTTCTCGCTGAAGCCCTCCCAACGTCATGTCGGAGAGCCGGACACGACAACCCATTCGATTTTTCTGTCGCCGACGCTGGAAAGCTCTGAGTATGGAGCGCTCATTCCAAGCGACAGCGGCTATGACGGGGCGATTGAACCGTCGGAGGCTCCTAAGACCTCCGGCGATCCTTACCGGTCCTTCGTAGAATCGCTGATTCAGGCCGCCCGTGACGCGGATTTCCCACCGCCGCCGCCCGCCGAAAGCCTGAAGGGATTTCGCGGAGGCTGAAGCATCGAAAAATGGAGGGCGGCCAAACGCCCCCTCCTCACCTCTCCGACCATATTTTCCATAACCCCACTTATGTGATTTTAGTGGCTGACGGAGCCTGCCTTCTTTTCTCACGGCAATGGGTCGGATAAGGTCGCTGTCCCGTCCCCCCATCCCGCTGCCGAAGAAGACCTTCCCATGGCCCGCAACATCGACCGCCTGATCGACGTCATGGCCCGCCTGCGCGACCCCAACGGCGGATGCCCGTGGGATCTGGAGCAGACCTACGCCACCATTGCGCCGCACACGATCGAGGAAGCCTACGAGGTGGCCGACGCCATCGAGAAAGGCGACATGCCGGCGCTGCGCGAGGAGTTGGGCGACCTGCTCTTCCAGGTGGTCTATTACAGCCAGATGGCCCGCGAGGAGAATCTGTTCGACTTCGACGAGGTCGCCGGCATCATCGCCGACAAGATGATCCGCCGCCACCCGCACGTCTTCGGCGCCGAAGAGGTCAAGGGCGCCGACATGCAGACCTCGCGCTGGGAGGATCACAAGGCCGCTGAACGCGCCGCCAAAGCCGCTGAGGAAGGCCGCGCCCCGTCCGCCCTGGAAGGCGTCATCGCCGGCCTGCCCGCCCTCACCCGCGCCCTGAAGCTGCAGAATCGCGCCGCGCGCGTCGGCTTCGACTGGACCGACGCGCGGGACATCCTCGACAAGATCGAGGAGGAGGTCCGCGAACTGCGGCATGAGATGGACAGCGGCTCCGCTCCGGACCGGGTGGCCGACGAACTGGGCGATCTGCTCTTCGCGCTGGTCAACCTCGCCCGCCGCCTGAAGGTCGAGCCGGAATCGGCGCTGCGCGGCACCAACGCCAAGTTCGAACGCCGTTTCCACCGCATCGAGGCGCTGCTATCCGAGCAGGGCCGCACGCCCAAGGAGGCGACTCTGGACGAGATGGAGGTTTTCTGGCAGCAGGCCAAGCGCGAGGAACGCGGGGAGTCCTGAGAACCGCCGTCACTTCGCCGCGCTGGTCTCCAGCAAGGCCAGCAGGCCGGCCAACAGATCGGTCGGCCGCGGCGGGCAGCCGGGAATGCGCAGGTCCACCGGCAGCACCTCCTCCACCGGGCCGACGCAGGCGTAGCCACCGGCGAACAGCCCGCCGCTGACGGCGCAGTCGCCGCAGGCCACCAGCCATTTCGGGCTGGGCGTGGCGTCCCAGGTGCGGATCAGCGCATCGCGCATGTTGCGGGCGACCGGGCCGGTGACCAGCAGGACGTCGGCGTGCCGCGGCGAGGCGACGAAGCGGATGCCGAACCGCTCCAGATCGTAGATCGGGTTGTTCAGCGCGTGGATCTCCAGCTCGCAGCCGTTGCAGGACCCCGCATCGACCTCGCGGATCGACAGGCTGCGGCCCAGCCGGGCCTTGGCGGCCTTGTCCAGCTTTCCGGCAAGCTCGGCCAGGGCCGGATCGGCGGGGGCCGGAGCGGCCTCGGTGATTGGGCCGCCGGTCAGGGAGGTCAGGATGTGCTTCAGCATCGGCGGCCTCCTTACAGGTCGTGTCCCGCGTAGGAACAGTTGAACGACTTGTTGCACAGCGGGAAGTCGGCGACGATGTTGCCGCCGATGGCCGCCTCCAGCAACGGCCACTGGAACCAGGACGGGTCGCGCGGGTGGCAGCGGGTGACGACGCCCTCCCCGTCCAGCCGCACCCAGGTCAGGATCTCGCCGCGGAAGGACTCCACCAGGGCCATGCCTTCCCCGCCCCGGCCAGCCTCCAGAGGGACCGACGGGTGGTCGAGGCCGCGCGAGATCGCCGGCAGGCGGGCGACGATCTGCTCGATCAGCGACAGGGACTGCTCCACCTCGCGGATGCGGACCCAGACGCGGGCGTTCACGTCGCCCTCGGTCAGCACCGGCACCTCGAAAGCGAGTTCGTCGTAGGGCGCATAACCGGGGCTCCGGCGGGCATCTTGGTCGCGGCCGGAAGCCCGCCCGACATGACCGCCGGCGCCGAAGCGGGTGACCAGCTCCGCGGACACGAACCCGGTGGTGACCGTGCGGTCCTGCAAGGACGCCTTACCGTCATAGACGGCGACCAGCGGCGGGAAGCGTTTGCGCAGCTCCGCCACCAATTCCAGCAGCAGGCCCGCGCCGCGCTCCGGCAGGTCGGTGGCGACGCCTCCGGGGATCACCCGGTCCATCATCAGCCGGTGCCCGAAGCAGGCGTCCGCCGTGCGCAGCACCCGCTCCCGCAACTGGCTGGTCTGGGCCAGCATGAAGGCGAAGGCGGCGTCGTTGCAGATGGCCCCGATGTCGCCCAAATGGTTGGCGATCCGCTCCAATTCGGCCATCAGGGCGCGCAGCCACACCGCCCGCGCCGGCACCTCGACGCCGAGCGCCGCCTCCACCGCGCGGGCGAAGGCGAGGCTGTGCGCCACCGTCGCGTCGCCGGAGATGCGGGCGGCCAGCCTCGCCGCCTCCGCCACCGGCCTGCCCTGCATCAGCCCTTCCACCCCACGGTGGACGTAGCCGAGCCGCTCCTCCAGCCGGACGACGGTCTCGCCGTTGGCGGTGAAGCGGAAATGGCCGGGCTCGATGATGCCGGCGTGGACGGGACCGACCGGAATCTGGTGCAGCCCGTCGCCCTCCACCGGCAGGAAGGTGTAGGGGCCGGGATTGGGAACCGGGGCCGCTGGCTGCTCCGACAGGGGCCGTCGCACCCCCCAGGCATCGTGGTCCAGCCAGGGGCGCGGGTCGGTCGTGCGCTCCGCCACCAGACCGTAGAGGTCGTGGGCGGCGCGCTCCAGCCGGTTGGCGGCGGGGCGCACGGCGCTCAGGCTCGGGAAACGGCCTTGCGGGCAGTCGAGGCTGACCACCGCGACGTCGCCGGAGAAATCCTCGCGGAAGGCGGCGTGGACCGCCTTGGACTCCCCCCACAGGCCGAGCAGGCTCCAGCCGTTGCCCGCCAGTTCCTCGATCAGGCGCAGCCAGCCGTCGCGACCCAGGCGATAGCGCGGCCAGGGCCGGTGTCCCTCGACCGGCGTGCCGATGCGGTTCAACAGGCCGAACAGCGGTTCTTCCCCGTACATGCCGCCTCCCCTACCCCAGCAGAGCCGCGACGGTCTGGAACCACGCGACCAGCGGCCCCGGCAACCAGACACCCGCCACCAGAACCAGCGCCAGATGCGCGTAGAGCGGAACCAGCGTTCCCTTCAGCGGCACCGTCGCCACCGGAACGCCGCTGCCCTCCACCGTACCGGGCACGCCGAAGCACAGTTGCTGGACCCGCAGCACCAGCGCCCCGAAGGCGACCAGGATGCCCAGAACCAGCGGCAGGGCCAGCAGCGGTTCCCGCGCGAAGGTGCTGGTGACCAGCAGGAATTCGCTCATGAACACGCCGAAGGGCGGCAGACCGGCGATGGCCACCACCCCGGCCAGCAGGCCCCAGCCGAGCGCCGGATGGCTGACCGTCAGGCCGGTAATCCGCTCGATCCGCTGCGTGCCCGTCACCTGAACGGCGTGGCCGACCGCGTAGAAGATGGCCGATTTGGTCAGGCTGTGCATCGCCATGTGCAGCAGCCCCGCGAAGTTGGCGAGCGGCCCGCCCATGCCGAAGGCGAAGGTGATGATGCCCATATGCTCGATGGAGCTGTAGGCGAAAAAGCGCTTCACGTCACGCCGCCGGTAGAGCATCAGCCCGGCCAGCAGCAGCGAGGCCAGCCCCATGGCGATCATCAGCGGCCCCGGCGCGATGGCCTGCCCGTTCGCCGCCAGCAGCATCTTGAAGCGCAGCACGGCGTAGAGCGCCACGTTGAGCAGCAGGCCCGACAGCACCGCGGAAATCGGCGTCGGCCCCTCCGCATGGGCGTCGGGCAGCCAGGCGTGCAGCGGCGCCAGCCCGACCTTGGTGCCGTAGCCGATCAGAAGGAAGACGAAGGCGAGATTGAGGATCGCCGGGCTGATCTTGGCGACGTGACCCATCAGTTCTGTCCAGGTCATCGCCGCCATGCCCGGCCCCATCACCGGCTGGGCGGCCATGTACATCAGGATGGTGCCGAACAGGGCGAGCGCGATGCCGACGCCGCACAGGATGAAGTACTTCCACGCCGCCTCGATGCTGGCGGCGGTGCGGTACAGGCTGACCATCAGGACGGTGGTCAGCGTCGCCCCCTCCACCGCCACCCACATGACGCCCAGGTTGTTGGCCGACAGGGCCAGCAGCATGGTGAACATGAAGGCTTGATACATGGCGTGGTAGAAGCGCAGCTTGCGCTCGTCCAGCTTTCCCACCGCGATCTCGTGGGCGATGTAGCCAGCGGAAAAGACGCTGGTGGTCAGGCCGACGAAGGCGGTGAGCGCGATCAGGTAGATGTTGAAGGCGTCGACCACGAACAGCGCCCCGCTCGACGGCTCCAGCCCGAACAAGACCAGAGACGCCAGCAGCGTGACGGCGGAGAAGCCGATGTTCAGCCGTGCGCCCAGCCGGTGGCCAGGAACCAGGGCGAGGACGGCGGCGCCGATCAGCGGGGTGGCGACGATGACGGCGACGGCGCTCAATCGCTTTCCCCCCGGAAGCTCTCGATCTTCTGCATGTCGAGCGTGTCGAAGCGCTCGCGGATGTGGAACAGGAAGATGCCGAAGATGATGAAGGCCACCATGACGGAGAAGGCCACCGACATCTCGACCACCAGCGGCATGCCGGCGACCCCGACCGCCGCCAGGATCAGCCCGTTCTCGATCGACATGAAGCCGACCACTTGGCTGACCGCGTTGCGCCGGGAGATCATCATCAGCAGGCCGAGCAGGACGACCGACAGCGACAGCGCCAGATTCTCGCGGGTCAGGGCGGTGGCGTCGGCGGTCACCGGCAGAACCAGCAGGATCGACAGCGTGACCAGGGACACGCCCGCCACCATGGTCAGCCCGATCCCCAGCGCCGGCTCGATGGTGCGGTGGATCTTCATCTTCACGACGATGCGGTGCAGCGCCACCGGGATCAGGATGGCCTTGAGGACCAGCGTCAGGAGGGCGGTGATGTAGAGGTGCGGCTCCCCGTGGGAATAGGCCTGCCACGCCGCCGTCGCGGTCAGGGCGAGCGCCTGCATGGTGAAGACGTTGAGCAGGGAGAACAGCCGCCGCTGATAGAGCAGAGCGAAGCTCATCAGCAGGACGACAGCCCCCAGCATGTGCGCGGCGTCATAAGCCAGGTCGCTCACCTCACACCCCCCGCGACACGTAGAGGAAAATCGCGCCGAGCAGGCTCAGCAGCAGAGCGCCGCCGAGGAATTCGCCGACCCGGAAGACGCGCATCTTGGCGATGGAGGTCTCGAACAGCGCCAGCAGCGTTCCACCAACAGCCAACTTCGCCACGAAGACCAGCATCCCCCCCAGTGCCGCGGCCATGCCGGACCCGGCGGTCGCCATGCCCCAGGGCGCGAAGACGCAGGCAATCAGCGCCATGTAGAGCAGCAGCTTGAGCATGCTCGCCGCCTCGACCAAGGCGAGATGGCGGCCGGAATATTCCAGCACCATGGCCTCGTGCACCATGGTCAGTTCCAGATGCGTGGCCGGGTTGTCGATGGGGATGCGCGCGTTCTCGGCGATCGCCACCATGACCAGCGCGATCAGCGCAAGCGCCAGCGAGATTCGCAGCCCGACCGCGCCGGACAACATGAAATCGGCGATCTCGGCGAGCGAGGTGCTGCGGACCAGGATCGCCACCGAGAAGACGATCATCAGCATCGCCGGCTCCGCAAGCGCCGCGATCATCATCTCGCGCGACGAGCCGATGCCGCCGAAGCTCGTCCCCGTGTCCATCCCGGCGAGCGCCAGGAAGAAGCGGGCGGAGCCGAGCAAGGCGATCAGCGCAATCAGGTCCGCGGTCGGGGCGAGCGCCAGTTGCGTGGTGAAGACCGGCACCAGCCCCGCCGCCAGCCAGATCGCCGTGAACATCATGTAGGGCACGGAGCGGAACAGCCAGGACGCGTTGCGGGCCAGCACCACCTCCTTGCGCAGAAGCCGCAGCAGGTCGCGGTAGGGCTGGAGCACGGACGGCCCCCGTCGCCCGACCAGCCGCGCCTTCACCAGCCGCACCCAGCCGGTCAGCAGCGGCGCCAGGGCCAGCACCAGCAGCATCTGCAGGATTTGATAGAGGGTGGCAAGCAGCAGCGTCATCGTTGCGTCACCGCCACCATCACCAGCAGCACGACCAGCGCCAGGAACATCAGGGTCAGGTAGCGGCGGATGGTCAGGAACTGCAACCGGTTGGCCTTCTCGGCCAGCCAGCCCACCACGCGGGACAGCGGCTCGACCACCACGACCCAGGCCGGATCGGTCCAGGTCACCGACAGGCGGGCGGGGCGCGTGTCGCCCGGTGCCGGCATGTCCACATGATCGCGGGCGCGGAACACCGTGCTGCCGAAGGCGCGGCGGATCGGCTGGCCGAAGCTGGAGGCCGTGTATTGGGTGACCGCCGCCGGGTCCGGCCCGTCGAAGCCGCAGCCCCAGGGAATCGACCAGCGCACCCGGTCGCTCGCCTTGCGGTGGATGCCCAGCACCAGCACGACCGACAGCAGCGCGATCACCACCAGCATGATCAGGCCGTTGTACGAGTTGCCGATGGCCGAGGTCGGGGCCAGCCAGAACCAGGGCTGGTAGGCGCGCCCGTCGAACGGCCCGGCCTCCACCAGCAGGCGCAGCGCCGGCTCGAACAGGCGGAGCAGCGGGGTCGGCAGGACGCCGAGAACCACGCACAACACCGCCGGCACCGCCATGCCCAGCCGCATCGCCCGCCCGACCTCCACCGCCTCGCCCGCGGCGCGCGACCGCGGCCGTCCCAGGAAGGCGATGCCGTAGAGCCGCACGAAGCAGGCGCCGGCGAGCGCGGTGGCAAGCGCCAGGGCGGCGCCGACCACGGCGATCTCGATCTTCAGCGACCATTCCGACAAAGCCGGGGCGTTCAGGATGGCCTGGAACAGCAGCCATTCCCCGACGAAGCCGTTCAGCGGCGGCAGCGCCGAGATCGCCGCGGCGCCGATCAGGGCGAGGACGGCGGTGGTCGGCATCCGATGGATCAGCCCGCCCAGCCGGTTGAGGTCGCGCGACCCCGTGGCGGTCAGCATGGCGCCCGCCGCGAAGAACAGCAGGCTCTTGAACAGGGAATGGTTGACCACATGGAGCAGCGCTGCCGCCAGGGCCAGCGCCGCGATCACCGGCGTGTGGGCGGCCTTGAAGACCAGCGCCAGCCCCAGCGCGATGACGATGGCCCCGATGTTCTCCACCGTCGAATAAGCGAGCAACCGCTTCACGTCGTCCTGCATCAGCGCGTAGAGCACACCCATCACGGCGGTCAGCGCGCCGAATCCCATGGTCACGCCGCCCCACCACCACTCCGGCTCGCCCAGCAGGTCGAACAGCACGCGGATCATCGCGTAGACGGCAACCTTGGTCATCACGCCGGACATCAGGGCCGACACGTGGCTGGGTGCCGCCGGATGGGCCAGCGGCAGCCAGACATGCAGCGGCACCAGCCCGGCCTTCGACCCTGCCCCCAGCAGGATCAGCACCACGACCAGCGCCGCAGCCCCCGCCGCCGGCGCGTGGGCGCGCATGGCGGCGAAGCTGTAGTCGCCGTGCGCCGTCGCCAGGACCCCGAAGGCCAGCAGCAGGCAGGTCGTCCCGAAGCTCGCCATGACGATGTAGAGGCGCGCGGCCTTGGGCGTGTCCGGCTCCCGATGGGTGGACAGCACGAGCAGCCAGGAGGCCAGCGACATGAACTCCCAGGACAGCAGGAAGGTGAAGGCGTCGGCTGCGATCAGCACCATGTTCATGCCCGCCAGGAACAGCGGGTAGAGCGGCAAGACCGGGCCATCCTGAGAGCCGCCCTGGGAAGAGCCGTGGGAGTCGTGGTGCGCCCGCTCGTACCCCCAGCCGAACAGGCTGGCGGTGATGCCGCCCAGATTGACGACGATCAGGAAGACCGCGGACAGCGCGTCGGTGCGCAGATGGGCCTGGATCCAGGGCAGCCCGACCGGCAGCACCAGCGCCGCGTCTGGCCCGCCCCCGGCCAGCCGGAGCGCCGCCCACAGCGCGATCAGCGCGCAGGCCGCCGCCGTTCCGCCATAGACCACCGTGGACGCCTGCGGCAGCCGCTTCGCCGCGGCGCCGACGACAGCCACCGCGAACAGGAAGGCGATTGCCGAAACGACCAGTCCCAAGGCAGCGAATCCGTTTGGATTAGACCCACAATCAGTAAGGATGTTTCTCCCGATGAACGCAAGGGGAAAAACTCTGTCGCATTCATCTCGCGGATGCGCGTGCTTTGGGCGCCACGCGCACAGAAAAAAGGCGGCTCCCCAATTCGGGAGCCGCCGGAGTCTGTTCGGGAGGAAACGCAACCAAGTTGCAGGGGAAGATATGCGCCCGTTAAGGTTAACGACGCGTGAATCGTGCGAGGTTTTTCTTTAACTATACTTTTTCGCAAGAATCGGACTCCGGATTCGCGCGTCCACTCCGAACCGGTCTCCCCGGCCTCTCCCAGATCGGCACTGGCCGGGAAGGCCCCCTTCGCGTTATAGGAGGCACCCTTCCCTTTCACCAGTCACCGGTCCTCCATGCCGTCCACGTCCATCAGCCAACGCATCGCCGACGAGCTTTCGGTTCGTGAATCCCAGGTCGCCTCGGCCGTCAAGCTGCTCGACGAGGGATCGACCGTCCCCTTCATCGCCCGTTACCGCAAGGAGGCCACGGGCGGGCTCGACGACACGCAGTTGCGCACGCTGGAGGAACGGCTGTCCTACCTGCGCGAGCTTGAAGACCGGCGCGCGGCGATCCTGTCCTCCGTCCGCGAGCAGGACAAGCTGACGCCGGAGCTGGAGCTGCAGATCCGTCAGGCCGACACCAAGACGCGCCTGGAAGACCTCTACCTGCCCTACAAGCCAAAGCGCCGCACCAAGGCGCAGATCGCCCGCGAGGCGGGGCTGGAGCCGCTGGCCGATCGGCTTCTCGCCGATCCGTCGCTCCAGCCGGACGCCGAAGCCGCCAGCTTCGTCAGCGCCGAAAAGGGGGTGGCCGACGTCAAGGCGGCGCTGGACGGCGCCCGCCATATCCTGGTCGAGCGTTTCGGCGAGGACGCCGAACTGGTCGGCCGGTTGCGCGCCACCATGGCCGACAAGGGCGTGGTGACCTCCAAGGTGATCGAGGAGAAGCGGGCCGAAGGCGCCAAGTTCTCCGATTACTTCGAGTTCGACGAGCCATGGGCGAGGGTGCCTTCGCACCGCGCGCTGGCGCTGTTCCGCGGCCGGACCCAGGGCGTGCTGGACATCCGTCTGGACCTGCCGGTCGAAGAGGGACAGCCCCACCCGGCGGAGCGCACCATCGCCGCCCATACCGGCATCCGCGACCAGGGCCGGCCGGCCGACAAGTGGCTGTCCGACGTGGTGCGCTGGACCTGGAAGCTGAAGATCGGCCCGCATGTCGAGACCGACCTGATGGGCGACCTGCGCGAGCGCGCCGAGGACGAGGCTATCCGCGTCTTTGCCCGCAACCTGCACGACCTGCTGCTGGCCGCCCCGGCCGGCCCGCGCACGACCATCGGCCTTGACCCCGGCATCCGCACCGGCGTGAAGGTCGCCGTGGTCGACGCCACGGGCAAGCTGGTCGACACCGCCACCGTCTACCCGCACCAGCCGAGGAACGACTGGGACGGCGCCATCGCCGCCATCGCGGCCCTGGCGGTGCGTCACAAGGCGGAGCTGATCTCCATCGGCAACGGCACGGCCAGCCGCGAGACCGACAAGCTGGTCGCCGACCTGTTCAAGCGCCACCCGGAGCTGAAGCTCACCAAGCTGGTGGTCAGCGAAGCCGGCGCGTCGGTCTATTCCGCGTCCGAGACCGCGGCGGCGGAGTTCCCGAAGCTGGACGTCAGCCTGCGCGGCGCCGTCTCCATCGCCCGCCGCCTCCAGGACCCGCTGGCCGAACTGGTGAAGATCGAGCCGAAGTCCATCGGCGTCGGCCAGTACCAGCACGACGTGTCCGGCGGCAAGCTCGCCCGCTCGCTCGACGCGGTGGTGGAGGATTGCGTGAACGCGGTCGGCGTCGACCTGAACACGGCGTCCGTTCCGCTGCTGACCCGCGTGTCCGGCCTGAACGAGACCATCGCCCGCAACATCGTGGAGCACCGCGACCGCAACGGCGCCTTCCGCTCGCGCAAGCAACTGCTCGACGTGGCGCGCCTCGGCCCGAAGACCTTCGAGCAGGCCGCCGGCTTCCTGCGCATCCGCGAGGGTGACAACCCGCTGGACACCTCCGCCGTCCACCCCGAAGCCTACCCGCTGGTCGAGCGCATTCTGAAGAAGACCGGCAAGGATCTCGGCAGCGTCATCGGCGACGCCCGCTTCCTGCGCGGGCTGAACGCCGAGGATTTCACCGACGAGCGGTTCGGCGTGCCGACCATTGAGGACATCCTGAAGGAACTTGAGAAGCCGGGCCGCGACCCGCGCCCAGAATTCAAGACCGCCACCTTCCAGGAGGGCGTCGAGGAGCTGAAGGACCTTCAGACCGGCATGGTTCTGGAAGGTGTGGTGACCAACGTCACCGCCTTCGGCGCCTTCGTGGACATCGGCGTGCACCAGGATGGGCTGGTCCACATCTCGCAGCTGTCCACCAGCTTCGTGAAGGACCCGCACACCGTCGTGAAGGCCGGCGACATTGTGAAGGTCAAGGTGATGGAGGTCGACATCCCGCGCAAGCGCATCGGCCTGACCATGCGCCTGACCGACGCTGCCCCGCGCCCGGAGCGGGGCCAGGGCCGGGAAGACCGTCCGCGGGGCGACGACAAGCGCCGGGACGACCGCCGCGGCCCGCCGCCCGGCAAGGGCGGCTCCGCTCCGAAGCCGGCCCCCAAACCGGCGAAAGCGCCCGAGCCCATCAACAATGCCTTCGCCGAAGCCTTCGCGCGGGCACAGGCCGGAAAGAAGCGGTAAGGCTCAGCAAGCGTGTGGGCGGGTGCCGGACACAGTCCGGTACTCTCCCCATGGACGGTTCGTGCACCAAAGGCTAGTGTGCACCGACGCCAACCGCAAAGGCGCCCATGTTCTCTTCGGCAACCCGAATCGTCGGACTGTACGCGGTCCTCGCCACCGCCTGGGTGGTGGGGTCCGACCGCCTTTTGGACGCTGCCGGTCTGGGCGAGGTGGTGCTGATCCAGAACGTCAAGGGCACCGCCTTCGTCCTGTTCACCGCCCTGGCGCTGTGGGGTTTCCTGCGCCAGGAGTTCCAGCGCCGCACCCGGTCGGAGGACGCCTTACGCTCCACGCTGGAGCGGCTGGCCCAGTCGGAGGCCGATCTCCGCTCGGTCATCGAAAAGCTGCCGGACGCCTTTTTCCGCACGGATCTCGACGGTCGGGTCAGCATGGCCTCCCCCCAGTTCGCGCGGGAGTTCGGCCTGACTCCGGAGACGGTGATCGGCACCCGCATCGCCGACCATTACGTGGAAGAGGACGGGCGCGCCAAGTTCCTGGCGGCGTTGGAGGAGGCGGGCGGCGAGGTCCGCGACCACCGCATGCCGATGCGGCGGCAGGACGGCACCACCTTCTGGATTTCCGCCAACGCCTACATCCGCCGCGATCCGGCCGGGCGTCCCATCGGGGTGGAAGGGATTGCCCGCAACACCACCGCCCAGCACCATCTGGAGGAGCGGCTGCGCTACCTGGCCGGGCACGACGCGCTGACGGGCTTGTGCAACCGCATCCGCTTCGAGGACCGGCTGGAGCACGCCATCGCCCGTGCCAAGCGCGAGGACAAGAGCTTCGCCCTGCTCTTCCTCGACCTTGACGGGTTCAAGAAGGTCAACGACACCCACGGTCACCAGAAGGGCGACGAGGTGTTGGTAACCACCGCCCAGCGCCTGTCCGGCGCACTGCGCAACAGCGACACCACCGCCCGCATCGGCGGCGACGAATTCGCCGTGCTGCTGGAAGGGGACATCTCCGTCGAGAACGCCCGGGCCGTGGCGGAAAAAGTCATCGACTCCATCGACCGGCCCCTGCCCGGCCTTGACCTGTCGGTGTCGGCCAGCGTGGGCATGGCCTTCTATCCGTCGGACGGCGCCGACGCCGGTGTTCTCCTGCGCTGCGCCGATCAGGCCATGTACCGGGCCAAGCGCCTGGGCAAGAACCGGCTGGAACTGGGCACCGCCTGAGCGACGGCGAGCGTCAGGGCGGCTTTGCCGCCTCCATCACCAACCGAATGCCCAGTGCACCGATAACAGAGGCCGCCAGCCGGTCGATCCATGCCTTGGACCGCAGATAGGCGGCGCGGGGGCGGCCGGAGGAGAAAGCCACGGCGACGATGGCGTACCAACCCGTCTCGACCAAAAACACCGCGGGCGGCAGGGCCAGCAGAACCCAGGCCGGCGGCGAAGCCGGCAGAAGGGCCGCGAAGATGCTGGCGTAGACGATGGCGGTCTTCGGGTTGCTGATCTGCGTCGCCAGACCGATCCCGAAGGAGCGCAAGGTGCCGTGGGAATTGGCGGCCCCATCCGGAACGCGGATGGGCTCCGCCGCCCCCCGCCAGATCCGCACCGCCAGATGGACGAGGTAAAGGCCGCCTGCGACCTTCAGCACCAGATAGAGCCATCCGACCTGGATCAGCAGGGCGTGCAGACCGAGGAGGGCCAAGGTGGCGAAGACCACGCCGCCGATGCCCATACCAAAGGCGGCGGCAAGCCCGGCGCGACGCGACACGGCGATGGAGGTGCGGGCCACCAGGACGAAGCTGGGGCCGGGGCTGATGGCGCCGATGACCAGAGTGCCGAGAACACTCAACAGGGAAAGAACGGCCCCATCCATGGCTGCGGCTCCGCTGTTCGGGAAAGCCGCAGTTTATGGATGGCGACCGGGCTCGTCAGCCGACAAAATGATCGCAGGCGCCCTGCCCGCTCACTCCGCGGCCATCAGAAAGCTCGTACCGTGGTGGGCGCGCGGGGGCATGTCGGGGAGGCCGATCGTCCGCCCGACCTCCTCGGTCGTCGGCTGGCGCCGGTAGGTCTCCACATAGCGGTCGAGCGCGGCGAGGCACTCGGCGATCGAACCGGAACCGACCGCCCGGCAATCCTCGAAGGCGTGCGGGTCGGGGCGGAACCAGTGGGTGATGTAGCCGTCCTCGGTCCCGTTCAGGGTCAGGGTCAGGGCGAAGCGTCCTTCATGCCCGATGCGGGCGTGGGCCGCGCGCAGCCGGGACTGGACCTCTTCGATGGTCATGGCGCGTGCATCCTTCTTAAACATCAGGCGGCCTTTCGATCACGCGGCGTTGCGGAGCAGCCGGTCTTCCAGGCTGCGCGCCCATTCGGCGTCGCGGGCCAGCGATTCGACCAGCAGGCGGGCCGGGCCGGCGGAGTCCGCCGGGGTGTCGGGGCGGAGCAGCCCGGCCAGCCGCAGAGCCAGCGATTCCGCCTCCGCCTCGACCCAGCGGGCATACTGCTTGCGGCGTTCCGCCTCGTTCCAGTACCAGCGCGGAAGCTGGGGGTAGCTGCGCTCCATCTCGCCTTCCCAGGCGCTCATGCGGAACAAACCGCTTGGGGAACGTTCAGTGGTGCTGCTTGCGGGTGTCATACAGGGCTTCTCCCTTCCACGCCGCAGGAGTGGCGTGGCTCAGGCGGCCTCCAGATCGCCGCCCTCGTCGTCGTCTTGCTTCAGGATTTCCGCCTTCTTCTGGGCGAACAGGCTGGTGATGCGGTGCTGGGCCGTGCGGTCCACCGTGCCAATCTCGCGCAGGCGGGTGCCGGCGCCTGTGCGCCACAGCTCCTCCAGGTCGTCCAGGTCCAGACAGGCGCCGAGCCGCTTGCGGATCTCCTCCTCGAAGGCGGCGATGGCGGCCGGCTGCAGGTCCGGGTTGGACTTGGCGGCGTAGAAGGCCTCGGCCTCCTCCCGGTACTTGCTGTCGTCGAACTGGCCCATATGGACGTCGGCGGCGAGGCCGAGCTGGACCAGGCATTTGCCCACCGCGTCGGTCATCGACATCTTGAAGCACTCGTCGTCGGGCGCCTCAATGCCGTTGCGGCGGCGGACCATCTCCGTGCCGCCCCACTGCGGCCCGGTCCAGCATTTCTCCCCCGTCTCCGGGTCGAGGTACCAGACGCGGGCGCAGATGAAGATCATGCGCTCGGCGATGGTCCAATCCATCTGCTCATAGCCCCAGCCTTTGCCGACCGGGCCGAACACCTCGGTCATCATCATCAGGCGCCAGGTCGGGTCGATCTGTGTGCCGCGGAAGCCGCCGGAGCGTGTGAATGGCTTGGTCGCCTTCGGGTCGGTCCGCTTCAGCCGGTTCCACAAATGCATGGGGTCCGGGGCGGCGGAGCCCACGGTGGCGGTCTGGGAACCCGCGATCTTCGGAGCGGCCGTGCTGACGGTCTTCTCGGTTTCGGCAACGGTGTCGGTCTTGCTCATGCGTCCCATGGTCGTCGGGTTCCCCTTTTGGTCAGTAGCGTTCGTCTCTCCCCTCACCCCAGCCGCCGCTGAGCACAGCGTCCAAGCTCGGGTCAGGGGACGGATCGGCCGTGGCGGGCTGCCACGCTTCGGCGGTGTCGAGCGCCCGCCGGGGCGGCGCCCCGTAGCGCAGCGACAGGCGTCCCTCGCGGTCGCGGGCGAGGTACAGGCCGCGGCCCGGTTCCTCCCCCGCCACAAAGGCGATGCGCGCGTCGGCGGGCATCAGCGCCTTCAGAGCGGTCTCCGCCTCGCGGACGGCGAGGGCGGCGGCACGGTGGTCGACCAGTTCCGCGGCCAGGGCGGCGAAGCGGTTGTGCCGGGCCATGTCCACCACCCGGCGGGTCTCGTAGGCCGGGGCGTCAGCGGGCAACGGGTCGCCGGGTTCCACGTCGTTGGCGACGTGCCACCAGAAGGCGTCCAGCGTCTCCATCAGCCGCCCGCAATCCGCATCCCGTCGCGGCACGCGGACGACCGCGTGGCCGGTGGGGCGCAGAATGGACAGCATCGCCCGGTCCAGCCCGGTGACCATCAGTTGGTGCTGGACCTGCCAGTGGTAGCGCTGGGCCAATTCCGCATCCGTCTGGAAACCTCCGGTGAATTTCGCCTCCACCAGCGTGTCCGGCGCACCGGCATCCGTGTCGCCCTCCCAGGTCAGGAAATCCGGGTGGGCGACCATCCAGTCATGCTCCGGATGGACCCAGGTCCGTTCCGCCGGCACGCAGGGAAGGCCGGTGGCCTTCTCCACGAAGCGCGGATGAAGATGTTCGGTCGCGATGCCGATCTGCACCGCGGCGACGAGGTCCAGGTCGGCCGGTGCCGAACGCCCGGTCTTCTCGCGCCACAGGCTCAGCCAGTCCCCCGCCATGATGCGGGTGGCGTCGGAAGACCCGATACGCCCTGCCCGGGCGGCGCGCTGCGCGTCCGTAATCGCCATTCCCCTGCCGGCCCCCAGCCGTTTCTCTGCGTCTCTGGCTTCGAGTCGATGCGTCTTCGCAGCGCCATCGCCGTTAACCATAAAGCGTATCGTGAATATGGGCTGCGAACACGCAGGATTCAAGAACAAAAAGAGAACCTGCGGCTTGGCCGTAGGATCGAATCTTCGAACCTTTTCAAAAAACTAAGTAGAATGCGGCGCAGCCGCGGTCTCGCTGTGACCGAATCGGGCGACTCGGCACAGATGGTTATGGATTCGTGGCATCAAAGGGGGTTGTGGAAAAGAATCTCACCGCCGGAATCGGAGGCTTTTCTTCCAGATTCCCGCCAAATACGCGCGATCAGGCGCGCAGGCAACGCGTGATGTGAACCGCGACGCCCGCGACGTTTGCGCGCTCAATGGGCGTCGGTTGGCAACCGGGGTCGGTGCTGACCGGCAGCAGATGGGGTGGAAAAAAGCGGTAGCCGCACACCGTTCCGTCGCCCACCGTAACCACCACGTCGCCGGCCTGCGGGGCCAGCACATCCAGCGGTTCCAGCACCACGCAGTCGTCCGGCAGGACGCCGGCGGCGTTCAGGCTGGAAGAGGCGA
Source organism: Azospirillum sp. Marseille-Q6669 (assembly GCF_965111635.1). NCBI lineage: Bacteria > Pseudomonadati > Pseudomonadota > Alphaproteobacteria > Rhodospirillales > Azospirillaceae > Azospirillum > Azospirillum sp. Marseille-Q6669. The sequence continues at coordinate 806,916 of NZ_CBCOOP010000001.1, read as the reverse complement.
TGGTCAGCGCGAAGGCGCGGCGCGACGCCGGACGGTCTACGGCAATGCCCCGCGCCCCGCCCGTCAAGGCCGCGGCGATGAAGGCTTCCCCGGCCCTCCGCCCCAATTCCAGAAAGTCCCGCACCTGCTCGACCGACAGCAACGGCACCCGTGCCACGGCCTGGTAGGCGGCATCATCGAGGAAGCGTGGCTCGGAGCCGGCGACGCGAGCCAAGCGGCCCAGGGTTTCAGCGCTGGGAACGCTGCCCCGCGCCGGGTCGCGCAGGAAGCGGGTGATGTTGGTCGGCGTGACCTCGGCCAGCCGCGCCCAGGCCCCGGCGCTCCAGCCCTGGGCCTCCATCACGCCGGTCATCCAGCGCAGGATCGCCCGCCGTGTGTCGTCCATGCCGCCGTCCTCCCCGCCGAAAGAGCGCCCTTATAAGAGAGAACGTTGGAGGAACGCGCAAGGTTTCTTCGCTTATGTCGCAATTTCGCCGAGGATGCGCTGCGATTTCGCAGTATCGCATCGGACTCCCCTCTCCTCCGGCTGCGCCCTTTCCCCACCCATTGCGCCGTGCCGTGCGCGCCGCCATCTGGAGGGCGCGAAACCACATCCGGAGGAACCGATGATCGTCACCAGCACGGACACCGTCGAAGGCCGTCCCGTCACCCAATATCTCGGCATGGTCGCGGGCGAGGCGATCCTGGGCGTGAACATGTTCCGCGACCTGTTCTCCGGCATCCGCGACATCGTCGGCGGCCGGGCCGGCGGTTACCAGAACGCGCTGCGCGACGCCCGCGAGGCCGCCTTCGCCGATCTCCAGGACGCCGCGCGGGCGCTGGGCGCCGACGCCATCGTCGGCGTGGACATCGATTACGAGGTGCTGGGCAAGGAGAACGGCATGCTGATGGTCTCCATCAACGGAACCGCCGTCCGGCTGGGCTGAGTTCCCCCAACCGTTTAGGCCGATTGCCCGCCTGGACGGGCGGGTGCACCCCCTTACACTCCCTCCCCGCATCGATAGGGACCTGAGAAACGGGAGGGACGACATGCGTTCTCTGGCGAAACGGCTCGGCGGCCTGGTTCTGGCCGCCGGCTTCTTCTGCGCGACGCCGGTCCTGGCCTTCGAGGGCCTCGTGGAGAAGAAGGTGTTCGAGATGCCGTCCTACACCACGGTGGGAGGCGGCACGATCAAGAACGTCCGGATCGGCTGGGAAAGCTACGGCAAGTTGAACGACGCCAAGGACAACGTCATCCTCGTCACCCATTTCTTCAGCGGCAACAGCCACGCCGCCGGGAAGTACAAAATGGAGGACCCGGCCCCTGGCTATTGGGACTCCATCATCGGGCCGGGCAAGCCGCTGGACACCGACAAATACTTCATCATCAGTTCCGACACGCTGGTGAACCTGTCGCCGAAGGATCCGAGTGTCATCACCACCGGCCCGGCCAGCGTCAATCCCGACACCGGCAAGCCCTACGGCATGAGTTTCCCGGTCGTCACCATCCGCGATTTTGTCAATGTACAGAAAGCGTTGCTGGACAGTCTTAATGTAAAATCCCTGCACGCGGTGATGGGCGGATCCATGGGGTCGCTCCAGGCGCTGGAATGGGGGGCTTCCCATCCGGAGATGGTCAAGCGCGTGGTCGCGGTGATCGGCGGGGCCGAGGCCGATCCCTTCCTGATCGGCTGGCTGAACCTGTGGGCCGCCCCCATCCGCGTCGATCCGAACTGGCAGGGCGGCGATTACTACGGCAAGGCGGAGCCCAAGGCAGGGCTGACCGAAGCGCTGAAACTGGTGACCCTGCACGCCCGCCATTGGAAATGGGCCGATGCCACCTTCGGCCGCGGCTGGGCGGAGGAAGGCAAGGACCCCGCCGCCAGCATGAACAACCAGTACGCCATCGAAGCGTGGCTGGACAAGGCGGCGGCGGCCCGCGCCGCGGTCAGCGACGCCAACCACTTCCTGTATCTGGTGAAGGCCAACCAGACCTTCCTGGTGGGCGGCGGCGGGGCGCTGGACGAAGGGCTGGCGAAGATCAAGGCGCCGGTGTTGCTGATCCCCTCCGCCGACGATCTCGTCTTCCCGCCGGAGCGCGCCATGCGTCCTCTGAAGGAGCGGCTCGAAAAGCAGGGCGTCGCAGTCACCTACACTGACGCGATCACCACCAGCCTCGGCCACCTCGACGGCATCGCCAACATCGCGAAGGCCGGCGACACCATATCGGCGTTCATGGCGAAGTAGCGGACTCCGTGGCTCCGCTTGGCGAGAATCGCCGGGCGGGGCCTTCTTCAGCCTTTCCTCAGGGGCCGACGTAATGCGGCATCAGCTTGGCCTGATCGCCGACATAGACGTTGCACCGGCTGTCCTGGCCGTCGAAAAAATACACCTGACCGGTCTTCCGCTTGTTCTGCGGGTCCGACAGGTTCGCTCCACCGGAGAAGGCGACGCCGTAACGCTTGTCCGGCGTCCGCGCCCAGTAGAAGCCGTCCATCTCCTGGCCGAAGGCACCGCGCTGGCACAGGCCCGACAAGGCGGCGTCGTAGCGTGTGAGTCCGTCCAGCCCCTTCGGCAGGTTGTAGACCGCCTGGCTGCGCACAGAGCGCGTGCGGGGCGGAATGACCTCCGGGGGAAGGAATGAACGATTCAAGGCGCGCAGATGGCCGGGATCGCTCCGCTCGACCCGCATCGGGTCCGCCGCCGCGGACCCAGCCAGCAGCACGACCAACAGCGAAACGGCAGCGATGACCTTCATGGGCTGGGTGGTGGAAGGGCCAAGGACGGTAGGACTATAGCACGGACTGCGCGCCGGTGAGGAGCGGTCGCCGACCGAAGAGCCGATTCAAGCTGATAAAACCGTTTTTTCTCATATGATTGAGAGCGATTCCTCGTCCTTTCTACCAATAAGAGGGGACACTCCTGCTCTTAAAATTATACCTTATAAAATTCCCTTAGAAGTTTGTTTTGAAACGGATTTTATATCCGTTCTCCCTTGCCGTCCAAATAACGGGTGATCGTCGCCAGGAAGTCCTTCGGTTGGATCGGCTTGGGTACATGCCCGTCGAACCCGGCACTGGAAAAGCGCAGCATGTCCGTGGGTGTGGACAGATTGGTGACGGCAACGACCAGCGTGCGCGCCAACGCCCGGTCGGCGCGGATCATCCGCACCAGCTCGACGCCGGACAGGCCGGGCATCACCACGTCCATGATCACCAGATCGGGTTTCAACGCGCGCATCAAGTCGAGCACGGCCCGCGGATCGTCCGTCTCCGCCACACGGTGACCGCCCTCCTCCAGGCAACGGACCAACAGCTTGCGCATCAGCGCGTTGTCATCAACGACGAGGATGGTCCGCGCCCGCTCCAACGAATGGACACCCATGGAAACCGTCCCGCTCGTCAGGGCGTCTTGCCAGTGCCGGCGGACGAGGCGTCCGACAGCCACCAGGCGTCGAAGGAGATCGAATAGGGCGGCACGGTGTCAGGGCGCTTCAGCCGGTTCCAATAGGCGACGCGGTAGACGCCGGAGTACCAGTGCGGCACCACGTAATGGCTCCACAGCAGCACCCGGTCCAGGGCCGACACCGCAGCCTTCAGATCCTCCTGGCTGTTGGCGCGGACGATCTCGCCGATCAGATGATCGACCGCCTCGCTCCGCACCCCGGCCATGTTCTGGCTTCCCGGACGGTCGGCGAAGGCCGATCCCCAATAGCCGGTCTGCTCGTTCCCCGGCGACAGGGACTGCGGCCAGACATGGACCACCATGTCGAAATCGAAGTCGCGCGTGCGGTTCTCGTACTGGGTGGTGTCCACGGTGCGGATGCCGGCCCGGATGCCAAGTCGCTTCAGATTTTCGATGAAGGGCAGCGTGACCCGCTCGAAGGTCGGGCTGTCCAGAAGGATTTCGAAGTCCAGCGGCTTGCCGGTCGCCACGTCGACCCGCACCCCGTTGCGCACGTCGGTCCCCGCTTCATCGAGCAGCCGCTTGGCCTCCAGCAGATTGCGGCGCAGGCCGTTCTGGCCCTCCGTGCTGGGCGGGTGGTAGGTCTTCTCGAAGACCTCGGCGGGGATTTTCCCGCGCAGCGGCTCCAGAATCGCCAGTTCGCGGCCTTGGGGCAGGTCCCTGGACTGGAGCGGCGAGTTCTCGAAATAGCTCTCCGTCCGCTTGTAGGCGCCGTAGAACAGGGTCTGGTTCGTCCATTCGAAGTCGAAGGCGTAGGCGATGGCCTGGCGCACCTTGGGGTTCGCAAAGACCGGGCGACGCGTGTTGAAGACGAAGCCCTGCATGCCCGCCGGCACCTCGTTGGCGATCTCCTCCTTCACCACCTTGCCGTCGCGCACCGCGTCGAAGTCGTAGCCGGTGGCCCAGGTCTTGGCGACGTTCTCCTGGCGGAAGTCGTACAGCCCGCCGCGGAAGGCCTGCAGGGCGACGCTGGCGTCCCGGTAATACTCGTAGGCCATGCTGCCGAAATTGTTCCGACCGACATTCACCGGCAGGTCCCGGCCCCAATAGTCGGCAACCCGCTCATAGGTGATGCCGCGGCCCGGATCGAAGGACGCGATGCGGTAGGGACCGCTGCCCAGCGGCGGGTCCAGCGTGGTCGACTGGAAGTCCTTGCCCTCCCAATAATGCTTCGGCAGCACCGGCAACTGCCCGACGATCATCGGCAGCTCGCGGTTGTCGCCCGGCTTGAAGGTGAAGCGGACTCGGCGCTCCCCCTCCGACTCGACCTTGTCCACGGCGCCGTAATAGCTGCGGTAGAAGGGATGGCTTTCCGTCAGGATGGTGAAGGAGAACACCACGTCGTCGGCGGTGACCGGCTTCCCATCGTGCCACCGCGCGCCGGAGCGCAGGTTGAAGGTGATGGAGGAGCGGTCCTCCGGCATCTCCACGCTTTCGGCGAGCAGGCCGTATTCGGTGAAGGGCTCGTCCGCTGAGCCGGTCATCAGCGTGTCGTAGATCAGCGCCGCGCCCGCCGCCGGCACCCCGCGCAGCGTGAAGGGATTCAGCGTGTCGAAGGAGCCGATGGCCTGGAGGGTCACCTTGCCGCCCTTCGGGGCGTCCGGGTTGACGTAATCGAAATGCCGGAAATCCGGCCCGTATTTCGGCTCGCCATACAGCGCCATGCCGTGCCGCGCCATGCCGTGCTGCGGCTGCGCGCCCGCCGGTCCGGCCACAGCGGTGGCGATCAGCCCGATCAACAGTCCAGCGGCCACACGGCGCATACCCGATCCTCCCATCCTTCGCTCCGGCGCGCTCGGCCCCGGTTCCGCTCTGATAACATGTGGGAGGGATGAGGCGGTGCGAAACCCCCTTCCCCACACCGCGGCATCGCGCCCCGTGATTTGCTCTGGTGTCCCGGCGGGCTTGCGGTCATGGTTTTCGGCAACCCGCGCGGCCAAGCGCGACCAGCATGGAGGGTTCTTCGACCGTGTCCGCCGAATTCACCGTCTACGGCAATCTCAACTCGCAGCCTGCCACCCGCGTCGTCCTGTTCCTGTCGATGGCCGGCGTGCCCTACGCCTACCGCCATGTCGACCTGCGCGGCGGCCAACAGAAGTCCGCGGACTATCTCGCCATCAACCGCTTCGGCCGGGTTCCGACCCTGGTCCACGGCGACCTCAGCATTTCCGAATCGGGCGTCATCCTCACCTATCTGGCGGAGAAGACCGGCCGGTTCGGTGGACGGGACGAGGCGGAGCGGATCAGGCTGGCGGAGTGGCTGTCCTGGCTGGCCGACGTGCTGCTGCCGGTCCAGCGCGCCCGCGCGGTGCGCAAGTTCAACGGCGACGCCAACGCCCTGCCCTGGATCGACGCCGCGGCGGCTGGCGGGCTCGCCCAGTTCGACCGCCATCTGGCGGGGCGGACCTTCATCGAGGGCGAGCGGCTCAGCATCGCCGACATCTTCGCCTTTCCGTGGATCGACCTCGTGGAAGAGTCGAGCATCGACATCGCCACCTACCCCAACGTCCAGGCGTGGCACGCCCGCATGCTCGCCCAGCCCGGCGCCAAGCGCCAGATGGCGCTGATGCCGCAGCAGGACGTCGGCTGATTCCAAAAAGAAAAGCCCCCACCCGCGGCGCGGATGGGGGCCTTCTCAGACGAAATGTCTTACTTCTTGGTGCCGGCGGACGCGACGAAGCTGTCGTAGGGCAGTTCGGCGACGCGGAACCAGAGCTGGGTCTCGTCGAGGAACGGCTTCCAGCTCTCGTAGATCGTCTTGAAGTTCGGGTTGGTCTTCGCCAGCTCGTCGTAATACTCGAAGGCGATTTTGTGCGCCTGCTCCATCAGGTCGCGCGGATAGGCGCGCAGGATGGTGCCCTTGGCGACCAAACGCTTCAGAGCCTTGGCGTTCTCCGAATCGTAACGGGCGATCATGTAGGTGTTCGCCTCGGCGCAGGCGGCCGTCAGGATCGACTGGTAGGACTTGGGGAGCTTTTCCCACTCCTGCAGGTTGACGTAGAGCGAGACGTTCGGCCCGCCTTCCCACCAGCCCGGATAGTAGTAGTACTTGGCGACCTGATGGAAGCCCAGCCGCTCGTCGTCGTAGGGGCCGACGAACTCGGTCGCGTCGATGGTGCCCTTTTCCAGCGCCGGATAGACGTCCGCGCCGGCGATCTGGGTCGGGGTGGCGCCCATCTTCGACATGATCTGGCCGGTGATGCCGGCGATGCGGATCTTCAGGCCCTGGAAGTCCGCGGCGGTCTTGATCTCCTTGCGGTACCAGCCGCCCATCTGGGCGCCGGTGTTGCCCGCCGGGAACTGGATGACGTTGTGGTTCTTCATGAAGGCGCGCATCAGGTCGAGACCGCCGGCCTGGAACCAGGCGGTGGTCTGGCGCGCGTTCGGGCCGAACGGAATGGCCGTGTCGAAGGCGAAGGTCGGGTCCTTGCCGACGTAGTAGTAGCCGCAGGTGTGGCCGCACTGGACCGAGCCGTTCTGCACGGCGTCGAGCACCTGGAGGCCGGGCACCAGCTCACCACCCGGGAACGCGCGGATCTGGAACTTGCCGTCCGTGCTCTCGGCGACGCGGCGGGCGATCAGTTCCGAAGCGCCGAACAGGATGTCGGTGCTCTTCGGGAAGCTCGACGCCAGGCGCCACTGGATTTCCGGCTGCGACTGCGCAATGGCCGGCGCGGCCACGCCGGCCACCGCCAGCCCCGCACCCGCGGCCGCAGCACCCGCACCCGCCGACTTCAGAAACGCACGTCTTTTCACGATTCTTCTCCCGTGGACTCCGCCTTCCCTTTTCGTTTCAAGCGGCCCGTCGGACCACTTGTTGCGAGGGAATTTTCACAACTGTAACAAAGCAGCGTTTTCGTTCCGATTCATCGCACAAATGCGCATGACAGGTCTACCCTGGTCCTACGGATTAGGCGACCGCCTCAGCCGCGCCGTCCCAGGAAGGCCGAGAGCGGCGGCAGGACCAGCGTCCGCCCGTCCGCGGTGACCTCGGGAACCGGCGCACCCGGCGGACGCGGCAGGTCCAGGGCGACCATCGGCGGCTTGCGTTTCAGCGCGTATTCGGCCGGGTGATCGGACAGGTTGAAGACGCCTAGCAACTCCTCGCCCTCCGCCGCGCGTTCGAAAGCCAGGACGCTGCCGGCCTCCTCCACCGCCGCCACGCCCCCCCGCATCAGCGCCGGATGGAGGCGGCGCAGGCGCAGGGCGTCCCGCCAGACGTCGAGCGGACTGCCGGGGCGCCGCTCCTGCGCGTCGACCGCCAGGGCATGGTGGGATTCCGCCACCGGCAACCACGTCTCGACCGCGCTGGAGAAACCGGCGTTGGCGGCGCCGGACCGCCAGGGCATCGGCGTGCGGCTGCCGTCGCGCCCCTGGAAGTCGGGCCAATAGGCGATGCCGAAGGGGTCGCGCAGGTCTTCCGCCTCCAGCACCGCGTTGGGCAGCGCCAGCTCCTCCCCCTGGTAGAGGCAGACGGTGCCGGGCAGCGTGGCGAACAAGGTGGCGAGCAGGGCGTTGAAGCGCTCCGGATCGGCGCCGGGCGGCAGCCAGCGGCTGGCGGCGCGCTCGACGTCGTGGTTGGAGAAACTCCAGCAAATGGCTTCCGGCTGCGGCGTACCGGTCAGCGCCCCGGCGAAGTTCTGTGCGGTGAATGGCTGCTTGGCCAGCGACAGGGTGTAGGCGGCGTGCAGCCCCTGCGGCCCGCAATAGGCGGCGATGCGCCGCGCCGCGCCCGGCTGGCTCGACAGCTCACCCAGCAGCACCCGGTTGGGATAGCGGTCCACGACGGCGCGCAGCCGGGCCAGCACGGTGTGAATGGCCGGGTGCATCATGTCGTAGAGATGCTGTTGCAGGGCGAACAGCTTGGCCGGCGGCTCCGCCCCGTTCCAGGCCGCCGCGGGGTTGGAGCGGAGCTGCGGATCGTGGGCGAAGAAGTCCACCGCGTCGATGCGGAATCCGTCCACCCCGCGCTCCAGCCAGAAGGCCGCGGTGTCGCCGATCGCCTGGAGCACCGCCTCGTCGTGCAGGTTCAGGGCGGGCTGGCTGGACAGGAAATGGTGCAGGTAATACTGGCGCCGCCGCGGCTCCCACGTCCAGGCGGGGCCGCCGAACACCGACAGCCAGTTGTTGGGCGGCGTGCCGTCGGGGCGCGGGTCGGCCCAGACGTACCAATCCGCGAAGTCCCCACCACGCGACCGGCGGCTGTCGCTGAACCAGGGGTGCGCGTCCGAGGTGTGGCCGCAGACCAGATCCAGGATGACCTTCAGCCCGTGGGCATGCGCCGCCTCGATGATGCGGTCCACCGTCTCCAGCCGGCCCATGCGCGGATCGACCGCCCGGTGGTCGGTGATGTCGTAGCCGAAGTCCTTCTGCGGCGACGGGTAGAAGGGGCTGATCCACACCCCCTGCACGCCGAGCGACGCCACATGGCCGATGCCCTCCAGCACGCCGTCCAGATCGCCCCAGCCGTCACCGTTCCGGTCGAGGAAGCTGAGGGGATAGATCTGGTACAGCGCGGCACCGCGCAGCCACGAAGACGCCTGGGACATGAGGACCCTCCACACGAGACTCGCGCAAAGGGTCAGCCCATAGCCCTAACGATCGGTTACCGAGCCGGTTTTGGTCACGGCTTCCGACCGTCCGGCGATGGCGTCAGGCGCAGCCAGGGCGCCCAGGCCTGCCGCATGGCGTCGCTCCACATCCGCATCGGCATCATCCACAGGGCCAGCATCGGATTGGCGTTGGCGAGGGACGGGTTGAGCAGCGGGTTGGCCGAGGCCAGGAGCGCCGGCCCCATCATCCCGCGCAGCGCGTCGAAGGACGGCGTGGCGGTGATCTGGATGGCGATCGTCTCGGCCCCGCGCTCCGGATCGTCCCGGTGCAGGATCTGGATGTCCAGGTTCGGCAGGGCCGCGGTCAGCTTGGTCTCTTCCATCGTCATCTTCCCTTCGGTGCCGGCGGGCATCACGGCCGAAGCCATGGTCGCCGAACGGCGGGACCGCCGCAACCATGCAACCAAAACGCGGCGCCGATGTTTCCCGCAGGCAGCCGATGGGCTGGCAAGCGATGGGGATTGCAGCATGGACGGACTGACGGTCACCGATCCCCGCACCGACGCGGAAGAGGCCGCGGCCTGCGCCGGGCTGAGCTATGTCTGCGACGACGAGCCGGGCATTCGGCGGCGGCGCGCCGGCAAGGGCTTCTCCTACCGCTGGCCTGACGGCATGCGGGTGACCGAGGAGGACACGCTGGAGCGCATCCGGAAGCTGGCGATTCCCCCGGCCTACCGCGGCGTCTGGATCTGCCCGGACCCCGACGGCCACCTCCAGGCCACGGGCCGCGACACGCGCGGGCGCAAGCAGTACCGCTACCACCCGCGCTGGACCGAGATGCGCGAGGGCACGAAGTTCGGGCGGATGCTCGACTTCTGCCGCGCCCTGCCGGCCATCCGCCGTCAGGTGGACGGCGACCTCGCCCGCCGCGGCCTGCCGCGGGAAAAGGTGCTGGCAGCCGTGGTCCGGCTGCTGGAAACCACGCTGATCCGCGTCGGCAACGAAAGCTACGCACGCGAGAACAGCAGCTACGGCCTGACCACCCTTCGCGACGACCACGCCGACATCGAGGGGTCGGAAATCCGCTTCACCTTCAAGGGCAAATCCGGGAAGGAATGGAACGTCGCGCTGAAGGACCGCCGCCTCGCCCGCGTCGTCAGCGCCTGCCGCGACGTGCCGGGAGACGAGCTGTTCCAGTATGTCGACCGCGACGGGCAGCGCCACGCGGTGAGTTCCGGCGACGTGAACGAGTATCTGCGCGCCGCCACGGGCCAGGACTTCACCGCCAAGGACTTCCGCACTTGGGCCGGCACCGTTCTGGCCGCCATGGCGTTGCGCGAGTTCGAGACGTTCGACAACGCCGCCAAGGCCAAGCGCAACGTCACCCACGCCATCGAGCAGGTGGCCGCCCGCCTCGGCAACACCGCCAGCGTCTGCCGCAAGAGCTACGTCCATCCCGAGATTCTGGACGCTTATCTGGAGGGCAACCTGCTGGACTCCCTGACCCGCGAGGTGGAGACCGAGCTGCGCGAGGAGCTTCCCGAGTTGGAGGCCGAGGAGGCCGCCGTGCTGGCCTTCCTGCGCGGCCGGCTGGAGCGCGAACGCCGTTCCCGCGCCAGTGAGAGCCGGCGGCGGCGCGCCGCGTAGGGCCTATGCCTCCGGCTGGTCCTGGGAAGACAGGCCGTCGCCCCAGTCCAGCCGGCGCGCGGCCTTGAAGGCGGCGCCGTCGCGCTTGCCGAGAATCCGTTCGGTCCGGGTGCCGTCCCGGCCGCACAGCTTGAAGCCGATGCGTCCGTTCCCCGCGCTCCAGGGCGGCGCGATGATGCGGGCGTCGGGGCGGCGGATGCCGGGCTGGCGGGAGGCGGTGATGTAGACGAACTTCTCGTCCTCCCACGGCACCTCCGCCCCCTTGGCCATGCGGTGCAGGCGGGACCGGGCGACCCGGCGGGAGAAATGGCACCAGTCCGGTGCCGCCAACGGGCAGGCAGCGCTGTGCACGCAGGGCGCCACCAGATGAGCGCCGGCAGCGACCAGCCGCTCCCGCGCCCGGAGGATCCGCGCCCAGCCGGCGGGCGTGCCGGGCTCGACGATCAGCAGCGTTCCGGCGGTGAGCGACCACAGCCGGTCGACCAGCCGGTCGCGTGCCGGCTCCGCCAACTCGTCCAGAACGTAGGCCAGAGTCACCAGATCGCGCGGCTCCAGGTTCGGCAGGTCACCCGTGGCGTCGCCGGCCCGCCATGCGATGCGGGTGGGTGCCGCCGTCCGCGACAGCGTTTCGCCAACCGCGCGGATGGCCGGGCTGCCCTCGATCAGCAGGGCGTCGTCCAGGCTGGCCCAGCAATCGGACGCCGCCCACAGCGCCGTCCCCGGCCCGGCTCCGACGTCCAGTGCAGTCACCGGCGCGAAGTCGGGAAGCGCCTCGGCCACCGCCGCCATGCTGGAGCGGACGGCGGCGAAGGTGGCCGGCAGGCGGGTGGCGAGATAGGCCCGCGCCGCCAGCTCGTCCGATAGGTGAAAATGCCCGTCCCGCACCTCCGCCCGGTAGCGTTGGGAAAGGCGGTCCGCCGCGCGCTTCAGATCGGACAGGGCGATGCCGTCGAGCGCGCGGTCCACCGCGTGGCGGAGCGAGGGGGGGAGTTCCATGGGTCCGGAAGGGGCAGGCGTGGTTTCGTTCCGCCTGTTAGCACGCCGCGCGGGCGTTCGGAAACGGACAATGCGCGGACAAGCATCACGCGCGTTGCGCTCATAAGGAGAATAAGATAATCAATATTCTTCCATAGGTTAGATGCGCGCGAAGGGGGCTTTGTGAAAAGAAATGCCATGGTGCTCGTGACCTGTGTCACGATGCTTGCCGCTTGCCAGACCACCTACGCACAAAAGCCCATCCGCATGGCTCCCGCGGCCATGCAGTATTTTGCCGACTGGGCCGCCATCCCCCACGCCAAGGCCTTTGCGGTCAGTGAGAATGGCCGCGCCGTCGGAATCGTCTATTGCCCGGAATTCGGCGGCTGCGCGGAGCCTTCGGAATCCACCGCCATCAGCATCTGCGAGGCCAATTCGAAGGGCGTTCCCTGCCTGATCTACGGCGTCGATGGAAAGCCCGTTCTCGACGATCCCAAGCTGCAAGCGTATCTGGAAACTCACAAGGGCGACCGCTCGAAGATCCGATGACCGGAGCGCCGGAAAGCGCTCCGGTCTGAAGAACCAGCGTCAGGCCCGCACCTGCCGCAGGAAGTCGTCGACTGCGCCGTTCAGCGTGCCGGCCAGCTCCGACAGGCGGTCGGCCGCTCCCATCATGGCGTCGGCGGAGCGCCCGGTGTCCACCGCCACGCGGCTGACGTCGCCGATGTTGGACGACACGTCGGTGTTCATGCACTCGACGATGCGCACGTTGTGGGTGATTTCCGAGGTGGCTTGGCGCTGCTGCTCGACCGCCGCGGCGATGCCGGACACGCTCTCTCCGATCACGCCAATGGTGGAGCCGATGCGGGCGATGGCGTCCACCACCCCCGTGGTCGATTGCTGGATGCCATGGACCAACGTGGCGATCTCCTCCGTCGAGGAGGCGGTCTGGGAGGCGAGCGCCTTCACCTCGGTCGCGACGACGGCGAAGCCCTTGCCGGCGTCGCCGGCCCGCGCCGCCTCGATGCTGGCGTTGAGCGCCAGGAGGTTGGTCTGCTGGGCGATGGCGGTGATGATGGCGACCACCTCGCCGATCTTCTGGGCGGAATCCGTCAGGCCCTTGGTCAGGCCGTCGGCGCGCTGGGATTCGGCGACGGCGTCCTCCGCCACGCTGCGCGACTGGGCGATCTGCCGCCCGATCCCGTCGATGGAGGCGGAGAGCTGCTCGCTGGCCGAGGCCACGGCGCCGACGTTGCTGGTCGCCGTGCCGGCGGCGTCCGCGGCGGCGCGGGTGCGTTGCGCGGTGTCCGACGCCATCCCGGCCACGGCGCGGGCGGAGCCGGTGACCTCCGCCGCTGCCACGGACAGCGAGCCGGCCACCGCCTGCACGGTGCGCTCCAGCCCGTCCGCCAGTTCCGTCATCAGGGCGCGGCGCTCCTCCTCGGCGCGCCGCTCCTGGTCGCGCCGGGTCTCCTCCGCCCGCTGGCGGGCGTCCAGGGCCTCGCGGAAGGCCTCGACCGCGCCGTGGATGTCGGCGATCTCGCGCAGCGGCGAGGGGCGCAGGGGCACCGCACCCTCCCCGCGGGTCAGCGCCTGGAGCGCCCGGCTGGCGTCGCGCACCGGCTGCATGATGAAGCGGTAGCCCAGCAGCATGTTCACGCCGCCGACCAGCCCAATCAGCACGAAGGCCCCCAGCGCGATCAGCGTCAGCCGGTCGAGCACCGCGGTCAGCGCCGCAGCGCCCTCCTGGCTGCGCGTGGTCACCGCGTCGGAGGCGGCGTTCATCCCCTGCACCAGCCCATCGACCAGCGTCCGGACCTCCTGGTTGTGGGCGTGGGCGTCGGTGGTCAGGCGCAGCGTTTCGGTGCGCTGCGCGAAGGCCTCGTCGAGTGCGGCGAAGGACGCGATGTCATCGGCGACGCTCTCGAACTCATCGGCGGACGGCAGATGTCGCCGCAGCTCCATGGCCTTGACCATGTGTTCGCGGAACTGGCGCAGGTCGTTGCCGACGGCCGGCGGGTAGAGTTGGGACGGCAGGCGGGTCAGCAGGAACTTGGCGTCGCGGATCGTCGAAAAGAGCGTGGCGAGCGCCTGCTCGTCCGTTGGTTGCGTCGTCGCCCGCATCGCCGCGGACAGTCCGCGGGCGATGTCGCCCGACAGGCTTTCGGCGCGGCTGATGTTGAAGCCGAACTTCCTGTCCAGCGCCTCGACCTTGGCACCGATGGCCGCAGCCTCACGGCTGGCCGCGACCGCCTTGGCGACCGTCTGCGCGATTTCCGGCGCGGCGTTGGCCGACATCTGCGCGGCGTGGGCGTCCAGACCGGACAGCGCGTCGCTACGCGTCGCCTCGTCCCCGCTGGCGATCACCGCCTCGCCCAGCTTGGCGAGCCGCTCCGCCTCCAGCGCGATCCTCTGGTTTTCGGCCACCCGCTGCGCCAGCTCGGCGTTGCCGTCGGCGATGCGCGTCGCCTCCATGGCGGTCATGCCGCCGAACACAGCCAATACGGCCACCACGACGCCCGCAATCAGGCAATCCACCAAAACGACTTGAAAGGTCGAGCGTTTTGCCCGTTCACCTGCACCGGATACCATCTCCACACCTCATCCGCAGCGTTCCCCCGAACTCTTCGTTCTTCCGGATGGGCTGCGCAGGGCAGCTCCTCCGGGGCTTTATTGTTTGAGTACCTATATGCTCGGGGATGTGGGTGTGAGGCTATTGTGGAAAACCGAAGACGGCGCCCGACCGTCCGGTGGGCGCCGCCTCTGGTTGTTGCCGATTCTGTGAAACGGGAGCGGACGAGGCCATTACAGGCCGGCGCCTTCCCCTCCGGCCAGGGCGACGCAGACGCGGTCCCGGCCCTCCAGGCTGCCGCAACCGCCGCTGCGCTGGGACACGAAGCGGATGACCACCCGTTCCCCCTTGCCGACCGCGTGGGGCGGCAGCATCGCCTCGGCGACCAGGGTTTCCACCGTCCGGGACGGCGTCCGTCCGGAGCGGCCAGTGGTCGGCGCATCCCGGTCGGTCGCGGCGACGAATTCCGCAGGCGGGCGGGCCTCGCCGCGACCCATGGGCTCCACCACGAGCGGAGCCGGGCGGGGTTCCAGAGCGGCCACGGCGACCGGCGCCGGGGTGACCGGGGTTTGCGGCACCGGCGCCACCGGTTCCGGGACCACCGCGGCGACGGCGACCGGGGTCGCTGGCTTGACGGACGGCTTGGCGGCCAAAGCCGCAGGCTGCGTCGCGGGGGCGCTCGCCGGAACGATGGCGACCTCGATCGCGCTGGCGCCCGCCGCCTGCGACGGCTCGCGCGGCGCCACGCCGCGCAGGTTCGGCGTCAAGGCCGCGATGTACATCCGGGTTTCCCGCGGCAGCCGCTGCTTGCCGGCGAGGTGCGAGGCGTAGCAGGCCGGGCCGCAATTGTAGGCCGCGAGGAAGCCCGGCGCGCCGAACAGGTCGTACATCTCGCGCAGATAGGCGGTGCCGGCCAGGATGTTGTCGCGCGGGTCCGACGGATCGGGGCCCAACCCGTATTGCGTGCGCATCATGTCGTAGGTGCCGGGCATCACCTGCATCAACCCGATGGCGCCGGCATGGCTGGTGATGGTGCGCCCGTTCACGATGGAGCGCCCGCCGCTCTCGCGCATCATCACGGCCCTGATCCACTTCTCCGGAACGTCGAACCGTTCCGACGCCTCGCGCATGTGGGGGACCCAGCGGCCGAGCGGGTCCTTCGGATCAATCGGGACTTCGGCCACCTCCGGGGCCTTGACGGCAAGCTCCGCCGTTTCCGGAGCGTTCGAGGCGCAACCCGCCAAGCCGAGGGCGAGAATCAGGGCGGCACCGGCGGTGCGAGCCGCGGTGAAGTCACGATAAGCCACGAGGAGGGGTCCGTGCTGATTGCACAAAGATCGAAAGCGTTACCCTCTCTTTGCGATGTAATGGTGTCGGCTGTCAAGCAACAAGGCGGGTGTAATGTCCTGATTCCACGGCCTTTCCCTTTTTCATAGCCCATTGGAATGGTTTTCAGGCAAATGCTGTTCATCCGTATTGGCCCTTTTTCTGCCCCATTTGGCACTGCTGCCGTCTTTGCGAATGCAGGCGAGAGACCCATTCCTGTCACGCCCAAAACTTGCGGTCCGATCGCCGCAGCCCTCTCAACCGCTTGACTTTTCAGAGGCCATTCCATATTGAATGAACGTTCATTTATAGCCGCTCACCGATGCCCGACAGCTCTCCCCTTCCCCCTCCCGCCGGTCCCGGCGCAAGGAGGCCCGCCCCGCCGAGGTGATCGAGGCGGCGCGCGACCTGTTCATCTCGCGCGGATTTGCCGCAACCAAGCTGGAGCATGTCGCCCGCCGGGCCGGTGTCAGCGTCGGGCTGCCTTACCTCTATTTCGAGAACAAGGAAGGGCTGTTCAAAGCGGTCGTCCGGCAGTCCATCCTGCCGCAGTTCCAGATGGGCGAAGACCTTTTGGACAGCTTCACCGGCAGCAGTGAGGAGTTCCTGCGCATCCTGACCCGCGGTTTCTGGGAGATGGAGCAGAGTCCCAACGCCGGACTGTCGAAGCTGGTCATCGCCGAAGCGCAGAACTTCCCCGACCTCGCCCGCTTCTACATGGAGGAGGTCGTCTTGCGCGGCCGCCGCTTCTTCGCGCGCATCCTGCGCCGCGGCATTGAGCGCGGGGAGTTCCGACCGGTGGATGTGGAGCAAATGGCCCGCGTCATCGCCGCCCCGCTCAGCATGCTGTCGCTGTGGAACCACTCGCTGCGCCCCTTCGAGCCGGACCCCGCCGCGGCCTCCGCCGAATCCTACCTCGACGCCTACCTCGACCTCGTCCTCAACGGGCTGAGGGCCGAACCCAAGGACCGCATCCCATGATCGACGCCGCCCGTTCCGATGGTCCCGCCGCCAAGCCGCGGCGCCGGCTGCTGCTGCCCCTGCTGGTCGCCGGGGCGCTGGCCGCGGGCGGCGTCGCCTGGAAGGTGACGAGCAGCCGCGACGCGGTGTCGCCTGCCGCGGCCAGCCTGCCCCCGGCGGAGCGGGCGGTGGAGCTGTCGCCCGTCGAGCTGACCCGCATGGCCCCGCGCCGTCTGACCGAGTTGGTGCGGCTCAGCGGCTCCGTGAAGCCGATGGAGCAATCCATGGTGAAGTCGGAGGTCGCCGCCCGGCTGGTCGAGGTGCCGGTGCGCGAGGGGCAGGCCGTCCGGAAGGGCGAGGTGCTGGCCCGCTTCGACACGGTGGAGCTTCAGGCCAAGCTGGATGAGAAGCTGAGCAATCTGGAGGGCGCCAAGGCGCAGCTCGTCCTGGCGGACAAGACTCGCGCGAAGAATCTGGCGCTGCGTCAGAAGGACATCGTCTCGGAAACCAACATGGATCAGGCGCAGAGCACCTTCCGCTTCCAGCAGGCCACCGTCGCAGCGCTGGAGGCCCAGGTGGACCTCGCCCGCAAGGCGCTGCGCGACGCGGTGGTGGTGAGCCCGATTGACGGCACGGTGGCCGAGCGGGCGGTCAATCCCGGCGAGACGCTGGCGGTCAACGCCAAGATGTTCTCCGTCGTCGATCTCAGCCGCGTCGAGGTCGAGGCGGCGGTGCCCGCCGACGACGTGGCCCGGCTGAAGCCCGGCCAGACCGTGCGGCTGCGCGTGGAGGGCTTCGGCGAGCGCGACTTCGTCGGCCGGATCGCCCGCATCAACCCGATGGCCCGCGCCGGCACCCGCGCCATCCCCGTATACATCGTCCTCGACAACGCCGACGGAGCCTTGCGCGGCGGCATGTTCGCCGCGGGCGACGCGGTGGTCGACGAGGTGGAGGGCGCCTTCGCCCTGCCCCCGGCGGCCGTCCGCCATGACCAGGACGGTGACTTCGTGCTGGTCGTCTCCGGGGACCGGGTGGAGCGCCGCAAGGTCGAGGTGCTGGGCGCCTGGGCGCGCGGCGATCTCGTGCAGGTGCGCGGGCTGGCCGACGGCGATCTGGCGGTGACCGCCCCCCTGCCCGGCCTGACCGCCGGGCGGGCCGTCAAGGTCATGGGTTCGTAAAGGAACGCGCCGCGCCATGCCGATCACCCGCATCAGCGTCGACAACCCCGTCTTCGCCACCATGATGATGGTGGCGCTGATGGTGCTGGGCCTGTTCTCCTACAACCGGCTGGGCGTCGACCAGTTTCCCGACGTGGACTTCCCTCTGGTCGTCATCTCCACCGAGTACCCCGGCGCCAGCCCGGAATCGGTCGAGACCGACGTCACCCGTCCCGTCGAGGACGCGGTCAACACCATCGCCGGCATCAAGACCCTGACCTCCCGCTCCTACGAGAGTCAGTCGGTGGTGATCGCCGAGTTCGACCTGAAGACCGCCTCCACCCAGGCGTTGCAGGAAGTGCGCGAGAAGGTGTCGGCCCTGCGCCCCAAGTTCCGCGACGAGGTGAAGGACCCGCAGATCACCCGCTTCAACCCGGACGACCAGCCCATCCTCTCCCTCGCGGTGAAGTCGGATATCCGCAGCTTGCGCGACCTGACCACCATGGCCGACCAGATCGTGCTGAAGCGCCTTCAGAACGTGCGCGGCGTTGGACGGGCGACCATCGCCGGCGGGGTCAAGCGGCAGGTCCAGGTGCGGCTGCGCCCCGAACGGCTGGAGGCGCTGGGCGTCGGCGTCGACCAGGTCCTCAAGGCGATCCGCGACGAGAACCAGGACATTCCCGCCGGCACCGTCTCCGGCAACGGGGCGGAGCGCGTCGTCCAGGTCGATGGTCGCGTCATCAACCCGCGGGAGCTGCTCGACATCATCGTCGCGCGTCGCGGCGGCGAGCCGGTGCGGCTGCGCCAGGTCGCCGAGGTGCTGGACGGCCAGGAGGAGCAGGACTCCGTCGCACTGTTCAATGGGCAGCCGGCGTTGGCCGTCGACGTGGTGAAGATCCAGGGCTCCAACACGGTGGAGGTGGCGCGCGGACTCTACAAGGCGCTGGACGAGCTGCGCCGCGACGGCTCCCTGCCCTCCGACGTCGCCCTGGAGGTGGTGCGCGACACCTCGCGCGGGATCAC
The DNA here is from genome assembly GCF_965111635.1 of Azospirillum sp. Marseille-Q6669. Taxonomy (NCBI): domain Bacteria; kingdom Pseudomonadati; phylum Pseudomonadota; class Alphaproteobacteria; order Rhodospirillales; family Azospirillaceae; genus Azospirillum; species Azospirillum sp. Marseille-Q6669. The sequence continues at coordinate 788,260 of NZ_CBCOOP010000001.1, read as the reverse complement.
CAACTCGCTGAGCAACGTCCAGCGCACGCTGGTCGAGGGTGGCGTGCTGACCATCGCCATCGTGATGATCTTCCTGGGGTCCTGGCGCAGCACGGTGATCACCGCGCTGACCCTGCCGGTGGCGGTGATGGGCACCTTCGGCGTGTTGGCGGCCTTCGGCTTCACCCTGAACACGATGACGCTGATGGCGCTGTCGCTGGCCATCGGCATCCTGATCGACGACGCCATCGTGGTGCGCGAGAACATCATGCGCCACCTCGGCAAGGGCCAGGGGCACCGGCAGGCGGCGCTGGACGGCACCAAGGAGATCGGGCTGGCCGTCCTGGCGACCACGCTGACCATCGTGGCGGTGTTCCTGCCCGTCGCCTTCATGGGCGGCATCATCGGGCGCTTCTTCCTGCAATTCGGCATCACCGTGTCGGCGGCGGTGCTGATCTCGCTGTTCGTGTCCTTCACGCTGGACCCCATGCTGTCCAGTCTGTGGTACGACCCGGCAGCCCACGGGCGGCACGGGCGCGGCGTCTTCGGGCGCTTCGCGGCGGGCTTCCAGGGCGCCTTCGACGCGCTGGCGCGGGTCTATGGCCGGGCGCTGCGCTGGGCGCTGCGCTGGCGCTGGCTGGTGCTGCTGATGGCGCTGGCGATCTTCGTCGGCAGCTTCTTCCTGGTGCCGCGCATCGGCGTGGAGTTCGTGCCCGCTGCCGACCTCGGGGAATCCATCGTCGATGTGGAGACGCCGGTCGGGTCGTCGCTCGACTACACGGCGGCCAAGCTGCGACAGGTCGAGGCGGCGATCCGCGAGTTTCCGGAGGTCGCCTACACCTACTCCACGGTGAACACGGGCGCGTCGGTCGGCAAGAACCGGGGCAGCGTCTATGTCCGGCTGAAGCCGATCGACCAGCGCACGCGCACCCCGAACACCCTGGCCCCGCCGCTGCGCGAACGGCTGTCGGCGATTCCCGGCGTCCAGATCGGCATCGGCATTCCCGGCGTCGGCGGCGTGCAGAAGCAGATCCAGGTGTCCGTCCAGGGCCGCGACATCGCGGAGCTGGACCGCATCGGCAAGCAGGTGACCGCCGCCATGGCCGGCATCCGCGGCTTCGTGGACGTGGATGTCAGCCTGAAGGCCGCCAAGCCGACCCTGTCGGTGCGGCTGGAGCGCGATCTGGCGAGCGACCTCGGCGTCGGCACGGCGCAGGTGGCGAACACGTTGCGTCCGCTCTTCGCCGGCGACAAGGTGTCCACCTGGAAGGCGCCGGACGGCGAGACCTACGACGTGCTGGTGCGTCTGCCGGAAAGCGACCGGGTGGGCCGCGCCGACCTCGACCGTATCTACCTGACCGGCTCCAACGACGCCGAGGGGGCGCCGCGCATGGTGCCGCTGTCGCAGGTCAGCCGGGTCGAGACAACGCTCGGCGCCTCGCAGATCAACCGCCGCGACCTGTCGCGCGAGGTGAACGTCCAGGCCAACGTCCAGGGCCGCCCGGCGGGCGACGCCGGCAAGGAGCTCCAGGCGGCCATCGCGGAGATCAAGCTGCCCCCCGGCTACCGCATCGTCTTCGGCGGCTCGACCAAGGACATCGCCGAGACGTCGGCCTACGCCACGCAGGCGCTGCTGCTGGCGGTGATCCTGATCTACCTGATCCTGGCCTCGCAGTTCGGCAGCTTCCTGCAGCCCATCGCCATCATGATGTCGCTGCCGCTGTCGCTGGTCGGGGTGTTCCTGGGGCTTCTCGTCGCCGGGTCCACCCTGAACATCTTCAGCGCCATCGGCTTCATCATGCTGATGGGGCTGGTGACCAAGAACGCCATCCTGCTGGTCGACTTCGCCAACCAGGCCCGCGCCCGCGGGGTGGACCTGCGCGACGCGGTGGTGGAGGCCGGCATCATCCGCCTGCGCCCCATCGTCATGACCACCATGGCGATGATCTTCGGCATGATCCCGCTGGCGCTCGGCATCGGCGAGGGCGCTCAGCAGCGCGCCCCCATGGCCCACGCGGTGATCGGCGGCCTCATCAGCTCCACCCTGCTCACCCTGCTGGTGGTTCCGGTGATCCTCACGTACCTCGACGCGCTGTCCCGGCGCTTCAAGCGCTGGTTCGCCCACAAGGACCCGGACGCTGTGGCGCACGGCACGGCTGCGGAGTAAGTCACCTCAGGTGCTCCAGCATCAGGAACAGCCCGAGCGCCAGCAGGCCGAGGAAGAAGCAGCGCCGGAACACCTCCGCTCGCACCCGCCGGCGGAGGCTCTGGCCGAGCGCCATCCCGGCCAGGGCCGGCAGCAGGGACGCCAGTGATCCCCAGGCCAGCGTGCCGTCGAACAGCCCGTGCTGCGCCAGCCCGGCGGCCAAAGCCAGCGTGGACACCGTGAAGGACAGGCCGAGCGCCTGGATCAGCCGGTCGCGCTCCAGCTCCAGCGCCTGGAGGTAGGGCACGGCGGGGATGACGAAGACGCCGGTTGCCGCCGTCACCACACCGGTCGCCACGCCGACCAGCGGCGACAGCCAGGATTCCGCCGCGGGCGGAACCCGCAGCGGCAGCTTCACCAGCCCGGCCACCGCGTAGAGCGCCAAGGCCCCGCCCAGCGCCGCCGCGGCCTGCCCCGACGAGGCGCCGGCCAGCAGCCCCGCCCCGGCCCAGGTGCCCAGCGTGATCCCCAGCATCATCGGCCAGAATCGCTCGACGGTGGCGCCGAGGCCGGGGCCGAAGGCCAGTTGCCAAAGATTCGTCACCAGCGAAGGCACGATGAGGATCACCGCCGCCTCGGCGGGCGGCATCACGAGGCCGAGCAGACCCATGGCGACGGTGGGCAGGCCCAGGCCGATCATGCCCTTGACGAACCCGGCCAGCAGGAAGGTCAGGGCCATGGCGGCAACGATGAGGAGGGGAAGGTCGGTCATGCCCACCACTTGAGGCCGGGCCATAGTTTCCGGCAATGTGGATCTCCCGCAATCAGCCTTCGGATCAGACGAAGGCTAAGGCCCCGCCGGAGACCCCGCCCATGCGCTTCGACCTGACCGACCTGCGCCTGTTCCTGAACGTGGCGGAGGCGGAAAGCATCACCCACGGCGCGGAGCGCACGCACCTCGCCCTCGCCTCGGCGAGCGCGCGAATCCGCGGCATGGAGGAGACGCTCGGTGTGCCGCTGCTGGAGCGTGAGCGGCGCGGCGTCAGCCCGACTCCAGCCGGACAGGCGCTCGTCCACCACGCCCGCCTTCTTCTCCAGCAAGTTGAGCGGATGAGGGGCGAGTTGGGCGACTACGCCAAGGGGTTGAAGGGGCATGTACGGCTGCTGTCCAACACCGCCGCCCTGGCCGAATTCCTGCCCGAGGCTCTGGCGCCTTTCCTCGCCGCCCACCCCAACATCGACATCGACTTGGAGGAAAGGCCCAGCCACGAGATCGTGCGGGCGGTGGCGGAGGGTCTGGCCGACGGCGGGGTGGTATCCGATCATGCCGACCTGTCGGGGCTGGAGGTCTTTCCCTTCCGCACCGACCGCATGGTGCTGGTCACGCCGCATGGCCACCCGCTGGCCAACCGCCGCAGAGTCGCCTTGCGCGAGGTTCTGGAGGAGGATTTCGTCGGGCTGGCGGCGCGCAACGCCCTTCAGCAGCACATCAACGAGCACGCCATCCGCGCCGGGCACCCGTTGAAGTTGCGTGTGCGCGTGCGCGGCTTTGACGGGATCTGCCGGATGGTCGAGCAGGGGGTGGGGCTCGGCATCGTCCCGGAAGCCTCGGCGAAGCGCTGCCGCCGCTTCACGAAGATCCGCGCGGTGCGCCTCACCGATCCATGGGCGGTGCGCTCGCTGGTCGTCTGCGTGCGCAGCCTCGACGCGCTCCCCAGCCACAGCCGCGAGTTGGTGACGCGGCTGGCCGGCGGCGGCACCTAGCCATTGCCCCTCATTCCGCGCCCGGGACCGGGTGCGGCGCCTCCGGGGCGGCGCCGTGACGGCGCTTCCACAGACGGGAGACCGCGTTTCCGGCGTCCTCCATGTAGAGGAACAGCACCGGCGTGATGTAGAGCGTCAGGATCTGCGACACGCACAGGCCGCCGACCACCGCGAGCCCCAGGGGCTGGCGAAGCTCCGCGGCGGCGCCGTGGGCGACGGCGATGGGCAGGGTGCCCATGATCGCCGCCATCGTCGTCATCATGATCGGGCGGAAGCGCAGCAGGCAGGCCTGCTCGATCGCCGCGCGCGCGGTCATGCCCTGGTTGCGCTGCGCGTCGATGGCGAAGTCGATCATCATGATCGCGTTCTTCTTCACGATTCCGATCAGCATCAGGATGCCGATGATCGCGATGACGCTCAGCTCCTGCCCGAACACCATCAGCGTCGCCAGCGCCCCGATGGCCGCGGACGGCAGGCCGGACAGGATGGTCAGCGGGTGGATGAAGCTCTCGTACAGCACGCCGAGCACGATGTAGATCACCAGCACCGCGGCGAGCAGAAGCAGCCCCTGGCTCTTCTGCGCGTCCTCGAAGACCTGGGCGGTGCCGGCGAAGCCGGTGGTGATGCCCGGCGGCAGGGCCATCTCCATCTCCGCCTGCCGGACGGCGTTCACCGCCTCGCCCAGCGAATGGCCGGGCGCCACGTTGAAGGACAGGGTGACGGCGGGCAACTGGCCCTGATGGTTGACCGTCAGCGGCCCGGCGGTGCGCTGCACGCTGGCGAAGGCGTCCAGCGGCACCAGCTTGCCGGAGCCCGACCGCACATAGATGCGCGACAGCGCGTTGTCGTCCTGCTGGTACTTCGGCGCCAGCTCGATCAGCACCTGATAGTCGTTGGTCGGCGTGTAGATGGTCGAGACCTGCCGCTGGCCAAAGGCGCTGTAGAGGGTGGAGCGCACCTGATCGACCCCGATTCCCAACGTTGCCGCCTTCTCGCGGTCCACATGCACATAGGCCTGCGGGCTGTTGAGCTGGAGGTCGCTGGTCACGTCCTGCAGGATCGGGATGTCGTGCATCGCCCGCTCCAGCCGTCCCGACCAGGCGTACAGCTCCTCCGTGTTCAGGCCCTGGATGGTGTACTGGAACTCGTTCTTGGACGAACGGCCGCCGATGCGCAGATTCTGCACCGGCTGCATGTAGACCGCCATGCCGGGGATGCCGGCGAGCTGGCGGCGGAGCTGCTGGATGACCTCGCCCGCCGGCGGCCGATCGGCGCGCGGCTTCAGGACGACGAACATGCGTCCGGTGTTGACCGAATTGCCGCCGATGGCGACGGACGAGGTCATGTTGGCAACCGCCGGATGGGACTGGATGATCCGCGCCACCTCCTGCTGCCGCTCGGCCATGGCCGGGAAGGAGATGTCGGGGGCGGCCTCGGTCGAGACGGTGATCTGGCCGATGTCCTCGGTCGGGAAGAAGCCCTTGGGGATCGCCTGGAACAGCAGGGCGGAGCCGACCACCGTCGCGATCATGACGAGTCCCATGACCGGGCGGTGCCTCAACGCCATTCGCAGGGTCACGGCGTAGCCGCGGTGCAGCGCGCTGAACCCGCCCTCCAGGACGCGGCCGAACCAGCCCTCTTTGGCGCCGTGCGGCTCGTGGGTCAGCATGCGCGCGCACATCATCGGCGTCAGCGTCAGCGCGACGAAGGCCGAGGCGCTGATCGCCATGGTCACCACCAGCGCGAACTCGTGGAAGACGCGCCCGACCACCCCACCCATCAGCAGGATCGGGATGAAGACGGCCACCAGCGACACGGTGATGGAGATGATGGTGAAGCCGATCTCCCGCGAGCCCTTGAGCGCCGCCTCGAAGGGCTGCATCCCCTCTTCGACGTAACGGACAATGTTCTCCATCATCACGATGGCGTCGTCGACGACGAGACCGACCGCCAGCGTCAGCGCCATCAGCGAGATGTTGTCGATGGAGAAGCCCATCAGATGCATCCCGCCCGCCGTCGCGATCAGCGAGATCGGAACCGTCAGCGCCGGGATCATCGTCGCCGTCAGGCGGCGCAGGAACAGGAAGATGACCAGCACGACCAGCGCGATGGTCAGGCCCAGCGTGAACTGCACGTCCTCCACCGCCTCGCGGATCGAGGTGGAGCGGTCGTTCACCACCTCGACCTTTGCGCTGGGCGGAAGCTGCGCGCGGAAGCTGGGCAGCAGGTTGCGCACCCGGTCCACCACGTCCACCGTGTTGGCGTCGGGCTGGCGCTGCACGGCCATGACGATGGCGCGGGTGCCGTTGTGCCAGCTCGCCGTGCGGGCGTTCTCGACGCTGTCCAGAACGTTCGCCACGTCGCCCAGCCGGACCGGGGCGCCGTTGCGGTAGGCGACGATCAGGCCGCGGAAGGCGTCGGCGTCGGGAAGCTGCGGGTTGGCGGCGAGGACGAGCTGCTGCCGGGCGCCGGACAGCGTGCCGACCGGGGTGTTGGCGTTGGCGGCGGCCAGCGCCTTCTGAAGCTCGTCGATGCCGATGCCGCGCACGGCCAGCGCGTTGGGGTCCACCTGGACGCGCACGGCGTATTTCTGGGCGCCGTAGATCTGCACCTGGGCGACGCCCGGCAGGGTGGCGACCTTGGGCTGGACCGCGGTTTCGGCGAAGTCGTTCAGCGCCGACAGCGTCAGCGTCGGCGACGAGAGGGCCAGCATCAGCACCGGCTGGTCGGCCGGGTTCACCTTGCGGTAGCTGGGTGCGGTGGTCATCTCCGCTGGCAGGCGGCGCTGGGTGCGGGCGATGGCCGCCTGCACGTCCTGCGCGGCGGCGTCGATGTCGCGTTCCAGAACGAACTGGATGGTGATCGAGGTGTTGCCGAGGCTCGACGTCGAAGTGATCGTGTCGATGCCGGCGATGGTCGAGAATTCGCGCTCCAGCGGGCTGGCGACCGAGGCCGCCATGGTTTCCGGGCTGGCGCCGGGCAGCGTGGCGGAGACGTTGATGACCGGGAAATCCACCCGCGGCAGCGCCGCGACGGGCAGTTGCCGGTAGGCGGCTAGGCCCCCCAGAACCAGCGCCGCCGTCAGCAGGATGGTCATCACCGGACGGCGGATGCACAGCTCCGAGAGGGTCATGACGCGCCTCCGGTGAGCGGAGCCTTGCCGTTGGCGCCCTCCTTGCCGCCGTTCCTGGCGGCGGCGACCTTGGCGCCGGGATACAGGCGGGACTGGCCGTCGATCACCACGCGCTCACCGGCCTGCACCCCGTCGGAGATGACCGCGATGCCCTCCTGGCTGCGCGCCACGGTGACGTTGCGGATCTCCACCGTGTCGTCGGGCTTGACCACATAGACGAAACGGCCCTGCTGGCCGGTCTGCACGGCTTCCTGTGGAAGCGTAAGGGCCTGAGGCTCGACGCGCAGGGTTAGGACCACATCCACGAACTGGCCGGGCCACAGCCGGGTGTCGGCGTTGGTGAACTGGCCCTTTACCAGGATCGTGCCGGTCTGCTGGTCGACCTGACTGTCCACGAAATTCAGGGCGCCCTCGGCGGGCGGGACGGCGGCGCCGGGGATGCCGGCGGTGACCGCCAGCGTGCTTGTCTCCATCGCCGCGCGGATGGTCGGCAGGTGGCGTTCCGGCACGTTGAAGGCGACGGTGATCGGGCGGAGCTGGGTCAGCGTGACCAGCGGCGTGGCGTCCGCCGCCCGCACCATCGTGCCGGGCTTGGCGTTCACCGCGCCGGTGCGCCCGTCCATGGGAGCGGCGATGCGGGTGAAGCTGAGCGAGACCTTGGCCGCCTCGATGGCCGCCTGCCCGGCCTTCACCGTGGCCTCCAGCGCATCGGCGGCGGCGACCGCGGCGTCGTACTGCTGGCGGGCGACGGTGTTGGAGCGGACGAGCTGCTCGTAACGCTTCACGTCGCCACGCGCCTTGTCGAGATTGGCACGGTCGCGTTCCAGATTGGCCTGCGCCTGACGGAGCTGCGCCTCCAGCGCGCGGGAGTCGAGGGTGAACAGCAGGTCGCCCGCCTTCACCTCCTGCCCCTCGGTGAAATGGACCGTCTCGACCACCGAATCGACACGCGCCTTGATCGCGATGGCGGCCACCGGCTGGACCGAACCGATGGTGCCCAGCCGCTCCGGCACCGCGCGCTTCTCGACCGTCTGGATGACCACCGGAAGGGCGCGCGGTCCCGCCGGAGCGGCGGCCTTCGCCGTCTGCGCGTCGGCCCCGCCCGCCCGGTGCGTGTACCAGTAGCCACCGCCAATCAGCGCGGCCAGCAGGAGCGCAAACAGCGCTATGCGTTTCGTCACATCGAACTCCCGGTGGGGCTGCCCGGTCCAGCCGGAGCGCGCCATCCCGCCATAAGGCAATGCGGCCCATTATCGCAGGAGAGGCTTTGCAGGTTAATGTCCATCCTACAGCCATTTGGTAACAGACTGTAACAACGGCTATGGGATGCGGGGCGATTCGGCGATGCTGGACCTGAAGAACCTGGAAGCCTTCGTGTGGATCGCCCGTTTGGGCGGCTTCCGCGCGGCGGCGGGGCGGCTGAACACCACCCAGCCGGCCATCTCCGCCCGCATCGCCCAACTGGAAAAGGAGCTGGGCGTCCAGCTGTTCAACCGCGGCACGCGGCGGGTCACGCTGACGCTGAAGGGCATGGAACTGCTCGACCACGCCGAGCGGATGCTGACGCTCCAAGCCGAGCTGGTCCACGCGGTCGCCGAATCGACGACCCTGCGTGGCCTGATCCGGCTCGGCGTGGCGGAGACCATCGTGCACACGTGGCTGAGCCGCCTGATCGAGCGACTGCACAACCGCTTCCCCTTGGTCAGCCTGGAGATCGAGGTCGACACCTCCATCCACCTGCGCAACGGGCTGCTGGCCCACGACCTCGACATCGCCTTCATGCTGGGGCCGGTGGCCGAACCGGACATGCGCAACGAGGCGCTGAGCAGCTACCCCATGGCCTGGGTGGCCAGCCCCTCGCTCGACCTCCCCGCCGGGCGGCTGGGTCTGGCCGATCTGGCGCGCTACCCGGTCATCACCTTTTCCCGGCAGACCAAGCCGTCGGTGGCCATCCAGCAGATGTTCAAGCGGCCCGGTCTGCCGCCGCTGCGCTTCTACGGCAACAGCTCGCTGGCCAGCATCGTGCGGATGACCCTGGACGGCATCGGCATCAGCGCCATTCCGCCCGCGGTGATCGAGCGCGAACTGGCGGAAGGGCTGCTGCGGCTGATTCCGGCGGAGGACCCGCTGCCCGACCTCGACTTCACCATCTGCCACCCGGTGGACAGCGACAACCCGCTGGTGCCCATCGTGGCGGACATGGCGCTGGAAATCGTGCGGGCGCAACGGCACGGGGCGCCGACTGATAAACGCCGTTTATCGCAAACGATCCAAAATGAAAATTTGACGGATCGGACGGATGCGTGAACCTTTAGGACACAACAGTTCGGTCACCGAGGTTTTGCCCGCCATGCAGTCCGTGACCCCAAGCACCCCGTTTCCGCCCGGCACCGCATCCGCCGCCCTGCTGGCGCGTCTGGCGATCCGCCGGGGAGAGCATCGCGGGCCGACCGCCGGACTGGCGCCGGGCCATGTGCAAGCGAACCTCGCCATCGTTCCCGCCGAGGTGGCCCCCGCCTTCGAACGGTTCTGCCGCGCCAACCCGGTGCCCTGCCCGCTGCTCGCCGTGTCGAAGCCGGGCGACCACTGCTTCACGGAGCTTGGAACGGACCTCGACCTGCGCACCGACTTTCCGCGCTATCGCATCTATCGCCACGGCCTGCTGGCGGAGGAGCCGGAGGATCTGCTGTCCGTCTGGCGCGACGATCTGGTCGCCTTCGCCATCGGCTGCTCCTTCTCCTTCGAGGAGGCGCTGCTCGCCGCCGGCCTGCCCGTCCGCCACATCGAGCGCGGCTGCAACGTGCCGATGTACGTGACCGACCGGGACTGCGTGGCGGTCCCGCCCTTCGCCGGGCGCATGGTGGTGTCGATGCGCCCGATGACGCCCGCGCAGGCCGAACGCGCCGCCGCGGTGACCGGGCGCTACGCCGCCGTCCACGGCGCGCCGGTCCACATCGGCGATCCGGAGGCGCTGGGCATCCGCGATTTGTCGCAGCCGGAGTTCGGCGACGCCGTCCCGCTCGCCCCCGGCGAGGTCCCCGTCTTCTGGGCCTGCGGGGTCACCCCCCAGGTGGCGCTCGCCGCCGCCCGCCTGCCCTTCGCCATCGCCCACAGCCCCGGCCACATGCTGGTCACCGACCGGCTGAACGCCGAACTGGAGGGCGTGTCCCCTTCGGTCGCGCAACTCTTCAGACAAGAACAGGGAGCTTCATGACATGACCGCGATCAGCCTGCGTACCCGCCTCGCCGCCGCCGCCTTCGGCATCGGCCTCTGCGCCACCCCGGTCGCGGCCTTCGCCGAGACCTGGGACATGCCGACCCCCTATCCCGACACGAACCTGCACACCATCACGGTGCGCCAGTTCGCCGAGGATGTGAAGGCGGCGACCAACGGCAAGATCCAGATCACCGTCCATTCCAACGGCTCGCTGGTGAAGCATCCGGAGATCAAGCGCGCCGTTCAGTCCGGGCAGGCCCAGATCGGCGAGGTTCTCATCAGCTCCTGGGCGAACGAGGACCCGCTCTACGGTCTCGATTCCGTGCCCTTCCTGGCGACCGACTTCGCCGCCTCCAAGAAGCTCTACGAGGCGTCGAAGCCCTATCTGGAGAAGAAGCTGGAGCGTCAGCGCCTGAAGCTCCTCTACTCGATTCCGTGGCCGCCGCAGGGCCTCTATGTGAAGCAGGAGATCGCCTCCGTCGCCGACCTGAAGGGGCAGAAGTTCCGCGCCTACAACCCGGCGACCACCCGCATCGCCGAGCTGGCCGGCGCCGTGCCGACCAAGATCGAGGCCGCCGAAGTGTCCCAGGCCTTCGGCACCGGCATCGTCACCGCCATGATGACCTCCGCCGCCACCGGCGTTGACACCAAGGCGTGGGACTTCGTGAACGTCTACTACGATGTGCAGGCCTGGCTGCCGCGCAACATGGTGTTCGTCAGCACCGAGGTCTGGAAGGGCCTGGACGACGCCGCGAGGAAGGCCGTCGAGCAGGCGGCCGCCAAGGCCGAGGCCACCGGCTGGACCGAGTGGGAGAAGAAGACGGCGGAGCTGAACCAGACCCTGTCCGGCAACGGCATGAAGGTGCTGACTCCGTCCCCGGCGATCAAGGACGGCTTCGCCGCCATCGGCAAGACGATGACCGACGAGTGGACCAAGGCCGCCGGCGCCGACGGCGAGGCGATCATTTCGGCGTTCCGGAAGTAAGCGGCAGCGCTTGCCCCCCACCCTAACCCTCCCCGCTGGGCGGGGGGGGATTCAAACTCCCTCCCCTGCGAAGCGGGGAGGGTTGGGGAGGGGGCAACACGCCCACAATAAAACACCCCCGCCCGCTCTACCCGGAGGTGGTCGCGCCATGCGCACCGCATTGACCTTCCTTTACCGCGCCGCCGAGATCCTGGGTGCGGTGTTCCTGGTGCTGATCGCCGTGCTGATCGTGTCCCAGGTCTTCGCCCGGCTGGCCAGCCGCATGGTGCCGGGAGCCGACGAGCTGGCCGGCTACTGCATGGCCGCCTCCTTCTTCCTGATGCTGGGACCGGCGCTGCGCCGCGGCGCGCACATCCGCGTCGGCGTGCTGGTCGACCGGCTGCGCGGCGGCCCCCGCCGTGTCGTGGAACTGGTCTGCCTCGGCTTCGGCACGGCGCTGAGCGGCTATTTCGCGTGGTACTGGCTGCGCATGACCTACGATTCCTACGATTTCGGCGATCTGGGACAGGGCGTTCTGCCCATCCCGCTGTGGATTCCGCAGGCCGCCATGGGCGTCGGGCTGGTGATCCTGGTGATTGCCTTCCTCGATGACCTGCTGGCGGTGATCCGGGGGCGCGAGGCGTCCTACCAAAGCGCCGGCATGCAGAGCGAGGGCTGACCCATGGACCAGACGACCGCTTCCATTGTCGTCGTGGTGACGATGCTCCTGATGCTGGGGACCGGCATCTGGGTGGCCCTGGCGCTGGCCGGCGTCGGCTTCGTCGCCATGGCGCTGTTCACCACCCGCCCCGTCGGCATGGTCATGGCGACCAACATCTGGGGCGCCAGCACGAGCTGGACCCTGACCGCCCTGCCGCTGTTCATCTGGATGGGCGAGATCCTGTTCCGAACGCGCATTTCGTCGGACATGTTCAAGGGGTTGGCGCCATGGACGGGCTGGCTGCCGGGACGGCTGATGCACGTCAACATCGTCGGCTGCACGATCTTCGCCGCCGTCTCGGGCTCCTCGGCCGCGACCGCCGCGACCATCGGGCGGATGACCATCCCGGAGCTGACCCGGCGCGGCTACGACCCGATGATGATCGTCGGCTCGCTGGCCGGCGCAGGAACGTTGGGCCTGCTGATCCCGCCCTCGATCATCATGATCGTCTATGGCGTGGCGGCGGACGTGTCGATCGCCCGGCTGTTCATCGCCGGCGTCATTCCTGGGATCGTGCTGACCGGCCTGTTCATGCTCTATGTGGGCGGCTGGTCGCTGCTGAATCCCGACCGCGTGCCGCCGCGGGAGGCGCGCCAGAGCTTCGCGGAGAAGATCCGCGATACCGGGTCGCTGATCCCGGTCATGCTGCTGATCGTCGGGGTGCTCGGCTCCATCTACGCGGGCATCGCCACGCCGACGGAGGCCGCGGGCATCGGCGTCCTGGGATCGCTGCTGCTGGCGCTGGTCACCGGCACGATGAGCTGGGCGACCTTCCGCGACAGCGTGATGGGGGCGGCGCACACCTCCTGCATGATCGGCTTCATCCTGGCGGGCGCGGCCTTCCTGACCGTCGCCATGGGCTACACCGGCATTCCGCGCCTGCTGGCGGAGTGGATCACCTCCATGCAGCTCTCCACCGCGGCGCTGCTGGTCGTGCTGACACTGTTCTTCATCGTCATGGGCTGCTTCCTCGACGGCATTTCGATGGTCGTGCTGACCACCTCGGTCATCCTGCCGATGGTGCAGAACGCCGGGATCGACCTGCTGTGGTTCGGCATCTACATCATCATCGTGGTGGAAATGGCGCAGATCACCCCGCCGGTGGGCTTCAACCTGTTCGTCCTGCAATCCATGACGGGCAAGAGCATCTTCACCATCGGCAAGGCCAGCCTGCCCTTCTTCGTGATGATGATCCTGATGGTGGCGCTGCTCTGGATCTTCCCGGGCATGGTGACGTGGCTGCCCTCGCTGATGATCGGGTGAGGAGCGGCATCATGGACGTCCGTTTCACCACGGCGGGCGACACCGCCTTCAACGTGGAGTTCGGCGAGGGCATCGACCGCCCGACCAACGCCCGCGTCATGGCTCTGCACGCCCGCCTGAAGGCCGCCGCACCGCCGGGTCTGGTGGAGACGGTACCGACCTTCCGCTCGCTCCAGGTCGTCTATGACCCGGCGGTCACCAGCCGTCGGGAGGTCCAGGCCGCCGTCGAGGCAGAACTGACCCACGCCGGTGGAGCGCCGGTCGAAGGCACCCTGTGGCGCCTGCCCGTCTGCTACGATCCCGATTTGGGGCCGGATCTTTTGGAACTGTCCTCTTCGCTCGGCCTGTCTGCGGATCGGCTGATCGACCTCCACGGGTCGACGGAGTATTTCGTCTACATGCTGGGCTTCATGCCAGGCTTCGCCTACATGGGCGACCTGCCGGCGGAGATAGAGAGGCCGCGGCGCAGCGAGCCGCGGGTCCGCGTGCCGGCGGGCTCCGTCGCCACCGCCGGGCGGCTGACCACCGTCTATCCGTGGGAGAGCCCCGGCGGCTGGCACCTGATCGGGCGCTGCCCGGTGCCGCTCTACGACGGCGCCCGTCCCTCTCCGGTCCTGCTCGCCGCCGGCGACCGTGTGCGGTTCGAGGCGGTGGACCGCGCCCGCTTCGACACCCTGTCCGCCGCCGCCGCCGCTGGGCACTTCGATCCCGACACACTGAGGGCCGCATCATGAGCGCCCCCTGTCTTACGGTTGTCCGACCAGGGCTGTTCGCCACCATCCAGGACCTCGGCCGCTTCGGCCATCAGGAACTCGGCATGCCGGTGGCTGGCGCGCTCGACCCCATCGCCCTGCGTCTCGCCAACGCGCTGGTCGGCAATCCGCTGGGCACGGCGGGGGTGGAGATCGCCCTGCTCGGCCCCGCCCTGAAAGTAGAAGCCGATGGCGTGCGCGTCGCCGTCGTCGGCCCCATGGCGCTGAGCCTGGAGCGCGAGGGGCAATCGCCCCAGCCGCTGGAACCCCACCGCAGCCACACGCTGGTACGCGGTGACGTGCTGAAGCTGGGTGTGGTCACCGGGGCGGCCGTCGCCTATCTGGCGGTGGCCGGCGGCTTCGCGCTGGAACCGTTCCTGGGCAGCCTGTCCACTTACGTGCGCGCCGGCATCGGGCCGCTCGGCGGCAAGCCGCTGGGCGACGGGACGCGCCTGCCGCTCAACCGCAACGACGCCCCACCGGGCGCCGACGTGGAGCTGCCGGAGCCGCCGGACTATGGCGGCGGGCCGGTGCGGGTGGTGCTCGGCCCGCAGGAGGACCGTTTCACGGCGGAGGCGGTGGAGACCTTCCTGTCGGCCACTTACAGCGTCGGCAAGGACGCCGACCGCATGGGCCTGCGGCTCGACGGCCCGACGCTTGCCCACACCGGTTCCGCGGACATCCCGTCGGACGGGCTGGTCACCGGCTCCATCCAGGTGCCCGGCAACGGCCAGCCGATCCTTCTGCTGAACGACCACCAGACGGCGGGCGGCTACGCCAAGATCGCCACGGTGATCTCCGCCGACCTGCCCCGCGTCGGCCGGCTGAGCCCCGGCGGCGCCCTGAGCTTCCGGGCCGTCACGGTGGAGGAGGCAGAGGCCATCCGGCGGCGCCAGGAACAGACCCTCGGCGGCTGGGTCCGCGCCATCCGCCCGGTGCGCCCGGCGGGCGGTGTTGATCTGGAGGCGCTCTACGCGGAAAACCTCGTGTCCGGGGTCGTCGACATCGTCAACGGCAACGGTGACATCCTGAACCAAGAACAGATGTGCGGGAGGGCACCATGACCATCACCGTGAACCTGAACGCCGACCTGGGCGAGGGCTTCGGCGCCTACGACATCGGCGACGACGACTCCATGCTCGGCATCGTCGCCTCCGCCAACATCGCCTGCGGCTTCCACGCCGGCGACCCGCTGGTGATGGCGCGGACCGTCCGGAACGCGGTGGCGAAGGGTGTCAGCCTGGGCGCCCACCCCTCCTACCCCGACCTCCAGGGCTTCGGACGCCGTCCCCTGAGGATGTCGGCGGCGGAGGTCGAGGCTATGGTCGCCTATCAGATCGGGGCGCTGATGGGCATCGCCGCCACTGCCGGCGGGACGGTCACCCATGTGAAGGCGCACGGCGCGCTGAACAACATGGCGGCGGTGGACGAGGGGCTGGCCCTGGCGATCGGGCGGGCGATCAAGGGTGTCGATCCCTCACTGATCTACCTCGCCACCGCCGGTTCGGAGATGGCGCGGGCCGGGCGGACGCTGGGCCTGCCCACGGCGGAGGAGGTCTTCGCCGACCGCGCCTACGACGACAACGGCAACCTCGTGCCGCGCGGCCAGCCCGGCGCGATGATCCACGACCCGGACGTGGCGGCCGCCAACGTCCTGCGCATGCTGGAGGAGGGGGTGATCCTATCGGTCACCGGCACGCGCATTCCCTGCACCGTCCATTCCGTCTGCGTCCACGGCGACGAGCCGAGCGCCGTCGCCATGGCGGGCAACCTGCGCCGCACCCTGGAGGCCAAGGGGGTCCGCATCGTCCCCCTGCCGGAACTGCGCGACCGTTTCTAACGGTCGGCGATCATGCGGGCCGCAGCTTCGCTGCCTGTGCAAGGCTGGCGAGCGTGTCCAGGATGACCTGCGGGCTGACCGGCTTGCGCAGCACCACCAACGGCTGCCAGCGGTCGGACGTCAGGTCGTCCTCCCCCGCCTCCATCGACAGGAAGCCGGTCATCACCAGGATCGGCAGGCCGGCGGCCTTGATCCGCAGCTCGCGGATCAGGGCGCGGCCGTCCATCCGCGGCATGCGCAGATCGGTGATGACAAGGTCGGCGGGGTCGGCGCTGTAGCGCTCCAGCCCCTCCTGCCCGTCCTGGGCCAGGGTCACGCGGTACCCCTTGCGGGACAGGAAATCCTCCAGCGCCATGGCGGCCAAGGCTTCATCCTCGGCCACCAGAACATGCAACGGAGCGGTGACGGGGTCAGGCATGAGCGCGCTCCACGTCCTGAACGGAGGGATGGGACACCGGCACGGTGATGGTGAAGCGGACGCCGCGGCTTCCGTTCTCGTGGGTCACGTTCGCCGCGTCGATCCGTCCGCCCATGGAATCGATGATGCCATAGCCGATGGACAGGCCGAGGCCCGACCCCTTTCCAACCTCCTTGGTCGTGAAGAAGGGGTCGAATATCCGCGGCAGGACGTCCGGATCGATGCCGCCGCCGTCATCGGTGATGGTGATGACGGCCCGCCCGGCGGTCATGTCGCAACGCATGTTCACCGCGATCCGCCCGGCGGCGGGTGACCCGTCGGGGTCGGCGCGCCATTCCAGGATGGCGTCGCGCGCGTTGGACAGCAGATTGACCAGCACCTGCTCCAGTTGCAGGGGACGGCCGCGCGTGACGCAGTCGATGGCCGGGACGTCGCTCACGACCTCGATGTTCTCCAAGGCGAACTGGTTGGACACCAGTTCGACGGCGGAGCGGACGCTGGCCGCGGGGTCGAAGCGCTGGGTGGCGCCGTCGCGGCGGCTGAAGGTGCGCATATGGTCGATGATGCGGCCCATGCGCTCCGCCTGTTCCGACATGATGGTCAGCACCTTGTCCAGGCGCGCGGTGTCGGTGTCGCCGTCGCGCAGGCGGGACAGGGCGTTCTCGGCCCAGATCCGGATGATGTTCAGGGGCTGGCTCATCTCATGGGCCATGCCGGCAGCGAGCGTGCCCAGCGTCGCCAGCTTGGAGGTCTGGACCAGTTCCTCCTGAAGCCTCTTGCGGTCGGTGATGTCGCGGGAGCTGCCCAGAATCTGGACCACCTGCCCTCCCTCGCCGCGCACCGGCACCAGGACGGTGTGCCACGTGCGCCGCCCGACTGGAAGGTCCAGCGTCTCCTCATAATCGATCGGGCCGCCCGCGGCGACGCAGGCGCTGTAGCGTTCGATCACCGCCGCGGCGGTCTCCGGCGGTACGGCCTCGCGGACCAGCCGGCCGCGGATGGTCTCCGGGTCGATTCCCGTCCCCCGCGCATGGGCGGGGTTCAGCGTGTCGAAGGCGAAGTCACCGTCCGGCAGCACCGTGACGACGAACAGCCCCTCCGCCAGATTGTTGAAGAAGCTGGCGTAGCGCAACTCGGCCTGACGCCGGATCTCGATCTCGCGCTGAAGGGCTCCGTTGGCGTCGGCAAGCTGGGTGGCGCTGGGCAAAGCGAGAGCCTTGGGCATCTGCACCCACAAGGCGACGGCGGTCAGCACCGACACCATTGCGGTCAGCGCCTTGACGATGCCTTCCACGGCATAGTCGGGATACCACAAGGTCCACAGGCTGAAGAAATGCGTCGTGCCACAGGCCAGGATGAAGGCGGCGAACAGCCAGACGATCCAGGTGAAGGCCACGTCGCGGCGCCTCACGACGAAGTAAAGCAGCGCCACCGGAATCGAATAATAGGAAAGGCCGGTCAACACATCGGACACGATGTGCAGGGTCAGGATTTCCGGACGCCAGAACAGGCACACGCCGTGAGGCAAGTACGCGCTGGTGTCGAAGAAGGCTTCCACGCCACCGAACATGCCGCCCCTCTTTTATTCGGTCACCGTCCGCGGTCCAGCCGGGTCCGGAAACGCCACCGTTTCTCTGATCTTGCCCCGAAACCTTGAAGCACAACGCTTTGCGGCACCATGCCGCGGAGGCTGCGTCAGCAAACGCTACTCGAATCAGACAGGAGGAGCAACACGCGGAACGCGATCCCGGCGAATGGCCAGCGCGTTCCGCATGGCTCTGGATGAACGTTACGCGGCGGTGTGCACCTTGCGGTTTTGCTCGCGTGTCTTCAGGAAGCGCAGGGCCGGAAAATCCTCCTGCGTGCGGTTCAGGTGCCAAGCGTTGCGGGCCAGGAAGACCAGCGCCCCGTCATGGTCCTCCGCCGCCGCCGAGCGGTTGAGGTCGAGGAACTTCTTGAGCTGGTCCTCGTCGTCCGTCTCGATCCAGCGGGCGGCGTCCACCCCCGCCCCCTCGAAGCGGGCGGCGAGGCCGTATTCCGCCTCGATGCGGGCCGCCAGCACCTCGAACTGGAGCTGGCCGACCACGCCGACCACCCAATCCGCCCCGGTCAGCGGCTTGAACACCTGGGAGGCACCCTCCTCCGCGAAATGCTCCAGCGCTTTGCGCAGATGCTTCACGCGCATCGGGTCTTCCAGGCGGACACGCTGCAGCAGTTCCGGCGCGAAGCTCGGCACGCCGGTGAAGCGCAGATCCTCGCCCTCGGTCAGCGTGTCGCCAATGCGCAAGGACCCGTGGTTGGGGATGCCCATGATGTCGCCGGGCCACGCCTCTTCCGCCAGCTCGCGGTCGCGGGCCAGGAACAGCACGGCGTTGTTCACCGCCATCAGCTTGCCCGACCGGACATGCTTCAGCTTCGCCCCGCGCTTGAACTTGCCGGAGCAGATGCGCACGAAAGCGATGCGGTCGCGGTGGTTGGGGTCCATGTTGGCCTGGACCTTGAACACGAAGCCGCTGAACTTGCCCTCGTCCGGCTGAACCGAGCGCTGCTCCGCCGGCTGCGGGCGCGGCGGCGGGGCGTTCTCGGCCAAGCCCTGGAGAAGCTCGCGCACGCCGAAGTTGTTGATCGCCGAGCCGAAATAAATCGGCGTCAGATGGCCGGCGCGATAGGCTTCCAGGTCGAAGGGCGGCATCAGCCCGCGGGCCATCTCCACCTCCTCGCGCAGCTTTGCCACTGCGTGGTCCGGCAGAAGCTCATCGAGGCGCGGATCGTCGAGGCCGTTGCACTCGATGCCGTCGTCGATCTCGTCGCCCTTGGTGCGGTCCATCAGGATCAGACGGTCGCGGATCAGGTCGTAGCAGCCCAGGAAGTCGCGGCCCATGCCGATGGGCCAGCTCGCCGGGGTGACCTCCAGCGCCAGCGAGCTTTCGATCTCGGAAATGAGGTCGAAGGGGTCGCGGGCCTCGCGGTCCATCTTGTTGCAGAAGGTGATGATCGGCACGTCGCGCAGGCGGCAGACCTCGAACAGCTTCAAGGTCTGGCTTTCGATGCCCTTCGCGCCGTCGATCACCATGACGGCGCTGTCCACCGCGGTCAGCGTCCGGTAGGTGTCCTCCGAGAAGTCCTCGTGGCCCGGCGTGTCCAGCAGGTTGAAGGTGCGCCCTTCGTAATCGAAGGTCATGACGGAGGCGGTCACGGAGATGCCGCGCTCGCGCTCCACCTTCATCCAGTCCGACTTGGCGCGGCGCTGCTCGCCGCGGGCCTTCACGGCGCCGGCCATCTGGATGGCGCCGCCGAACAGCAGCAGCTTTTCGGTGAGGGTGGTCTTGCCGGCGTCGGGATGCGCGATGATCGCGAAGGTTCGACGCCGGGAAACAGCGTCCAGAAGCTCGGACATGCGCGTTCCCGTAACTCAGCGGTGCAGACAACGGCGAAGAGGGCCGGGAGGCGGAACGCCCCACGGCCCTCTTCGTTCGGACGTATAGATAGCAGCGAAGACCGGCCCGTTCCAGCCTTCATCCCTGCCGCCAGACGGACGGAGGCCAGACGGACGCAGGGATGAAGGGTTCCGAGGCCTTACAGGCTCAGCTCGGCGATCTGCACGGCGTTCAACGCCGCACCCTTCAGGAGCTGGTCGCCGCAGACGAACAGGTCGAGGCCGTGGTCGCCGAAGATCAGGCTGGTGCGGATGCGGCCGACCTCGACGTCGAACTGGCCGGTGGCGTTCAGCGGCATCGGGTAGACGCCGTCCGCCGGCACGTCCTTCACCACCACGCCCGGCGCGTCGGCCAGAACGGCGCGGGCGGCGTCCGGGGTGACCGGGGACAGCGTCTCGACCGTGATCGCCTCGGAGTGGGCGCGGTAGGTCGGGATGCGCACCGCGGTGCAGCTGACCGGCAGGTCCGGGATTTCCAGGATCTTCCGGGTCTCCCAGGTCACCTTCATCTCCTCCTTCGTGTAGCCGTTCTCCTGGAAGGCGTCGATCTGGGGGATCAGGTTGAAGGGGATCGGGTGGCGGAACACGCTGTTGACGACCGGCTTGCCGTCGAGCTGGTTGCGGGTCTGCTCCTCAAGCTCGGCCATGCCCTCCGCACCGGCGCCGCTGGTCGCCTGATAGGTGGAGACGATGACGCGCTTCAGGCCGAAGGCCTTGTGCAGCGGACCGAGCGCCACGACGGCGATGGCGGTCGTGCAGTTGGGATTCGCGATCAGCTTGGCATCGCCCATGGCGTGGGCGTTGATCTCGGGCACGATCAGCGGGACGTTGTCGTCGTAACGGAAGGCCGAAGAGTTGTCGATCACCAGCGCGCCGCCCGCGGCGATGGCCGGCGCGTGCTCCTTGGCGAAATCACCGGACACGGCGAGCAGGACGATGTCGTAACCCTTCACCTTCTCGACGTCGAACGCCACGAGGGTCTTCTCGCCGAACGGGGTCTCGACCGTGCGGCCGGCGCTGCGCTCCGACGCGAACAGGCCAAGTTCCGCGACCGGGAACGAACGGCGGTGAAGAACATCGACCATCTCGCGGCCGACGGCGCCCGTGGCACCAACGATGGCGACGCGGCGGGGAGAAGGAGAAGAGGTGCTCATGGGTGTGGTCCGTCCTTTGGTCTTGCCCGGATCGAGCGTGGACGGCGGCCCCAGATGCACCAAGGCCCCGTCCGTGTCCGGCGGGGCCTTCGTGGTGGGTGAAGCGTCTTACTCGATCAACGCACGCCACCGTCCGACGGCCCGCCGGAGCGGGTCGTTTTGGTAGTGGTGATGGTGATGGCGAGCGAGCGATTCATAACTCGCTAGATAAACGAAAGGCGCGGGGCTTGTAAAGCGCCCGCGCCTTCGCAGCACAATTTTTGTCCGGCTCCGGACAGGGCCGCGTCAGGTCTCGCTTTCGGCGGGATGCTCCGGCTTCACGGGATGCACGTCCCAGATCTCCGTCGCGTACTCCATGATGGTGCGGTCGGAGGAGAACCAGCCCATGTTGGCCGTGTTCAGGATGGCCTTGCGCGTCCATTCCTCCTGGTCGCGGTAGAGGTCCATGGCCGCCTGCTGCGCCTGGCAGTAGTCGGAGAAGTCCGCCGTCACCAGGAAATGGTCGCCGCCGTCGGTCAGCGCCTGGAGGATCGGGTGGTAGCGGTGGGGATCGTCCGGCGAGAAGACGCCGGTGGAGATCATGTCCAGCGCCCGCTTCAGGCTGGGGTTCGACGCGATGACGTCGCGCGGGTTGAAGCCGCCGCTGGCCCGCAGGTCGTTCACCTCCTCCGCGGTCAGACCGAAGATGAAGATGTTGTCGTCGCCCACATGCTCGCGGATCTCGACGTTGGCGCCGTCCAGCGTGCCGATGGTAAGCGCGCCGTTCAGGGCCAGCTTCATGTTGCCGGTGCCCGACGCCTCCATGCCCGCGGTGGAGATCTGCTCCGACAGGTCGGCCGCCGGCATGATGATTTCCGCCGCCGTCACGTTATAGTTCGGCAGCAGGACGATCTTCAGGTTGTCGTGGACCGACGGGTCATGGTTCACCACCTTCGCCACATCGTTGATGAGCTTGATGATGAGCTTGGCCATGTGATAGCTCGGCGCCGCCTTGCCGGCGAAGATCTTGGTCACCGGCACCCAGGAGACGGTCGGGTTGTCGCGCATCTCGTTGTACAGCGCGATCGCCTGGAGGATGTTCAGGAGCTGGCGCTTGTACTCGTGCATGCGCTTGACCTGCACGTCGAACAGGCTGTCGACCTGCACGTCCACCCCGGTCTGGCGCGCGATGTAGGCGGCCAGCCGCTTCTTGTTCTTGCGCTTGGCGCGGCGGAACTCCTCGCGGAAGACCAGATCGTCGGCCTTCTCGGCCAGCGCCTTGATCTGGCTGAGGTCCTTGATCCAGCCGTTGCCGATGCGGCTGGTGATCAGCGCGGCCAGCGGCTGGTTCGCCTGATGCAGCCAGCGGCGGGGCGTGATGCCGTTGGTCTTGTTGTTGATGCGCTCCGGGAACTCCGCGTGGAAGTCGGCGAAGACGGTCTGCTTCATCAGCTCGGTGTGCAGGGCCGAGACGCCGTTGACCTTGTGCGAGCCGAGGAAGGCCAGATTGCCCATGCGCACCCGGCGGTCGCCGCGCTCGTCGATCAGCGACAGGCGGGACAGCCGGCCGTTGTCGCCCGCCGCCCGCGCCTTGGAGCGGTTGAGGAACTTGGCGTTGATTTCGTAGATGATCTGCATGTGGCGCGGCAGCACGCGCTCCATCATGCGCACCGGCCACGCCTCCAGCGCCTCGGGCAGCAGCGTGTGGTTGGTGTAGGAGAAGGTCGCGCGGGTGATGTCCCACGCCTTGTCCCAGGTCACGCCGTGCTGGTCCACCAGCAGCCGCATCAGCTCGGCGATGCCGATGGCCGGGTGCGTGTCGTTGAGCTGGATCGCCGCCTTGTCGGGGAGGCTGTCGAAATTGGAATGGTGCTGCAGATAGCGGCGCAGGATGTCCTGCAGCGAGGCGGAGGTGAAGAAGTACTCCTGCTTCAGCCGCAGTTCCTTGCCGCCCTCCGTCGCGTCGTTCGGGTAGAGGACGCGGCTCAGATTCTCGGTCAGCACCTTCTGCTCGACCGCCTTCATGTAGGCGCCGTCGTTGAAGTGGCCGAAGTTGAAGTCGCGGGTGGCGCGGGCCGACCACAGGCGCAGCGTGTTGATCGTGTCGCCGCCGTAGCCGACCACCGGCGTGTCGTAGGCCATGGCCAGCACGCGCTCGGCGTCGACCCAGCGGTAGGCGCGCTCGCCCACCGAATCCCGGAACTCCTCGACGCGGCCATAGAACTGGACGGGGTACAGCACCTCCGGGCGCGGGAACTCCCACGGGTTGCCGAACTGCAGCCACTGCTCCGGATACTCGACCTGCCAGCCATGCTCAAAACGCTGCTCGAACAGGCCGAACTCGTAGCGGATGCCGTAGCCGTAGCCGGGCAGCGCTTCCGACGCCATGCTGTCGAGGAAACAGGCGGCCAGACGGCCGAGGCCGCCGTTGCCGAGCGCGGCGTCCGGCTCAGCCTCCACCACGTCGTCAAGGTTCAGACCGATGCGGTCGAGCGCCTGACGGCACTGGTCGGTGATGCCGAGGTTGGCGAGGCTGTTGGTCAGCAGGCGGCCGATCAGGAATTCCAGCGAGAGGTAGTAAACGCGCTTGGCGTCCTGCTGGTAATAGGTCCGCGTCGTGTCCATCCAGCGGTCCACGAGGCGGTCGCGCACGGCCAGCGCCACGGTGTGGAACCAGTCGCGCCGGGTCGCCGCCCGCGCGTCCTTGCCGACGGAATAAACCAGCCACTCCAGAAACGAGCGCTTCAGCCCGTCGACATCCAGACTGCGGCGTTCGATCTCGCGGGACTTATACCGAGCGTCCATGTCTTGACTTTCTTCTTTCCAGGGCCAACTGGAGCGGCGGTTATTTAGCCGGTCTTCCATCGGCGGCAGTTTCCGGGGTCCATGGTTAAGCAACGTTTAAGTCGCTGCGGCCAACCAGTCGAAACGGCTAGGCCGTTCGTCCAGAGCAACAGCCGGGGCTTGCCCTTGTGCCAGACGCGCTGTGTCAAAACGAAGGCCACCTCCGCAGCGCGCCCATACCGGTAATCGCTGCGAAGCCCCGCTGGAGGGAGTAAGATGGCGTCCGTGTCAGCCTCTTTGAACCTCCCGATGCTCGACAATACCGAATCTGCGGACTCCCGCCAGGAGCTGCCCGGCGACGCCACCATCCTGCTCCGTCAGGCCCAGCCGGCGGACATCCCCGCGCTGCTGGCCATCGAAGAGCGGTGCTTCGCCACCGACCGCCTGACCCGACGTAGTTTTCAATATTTGCTCACGAAAGCCAAGGCCACTGGCCTTGTGGAAGTCCACAGCGGCACGGTTGTCGGCTACGCCCTGGTGTCCTTCCATTCCGGCACCTCGCTCGCCCGGCTCTACTCCTTCGCCGTCGACCCCGGCCACCGCGGCCAGGGCGTCGCCAAGCGGCTGCTCGCCGCGGCGGAGCAGGCGGCCCGCTCGCGGGACTGCATCTACCTGCGGCTGGAGGTGCGCCGCGACAACGCCGCGGCCATCGATCTCTACAAGAAGGCCGGCTACCGCGAGTTCGGCGTCTACACCGACTATTATGAAGACCATATGGAGGCGCTGCGGCTTGAGAAGCGCCTCGGCCACAGCGGCCCCAGCGCGCCGCTGGGCGGGCCTCTGGTCCCCTACTACCAGCAGACCCTGGACTTCACCTGCGGCCCGTCGGCCCTGATGATGGCGATGAAGGCGCTGAAGCCCGCGGAGATCGAACTGGGGCGGAAACTCGAAATCCGCTTGTGGCGGGAATCGACCACGGTCTTCATGACCTCCGGCCATGGCGGCTGCGGCCCGTTCGGGCTGGCGCTGGCGGCGGCGCGGCGCGGCTTCGCGGTGGACATCCACATCAAGGACAACGCCACCCCCTTCCTGGACAGCGTGCGCAGCGACGAAAAGAAGGAGGTCATGCGCATCGTGCACGAGGACTTCCTCGACGAGTTGGAAGGCAGCGGCGCCACCGTCCGCCACAACACCCTGACCGCCCAGGACATGGCCGACGCGGTGGCGGGCGGGGCCATCCCCATCGTGCTCATCAGCTCCTACCGGATCTATCACGAAAAATTTCCGCATTGGGTCGTCGTGACCGGTGCCGACGACCGCTTTCTCTATGTTCATGATCCGCTTGTGTACGATCGTCACCACGCTCACATCGACCGGATGAACATGCCGATCCCGAAAGCCGATTTCGAGCGCATGGCCCGCTACGGAAAGGCCCAGCTGAAGGCCGCCCTTCTCCTTCGCCCCCAGCCCTCTGATCGGGCCTCCGATGGGGTCGCCGACTGATGCCCGCGCATCTCCTGGTCGTCGACCGCCGGGCGGACGTGAAATGGGCGAAGGACGGGCTGCCGGTGATCAGCGCCCGCGACTACATCGCCCACCCGGAGCAGGCGCCGCGCGGCGCGCGGGTGCTAAACCTTTCGCGCAGCTACCGCTATCTGGGCACCGGCTACTATGTCTCGCTGCTGGCGGAGGCGCGCGGCGAGCGGGTGATCCCCTCCGTCCGGACCATCCTGGACCTGTCGCAGAAGACCTTCTACCGCGCCCAACTGGCCGAGGTGGAGGAGGCGCTGCGCAAGGCGATCAAGCGGATGGACCACCCTCCGGAAGCGTCCTTCAACCTCACCCTCTTCTTCGGCCACGCCGACGACGCCCGGTTCCAGGACATCGCCCGGACGATCTTCGACCTGTTCCGCTGTCCCCTGCTGAAGGTTCAGGTGCGGCTGAAGGAGGGCTGGACCGTCCATGCCCTGGAGCCGCTGTCTCTGGCCGACCTTCGGCCCGACCAGGAGCCGCTGTTCCAGGCGGCGCTCGACGCCTACACCCGCACCTCCTGGCGGGAGCCGGCGGCGAAGGCGCCACCGCGCTACACGCTGGCCATCCTGCACAACCCGAAGGAGGAGCTTCCCCCCTCCAGCCCGCGCGCGCTCCAGAAATTCGTCAAGGCCGGGGAAAGCCTGGGCATCGCGGTCGAGCTGATCGAGAAGAAGGACTACGCCCGCCTCGCCGAGTTCGACGCGCTGTTCATCCGCGAGACGACGAATCTCGACCACCATACCTACCGCTTCGCCAAGAAGGCGGCGACGGAAGGCATGCCGGTGATCGACGATCCGAACTCGATCCTGAAATGCACCAACAAGGTCTATCTGGCCGAGTTGTTGCGCGCCAACCGCATCCCGGCGCCGAAGACGGTGATCTTCGACAAGCGCGGGCTGGCGACGCTGGATCAGGAGATCCCCTACCCCATCGTCCTGAAGATTCCGGACGGCTCCTTCTCCCGCGGCGTCTTCAAGGTGCAGACCCGCAGCGAGTTGGATGCGACTGCCGAAGGCCTGTTCGAGCAGTCTGACGTGATCCTGGCCCAGGAGTTCATGTACACGGAGTTCGACTGGCGCGTTGGCGTGCTGAACCGGCAGCCGATCTATGTCTGCCAGTATCTGATGGCGAAGAAGCACTGGCAGATCGTCAAGCACGGCGGCAACGGCCGCGCCGAACAGGGCTCCGCACGCACGCTGGCCGTCGAGGAGGCGCCGCGCGAGGTCATCGAGACCGCCGTGAAGGCGGCGGGACTGATCGGCGACGGGCTCTACGGCGTAGACGTGAAGCAGAACGAGCGCGGCGTCTTCGTCATCGAGATCAACGACAACCCCAGCATCGACCTCGGCGTCGAGGACGCCAAGCTGAAGGACGGTCTGTACCGCCTCATCATGGGCGAATTCCTGCGCCGCCTGGAATCGCGGCCGCGCAAGCCCGGCTCCGGAGTCTGAGATCCCCCTTTGGGCAGTTCCGCCATCCGTTTGGATGCCCCCCACATTCCGATCAGTTCTCCTCCTAAGATGTTTTCGGCTGTGGCCGCCGGGGAACAAGCCTCTTCCCACCGCGTTATGAAATCAACGTCACCACGAACGGGAGCAACACCGAAGCGCATCAACGCTTTGGAGTTGCCCAGGCTGGAGAGCGGGAGACCGTTGATGACGACGAACTGCTCATTGTGCTGCGCCGGACCGACACCCGGACACTGCTAGGCAGCACCACCGCATTCTAAACCACCGACACGAATCGCAACAACCGGCGCGGCCACAGGACCGGCGCCGGAAGGGACCACGCGTCGAAAATGGGCGCGTCGAAAAAGGGATCGTCTCCCACCGAAGCCTCGGGAGTCTGAATCCCGCGAACTGAAATCTCGGGACGGGGGCGCCGTCACCACGGACCGGCAGCCCCGCCGAATGAAGAGAAGCTGGAGGAAGAGCAACAATGGCGTATTGTTTCGAATCCGAACTGATCCGTTGCATGCCGAACCTGCAGCGTTATGCCTGCAAGTTGACGCGCGACGTCAGCGCCGCCGAGGATCTCACCCAGGACTGTCTTGCCCGCGCTCTGTCCCGCCAGCATCGCTTCGAGCCCGGCACCAACATGCAGGCTTGGCTGACCACGATGCTGAAGAACCTGCATTTCAACAACCTCCAACGTGAAAAGCACGTCACCAAGGTCGAACTGTGGGACGGCGCCATGTCGGTCGAGGCCTCGCAGATCGCACGGCTGGTCTTCCGCGACGTGGACCGCGCCTTCGGCGCCCTGACCCCCAGCCAGCGCAAGGTCGTGAAGCTGGTCGCCATCGAAGGCCGCCCCTATCAGGAGGCCGCGGAGAAGCTGAACGTCTCCATCGGCACCATCCGGTCCCGCCTGTGCCGGGCTCGCGAGCGGCTGAACAACCTGATGGCCGCCTAGGACGCGGCAGGGAATGCGCCGCGGGGTATGGCAACCGTACAACAGGTTGATTCTTCCATCGCATCGGACAGTCCGGCGCCGGAACAACCAACGGGAGCGGCTGTTACATCCCGCGTGCGAAACGAGTATGGCTGCAGCGGAGTGGCCGAACATCCACGGGGAACGATCGGATACGCTGCGCCAACCATTTGGCGGTATCGGCATCCTCTCCATAAGAAGAGGTAAGTCACCACTCCCGACGCCGTGCCCGCCGCACTATATTGAACTCTGCGTCGCGGATCGTTTCCGTCTCGGGGGGATGGCCTCCGGAGACGTTCCGGGATCAAAAGATATGAAGCGTGTGACGATGAACCATATCAACGCATATCTTGA
This sequence comes from Azospirillum sp. Marseille-Q6669, assembly GCF_965111635.1. Classification (NCBI taxonomy): domain Bacteria; kingdom Pseudomonadati; phylum Pseudomonadota; class Alphaproteobacteria; order Rhodospirillales; family Azospirillaceae; genus Azospirillum; species Azospirillum sp. Marseille-Q6669. Next base: position 760,393 of record NZ_CBCOOP010000001.1, on the reverse strand, counting down.
CGGTGCCTTGGACGATAAGGAGCGTCAGGAGTTCGAGCAGTCCGTAGAGGACGACGCCGACGCGAAGGCCGTGGTGACCTTCCACAGGAGCCATGTGGATGAGCTTCACCGCCTTTACGATCCCGTGCTGGAAGAACCGGTACCGGCGCGCATGCTCGAACTGCTGAGGCAGCGCCGCAAGGACTAGCCCCCCGATTCCCGTGTTCCATCGTCACATGAGGGGCGACCGGACGACCCGGCCGCCCGCTTTTTTTGCCCGCACCCTGGCCTTCCACCACCGCGGCGCGTTCTCCCGCATTTCCACGCGGCTTCCCCCTTCGGATCAACGCTTGCCCCTTTTACAGACCTGCGGCTTTTCCCATAAACAGGAGCCGCGGAAACGGAAGCTGGGCCATGGGCGCCCGGACCGGCGGGAACGAAGAGGATAGACAGCGTCCATGGCGCGCGGCAGGCCGGCACCGAACATCATTCTGGGTCCCGTCCTTTATTTCCGGGGAGAGCAAGGCGACCGCTGGTGGCTGTCCGCCCTCTTCGTGCTGGACGGCGACGCCGAACCCTATGATTTACGGGTGGACGGCGTAACCCTGCCCGTGCCGCCCCGCCACCTCGCTCAGTGGGGCAACCGGCATGTCTGGCGTTTCGATTTCGCCATACCGCGCGGCACCCGCGATGTCGAGGCCGCCTATGGTTTCACCGATGGGGCGTCGCCGGGGGACATCTGGGCGGTGACCGTGCCGGGACGCGCCTCGTCGCCGCGGATCGCCTATGTCTCCTGCAACGGGGCGGAGGACGAGGAGAAGATCACCGGGCTGGACGCACCGCGCAACGCCCTGTGGGGTGATCTGCGCCGCCGTCACGAGGGCGAGCGCTTTCACCTGCTGCTGCAAGGTGGCGATCAGCTCTACGCCGACGCGGTGTGGCGCAAGCCGCCGCTGCTCAGCGCCTGGAAGAAGCGGACCGACGCCGCCCGCTTGGACGAGCCCTTTACCCCCGCCATGGCGGAGGAGGCGACGGACTTCTACTTCGACCTTTATCTGCGGGTCTGGGGCCAGCCGGAAACCGCGGCGGTGACCGCCCGAATTCCCTCGGTGATGATGTGGGATGACCACGACATCTTCGACGGCTGGGGCTCCCACCCGGATGAGGAGATGATGTCCCCGGCTTGGCGCGGCGTCTACGCGGCCGCCCGCCGCCACTTCTCGCTGTTCCAACTGGCCGCCATGGAGGGCGCCCAGCCGGAATGCGTGTGGGGGGCACCTTTGGACTCCTTCAGCCAGGGGTTCCGGCTCGGCGATGTCGGCGTTCTGGCACTGGACATGCGCAGCGACCGCACCCCCCGCCGCGTTCTGTCGGACCGGGTGTGGGACGCCCTGCCGGAGTGGCTGGAACGCTTCAAGGGATGCCGGCACCTGATCCTGATGTCCAGCGTGCCGCTGCTCTACCTCGACACCGGCGTGATGGAGCGGGCGGTCGGCCTGTCGCCCGTCCGCGTCGGAATCGAGGACGATTTGCGCGACCAGTGGCGCAGCCCGGCCCACGCCGAGGAATGGCTGCGCCTGATCGGCCTTCTGGCGGAATTCTCGCGGCGCACCGGGTGCCGGGTGACCTCCGTGTCGGGCGAAATCCACGCGGGCGCGCGGGCCGTGCTGCGCGGCGGCGGCGTGGAAATCTGGCAGCTCATCGCGTCGGGGGTCGTCCACCCGCCGCCCGCCAAAGCCACCGCCTTCGCCCTGGAATGGCTGGCCGGCCGCAAGGAAACCCTGCCCAACGGCTATGTTTTCGAAATGCCGGCTTTTCCCGAATCGGGCAAACGCATCATCCGACAGCGCAATTGGCTGTCGCTAATCTTCGACGGCAAGGGCCAGATCCACGCCCGCTGGTCGGCCGAAGGCCAGCCGAACCGCTACACCCAGGTGATCTGAATCCAGGCGATCGGACCGGAGGAGCCCGCCGGCTCACTCCGACTGCGGCGACCGGCGGCGGTTGCGCAGATTGAGCGCGTTGAGGAAGCTGGTGGCCTGCGCCGGCGTGGCCGGGCCGCCGGCCCCCGGCGCCTTGGCCGAGGTCGCCAGGAAACCACCGACGCGCGCGCGCAGCTCGACCGAATCGTGGGCCGCCTGATCGGCGGTCTCCGCCACCTGACGGCGCACGTCGGCGTCGAGCGTGTTGAAGGCGCGGGTGGCGAATTCGAAGGCCGGCTGGGACTTGGTGGCGATCACCTGCCGCAGCGCCTTGGAAACCAGAACCGTGTCCAGCCCGCCGGGGCCGTCCACCCCGTCCAGGACATCGGCCAGGATGCCGATGGCCTGCAGGGTCTGGTTGTCATCGAGCGAGATGGGCTCCAGGCCGTCCATGACACTCACTTCCGATGTGGTTTGCCGAAGCGTGATTGAACCAGCGGACGCCGCCGGATCTTTTGCCGGTGCGGGAAAGCATAGTCGGAGCGCTCCGCCGAGGCAATGCGCACGGCGTCAGGCCGCGCGCTTGGCGCTGCGGTTGACCAGGGCGACCCCGGCGACCGCCAGCGCCATGCCGGAAAGGGCCAGCAGCCCCAGGCGCTCCCCGAACATCGCCCAGGCGATCACCGCCGTCACCGGCGGGACCAGATAGAACAGGCTCGCCACGCGCGCCGCCGCACCGTGCCGGATCAACAGGAACAGCAGGAAAATCGCTCCCACCGACAGCACGAAGCTGAGCCACAGCAGGGCGAAGACGAATTCGCCGGTCCAGTCGATGTGCATGGTCTCGAACAGCGGGGCCAGCACCGCCAGCACCGCCGCGGTCGCGGCGTACTGGATGGCGGCACCGCTGCGCAGGTCCATCGCCGTGCCGTGGCGCTTCTGATAGAGCGTGCCGAAGGTGATGCCCAGCAGGGCGGCCAGCGCCAGCCCGATGCCCAGCGCGTCGGTCGAGTCGAAGTGGAGCTTCTCGCCCACCACCAGCCCGACTCCGGCCAGCCCCATCAGGAACCCCACCCATTGCCGTCCGCTCACCCGCTCGCCCAGCAGCGGGCCGGAGAGTGCGGCGGTCAGCAACGGCTGGATGCCGACGATCAGCGCGGTCACACCCGCCGGCATGCCCTTCGCGATGGCGCAGAACACCCCGGTCAGATAGACGCCGTGCACCAGAAGCCCGGCCAGCGCGATGCGTCCGGCCTCGGCCCAGCTCTTCGGCCAGGGCGCTCCGGTGACCAGGGCGACGACGCCGAGGACTACGGCCACCAAGCCTAGCCGCACCAGCAGGAAGGTCAGCGGTTCCGCGTAGGGAAGGCCGTATTTGGCGCCGATGAACCCGGTGCTCCACAGCAGGACGAAGACGCCCGGCATCAGGCGCACCCAATCGGGCCGCCCGCCCGCGGCGGCGGTGGTCGCTTGCACGGTCATCGCTTTTCCTCGACTCCTATCCCCGCGCCTGCGCGCCTTCCGCGGTTGGAACCTCGGCCGCCAAGGACGGGGCGTCCGGGGCGGGCGCGACGCCGGACAGGTCCGGCTTGGGCGCTTCCACCGCACGCGCTTCCGCCACGGGCGTCACGGCCTCCTCCAAAGGCTTGGGCGGCGGGTTGCGCCGCGCCTCGGCCACCGACTGGAGATGGGCGCGCAGGCTTGCGTCCTTCTTCACCAGCCGATGGAAGTCTCTCACATCCAGGACCAGCAGTTGGCAATAGCCCATCGCACGCACATCGGCGTTGCGCCGCTGGCGGGTCAGCAGGGCCATCTCGCCGAACACCTCCCCGGTGCCGAGCTGGACCGGCTCGTCCAGACCCGGAACCAGCACCTCGACGGCGCCGGACGCGATGAAGAACATGGCGTCGCCGCGCTCGCCCCGCCGGACGATGGTCTCACCGGGCAGGACCAGCCGTGGCTTCAGCAGGGTGGCAATGCCCCGCAGACGGTCGCCCTCCAGCCCCTCAAACAGCGGCACCCGCCCGACGAGGTCCATCAGATCGAGCCGCAGATCAAGCTTCGGCAGGGCGTCGAGCGCGCGGCGGCGGTCGTCCAGATCGCGTTGCAGATCGCTTAGGATTTCCTGGCTGATGATCGATTCGGCGAAGAGCGCCCGGTAATCCGCCTCCTCCAGCCTCAGGGCGGCGCGGCTGACGTAGCGGCTCTGCAGGATCAGCGCGTAGTCGGGATACTGCAGCTTCAGCGCCGCCAGGGCCTGCTCGACCATGGCGAGGCGGACGGTCAGGATCCCTTCCAATTCGCAGGCGACGTCGGTGCCCAGCACTTGGCCGACCTTGTCGTTGATGAACTCGAGAAGTTCGCGCTGCACGGTGCGCACGCCGAGAAGAATCTCGAACCGGAAGGCGAGCCGGCGGGCCAGCGGCGCGTGGATGCCCAGCCGCCGGTGCAGCAGGCTGGCGACCCGCATCCAGGGCGTGAAGGAGATGAAGGGCTCCTCGAAGGCACGGTAACCGGCGCGCCCCTGGGTCTTCACTGCGTCGAGCAGGCGTCCGGTGCGGCGGTTCAGCAGCTCCGCCACCCCGCGCGACAGGATGCCTTCGCGGAAATGCTCGTAATACAGCTCCTCCTCGCGGTTCACCAGGATGACGAGGCCGATGGTCACGCGGTCCTCGTTGTTCAGCGGCGCTTCGGTCGACCGCTCCCGGACGATGGCATCGAGCCGGTCGCTGTATTGCGACACAATGGACCCGACAGCCTGCTCGTCAACCTCGTAGCGGTGGGCAAGCCCCTCCACCCGCTCACGCACGCCGGTCAGCGACAAAGCCAGCGCGCGGTTGCGCATGGCGTGCTCGACCGGCGACAGCTTGTTCAGGCCCAGCAGGTTGATGACGGCGCGCAGCGTCGTGCCGTTGATGAACAGCGTGTAGAAGACGAAGCCGGTGACCAGCACCGCGACGAAACCTTGGACCCGGTCGGGCACACGCCCGTTTTCGGTGACGGCCAGGGCCAGCGTCAGCGACACCGCGCCGCGCAGGCCGCCCCACAGCATCACCGCTTTGTAGGCGTGACTGACGCGCTGGGCCAGACCGGCGCCGGACAGCAGCGGCAGCAGACCGAACAGCACCAGCGCGCGGGACACCGTGGCCGCACCGACGACGACCAGCACCAGCCCGACATCGCTCCAGCCGATGCCGCCGAGCAGGCGCGGCACCAGCAGCGCCGTCATCAGGAAGATCAGCGAGTTCGCCCAGAAGCCGAGCTGCTTCCAAACATGCTCCAGCGCCCCCCATGTGGCCGGGGAGATGCGCGTGCGCCCGACCGAGCCGACGACCAGCGCCGCCGTGACCACCGCCACGACCCCCGACGCGCCGACATAATGCTCCGCCAGCACATAGCTGAGATAGGCGAGCGCCACGGTCAGCGTGATCTCGGCCATCGGCTGGTCACGCACCGGCTCGACGATCATGCAGACCACGCGCCCGCACACATAACCGGTCAGCACGCCGCCGGCGAAGTCGCGCAGGAACTCCATCACCGCTTCGGTCGCCCCGCCATGGGCGTTGCGGGTCAGCATGCCGAGCAGCAGCGTGAACAGCGCGATGGCCGCGGCGTCGTTCAGCAGGCTTTCGCCCTCGACCAGCATGGTCAGGCGGCGTGGCGCGCCGAGGTCGCGGAAGATGCTGACGACCGCTGCCGGGTCGGTGGTGGCGACGATCGCCCCCAGCAGCAGGCAGGCCACCAGCCCCATCGAGGTGAAGAGGGTCAGCGCATAGCCGACGGCGAAGGTGCAGACGAACACCGCCACAACGGCCATCAGCAGGATCGGCCACACGTCGTCGAGCAGCCGCCGCACGTCCACCGCCAAGGCCGTTTCGAACAGCAGCACCGGCAGGAAGACGTAAATCAGCACCTCGGACGAGATGTCCATCTCGGCCAGGGAATTCAGGAAGTCATGAAAGGGACCCGTGCCGCCCTGGCCGGCAAAAGTCTGGATCACCAGTCCCAGTGCCACGCCCACGGCGGCCAGCAGCACCGTGTAGGGCACCCGCAGCCGGGCCGCCAGTGGCGGGAGCAGGCTGACCAGCGCCAGAAGGCCGGATACCGCGAGGACATAGATGACGATGACGTGCATGGGGCTGCCTTGCCCTTTGGGGGGCCTTGGGGAGTCGCGGCGCACGGTATCGCCCGATTGGGGCGGGAGCAAGGTCAGGATAAGGGACAAAGCTGTTCCGTACGTGTGACCGGACGTACGGTCCGGCCACACCCGTACGGATGGGAACGTACAGGGCTTGCACCCCGTCAGGCCACCGCCCCCGTCAGGCCACCGCCCCCGTCAGGCCACCGACAGCGTCACCGTCATGCGGAAGCCGCCGGTGGAGCGGTTTTCGGCGCGGACCTTGCCGCCGAAGGCCTCGATGTTCCGCCGCACGATCCACAAGCCGATGCCGAAATGGGTCGCCTCGGCCTGGTTCTGGGCCGCAGCGTCCTCCGGCATACCCCGTCCCGGCTCGCGCTGGGAGAAGTAGCGTTCGAAGATGCGCGGCAGGTTCGCGGGATCGACGCCCGGCCCCTCGTCCTCGACCACCAGCTCCGCCCAGGCGCCGTTGCGCGACAGGCGCACGCTGACGGTGCCGTCCGGTGGGGAGAAGCTGACGGCGTTCTCCACCAGATTCTCGATGACGGTCTCCAGGATGTCCTCGCTGGCCCGCACGACCACCCCGGACTCGATCCGCGAGCGCATGTGGAGCTGCCGTTCGGCGAGCAGGCTGGTGTAACCGCCGGCCATGCGCTCCACCAGATCGGACAGGTCCACCCGGCGGCGCGGCGGGACCAGCAGATCGGCGGCGGCCTCGTCCATACGCCGCCCGAAGGAGACCAGCCCGTCGAGCTTGTCGACCGACTTCTCGATCATGGTCAGGGCGCGCTGGCTGCGGTTGTCCTCGGCGGACAGCGAGCGGCGCAGCGGCTCCACCGACTGGCGGATGACCGCGATGGGCGTCTTGTAGGCGTGGGCGTTGTCCTCCGCCGCGCGGCGCAGCGACCGCGCGCTTTCGCGCAGGGTGTCGACCAGCCGGTCGAAGTCCTCGGCCACCCCGGACAATTCCGGCACGGTGTTGCGGTTGGTGAAGGACCCCTGCCCGCTCTCGCCGATGCCGCCCGACACGATGTCGCGCGCCAAGTCGCCGAAGCGGTGCAGGTTGCGCCAGACCCCCAACAGCACCGCCATCACCAGCGCCGCCATGACGATGTAGATCATCGCCGCGGCCTGGACGACCGGCGTGCTCCAGTAGGGGCGTCCCAGGGAGGATTCCAGATAGCCGCCGGCGGTGTGGCTGGTCACCAGCGCCCAGCAGCCGAAGGCCGTGTTGATCGGCGTGACAGAGGTCAGAATCTCGTAGCCGCCGGAGGCGCGCGGCAGGCGCAGCGCCAACGGTTCGTTTCCGGCGCAGGAAGCGCCCAGCCGGTCCAGCACCCCCTGTTCGAGGAGCTGGTGCCGCTCGGCGTCCAGATCGTCGGTGGGCACCGACGGGGCGGCGGCGACGTAATAGAAGCCGTCGCTGCCCATCAGGTTGTTGCCGGCCAGGGCGCGCGGCCGGACCAGCAGCTTCAGCCGCGTGTTCCCGTCGGCGAAGCGGCGCAGGATGGGGCCGAGCTGCGGCAGGGCCGCGCGGTTGGCGCGGGACAGGTCCGGCTCCAGCGCGCGGGCGATCAGCTCGCCCTGCCGTTGCGCGCTTTGCAGCAGCAGGGTCTGCGTCGTGGTGTCGGCCCGCTGGAACTGATCGTAGATCAGCACCGGCACCGCCAGGAAGACGATGGTCAGCAGCGCCAGCCGGCTGGCCAGCGAGTGCCACAGCCACCGCAACCGGCCGCCGGGGAAACCCGCCATGGAGAAGCCTCCCTTGGTGAGTTCCGCCCCGTCCCGCGCGCCGTCCGGCCCGTGGGCCTCAATCGGCAGCAGCGCCATCGACCATCACATCCGCGTCGTCATCCCGCGTGCGGCCCGTGCCGCCGGTGCCGTTGCCCCAGCGGTAGCCGAAGCCCGGATAGTTCTCGATGCAATCGAACTCGGCGTCCACCACGCGGAACTTCTGGCGGATGCGCTTGATGAAGGCGCGGACGTTGGCGCGGTAGCCCGACGGGCCGTAGCCGGCCAGGAAGCCCTTGCCATGCACAAGGTCGTAGATCTCGCGGTAGGACACGTCCTCTTCCGGGCGGGTCGCCATCAGCTTGACGATGTTGAACTCGGTCAGCGTCAGGTCGATGCGCTTGCCGTTCCACAGGGCGCGGCTGTTGTCCAGGCGCAGGTCGAGGTTGCCCAGCGCGTAGACGGATTCCTTCGGCCCCTCGGCCTCCTCGGGCGTGCCCTTGGAGCCATCCACGATGAGGCGCATGCGCTTCAACAGGATGGACAGGCTACGCGACTTCTCCACGAAGTCGAGTGCGCCGCCGGCCAGGGCGGCCTCTTCGTAAATCTGATCCGACAGCACGGTGAGGAAGATCACCGGCAGGTCGATGCCGCGGGAGCGCATCTGGCGGAGGACGTCGATGCCGTCCATCTTCGGCATGCGCCAGTCCAGCAGGACGATGTCCACCGAACCGCCCTCGGCGAAGAAGTCGAGCGCGGGTTCGCCACGGTCGAACGTGATGACCTCATACCCCTCGTCGGCGAGGTTGAGGCTGAGGGATTCGCGGAACAGGTCGTCGTCGTCGACCAGCGCCACGCGGGCGACGGCGGCCTCAGTCATTGCGGACATCCCAGCCTTGGGCAAGGAGTTGAGCGAAGCATCGTTTATCGACATCTGGGACATTTTCGCTGCTCTTCATATCGTAGGAAAGGGCACGGAAGTCCTGGGAGGACGTCATGTCCATGAAGAAGAAGACTTTGAGCGAGCAATCGCCCTTAGCGTAATGCCACACCTTTGCAGGTGGCGCCTCTTCCGTTGCGGCAGGGGTGCCCAGGAGACGCCGGGTCTGGACTTGGTCCAGGCCGACGAGCGTTTCGGGGGACAGGGTGGCGGGCGGGCTGGCGCCGCCGAACGGTACGGGGGGCAGCCCCGCCACCTCTGTCCCAGCCATGGCGATGACCTCGGCGGCGGGACCGGTCCCCGGACCGCTCACCGCCGGCGTGGCCGCCTGATCCTTCCCCGCAGTCTTGACGCGCGGAGGAGCAGGCTTCGTCTTCGGCACCGGAACGGCCATGGCGGTCGGTCCGGCGGTCTGCGTTTCGGGAGGAACCGTGGTGCCGGGGCACCCGGCCAGCAGAAGAACCGCCAGCACAAGGCCCGCCTTCCGCCGCCGGCACCCCACTCCGGCTTTGGTTCCAGCCACTTCGCATATGGTACCCGTCATCGTCATCGTCGGGCCTTTCAAGCAACGTGGTTGAATTCGCGGGCGGTGTTGCTGGCCCCATGCCTGCACTTGCCGCCTCCGTGAGATCAAGGTCAGTCCAGTCTGGTTAATGTGGCGTTAAACCCCTGTTTGATACCCCCTTTTTGCGCACATTTGCGGCCAATTTTTGTTCCTACTCCTATCGATAGGTCGGATTTCGAACTAATTTGCCTATTTGTGGGCTAGGTGGCTGGGCGTCAATCGCCTCAAATACCCATACTTCCCTTTGGCTTATCCTGTGACGGGAAAAGCGCGAGGAGGCCTTGCGCACGGCGCGTGGCACCATGCGCCCATGGGCGCGAAAACCGGCGGTTGGGAAGGGAGAAGGAAAGGGCGAAAAAGAGCCCCAAAAACAATCGGCGGCGGAGCCACCCGGGTATGGCCCCACCGCCGGTCAGCCGGACGGGCAACAATATCGGTAAGATGAGAACGCCGCGATGGCGTCTCACAGGATGTTGCCGCTTGAACTCCAGCCTTCTATCCGACCGTCGTTACCGCCGGTCGGCACTGTGCGTACAATGCTTTTCGAGCATCAACCTTCACGCCGACCATCCTGCGCCGGACCGAGGCCGTCGTCAAGACCGCGTGGACTGCGAAATGGGCTGGATTACCCAGATGGCGATACTGCCGAAGGTGATCGCCCAACGCGCACGAAGGGGGTGCCCTGAGCTTTCGGTGCACCGATGCTCTTACGCGAGCAGATTGACCGAACCAGACAGGGCGGGCATTCCCAGATCCGTCCCACCGAGCGCCGCGAGGCTGTCCGCCGAAGGCATGGTTGCGGCCTCTCCAGCGGCACCGTCCGGCTCGCCGGAATCGCCGTCCGTGCCGTCCGGGTTGGTCATGGCCTCCACAAAATCCTTCAGTGTCGTGCCGGACCCGAAGGCCGCTTGACGCAGTTCGTTGACGTTGTCCTGCGCCTCCTCCACGACCTTGTCGTAATCCTTGAAGGACTCCCGCCGCGCCTTGCGCCGCTCTTCGGCCTGATCCAACTCGTTGGCGGCCTTTGCTTCGGCGATGATCGACTTCGCCTCGGCGAGGACGGACTCCACCCGACGCCCGAATTCGTCGGCCTCACGGTAGCGCGACATCTTCAGATCGTTGTCGGCCATCATCCGCTGGATGTAGTTGCGGATCCGCTCGCCCGACGGGGTGTTGGGGGTGGCGTTCAGGCTGGGCGCCACGTCCTTCATCAGCTGCTCGAGGTCGGTCCCCTGCCCGTCCTCGGCATCCTCGTCGGTTTTCCCTTCGGCCCGGTCCTTTTTCTTTTCTTCTTCCGTTTTCTCGGCCGCCGTTTTCTCGGTGCCCGCCGTTCCAGTGGAGGATTTGCCGTCCGATGGCGGCTTGCCATCCGGAGCAACGCCCTGGGCCGTGGCCTGCCCGGCCAGACCGGCGGCTTCCGCGGCGACGGTCTCGGCGGCACGCGCCTCTCCGTCTTCCGCCGCCTCTTCGCCGGCCGCCATATCCTCAGCCGTGCTTGTGCCGTCGGCGGCCGCAGCGTCCGTCGGCAGCGCCGGGGCTGGCGGCGTGTCCTGCGGCGCCCCTTCGGTCAAGGCGCCTTCAGCCGTCGCGCCGTCGCCGCGGATGGTCACCGAGACATCGACGGCGATTTCCGTCTGAACCATGGTGATGGAGGTGCGGGTGGTCGTCCGCTCGATGGTGATGCCACCGATGGACGGCGCCCCCGCCCCGCCGGGAAGTCCCATCTCCGCAGCGGCGGCCACGCCGGCGCCATACTCCTTCGCCGCCCGTCCGGCCTGCTTGGCAAGGATCGCAGCCTCCCGCGCCAGCTGCACCAGCTTTTCCCGGTCGCCCCGGCTGTGGCGCATCATCATCTTCAGTTCTTCGATCTTGCGCTCGACCTCTTCCAGCCGTTGCGCGGCGACGGCCTTCGGCCCGCCGACGCGCTTGGCTTCCTCCAGCGCGTTGACCACGGCGGTGAAATTCTTCTGCTGCTCCGGAGTCATGGTGAAGGGCAGCTTTGCTTGGTCGGCCTTCTCGGTCAGGACCTGCTTGGCGTCCTTTCCCTCCATGGCCTCCAGCGCGCGCTCCCAGTCCTTTTTGGCCTTCTGGAGCTGGAAAAGGCTGTTCTGGCCGTTGCTCAGAGCGGAAAAAATGCCGTTCACGGCCGCCTCCTCCGGTTCATTGGAACCTTCGCGAATTCGCGGAGAAGTTTAGCACACTTTCGCAGGCCGTCCAATTCCGACAGCGCCAATGGAATCGGCGCCGGCAACCCCGCGTTGCCGCGCAGGAACGCAATACACACCCCGGAACTCCAATGCCCATGAGTGTGTTTGATTCCCGACATCGGACGCCGCAAAGCGCGGCGAATTGCCGCAGGCTGCGGACCGGAACACATCCGCAGCCGACCCCGAGGAGGAAAACAGATGGCAGACCGCGATACGTTGGGCACCGGCGAACCGAACCGCAAGACGCCGGACCCGATGGCGAACAGTGGATTCGGCAACGATCGTTCGCAGAACCGGAGTCCCTCGGACGACGTGAACCGGATGGCCGGCGAAGCAGCCGATGCCGGCCGCGACACCATCGGCGCCGCGCAGGGTCGCATCCGCTCGCTTCTGGAGACGCAGACGGACCGCGCCGCCGACCAGTTGGGCAGCGTCGCCAACGCGCTGCACAAGGCTGCGGAACAGCTGAACGAGGAGAACAACGGAACCGCCGCCCATTACGCCGGACAGGCCGCCGACCGGGTGGAGCGGGTTGCCGACATGCTGCGCAACTCAACCGTGGACGACATGGTCGGCCAGGTGGAGCGTTTCGCGCGCCGTCAGCCGGAGGTCTTCGTCGGTGCCGCCTTCGCCGTCGGCTTCCTGTTCGCCCGCTTCGTCAAAAGCTCCGGAGAACGGCGATTTCGCGGCGCGTCGTCGTCGCGTCTGACCGGTGGGTACGCCCGGCACGACCGTGGATACGGCGGTCGTGACCAGGACCATCACGACTACCGTGACTTCGGGCTGCGCGGCGCCGACCGCGCTGGACAGGAGGCTCTGCGCACCGACCATGACCTCGCCGGCCATCGCCGCGCCGGACCCGGCGGCATCGGCGGCTCGGCCTCTGCGGAAGGCCCCGGCGCGGCACGGCCGAGGTCCGGTCTGTCGTCCGGCTTCGCCTCCTCCGGCATGGCGTCGACCGGCATGACGTCGGCGACAGCCATAAACTCGGCCGGCGGCGGGATCGGCCGTAACCAGGAGAGTCCGCGTCCGCTGAACACCGCCACCGCGGCGACCACCGCCGCCCGCACCCGCGACGCCGCCGAAATGGTCGCCGGCTCCGCGCCCGGCACCACATCCAATGCCACTCAGGGCAGCACCAGCGAGTCCAAGCCGGTGTCCGGCAACAACCCGATCCAGGGGATCAAACCATGAGCGCTGCGGAGGACCGTTCCTACGATCCGCGGCAAGACCGACCCATCGCCGGCCTGTTCGCCGATCTGGCGCGGGAGACCACCAACCTCGCCCGCACCGAGATCGAGTTGGCCAAGGCCGAGCTGACCGAGAAGGCCGGACAGGCGGCGGGCGGCGCAGCCTATGTCGTCGCCGGCGGCCTGATCGCCTTCGCCGGCGTCCTGGTCCTGCTGGCCGCGGCGGTGCTGGCTCTGTCGAAGGTGGTCGAGCCCTGGCTGGCCGCCGTCATTGTCGGGGTCGTCGTGTTGGTCATCGGCGGCGTGCTGGCGATGATCGGCAAGAAGCGGCTCAGTCCGGAGAATCTCCAGCCGCAACGCACCATTGAGACGCTGCGTGACGACAAACGCTGGGCCCGCTCCCAGCTCGCCCGATGAGCGGCCCATGAGCGACGGACCGAAGAACGGCGGTGAGAAGGGGCGCGGAACGCCCCGCGACTACGACGCGATGCAACGGGAGATCCGCGAACGCCAGGCCCGGATCGGCGACACGATCCAGGTCCTGAAGCGAAAGACCGCGCGGCTCGCTCCCCGTCACCTGATGGAGCAGACCATGAACCGGATGCACACCACCACCGGCGGCTACGGCGAACGCGCCCAGGACCGCTATTACGAACCGATCCGCAACCAGTCCCACCAACGGTCCCATTCGGTCGGCGAGACCATGCGCAGCAACCCGATCCCGCTCGCCATGATCGGCATCGGGCTGGGCTGGCTGGCCCTCACCGCCTCCGGCTACGACCGGCGCATCGCACGCAGCGGAGCGATGCACAACGTCCGCGACCGCGCCGGAAGCGCCGCGCAATACGCTCGCGACACCTTCTACAGCGCCGGCGGCAGCGTGCGCGATGCGGCCAGCCACGCCTACGAGCGGGCCAGCGACGCGGCAAGCCATGTCTACGAACGGGCGAGCGGCGTCGTGGACGAGGCAGGCGACCGTGTGCGCGGCCTGACCGATCAAGCCCGTGACCGGGCGCAAGACATGCGCCGGGACATGAGCAGCCGCGTGGACAGTCACATCGGCAACCATGGCAACCATGGCGGCGCCAGCCATTTCCGGGCTTCGGACCGGCTGCACAGCGCGACCGGACGTTTCTGGGAGATGGTGGACGACCATCCGGTGGTGGCCGGCATGATGGGCGTCGCGCTCGGCGCCGCGCTCGGCGCCAGCATCCCGTCCTCCCGCTATGAGGACCGCTGGGTCGGGGACTACGCCGACGAGGCGACGAGCCGCGCCAAGGAGATGGCCCTCGACGCCATGGACCGCGGCACCCGCGCCGCCCGCGCGGCGGTCGAAGCCGCCAAGGAAGAGGTCGGCGACGCGGTGAGCGCGGCCAGCGACGCGGCCCGGGAGGAGGCGCGCAAGCCGGGCTGATCCGGTTTCGCTCATGGCTCCCCCGTCGGCTCCCTTCGGGTTCCACGCTGACTGCACCGGCCCCGCGGCCTCCACCGCGGGGCCGGTCTTTCTTTGTCCGACCGCAGTGCATGGGTTTCCCGTGGGTGGAGAGCATCCGCGACAGTTCGCCGCAGCGTGCGCCGGGCGCAGGCCTGCCATCCTTATACCCGAGTGTTTTTCCCGGTTATCCCGCTCCGGTTCCGCTTGACAAAGGTCCTATGATGGCCACTTAATCAGGATCAATTTAGTCCTGTATCGGGGTGGTCATGATCCGGCTGAGCAAGCTGACCGACTACGCCATCGTCGTGATGAGCGAAATGGCGCGCCATGTGGGCACGGTTCACACCGTCTCCCATCTGGCGGAGCGCACGGGCGTGCCCTCCCCCACGGTCGCCAAGCTCATGAAGACGCTGACCCCGGCGGGCCTTACGACCTCGCACCGCGGCGCCGCCGGTGGTTATGCGCTCAGCCGCACCGCTGACGCAATCTCTATCGCCGAGATCATCACGGCGCTCGACGGCCCGATCGCGCTCACCGCCTGCGTGGAGGGCGGCGACAGCCAGTGCGGCGTGCAGCGCCTGTGCCCGATGCGCGGCGGCTGGGAAAAGGTCAACAGCGCCATTCGCAGCGCGCTCGAACAGGTGACCCTGGCCGACATGATGGGACCGCCCGCCTGGGCGGAGGGTCCACCCGGCCCGCTCGACAGCATTGGAGCCGGCCCCAGCCCGGCACGGCGCGCCGCCGTCTGACGTTTCGGCGCCTTCATCGGACAACGCTTTCAGGGAACGAGAGACAAGCATGGCCGCCACGACCGAAACCGTCGAACAGGTCCGCGCCGTCACGGAGCAGAAGTACAAGTACGGCTTCACGACGGACATCGAATCGGATGTCGCGCCCAAGGGCCTGAACGAGGACATCGTCCGCTTCATCTCCGCCAAGAAAGAGGAGCCGGAATGGCTTCTCGAATGGCGCCTGAAGGCGTTCCGCGTCTGGCAGGAGATGGAGGAGCCGCGCCACTGGGCGAAGCTGTCCTTCCCGCCGATCGACTATCAGGACGCGCACTACTACGCCGCGCCCAAGATGAAGGACCGCCCGAAGTCGCTGGACGAGGTCGATCCCGAACTGCTGAAGACCTACGAGAAGCTGGGCATCCCGCTACGCGAGCAGGAGATCCTGGCCGGCGTCGAGGGGGCCGAGGGCAAGAGCCCGGCCATCGCCGTGGACGCCGTGTTCGACAGCGTGTCGGTCGCCACCACCTTCAAGGCCAAGCTTGAGGAGATGGGGATCATCTTCTGCGCGATCTCCGAGGCCGTGCACAAGTGTCCGGAGCTGGTCCAGAAGTACCTCGGCTCGGTCGTGCCCTACACCGACAACTTCTACGCGACGCTGAACTGCGCGGTCTTCACCGACGGCAGCTTCGTCTACATCCCGAAGGGCGTGCGCTGCCCGATGGAGCTGTCCACCTACTTCCGCATCAACCAAGCCAACACCGGCCAGTTCGAGCGGACGCTGATCATCGCCGACGAGGGCAGCTACGTCAGCTATCTGGAAGGCTGCACGGCGCCCCAGCGCGACGAGAACCAGCTTCACGCCGCGGTGGTCGAGCTGGTCGCGCTGGATGACGCGCAGATCAAGTACTCGACGGTCCAGAACTGGTATCCGGGCAACGCGGAAGGCGTCGGCGGCATCTACAACTTCGTGACGAAGCGCGGCGCCTGCCGCGGCCGCAACTCCAAGATCTCCTGGACCCAGGTGGAAACCGGTTCCGCCATCACCTGGAAGTACCCGAGCTGCATCCTGCAGGGCGACAATTCGGTGGGCGAGTTCTATTCGGTCGCCATCACCAACAACTTCCAGCAGGCCGACACCGGCACCAAGATGATCCACATCGGCAAGAACACCCGCTCGACCATCGTGTCGAAGGGCATCTCCGCCGGGCGGGCGCAGCAGACCTACCGCGGGCTGGTCAAGATCCTGCCGAAGGCGGAGGGTGCGCGCAACCACACCCAGTGCGACAGCCTGCTGATCGGCGACCAGTGCGGCGCCCACACGGTGCCCTACATCGAGAACCGCAACCGCACCGCCCGCGTCGAGCACGAGGCGACGACCGCCAAGATCAGCGAGGACCAGCTCTTCTACTGCCGCCAGCGTGGCTTGTCGGAAGAGGACGCCGTGTCGCTGATCGTCAACGGCTTCTGCAAGGAAGTGCTGAAGGAGCTGCCCATGGAGTTCGCCGTGGAAGCCCAGAAGCTCGTCGGCATCAGCCTCGAAGGCAGCGTCGGTTGACCGCCCACCGCATCGCGAAGGAAGAAGAAACGATGATCGAGATCAAGAACCTGCACGCCACGGTGGACGGCAAGGAAATCCTCAAGGGCATCGACCTGACGATCAACCCAGGCGAGGTGCACGCCATCATGGGGCCGAACGGCTCGGGCAAGAGCACGCTCAGCTACGTGCTGGCCGGCCGCGACGGCTATGAGATCACCGAGGGCTCGGTGAGCTTCTTCGGCAAGGACCTTCTGGAGATGGAGCCGGAGGAGCGCGCCGCCGCCGGCCTGTTCCTGGCCTTCCAGTACCCGGTCGAAATCCCCGGCGTCGCCAACACCACCTTCCTGAAGTCCGCCCTGAACGCCATCCGCAAGCAGCGCGGCGAGCCGGAGCTGGACGCCATGCAGTTCCTGAAGCTGGTGCGCGAGAAGACCAAGGCGCTGAGCATGACCGACGAGATGCTGAAGCGCGCGGTCAACGTCGGCTTCTCGGGCGGCGAGAAGAAGCGCAACGAGACGCTCCAGATGGCCGTCCTCCAGCCGAAGTTCGCCATCCTCGACGAGACGGACAGCGGCCTGGACATCGACGCGCTGAAGATCGTGGCCGAGGGCGTGAACGCGCTCCGCTCGCCGGAGCGGTCGATGCTGGTCATCACCCACTACCAGCGCCTGCTCGACTACATCGTGCCGGACCATGTGCATGTGCTGGCCTTCGGCAAGATCCAGCGCTCCGGCGGCAAGGAGCTGGCGCTGGAGCTGGAGAAGAACGGCTACGCCGAGTTCGGCGTGAACGAGGCGGCCTGACCATGGCGACGACAACCCTCACGAAGGCGCCGCGGGGCTACGACCCGGCGGCGGCCAAGCCCTTCCTGGAACAGCTCGATCGGGTCAAGGACGGCCTGCCCGGCGCCGGCCTGTCCTGGCTGAACGACCTGCGCAGCCAGGGCCATGACCGCTTCGCCGCGCTCGGCCTGCCGACCGTCAAGAACGAGTCCTGGCGCTACACCAACCTGCGCGCGCTCGACAAGCTGGCCTTCCAGCCGGCGGCCGTGACCAGCGAGGCTGCCCGCTTCGACGTGCTGCCGACCGTGCGCACGGACGGCGCAACCGGCCCGCGGCTGGTCTTCGTGGACGGGCGCTTCCGGGCGGAGCTGTCCTCGACCGCTGGTCTGCCGGCGGGGGTCGAGCTGCTGAACCTCGCCGACGCCCTGACTCGCAAGCCGGATCTGGTCGCCGAGCATCTGGGCCGCATCGCCGCCCCCGACGATCAGCCGCTGGTCGCGCTGAACACCGCCTTCCTGGCGGACGGCCCGGTCCTGCATGTGCCGCGCGGCGTCACGGTGGAGGAGACCATCGAGCTGGTCTTCGTGTCGGTCGGTTCCGAGGCGCAGCCGACCGCCTTCCACCCGCGCGGCCTGATCGTCGCGGAGGCGGAGTCCCGCGCCGTGATCGTCGAGCATCACGTGGGCCTGGGTTCCTGCACCACCCTGTCGAACGGCGTGACCGAGGTCTTCGTCGGCGCGGGTGCGTCGGTCCACCACTACAAGGTCCAGCGCGAGCATACGGAGTCCTTCCACCTGTCGCACACCGCGGCGAAGGTGGCGGGCAAGGGCGTCTACGACAACTTCATCCTGACCATCGGCGCCAAGCTGTCGCGCAACGAGGTGAACAGCGTCCTGGATGGCGAGGAAGGCGACACGCATGTCAGCGGCGCCTACATGGTGCGCGGCGGCCAGCATGTCGACACCACGACCTTCATCGACCACGCCAAGCCCTGCTGCACCAGCCGCGAGGTCTACAAGGGCGTGATCGACGACCAGGCCCGCGCCGTCTTCCAGGGCAAGATCATCGTGCGCCCCAACGCCCAGAAGACCGACGGCTACCAGCAGAACCGCGCGCTCCTGCTCTCCGACACCGCCGAGATCGACGCCAAGCCGGAGCTGGAGATCTACGCCGACGACGTGAAGTGCAGCCACGGCGCCACGGTGGGCGAACTGGACGACGACCAGCTCTTCTACCTGCGCGCCCGCGGCATCGACAAGGCGGCCGCCCGCGGCCTGCTGATCGGCGCCTTCCTGTCCGAAGCGCTGGAGGAGATCGCCGAGGAGAGCGTCCGCGACGCCTTCCAAAGCTACGTCGCCGACTGGCAGAACGCGCGCTGAGGAGGGACCCGGATATGGACACCCAGATCACCCTCCCCACTTTCGACGTGGAGCGCGTCCGCGCCGACTTCCCCATCCTGTCGCGCACCGTGCACGAGCGGAAGGGCAAGCCCGGCAAGCCGCTCGTCTATCTGGACAGCGCCGCCTCCGCGCAGAAGCCGCGGCAGGTCATCGATGCCATGACCCGTTTCCTGGAGGAGGATTATTCCAACATCCACCGGGGCGTCCATTTCCTGTCGCAGACCGCGACCGACCAGTTCGAGGAGGCCCGCCGCAAGGTTGCCCGCTTCCTGAACGCCCCGTCGGAGCGCAACATCGTCTTCACCCGCAGCGCGACCGAGGCCGTCAACCTCGTCGCCCACAGCTATGGCCGGACCTTCCTGTCGGAAGGCGACGAGATCATCGTCTCGGTCATGGAGCACCACGCCAACATCGTGCCGTGGCAGCTCCTCCAGATGGACAAGGGCATCCGCATCCGCGTCGTCCCGGTGGACGAGCACGGCGTGCTGGACCTGAACGCCTACGAGGACCTGCTGTCCGACCGCACGAAGCTGGTGGCGATGACCCACTGCTCCAACGTGCTGGGCACGGTGACGCCGGCCAAGATCATTGCCCGCATGGCGCATGAGCGCGGCGTGCCGGTGCTGTTCGACGGCAGCCAGGCCGCCGTGCACGGCGTGGTGGATGTCCAGGACATCGATGCCGACTTCTACATCATGACCGGCCACAAGCTCTACGGCCCGACCGGGACCGGCGTGCTGTACGGCAAGTACGACCTGCTGAAGAAGATGCCCCCCTACCAGGGCGGCGGCGACATGATCGAGAGCGTCAGCTTCGAAGGCACCACCTTCAAGGCCCCGCCGGCCCGCTTCGAGGCCGGCACCCCGGCGATCACCGAGGTCATCGGGCTGGGTGTGGCGCTGGACTACATGGAAAAGCTGGGCCGCGAGGCCATCGCGGCGCATGAGCACGACCTGCTCCAGTACGCCACGCAGCAGCTTTCCCAGGTCGACGGCCTGCGCGTCTACGGCACCGCGCCGGGCAAGGGCCCGATCATCTCCTTCACGCTGGAGGGCGTGCACCCGCACGACCTCGGCACCATCGTGGACCAGTACGGCGTCGCCGTGCGGGTCGGCCGCCACTGCGCGGAGCCGTTGATGGAGCGTTTCGGCGTCGGCGCCACGGCGCGGGCCAGCTTCGCCCTTTACAACACGCGGGCGGAAGCCGACGCTCTGGTCGAATCGGTGATCGCGGTGAAGGAGTTCTTCGGAGCATGATGGACGAACTGCGCGAGCTGTACCAGGAAGTGATTCTGGACCACGGCAAGAACCCCAGGAATTTCCGGCATCCCGACGATGCCAACCGGGAGGCCAAGGGCGAGAACCCCATGTGCGGTGATCGCTTCATGGTCTACCTGAAGCTGAAGGATGGGGTGGTGGAGGATGTGGCCTTCCAGGGCCGCGGCTGCGCCATCTCCACCGCCAGCGCGTCCATGATGACCGAGGTGGTCAAGGGCAAGACCGAGGCGGAAGCCAAGGCCCTGTTCGAGACCTTCCACGACCTGTGCACCAAGGACGACCACGACCACGGCGACCACGGTCCGGTGGACGAGGACGCCATGGAACGGCTGATGGTGCTGTCCGGCGTCCGTCAGTTCCCGGTGCGCGTGAAATGCGCCACCCTCGCCTGGCACGCGATGAACGCGGCCATCGAAGGCGAGGACAAGGCGAGCAGCGAGTAAGTTGCAGGAAACGGTGAAACGCGATGCCCGATGACGCGATCTCCAAGGAAGCCGACGCCGCGGAGGCCAAGCCGATGAACCAGACCGAAGCGGACATGGCTGCGGCCAAGGCCGCCTACGACCCGCGCGCCGCGCTGAGCGAGGCGGTGATCTCGGCGCTGAAGAGCTGCTACGACCCGGAAATCCCCGTGGACATCTGGGAGCTGGGGTTGATCTACCGCGTCGACATCGGCCCGAACAACGAGGTCGAGATCGACATGACCCTGACCAGCCCCATGTGCCCGGTGGCCGGCGAACTGCCGATGCAGGTGCAGCAGGCGGTTGCGTCCGTCGAGGACGTCACCACATGCAAGGTTGAGCTGGTTTGGGAACCACCCTGGCGCCAGGACATGATGTCCGAGGTCGCGCGGGTCCAACTGGATATGTTCTAAGGAGGCGAAGATCCCCCATGGCTACGGCTTCTACGGCTTCTCTTCCCAAGGCCCTTTCCATCACCGACGCCGCCGCCGAGCGTGTGCGGCTGTTGATGGCGAAGGCGACCGACGATTACATCGGCCTGCGCATCGGCGTGAAGGCCAAGGGCTGCTCCGGCCTCAGCTATGACGTGCAGTACGCCAAGGAAAAGATGAAGTTCGACGAGGTGGTGGAGGACAAGGGGGTCACCGTCCTGATCGACCCCGCCGCCGTCATGTTCCTGATCGGCAGCGAGATGGACTACGTCGACGACAAGTTCCAGACCGGCTTCGTCTTCAAGAACCCGAACGAGAAGGGCCGCTGCGGCTGCGGCGAGAGCTTCCACGTTTGACGGGCACCCGCCTCTCCCGTTTCCGACGGGAGAGGCGTTGAACGCTGGGCATCCGGAACGGGATGCGTCGGTTAGGCTTTGTCGATGATGCGCATCGACGCGATGATGCGGTCCACCTCCGGAGCGTATTTCGGACGGTAGTGCAACCGTGCCCCTTGATGGGCGACCATGTACAGCCTGCCGTTCTTCTGAACCAAGACCGCCACACCATCACGATCCAGCTCATCCTCTCCTGAGAAGGAGAAATCGAGGCGAATCCCCTCACCTCCGGCGACCGTCTGCGGCTTCAGCGAGCGGACTGTGAAGACCTTCGCCTTGAAGGTCTTGGTGAAGGCCGATTCGAACAGGCTGCTCAGGTCTTCGGTCGGCATCCCCGCCCGGTAGGCCGGCGGCTTTTCATTGCTTCCGGTGATGTTGAACAGGGGCTTTCCATCCTCGATCCCTGCGGCGAGGATCAGCAGGTCCAACTGTTCGCCATCGACCGTCCAGAAATCCAGGTTTCCCGTATCCGCCGATCCCAAGGCCGTGATCCGGTTCCACTCGATGCCCGGTTCGACGGTCATGCCGCTGCGGACGGTCACCTTTTCCGTCGATGGGACAAGCGCGTAGTGCACGCAGCCGGACAGCGCCACCAAGGCGCACAGCACGGCCATGGTGTGGGCCAGGGTGCGGATTGCAAACTGCGGCATAGGATCAACTCTCCAGGGCGATGTAGCTTTGAATGAGGTCGCGGTCCGTCGCCCTCGGTGCGAGCGACAAGTAACGCTGGAAGGCTTCCGCCGACGGTCCCCGTTCCCCCTGCTGGCGCAGGACGAGGCCGAAACCGCGCCAGGCTTCGGGCGGGGCGTCCGGGGCGGCAAGAGACCGTTCGTACCAGCCCCGCGCACGGCCCAAGTCCCCGTTCTCGGCGCGGAGACGGTGGACCTCGCCGTAGAAATGCATGATGTCCGCATCGGGCGGAATGTCGGAACAGAGCTGATCGAGCAGAACCAGCGTCCGCGCAAACTGACGCATCCGCAATTCATCCTCGAACAACGTCCGGCGCAGGCCCCGCAAGGTTTTGCGGTAAGGTTCGGCCCCCTCGGTCTGCCCCGGCTGAGCCAAGCCGGACGCCTTCGCCTTCAGGATCGCCTGCCGCTCCTCCGGCTCCGGATGCGACGCGAAGAAGACGTTGCGCTCGGCCTCCTCCGCCATCGCCTTCTTCTCGGCGACCAGCTGTTCCCAGACGCGGGCGGCTTCTCCCGGCGCGTAACCGGCCTTCGCCATGAGCTGGATGCCGATGTCGTCGGCCTCCCGCTCCTGGTCGCGGGAGTAGGAGAATATGCTGGCGAGCAAAGCCATCTGGGTCAGGCTTCCCACCGCGGGGATGCCGGCCAGGGCCAGACCGAGGCTCAGGAATGCCCCGAAATCCGCCTTGGCCCGCGCGTCGCGCCATTTCTGCAACGAATGCTTCCGCAGGTAATGCCCGATTTCGTGACCCAGAATGGCGGCCAGCTGCGCCTCGTTGCGGGTGCGCAGAAGAAGGCCGGAATAGACCTGCATCATCCCGTTCGGCGCCATCGATGCGTTGAACACCGGCGTGCGCACGACATAGACCCGGATGTCGGCGCAATGGTCCGCGGTCATGCGGCACACGATGTCGCGCAGATAGGCGTTCACGGCCTCGTCGCGCACCAGAGCGCGGGACCGCTTCAGCTCGCTCTCCGTCCGGTCCATCACCTGCCAGAGCCCGCCCTCGTCCGTCGCCGCGGACGGCCGGTAACCGGGTGTGGCGTTGCTCTCCCCCGTCCCGGTGGTCGTGCAGCCGGTCAGCGCCAAGGCCGAGCAGCAGCCACAGCCCGCAAGAAAGCTCCGGCGGTGCATTGTCTGGCGATGCATGGCGGTCACTTCGGGAAGTCCGCCAGCAGCACCTTGGCGGTTTCGCGCGCCGGTTCCACCGTGCGCAGGTCGCCGGCGCCCCGCATCAGCCGGTTGAACCAGACGATGTCCCCGGTTTCGAGATCCACCAGCGACGCGAAGCCGACCTGTGTGCCCCCCTGCACACCGACGCCCAGCACCGCCGCCGCGACCATCAAGGCGACCCGTCCGCCGCTCGCGTAACTGTCGCGCACCCAGACGAACAGCGCATAATCGGCACCGGTTGCCTCTTTCAGAGTCCTCGCGGTGGTTCCCAGGGTCCAGTCGAACTTGCCGCGCTTGGTCGGCAGTTTCTTGATGTCGAAAAAGTGGTGGATCATGGCCGACGTGCCGACCTTCTCATGCAGCCGTTGCAACTGATGCAGAGTGTCCACGACCTCAGGATTGGCCTTGCTGTCGTCGAAAGCGGCGATGCTCAGCCCCAAATCGGCCTGTTGCTCATCGAAAGCCACGGCCAGATGACGGCGCGCCGCCTCGGTCCATTCAGCTTTCGGTTCTTTCATTCCGGCGGCCGACAGCTCGCTGAGCTCAACATCCAGAGGCATCAGCACAATCCGAGTGCTGTTGCCTGGGCGCTTGATCGTCTCGACATGCTTTACGCTGGATTGGCAGGCGGACAGCAGAACCACCGACAGAAGAACAGCGAGAACTCTACCGAACACGGAAAGCGCGGGAAACGATCGACCGTACACGCCAAAGCTCCATCATACTGGGATAATCAAACCGTTCGGGATAACCCTTTCAGTTCTATGTATCATTAAGGGCAAAATCAACAGATACCGCCACCTGCAGTCACTGCCTGCATGTCGGGATGGGCAGGGCACGATGGATGCGCCTTGCCCCTGTCCAACAGCGTCCCGCGTCCCCACTCTCCATGCTAGAGTCCGTCCCCGCGACGCCGACACGGCCAAAACAAGGTTAGAGAAAAGCCCCATGGACAAAGGCACGCCCAAGGCCATCCGCCTGCAGGACTACCGCCCGCCCGCGCACCTGATCGACACGGTCGATCTGTTCTTCGACCTCGGCGAGGAGGTGACTACGGTCCGCGCGCAGCTCGGGCTGCGGCGCAACCCGGCGCGCGACGATGCGTCGGCGCTGCCGCTGACGCTGGACGGGCAGCGGCTGGAACTGGTGTCCGTGGCACTGAATGGACAGCCGCTGGGCGATGCCGACTACACCGTCACGCCGGACCATCTGACCGTCCACAGCGTGCCGGAAACCTTCACGCTGGAAACCGTCGTCCGCATCAAGCCACAGGAGAACACGGCGCTGGAAGGGCTCTACAAATCCTCCGGCAACTTCTGCAGCCAGTGCGAGGCGGAGGGCTTCCGCAAGATTACCTATTTCGCCGACCGGCCCGACGTGATGGCCCGCTACACCACCACGATCACCGCGGACAAGGCGCGCTACCCGGTGCTGCTGTCCAACGGCAATCTCATGGAATCCGGCGACCTGCCCGATGGGCGCCACCGCGCGGTGTGGGAGGACCCCTACCCCAAGCCCTGCTACCTGTTCGCCCTGGTCGCCGGCACGCTGGTGCATCAGGAGGACCGCTTCCGCACCGCGTCCGGCCGCGACGTCACCCTGCGCATCTATGTCGAGCCGGGGAACGAGGACAAGGTCGAGCACGCCATGCGCTCGCTCATCAAGTCGATGCGCTGGGACGAGGAAGTGTTCGGTCTGGAGTACGACCTCGACATCTTCAACATCGTCGCGGTCGGCGACTTCAACATGGGGGCGATGGAGAACAAGTCGCTCAACGTCTTCAACACCAAATACATCCTGGCGAAGCCGGAAACCGCCACCGATCAGGATTTCCTGGGCATTGAGGCCGTGGTGGCGCACGAGTATTTCCACAACTGGACCGGCAACCGCGTCACCTGCCGCGACTGGTTCCAACTCTCGCTGAAGGAAGGGCTGACCGTTTTCCGCGACCAGGAGTTCTCCAGCGACATGAATTCGCGGGCGGTCAAGCGCATCGCCGACGTGCAGCGCCTGCGCACCGTGCAGTTCCCGGAGGATTCCGGCGCCATGGCGCACCCTGTGCGCCCGGACAGCTATGTGGAGATCAACAACTTCTACACCCCCACCGTCTACGACAAGGGGTCGGAAGTCATCCGCATGTACCACACGCTGCTGGGGCCGCAGGGCTTCCGCAAGGGCATGGACCTGTATTTCCAGCGCCATGACGGGCAGGCGGTCACCTGCGACGATTTCGCGGCGGCGATGTCCGACGCAACCGGCGTGGACCTGACCCAGTTCAAGCGCTGGTACCGGCAGGCCGGCACGCCGGAGCTGGACGTCGCCGGCGCCTATGACGGCGCATCGAAGACCTACCGGCTGACCGTCAAGCAGACCGTGCCGCCCACCCCCGGCCAGCCGGTGAAGGAGCCGATGCACATCCCGCTGGTCATGGGGTTGCTCGGTCCGGACGGGGCGGACCTGCCGCTGCGCCTGACCGGCGAGGCCGAGGCCGCCGGCACCAGCCGCACCCTGCACATCACCGAGGCCGAGCAGACTTTCACGTTCGTCGACGTGCCAGCCCGCCCGGTGCCGTCGCTGCTGCGCGGCTTCTCCGCCCCGGTGAAGCTGCGGGCCGACCTGACGGACGGCGACCTGACCTTCCTGATGGCCAACGACAGCGACGCCTTCAACCGCTGGGAGGCCGGGCAGACGCTGGCGACCCGGCTGCTGCTCTCCCTCGTCGCCGACCGTCAGGCCGGGCGGGAGCTGGCGCTGCCGCAGAGCTTCATCGACGCGGTGGGCGCCGTCCTGAAGGACGCCGACCGGGACCCGGCCTTCGCCGCTCAGGCCCTGGTGCTGCCGACCGAGAGCTACCTCGGCACCCAGATGGAGGTGATCGACCCCGACGCCATCCACGCCGTGCGCGAGTTCGCCCGCCGCCGGCTGGCCGAAGCGCTGCGACCGGGCTGGCTCGACACGCACCGCCGCAACGCGGGCAACGAGCCCTTCTCGGTGGACGCGGCGGCGATCGGGCGGCGCGCGCTGAAGAATCTGTGCCTCGCCTACCTGATGGCGCTGGAGGATGAGGAGGCGCTGGGCCTCTGCCTCGGCCAGTATCGCGGCGCCCAGGCGATGACCGACGTGATGGCGGCGCTGCAGTTCCTCAGCAATTCCAACGCGCCGGAGCGGGACGAGGCCATCGCCGCTTTCTACGAGCGCTGGAAGGGGGAGGCGCTGGTGGTCGACAAGTGGTTCGGTGTGCAGGCGACCTCGCACCGGCCCGATGCCCTGGAGCGGGTGACGGAACTGCTCGCCCATCCTGCCTTCGAGATCCGCAACCCGAACAAGGTCTACGCCCTGATCGGCGGCTTCGCGGGCGGCAACCCAGTGCGCTTCCATGACACCAGCGGGGCGGGCTACCGCTTCCTGGCCGATCAGGTCCTGCGGCTCGACCCGATGAACCCGCAGGTGGCGGCGCGCATGGTCGGTCCCTTCTCGCGCCTGCGCCGCTACGATGCGCCGCGCCGCGCCCTGATGAAAGCCGAGTTGGAGCGCATCGTCGCCACGCCGAGCCTGTCGCCCGACGTCTTCGAGGTGGCGAGCAAGAGCCTGGAGGCGGCCGGCTGATCGGAAGAGGCCTAAAAAGGAAAGGGCCGGAGGGTTTCCCCTCCGGCCCGTCCGTACCCCCGCGCCGAAACGCGGGCGTTTTTACTTCTGCTCGGCCAGGAAGGCGACTAGGTCGTCCACCTTGCCGGCGTCCTTGATGCCGGCGAAGGCCATCGTGCCACCCGGAACGACTTCCTTCGGGGCGGTGATGTAGGCCTTCAGGTTGTCCGGGGTCCAGGTCAGACCGCCGGCGGCCTTCTCCTGCATCGGCTTGGAGTACTTGAAGCCGTCGATGGCGGCGGCCGGGCGGCCAACGACGCCGAACAGCGACGGGCCGACCTTGTTCTTGCCCTGCTCGGCCGTGTGGCAGGCCATGCACTGCTTGAAGACGTCCTTACCGGCGGCGGCGTCAGCGGCCTGCGCGGCGCCCGCGCCCATGGCAATGCCGGCGATCAGGGCGGCGCCCAGGATATGCTTGTTCATTGGTCAGATTCCCCCTTCCGGATGAGGCCGGCGTTCTGGTGCCGGCAGGTTCGGGCGCAGCATACACATTCTGTGGTTAAGGCCAACCCCCCAACGTGTCGCGCCCACAGCACAAACACCAAATACGGGTTATTTCATCCATGCCAGAAGAAGGACAAGAACGGCCACCACGACCAGCGCCGCCCAAGGCACATAAAAGCCGCCACGCCCCGGGCGGCGGGAAGGGGAATGGGGATTTCCGGGGCGGGGCGGCCACGGCTGGCGTTATCGGTCGTGGGGCGGCCGCACTCGTCGCCGCGGGCTGCGCGACCGTCTGAGCGACCGGATCGGCGACCGGTTCGGGCTGCGGTCCGCCGACCACAGCTGTGAAGCGGTTGAAGAAATCATCCGCCATCTTGCGCGCCGTGGCGTCCACCAGACGTGAACCGATCTGCGCGAGCTTGCCGCCGACCGTGGCGTGAGCCGCGTAGGACAGAACCGTCGCCGCCTCGCCATCCGGTTCCAAGGAAACCTTGGCGCCGCCCTTGCCGAAACCGGCGGCCCCGCCCGAGCCTTCGCCGGTGATGGTGTAGCCGTTGGGCGGGTCGAGATCCGACAGCGTCACCTTGCCGGAGAACTTGGCGCTGACCGGCCCCACCTTGGCGACCACTTTCGCGGTGAATTCCGTGTCGGACGTCTTCTGCACCTCCTCGCAGCCGGGAATGCATTGGCGCAGGATGTCCGGATCGTTCAGCGCCGCCCAAACCTTGGCGCGCGGGGCCGCGATGCGCTGGCTGCCGCTCATGTCCATGACGTGGTCCTCCCCTGCTTTTTTTACAGCCAAGCCATAGCCGGACGATACGGCAAGGCCGTAACCGGCGACAGTCCCCCTTTCAGCCAGGAAGGGACGTCTCAGCGCGGGGCGGGCGGCACGCAATTCTGGACGATCGGCGTGCAGGCGGACAGCGAGGCGTTGCCCGGGTAGGACACCTGCTCCACGACCCCGTCCGGCCCCAGGACGAAAGTGGCCTCGCACATGCCGGGAGAGGAAGAACCGATCGGGAGCCCGAATCCCAGCCCGACGCCGACACCGCTGGAACCGCCGCCTCCGAAGCCTCCGACGCCGATGCTGCTGCCGCCGAGCGGGCTGATCGCCACTCCGGGGTCGGAGACGTAGGTGTAGTATTCCCGCCCACCGGCCTGGGCCTGCCGCGCCGGAACCCCGGCGCAGGCGAGCAGCCGTTCCTTCGGCATGCCGACCAGTTCGGTCTGGGCGCGCCGGGCGATCTGCGGGTCCGGCCCCGTGGCGCAGGAGGCCAGGAGCGCCCCGGCCAATCCCAGAAGCGTTGCCGTCCCGACATGCCGAACCGCCATGACCGTTCCCCTCCGATGCAGCATCGCACGACTGGCACAACCCCGCCCGCTGCTTGCGGTTCCCGGAGAAAGCCGGCTACCTAAACCGGAGCGTGCTCCACGCCGGCCCTTTTCACCAGACGAAAGGTCGGTTCTGGATGTGACAGCGGTGCCGTCCGACGCTTTGACGGTTGATGGAACGGAGGATCATGGTATGACTGACGAGGGTTTGGTTTCGACTAGCGACGGTTCTGCGATGACCACGGTCTTCCTTGCGCTCGGCAGCAATCTGGGCGACCGCGCCGCCAATCTGGCGACCGCGCAACGCCGGCTCTCTCCGCAGCTCCAGGTCACACTGGCCTCGCCCGTCTATGAAACCGCCCCCATGTACGTGACCGACCAGCCGTCCTTCCTGAATATGGTGCTGCGCACGCAGACGGCGCTCGGCCCGTGGGAACTTCTCCGCCACGTCAAGGACATCGAGGCGGAGATGGGCCGCGACCTGAAAGGCGGCCTTCGCTTCGGGCCGCGCCCCATCGACATCGACATTCTGCTCTATGGCGAGTTGGTGATGTACGCGCCGGAACTGGAGATTCCCCATCCCCGCATCGCCGAGCGCGCCTTCGTCCTGGCCCCGCTGGCCGACATTGCGGGCGACCTTCAACACCCGGCCATCGCACGCAGCTTCAATGATCTTCTGGCCGCCGTACCGGGGCGCGACACGGTGGTCCGCACCGGCACGGAGCTTCCGGTGGCAGTCTGACCTTTTTGACGGTCTGACCTTGTTGACGGTCTGACCTTGCCGAATGGGCGGGCGCCTGCGCTATAGTGGGCGTGGCGCAGCGACGAGGCGGCCGCCCCGGACGGGGCATCGACCAGGGCCGCCGCCCGCCAGGAGATGTCTTTTTTGGCCAACGATTCCGTTTCCCGACACACCGGCTCCGGCTCTCCCGGCGCAGGGGCGACCTACACCATCCTGCTGCGCGATTTCACCGCCACCGTGTCGCTCGCCGGGCGCTCCGGACGCCACACCGTTCACATCAGTCTGGAGTTGAAGGTCAGTCATCCCGGTCTCGACTTTCCCGACGACATAACCGCGGTCATGTCCTACGAGGACATTGTGGAGGACCTGCGCCGTCTGTGCGCCGAGGACATGGTGCCCGGGCCCGACTATCTGGCCGACCGCACCGCCGCACTGTGCATGGCCCAGCCGAAGGTCCGCCATGTGCGCGTCGACGTGGAACTGCCGTCCTTGCTACCCGACACGGCCGGGGCCGGCGTCACGATCATGCGGAACCGCGACGCGGAACACTGAGCTCATTCACCTCCACCAATGCGGTAACCCTTTTACCGATATAGGCATCGGTTCGGTGTTCAGGCATGAACACTCAGCGGCTTTCTACCCTTGCGCAAACCGCGATAGAATATTTCGCGATGCAGCATTGTTGCGAAATACCGTATCTTAAGTACAATAGAACCACGCCGCCTCAAGGCCGGCCGGAATGCACAGGGAGGGTAACATGGACCATTTGACGGCTCCGACCCTGTCGGAAATCCTGGACGAGCCCATCATCGTCGCCCTGATGAATCGGGACGGCATGACCGCCGAGACGCTGCGGCAGCTTCTCGAACAGGTCGGGCGCAATTTGCGCGACCGCGAGGACCGGTTGGCCGCCTGAGCGGACGGCGTCCGGCGGCGGGTCCGGACCAGACGGACCGCCGCCGGAAACAGCTGGTATTCCGCGGGCTGGTGTTCAGCAGGTTGATTTTCAGCGGACAGACACGACGCGGAAGGGGCGCTGCTCTCCATCATGCTCGGTGATGGAGATGTACTCCCCCTCGACCAGAGTGTGGCGGTCGAAGCGGAAGATCGGTTCGTCGTCGTCGCTGTCTTCGGCGTCGTAGTCGAACAGCCATCCCTTGCCCCGATGAATAAGGTGGCCGGTCTGCTCGTCCTCCCCGCGCCAGAAGCGGCGGACCGTGCAGGAAGCCCTCTGGCTGCGCCATTCCTCGAGATCCAGATGGCCGTCCGCGGTCAGTGGGGCGATGAACTCATAGCCATGCTCCGCGCTGCCTTCCGGATGGTCGGCGGTGCGGGCCAGCTCAAGGCGGATTGTCTTCAAGGGCACGGTCGTTCGTCCTTCGCAGGCGGCCTTTGCAGGCGATGGAACAAGGCGCACGTCGCGGAAGCCCGACGGTTGGGGGAGCGCGCCAAGCGCACTCCCCGCCGTCCCCCCGACGCGATCCCGCCAATGCCAACCAAACAGGGGGCCGGTTGTTCCGCGCCTCCCCACGACCACCCGCACCGTCACGGTACGGGTGGGGCGTTTCCTTCCTGACGTCCTCCCGTCCTGCCGCCCTCTTGAGATGTGGCGTCGCCTTACAGGGCCGGGTGCTGGTGCACGAAGCCGTCCAGAACGACCGTCAACTGGCGGGCGTGGACGGTCTGCCCATGGCTGCGGGCCCGGTCGATGTCTTCGCGGATGATGCGGGCGATCCGGCGGATGCCTTCGGCGTCGTGGGCAAGACAGCAGCCCAGTTCCACCGCCAGGATTTCCGGCAGATGCTCATGCTCCGCAATGGCGTCGATTTCCTCTTCGGTCAGATCGCTGAGCGCGATGCAATCGTCGATCGTCAACATGGCGCGTTCCTTCCCGATTGCCGGGCCTTGCCCGGACCGGAGTCCGGGTGGCCCTTGTGGTTGAAAACCATCGGCGTGGAGGGCGCCCGTCGTTGCTTGCGGCGCCGCGCGTCGGATCGGAGAAGCCCGGCCTTTTAAAAGAGAGGCCCCGTCGTCAGTGGGCCATCAGCACGGGCAGGCCGGCGTGATTCAGCACATAGCGGGTCACGCCACCCAGGATCATTTCCCGCATCCGGCTGTGTCCGTATCCCCCCATCACGAGGAGGTCGGACCCAAGTTCCGCGGCCTTGTTGATGATGGCTTGGCCGACGGGTTCCGATCCCGGCTTCAATATGGTTACCTGAACGTTAACGCCGTGCCAAGCGAGATATTGGGCGATGCGACGCCCTGCCGCAGCCTGGGTGTGGGACGTCTCGGCGGTCAGCACATGGACGGTGTCGGCACCGGTCAGGAAGGGCATCGCCCCGGTCAGGGCGCGCACCGATTCGGGGCTGCCGTTCCAGGCGAGCGCCACCGTGCGCCCGATCTCGTCCGGCAGGGTGGCTGGCGCCAGCAGCAGCGGACGGGCCGCCCCCAGCAGGGCGCTTTCCACCGTGGCATAAGCCTGGGTGTTGCTGTCCAGCGTGGTGTGGGCGAAGACCAGCAGGTCGGCCAGCCGCCCCTCGCGCGGCACCACCTCCTCGACGCGGCCCGTTTCCTCCCGCCACTGGGCGGTCGGCGCCTCGACGCCGGTCGGGATGTCGCGCAGTTCGATGTCCGCGGCGCGAATCACATCGTCGAAGGTGCGGCGGGCGGTGTGGAGGTGGGTCTTCGACTCCCCTTCGGCGGCGCGCATGATCTCCTCGACCATCGCGCCGGACATGCCCTCGCCCAGCATGGGCACGGCGTCGCGCGGGTCCAGCGACACGAACAGGGCATCGACATGGGCGTCGAATTCGCGCGCGATCTTCAGAGCGGCGTTCAAAGCCACCGTGTCGCCGTCGAGTCCGGCCAACGGCACAAGGATCGTCTTGAGTGACATGATCTCCCCCCGGGCCGTTTCCGCCGGCCCATCTTCTGGACGGTGCCTGTCGGAACGACGGCTGGATGCACCGTTTCCAGCGCCGCGCCGCCCATATATTAGACCATGGGGAACCGGCGGCGCCCGTTCCACCTGGAATTACACCAGTCGCTCCAGCACGGCCGCAAGCGTTTCCCCCGCATCCCTGCCAGCATTCGTACGCAGCCACTCAAGCGGGTCCAGATCATAGACGTCCTGCCGCTTGGCGACTTCCGCCGTCGCGTCCGAGGCGTCGCTAAGGCGGGCGGCGATGCGGGCGACCCGCGTGTCCAAGGGCGCGTCCAGCCAAATCCCGTCGAATCGCACGCCGGTTTCGGCGGCAAGACGGGCCGCAGCGGAACGCTCCTCCGGTCGGGCGTGGACGGCGTCCAGCACCACGGCGTGGCCAGCGGCGAGCACGGCCCGCGCCCGTTCCAGAAGCCCGGCATAGACCCGCCCGGTTACTGCCGGCGTGTAGGCGTCGGCGGGGAGCCGCTCCGTCTCCCCGACCCCGAAGAGACGCTTGCGCAGCGCGTCGGAGCGCAGGACCACCGCGCCCGGCGACGCCCCCAGCGACGGCGCAAGGGCGCGGGCCAGCCGGGTTTTGCCGCTGCCGGACAGGCCGCCGATGGCGACCAGCCGCGGCGGCGGCGGCTCCAGCGCCGCGACGGCCTGCTCCAGATAGGCCAACGCCTCCCCTTCCGAGCTGCGCTCCGCATCTTCGCCGGGGTGGAGCGCCGCCGTGGTGGCGGCGATCTTGGCGCGGATGGCCGCCCGTGCCGACAGGAACAGGGGCAGCAGCGCCAAACCGCCATAATCCTCCGTCGCGTCCAGGCTGCGGTTGAGGAAGGCGTTGCCGAGCGGGCGCAGCCCCCGCCGCTCCAGATCCATCAGCAGAAAGGCGAGATCGTAGGCGACGTCGATGACCGCCAAGCGCTCGTCGAACTCGATGCCGTCGAACAGGACCGGCCTTCCCTCCAGCAGCACGATGTTCCGCAAATGCAGGTCGCCATGGCAGTGCCGGACGAAGCCACGCCGACGCCGCTCCTCCAACTGCGGGGTCAGGCGCTCCAGCGCGTCCCTGGACCTGCGGGCCAGCGTCTCGACGCCATCCGGGGGAAACAGCGACGGGCTGGCGCGCAGTTCTGCGATGTTGCCGTCCACCACCTCCCGCATCGCCACGGCGCCGCCGCCCTCCGGGCGCGGTTCGGCGGCCTCGTGAAAAGCGGTCACGGCGTCGGCCAGCCCGCGAATCAATCCGTCGTCGAGACCGCCCCGCTCCGCCACGCGGTCCAGCAGGGCGTCCTGCGGAAAGCGGCGCATCGCGACCAGCCAGTCCAGCGCCGTCCCCCCCGCCGCGTCCTCGCCGCCGAAGGCGAGCGTGCCGTCCGCCCGCCGCACCACCGACTCCAGGCCAAGGTAAAGGGATGGCGCGGTTCGCCGGTTCAGCCGCAACTCCTCCAGGCAAGCCGCGCGGCGGCGTTCGGCCGTCGAATAGTCGAGATAGGGGTAGCGGACCGCACGCTTGAGCTTGTAGGCCCGGTCCCCGGCCAGGAAGACGATGGCGGCGTGGGTTTCGACGCGTTCCACCGCCGCCCCGCCATGACTCGCCGGATCGGCGAGGAAGGCGGCCGCCGATGGCGTCGGGTCCTGTGCCGGATCGGAAGCGGCGTGCTGCATGACGGCAGTCTAGCACGCTCCCGTGCCAGCCGATGAGCCCCGCCAACCGCCTAGGCCCTCACAAACAGGGCAGCCCTCCCACCATTGACGCGGGAGGCGGCGCGCACGACATCTGGGAGTAGCACCGTTACGCGCTTGCGCGGGGGTGCGGTGCAACGCGTAATGCCACAACCGCGCCGGGATCGGACGCGGTAGGCTGGAGCAGCCGGAGTAGGACGGTCAACGATCGATCGGGAGCAGGCCGCCGTGCGTCATGGGACCTCGTGCCTCTGTCTGTTGGTTGCCGTGGCGGGCCTTGCGCTCTCCGCTCCCGCAGGCGCGCAGACCCTGTCCATGCCCGACGACCGGATCGGCAACTGGAAGATCGGCGGCCTCGCCTACAGTGTCGGTGAAACGCCGGACACCAAGGTGTCCGACCTGCACAACAAGATCCGCATCGGCTCCTCCCTCCTGCCCAAGCTCGACGGTTACGCGGAAGTGCGTCCCTGGGTGTCGCTCGGTCCCAGCACGCCGGACGGCAGCCTCCATGGAATGGGGGGCATCCTGATCGACGTTCCGTTGGGGGGGTCCTCCTTCGTCTTCACGCCCAGCGTCGGCGCGGGAACCCTGCCGGTCACGCCACGCGATCCGGCGGCCTCGGGCAGCGTGGTCGAGTTCCGGTCCCAGCTCGAACTCGGCTATCAGTTCGAGAACAAGGCCCGTTTCAGCCTGGGCTACAGCCGCATCGACACCAGCGGTCCCACCGCGGATTCCGCCACGCCGACCAACAACGTGTTCGGCCTCTATTACCGCATGCCGTTCGGAGCCTTCACCGGACGCTGAGAATCCGCCGGTTCTTTTGCGGCGCAGCATGACCATCCGCGAATCACTTCGATTTTCTGCTGACGCGGAGGCTGCGCAAAGGGTTTGGCAATACTCGCCTTAACCACTTGTTAATGACGGCTGGTTCTATTGACCTCGGGGACCAACGCCGGGGATTCGATCATGGCCAAGCGCAAGACCGCCACCGCAAAGACCGCCGACGCCGCTCCGTCGCTCGAAGCCGCCGAAGCGCTCGCCACCGACACCGGGGCGGAAATCGTCCTGAAAACCAATTTCGCGGCCATCGAGCAGGACGCGGTCGCGCTGTTGCACGCCGCCAGCCTTCTCGTCGAAGCCGACACGCCGGAAAAGGCGAATCACGCCCTCGACCACAATCTCCGCCTCTGGGTCGCCATCAAGACGGTGCTCCAGAACGAAGAGAACACCCTGGATTCCGAGGTCAAGGCGAACCTGCGCAACCTCGCGCAGTACGTCACCGTCACCACCATGGAAGCCACACAGGGCTCCATCGAGGCGCGCAAGCTGGTGTCGCTGTCGCGGATCAACATGCACATCGCCGAGGGGCTGCTGCACGGCCAGAAGAGCCGCATGGTGCAGGAGCGTGCCTATGAGATCTGGGAGCGCGAAGGCCGCCCGGACGGGCGCGAGATGGACCATTGGCTGCGGGCCGAGGGCGAAATCGCCGAGCTGCTGAGCAACCGCTGACGGCACGCGCATCGATCGGACCGGCGTCGCGCCGCAATCCGGCCATTCCGTCAGGACATGACCACCCGTGTCGCGGCAACGTGACGCGGGTGGTTGCAGTTGATAGCATCCGGGCGTGACCGCGCCCCCTCTCCCCGCCCCCGCCCGTCCCGCGACGCCCCGCCACATCCGCGTGGAGAACATCCCGCTCGGCATCGTCATGATGCTCGGGTCGGTGCTCCTGTTCTCCGTGATGAATGTGCTGGTGAAGCTGCTCTCGGAGACGTATCCCGTCATCGAGGTGACCTTCTTCCGCAACGCCATGGCGTTGATCCCGGTTGCGGTGGTCATCTCGTTGCAGGGCGGGTGGATCAGCAATCTGCGCACCGAACGGCCGATGGGTCATGTCTGGCGCTCGGTCGTCGGACTGACGGCGATGTCGCTGACCTTCTGGTCCTTCAACCTGTTGCCGCTGGGCGACGCGGTGGCTCTGAACTTCTCGGCCCCGCTGTTCCTCACCGCCCTGTCGGTGCCGCTGCTCGGCGAAAAGGTCGGCATCCACCGGTGGAGCGCGGTGCTGGTCGGCTTCGTCGGTGTTCTCATCATGGTCCAGCCGTCGGGCGAGATGCTGACGCACCTGGGCGCGCTGGTCGCCCTTGGCGCCGCCTTCTGCCAGTCCTTCGCGATGGTGGCGATTCGCCAGCTCAGCAAGACCGAGCGCGCCAACACCATCGTCTTCTACTTCACGGCTATCACCACCCTGATCCTGGCGCTGGTCATGCCCTTCGTGTGGGTCACCCCGCGCAGCCTGACCGATTTCGCCCTGCTGTCGGCCACCGGCGTCCTGGGCGGCGGCGCCCAGCTTTTCCTGACTCGGGCCTATTCGCTGGCCCCGGCGGCCGTGGTGGCGCCCTTCAACTACGCCGCGCTGCTGTGGGCCGTGCTGTTCGGCTGGCTGCTGTGGAACGAGATGCCGACCCTGCACATGGTGTCGGGGGCCGCCGTGGTGGCGGTCAGCGGACTCTACATCCTGCACCGCGAGACCCGACGCCGCCTTCCCCCAAGCCCGCCCGCGATGGGCGGCGGCGGCGACTGACCGCCGCAGCCTATTCAGCTCACTCCGCCGGCCTCACTCCGCCGGTTGCAGGGAACGCTCCATGGCCCCGGCGAGCTGGCGCGGGGTCACCGGCTTGTGCATCAGGCCGAAGCCGTGGCGCACCGCGTCGCGCTGGCACTCCGGACCGGTTTCCCCGGTCACGATGATCGCCGGGATCTCGGCGTCGAACAGCCGACGGATGTCGAGGATGGCGTCGGTGCCGACCTTGCCTTCGCGCAGGCGGTAGTCGGCGATGATGATGTCGGGCTTGCGACTGACCGAGCGCAGCTTGTCCACCGCCTGCTCCCCCGACCCGGCGATCAGCACCTCGTACCCCCATTCACGCAGGATGGCCTGAAGGCCCAGCAGCACGATGGCATCGTCGTCAACGACCATGGCCAGCCGCTCATCGCCGCTCGCCGACGCGGCAAGCGCGGCCCCCATCGGCTCCACGGGCTTCGAGGTCTCGCCCAGCGGCACCTCGATGGTGAAGACCGACCCCGCGCCGGGCGTGGAGCGAACGGTCACCGGATGGTCCAGAAGCTGCCCGATGCGCTGAACGATGGCGAGGCCCAGCCCAAGCCCCTGGCTGCGGTCGCGCTCCGGGTTGCCGACCTGATGGAACTCCTCGAAGATTCGGGGCAGATGCTCGCCCGATATGCCGATGCCGGTGTCGGCGACCATTATCCGCATCCGTCCACCGGCGACCGTGCAGGTGATGGCGATGCTGCCCTGCTCCGTGTAGCGGATGGCGTTTTCCACGAGGTTGCGGATCATCCGGCCCAACAGCACGCGGTCGGAACGGATGTTGAGCGGACATCCCTCCATCGTCCAGTCGAGCCCCTTGCCGCGTGCCACCGGGGCGTAGCCCGCCGCGATGTGGTCGAGCAGGAGCGCCACCGGAAAATCCTCCAGCGTCGGCTTGACCACCCCGGCGTCCAGGCGCGACACGTCGAGCAGGCTGTCCAGCAACCCCTTCAGCGCGTCCAGCCCACTTTCCAGATGGCGCAACGCCTTCATCCCCTTCTCGCCCTGGACATGGCCGTGCAGCGCGCCGGAGAAGAGGAACAGCGACTGCATCGGCTGGCGGAGGTCGTGGCTGGCGGAGGCGAGGAACTTGGACTTCGACAGGGCGGCCCGCTCCGCCTCCTCCTTGGCGCGGCGCAGGGCGTCCTCGGTCTCCAGACGGTCGGTCACGTCGGTGTTCGTGCCGAACCACAGCACGATGGCGCCGTCGGAATCGCGCACCGGCAACGCCCGCGACAGGAACCAGCGGAAGGCGCCGTCCCGTCCGGCCATGGGAAAGGTGTCTTCCCAGGCTTCCCCCGTCCGGAAGGACCGCTGAAGACTGGCCGTCACGCGTTCGGCGTGGTCGGCGGGAAGGATTCCATCCCACAGCGGACCCGAGGCGGCATCCGCATTCTCGACGCCCGTGTAATCACACCAGCGCTGGTTGTACCAGAAGATGCGCCCGTCCGGGCGGGCCATCCAGGCGAGTTGCGGGATGGAGTCGGCCAGCGTGCGGAACCGAAGTCCGACCTGCTCCGCCTCCTCCTTAGCGGCCTGCATGGCGTCGCGTGCCTCGAAGATGTCGGTGATGTCGGTGGAGGTGCCGAACCAGCGCTCCTCCCCGGTTTCCGGGTCGGTGATCGGCAGGGCACGCTTCTTGAACCAGCGGTAGGTGCCGGCGGCGCTGCGGATGCGCGCCTCGGTGTCGAAAATCGTCCGCTGTTCGACCGCCTGCATCCAGACCATGAGAAGGCGCTTTCCGTCGTCGGGATGAACGGCCTCCGACCAGCCGAAACCCTGTGCCTCCTCCTGTCGCTGACCGGTGTAGGACAGCCATTGCTGGCTGAGGAAGTCGCAGCTGCCATCCGCCCGGCAGGTCCAGACCATCTGCGGCAGCGCTTCCAGGAGCGTGCGGTAGCGGTGCTCGCTGGCGCGCAGAGCCGCCTCGGCGGCACGGTGAGCCGACACGTCGCGGAAGTAGATGGACAGGCCGCCGCCAACCTGCGGGTAGACGTTGAACATGGTCCAGCGCTGGAAGATGCCGGACAGCGCCTCGAACTCGCGCGGCTGCTGGTCGGCCATGGCGGCCTCGAAACTGCGGATGATGGTGTTGCCCGCGACTTCGGGAAACAGGTCCAGCAGGCATCGGCCGACGAGGTCGTCGCGCGGACGCTCGAACATTTCCTGGGCGCGCTTGTTCACGTAGGTGATCCGCCAATCGCGGTCGATGGCGTAGAAGGCGTCGCCGATGCTCTCCAGGATCTGGTTCGCCTGCTCCACCGCGCGTTCCAGCGCCCGCTCGGCGAGAAGGCGCTTGCTGATGTCCTGGAAATAGATAGCCAACCCGGCGGACGATGGGAAAACCCGCAGGAAGAGCCAGACGCCGAGCGGCGCGAAGTAAGCCTCGAACTCGTCGGGATGGCGATCCCTCATGGCGACGTGCAGGCGGTCCCACAGCACCGTTCCCATGGCGTCGGGAAAGGCCTCCCACAGCCGCTGTCCGGTCAGGTCGCTGCTGCCGCCCATCAGGCCACGCGCGCGCCCGTTCATGTAGACGATGCGCCAGGATCGGTCGACCTCGTAGACGCCGTCCGTCGTGCTTTCCAAAATGGCGTGGGATCGCCGGTCGGCTTCCGCCGCGGCTTCCGCCACCCGCGCGCGCCGCTCCGCCTCCTCCTGCCGGTCATGGGAGCGGGCAAGGGCCCAGGCGACCAGCGCCGCCACCGCCAGCGCGCCCAGCCCGCCGCCGGCGACCGCGTAGACCGTGCGCCGCGCCGCCGCCTGGATCGGCTCGGCCGGCGTGCCGAGGGCCAGGAGCCAGCCGGGCGCCGCCACGGAGCCGGCCTTCGCCGACAGGACCTCCTGCCCCTGCTGGGTACGGGACAGGAAAAACTCGTCGCCGGTCTTCAGCGCCTGGGCAAGAGACTCGTGCGCCGGCTTTCCGACCGCCGGGTCGAAGGCCGTTTCGGACCTCGTCCGGGCGATGAAGCGCCCATCGCGGTCGAGAAGCGCGACGATCCAATCCGGCGTCGCCACCTGATCGACCAGGACCTGACGCAGGGACCACGCCCGCACATAGGCGGTCAGGACCAGCCGCACCTCGCCCACGCCCCAAACCGGCACACTGACCGCGAAGACCGGCTCCACCTTGCCGGCGGGGTCGGTTATGATGCCGCTGATCCAGACCTCTCCCGACCGGAACACACGGTCCGTCTGGGCCGATCGGGCCGCATGATCGATGGCGTCGGCTTCCGGCTCCTGTGGCCGGTGGAGCAGGTTGACCTCACCCTGGCGGTCGCGCACCTCCAGGGCGACCCAATCCGGACGCTGGCGCAACGCACGTTCCGACCGCTCTCTCCAAACGGCGCGGTCGCCGATGTCCAGCGAACGGGCCGAGGACATGATTTCGAGCGCGCTGCGCGTCATGAGGACGCGCCCGTCCACCGTCCGCACCGCCGCGTCGGTGGCATGGCGGATCAGTTCCTCGACCGACCGCTCCTGCTGGCGGTCGACCAGCATGATCGCGGCCACCGCAAAGGCGACGAGCGGAAGAAGCGCCAGCAGCGCCACAAAAGGGAGACGAAGGCGCATACCCGGTTTTCACAAACTGTTGAGGGCACCCACTATAGACAGACACTCAGGCGACTCCCACAGAATCCGCCCGTCTATCACTATTTTCAGCATGAACCGCTTGAAATTCTTGAAACCATCAAATGAAGTTTGGGTACACTACAAAAGGTGGTAATGTGCAGCGCACAGGACGGCAAGCTGGCACAGCCTTGAATTGTCGATGACCAAATATCGATGGCCGGCCTGCGGGAATTCGATTTGCCGCGCAGACAGGCGCGCGGCACAGTGGCGCAATGCCTGAATCCATGCCCCATTCCGCTTCCGCCGGCCGGAGCGGCGACATTCGCTTCGGTGAATTCGTCGCGCTCATGGCCCTTTTGATGGCGCTGACGGCGCTGTCCATCGACATCATGCTGGTCGCCTTGCCGGACATCGCCAGCTCCTTCGGGGTGGTGCGGGAGAACGACCGGCAGTTCGTCATCACCGCCTACATGCTGGGCTTCGCGGTCGGGCAACCCTTCCATGGGCCGCTGTCCGACCGGTTCGGGCGCAAGCCGGTGCTGGCGGCCGGTCTGGTGATCTTCGCCATCGGGTCGTTGGGCGCGGTCTTCGCTCCCAGCTTCACGGCGCTGCTGGCCGCCCGCGCGTTGCAGGGCTTCGGCGCCGCCGCCCCGCGCGTCGTCGCCATCGCCATCGTGCGCGACCGCTTTGTCGGGCGCGACATGGCGCGGGTGATGTCCTTTGTCATGATGATCTTCATCATCGTGCCGATCATCGCCCCGGCGCTGGGCGAGGGAATCCTGCATCTCGGCACGTGGCCGTGGGTGTTCGGCGCGCTGTTCCTGGCGGCCGTGGCCGCCTTCGCCTGGTCGATGCTGCGGCTGGCGGAAACCCGCGCGGCGGAGGACCGGATGCCGCTGTCCCCCGCGGCGCTCGGCCACGCCTTCCACAAGGTGATGACGACGCGCGCGACGGTCGGCTACACCGCGGCCATGGGTCTGCTGTTCGGCGGACTGCTGAGTTACGTCGGCAGCGCCCAGCAGATTTTCGTGGATGTCTATGGGCTGGGGGCCATGTTCCCGGTGGCCTTCGGCGCCATCGCCGGCGTGATGGCCCTGGCCTCGTTGGTCAACGCGCGGCTGGTCGGGCGGGTCGGCATGCACCGGGTGTCGCACGTCGCCCTGATCGGCTACACGCTGACCGGCGTCGCCATGGCGCTGCTCGGCTTTCCCGAGCATCCGCCGCTGCTCGGCCTCGGCCTGTTCATGGCGGCGATCTTCTTCTGCTTCGGTCTGATCGCCCCGAACTTCAACGCGATGGCGATGGAGCCGCTGGGCCATGTGGCGGGCATGGGGTCGTCCTTCGTCGGCTTCTTCAGCACCGGCATGGCGGCGGTGGTCGGCTGGATCGTCGGCCAGTCCTTCGACGGCACCGTGCGCCCGCTGACCATCGGCTTCACCGTGCTGGGCGTGCTGGCGTTGCTGACGGTTTTGCTGACCGAGCGTGGAACGCTGATGCGCTCCACCCACGCCGCCGCGCCGCAACCGGGGGACTGAAAGCGCAGAAGCGCATAGGAGGGGAAGTGTCTCCGCCCTTGCCGGCGGTGTGCCCGATTCGGCATAACGTGCGCGACGCCTGGAAGCGGGCGCCGAGCGGGCACCGGCCCATCACGTGCGGGAGGGGACTGTGTTCCGCAAATTCGTCTATCTGCTGGCCCTGGCGCGCGAGCAGCATTTCGGCCGGGCGGCGGAGGCCTGCCACGTCTCCCAGCCGACGCTGTCCAACGCCATCCGCCAGCTCGAGGACGAGCTGCGCGTGCCCATCGTCGAGCGCGGGCAGAAATTTTCCGGCTTCACGCCGGAGGGGCTGAAGGTGCTCGAATACGCCCGCCGCATCGTCGCGGAGCGGGACGGGCTCTATCAGGAGCTGACGGCGCTGGGCCAGGGCCTGTCCGGCCATCTGCGCATCGGCGCCATCCCGACCGCCCTGCCCGCCGTCCCCCATGTGCTGGCCCGCTTCGCCGAACGTTACCCGCAGATCCGCTCCAGCGTGCGCTCGCTCAGCTCGCGGGACATCCAGCGCGACCTCGACGGGTTCGAGCTGGACGCCGCCGTCACCTATCTCGACAACGAGCCGCTGAGCAACGTCCGCACCGTTCCGCTGTTCTCGGAGCGCTACTTCCTGCTGGCGCAGCGCCGTCAGGTCCGGGAGGGCACCACCAGCATCCGCTGGGCGGACGCGGCGAAGCTGCCGTTGTGCCTGCTCACCCCGGACATGCAGAACCGGCGCATCGCCGACACCGCTTTCCGCATGGCCGACCGGACGGTGGTTCCGCTGATGGAGACGAACTCCATCGTCACCATCTACACCATCGTGCGCAGCGGTCTGGCCGCCAGCGTGGTGCCGAGCCAGCTCCTCACCCTGGTCGCGCTCCACCCCGATCTGGTGGCTCTGCCGCTGACCGAGCCGGACCTCACCTACGCTGTCGGACTCGTCTACGCCGACCGCGAACCGCCCGCCCCGCTCGCCAAGGCGCTGGCCGCCGTTGCCGCGGAACCGGGCCTCGCCGAGCGCGTGCGCGCCTTGACCGACGAGG
Organism: Azospirillum sp. Marseille-Q6669; assembly: GCF_965111635.1. Taxonomy (NCBI): domain Bacteria; kingdom Pseudomonadati; phylum Pseudomonadota; class Alphaproteobacteria; order Rhodospirillales; family Azospirillaceae; genus Azospirillum; species Azospirillum sp. Marseille-Q6669. The sequence continues at coordinate 717,872 of NZ_CBCOOP010000001.1, read as the reverse complement.
CGCTATCCCCCTGGGGTCTCTAAAAAGGGCTATGATCTCAATAGCATAACCGTTCTGCTCGTGTGGTGATAGCCAAACCCTATCACCGCATCAGAAAATCAAATTTGCGCGCCTCCCCCAATGTCCGTAACGCTGACGGACAAGACACCAACGAAGCGCCGCCGATCCAGGCGGGCGCGGGGGAGGAGACCATGAACGCCCGATCTCCATGGAGCGAGGACCGCGCCACGGCGGTGATCGCCGCCAACCGTCACCTGCGCGGGGCCTTGCTGCCGATGCTGCACGCTCTGCAGGAAGAATTCGGCTGCATCGACGAGGAGGCCATCCCGCTGCTGGCGCGTGAGCTGAACCTGTCGCGCGCTGACGTGCACGGGGTGGTGTCCTTCTACCACGAATTCCGCCGCAGCCGTCCGGGCCGCCACACGATCAAGGTCTGCCGGGCCGAGGCCTGCCAGTCGATGAACGCCGACGGGCTGATCGACCACATCCGCCGCCGCCTGAAGGTGGACTTCCACGAGACCACCGCCGACGACGCCTTCTCGCTGGAGCCGGTCTTCTGCCTGGGCAACTGCGCCCTGGCCCCCGCCGTGATGGTGGACGAGACGCTGCACGGCCGGGTCAGCCCGGCCCGCTTCGACGCCATCACCGCCTCCACCCTGGCCACGGAGGCCGCGCGATGAGCGAGCCCCTGCACACGGTGTACGTGCCACGCGACGCCGCCGCTCTGTCGGTGGGCGCCGACGAGACCGCCGCCGCCATCCGCGCCGAGGCCACCAAGCGTGGCATCCCGCTGCGCATCGTCCGCAACGGCTCCCGCGGCATGCTGTGGCTGGAGACTCTGGTCGAGGTGGAGACGCCCGAGGGCCGCGTCGCCTACGGCCCGGTGATAGCCGAGGACGTGGCCGGCCTGTTCGACGCCGGCTTCCTCGAAGGCGCCGACCACGCGCTGGCCCACGGCCTGACCGAAAAGATCCCCTACTTCGCCAAGCAGGAGCGGCTGACCTTCGCCCGCTGCGGCATCATCGACCCGCTGTCGGTCGAGGATTACCGGCTGCACGGCGGCTTCCGCGGGCTGGAGCGGGCGCTCGCCATGACTCCCGCGGAGATCGTCACCGAGGTCACCGAATCCGGCCTGCGCGGCCGCGGCGGCGCCGGCTTCCCCACCGGCATCAAGTGGAACACGGTGCTGAACGCCAAGGCGGACCAGAAGTACATCTGCTGCAACGCCGACGAGGGCGACAGCGGCACCTTCGCCGACCGCATGATCATGGAGGGCGACCCCTTCTGCCTGATCGAGGGCATGACCATCGCCGCCATCGCGGTGGGCGCCACCGAGGGCTATATCTACATCCGCTCCGAGTACCCGCACGCCGTCGCGACCATGCGCGAGGCGATCCGGCTGGCCTATGACGAGAAGTGGCTGGGCGACGAGATCCACGGCACCGCCCACCGCTTCCACCTCGACGTCCGCGTCGGGGCCGGCGCCTACATCTGCGGCGAGGAGACCTCCATGCTGGAAAGCCTGGAGGGCAAGCGCGGCACGGTCCGGGCCAAGCCGCCGCTGCCGGCGCTGGAGGGCCTCTTCGGCAAGCCGACCGTCGTCAACAACGTGCTGTCGCTGACCTCGGTCCCGATCATCCTGGACAAGGGCGCCAACCACTACCGCGACTTCGGCGTCGGCCGGTCGCGCGGCACGCTGGCCTTCCAGCTCGCCGGCAACATCAAGCACGGCGGCATCGTCGAGAAGGCCTTCGGCGTCACCCTGCACGAACTGCTCTACGAGTTCGGCGGCGGCACCATCACCGGCCGTCCGATCCGCGCGGTGCAGGCCGGCGGCCCGCTCGGCGCCTATCTGCCGCCCTCACTGTTCGAGCTGCCGAAGGATTACGAGGCCTTCGCGGCGGTAGAGGCAATGGTCGGCCACGGCGGCATCGTCGTCTTCGACGACAGCGTGGACATGGCCAAACAGGCCCGCTTCGCCATGGAGTTCTGCGCCGCCGAATCCTGCGGCAAGTGTACCCCCTGCCGCATCGGCGCGGTGCGCGGCGTCGAGGTGATGGACCACATCATCGCCGGCGAGAAGGTTGCGGCGAACATCACGCTGCTCAACGACCTGTGCGAGGTCATGACCGACGGCTCGCTCTGCGCCATGGGCGGCATGACGCCGATCCCGGTGCGCAGCGCCCTGAAGCACTTCCCCGAGGATTTCACCCGCAGCCCCGCGGCTGTCGCGGCCGAGTGAGCGGAAAGGACCAGACCCCATGTCCATCCAAGACATCGATTACGGCACCCCGGCCCGCGAGTCCGCCACCATGGTGACGCTGGACATCGACGGCCGCACGGTGACCGTGCCGGAAGGCACCTCGGTGATGCGCGCGGCGATGGAAGCCGGCATCACCGTGCCGAAGCTGTGCGCCACCGACATGCTGGACGCCTATGGCTCCTGCCGCCTGTGCATGGTGGAGATCGAGGGACGGCGCGGCACGCCGGCCTCCTGCACCACGCCGGTCGCCCCGGGCATGAAGGTGCACACCCAGAACGAGCGTCTGGGCCGGCTGCGCCGCGGCGTGATGGAGCTGTACATCTCCGACCACCCGCTGGACTGCCTGACCTGCCCGACCAACGGCAATTGCGAGCTTCAGGACATGGCCGGCGCGGTCGGCCTGCGCAACGTCCGCTACGGCTACGAGGGTGAGAACCACCGCGCCGCCGTGAAGGACGAGAGCAACCCCTACTTCACCTTCGACCCGTCCAAGTGCATCGTCTGCTCGCGCTGCGTGCGGGCCTGCGGCGAGGTCCAGGGCACCTTCGCCCTGACCATCGACGGGCGCGGCTTCGACAGCAAGGTGTCGCCGGGCGCGCTCGAACAGTTCATGGACAGCGAGTGCGTGTCCTGCGGCGCCTGCGTCCAGGCCTGCCCGACCGCCACCCTGACCGAGAAGTCGCTGATCGAGTTGGGCCAGCCGGAGCACAGCGTCATCACCACCTGCGCCTATTGCGGCGTCGGCTGCTCCTTCAAGGCGGAGATGAAGGGCACCACCGTGGTCCGCATGGTCCCCCACAAGGACGGCGGCGCCAACGAGGGCCATTCCTGCGTCAAGGGCCGCTTCGCCTGGGGCTACGCCACCCACGCCGACCGCCAGACGCAGCCGATGATCCGCGAGAGCATCGACGATCCGTGGCGCGTCGTGTCCTGGGAGGAGGCGATCACCTACGCCGCCACCCGTCTGCGCGCGGTCCAACAGAAGTATGGCCGCGGCTCCATCGGCGGCATCACCTCGTCCCGTTGCACGAACGAGGAGGTGTATGTCGTCCAGAAGATGATCCGCGCCGCCTTCGGCAACAACAACGTCGACACCTGCGCCCGTGTCTGCCACTCCCCGACCGGCTACGGCCTGAAGCAGACCTTCGGCACCTCCGCCGGCACGCAGGACTTCAAGAGCGTCGACAAGTCCGACGTGATCCTGGTCATCGGCGCCAACCCGACGGACGGCCACCCGGTCTTCGGCTCGCGCATGAAGAAGCGGCTGCGCCAGGGCGCCAAGCTGATCGTCATCGACCCGCGCCGCATCGACCTCGTGCGCAGCCCGCACGTCTCGGCCACGCACCACCTCCAGCTCCGTCCCGGCACCAACGTCGCCGCGATGAACGCGCTGGCCCATGTGATCGTGACCGAGGAGCTGGTCGACCGCAATTTCGTGGCCGAGCGGTGCGACCCGATGGAGTTCGCCCGTTGGGAAGCCTTCGTCCGCGATCCGCGCCACTCCCCGGAGAACACCGAGCAGTACACCGGCATCCCGGCGGCGGAGATGCGCGCGGCGGCCCGGCTCTACGCCACCGGCGGCAACGCGGCCATCTATTACGGCCTGGGCGTGACCGAGCACAGCCAGGGCTCGACCGCCGTGATGGGCATGGCGAATCTCGCCATGGCGACCGGCAACATCGGGCGTGACGGCGTCGGCGTGAACCCGCTGCGCGGCCAGAACAACGTCCAGGGCTCCTGCGACATGGGCTCCTTCCCGCACGAGCTGACCGGCTACCGCCACGTCTCCGACGACGTGGTCCGCCAGCAGTTCGAGGAGGTGTGGAACGCCGCGCTCGACCCCGAGCCGGGCCTGCGCATCCCCAACATGTTCGACTCCGCGGTGGACGGCACCTTCATGGGCCTGTTCGTCCAGGGCGAGGACATCGCCCAGTCCGACCCGAACACCCAGCATGTGTTCGCCGCCCTGCGGGCCATGGAGATCGTCGTGGTGCAGGACCTGTTCCTGAACGAGACCGCGGCCTTCGCCCACGTCTTCCTGCCCGGCACCTCCTTCCTGGAGAAGGACGGCACCTTCACCAACGCCGAGCGCCGCATCAACCGCGTCCGCCCGGTGATGCCATCCAAGACCGGCAAACAGGAATGGGAGGTCGTCTGCGATCTGGCCACCGCCATGGGCTATCCCATGTACTACCGGACCAGCGCGCAGATCATGGACGAGATCGCCCGCCTGACCCCGAGCTTCTCTGGCGTCAGCTTCGCGAAGCTGGACCGGGTGGGCAGCGTGCAATGGCCGTGCACCGACGAGGACTCGGTCGGCACGCCGATCATGCACGCCGACGGCTTCGTCCGCGAGGGCAAGGCGTCCCGGGGCCGCTTCATGATCACCGAGTATGTGCCGACGGAAGAGCGGGCCTCCCGCTTCTACCCGCTGATCCTGACGACGGGCCGCATCCTCAGCCATTACAACGTCGGCGCCCAGACCCGCCGCACCGCCAACGTGGCGTGGCATCCGGAAGACATCCTTGAGGTCCACGCCCACGACGCCGAGGAGCGGGGCATCCGCGACGGCGATCTGGTCTCCATCGCCAGTCGCGTCGGCGCCACCACGCTGCGGGCGCGCATCTCCGACCGGATGCCGCAGGGGGTGGTCTACACCACCTTCCACCACCCGGTGACGGGCGCCAACGTGGTCACCACCGAGAATTCGGATTGGGCCACCAACTGCCCCGAATACAAGGTAACCGCGGTGCAGGTGACGCTGAGCAACCACCCGTCCGACTGGCAGATCCGCCGCGGCGATCTGGTGGAAGTGGCGGCGGAGTAAAGCGGCAACGCGCAGCGGAGGACCGGCCATGCTCACCCACGCCCATTCCCTGCCGGCCAGCGGCACCGGCTTTCCGGAAACCGCCGATCAGGCGGCGAATCAGGCAAACGTGACGTGGCTGGTCGCCGAGGAGACTCCGGTGGCGTTCGAATACAACGGACGCTCCCACGCCGTGATGATGGCGACGCCCGCCGATCTGGAGGACTTCGCGCTGGGCTTCAGCCTGTGCGAGGAAATCGTCGGCAGCGCCGCCGACATCGACCGCATTGCCGTCCGCCCGGTGGAGGACGGCATCGTCCTGTCCATCGAGGCCGACCCGTTGCGTCTTCTGCGCGGCTCGCTCCGCCGCCGTTCCATGGAGGGGCGGAGCGGCTGCGGCCTGTGCGGGATTGACAGCCTCGCCAACGCGGTCCGCGAGCCGCCGCGGGTGACGGCGGGCTTCACCCCGTCGGTGGAGGCGGTGGCCGCCGCGTTCACCGCCCTGCCCGACCATCAGCCGATGAACCGCGCCAACAAGTCCCTGCACGCCGCGGCCTGGGCCGGGCCGGAGGGGCGCATCGTGATGGCGCGGGAAGACGTCGGGCGGCACAACGCCCTCGACAAGCTGGCCGGCGCGCTGGCCCGTGCGGGGATCGACCCGTCCGACGGCTTCGCGGTGATGAGCAGCCGTTGCAGCTTCGAGCTGGTCCAGAAGGCCGCGACCATCGGCATCCCCATGCTCGCCACCATTTCCGCCCCCACGGCACTGGCGCTGAAGCTCGCCCGCGCCGCCGGCATGACGCTGGCCGCCCGTGCGCGCGGCAACGGCGTCATGCTGTTCCGTTGACGAAGAAAGCCAAATTTCCGGGAGCCGACCCATGGACACCACACGCGAACTCGTCCGTATGGCGAATCAGATCGCCAGCTATTTTCAGTCCTACCCGCAGGACGAGGCGGTGGCCGAGACCGCCGGCCACATCCGCGCCTTCTGGGAGCCGCGCATGCGCCAGCGCCTGCTGGAGCACAGCAGCGCGGGCGGCGAAGGCCTGCACGAGATCGTCACCCAGGCGGTCGAGCGGTTGAAGGGGCCGACCGTGGGGAGCGCGTAGTTCGGTGACGTTCTTGCCACCTTCCCGGCGCTCCTCCGCTCTCGGCGGACCGAAGGTCCGCCTGCCGCGTCAGCACAAACCTCTGGTTTGTGCGAGAGCTTCGGGGGAGAGGGGGGGTAGTTCCCTCTCCTGCGAAGCGGGGGAGGGAGGGGCCCGCGGCGCGAGCCGCGGGAAGGGTGGGGGCAACCGCTCCCTTTTCTTACTTCTTGACCATGTAGACGCTGTCGTAGCTCTCGTTCACGCCGATGGCGGTCGTGACGGCGTTCTTGAAGCGCTTGTCCACGAAGGTCGGGAACTCCATCTCCAGCAGCCAAGCGACGGGCACGTCCTCGACCAGGATCTTCTGGGCGGCGGAGTAGAGCTGCTGGCGCTCATCGTCCTTGTTGGTCTGGGCGGCCTTGGCGAACAGCTGGTCCACCTCGGGGTTGGAGTAGCCCATGGTGTTGGAGAACATCACGCCCTTGCGGATGTTTTCCGAGACGTAGGTGCGCGTCACGCCGAGCGCCGGGTCGCCATACTGGTAAACGAAGTTGAAGCTCAGGTCGTAGTCCCAGTTGGACACCCGGTTGACCCAGCCGGCGGCGTCGGTGGTCTCCAGCGTCACGTCGACGCCAACGCGCTTCATCGCCTGCTTCACATACTCGCCGAGGCGGGTCCAGGTCTCGCCGTAGGGCATGACGAGCAGGCGGACCTTGGCGCGCGTGCCGTCGGCGCCCTTCTTGTAGCCGGCCTCCTCAAGCAGCGCCTCGGCCTTCTTCGGGTCGAAGTCGTACTTCTTGACGTTGGCTTCGTGGAAGCGGGTGACCGAGTTCACCGGGCCGGTCGCCGGACGGCCGAGGCCGAACCAGATCTTGTCGCGGATGAACTTGCGGTCGATGGCGTGCATCATCGCCTGCCGGAAGCGCTTGTCGTCCAGCGGCTTGTTGCGCGTGTTGATCTCGATCCAGGACAGCGGGGCGAAGAACTCGTAGCCCTTGGTCGTCATCTCGACGTTGGGCAGGCCCTTCAGGCGCGGGACGTCGAAGGTCTCGATGTCGTTGAACTGGGTCTGCTGGACGGTGCCCTGCTCCACGGCGACGGCGCGCGAGGCGGCGTCGGGGATCACGCGGAAATAGATGTCGTCCAAGTAGGGCTTGCCGGCCTTCCAATACTCGTCGTTGCGGACGAGATGGATGTAGGAGCCCTTGTTCCACTCCTTGAACTTGAAGGGGCCGGTGCCGATCGGGGTGGCGTTGGCCGGGTTGGCCTTGAAGTCGGTGCCTTCATAGATGTGCTTCGGCATCATCGGGGCGGACGACACCTCGAAGGCCTGGAGGAACGGGCCGAACGGCTCCTTCAGCGTGAACTGGACGGTGTAATCGTCCAACGCCTCGATCTTCTCGCACTTGGAGAAGGTGGCGCGGGCGCGCGGGTGGGTCTCCATCAGGAACTTGGAGGTGGAGAACACCACGTCGTGGGCGGTGAAGGGCTTGCCGTCGTGCCACTTGGCGTTCTTCACCAGCTTGAAGGTGTAGACCTTGCCGTCGGGCGAGACTTCCCAGCTTTCCGCCAGTTCCGGCTGCGGCTTCAGGTCGAAGCCGAAGGTCAGCAGGCCCTGGTAGATCTTGCCGGCGACCGTCTGCGTCGGACCCTGCTGGTTCAGGCCCAGCACCAGGATCGGCGGTTCCGGCTGGACGATGATGTTCATCGTGCCGCCGCGCTCCTGCGCCACGGCGACGCCGGGTACGGTCAGCGCCAGCGGCGCCGCCAGGGCTGCGGCCAGCGCCGCGGCGGTCAGGGTTTGGCGAAAGTGACGCAAACGATTGCTCATGTCTGAAGCCCCCTTATTGTTGATTCTCGTCACACGACCGTTATGGATCAATGGATTCCAGGCCGCACCAGTCGGCCATGAACAGGGCCAGCACGGCGGTCACCTTCGCCATGCTGTCGAGCGAGACGGACTCGTCGATGCCGTGGATGCGCTCCGCCTCCGGGCCGTAGCAGGTGGCCGGCGTGTCGCCGTACAGGACGAAGTTGCGGACGTCGGTGGTGCAGGTCTGGGCCAGCTTCGGTGCCGGGGTGCCGAAGATCGACCGGTGCGCGGCGTCCAGGGCCTCCAGCATCGGGTGATCGGGGTCCAGCGTGCAGCCCTCCGCCTGGAAGCCGCGGAAGACGACGCGGGCGTCGATCCCCTTGAGGCCGGAGTCGCCGCGGCAGGCCTCGGCCACCGCGCTCTCGATCTCGGCGCTGACCTCGGCGGCGGCGCGGCCCGGCGGGAAGCCGAAGCGCAGCTCCATCCGGCAGCGGGTGGGGACGGAGGACGCCCATTCGCCGCCGTCGATGTGCCCGACATTCAGGTTGTAGGGATGGTGATGGTGCGCATAGGCGGGATGCCGTCCGTCCGGGTGGTTCCAGGCCGACTCCAGCGCCTTCAGATGCTTCAGCACCCGGAAGGCCGCCTCGATGGCGTTCAGCCCGGCGCCGGTGTCCAGCACATGGGCGGGGCGGCCCGTCACCTCCAGCTCGCAGCGGATGACGCCGACCTGGGCGATCTGGAGCGTGTGGTTGAAGGGCTCCGGGATCACCGCGGCGTCGGCCTTGTAGCCGCGGGCGACGCAGGCGAGCGCGCCGTTGCCGGTGCATTCCTCCTCGACCACCGACTGGAGATAGACCGGTGCGGCGGGCTGGACGCCCAGGCTTTGCAGCGCCTTGAAGGCCATCACATAGGCGGCGATGCCGGCCTTCATGTCGCCGGCGCCGCGGCCGTAGAGGCGGCCGTCGCGGACCACCGGCTCGAAGGGCGGGGCGGACCACATCTCCTCCGGCCCGGTCGGCACCACGTCGATGTGGCCGTTCAGGATCAGCGACTTGCCGGTCGCCCGCCGGGGCTTGTGGACGCCGACGACGTTCTCGCGGCCTTCATAGGAGATCAGGGAGGGGGACCAGCCGGGCTGGGCCTTCAGCGCCTCCTCGTCGATGGCGAAGCGGTCCACCTCCAGGCCCATGTCCCGGAATATCCGTTCCATCAGATCCTGCGCCGGGCCTTCCTGCCCCAGCAGGCTGGGGCTCCGGACCAGATCGGACAGCAGGCTCACTCCGTCCTCGCGCAGCTTCGCCACCGCGCCCAGGATCGCATCCCGGTCCACGGCTGCAATGCTCCGCCCACCCTCGCGGGATGCGGGCATGACGACTCCGTTCTTACCACTCCGCCGCGCAGTCGTCCTTATCAGTCGGCAAATCTCCGGAAAGAAACTGTGGCGATTTCGACTTTTGGACTAGGACCACCGGATTTGCCCGATTGGGCCAAGCCGGGGATCGACCGCTGACGACCGGCGTATTACAATTCAGCTTCTCATCCTCCGCCAAATCGATAATCCTCATTGCCGACATAAGCAGGATTTATGGCGATGGGTTTTCCCCCGATGACGGCGCGCGACCTGGAGCGGCTCGGCCACCAGCTGGACTGGAACCTGCTGCGCACCTTCATGGTGATCGTGCAGGAGCAGGGGCTGACCCGCGCGGCGCAGCGCCTGGGGCTGACCCAACCGGCGGTGTCCCAGGCCCTGAAGCGGCTGGAGGACCAGATCGGCCGCTCGCTGATCGAGCGCGGGCAGGGCCGTTTCCGGGTGACCGAGGCGGGCGAGATCATCTACGCCGAGGTGCTGGAGATCTACGGCAACATCTCCCGCTTCGCCGTCCTGATGCGCGACATCCGCGAGGAGATTTCCGGCCACATCCGTATCCTGCTGGCCAGCCGAATCCAGTCGCTGCTGTTCGACGCCTTGCTGGAGCGCTTCCACGCCACCCATCCCCAGGTGACCTTCCGGCTGGACGTGATGGCGAGCGCCGACGTCCACATGGCGATCCAGCAGAAGACGGGCTCGCTCGGCCTCTGCCTGATGCGGGAGCCGCCGCCGCTGGTCGAGCACGCGTTGTTCGCCCGCCAGATCTACCGCCTCTATTGCGGGCCGCGGCACCATCTGTTCGGCCGCACCGGCCTGACGCTGAGCGATCTGCGCAGCGAGGGCTTCGTCTCCTTCACCTCCGACCAGATCGGCGGGGTGCTGTCGCCGCTGGCCGTCTTCCGCGCGCAGGAGGGGATCGAGAGCCGGATCGTCGGCGCCTCGGTCAATCTGGACGAGGTACGTCGCATGATCTCCGTCGGGCTGGGGATCGGGCCGCTGCCGCGCCATGTGGCGGAGCGTGACGTGCGCGACGGGCTGCTCTGGCCCCTGCCGCCGGAGGAGGGGGTGGCGCCGGTGGACATCCATCTGCTGTGGAACCCCGCCTCCAAGATGAACCGGGCGGAGCGCGCCTTCATCGAGCATTGCCGCGCCGCCATCGCCGGCATCCCGCTCGACCTGCGTTTCGATCCGGTGGCGGTGAGCGAGTGGATCGACCGCCAGTTCGGCGGCGACTGATCCTTCCGCGTTTTTGCTGTCCCGTTTCCGATGCCCTAAGGGGTGTGCGCCGTCATCCAGCGGATGACGCGGCGCTGCGTTTGCGCGCCGGCAAGAGGCCGCAAGCAAAAATTCCCATTCTCTTCTCAGCTCTTTGATAAGCGGAAGATTCCTTTTTGCAAAACAGAGACTTCTTGGAGTCTTCACAAAGGATCCCGGGAATCTCACAAAAATGCCCCGCCAGGAACATTCCTCGAATTGGTAGTAGACGCATATGCCAAAGGGCGAAACCGCCAAAAAACTCATACCAGTAGATAACACCTCAAGAGAGCATTGACATATGGCTAACCTGTACGGACCGAAGACGCTGACGGCCCCCGCTGGTGCGATCGTCATAGCACCCGGCGCCAACATCCAATCCATCGTCAATGGCGCTCCCGCTGGCGCGACCTTCTGGTTGCAGCCGGGCGAGTACCGTCTCCAGTCGATCACGCCCAAGGACAACCAGACCTTCATCGGCGCCGAAGGCGCCGTGCTGAACGGGTCGAAGCTGCTGACCGGCTTCACCCAGGACAGCGCCGGGCGCTGGGTGGTCGGCGGGCAGACCCAGCAGGGCGAGCGCCGCGCGACGGATGAGGCGACGCCCGGCGCGATGCGCGCCGGCTATCCGGAAACCGTCTATGTCGACGACAAGCCGCTGACGCCGGTGGACGCGCTGTCGAAGCTGAAGGCGGGAACCTTCTACTTCGATTACAACGCCGACAAGATCTATCTGGGCGACAACCCGGCGGGGCACAAGGTGGAGGCCGGGACCACCGCCCGCGCCTTCGGCGGCACCGCGGACGGCGTGACGGTCAAGAACCTGGTCATCGAGAAATACACCCCGCCGGCGCAGGAAGGCGCCATCCAGGGCGACGTCAACTGGACCATCCAGGACAACGAACTGCGGCTGAACTACGCGGTCGGCGCCACGGCGCAGGACGGCAGCAAGTTCATCGGCAACTACGTCCACGACAACGGCGAGATGGGGCTGGGCGGCGCCGGGGCCAAGATCCTGGTCGAAGGCAACGAGATCGCCCGCAACGGCGCCTGGTCGGGCATCGACGTGTTCTGGGAGGGCGGCGGCACCAAGTTCGCCTACACCACCGATCTGGTGGTCCGCGGCAACTACTCCCACGACAACACCGGCTTCGGCCTGTGGACCGACATCGACAATGTCGGGACGCTGTACGAGAACAACGTCCTCGTGAACAACAGCGGCGGCGGCATCACCCACGAGATCAGCTACGACGCGATCATCCGCAACAACGTGATGGTCGGCAACGGCGCCAAGCCGCAGGCCGAGGGCTGGCTGTGGGGCGGGTCGATCCAGATCCAGAACTCGCAGAACGTCGAGGCCTACGGCAACAAGATCGACATCACCGGGGTCAAGGGCGCCAACGGCATCGTGATGATCCAGCAGGACCGCGGCGCCGGGGAACTCGGGACCTGGACCACGACCAACAACAAGGTCCACGACAACATCATCGTCTCCAAGGACGGCAACGGCCAGTCGGGCGGCGTCGCCGATTACAACGAAGCCGGCATGCTCAACGGCGGCAACGTGTGGGACAACAACACCTACTACATGCCGGACGGCGACCGCTGGCGCTGGGGCGACTTCCCGGAAGGCGACAGCTGGTCCGCCTACATGAACGCGACCACGCAGGACGAGCATTCGACCCTGTCCCAGGCCTACCCCTCGACCGCCGGCTGGACGACGGTCACGCCCACCACCCCGACCAACCCGCCGGCCCCCACCCCGCCCCCGGCCCCAACCGACACCACGCCCCCACGGTCAAGGTGACCATCGCCGACAGCAGCGTGACCAAGGGTGAGAAGCCGCTCGTCACCTTCGACTTCAGCGAAGATGTGAAGGGCTTCGCGCTGGCCGACACCACGGTGAAGGGCGGCACGTTGAGCGGCTTCAAGACGGTGGACGCCTCCACCTACACCGCCGTCTTCACGCCCTCGACCAACACGAAGATCACCGACGCCAACGTGGCGGTGAAGGTGGGCAGCTACACCGATCTCGCCGGCAACGCGGGCAAGGCGGGCGCCTCCACCGGCTTCGCGGTGGACACCACGACGACCACACCGACCGTCCCGACGACGCCGACGGCCAGCGTCACGACGATCAAGGTCAACGCCTCCGGCGCCGCCGCGGGCGGGGTGAACGCGCATTTCAAAGTGCTGGTGGACGGCAAGGCCATCGGCGACGCCACGGTCGGCACGGCGGCGAAGGACTACAGCTTCACCACCGCGTTGACCGCCGGGCAGCCGCACAAGGTGCAGATCCAGTACGACAACGACGGCTTCGTCAACGGGCAGGACCGCAACCTGTTCGTCAACAAGATCACCATCAACGGCGCCGCCCACAACCCGACCGACGGCATCGTCACCTATGACAAGGGCGCGCTGGACGGCAAGGACGTGGTCAAGGGCCAATCGTCGATGTGGTGGGGCGGCACGCTGGTGGTCGACGCCCCGGCCAAGGAGTTCCCCGCAGGCGGCACGCTGCCGCAGAGCGGTCCCAGCACCACGACGATCACCGTCAACGCCTCCGGCGCGGCGGCCGGCGGGGTGAACGCCCATTTCAACCTGCTGGTGGACGGCCAGAAGGTCGGGGAGGGTGTGGCCGGCACCTCGGCCAAGGACTACAGCTTCACCACCAGCCTGAGCGCCGATCAGGCGCACAAGGTGCAGATCCAGTACGACAACGACGCCGTGGTGAACGGACAGGACCGCTCGCTGATCGTCAACAAGGTCACGATCAACGGCAAGTCCGTCTCCGCCACCGACAGCATCGTCACCTACGACAAGGGCGCGCTGGACGGCAAGGATGTGGTCAAGGGCCAGTCCGGCCTGTGGTGGAACGGCACGCTGGTGGTTGACGCCGACAAGAGCTTCTTCCCCTCGGCCACCCCGGTCGGCGAGGCCACGGCGCTGGCGCTCGACGCCGGAACGGACAGCGTGTGGAGCCACGTCGCGGCCCAGCAGGCGGCGGCCGCTCCGGTTGCCGTGGCCGACGCGGTGGCGGTGGCGAACAGCGTGTACGGGGCCATGCCGGTCGATGCCGGCTATGATCCGCTGTTCGACCACATCGACCCGTCGCTGCTGAGCCACGCGGCGTAACGCGGCTTCGGCCGTCTGGTAAAAGGGGGGGGGCGGTCCATCGACGCTGGACCGCTCCCTTTTTTGTCGTGGCCGCGAGGCCTGGCCCGCCATATGGCCATGTGCGTGCTGGACGGCGATTCCGGCCGGTATCCGTCTCCGAGACCATCTCTGGAGGCATGGCATGAGCGACCGTCCAATGACGTCGCTGATCCAACGCTGTGAATAGCCCGTCTCCTCGGAGACAAACTTTGCTGAGCGCTCCGGGGGCAGCAGCCAGATCATCTGCAGATGCGAACGCTGCGCCCCATCCTTCTCGTCCCGATAGAGCCGATACAGTTCCGCCTCATCGAGATGACGGACCAAATGAACCTTGCTTCCCATGCCTTCCAACATGTGATCGGCCTCGCCTCATTGGGGTCATTCACTTGCCGTTGGTATTACACATTGCCCCGACGAGTCTCTGATGGGTAAGCGCATCACCATCATTCAATCTAGCTACGTGTCCTAGAAAGGTCGCTTTGATATCATCTGCTCGATAGACGGATTTTCCCTGTTCGACGGCGTGTCGTTTGTCCAGTGCGGCTGGCGCAACCGTATCAAGACGGCGCGGGGTGTCCCTTTCGCCGCGCTCGCTTCCCGACTCAGGGTGTTCTACGGCGAGTTCGAGCGCGAGGTGATGCTGATGAGCGACATGAAGATTGCCTTCAACCGCCCCAAGTTAGCCGGCAACGAGTTGGAATACATCCGCCAGTCCCTGGAGCAGGCGCACCTTTCCGGAGACGGAGCGTTCACCAAACGCTGTCGTGCGTGGCTGGAACGGCGGCTTGGGGCACCGCAGGCCTTGCTGACCCATTCCTGCACGGCAGCGCTGGAGATGGCCGCCCTTCTGACCAACGTCGGTCCGGGGGATGAGGTCATCATGCCCTCCTACACCTTCGTGTCGACCGCGAACGCCTTCGTGCTGCGCGGAGCGGTGCCTGTCTTCGTGGACATTCGGCCGGATACGCTGAACATCGACGAGCGCCTGATCGAGGCGGCGATCACGCCCCGCACCCGCGCCATCTGCGTGGTGCATTACGCCGGCGTCGCCTGCGAAATGGACGCGATCTGCGCCATCGCCGCCCGGCATGGTCTGGCGGTGATCGAGGATGCCGCGCAGGCGCTGATGTCCGCGTACCGCGGCCGTCCGCTCGGCACCTTCGGCGCCTTGTCGGCCTTTTCCTTCCACGAAACCAAGAACCTGATCTCCGGCGAGGGCGGCGCCCTGGTCGTCAACGATCCGGATTTGATCACCCGCGCCGAAATCATCCGCGAGAAGGGCACGGACCGCGCGCGCTTCATCCGTGGCGAGGTCAACAAGTACAGCTGGGTGGACGTCGGTTCGTCCTATCTTCCCTCCGACATTCTGGCGGCGTTTCTTCTCGCTCAATTCGAGAATGCCGAGCGGCTGGACGAGGAGCGGCATGCCTTGTGGAACGCCTACCACGAGGCTCTGGCACCGCTGGAGGAGCGCGGCCTGTTGCGCCGTCCACTGATCCCGGCCGAGTGTCGGCACAATGCACATCTGTATTATGTCCTGGCGCGCACAGCCCGTGAGCGCAATGCGTTGGTCGCCCACCTCCGAACGAACGGCATTCAGGCGCCGTTTCATTATGTGCCGCTGCACACCGCGCCGGCAGGACGGCGTTTCTCCCGCGCCGCAGGGGAATTGCCCGTTACGACCGATCTCTCCGAAAGGCTGCTGCGTCTTCCGATGTGGTACGGGTTGGGTGCCGGGGCCGAGCAAGTCATCGAAGCCGTGCAGGACTTTTTCCGCACGGCCTGCTCGAGGGCGGCGACGACGACAGGCTATGCCGCCTCAAGGGCGTTGGCGCGTAATCTGGCTTGGATGCGAAGCACATCCGGCGAGGTTCCACCACCGCCACCGGAGGGCGCCACCGGCATGACCCTCTCGATCAATGCGAACGCATTGAATCGAGAGGGTTCCACGGTTGGAAAATGATGGAACCGATCATTTTCCAACCCTATCAATCGTCCCGGCCTTGACCTTTTCCCATACTTGCTCTTATGCCGGCGCCGGCGTGTAGAGGTCCGGCGTGATTCGGCAGCTCGCAAAATCCTGGGCGCGTACGTGGGCGGCGCGGCTCATGGCGCGCAGGCGGGCGCGGTCGTGGTCCAGGGTCACGATGGCGTCGGCCAGACCGTCGATCACCTCCGCCGCGGCGCGCCCGTGGCAGGGAACGGCGAAGCCGCAGGAGGAATCGATCATGATCCCGGACCCGCCGAGATCGAGGCAGATCACCGGCTGCGCGTTGGCCAATGCCTCCATGATGACGTTGGCGGCGGAGTCGTGCAGGCTGGGGAACAGAAGCGCGTCGGAGCTTCGCAGCACTTCCATATAGTCGGGATGGGACAGCCACTCGATGAAATCGACATGGTCGGCGATGCCCAGCCGGTCGGCGAGAGTCTTCCACTCCTCCGACTGCGGACCGCTGCCGATCATCTGAAGGCGTGCCCGCGCCCCCTTCTCCAGTGCCCTGGCCAGCGCCGCCAGCGCGTAGTAGCCACCCTTCCAGTAGAGGAAGCGGCCCGAGAAGCGCAGCTTCAGAGGCGCTCCGGTATCGCCGCCGGTTTGGGCTTTCATCGGCACGAAGCGGTCGGGCGGGAGGGAGCAGCCGAAATGCTGGCGCGCCTTGTGGCGGTCCCCGGCGGGCAGGACGTGGCGGCTCTCATGGGTCTTCACATAAATCAGGTTGTAGCGCCGGTAAGTCAGGCGGAGGAAGGGGTCGATGCGCGTCATGGCGATGGTGACGTCGCGGACCAGCTCCGTCGCGATGGCCTTCCAGCCCAGCGGGCGGATCAGCGGCCAGGGCGCCCGCTCCCCGCCGCCGACCGGGCCGATCACCGACAGGGGCGCCAGTCCACCGCAGAAGGCGGGAAAACGGATTCCGCCGATGGTTACGTTATGGATAATGTCGAAGGGCTGCCGGCGCACCAGCTCCTTCACCACCGCCCGGCAGCGCCATTGCCACGCGATGTAGGACAGCTGGAACCGCGTCTTGCTGTCGTGGTGCGCCATGGTGTCGGGGCGGTCGATGAACACGAAGTCGTCCGGTTCGAAGGCGGTTTCGCCGCGCGCGATCTTGCCCAGGATCTTCGGGCGCAGGCGCCCCTGTGTGACCACCGTCACCCGGCAGCCCGACCGCTTCAGCCCCTCGCCCCAATTCCAGCCGTTGGCGGATTCCGACCCGCTGTCCGGCTCGAAGGCGAAGGCCACCAGCAGAATCGACTTTCCGGAATTGGCGGATTCGCCGGTGAACGGCACGCTCATCGTTCATCCTCCCTCATGAATGCGGCAGCGGGGACCGGTTTTCGAGTTCGTTGCGGTAAATCAGGCCGGCGGCGATGCCGACGCCGAACAGGACCCAGAACCAAATGCCCAGCATCGGCCCC
This sequence comes from Azospirillum sp. Marseille-Q6669, assembly GCF_965111635.1. Classification (NCBI taxonomy): domain Bacteria; kingdom Pseudomonadati; phylum Pseudomonadota; class Alphaproteobacteria; order Rhodospirillales; family Azospirillaceae; genus Azospirillum; species Azospirillum sp. Marseille-Q6669. The sequence goes on along the minus strand of NZ_CBCOOP010000001.1, from coordinate 700,706 downwards.
TCCAGGGTCACGTCGAAGGAGGCGTTGATGACGATGGACAGCCAGTAGCAGAAGAGAAAGACGAACAGCCGTGCCCAGGCGCGGTCGCCGTTGCGGCGGGCCAGCAGGAAGGCGCGCATCATGAAGACCGACCAGCTTCCCAGCAGCGCCGCCCACAGGACGAAGCCGGGCACCCCGGCGCGGGCGAGGATCGTCATGTGGGCGTTGTGCGGGCTGCGCAGCACCTGCCCGTCCTCGGCATCGACCACCTGGAACCCGTCGTCGTCGGCCAGATTGATGCCGAAGCCCTTGCCGTCCCAGAAATGGTCGCCCTGCACGGTGTAGCCGATGATCTTGTCCCACCACATGATGCGCCATTGCTTGGTGCCGTCGAGCGTGGCGGTGTCGGTAGTCCCCAGGATGCTCATCGCGTTGGTGACGAGTTGGTCGACCGACAGCTTCCGCGACGAGACCTCGATCTCCAGGTTCAGCACCAGCGCTACGATGACGGTGACCGCGGCGATGCCCAGCAGCGGGGCGAGCTGCCGGCTGCGCGGCACCAGGGCCAGCGCGATGGCCAGCGGCACAACGATGGCGAGCATCCCGCCGCGGCTGTGGGCGGCGACCAGGGCCATGCCGAACACCAGCATCGCCAGTTGCAGCGGGTTCAGGCGGCGGAAGCCCAGCAGCACGAACAGGGCGACGCCCGCGAAATGCACGCCGACCTCGCCGGGGCGCAGGCTGATGAAGGGGACTCCGTAGCGCGGCCAGGTGGGGATCTGCGCGTGCAGAAGCTGGAACAGCGGGTAGACGACCGGCATGACCGTGACGAAGAACACCGCGAAGCCGCCATAGGCCAGCACGAGGCGGCGCAGCCGTTCCGGCTCGTCGTACAGCAGGGCGATGACGACGAAGGCGAGCAGCCCGTACATCACGATCACGCTGTCGCGCAGCGCGTCGAAGCTGTAGGTGCCGAAATAGGGCAGCGTGCGCGCCAGCACCCAGACGATCAGGATCGCCAGCAGCGTTCCCGGCAGGCTGGACACCGTGGCGAAGACTCCGCCGGTGCGCAGCATGACCAGCAGGCCGGAGAGCAGCAGCACCTCCCCGATGAACAGCGGCGGCGCCCCGATGTAGGCGAAGCCGCGCCCGGCCAGGGAATAGCCCAGCAGGACGACCATCAGGAAGGTGAGGTAATGGTCCGCGGCGCGGGTCCCGCTGCGCTTCGGCGTGGCGAGGACGGCGCTCATGACGGGCGACCGTAGGCGGCGGCGCGCAGCCGGGCGGCGATCCGACCCCAATCGCCGATCGCCACCACCATGCGGTGGGCGTTGGCCGCCATGCTCTGCCAGGCGCCGGGTCCGGTCCGCTCGGCCCGCGCCAGCGCGTCGGCCACCGCCTCCGCCGTCAGGGCCGACACGCCGAAGCCGGCGCCGTGGCCCTCCACATAGGGGACGAGGCCGGTCTCCCGCGTCACGATCAGCGGCAGGCCGGACAGGGCGGCCTCCAGGCAACCGGTCGGCATCACGTCGTAGCGCGAGGTCAGCGTGAAATAGTGCCAGCCCGCCATCATCGCCGCCTTCTCCGCCCCGAAGACCGGGCCGTGGATGCGGATGAGGGTGCCGAGGCCGTGGGCGTTCGCCCGCCGTTCCAACTCGGCGCGGGCGGGGCCGGACCCGGCCAGTTCCAGCACCCCGCGCCCGCCGGCGCGGCGGTAGGCGGCGAAGCCGTCGATCAGCAGGTCCACGCCCTTGTGGTCGATCTCGTAGCGCGCGCAATAGCCGAAGGTCAGCCGGTCGCCGTCCGGTGCTGCGCGCGGAACGGCGGCGGGAAGGCCGCCGCGCCGCGCCGACCAGGCGGTGTTGGGCAGCAGGCGGACGGCGGCGGCGGGGGCCACCCGGCGGACGATGGCGGCCTCCTCCTCCGTGATGGCGTGGACGAAGCGGGCGCGGGCGAAGGCCGGGCCGTCGAAGACGCGCAGCCACGCGGCGGGCAGACGGCGGCGCACCCGGCCCGCGATGTCGTAGACGTGGGAGCACTGGCCGTGCAGCGTCACGCCATAGGCGACGCCGCGCCGGTGCAGCCCGCGGGCGAGCGCCGCGAACAGCGGCTTCACCGCACCATGGATGTGCACCACCGTGTCCGGCCCGGCGCCGTCGAGCAGGCGGTCAAGCGTCGCGTCCGCGATGGTCAGCGACCGCCCGGACAGCCGTGGCCCGCCGAGGGGGAAGCGCTGTGCCGGGCAGTCCGCCGGGATGCCGGTCAGGGCGTCCGGATCGTCGGAGAACAGACACAGCCGCGCGTCGTCGCCCATGGCGCGCTGCTCGGCGATCAGACTCCGCACCACATTGTGCAGTCCGTTCGCCGAAGAGGGGTGGGCGATGGCCGGCTGGATCACGACATGCCGGAGGTCGAGCGGGCGCAGCGGGGCCTCTTCCACCGCGAACGCGGCGCTGCCGTCAGCGGGCGACATGGGCGGTCCTCGTCTTGGAGAGGTAGTAGTGTGCGGCGCCGACGCGCAGCAGGCTGGAGAACAGCAGGGCCATGCACACCCCGGCGACGCCGTACATCGCCGCCAGCGGGCCGACCACCGCGAACACCGCCAGCGTCCCGGTGACGTTCACCACCAGAGCGAACTGGCTGCGCTGCACGCCGTAGAAGTAGGAGCAGACCATCTCCGCCAGATAGCCGGCCAGCGCCCCGATGGAGAGCAGGCGCAGCGGCCAGTCCTGGTCGGCGTAGGGCGACATGGCGCCGTAGACGACGTTCAGCATCTGGTGCGGAATCAGCAGGCCGAGGCTGTAATAGACCAGCAGCGGCGCCGCCCCGATGACGACGTAGCCGCGGATCGCCAGCCACGCCTGCTCATCCGGATGGAGCCCGCCGGTGCTTGTGGACAGGGTGCTGCGGCCGCGCGCGGCGATCTGCGGGACGAGGTTGCCCATTCCGATGATGATCGGGTTGGCGATGTTCACCAGATTGACCACGGCCTGGAACGCCGCGGTCGACGCCATGCCGTCCATTGCCGCCATCAGCCAGACGAGGCTCTGCACCCGCAGCATCAGGAACAGATTGTTGGCGAGCGCCCAGTGCCCGATCGACCAGAAGCGGCGGACGACCGCCGGCAGGTCCGACAGGCCGCCGAAGCGCGGGCGCAGGATCGCGAAATGGACGACCGCCCCGGCCAGCGCCGGACCGGTCATGGCGACGAACACCCGTTCCAGCGTCAGGTGGCCGCCCAGCGCCATCAGGTTCAGCACGGCGATCTGGCCCAGATAGGTGACGCTGTCGCCCCACAAAGCCTTGTCATGCTTCAGCCCGGACATCAGCCCGCGCCGCCCGATCTCCTGCACCTGCCAGACGATGAAGTAGAGCACGGCGGGGCCGACCAGTTCCGGCATGCCAAGCCCGTACCCGACCAGCGCCAGGATGCCGGACAGCGGCAGGATCGATCCGGCGGTCATCAGGACGGCGCGGCCCGCCAGGGTCCGGCGTTCGGCGGGCTCCAGCACTGCGCCCTCCACCGACAGCGGATACTGGATCAGGCTGACGTTGACGACCTGGAGCGCCAGCAGCACCGAGAGGAAGAAGACGAAGGTCCCGTATTCCTCCGACGAGAAGTTGCGGGCGAGCTGGATGTTGATGGCGAACATGCCCAGGCTGACCACGCCCTGGTCGGCGAGGGTCCAGAAACTGCGGACGAGCGACGCCGGGATCATTGTCATGCGCTGCCGACCCGCGTTGTCTCGGTGGAGGCGGGCAGGGGATGCCGGTCCTCATTGGCGGGCCGTGGGGCAGCGGGGGCGGTGCGCGGCACGTCGCGGAAGGCCCAGCGCAGATAGTCCGCGGTCAGCGCCATGCCGTCCTCGAAGGTGAAGCGCGGCGCGTAGCCGAGCAGGCGGCGCGCCTTGGTCAGGTCGATGAGCGCCTTGGCCTGATAGAGCGCCAGCTTCTGCGCGTCGGGCAGCCAGAGCTGGTTGCGGCTGGCCTTCTTCTTCAGGAAATAATGCACCATCACGAGATGGCGCAGCCGCGGCGGCAGGCTGTCGAACCCGCCCTGGAGGACCCGGCGGGCTGGGCGCCAGCGCACGATGATCTGGATGATCTTTTTGGGGTCCTGAAGCACCATGGCAATGTCGCGCCGCAGGCTCTTCATCTCCTTGCGGATGGCCTCGGCGGGCTGGAAGCGCAGGCTGTCCACGCCCAGAGCCTCCTGGAAGCACCCGAAGACGGCGGCCCAGGGCGGGGCGTCGGGGCCGGAGATCACGAAGCGCTCCCCAATGGCCTGCGGGCTGCGGGTCGCCGCGATCATCGCGTCCACCAGATCGTCGATGTAGACGGCGTTGCACAAACCGCTCTCCTGCGGCAGCACCACCGTGCCGCTCAGCAGCATCTCGGCGGGTGCGTTCGTCCAGGGCTTGCAGAAGGGGCCGTAGACGATGGAGGGCTGGAGCACCACACCCGGCAGGCCGCGCTTGCGCGCCGCGTCGAGCACCATCGCCTCCAGGTCGAGCTTGTTCTGGACGTAGCTCCAGGCCCGGTCGCCGTCGCGCGTCTCCTCCGACAGCGGACCGTCGGGCAGCGGTTCGTAGACGGAGAAGGTGCTGAGATGGACGAAGCTTTCCACCCCGTTGGCGAGGCTGGCGTCGATCAGCGCGGTCATCCCGTCGATGTTCTGGCGGCGCGACCGCACGTCGTAGGCGCAGTGGAAGACCCAGTCGGCCCCCGCCACCGCCTTGCCGATCGCCTCGCGGTCCAGCAGGTCGGCGCGGATGATCTCCACCGGGAAGCGGGCCAGACGCACCGCCTGCGCGATGTCGCGCACGATGCAGCGAACCTTGGCGCCATGCTCCAGGCACAGCCGCTCGACCAGCCGCCCGCCGATGAATCCGGCGGCGCCCGTCACCACCACGGTCGGGCCGTCCGTGCGGGGAGCGGCGGCGGGTGCCGGACCGTCGACCCAGGGCAGGGCCAGCGGCTGACGGCTGGCGTAGCAGCGTTCGATCAAGGCGGTGGAGGGCAGGGCGTCGCGCCCGCCGACGGCGGCAGGGCGTCCGTTGCGGATGGCGTCGGCGAAGTCCTTCAGCTCCGCCTGGAACAGGTCGCCGAAGATCTGCGGCGGGATGTGGTTGGCCGAGAAGCCGTCATGGACGAAATCGAGGATCTGCGGCACGTCCGACGCGATCTGGTTCTCATAGAGATGGACCTCGACGCTGCCCTTGCTGCCGTAGACACGGATGGTGTTGCGCAGGGCGCGGGTGCGGCTCAGCTCCAGCGATCCGGTGGCGCCGGACGCCATGGTCAGGGACAGCCGGCAGTCGGATTCCAGCCCACCGTGGCTGTCGTCGCTGTAGTCGACCTCCGCCGCCTCGCCGAACCACCACAGCAGCAGGTCCAGCGTGTGCGACCCGGTGTCGAGCAGAACGCCACCGCCCGCCCCGTCGCGGCGCAGCATCGATGGGGAACTGATGCCCCAGTTGTAGACGAAGCCCTCCCGCGCCTCGAAGCGCAGGATGCGGCCGAGCTGGCCGGAGTCCACCAGCGCCTTCAGCCAGCGGACGCCGTTGACGTAGCGGCGCATCAGCCCGACCGCGAGCACGCGCCGGCGCTCCTCCGCGGTTTGCACCATGCGCTCGGCGTCGGCCAGCGTGACCGCCAGCGGCTTTTCCATGAAGACGTGCTTCCCGGCCTCCAGCAGGCTCTGGCCGACCGGCGCGTGGAGCATCGGCGGGGCGGCCACCAGCGCCGCGTCGAACCGGTCCGCCGCCTCCCGCCAGTCGGCCACGGCGACGGGCGCGCGGTTGCGGCCCAGCAGGGCCTGCACCGCCTCCAGCCGCTCCGGCGAGGGATCGACGAGCACGCTCGGCCGCCAGCCCAGGCGGAGCAGCGCCGGCAACAGGTGATGGCTCACGATGCTGCCGCAGCCGATGATGGCGAGCCGCGGAAACTCGGCGTTGGTCATGGAATCCTCGCTTTTGGGATTGCCTTCGCGGGGGCGCCGATCGTCGGCGCGTCAATGCCGCGCGGGCGCGTGCAGAGCGTAGTAGTAGGCGTCGTCTTTATGGCCGTACTTGACGTGCTTGGACGCGACGACCCGTGACAGCACGACGCCGCCGACCGCGCTGTCGACCGATTTCAGCTTGTTGAAGCCGGCCATCACGGTGTCCAGCGGTGTGTGCTGCCAGCGGACGACGTAGATCACGCTGTCGGCCAGGAAGGACAGGGCCAGCGCGTCGGAGAACAGCATCACCGGGGCTGAGTCGATCACCACGACATCGTAATTGTGGCGCGCCCATGCGATCAGGTCGCTCATCGCCTGGGAGCTGATGCGGTCATGCGCGTCGGGGGTGCCGACGGTGTTGCCCAGGACGCCGAGGTTGGTGGTTTCCTGATGGATCAGGTCGTCGATGCCGACGCGGCCGTCCAGCAGGTCGGCGACGCTGCCCTGCGGCTGGTAGCCCAGCAGCTTCGCGATGGAGGGGCGGCGGAAATCCGCGTCGATCAGCAGCGTGTTCAGCCCCAGCCCGGCCAGCGACCGCGCCAGATTGGCCGCCAGCACCGACTTACCCTCCTTGGGGATGGAGGAGGTGACGAGCAGCACCTTGGGCGGCGTCCCCCGCTTGCGCGGCATGCAGGCCATGGTGCGCACCGTCTGGATCGCCTCGCGGAAGGCCCCGATCTCGCGAGCGCGGCGGCTATCGGGGTGGAGAGGCAGGTTCCAGGCCGCCTCGTTGCGGGGAAGCGACGGGACCATGCCGAGGCAGGGCACGCCGGTCGCCCGCTCCACTTGGCTCGGTGTGCGCAGGCCGGAGCTGAGCCGCTCCAGCAGCAGCACCAGCGCGACCGCCAGCGCCGTTGACCCGACCAGCCCGACGCCCAGCGACATGCGCAGCTGCGGGAAGGCCGGGCGGATCGGCGGCAGGGCCGGGGCGCTGAGATGCGCATCCAGCGCGCCGGTGTTCTTCAGCGCCATCGTCTGTTCGTAGCGTTCGGCGAGGCTGCGGTAGAGCGTGCGGTGCGCGTCGGCGGCGCGTTCCAGATCGCGGAGCTGGATGCCGGTCGCCTCGATGCCCTTCTGCTGCTCCTGCAGGTCGGCGATGCTCTTCAGCAGTGTGGCCTCGCGGATGCGCGCGACCTCCAGATCGGCGTCCAGGCCCTTCTGGATCTTGCCCACCTCGTCGCGGATGCGGGCCTTCAACTCGCCGATGCCGCGGCGGAGATTCACGATGTCCTGATGCTTGTCGCCGTAGACCTGCTGAAGCTCGGCCAGCCGGCGCTCCAGCATCGCTTCCGCCTCGCGCAGCTTTTGGATCAGCGGGGAGGCCAGCACCTCCGGGATCGCCGCGGCGTTGTTGGTGGCGGTCTGGTCGCGAGCCTGGCGCACGCGGGCCTCAGCCGCCGCCTTCTGCGCCTGCGCGGCGGTCAGCTGGGTGGCGATTTCGTTCATCTGCTGCTGGACCATGTTGCGCCCGTCCGGCGGCAACTCCAGCAGGCTGTTCTCCTTGCGGAAGCTGCGGATGGCCTCCTCGGCGCCTCGCACCGCCTCGCGCGCCTCGATGAGCCGCCCGCCGAGCCACTGGTTGACCCGCTCGGTCATGCTGCGGTTCATTTCCGTCCGGTAGTCCAGATAGGCTTGGCCGAAGGCATTGGCGATGGCGGCGGCCTTGGCGGGATCGACCGATGACGCCTCGATGATGATGGTGAAGGAACGGTCGTCGTTGCGCGCCTCGATCCGGCGCAGCAGCGTGTCGATGGTCAGCAGGCGGGCCTGATCCGGGTCGCGGGCGATGGGGCTTTCATCGGCGCGGAACAGCGCGGTCGCCTCTTGCACGATCCGGCGCAGCACGTCGTTGCCTTCCGGCGGCAGCGCACCGACACCGGCCTTGGTGACTCGCTTCAGCCAATGATCGTCCGCGCCGTCCGGCGCCTTGAGCGTCGGGTTGAATTCGGGATCGTTGATCAGGCCCAGCTTTTCCACCACCCGTTCCGCCAGGGCGCGCGAGCCGACGATGGACACCTCGCTGCGCACCGCCGGCGCCTCGGGTGTCAGGTTGGACACCACCGACTTGAATTCCGCCAGCTCGACCCGCCGGGAATCGAGTTGCACCATTGCGGTGGCCCGGTACATCGGCTTCAGCGACTGCATGACGTAGGTGATGGTCGCCGTTCCCAGCAGGATGACGGTGAGCAGCAGCAGCTTGCGCCGCCACAGCACGGCCAGCGTGGCGAAGACGGTCGCCTCCTGCCGGCTGCGGACGTCGGAGGATTCCCCGGCGCCTGATTGCAGGAGACTGTCCGGAAGGACGCTGGTGTGCGCTTCGTGGCCTGGAAGCGTTCCGCCTTTGCCGATCGAAGAAGTCACGTCGTCGCCCCTTTCGTCTTGCTGGCTGGCGGTCCGGCCCGGGATGGGCATGGCGGGTGGTTGCAAAAGGCCGCACTGCGGCCTTTTGTTTTCCTTGAAGATAACCAAAAATTCGGACGCCTTTTAAAGACCAGGTCCGAATGGATGGGCCAAATAGACAGTGATGTTCCGCTGCTGCAACCGTTACCGGACAGACTCCGATTATCGTGAATAGGGCCACGCAACAATTGAAAAAAAGAAGGGCCATCCGTCGCTGTGCTTACGACGACGACCGTCATAAATAATCATATCCGATACCCCGTCCGCGCGTTTGACGGTCAACTCCGCGCCGGTCACAGTTTGCCGGGTGAAGCGGAGCCGGTTCAGGCTTCAAAACGTCGCTCAATTCCAGACATGGCCGTGCATTCCCACGTAAGGGGTTGAGTATTGCTCCGTATCGTGTGGCGAAATGCTGCGACTCGTCGTCGGATTTTAAAATAATCGTGGAAGCGGTTTGACGCGATATCTCCGCGTGCGGCCGTTGCCTGGTCGAATTCCCCCGGTTAACTCCATGGAGAGGCTCAATGACGTCCACGACTGAGCGCGTTCTTGTGACAGGTGGCGCCGGGTTCATCGGATCGCACCTGTGTGAGCGTCTTCTGGCCGCCGGGAAAGAGGTCCTGTGCGTCGACAATTATTTCACGGGATCGCGTTCGAATATTGCGCATCTGCTGGACAACCCGAAGTTCGAGGCGGTGCGCCACGACATCACCTTTCCCCTCTATGTCGAGGTCGACAAGATCTACAACCTCGCCTGCCCGGCCTCGCCGGTGCATTACCAGTTCGATCCGGTGCAGACGACCAAGACGTCGGTGCACGGCGCCATCAACATGCTGGGGCTGGCCAAGCGAGTGAAGGCGACGATCCTACAGGCCTCGACCAGCGAGGTCTACGGCGACCCCTTCGTCCACCCGCAGCGCGAGGACTATTGGGGCAACGTCAATCCCATCGGGCCGCGCGCCTGCTACGACGAGGGCAAGCGCTGCGCCGAGACGCTGTTCTTCGACTACAACCGGCAGCACAAGGTTCCGATCAAGGTCGCGCGCATCTTCAACACCTACGGGCCGCGCATGAATCCGAACGACGGGCGCGTGGTGTCGAACTTCATCGTCCAGGCGCTCAAGGGCGATCCGATCACGATCTATGGCGACGGGTCGCAGACGCGGTCCTTCTGCTACGTTGACGATCTGGTCGAGGGGCTGCACCGGCTGATGGAGACGGACGGGACAGTGACCGGCCCGATCAACCTCGGCAACCCCGGCGAGTTCACCATTCTGGAGCTGGCGGAGACCGTCATCCGGATGACTGGATCGCGCTCCCGGGTCGAGCGGCACCCGCTGCCCCAGGACGATCCGCGGCAGCGCAAGCCGGACATCACCAAGGCCCACGCCTACCTGAAATGGATGCCGCACGTGCCGCTCGAAGAGGGGCTGGAGCGCACCATCGCCTATTTCGCCAAGACCTATTTCTGAGCGCGGCGACGCAGCCGGCAGCGCCGCCGCATCGCTGGGGTGCGGCGGCAGGGAATGGGCCAACAGGGAACGGCGGATGTTCGAACTCCCTTCACGAGACAGCTCGGCGAAGCCGGACTACGGCGCACGCGTGGGGATGGCCATTCAGGGCCCGCGCCCGAACTCCGTCTCGCCGGTCGCCGCGGCGGCCTCCGCCCCCGCACTGCTGTGTGGGCTGGTGGCCGCGGACGCGCTGGTGGTCGTTGGGACGGGGCTGGCGGCGGAGGGCATCGCCGCCCGTGTGCTGCGGGCCGCTCCCGCCGATCCGGCCATGTTCACAGACGCCGTTCATGCTTTCGCGGGCGTTTTCAACGCCGCGGTCGGCCCGCTGGCCGTGCTGTCGCTGATGTGCTTCTACAGCGCGGGCTGCTACCGCAACCTACGTCCCAAGGCGGTGCGGCGGACCATCGGTTCGCACGCAGGGCCGCTGTTCGGGGCCTGGACGGCGGCCTTCCTGGTGCTCGTCCTCATGCTCGGCGTGACGGGGGATCTGCGGCGGCTGGACACGGCGGCGGCGGGGACGTTGTGGCTGTGGTACGGGCTCGGCCTGTTCGGGCTGACCGCGCTGCGCAGCCTGTTCCTCCGGCTGGCGCGCGACTGGAATCTGGCCGGCGGTTTGCGGCAGCGGACCCTGCTGGTCGGAACCAACGATCTGGCTCTCGAATGGTTGGACCGGCTCCAGCGCACGGAGGGCGCGGGCTATCAGGTGGTCGGCGCGGTGTCCACCGCGGCGGACCGGCCGTCATCCGTGAACGCTCCACCCCTGGCCACCGCCCGGTTGGCCGGGGTGCCGGTGCTGGGAGGCGTGACCGGGCTGGTCGAACAGGTGCGCAAGAACCGCATCGACCTCGTGGTGGTGGCCCTGCCCTGGAGCGCCGAGGCCGAGATCACCGACATCCTGGAACGGCTGCGCGTCCTCGCGGTGGATGTCCGCCTGCTGCCGCACCGGCTGATCGCCTGCACCGCGGGCCTGTCGGTCGATGCGACGGCGGGCGTTCCGCTGCTCGGCGTCATCCATCACCCGCTGGCCGGCTGGCGCGGGGTTCTGAAGCGGTCGGAGGACCTGCTGATCGGCGGTGCGGCGCTGGCGGTGCTGGCGCCCGTTCTGCTGCTGGCCGCGGTAGCGATCAAGCTGGAAAGCCCAGGCCCGGTTCTGTTCCGCCAGAAGCGTTTCGGCTTCAACAACGAGGAATTCGAGATCTGGAAGTTCCGCACGATGCACACCGACCGCGGCGACCAGTCGGGCGCGCAGCGGACCGTGCGCAACGATCCGCGGGTGACGCGCGTCGGGCGCTTCCTGCGCCGCACCAGCATCGACGAGCTTCCGCAGCTCTTCAACGTGCTGCGCGGCGACATGTCCATCGTCGGGCCGCGGCCCCATCCCGTCGCGATGAAGGCCGGGGACGTGCTGTACCACGAGGCGGTGGAGAACTACGCCTGCCGCCACCGCGTCCGTCCCGGAATCACCGGATGGGCGCAGGTGAACGGGCTGCGCGGCGAGATCGACAACCTCCACACCGCCGCCCGCCGCGTCGAACACGACCTCTACTACGTCGACAACTGGTCCCTGGGGCTGGACGCCGAGATCATGGTGCGCACCGCCCTCCTCCTTTTCTGGGACCGCAACGCCTACTGACCAAAAAACCAATGAATGGCCGCAAAGGAGTTTGACGCCATGTCCGTCGCCCTTGTCACCGGTTCCTGCGGATTGATCGGGTCGGAGAGTTGCCTGCATTTCGGTGCGCTGGGAATGGACGTCGTCGGCATCGACAACGACATGCGGCGCACCTTCTTCGGCGACGAGGCCTCGACCGCGTGGCAACGCCAGACTCTGGAACAGACGCTGCGCCAGCGCTACCGCCACCACGCCATCGACATCCGCGACGCCGCGGCCATCGACGCGCTGTTCGAGCGGCATGGGTCCGCCATCTCGCTGATCATCCACACGGCGGCCCAGCCCTCGCACGACTGGGCGGCGCGCGACCCGCAGATGGATTTCTCGGTGAACGCCAACGGCACGCTGAACCTGCTGGAGGCGGCGCGGCGGCATTGCCCGGACGCCGTGTTCATCTTCACCTCGACCAACAAGGTCTACGGCGACACGCCGAACCGCCTGCCGCTGATCGAGACGGAGACCCGCTATGAGATCGACCCGTCCCACCGCTACGCCGGCGGCATCGCCGAGGACATGTCGATCGACGCCACCCTGCACAGCCTGTTCGGCGCCTCCAAGGTCGCCGCCGATGTTCTGGTCCAGGAGTACGGCCGCTATTTCGGGATGAAGACGGTGTGCTTCCGCGGCGGCTGCCTGACCGGGCCGAACCATTCGCCGACGCAGCTTCACGGCTTCCTGGCCTATCTGATGCGCTGCGCCGTCACCGGCGCCCGCTACGACGTGATCGGCTACAAGGGCAAGCAGGTCCGCGACAACATCCACAGCAACGACCTGATCGCCGCCTTCCAGGCGTTCTACGACGCGCCGCGCGGCGCCGAGGTCTACAACATCGGCGGCGGACGGGCGAGCAACTGCTCCATCCTGGAGGCGGTGGCGCTGTGCGAGGAGATCACCGGGCGCCCGATGGATCTGGCCTTCAAGGAGGCCAACCGCATCGGCGACCACATCTGGTGGGTCAGCTCGCTCGACCGGTTCCGCTCCCACTACCCGTCCTGGGACATCCGGCACGATGTGCGCAACATCCTCACCGACATTCACGACAGCAATCGGCGCCGCTGGCGCGTGGAGGCCGTGGCATGATCGACCATGGGAAAAAGGAAGTGCTCGGCGTCTACGTCAACGCCGTCGATTACGAGGCCGGCGTGGGCGCCATCATCGACGCGGCGGAGCAGCAGAAGCCCTTCGCGGTCAGCGCGCTGGCCGTTCACGGGGTGATGACCGGGGCGCTCGACCCCGAGCACCGCTACCGCCTGAACGCCATCGACCTCGTGACGCCGGACGGCCAGCCGGTGCGCTGGGCGCTGAACCGCCTGCACGGCGCCGCCCTGCCGGACCGCGTCTACGGCCCGAACCTGATGCTGCGCACCTGCGCGGCGGCGGCGGCGAAGGGACTTCCCATCTATCTCTACGGCGCCACGGCGGGTCTGCTCGACACGCTGACCACCGCGCTGATGGAGCGCTTCCCCGGTCTGATCATCGCCGGCGCCCGCCCATCCGCCTTCCGCACCCTCAGCGCAGAGGAGCGCGCGGCGGTCGACCGCGAGATCATCGAGTCCGGTGCCCGCATCGTCTTCGTCGGGCTGGGCTGCCCGCGCCAGGAAACCTGGGTCTACGAGCACAAGGCCGCGCTGTCGATGCCGCTGATCGCGGTGGGCGCGGCCTTCGACTTTATCGCCGGGAAACAGCCTCAGGCGCCGATGTGGATGCAGAATTCCGGCCTGGAATGGCTGTTCCGGCTGTCCACCGAACCGCGGCGGCTGTGGCGGCGCTACGTCATGCTGAATCCGGCCTTCCTGTTCCTGCTGGCCTGCCAAGCGGTGCAGATGCCTCTGGTCCGCAGCGGCCAGGCACGCCGTCCGAAAGGAGAGCTTCGATTTGGTTAGACGGTGATGGTTGTTTGGTAGTTGCCAAATAAAAGAGCCGTTATTAAAAATGAAAATCCTTCCGATGCTGTGATTGTGCGGTGCCGTTTTTAAAATGAAACGGCCTTGCATCGGCGGATTTTCCTGAACGACCTGGGGACAGCGCCGTGAACCGCGACCGATGCGGTCCGCGCCTCCATGACAGTCGAGGATTCCTGCGATGAGCCTGAAGATCCTGTCGGCGATCGTCGTGCCGCCTCATCTGGCGGTCAGCGGCGCCAGCAAGGCGGCGGAGAAGCTGAGCGTCGCGCTGCAGGCGCATGACCGCATCGACATCGCGAACATGGGCATGGCGAGCCGGGTCCCGATGGACCTGAGCAAGCCGGGCGAACGGATTGAGGTACGGACCTCCAGCCCCTTGGTCGGGCTCGACTCTCTCCTGCCCAACCGGGCGAAGACCCTGTTCTACCAGTCGAGCATCCCGGCGCTGATCCGTCACGGCTCCTACGATCTGGTGCACATCCACAACCCGATCCCGGCGCTGGAGATGATGCGGGTGGCCCGCGCCTGCGTGGCGAAGGGCGTGCCCTACGTGGTGTCCACCCACGGCTTCGTGGAGATCGGCAACCCGGCGGCTTTTCGGCGCATGGACGCGGCGCGGCGGCTGGCCTGGGACCTGCTGATCGACCGCCCCGTCCGCTACGTCGTCCGCAACGCCGCGGCGATCTGCGCGATCTCGCCGGTCGACCTGCCGATCGTCCGCGGCTTCGGCTTCCCGGGGGACGACATCGCCGTCATTCCCTATGGCGTCGATCGCCCGAGCGACTGGGGCGCCCCGACCCCGGCGGACCAGGACATCCACCGGAGGTTCGGCATCCCGGAGCGGGAGGAGGACGGCGGCCCCGTCACCGCCTTCTTCCTGGCCAACCACACGGCCAACAAGGGGCTGGGCGTGCTGCTCGACGCCTTCATGGGGCTGTCGATGCCGTTCCGCCTGATCGTCGGCGGCGAGAAGCGGGACTTCGTCGATTATGAGGCGTACCAGCGCCGCTGCGGGCCGGGCCAGACCATCCACCTCACCGGAAATCTGGCCGAGGCGGAGGTCGCCGCCATGTTCCGCCGCTCCGACCTGTTCGTCTTCCCGACCCTGGCCGACACCTTCCCCAACGTGATCCTGGAGGCGATGGCTTTCGGTGTTCCGGTTGTGACGACCCGGGTCGGCGGCATCCCCCATCAGGTCGACGACGGCTGCGCTGTGATCGTCGAGCCGGGCGACCCGCAGGCCCTGCGCGCCGCCGTCGAGCAATTGGCCGCGGACCCCGAACGGCGGGCGCGGATGGGCCGCCACGGCCGCCTGCGCGCCACCCAGCGCTTCGACTGGGCCGCCGCCGCCGCCGACACCCATCGGCTCTACGAGGCGGTGGTCCGCCGCCCGGCGGGCGCCGCCATCCTCAAGGCCGCCTGAACCCCTGCCCAACACCCCCTGCCCAACCGGTAAAAGCCGCAGCAATGGAGAAGACACCTATGGAAGGCAAGACGCTCGTGACCGGCGGGGCCGGCTTCGTCGGCTGCAATCTGGTCAAGAACCTGCTGGATGACGGGCGCGACGTCGTCGTCCTGGACGCCCTGCTGCGGCCGGGCAGCGAGCGGAACGCGGCGTGGCTGCAAACCCTCAACGCCGGCTCCCGCCTGACCTTCATGAAGGCCGACGTGCGCGACTTCGCCGCCGTCAAATCCTGCATGGCCGGGGCGGAGGAGGTCTACCACCTCGCCGGGCAGGTCGCGGTGACCTCGTCGCTGGACGACCCGCGCACCGACTTCGACATCAACGCGCTCGGCACCTTCAACGTGCTGGAGGCGGCGCGCCGCATGAAGACTCCGCCGAAGGTGGTCTTCACCTCGACCAACAAGGTCTATGGCGGGCTGGAGCATGTGGCGGTGGAGCAGACCGGCAGCCGCTACCGCTTCGTCGACCGCCCGCTCGGCGTCTCGGAGGCGGAGCCGCTGGACTTCCATTCACCCTACGGCTGCTCCAAGGGGGCGGCGGACCAGTATGTGCGCGACTACGCCCGCATCTACGACCTGCCGACCGTCGTCTTCCGGATGAGCTGCATCTACGGCCCGCGCCAGTTCGGCAACGAGGACCAGGGCTGGGTCGCCCATTTCATCATCTCGGCGCTGAGCGGGCGGCCCATCCACATCTACGGCGACGGCATGCAGGTGCGCGACGTGCTGTTCGTCGAGGATCTCGTGCGCGCCTTCCGCCTCGCCACCGAGAAGATCGAGGTCAGCCGCGGCCAGGTCTTCAACATCGGCGGTGGGCCGGAGAACACCATCTCGGTCTGGCGCGAGTTCGGGGAGATGCTGTCCACCCTGCGCGGCGCGCCGGTGGAGGCCGACTTCTCCGATTGGCGGCCCGGCGACCAGCCCTGCTACGTCAGCGACATCCGCAAGGCCGAGCAGGTCCTCGGCTGGCGCCCGCAGGTGGACCGCGACACCGGCATCCGCCGCCTGTGGGACTGGGCGGAACGTTATCTCGCTCAGAACGGCCTGCCGACGGACCAGACCCAGTTGGAACCGGGCCGCATCGCCCTCAGCGCGTAATCCCATTCCTGTGCGGTGGAGGAACCAATGGACGTTCTTGTAACGGGCGGGGCCGGATTCATCGGCTCCCACATCACGCACCGCCTCGTGTCGCTCGGCCACCGGGTGACGGTGATCGACAACGAGTCCACCGGGCTGCGCTCCAACGTGCCGGCGGAGGTCCGCTACATCCGCGGCGACGTCACCAACCCCGCCGATCTCGACAAGGCGTTCGAGGAGGTGCCCGACGCGGTGATCCACATCGCCGGGCAGGTGTCGATCATCCGCGCCTTCAGCAACCCGGTCGGCGACCTGCGCACCAACGTGGAGGGGACGGTGAACGTCCTTCAGCAGTGCGTGGAGCGCGGGGTGAAGCGCCTTCTCTACGCCAGTTCGATGAGCGCCTACGGCAACGCCGAGGTGGTGCCGACGCCGGAGGACACGCCCTGCTCCCCGGTGTCCTACTACGGGGTGACGAAATACGCGGGGGAGCGCTACGTGCATCTGACCGCGGCGCGGCCCGACCTGCCGGGCGGTCTGGCCGTCACCTCCTTCCGCATGTACAACGTCTACGGACCGCGGCAGGCGGTGGACAACCCCTATCAGGGGGTGCTGGGCATCTTCCTGGGCAACATCATCCGCGGCGAGCCGATCCGCATCTACGGCGACGGCGAGCAGACCCGCGATTTCGTCTTCATCGACGACGTGGTGGACGCCTGGGTCGGCGCGCTCGACAACCCGGCCAGCCACGGGAAGATCTTCAACCTCGGCAGCGGGCGGCAGACCAGCATCAGCGAACTGGCCGACCTTGCGCTGGGAGCGCTCGGCCGGACGCGGGCGGACCATCCCGTGCTCTACCACCCCGAACGTCCGGGTGAGCAGCGCAGCGTGCAGGCGGACGTGACCTACGCCGGGTCGGTGCTCGGCTGGACGCCGCGCACGCGGTTGGAGCAGGGGCTGGCGGAAACCGTGCGCTGGGCGCTGGGCGAGAGCGGGCAAGCGAACGGCATGGCGGAGCGCGCCGTGGCCTGACGGCCAACTTTCGAGCCGGCCAGGGATGGCTTCGGCAACGCCATCAAGCAACAGGAGTGGAATGATGCGGATCGCTGTTGTGGGGACCGGCTATGTCGGTCTCGTGTCCGGCGCCTGCTTTGCCGAATTCGGCATCGACGTGTGCTGTGTGGACAAGGACGAAACGAAAATCCGGCGCCTGAGGGGGGGCGAGATTCCCATCTACGAGCCCGGTCTCGACGTCCTCGTGGCGCGCAACATGGCGGCGGACCGTCTGTCCTTCACCTCCGACCTCGCGGTCGCCATGGAGGGGGCGGACGTGGTGCTGATCGCGGTCGGCACCCCCTCCCGTCCCGGCGACGGCGGGGCCGACCTGACCTACGTCCACGCCGCGGCGGCGGAGATCGCGCGGACCATGTCCCGCTACACGGTCATCGTGACCAAATCGACCGTTCCGGTCGGCACCGGGCGCCAGATCGCCGCGCTGGTGCGCGACATCAACCCGCGCGCCGAGTTCGACGTGGTGTCCAACCCGGAATTCCTGCGCGAAGGCTCGGCCATCGGGGATTTCATGCAGCCCGACCGCGTGGTGATCGGCGCCGACTCCGACCGTGCGCGGGCGGTGATGGACGCCCTCTACCAGCCGCTGATCCGCGCCGGGACGCCCTTCGTGCGCACCGGCATCGAGACGGCGGAGTTGACGAAATACTCGGCCAACGCCTTCCTGGCCTTCAAGATCACCTTCATCAACGAGGTGGCCGACCTGTGCGAGCGGGTGGGGGCCGATGTGCAGGACGTGGCAGCGGGCATGGGGCTGGACGGGCGCATCGGGCGTCCCTTCCTGAACGCCGGGCCGGGCTTCGGCGGCTCCTGCTTCCCCAAGGACACCGAGGCGCTGGTGCGCACCGGGCGGCAGCACGGTGCGCCGGTGCGGCTGATCGAAACGGTGGTGGACGTGAACCGGGCGCGCAAGCGGCTGATGGCCGGGCGGATCCTCCAGGCCTGTGGTCCGGACGCGGCGGGCAAGCGGATCGCCGTGCTGGGCATCACCTTCAAGCCCGACACCAACGACATGCGCGAGGCGGCGAGCCTGGAAATCATCCCGTTGCTTCAGGAGGCCGGCGTCACGGTCCATGCCTACGACCCCGCCGGCATGGAGGAGGGGCGCCACCTGCTGCCCGGCGTGGTCTGGCATGACGACGCCTACGCCCCGCTCGTCGAGGCCGACTGCGTCGCCATCCTGACGGAATGGAACGAGTTCCGCGCGCTCGACCTGGGCCGCGTCCGCAGCCTGATGCGTCGCCCGGTGATGGTCGATCTGCGCAACGTCTATGCCCCGGCGGCCATGGCGGCGGCGGGTTTCCACTATTGCTCCGTCGGGCGGCGCGATGTCTGGCCCGAGAGCCTGCGGCCCGACGCGGCGAAGCGGCGCAAGGCGGCGGAGGCCATGCTCCTCAGCAATGGTTTCGCGGCGGACTCCTGTGTCCTTCCCTTCTCCGGGCAGCTTGCTGCAGCCGCCTCCGACCTGGCTGATTGACGCGGGCGCGACGCCCGCCGACTCCGGTCACGCACCGGCGCCTTGAACGGGCCGTCCCCGCCCCGGCGGCGGCGGCCCCGCGCGGGGGCCGGCTGGGATCTCCCGATTCCGAAAGACACAGCCATGATTGGCTTGGACGCGCTGGCCGGCATCCGTCGAGAGTTCATGCCCCGTGCGCCCTCCGGCGCGCGGGGCGGCGCCGTTCCTCCGCAACCGGACGGGCGAACCGGCGGGCGGACACCGATCGCCGTGTTGCTGATCGACGACCGCTCCCTATTCGGCGAAAGCCTCGCCGCCGCCATCAACGCCTTCGCTCCGGACGTGGCGGTCAGCCACCGGCGCAGCGCCGCGGCGCTGGCCGACCTTCCCGCCGTCCTGCGCGGCGCCGACGTGGTTCTGGTGAGCATCGGGCGCGCCGATCCGGCCAAGGGCGGCGTCGGCCAGCTTCTGGATGCGCTGTCGGGAGGCGGGTCCCATCCCCCCGTGGCTGTTCTGGCCGACCGGCCCGGCGCGGCGGTGACCGCGGCGGCGGCGCGTCTCGGTCTGCGCGGGGTGCTGAGCGGACGGATGCCGCTGGCCGAGGTGATCGCCGCCCTGCGGCTGATCCACGGCGGCGGTACGGTCAGTCCCGATCCCGGCGCCGATCCTGGCTGAGCGCTTGCGGAACAGCAGGCTCGGCGGGTTGCCACGCCTTGCGCACGGCCTCGGCGCGGTTGGAGGCGCCTAGCGCCCGCAGGATTCCGCGCACATGAACCTTTGCCGTGTTCTCGCTGATCCCCAACTCCTGCGCGATGACGCGGTTCGATTTCCCCTCGCGCAGCCGTTGCAGAACGCCACGCTGACGCGCGGTCAGCGCCGCTCCGCCGGGCGGTGCGGGCGGTTCGTCCGCCGCCGCCTCGCAATGCTGCATCAGGCGGTGGAGGAAGGGGGAGGGGAAGAAGGTGCCGCCGCTCGCGACCAGACGAAGAGCCTCCTGTGCGACGGCGAGGCCGACGCTGGTCGGCAGACACCCCCGCACGCCCAGTCGGCTGGCTTCCAACGGCAGGTCCGCCTCTTCCCCGTCGGACAGGACGACCAGCGGCGTGCCGCCGAAGGCGCCGGCAACGTTGCGCAACGTCGCCAGGACGCTGCCGTTCGGCGGAGTCAGGCTGACGACGTTGCACAGCACGACGGCGGTTGGCGTTCCGGCGGCAAGCATCGCCTTCGCCTCGCCCAGCGATGCCGCGGTCCGCATTTGCAGGCTCGGGTCACGCAGGCTGAGGCCAGTGGACAGGCTTTCACGGGTCAACGGCGTTTCGTCCAGAAGAAGGGCCGCTATGGCCCGGCGCCCGTTCATCGGACCTGGGCCGCGCGCGGCGGCGCGGGGCGATGAAACCGCCTTCCCGCTCGATCCCATGAAGCCTATCTCCCGACCCCGTTTCCCTGGCCTTATGCTGCGCTGCACCCAAGCGCTCGTCAACGTCAATCCCGCGCAGAAATAACTACGTCGGACTTTGTCTTTACCTCCTATTTGAAGTATTTTCGTTTGAATCCTGTGTCTTCAGGAGAGGTTTCGATGATCGCCCTCCGGAAGCGCACCGTCTTGTCCTTGTGGCCTTTCCATTGGTCAGAGGGCGCTGTTCCCCGACTTGTGCCATTCGGGCCTGTTCTTTTGGTCGCAAAGCAGAAGGAGGCGGATGGCGGCTTCCCTCGTCCCGGCTGCGGGATAGGGTTGCATAAGCACGCCACGCCGCTCCCATCCTCACAAAGGCGTACGCGCCCTGCGAGGAGAAGCGTCATGGGCGCCGGAATAGGTACGGAATAAAACGTCGACCGGTCACAACCCTGCATCGAAGTGCGTATTTACCGGACCGGATGTTCTGGTAACGTTGAAAGCATCAAATGCAAACCGCGCAAGCATTCCTGATGATCTTCCAACACAAACAATCCATCTGGTCGGCAGGGAAAGGCGCTGAAAATGAAGAAAGTGAAATCTTTCCGAGTATCCGCGAGCGGACGCGCTCACCCGAAAATTGAAACCCTTTTGCCGATGAGGGCGGGCTGAGGCCTCCACACCGGTTTGAGGGGTGCGAAAAATGGCGTTTAACCAAAAGGGGGAGCGGATGACGACGGACATCAAGCAGCAATCGGGGATCGCTCCAGGGATCGCCCCAGGGATTTCGGTGGTCCTGGCGGACCCGAACAGCCTCACTCGGGATTGCTTTTCGCTTGGCCTCGGCACGCTGTGCCAGGACATGACCGTGCGATCGGTGGCCTCGCTGAAGGACGCCGCGGGAGTCCTGGCGCGGGACGGACGGACAGAGGTCGTGTTGTGCAACATCGGTGCGCAGATGGGCCTGAACGACGGTCTGTGCGCGGCCATCCGCGACGCGGTGTCGGCCTGCCTGCCGGTGCCGCTGGTGCTCATTTCGGACCGCGACGACGGCGGGATGATCCTGGAAAGCCTGCGCCTCGGCGTACGCGGCTACATCGTGCCCAACCTCGGGCTGGGAGTCATGCTGGAGGCGATCCGGCTGGTCGCCGCGGGGGGAACCTTCGTGCCGGCCACCTCCCTGCAATCGCTGATCGCGCCGGTGCCGGGCGGCATCGCCGTTCCGCAGACCCCGCCGCCGGGCGCTTCCCTGCCGGCGACGGACCGGATCGGCGGGCTGACGCCGCGGGAAATGGCCGTGCTGACCTGCATGCGGGAGGGCAAGTCGAACAAGCTGATCGCCTACATGCTGGGCATGTGCGAGAACACCGCCAAGGCCCATGTGCGCAACGTGCTGAAGAAGCTGGGCGCCACCAACCGGACGGAGGCCGCCTTCATGGCGCACGCCCATCTGTCCCGCGGCACGGTCCTGGAATCGAACCAGCCCTGATCGGTCGGTCCCGTGATGGAACGGTGCGGGATCCCGCCGCGCCGTTCTTTTGTGTTGCGCTCAGTTGTCTTCGCGCATGACGCGGCAGACCGCTTCCGTCCGGTTGGTGGCGCCGAGCCGCCGCAGGATGTTCCGGACATGCACTTTCACGGTGCTTTCCCGCATTCCCAACTCATGGGCGATGACCTTGTTCGGCTTGCCTTCCTGAAGGCATTCCAGGACGGCGAGTTGACGCGGGGTCAGTTGCGTCAGATGGGGCTTGCCGTTGGCCGCGGGCTCCGGGACGGATAAGGCGGCGTGAAGCATCGGGTCCGTCAACCCGGCTTGGTCGATGATCAACCGGTGCAGGATGGGTGCCGGAACGAAGATGCCACCCGCCGCGACCAGACGGATCGCCTCCAGCGCCATGGTCAAGCCGACGGTGGTGGAAATGTAGCCGTGCGCACCCTGGCGGATGGCCTCCAGCGCCGTCGAGGTCTCGTCGGAATCCGATAGCATGATGAGCGGGATGCCGTCCAGGACGGCGAGCAGTTCGGCCAGCCTCGGCCGGAAATCCGGATCGGAAGCGAGCCGCCCGCTGAAATTGGCCAGAGCCACATCCGGCGCTCCGTCCCGCCGCACCACGCTTTCCAGGTCGGCCAGCGACGCCGCCGTCAGCACCCGCACTCCCCGTCCGCACAGGTTGAGGCTGGTGGACAGGCTTTCCCGCGTCAGCGGCGTTTCGTCGTGCAGGATGGCGGTGACGCTCTGGTCCTCCCCCAGCGGCCGCGCTCCTCCGGACATCCGGTAATAGGACCCGAACGAGCCGGAGTCGTTCATCGGGGCGGCGGTCAGGCGCGTGGCGGCCAGGATGTGGTTGGATGCGAAGGATGTGACCGATGGGGCGCGGCGGAAGGCGTTGGGCAGGCGCGTTCCGTCTTTGCACGGCAACATACAAAATCTCCCTCAGCCACACGCCATGGACACGCCGCCGCAGGGAACCGCCCAGGATCGTCGCCAACGTCGCCGCCGACATCACCGGCGCGAAGACTTTGGCCCTATTCGATCAATGGAAACGGATCAAGCGCGGAGGCGTTGCTGCAAGAGGCCTGGACGACCGCTTCGATCCAATAACATCGCAGCCGCGTTTGACCGTCAATCGCAAACAAGATCATAATACTGTGCGCGGATATCCGCAAAGTACCTCCAAATTAGTAACTTTTTCAAAACTGTAACAGTGGCAGGGAAACCTACGCGTGATGACTTGATTAGATCTTTCTCTTTATGGAAGAGTTGGGGGAAGGAAAGATCATCGAACATTGTCCGTAGGGGCCGTGGAAGGGCAGCTCAGCGGCGTTTTCTGTGGAATGCCGGCGTTGACGATACCGCCCACTTCCTGACCTTGGGCACGGATGGCGTTCCAGTCGGCCTCCGCGTCGTTCCAGAACCAGATTCGCTCCTTCAGGTCTGCCAGATGGTAGCGGTTGGCGTAAAGCCGGTTCCCGGCGGCGACCACGGCGTTGTCGGCGTCCACGTCGGTGACGGCGCCGACCCGCGCGTCGGCGTTGCGGATGACGATGCGGTTGTCGAAGATCTCGTTGCCGACGGCGGGGGTGTAGGGGGCGCGGTCCTGGGACACCACCGTCACCGCGTTGCCGTAGCCGTTCGGCACGTCGATGTCGTTGCCGTAGACCCTCACGCCCCGCGCGCTGGAGATCAGGATCTGGGCGCCCCAGAACCAGCCCTGGCCGCGCTGCCCGTTGTCGGCGACCCGGTTGTTGCGGATCACCCCGTCGTAGCTGATCTCGTAGGTGATGCCGTTGTCGGCGTTGCCGAAGACCAGATTGTCCTCGATCACCAACCGGTGCACATCGATGTCGGCCCAGATTCCGGCGCCCACATTGTCGTGGACGCAATTGCCACGGATGAGTCCGCCGCCGCCGGATTCGGTGATCTTGCCGCCGCCGCCCTCCCAATGGAAATCGACGCCGGCATAGCCGTTGCGGGCGATCTCGTTGCCGGCGATCAGAAAGTCTGTTCCCGATCCGGAAAAGCCGGCGTGGCCATTGTCGAGGATGCGGTTGTCGAGGATGCGGCTGCCGTTGCCGGCGTTGACTCCGACGCCGTGGTTCAGGCGCAGGACGCTGTTGCGGACGGTCCAGCCTGGGCCGAATTCCGCGTCCACGGCGGCGGCCTGGATGGGGGCGGCGTATTTCTCGATGGTCAGATTCTGGATGACGACGCCCGACGCGGTTCCGCCGAAGGCGCGGGCGGTGACGCTGGTTTCCACCCGCCGCCCGGTGGGATCGTCGCCGATCACGATCTCGTCGGCGTCGTAGTCGAAGAACCAGCGCCCCGGCCCGACGGCGGACCGGCTGTCGACATGCAGCATCGGCGCGTCGTCGATGAACAGGTCCTCCGGGCGGGCGCAGCGGGGAAAGCCGGAGCGACAGAACTCCGCCGCGTTGACCCGGCCCTCCTGCGTCTGCCCGCGAGCGATCCAGATGGAGCCGCGGTGGACGAAGGCGGTGAGCCGGCGCGCTCCGCTCAGCACCGCGCCAGGGGCGCCCTCAAACCGGTTGCCGTTCTTGGGAACGATCGACTGCAAACGATGGATGCCCGCCTCCAGCCGGAAGCGCGTGCCGGGGGGATGGCGGTCCACCGCCGTCTGGATGTCGGCGCCGGGCCGCAGCGAGACGGTGGGGGGCTCCGCTCCCGTCGCCATCATCGGAAGACCGGCGAGCAGGAATGCCGCCGCAAGGCGGGCAGGGTGGCAGGCATGCCGCCGGGGCGGGGCGCGTCCGGTATCCATGGTGGCCTCGATGCGTCGTCCTGCAACGATGGGCGAAAACGCTAACACGCGGGTCCGGCAGCCAGAATCGTCAAACCGGACGATCGACCTTCGTCGCTTCCGGTTCTCGTTCGGAGGGAACCGGAGCGGTTACAGGCCGTTGCCCAAAGGCACCCCCAATCGTTCGAGAGCGTGCCATGGCCTCCCGCATCGAGGATTACGCCCTTCTGGGAGACTGCGAGACCGCAGCCCTGTTGTCCGCCGAAGGTTCCATCGATTGGCTGTGCTGGCCGCGCTTCGATTCCGACGCCTGCTTCGCAGCACTGCTGGGCACGCCGGAGAACGGCCGCTGGCTGCTGCGCCCGAGCGATCCAGATGCTCACACCACCCGGCGCTACCGCGGCGACAGCCTGATCCTGGAGACGGAGTTCGAGACGGCGGAGGGGGCCGTCACCATGATCGACTTCATGCCGCCGCGTGGCGAGGCGTCCGACATCGTACGCATCCTGCGCGGGCGGCGCGGGCGTGTCGCCATGCGGATGGACCTGACCCTGCGCTTCGGTTACGGGCACGTCGTGCCGTGGGTGACGCGGATCGGCCCGCACACCCTGCGCGCCATCGCCGGGCCGGACATGGTCGTCCTGCACACCAGCGCCCCGATCCACGGCGAGGACATGAGCACCGTCGCCGACTTCACCGTGACGGAGGGCGAAAGCATCAGCTTCGTGATGATCTATTCCCCCTCGCACTTGCCGTTGCCGCAGCCGGTCGATGCCGAGCAAGCGCTGACGGAGACCGAGCGCTTCTGGGCGGAGTGGAGCGGGCGTTGCACCTACAGCGGCCTCTGGCGGGACGCGGTGGTGCGCTCGCTGGTCACCCTTAAGGCGCTCACCTACCGTCCGACCGGCGGCATCGTCGCGGCGCCGACCACCTCCCTTCCCGAGCAACTCGGCGGGGTGCGGAACTGGGACTACCGCTACTGCTGGCTGCGCGACGCCACCCTCACCCTGCTGGCGCTGATGAACGCCGGCTACCTTCAGGAGGCGCGGGACTGGCGCGACTGGGGCCTGCGCACCATCGCCGGCAGCCCGCAGCAGATCCAGATCATGTACGGCATCGCCGGGGAGCGGCGCCTGCTGGAATGGGAGGTGCCCTGGCTGCCGGGCTACGAGGGGGCAAGCCCGGTCCGCATCGGCAACGCCGCGGCTCCCCAGCTCCAGCTCGATGTCTATGGCGAGATGATGGACGCGGCGCATCAGGCGCGGATGCGCGGCATCGAGATCAGGTCGGAAGGTTGGCAGGTCCAGTGCGCCTTGCTCGACCACATGGAATCGGTGTGGGACCAGCCCGACGAAGGCATCTGGGAGGTGCGCGGCGGCGCAAAGCACTTCACCCATTCCAAGGTGATGGCCTGGGTCGCCGTGGACCGCATGGTGAAGAGCGCGGAGAGGTTCGGCCTGAACGCGCCTTTGGACCGCTGGAAAGCGTTGCGCCGAGCCATTTTCGACGATGTCTGTGCCAAAGGCTATTCGAAGGAGCGGAACAGCTTCGTCCAGCATTACGGCGCCAGCCATGTCGACGCGGCGCTGCTGATGTTGCCGATGCTAGGCTTCCTGCCGGTGGACGATCCCCGCATCCAGGGCACCGTCGCCGCCATCGAGCGCGAACTGCTTCAGGACGGCCTTGTCATGCGCTACCGGACGGAGAGGACCGACGACGGGCTTCCCGACGGGGAGGGGGTGTTTCTCGCCTGCTCCTTCTGGCTGGCTGACGTCTATGTGCTCCAGGGGCGTCAGGCAGAGGCCGAGGCGCTGTTCAACAGGTTGCTCGCCCTGCGCAACGATCTGGGTCTGCTGTCGGAGGAGTACGACACGACGGCGAAGCGGCTGGTCGGCAACTTCCCGCAGGCCTTCTCGCACATCGCGCTGATCAACACCGCCTTCAACCTGACCCGCGCGGAGAAGCCGGCGGAGCAGCGGAAGGATGGAGACTGACGGCGGACAGGAAAAGCCCCTCCCACCGGTAAGGGCGGGAGGGGCGCGTTGGGTACGGTCAGCGGTTGGTGCTGCCGGAGGTGCTGGAGCGGCTGGTGCTGTCCGTGGTTCCGGAAGTCCCGCTCATACCGGTACCGCTCATGCCGGTCCCGGAGGTGCTGGAGGTTCCGGACGTGCCCGTTGTGGACCCGCTCATGCCGGTGCTTCCCATCCCCGAGCCACTCATGCCGGTGCCGGAAGACCCGGTGCCGCCAAGCCCGGCCATCGCCGACGCCCCGGCGGTGGTGCCGGTGCCGCCGAAGGTCCGCTCGCGGACGCGCAGATTGTTCTGCACATGGCGGACGCCGGAAATGGTCTCGGCCATGTCCTCGGCGCGGCGCTTGGTCCGGCGGTCGCCCACCGTGCCGCTCAGCGTGACCTCGCAATTGCTGACGGTCACGTCGATTTCCGACGCGTCGATGTAGGGGTCATCGGTCAGGCGATCGTTCACATCCTCGCGGATGCGATCGTCGGAGCGGGTGTAGCCGCGCGGCCCGCGGCCCCGGTGGTGCTGGGCGCCGGGATCGTCGTTGCGGGCATCCATGCGGCGGCGGCGTTCCGCGTCCTCGTCGCCGAACCAGGAGGCCATCTCGTCGCCCGCCCGTTCGAAGAAACCGCGCTCCTCGTTGCGGCCGTAGCCGCTGCCGCCACTGTAGCCCATCCGGCCATAGTCGCGGTTCCCGTAGTCACGGCTGCTGTAGTCGCGGTTTCCGGTGCCGCGCGACCCGTAATCCATGCCGCCATAGTCGCGGCTGCCGTAATCACGGCCGCCATAGGCTCCGCTGCCGTAATCGGAACGTCCGAAGCCGCCACGGTAGCCGAAGTCCTGGCCGTAGTCGCCACGGTCCTCGTAGCTCTGACGATCCTCGCGGGAGCGCCAGTCGCGCTGGCCCTGGCCGAAGGAACCCCGGGACCCATAATCGCGGCCGTAGTCGCGATTGCCGGAGCCTTGACCATAGGTGCCCTGGCCGTAGCTTTGACCATAGGAGCCTTGACCGTAATCGCCCCGACCTTCCTGCTGGCGCCAATAGTCGCGGCCGTAGTCGAAGCCTTCGCGACCCTGGCCCTCGTAGCCGTAGCCGGGCTGGCGGCCACCGCCACCCATCATGCCGGAACGGCCGGACTGGCCCGATCCGGACTGGCCCCAATTCGATTGACCGAACTCGTCACGGCCACGGTTCTGATACGAACCGGCGCTCCACTCGCGGCTTTCGCCGCGTTGGCGGTCGCGCTCCCACCGATCGTCGTCGCGGCGGGTGCCCGGGTCGTTCCTCCACCTGGATTCATAGTCGGACATGGGATGCTCCCCATTTGGACAGTGCCCGTTCGCCGGGCGTCCGCAAACAACAGGGGAGGCGGCGAAGGATCGCGGACCGGCGGTGGCTTTGCCATGTCTTTGGTGGTGTCTTTGCCATGCGCTCCACACAGGCCAGCCAACCGAGGCGCCCTCGGGAGCCCGCAAACGCCCGCAATTCCACCATCCGCGCCCCCCCGCCGGCGCGACGCGCGAAGGCCGCAAAAAATCAGGCGATGGCGCCCCCTTGAACGCCGCGGCGAAGGAAACATATGTGCAACATCGCCGGCGGATGGCCGTAACCTTCGGGTGACCGACCGGCGAACCCTTTTCCGGGTCGTGATTCAGCGGTTGACCGGCGTCGTCATCTGGATTACTGGCTCGAACACCGCTCTCCCTGGCCGGTGCGGCCGGCTGCCTCGACCCATCCCCACGGTCCTGGCGCCGCCGATGGCCGGGGAGACCCCCGAGATCCGCATCGACACGCGATGCACGCCCGTCCGGCAGCGTTGAATGCCGGCTGAGATGTCGTGAAGCAAGAAGGACGTATGACGTTTGATAACAAGCGCCGCCGCGCGGCGCCCAAGGGCGGCAACCGCCCGAACTCGAATTTTGGCGGCAACCGCCCGAACACGATTGTTGGCGATGTGCGCAGCGGCAAGTCCGGCGGCCCGCGTTTCCAGAAGAACCAGAACCCCAAGCCCTACGAGCGCCCGAAGGCGACCCGCCCGCCGGGCGCGCCGGTTCCCGGCCCGGTGCCGGGCAATGACGAGATCCTGTTCATCCCGCTCGGCGGCTGCTCGCGCATCGGCATGAACATGGCGCTCTACGGCCATGCCGGGAAATGGCTGATCGTGGACGCCGGCGTCGCCTTCATGGGCGACGAGGCGCCGGGCGTCGACAGCCTGATGGCCGATCCCTCCTTTATCGAGGAGCGGATGGACGAGGTGGTCGGGCTGGTCGTCACCCACGCCCACGAAGATCACATCGGTGCCATCCACCATCTGTGGCCGGGGCTGGAATGCCCGATCTACGCGACCCCCTTCGCCGCCCACGTCATCCGTGAACGGCTGAAGGAGTCCGGCGGCCTGCGCCACGCCCGCATCCGGGTTTTCGAGCCGGGCGCGGCCTTCGAGATCGGCCCCTTCGGCATCGAGACCATCACCGTCACCCACTCGATCCCGGAGCCGGTGTCGGTGGCGATTCACACCAAGGCCGGCACGGTCCTGCACACCGGCGACTGGAAGTTCGACCCGCACCCGCTGGTCGGCCCGACCATGGACCTGGACGCGCTGAAGCGTCTGGGCGACCGCGGCGTGCTGGCGATGATGTGCGACAGCACCAACGCCAACGTCGACGGCACCACCGGTTCGGAGGCGGACGCCCGCGCCGGCCTGATCGAGGCCTTCGCCGGGCGCAAGGGCGCCATCGCGGTGACCGGCTTCGCGTCCAACGTCGCGCGCATGCAGGCGGTGGCCGAGGCAGCGGCGGCCCACGACCGCAAGGTGGTGCTGGTCGGCCGGTCGATGCTGCGCATGGAGAAGGCGGCCCGCGCCAGCGGCTATCTGGAGAAGGCTCCGGAGTTCATCTCCATCATGGAAGCCTCCTGGACTCCGCGCCGGAACCTCGTGTTCCTGTGCACCGGCAGCCAGGGCGAGGAGCGGGCGGCGCTCAGCCGGCTGGCCCGCGATGGCCACCGTGAGCTGTGGCTGGAGAGCGGCGACACGGTGATCTTCTCCGCCCGCGCCATTCCCGGCAACGAGGTGGTGCTGGCCGACGTGCAGGACCATCTGAAGGCTAAGGGCGTGACGGTGGTGACCCCCGCCGATGCGCCGGTGCATGTGTCGGGCCACCCGAAGCGGGACGACCTGATCCGCATGTACGACCTGATCCGCCCGCGCTTCTCCGTGCCGGTGCACGGCACCATCGAGCATCTGGAGGCCCACGCCCGCCTTGCCCGCGCCTGCGGCGTGGAACGGGCGCTGGTTCCGGAGGACGGCGACATCCTGCGGATCGCACGGGAAGGCACCGCGGTGATCGGCCATATGGAGGCCAAGCGCCTCGCCAACACCGGGCGCGAGCTGATCCCCTGGACGGGTCTGCCCGTCGCGGAGGACGCGGACGCCCTGGCCGAAGCCATGGAATCGATGGCCGCCTGACGCGGCCATCCTCCTTCACCGTCACGTTTCATAGGGCCACGAATCACCAGAAGGGGGACACCCGCCCTCCGTTCGCGCGCACCAGGGGCCGGTTCACGGCCCTGTTTTTTCTTGGAGAGTTGCCAATGGCTGGCTATCCCGCCGACCGGCTTTCCTTTCCCGACATCCTCGACCCGGTGCTGGAAGCGCCGGAAGGGGACGACACCGCCCTCGATCGCGCCATCAACGAGGTGGCCGAGGCGCTGGCCGACAGCGGGACCCTGATCGTCGATGCCCTGGGCCAGGCGGCCTACGGCGTGACCGACGAGGAGGCCGTTCTCGGCCTGATCGACACCTACATCCGCGTCCTCCTGCATCTCGGCGAGGTGGAGGAGGCGGCGGACATGGGCGAGGTGATCGAGCGCATCCAGAATTTCCAGCGCCGGCGCAAGCACCGCGGTTCGCGCGCCTCCTGACCCGGCCCTTTCCTCAGGCCGGCCCCCTCAGACTGGCGGGACGGTTCCGCCGCTCAGCCAGCGGGTCGCCAGGGCGCGCAGCCGCGCAGTCTGCTGCCGCTGGCGGTAGACGGACACGGCGTAGCCGATCCCGATGAAGCCGACGATCACCACCCAGAAGCCGAACAGATAGCGCCAGTCCGCCCCCGCGGTCAGCAGCACCAGCAGGACCAGCGTCACCACCCCCGCCACCACCCCGCCGATGATGCGCATCCGCAGGAAAGCGGCCTCGTCGCTCTGTTCGAAATCCTCGGCCAGCGCCTGGATTTCCAGTCCGGCCTGACGGCGGGCCTCCGCCGCCGGGTTCAGCGCATCCATGCCATCTCCATTCCGTTTGTCGGGCCGTTTGTCGGGCTTCGAACCCCAGGCGCGATGATCCGTCACATTCGCCTGCTATGAAAGGAAGAACAGGCAAAACGCGCTTCCGGCCCTTGGCGCTCACGGTGTGAACGGGCCGCTTCGGGGAGTCTCGAACCATGCAGACCGGTTATGTGCGCACCTACGAACGCATCGCCCCGCTCTACGACGCGCTGGACCTCGGTTACGAGGTGATGTGGAAGCGGCGCCTGCGCCGGGGCACGTTCCGCGGCCTGTCCGGGCGCATCCTGGACGCTGGGGCTGGCACCGGCTGCAACATCCCCTTCTATCCCGAGGGCGCCCGGATAACCGCGGTGGACGCCAGCCCGGCCATGCTGGCCCGCGCCGCCAAGCGGGCGGACAGGCTGAGGCGGGCGGTGGAGTTCCGGGTGATGGATCTGGCCGCCACCGGATTCCCCGACGGCCATTTCGACCATGTGGTGGCGACCTTCGTCTTCTGCGTCCTGCCGGAGGATCTTCAGGTGCCGGTGCTGCGCGAGATGCGACGCATCCTGAAGCCGGAGGGGACGCTGCGCATCCTCGACTACACCCAGTCGGAGCGCTCGGCGGCCCGGTTGTGGATGCGCGTGGTATCGCCCTGGCTGAGCTTCGCCTTCGGTGCCCGCTACACCGCTGGCTACGAGGGTCATCTGCCGCAGGCCGGCATGGGAGCGGTGGACAGCCGCTTCGTAATGGGCGATTGCGTGAAGCTGGTGGAGGCCCGCCCGGCCTGAGCCGCCGGGCCCTCCGTGTCAGCCGGTCAGCCGGCGCGCCGCTGCTCGTGGGCCGGGCCGCCGCCGAAATGGCCGAGCGCCTGGGCGAGCGCGTCGTCGAACACCTCCGCCTTCTCCGTGAAATAGTCGAAGTAGCCGTAATGGCGGCGCAGCGGCAGCTCGGTCAGCGAGCGGATGCGGTAGGCCGGGTCGTTGAGCGTGCCGCGCTCCATCAACTCGATCACCCGGCGCAGCCGCGCGACCTCCGCCTTGTAGGAGTTGGCGAACCACTGGCGGATCTTCCAGTTCTCCACCTCCAACTGGTTGCGCGGCACCGGCCCGATCCAGGAGACGGGGAAGGGCGCAGCCACCGTCACCTCGTCGAAGCCGTGCAGTTCCGACAGGATGATGCTGCGGTGATAGGCGCCGTCGATCAGCCCGCCGGGGGCCTCCTCGAAGCCGTAGAGATAGAGCCAGAGGGCGCTTTCCACCGCGTCCGCGGTGATGTCCTCAAGCCCGACCTCCCCGGCCATCAGGCGGCGGGCGGCGGCGTTGCCGTGCAGCAACCCGTTGCCGGAGCGGAAGTCGTAGGTGTTGAAGACGACGCCGACCTCGGCTTCGTTCAGGGTGCGGGCGATCTCGGCCACGGTGTCGCGGTCGCGCACCGGGGCGTATTGGCGGGCCGGCATCAGCCGCTCCAGCACCGCCGAGGGCGACAGCGGGACATCCAGCCAGCGCCGCGCGTTCTCGCCCAGCACCGGGCGGAACACGCCCTTGTGCCCGAACAGGGCGGTCTGCCAAGCCTGGAGCAGCCCGCCGGACGCCCCCCTGTGTTCAAGAAGCAGGCGGCGCACGTCCTCGCCGCGCAGCCAAGCGGCCAGCACGACGATCTGCCCGGAGGTCACCGTGAACAGGTCGGGCATCCGCTCCAGGCGGTCGAGCGCCGTCAGCACGCCCGCGCCGTGCAGGTTGAACCCACCGAAGCCGCCCAGGGCGACCGCTCGTTTCTGCATGTGAAAAACTCCAACCAAAGACCAACCGTCCCGCGAGGCGCCGCTGTCGCGGACCGCCTGCGGGGCGCTACTGTCGCTGTATCAGGGAAAAATGAGGGCTGTCCGTGGTCAACCGGCGGCCCGGCCGCCATCCAGGCGGTGGGGGTTCAGGTCGGCCGGCCGTCCTTTCAGAAACGCGGCCAGCCGGCCCAGCAGGGACCGGAGATGGTCGGCGCGCATCCGGGCGGCCTTGCGGCGGATGTGCTGCAGGTCGCGTTCGGAGGGAAGGGCGGAGGCGAAAGTCGAAGGCGTGTTCATAAGGGACCTCCTCAAAGGATTGAGAAGGCGTCTCCCCCTCGGGAAAGGGCTTATCGTTATGTTGCAGTGCACAATATGGGGCAGTGGCGCTGCCCCGTCAAGGCTGGTCCGCTTTTTGTCCACCGCTCTCCGGTCGGGGAAGACGATCAATCGCCGGTCTGTCTCACCGGATTGTGGTTCAGAAGATCCTGGATGGCGCTTTGAAGCTGCCGCGGGGTGACCGGCTTGCGCACCACGGCCAGCCCGAGCGCCGCCGCGTCGCGGTCGCACTCGGTGCCGATCTCGCCGGTCAGGATGATCGCCGGAACCGATGACCCGACCAGCCCGCGGATTTGCACGATGGCTTCCGTTCCGATCCGGCCGTTGCGCAGCCGGTAGTCGGCGATGATCAGGTCCGGGCGGCGGTTCAGTCCGCGCAGCCGCTCCAGCGCCTGCTCGGCGGAACCGGCGACGGCCACCTCGTACCCCCATTCCTGGAAGATGGTCCGCAGCCCCATCAGGACGATGACGTCGTCCTCGACCAGAACGGCCAACCGGCCGTCGCCGGACGGGGTGGCCTCCGCTTCGGGGGCGGGGAGGGGAGAGCCGGGGCGGCGCGCGGCGCTTCGATGGAGAAGACCGACCCATGGGCCGGTTCGGAGCGCACCGACACCGGATGGTTCAGCAGCCGGGACAGCCGCTTCACGATGGCGAGCCCCAGGCCGAGCCCCTGGCTGCGGTCGCGTTCCGGATTGGCGACCTGATGGAACTCCTCGAAGACCTTGGTCTGCTGCTCCGCCGAGATGCCGATGCCACTGTCCTGCACCATGATGCGGACGGTGCCGTTCGCCGCCTCGCAGGACACGCGGACATAGCCCGCCTCGGTGTAGCGGATGGCGTTCTCCACCAGATTGCGGAGCATCCGGCCGAGCAGCAGCCGGTCGCTGCGCACCGCCAGATCTGGCGCGGGCTGGACGACGGTGAACTCCAGCCCCTTGCTGGAGGCGATCGGGACATAGGCCGCCTCGATCTCGTCCAGCATCGGGCGCAGGGACACCGTGTCGATTTGCGGGTTGATGACACCGGCGTCCAGGCGCGACACGTCCAGCAGGCTGTCGAGAAGATTCTTCAGCGTTTCCAGCGCACGCTCCAGCGAGGCCAGCGAGCCGCGCCCCTTGACGGGATCGACGTGGTGGTGCAGGACCCCGGCGAACAGCAGGGCGGATTGCAGCGGCTGGCGCAGGTCGTGGCTGGCCGCGGCCAGGAACTTCGACTTGGAGACGTTGGCCTCGTCGGCCTTGGCCTTGGCGTCGCGCAGGGCCTGCTCCATCATCTTGCGCCCGGTGATGTCGATGTTCAATCCGCTGAGCCGGACTAGGCGCCCGTTGTCATAGACGGGGCGCCCGATCGCCATGATCCAGCGCACCCCATCGCGCGGATGAAGGATGCGGAACTCCCCGCGGTAATCGGAACGCCGGGCTTCCAGCACGTCCTTTGTGAACTGGCGCACCGAGTCCCGGTCCGCCGGGTGGACCAGTTCGAAAAAGCTGTTCTCGCCGGGCGTGAAGTTGTCCGGAGTGACGCCGTACAGCCGGTACATGCCATCCGACCAGGCCAGTGTCCGGTCGCGCTGGTCGAAATCCCAGATGCCGGCTTCCGACGCGGCCAGCGCGATGGTCAACCGCTCCTCGCTGCGGCGCAGCGCCTCCTCCAGGGCCTTGCGTTCGGTGATGTCCAGATTCAGGCCGCTGAAGTGCAGCGGCGTGCCGTCGGGGCCGTAGCTGACCCGCCCGATCGACGAGACCCAGCGGATGGCGCCGCCGGGCTGGACGATTCGGTACTCCAGCCGGACGTAGGAACGCCGCTCGGCGAGCATTTCCGTCTGGGCCTTCAGCGTCGCGATGTCGAAATCGTCGGGATGGACCACCGACCGCCACATGGCGCTGGTCGCCTCATGCACGGCGGGATCGAGGCCGAAGATGCGGTGGGTTTCTTCCGACCAGTGCCCCTGGCCGGAGGTGAGATCCCAGTCGAAGGTGCCGGCCAGGGCGGATTCAAGGGCGAAGCTTAGCCGGTCCTTGCTCTTGCGCAGATCGTCCTCGGCCTGGCGCCGCCGGGTGATGTCGAGGAGATAGACCGACATCCCGTTCGCGTTGGGAAAGGCCCGCATCCAGAACCAGCGTCCGGTGCGCATCCCTTGGAATTCATCGTCGATCGGCGTCTGCCCGGCCATCGCCTGATGGGCCTTGCGCCACAGCGGCGTGTCGACCAGTTCCGGAAAGGCGTCCCACAGCGACCGCCCGCGCAGGTCGCGGCCCTGGGCGACCAGAGCGACCGCCTTGTCGTTCAGGTAGGTGAAGCGCCAATCGCGATCCAACTCGATCACGCCGTCCACCGTGCTGCCGAGCACCGCCGCCATGCGGAGCGCGTTGCTGCGTGCCAGATCGTGCGCGCGCAGGAAGCGCCACAGGCTCCAGCCCGCGGTGATCCCGGCGAACAGGAAAAGCCCGATGAAAATGATGAGCGTGCGCCGGGCGGCCGCGTTGACCGGCCGCATGGATTCGTCCTTGTCCAGGCTGACATGGACGTAGAGGTTGGGAACCCCGGCGGCCAGCGGCGACACTGCGGTGATCCTCATCCGGCCATCCGGACCGGGCGCTTCGACCACACGCCGCTCGCCCTGGTCCAGCAGAACTTGGTAAGGCGTGTGGAGCGGTTTGCCGACGGTGTCCGGCATCTCCGGCTGGTGCGCCAGGACGATGCCGGAGCGGTCGGCGATCACCACCTCAGCGTCGTCCGGCAGACTCTTCTCGCGAAGGAACAGGTTCAGCCACGTTGTGTCGAGGAGTACCGTCACCACGCCTGCCGGAACGCCGTTCCCGTCCTTGTAGGCCAGGGCGAAGGGGATGGAGGGGCGGCCCGTGGTGCGGGAGGTCAGGGTGGCCCCGTTGGTTTGCTCCCCGCTGGTCAACGCCTCCTGCCAATAGCTGCGATCAGCGACCGAAAGACCGCGTGCCTGCGGTTGGGTGGAACACCAGATGGTCCCAGACCGGTTGCTGATGCTCACCGCCAGATACGGTGGAAACTTCGCCTTGATCCGAAGAAGTGTGTCCTGACAGGCCGCTGGAGACAATTGCCCTATGCCCATCTCCGTAAGGGCAACCAAAACGTGTTCGATATCGTCGGCGATGCGCTGCTGTTCGGATTCGACCTGATCCAGAAGCTGCATCGACTCCAGGCGGATTTCCGTTTCCCGGGACTTGCGCAATTCCAGGATGTTGTACACTTCAAAGGCGATCAGCGGTAATGCAACCATAAGGAAAAGAATCGACAACCGACGCGCCGACCATCCAGGCCGCTGGTCCGGCTCGCTGGTCTTCACACGTATCTCCCTACTCCACCCCTCTCCAAGTGAAGATTGCCAGAATACGATGGTAATTGATACAGGCTGTCCGTTCTATCCCCATCGCCGTTTCTCTTTTTCTTCAAAAGGCTGTCACGCTACAAGGCCAGTGTAACCGCAGGTGGCTTCCACCACGGCGGCCAGCCGCAGCACCGCCGCGTCGGACAGGCGCGGGCCGGCGATCTGCAGCCCAACCGGAAGCCCGCCGCTCTCCGTCAGCCCACAGGGGACCGAGCAGGCCGGCGCGTAGCAGTGATTGAACAGAGGTGTGAAGACCGCGTGGCCGCGTGGCGTCACCGGTCGCCCGTCGATGGTGGCGGGGCCAAGCCGGTCGAACGGCCATGCGGTGACCGGAGTCGTCGGGCAGACCAGCAGGTCGTACCGTGTGAAGAGGGCGGCCAGCGCGCGGTAGGCCTCCTCCCGCAGATGCAGGGCGTGGGCGACCTCCGCGCCGCTGGTGCGCAGCCCGGCGCCGATCTGCTGTCCGATGTCAGGGTCGAACAGGTCCGGCGTGGCGCGGTAGCGCTCGCCGTAGAGCGCGGCGAGGCCGGCGAACTGGAGGGGCATCAGGCCGCTTTCCCCGGCACCGTCGGGCCAGACCGGGTCGGCCTCCTCGACGATGGCCCCGGCGTCGGCGAGACGGTGAACGGCGCGCTCCACGCAGGCCGCGACCTCCGGGTCCACGGGGGCGTCCAGCCCCAGCCGTCGGCTGTAGGCGATGCGCAGGCCCGCCGGGTCAGGGTTGGCGGCGGCATGGACGAAGGAGCCGGACACCGCCACCGATTGCGGGTCGCGCGGGTCCGGCCCGGCCAGCGCGTCGAGCATCAGCGCCACGTCGGCGACGGAGCGGGCCATCTGGCCGATCACCGAATTGCCGAACACCGGCTCGGCGAAGCCGACGGGGTGGGGGACGACGCCGGCCGAGGGCTTCATGCCGACCACTCCGACATGGGCGGCGGGCCGGCGGGTGGAGCCGCCGCCGTCAGTGCACAGCGCCAGCGGCGCCAAGCCCGCCGCCACCGCGCTGGCCGCCCCGCCGGAGGAACCGCCGGGCGTCAGCGCCACGTCCCAGGGATTCCGGGTCGGGCCGTGCAGGCGATTGGTCGTCACCCCCTTGCAGGCGAATTCCGAGCAGTTGGTGATTCCCGCGAAGACGGCGCCCGCGGCGCGCAGCCGGGCCACCGCCACCGCGTCCTCCGGCGCCACGAAGTCCTCGAACAGCCGCGATCCCTGGCGGACCGGCTGTCCGCGCACCCAGATGTTGTCCTTCACCGTGAAGGGCACGCCGAGCAGGGGCAGCGCCTCGCCTCGCGTGGCACGCTCGTCGGCGGCCCGCGCCTCCGCCCGCCCGGCCTCCGGGTCGAGATGGACGATGGCGTTCAGCCGCGGATTCTCGGTCGCGATCCGCTCCAGCAGATCGTCGTAGAGGGCGACGGCGCTGACCGCGCGGGCGGCGACCTGTTCGGCGATCCGGCGGGCGCTCATCATGCGCATGGGGTGTCCTCGGCAGCGGTGGAAAGGTCCGGGGTGGGGGCCGGCGGCAGGGGAATGACCAGCGCCGCGGCGCCGACCAGCGCGGCGGCGGCGGCCGCCAGATAGCCGGCGGAATAGCCGAAGCCCCCGGCGACCAGCAGGCTGAACAGCGCCGGCCCGATGACCAGCCCGGCGTAGGCGATGGCGAGCATGCCGCCCGTCGCCTCGCCCGCCCGGCCCGTCGGGGCGAGACGGGCGACCTCCGAAACGAACAGGCCGTTCCAACCGCTCGCCGACAGGCCGAAGGCGGCGCAGACGGCCAGGAAGGCGGGCACCGGCCAGCCGGGGGAGGCGATGGCGACCAGGGCGGCGGCCACGCTCATGGCGACGCCCAGCCCGGCGAGGATGACGCGGGGCGGCGCCCAGCGCGTCGCCACGAGGCCCCAGCCGACGCGTCCCACCAGCCCGGCGCCCTGCGCCACCGCCAACGCCGTGCCCGCCAGCGGCAGGCTCCAGCCCAGGCCGGTCACCGCGAAGCTGACCAGGAAGCCGTTCAGACAAAGCTGCATGGCCGAGAAGGCGCAGACAGCCATGGCCAGCCGGCGCAGCGCCGGTTCCCCGACGACCAGATCGAGCGCGCGCTTCAACGTGCCGCGCCCGGCGGGGCGGGGGGCGGCGCGGTCGTCGCCGTCGTGGCGGCGGGCCAGTGGCTCCAGGACGAGCGCCAGGACGGCGGTGGCGCCCGCCACGACCAGCAGGCTGGCCTGCCAGCCGACGGACAGGACCAGCAGCGGCACGGCAAATCCCGCGGCCATGCCGCCGAACTGGTTGCCGGTCTGGCGCAGCGAGAAGACCAGCGGGCGCTTCTCCGGCGGGGTCAGCCGGGACAGCAGCTGCGTGCTGGCCGGCGTTTCCGGCCCGAAGGCGAAGCCCAGCGCCAGCGCCCCCAGCAGGAAGGCGATGGGAAGGGCGCTGGCCGACAGCAGCGCGGCTCCTGCTGCGGCGAGCAGGCAGGCCTGGCAGGTGCGGATCGCCCCCCAACGGGCGATCAGCCCGCCCGCCCCCAGCGACGCGGGGATGGCGGCGGTGAAGACGACCGCGGTATAAAGGCCGAGAAGCCCCGGATCGACCCCCAGGTCGGGCGCCGCCTGCGGCGCGATCACCGGAATGGCGAAGAGACACAGCCCGACGAACGCCTGAACCGCCGCCATGGCGATCAGAGGCAGCAACCAGACGTTCATGGGGACTCCACAAGGAAAGGGACGGGCCGATGGCCGGCGGGATTTCGTTGCATGCGGTGGATGTGGCGCGCGGGGTGCCCGCCGAGGGGATGCGGGTGGAACTCTATGCTTTGCGGGACGGACAACGGGACAGGCTAGCGGAAAGCCGTTTGTGTGCCAATGGCGCGCTCGACCATCCGGTGGTCGGCGGCGCGGGCGTGACGGCGGGCGTCTACGAGGCGGTGTTCCACATCGGCCCTTGGCTGCGCGCGCAAGGGGCGGGAGGGGCGGAACCGGCCTTCCTGGAGGAGGCGCCGTTCCGCTTCACCGTCACCGACGTGGCGCAGCACTACCATCTGCCGCTGAAGTTCACCCCCTGGGGCTATTCCCTGTTCCGCGGGGCATAAGTTAGCGGAGCTGGCGCGACAGGCCGGCGACCCGCTCCATCACCACCATCGCCAGGACGGTGACGGCGATCAGCACGCCGGACACCGCCGCGGCGCGGACGTCCAGGCTGTTCTCCAGGATCTGCCACATGCGGATGGGCAGCACCTCGTTGCGGGCGTCGGCCATGAACAGCGACACCGGAATGTTGTCGAAGCTCGACATGAAGGCGATGAAGGCCCCGGCGCCGATGCCGTTGCGGATGGTCGGCAGCGTCACCCGGCGGAAGGTGTAGAGACGCCCGGCCCCGAGGCTCTCGGAGCTTTCCAGGAGCGCGGGGTCGAGCTGGGCGAGGCTCGCCAGCGTGGTGCGCAGGACGTAGGGCACGCTGACCACGATGTGGCCGATGGCCAGCGTCAGGAAGGACAGTTCCACCCCCGCCGTGCTGAAGAACACCAGCGAGGCGAGGCCGAAGGCCAGCGCCGGCAGGACCAGCGGCGACATGAACAGCGCGTCCAGCCCGCGCGCCCAGGCGCGGCGGCTGCGCCCGATGGCCAGCGCCGCGGCGGTGCCCAGCACCACCGACACGGCGGTGACCACGGCGCCCAGCTTCAGGCTGACCAGCGCGGCGTCCTGGAGCTGCCACGCGTCGATCAGCGAGGCGTACCAGCGCAGGCTGTAGGACGGCGGCGGGAACTTCAGCGAATAGCCGTCGGTGAAGGAGGTGACGAGCACCACCAGCGTCGGCGCCGCCAGCAGCAGCAGCGCCGCGCCGGCGAGCGTGCCCATGACGAGGCCGAAGGAGGCGCTTCCCAGGGTCGGGCGCTGCATGTCAGGCATGGACGTACCCCTTGCTGGCGCGGCCCAGCAGGTTGAACAGCATCACCACGCCCAGCACCGACACCATGAAGACGATGGAGATGGCGGCGGCGAAGGGCCAGTTGTGGAGCGTGATGGTCTGTTGATAGATGTATTGCGGCATGAACAGCATCTGCCCGCCGCCGACGAGCGACTGGGTGATGAAGGCGGTGACGGCGGCGGCGTAGGTCAGCAGGCACCCCGCGACGATCCCCGGCAGGCTCAGCGGCAGCGTCACCTTGAGGAAGCCCCGCCACGGCCCGGCGCCCAACGCCGCCGAGGCGTCGAGCAGGTTGGGGTCGAGCCGCGACAGGGTGGTGATGAGCGGCAGCACCATCAGCGGCATCTGCACCTGCACCAGGGCGGCGACCAAACCGCCTTCGGTGTAGAGCAGGCGCAGCGGCGTTTCCGCCAGACCCAGCGACAGCAGCAGATTGTTGACGATGCCGTCCCGCCCCAGGATGACGATCCACGCAAAGGTGCGGACCACGACCGAGGTCAGCAGCGGCAGGATGATGACGAGGATCAGCGCCGACTGCATCCGCGGCCCGCTGCGGGTGTAGAGCCAGGCCAGCGGATAGCCGAACAGCAGCGTCAGCGCTGTGACCTTCACCCCCAGCAGCAGCGTGCTGCCGAGCACGGCCAGATTGAAGGTGTCGCCGAAGAAGCGGATGTACTGGTCCAGCCTGAACCGCGTCATCTCCGCGTCGGCGTAGAGGCTGACGGCGACCAGCAGGAGCAGCGGCGTCACGAAGAACACCGCGAAGAAGGCGGCCAGCGGCAGCGCCAGCGTCCATTCCCGCCCGATGCGGGGCCGTGCGGCGGTCGCGGGTCCGGCGAGGCCGGGGGCGGTGATGGCGGTCATGGGGTGGAGTCCTGTGGCAATCGCATTCTTGGTCCCCTCTCCCCTCCGGGGAGAGGGTTAGGGTGAGGGGGTTGCGCATGGCGGTGCGTCCGGCAAAGGCGCGACCCCCTCACCGGCCCTGCGGGCCACCCTCTCCCCAGAGGGGAGAGGGCTAAGATTGGCCATTAGGGTAAGGGGGGCCCGTCTCCCGCACTTACACCTTGATCTCCTTGTTGAACCGCTCGATCCAGCCGGCGCGGTTCTGGTTGATCACCGACCAGTCGTGGAACACGAAGGACGCCTTCAGCTCCTCCTGGTCCTTGGCGATCATGCGGGCGATGTCGCCGTCCATCTGCACCTTGGCATTCGTCGGGATGACGTAGAAGGGCGCCTGCATCAGCTTGGTCTGGACCTCCGGAGCCATGGCGGATTCGATCAGCGCCGCCGCCAGCTTGGCGTTGGGCGAGTTCTTGGTGATGTGGGCGGTGGTCAGGAAGGCGATGGTGCCGGTCTTCGGCTTGGCGAACTCCACCGGCACGCCGCGGGCGCGCAGGATCTGAATGGCGTTGAAGTTGCCCGGGGAGATGTCGATCTGGCCCTGCTGGAACAGGGTGGCGAGCGCGCCGGGGTTGGGGGCCACGGCGCCGAGGTTCGGCTGAAGCTCCTTCAGAGCGGCGAAGGCCGGCTCGATGTCGTTCTCGCTGCCGCCGCGGGTCTTCGCCAGTTCGACCATGAAGGCGGTGCCGAGCGTCGAGTTCATGTTGGTGATGCCGACGCGGCCCTTGTATTCGGGCTTCCACAGGTCGTCCCAGCTCGTCGGCGGGGTCTTGACCTTCTCCGGGTTGTAAGTGATGCCGACCGCCTGGAAGAAGATGCCCGGCCCTTCGGGCAACTGGGCCACCGGCAGCAGATCCTGGTAGTTCTTGCTGTCCGCGACGGGGAAGGGGGCGGCCAGGTCCTGGCCGATCACCGACAGGCGCGGGCCCGGGTCCATCAGCATCACGTCGATCGGCGGGTTGGCCTTGGCGGCGGACACCTTGGCGATCATGTCCACCGACAGCATCGGGTCCAGCGCGATGTCGGCGTTGCCCGTGGCCTTGCGGAAATGCGGGACGATGACGTCGCGGTGGGCTTCCTCCCAGCTTCCGGTGAAGGTGGCGAACACCAGCTTGCGCGCCTGCGCCCAGCTCATGCCGGGGAACAGGGACATGGCGCCGAGCGTGAGGCCGGCGGCGAGGATCTGGCGGCGGTCGAGGGTCATCGGCAGGCACTCCAGGGGGAGGAGGAGAGAAGGGGGAGGGGCGGACTCAGGCGCCCGCGGGAACCGCGAAGGCGCGGCAGGTCTGGTGGGAGACGGGTTGCAGCCGGACCGGCGTGCCGGGCGCGCGCAGAGCGGCGCCGGCCACGCGCGGGTCGGTCACCTTCACCTGCCCGCCGTCGGCGGTGCGCACCTCGTAGACGACCACGGGGCCGAGCGGCAGGGCGAGGTCAACGGTGCCGGCGATCTGCTGGGGCGCCGCCTCGGCGGCGAGCCGCAGATTCTCCGGTCGCACGCAGAGGATGGCGGGGTCGCCGGCGCCCAGCGCGGCGTCGGGCGTGACGGCGGTCAGAACGGTGCCGGCCTCCAGCGCCACCTCGGCGACGCTGCCGGAGGCGCGGACGACACGGCCCCGCAACTGGTTGGCGCTGCCGACGAAGCCGTTGACGAACAGGGTTCCGGGGCGGTCGTAGACGTCTTCCGGCGTGCCGAACTGCTCCAGCTTGCCCCGGCTCAGCACGGCGATGCGGTCGGCCATGCTCAGCGCCTCCTCCTGGTCGTGGGTGACCATGATGGTGGTGATGCCGAAACGGCGCTGGAGCTGCTTGATCTCGATCTGCATGTCCAGCCGCAGATTCTTGTCGAGCGCCGCGAAGGGCTCGTCGAGCAGCAGGATGCTCGGCTGGATCGCCAGGGCGCGGGCCAGCGCCACGCGCTGTTGCTGTCCGCCGGACAACTGCTTGGGGAAGCGGTCGCGCATGGCGTCCAGCTTCACCAGACCCAGCATCGCCTCCACCCGCGCCCGCACGGCGTCGCGGGCGGCACCCCGCGCCTCCAGCCCGTAGGCGACGTTCTGCGCCACGGTCATGTGCGGGAACAGCGCGTAGTTCTGGAACACGATGCCGACGCCACGCCCGGCGGGCGGCAGGCTGTCGACCACCCGGTCGCCGATGACGACGCGGCCCAACGTCTGCGCCTGGAAACCGGCGAGGATGCGCAGCAGCGTGGTCTTGCCGCAGCCGGACGGCCCCAGCAGGGCCACCAGCTCGCCCGCCTTGATCTCCAGCGTCACGTTGTCCACGGCGGTGGAGGCGCCGAAGCGGTGGGTAATGCCGTCCAGTGTCACCGCGACGCCCGCCGGCGTGGCGGGGTCCTCCGCGGCGGGCGGCGGAGACGGGTGGTGGTGCGAACGGGCGGATTGGAGTGCGGCCATGGGGCGTGTCCTGGTAGGGCGCACCGGTGGAAACCCCCGGTGGCGCGTCGCAGGACAGAGGGAGAGCAACCCGCGTGCCACTCCCATGGGTTCAAGGGCGCTCCGGCCCCGAACCCTCGCATACTCTGGTGTTCACCCCATGGTCATCGTTCGGTCGCGGCGCGAAGCTGGGCAGATTGCCCGTTGAATATGCCTAAAAATTAATCGCCGCTTTGGGCCGCTTCCGTCAGTCGGCCCAGCGCGGCGGCGGCAGGGAGCGGAACGCCTCGCGGAGCGCCTGGGACCAGCCGTCGCTGATCTCCTTAAAGCAGGGATCATCCTCGCCGATCCGCCGCTTCGTCTCCAACTTCAGGGAATCGCGGCGGTAGGCGATCAGGTCGAGCGGAAGTCCGACCGTCAGGTTGGAGCGCAGCGTGCTGTCCATGGAAATCAGCACCAGCTTCATCCCTTCCTCGATCGGCGTGTTGTGATTCAGCGCCCGGTCAAGGATCGGTTTGCCGTACTTGTGCTCGCCGATCTGGAAGAAGGCGTTGTCGGCGGTCGCCTCGATGAAATTGCCGGCGGCGTAGACATGGAACAGCCGCACCCGGTCCCCGCGGATCTGGCCGCCCAGGATGATGGACAGGTCGAAATCCACCCGCTGCTCCTTCAGCGCGTGGCCGTCCCGCTTCCACACCTGACGGACGGCGGCGCCGACGAGCTGGGCGGCCTGGAACATGCCGTTCACGCTGCCGATGGTGCGGATCTCGCCGTCCAGTTCCACCCCTTCCTGGATCAGCGCGATCACCGACTGGGTGAGCGACAGGTTGCCGGCGGTCATCAGGGCGATCATGCGGTCGCCGGGCTCTTCGAAGACATGCATCTTGCTGAAGATGGAGATGTGGTCGACCCCCGCGTTGGTGCGCGTGTCCGACAGCATCACCAAGCCGTCCTCCAGATACAGGGCGACGCAGTAGGTCATGGTCCGTCCTCTCTCCTCCCAGCGGAATCCGGACCGCCCACATGAAAAGGGACGGCCGGCCGGCCGTCCCAGTGTATGCCGAAAAAACCAGCACGCCGCAAACCCATCGCGGGAGGCGGGACATCATGTCCCGCCTCCCGCGATGCGCGGTCAGCGCTGCTGCCCGCCCTTCTCGTCCTGGTCGCGGTCCATGTCCTGCTGCTGCTGCCGGTTCGCCTGGTCCTGCCCCTGCTGCCGGTTTTTCGGATTGTCCTGGGTCTGCTGCCCCTGCTTCCGCTCGTTCTGGCTGCCCATCTGGCTCGGGTTCCGTTCGTCGGCCATAGTGTTTCCTCCGCTATGTCGGTTCCGATGCCCGGCGGGCATGACGTGAACCAAGACGGCGATGGTACGCGCGGCGATCGGCCGGTCCCTACGATGGCAGGCGGTCATGTTCCGATTCGCTTGGAACTTACGGGGGCCGGCGCAAGGTCATAGGCGAAAAAACATACTCCTCCGGCCGCCGTGCCCATTGACATCGTGCGGGTACGTATGGTCTATCTTTCGTAGCGCTGCGAACAGCGTCAGGCCGGAGTCTAGGGAGGACTCGGTAGTCCGTGAAAGCAAGGGCGCGCCGCACAAAAACAAAGGCGCGCACACAATGCGACACG
The DNA here is from genome assembly GCF_965111635.1 of Azospirillum sp. Marseille-Q6669. Classification (NCBI taxonomy): domain Bacteria; kingdom Pseudomonadati; phylum Pseudomonadota; class Alphaproteobacteria; order Rhodospirillales; family Azospirillaceae; genus Azospirillum; species Azospirillum sp. Marseille-Q6669. The sequence goes on along the minus strand of NZ_CBCOOP010000001.1, from coordinate 655,916 downwards.
CTGCATGCCTCAAGCCCTCGCACCCCCGCAGGGCTTTGACGGCAGCAGCGTGTTTCACTTTCAGGGGTTCGCTTTCCACCAGACATTGCAGAATTTTCTTGTTGCGACGCACAAAACTATAAGTGCTGGGCGCAAAGAAAAAGGCCGCCAGGATTGCTCCGGCGGCCTGAGTCTAGGGAGGAAACGCCCAAAAAGGCGTCAGTGAAACTAATATATTCCGCACCGCAGCATAATTCAAGCCTTAATCGAACGAATCATCCCGCGTCCATCGGCTCGGCTCCGGCCACCGCCTTTTTCCCCTGAACCGCCGCAGGGCGCAGAGCCTGGATGACCGCCACCGCGGTGCGGCGGCTGTGATCGGCCAGCAGGGCGCCGGCCTCTTCGGCGTCGCGGCGGCGGAACGCCTTCATGAACCCCTCATGCTCGTCCACCGACTCCTGCCAGCGGCCCGTGTCGTAGTTGGCGAGCGAGCGGGCGCGCAGGATCTTGGCGGCGAAGCCGGCGTAGGTCGCCTCCAGCGCCGGGTTGCGGGCCATGGCGACGATCTGGGTGTGGATCTGGCGGTTGGTCAGGAAGTAGGCCGCACGTTCCCCCGCGTCGTGCTGGGTGACGAGCTGGTCGTGCATCCGGTCGAGCTTCGCGAACTCCGCGTCGGAGCCGTTGCGGCAGGCGAGCGTCCCGGCCAGCCGTTCCAGCGCGTCCATCACCTCGAAGATCGCCCCGATCTCGCCGGGGTCCACCGGGGCGACAATGGCGCCGCGGTGCGGGCGAAGCTCCACCAGCCCTTCCGACGACAGGACCCGCAAGGCCTCGCGCAGCGGCGTGCGGGAGATTCCCAACTGCTCGCACAGTTGCACCTCCGGCACGCGGACGCCCGGCGGCAGCTCTCCGTCCAGGATCATCGCCCGCAGTTCCTCCACCGCGGAATGGTGCAGCGTCGCGCGGCGGATCGGCCGGGCCGGCGCCTTCATGGTCTTGATCCTATCCATCCTGACCCACCACCCCCGAAAGTGCTGCATACTTGGGCATGTATGCCGAAATGATGCGCTTTGCCCAAAATTCAGGCAAGCGCGCTTGCGCGTGGCCAGCCTCGGCCACTATGCTCTAAACAGCTGAAAACAGCCAATAAATTGGCGAATATAATATTGTATACAATTTGGCATGGGCCTTGCGAAAGGATGAGGGACGCAACCGCATCGGGAGCACTCCTTTCATGACGTTCCGGTCCCTCACCCTGACGACCGTCACCGCCGCCTTCCTCGCCCTCTCCGCCGCTGCCACCGCCCAGGCCGCCGACGCGGAGACGCTGAAGCTGGGCTTCGCCAAATGCGCCCATTGCCTGCCGATGGCGCTGACCCCGGAACTCGCCAAAGGTGTGGAGATCGAGGCGATCAACTTCAACTCCGGCAACGACGTGCTGACCGCGCTGGTGTCGAAGAGCATCGACATGGCCCAGGTCACCTACCTGCACTACATCACGGCGCTCGATAAGGGCTTCGACGTGGTGGCCGTGTCCGGTCAGGTGAACGGTGGGTCGGAGATCGTCGTCGGCAAGGGCATCGCCCTGAAGGCCGATGATTGGGACGGGCTGAAAAAGCTGATCGCCGAGCGCAAGGAGAAGGGCGAGCCGCTGCGCGTCGCGGCGTCGCGCGGCAACGCGCAGGACATCCACATGCGCGGCGCCCTCCAGAAGCACGGCATCAACGTCAACAAGGACGTGCAGTTCATCAACATCCCGAACCCGTCCGACCACGCCGCCGCCCTCCAGCGCGGCGAGGTGGACGTGATCTGCACGGTGGAACCCTTCGCCTCCCAGATCCGCCAGACCGGCGTCGGCACGCATTTCGCGCTGCCCTATGATCAGGCTGCCGGCAACCTGACCAACCTGATCGTCACCCGCTCCGACGTCATCAAGGATCACCCGAAGGCGGTCGAGGCCACCGTCGGCTCGGTCGTCGCCCTGGTCGACAAGCTGAAGTCCGACCAGACCGTGTGGGTCGACGTCATCAACAAATACACCGGCATGGACAAGGCCGTCGCCACCGAGGCGCTCAAGAACGCCTCCCCGGATTACGCCATCCACAAGGACAGCACGCTGGCCATCGCCACGATGATGCGCGAGCTGAAGTACATCTCCAACGACGTCACCGCCGCCGCGGAGAAGAACCTGGATTACACGTTCCTCGAAGCCGTTACCAAGAAGCCGAAGAGCGAGCTGGGCTTCTAAAGCGAACTTGCGTTCGCTTTAGATTTTTATCGCCTCATTCGCCGGCGGGCTCCGGTCGCATGTGCGACCGGGACCGCAGTCGCGGTCCAAGGAGGATGGCAATCCGCCTTGGGAGCGCCTTCCAATTCACGACTGCCTTTCGACGGGATAGGGAAAACCGGGCCATGACGGCATTGTCGAAATCCTGGGAGCGCGCCGTCGTTCCCCTCTTCATCCTTGCCGCCTGGGAGGTGTTCTCCCGGTCCGGATTCCTGCCGGCGGCCCTGCTGCCGGCCCCGTCGGTGGTTCTGCACACCTGGGGCGACTGGATCTTCGGCTTCGACGAGACCTCGCAGGGCAACACCGGCCGCTGGTTCGCCGATGCCCTGTCCAGCGCCACACGCGTCGCCGCCGGCTACGGCATCGCGGTGGTCAGCGGCGTGTTGCTGGGCATCGCCATCGGCTGGTGGCGCTGGGTCGAGCGGACGGTGGAGCCGACCATCCAGATGCTCCGCCCGGTGCCGCCGGTGTCGTGGATCCCGCTGGCGATCATCTGGTTCGGCATCGCCAACAAGCCGGCCATCTTCCTGGTCTTCCTCGGCGCCTTCTTCCCGATCCTGATGAACACCATCCACGGGGTGAAGACCGCCGACCGCAACCTGATCCGCGCCGCCTCGATGATGGGCGCCACGGAACAGCAGCTTCTGCGCCACGTCGTGTTCCCGGCGGCCCTCCCCAGCATCTTCGCCGGCCTGCGCATCGGCATCGGCGCCGCCTGGATGCTGACGGTGACGGCGGAGATGGTCGCGGTGAAGAGCGGCCTCGGCTACGTGCTGTGGGACAGCTACTACTTCCTGCGCTACGACCTCGTGCTCGCCGCCATGGCCAGCATCGGCCTGCTTGGCTACGCGACCGACGCGCTCATCAAAGTCCTGATGTCCGCCGCGCTGCACTGGCAGCACGGCTCCACGCTCCAGAGCCGGGAGGGCTGAGCGATGGCTTCCATCGAGCTTCAGAACATCACCAAGATCTTCCGCGACGCCAAGCGCAAGCGCGACCTGCTGGCCATCGACGACGTCAGCCTGTCGGTGGAGAAGAACGAGTTCCTCTGCCTGCTCGGCTCGTCGGGCTGCGGCAAGTCCACCTTGCTGAACATGATCGCCGGCTTCGAGAAGCCGACCGAGGGCACCGTGACGGTGGGCGGCAAGCTGGTGGACGGCCCCGGCGCCGACCGCGGCATGGTCTTCCAGCAGGCCAACCTGATGCCCTGGCTGCCCGTGTGGGAGAACGTCGCCTTCCATCTGCGTCTGAAGGGCTGGCGCAAGGCCGACCGGCGCGACGCCGCCCAGGAATACATCGACATGGTCGGCCTGCGCGGCTTCGAGAACCATTTCCCGGCCGAGCTGTCGGGCGGCATGAGCCAGCGCGTCGGCATCGCCCGCGCCCTGCTGCTGAACCCGCAGGTCATCCTGATGGACGAGCCCTTCGCGGCGCTCGACGCCCAGACCAAGATGGACATGCAGGAGGAGCTGGTCGCCATCTGGCAGAAGCAGCGCTGCACCGTCGTCTTCGTCACCCACAGCGTGGACGAGGCGCTGGTGCTCGGCACCCGCGTCGCCGTGATGACCAGCCGTCCGGGCCGCATCCGCGAGCTGATCGCGCTCGACCTGCCGCGCCCGCGCGACACCACCGGCCCGCGCTTCAACGACCACAAGCGCCACATCCTCAACCTGATCCGCGAGGAGGGCCTGCAGCAACGGCAGGCCGCCGTAGCGTGACCGGCCGGCTCGACCTGCTGCTGACCGGCGTCACCGCCCTGACCGGAGAGGCGGTCGGCAGCGTCGTGGACGCTGCCGCCATCGGCATCCGCGACGGGCGCATTGTCCATCTCGCCCCGGAAGCGGAGGGACTGCCCGCCGCCGCCGAGGTCCGGCGCCTGCCGGGGCGGGTGGTCACGCCGGGCTTCGTCAACGCGCATCTGCATGCCGTCCTGGTGATGGTGCGCGGCGTGGCCGCCGATCTCGGCTTCGCCCCCTCCTACACGCCGGGCGTGCCCAAGGGCACCGACGCCACGCCGGAGGAGGCCCGCGCGCTGGCCCGGCTGGGCGCGGTGGAGGCCCTGCTGTCCGGCTCCACGCTGATCTGCGACCACTTCGTCCACGCCGACGCGACGCTGGACGCCATCGCCGAGCTTGGCCTGCGCGTCCATGCGAGCTGGCGCGTCCACGACGTGGACTTCGCCCGCGTGGCCCAGGGCCAATGGCGCTTCGACCCGGCCATCGGCAGCGACCTGCTGCTGCGCACGCTGGACCTGCACGACCGCTGGAACGGTGCCAACGACGGGCGCATCCGCGTGCAGATGGCCGCCCATGCGCCGGACACCTGCTCCCCCGCCTTCCTGCGCACCCTCGCCGACGAGGCCGCGAAGCGCTCCATGCATGTGAACACCCATCTGGCGCAGAGCCGGGTGGAGGTGGAGCGGGTGAAGGCGTCCACCGGCCTGACCCCGGCGGAACTGCTGGACGAGTGCGGGCTGCTGAACGACCGGCTGCTCGCCACCCACTGCCTGTATGTGGAGGACGCCGACATCGCCCGCCTCGCCCGCGCCGGGGCGCACGCGGTCCATGTGCCGAAATGCAACGCCGCATCGGGCCGGCTGGCGCCGACGCCGAAGCTGAAGGAGGCGGGCGTCAATCTGGCGCTGTGCACCGACACCCAGCACGGCGACATGGTGGAGGCGATGCGCTGGGCGCTCGCTACCGCGCGCATCCAGCAGGGCGGGGTCACCGCCGCCTGGCAGCCCGCCGACGTCTTCCGCATGGCGACCTCGGGGGGCGCGCAGGCGGTCGGCATGGCCGACGAGATCGGCACTCTGGCCCTGGGCAAGAAGGCCGACCTCGTCGTCTTCGACACCCGCCGCCCGCATCTGCGCCCACTGATGAACCCGCTCGGCACGCTCGTCCACACCGCGCAGGGGCGCGACGTGGAGATGGTGCTGGTCGACGGTGAAACCCTGGTCGAGGACGGGCGCCCCGTCCGCGCCGACCTGAACGAGATCTGCACCGAGGCCGACAAGGCCGCCCGCGCGCTGTGGGCGCGCGCCTGACCGAAAGAACCAAGACGATGAGCAACCGCGTCCTTCTGGGCATGCTGACCCCTTCCTCCAACACGGTGCTGGAGCCCATCACCTCCGCGATGCTGAGCGGCCTGCCGGAGGTGACCGCCCATTTCGGGCGCTTCACGGTGAAGGAGATTTCCCTTCGCGCCGCCGCGCTGGACCAGTTCACCGACGCGCCCTTCCTGGACGCCGCCCGGCTGCTGGCCGACGCCCGGCTGAACGTGATCGGCTGGAACGGCACCTCGGCCGGCTGGCTGGGCTTCGCGGCCGACGAGAAGCTCTGCGCCTCCATCGAGGCGGAAACGGGCATTCCCGCCTGCACCTCCATGCTCGCCCTGAACGAGATTTTGGAGACGACCGGGCGCAAACGCTTCGCCATCGTCAGTCCCTATCTGGACGAGATCCAGGAGAAGATGGTCGCCAACTACAACGCCGCCGGCTTCGAGGTGGTGGCGGAGCGGCACCTGAACGACCGCGGCAACTTTTCCTTCTCCGAAGTGACCGAGGAAACCATCGAGCGGATGTGCATGGAGGTTGCGGAGTCCAAGCCGGAGGCCATCGCCATCATCTGCACCAACATGCGCGGCGCCCCGGTGGCGGAGCGCATGGAGAAGGCGCTGGGCATCCCCGTCTACGACACGGTGTCCACGGTGGTGTGGAAGGCGCTGCGCATGACCGGCGTGGACACCCGCCGCGTCGAGGGCTGGGGCAGCCTGTTCCGCGAGCTGCACGGCTGAGGGCAGGGGTGGGGGCAAATGCGTCACGATGGGAGAAACGACGATGAACTTCGATCTGGTCATCCGCAACGGCACGGTCGCCACCGCGTCGGACGTGTTCAAGGCCGACGTCGGCGTGCGCGGCGGGCGGATCGCCGCGCTCGGCGAGGGGCTGGCCGCCGGGAGGGAGGAGATCGACGCCGCCGGTCTGCTTGTCCTGCCGGGCGGGGTGGACGGGCACGTCCATTTCGACCAGCCGACCGGCGATGACTCCGTCATGGCCGACGATTTCCTGACCGGCACCCGCTCCGCGGCCTTCGGCGGCACCACGACGGTGCTGCCCTTCGCCTGCCAGGAGAAGGGCAAGACGCTGCGCGCCGCGGTGGACGACTATCACCGCCGCGCCGCCGGGAAGCCGCTGATCGACTACGCCTTCCATCTCATCGTCACCGACCCTACCGAGCAGGTGCTGGGGCAGGAGCTGCCGGCGCTGATCCGCGAGGGTTACACGTCCTTCAAGATCTACATGACCTACGACGCGCTGAAGCTGAACGACCGCCAGATCCTGGAGGTGCTGGACATCGCCCGCGCCGAGGGCGCCATGGTCATGATGCACGCGGAGAACGCCGACTGCATCGCCTGGCTGACCGAGAAGCTGGAGCGCGCCGGCCAGACCGCTCCTTACTTCCACGGCGTCTCCCGCCCCCGCGTGGCGGAGCGCGAGGCTACCCACCGCGCGATTTCCTTGGCGGAGTTGGTGGACGTGCCGATCCTGATCGTCCACGTCTCCGGCGCCGACGCGGTGGAGCAGATCCGCTGGGCGCAGGGCCGCGGCCTGCGCATCTACGCCGAGACCTGCCCGCAGTACCTGTTCCTGACCGCCGACGACCTCGGTGGTGAGGGGTTCGAGGGCGCCAAGTGCATCTGCTCGCCGCCGCCGCGCGACGCCGCGAACCAGAAAGTGATCTGGGACGGGCTGACCGGCGGCGCCTTCCAGGTCTTCTCCTCCGACCACGCGCCCTTCCGCTTCGACGGGCCGGGCGGCAAGAAGGTGCATGGCGAACAGGCGCCCTTCCGCTGCGTCCCCAACGGCATCCCCGGCGTCGAGACGCGCCTGCCGCTGCTCTTCTCCGAGGGCGTGATGAAGGGCCGGATGGAGCTGACCAAGTTCGTCGAGCTGACCGCTGCCAACCCGGCCCGCATGTACGGCCTGCACCCGCGCAAGGGCACCATCGCCGTGGGGGCGGACGCCGACATCGCCCTGTGGGACCCGTCCCGCAAAGTCACCATCACCAACGGAATCCTGCACCACAACGTGGACTACACGCCCTACGAGGGGATCGAGGTCACCGGCTGGCCGGTCGTCACGCTGTCCCGCGGGGAGGTGATCTGCCGCGACGGTGAATTGCTGGCAAAGCCGGGGCGCGGCGAATTCCTGCCCTGCGGCCTGCCCGCCCCGGCGCGGCCCAAGGGCTCGCCCGCACCGGTCCTGCCGTTCTAAACTCGGCCCGCCGCAACCGGAGACCCTGCCCGTGAGCACACCCGACCTGTTCCGCCTCAGCGCCGCCGAGATGGCGGAGGGCGTGCGCAACCGCCGCTTCCGGGCGCGCGACCTCGTGGCGGCGAGCCTGGAGCGCATCGCGGCGCTGGACGACGGGCTGAAGTCCTTCATCACCGTGGCCCCCGACGCCGCGCTCGCCGCCGCGGGGGAGGCCGACCAGCGGGTCGAGGCCGGGGCGCCGCTCGGCCCGCTGCACGGCGTGCCGGTGGGTGTCAAGGACCTGACGCTGACGGCGGGGTTGCGCACAACCTACGGCTCCACCCTCTACGCCGACCTGATCCCCGACACCGACGACCTCAGCGTCGCCCGGCTGAAGGCGGCGGGCGCCATCATCGTGGGCAAGACCAACACGCCGGAGTTCGGCTTCGGCGCCATCACCGGCAACGAGTTGTGCGGGCCGACCGCCAACCCCTACGACCTGGACAAGACCAGCGGCGGGTCGAGCGGCGGCAGCGCCGCCGCGGTGGCCGCCGGGCTGGTGCCGCTGGCCCAGGGAACCGACTTCGGCGGCTCGGTGCGCACGCCGGCCAGCTTCTGCGGGGTGGTGGGGCTGCGCCCGACGCCGGGACGCATCCCCAGCCCGGGCCGCGCGCTGGCCTGGGACGGGCTGGCGACGCAGGGCTTCCTCGCCCGCGACGTGGCCGATGTGGCGCTGGCCTTGGCCGCGGTCAGCGGCCCGGACCCGCGCGACCCGACCTCGCTGCCCGTGCCGGAATGGACAGTGCCGGACCTCGACGCCCTCGACCCGATGTCGCTGCGGGTGGCCTGGAGCACGGACCTCGGCTCTGCCCTGATCGATCTTGGGCTTGCCGAGCGGTTCGAGGCGGTGATGCGCGGGCTGGAGGGCCGCTTCGGACAGTTCGTGGAGGCCACCCCCGATAGCCGGGAGGCTGGCGCCGCCTTCGGCACGCTGCGCGCCGCGCACATCTTCCATACCTACGGCCGGACGCTGGAGCAGGACGGCGACCGGCTGAGCCCGTCGGTCGCCTGGAACATCGCGCGGGGCAAGGGGCTGAGCGCCGCCGACTATCTGCGGGCGGAGGCCCAGCGCAGCGCGCTCTACCGCCGCTTCGCCGCCTTCTTCCGCGACCACGACATCCTGATGACGCTGAGCGCCAGCGTGCCGCCTTTCCCCAACGCCCAGGGCGATGTGACGGAGATCAACGGTTTCCGCCTGTCCACCATCATCGACTATCTGGCGATCACCTATACGGTGTCGCTGATCGGTTTCCCCTGCCTGTCGATCCCCTGCGGCTGGACCGCGGACGGGCTGCCCATCGGCCTGCAACTGATCGCCCGCCCCTATGAGGAGGACCGGCTGATGCGCTGCGCCCGCTTCCTGGAGCGGGAGTTGGAATTCCGCCACCGCTGGCCCTCTCCCTAAAACCCTCCCCTGCGTTCGCGGGGGAGGGCCGGGGAGGGGACCGGCGTTGCCGGTCAGTGGACCGCGGCGCTGCGTCCGCCGCCGCCCGTCAGGGCGAAGCCCAGCGGCGGACGTTCCGGAGCCTTGAAGCCGGTGGCGCGGTCCTCCTCGACGGGAACGCCGTCCAGGGTCAGGCGGCCGTCCCGCGCCGACAGGTGCAGGGTCGAGCGCTCGTCCACCTCGCCGTCGAGCAGCCGCTCGGCGATGGGATCCTCCACCAGATTCTGCACCGCCCGCTTCAGCGGACGGGCGCCGAAGGCCGGGTCCCAGCCGAGGTCGGCCAGCCGGGCGCGGGCCGCGTCGTCGGCGGTCAGGGACAGGCCGCGCTCCGCCAGACGGTCGGCGACGCGGGCAAGCTGGATGTCCACGATGTGGGCCATCTGCTCGCGCCCCAGCCGGCGGAAGATCAGCACGTCGTCCAGCCGGTTCAGGAACTCCGGCCGGAAGGCGCGGCGCACCGCGTCCATCACCTCGACCCGAGCGCCCTCCAGGCTGTCGTCCTCGCCGAGAGCCGTCAGGGCGTCCGCCCCCAGGTTCGACGTCATGATCAGGATCGCGTGGCGGAAGTCCGCCGTGCGGCCCTGCCCGTCGGTCAACCGCCCGTCGTCGAGCGCCTGGAGCAACACGTTCAGCACGTCCGGGTGGGCCTTCTCCACCTCGTCCAGCAGGACGACCTGATAGGGCCGGCGCCGGATCTTCTCGGCCAGCGTGCCGCCGTCGTCATAGCCGACATAGCCCGGGGGCGAACCGATCATGCGGGCGACGGAGTGCTTCTCCATATACTCCGACATGTCGACGCGGGTGACCGCGGTCTCGTCGTCGAACAGGAAAGCGGCCAGCGCCTTGGCCAGCTCCGTCTTGCCGACGCCGGTCGGGCCGAGGAACAGGAAGGAGCCGGTGGGACGGTTCGGGTCCTTCAACCCGGCCCGCGCCCGCCGCACCGCCTTGGACACAGCGCGCACCGCCTCGGCCTGACCGACGACGCGCTCGGCCAGCCGGTCCTCCATGCCCTTCAGCCGCTGCCGCTCGCTGTCCAGCATGCGGTCCACCGGGATGCCGGTCCAGCGGGTGACCACGGCGGCGATGTCCTTCGCCGTCACCTCCTCCCGCTCCGCGTTGGCGCGGGATTCGGCCTCGGCCAGACGCTTCTCCAGATCGGGAACGACGCCGTAGGCCAGCTCGCCGGCCTTTGCCCAGTCGCCGTCGCGCTGCGCGTGCTCCAGCTTGGTGCGGGCCTGGTCCAGCTCCTCCTTCAGGCGGCGCCCCTCGGTGCGCCGGGACTGGCCGACGCGCCACTCCTCCTCCATGGCGGTCAGCTTCGCCTCGTCCACTGCGAGTTCGGACTCCAGCTTGTGCAGCCGCTCCTGCGACGCGGCGTCCGGCTCCGACTTCAGGGCCTCGCGCTCGATCTTCAACTGGGCGACGCGGCGTCCGACGGCGTCCAGCGCCTCCGGCTTGCTGTCGATGGCCATGCGCAGGCGGCTGGCCGCCTCGTCGACGAGGTCGATGGCCTTGTCGGGCAGGCGACGGTCGGCGATGTAGCGGGCCGAGAGCTGCACCGCCGCGACCACCGCCGCGTCGGCGATGCGCACGCCGTGGTGCACCTCGTACTTGCCCTTGATGCCGCGCAGGATCGACACGGCGTCCTCGTCGGACGGCTCGTCGACGTTCACCGGCTGGAAGCGGCGGGCGAGCGCCGCGTCCTTCTCGATGTATTTGCGGTACTCGTCCGGCGTGGTGGCACCGACGCAGCGCAGCTCGCCGCGCGCCAGCGCGGGCTTCAGCATGTTGGCGGCGTCCATCGCGCCGTCCGTGCGGCCGGCGCCGATCAGCGAGTGCAATTCGTCGATGAACAGGATGATGCGGCCCGCCGCCTGCTGCACCTCGGAGAGGACGGCCTTCAGCCGCTCCTCGAAGTCGCCGCGGAACTTGGCGCCGGCCAGCAGGGCGGTGAGGTCGAGCGCGAGCACACGCCGGTCCTTCAACCCCTCCGGCACGTCGCCGGAGGCCAGCCGCTGGGCCAGCCCTTCCACCACGGCGGTCTTGCCCACGCCGGGCTCGCCGATCAGGACGGGGTTGTTCTTGGTGCGCCGGGCCAGGACCTGGATGGTCCGCCGGATCTCGTCGTCGCGGCCGATCACCGGGTCGAGACGGCCCTGCCGGGCTTCTTCCGTCAGATCGCGGGCGTACTTGGCGAGCGCCTCGCCCATCTGGGCATCCTCCTGCCGGTCGGCGGGGCGGTTCCTGCTCAGCGACTCGACGCCCTCGACCAGCACCGCAGGATCGACACCGGCGCGGTGGAACAGCGCGCGGGTGGCGCCGCCCTGGGCGGCCAGCGATTCGAGCAGCCGTTCGGGGGAGACGAACTTGTCGCCGGCGCCCCGCGCCGTCTCGACCGCGTTCTGAAGAACGCCGGCGAGCGCCGGGGACATGAAGATCGGGTGCGGCCCTTCGCCCTCGACGCGGGTCTGGCGGTTGAGGGTTTCCTCGGCGGCGGTCTTCAAAAGCTCGGGGTCGCCACCGGCATCACGGATCAGCTTGGCGGGCACGCCGTCGGCGTCCTCGACCAGGGCCTTCACGAGATGTTCGGGGACGAGCTGTTGGTGGCGTCCGGCGAGAGCCGCCAGTTGCGCGGCCTGGATGACGCCGCGCGCACGGTCGGTGAACAGACCGAAGTCCATCAGGCACTCCGTTCGTTATGGTTCCCGCCCTTTGCGAAGGCGCGGGAAGACGGCCTGTGTGGCCCGCACCATGCGCGGCCCCGGTCGCCTCAAGGGAACAGATGGGCAGGGGCGCCGCCCCGGTCAAGACGGCCGCCCGGACGGTGGGGCAAGGCTGTCTTGCGCTGACAGAGTCTCACTATATGGACGATGATTTATTTATTTGACACACTCCATACGTCTTCATAAAGTGGTGGAAACTGATATGCCAGATATCGGACAACAACGTGGGAGGGAGGATATGGCCGGCATCGGAGCAAATCCGCTCGATGCACAAGCGTCGCCGGAGAAGCCGCAGGCTTCCGGAACCCAGACGCTGATGCGCGGCCTCGCCCTCCTGGAATGCGTGGCGGCGGGCATCGGTGACGTGAAGGGCATCGCCGCCCGGCTGGGCACGCCGCGCAGCACCACGCACCGGATGCTCAACAGCCTGACCCAGGACGGCTATCTGCACCACGTGCCCTACAAGGGCTATCTGCTGGGGCCGAAGCTGATCGCGCTCGGCATGCGCGCGCTGGAGCAGCGCCCGCTGGTCGCCATCGCCCGCCCGCACATCGAGGAGCTGGCGCGCCAGACCGGCGACACCGTCCATCTCGGCGTCGTCGAGGGGGCGGAGGTCTTCTACCTCGACAAGATTCCGAACACGCGCGGGCTGGAGATGCGGTCGCGCATCGGCCTGCGCATGCCGCTGGCCTCCACGGGGCTGGGCAAGGCGCTTCTCCTCGGCCTGCCGCGCGAACGCTGGTCCGAGCTGTACGAACACGCGCTCCGCCTGACCGCGGCGGCGCCGGAACGGCCCCCGCTGGCGCCCTGGCCGGAGTTCGAATCCCGGCTGGCCGCCTATGTGGATCGCGGCTGGTCCTTCGACCTTGAAGAAAACGAAATCGGCATCCGCTGCGTCGGCGCGCCGATCCGTGACGTCCGCAACCAGGTCGTCGCCGCCATCAGCGTGGCGAGCGCCGTGCCGTACATGCCGGACGAACGGATGGAGGAGCTTGGACCCGTGGTCCGGGCGGTCGCCGACGCGATTTCAAAGGATTTGGGATGGAAACGGGACGAACGGGCGTCGGGGCATCGCTGATCGCCCTCGACTGGGGAACGTCGAGCCTGCGCGGCTTCCTGATGGACCGCGACGGGCGGGTGCTGGACCAGCGCGCCAACGCGCACGGCATCCAGAACCTGCCGATGCCGGGCATCACCGGTTTCGAGCAGGCCTTCACCGACCTGTGCGGCGATTGGCTGGCGGCATATCCGGGCTTGCCGGTCGTGGCCGGCGGCATGGTCGGCAGCGCCCAGGGCTGGCGCGAGGCCCCCTATGTCCGCTGCCCCGCCGACACGACGACGCTGGCCTCGCAGGCCATCCCGGTGGAGAGCGCGTCGGGTTCCCGCATCCTGATCGCGCCGGGCGTCCTCTACGACCCGCCGAGCGGCCCGCCGGACATTCTGCGCGGCGAGGAGATCCAGATCGCCGGCGTGCTGGCCGACCGCCCCGACTGGGGCCGCGACGCCTGCATGGTCCTGCCGGGCACCCATTCCAAATGGGTGGAGATCGTCGGCGGGCGCATGATCCGCTTCTCCACCTACATGACCGGCGAGACCTTCGCCGTGCTGTGCAAGCATTCGATCCTCGGCCGGCTGATGCCGGCGGACGCCGCCCCGACCGAGGCCGAGTCCGACACCGCCTTCGCCGAGGGCGTACGGGCGGCGCAGGCCAGCGGGCCGGGCGACTTCACGCACCAGATCTTCGCCGCGCGCACGCTCGGCATCACCCGCCGCATGTCGGCGGAACTGCTCAAGGACTACCTGTCCGGCCTGCTGATCGGGCACGAGCTGATCTCCGGCCTCGGCCACATGCGCAACGAGCTGCACGAGGGCCGTCCGCTGCTGCTGATCGGCGAGGGCGCGCTCTGCCGCCGCTACGTGCGCGGCCTGGAGCTGCTGGGCGTCGAGCCCACCGACCGGCTTGAGAACACCGCCCCGCGTGGGCTTTTCCAGTTTGCCGTTGCCGCCGGCCTGATCGCGCCGGCGGGGGAGTGACGACCATGTCCGATGAGTCCCTGAAGGCCCGCTTCGACGCCGCCTTTTCCGCCCTGCCGCTGGTCGCCATCCTGCGCGGCCTGACCCCCGCGGAGGCGGAGGGCGTCGCGCAGACGCTCTACGACAGCGGCTTCCGCATGATCGAGGTGCCGCTGAACTCGCCCGATCCGTTCGACAGCATCGCCGCCGTCCGCCGGCTGCTGCCGCGCGACGCGCTGGTCGGCGCCGGCACGGTCCTGGCGGTGGAGCAGGTGGCCCGGCTGAAGGAGATCGGGGCCGATCTGGTCGTCATGCCGCACGCCGACACGGCGGTGATCCGCGCCGCCAAGGCCGCGGGGTTGGTCAGCCTGCCCGGAATCGCCACGCCGACGGAAGCTTTCGCAGCGCTGTCAGCCGGGGCCGACGCCCTGAAGATCTTCCCGGCGGAGCTGGTCGGTCCGCGCATCGTCAAGGCGATGCGCGCCATCCTGCCCGCCGGCACCCGCCTGCTGCCCGTGGGCGGCATCGCCCCGGACACCATGGCGCCGTTCCTGGAGGCCGGCGTGGCCGGCTTCGGGCTGGGTTCCGCACTCTACGCGCCGGGCCTGTCCGCCGCCGAGGTCGGGGAGCGGGCGGACGCCTTCGTCGCCGCGTGGCGGCGCCTCAACCCGCGCTGACCGAATCAGGACAACAGCACACCACCCGCGGCCGGTCGCAGAACGCGCCGCGGGCTTTCCTCCCCCTCACCATCACAAGCAATTTTCCAGGGAGAACGTTCATGAAGGGCTATCGTTTCGTCACCGGCGCCGTCGTCGGCGCGCTGACCTCCGCCACGATGATGGTCGCCGTACAGGCCGCCGAGTACCCGACCAAGGCAATCGAGCTGATCGTTCCGTACGCGGCCGGCGGCGGCACCGATCTGGTCGCCCGCGCCTACGCGGACGCCGTGAACCGCCATCTGCCGCAGTCGGTCGGCGTGGTGAACAAGACCGGCGGCGGCGGCGCCGTCGGCCTGTCGGAGATCATGGCCGCCCGTCCGGACGGCTACCGCATCGGCATGGGCACTGTGGAGATCACCACCCTGCCGAACCTCGGCGTCGCCCGCTTCACGGCCGATGATTTCACCCCGATCGCCCGCCTGAACGCCGAGCCGAGCGCCATCACGGTCAACGCCAACGCGCCGTGGAAGACCATCGAGGAGTTCCTGGCCTACGCCAAGGAGAATCCGGGCAAGGTCCGCATCGGCAACTCCGGCACCGGCGCCATCTGGCACCTCGCCGCCGAGGCCCTGGCGACCAAGTCCGGCCTGAAGTTCAGCCACATCCCGTACGACGGCGCCAACCCGGCGGTCACGGCGCTCCTCGGCAACCACATCGAGGCGGTCAGCGTCAGCCCGGCCGAGGTGTCCAGCCACATCGCCGCCGGCACGCTGCGCATCCTGGCCGTGATGGACGACCAGCGCTCCAAGGCCTTCCCGGACGCCCCGACGCTGAAGGAGAAGGGCATCGACGTGACGGTTGCCACCTGGCGCGGCATCGTCGTTCCGAAGAAGACCCCGGCGAACATCGTCGAGACGCTGCGCGCCGCCTCCAAGAAGGCGGTCGAGGAGCAGGGCTTCCGCGACCAGCTGGCCAAGATGAACCTCAGCTACGCCTATCTCGACGGCCCGGAGTACAAGGTGGCCATGGACAAGGACGCCGAGATGTTCAAGGTGCTGATGAAGCAGATCGGCCTGTCCAAGTAAGCCGATTCACATAAGCCGCATCCCCGGCGTGTCCCCGGCGGCCTTCGGGCCGCCGGGCGTCCGAAGGAGATTCACTCATGAGCAACGCTCCCGCTCCGGGCGGCAAGGTTGGCCTGCGCCCGCAGGACCGTCTTGCCACGCTGGTCATCGCCGTCCTCGTCATGGCGGTCGCGGTCGCCGCCATCATCGTCGCGGGTGATTTCCCGCCGACCATGCTGGACACCGACGTCGGCCCCGCCCGCTTCCCGATCATCTTCGCCGTGGCCCTGCTGGTGCTCTGCGCGATCCTGGTCTTCAACACGCTGCGCGCACCGGCCGCCCCGCCGGACGATCCGGCGCAGGCGGAACCCAAGGCCAGCTACGGCACCGTCGCCATCGGCATCGTCGCGACCGCCGCCTGCCTCTACGCCATGGAGTTCGTCGGCTACGCCATCGCGACGCCGATCTACCTGTTCGGCCTGATGTGGCTGATGGGACGGCGCAACGTGATCGCCAACGCCGCCATCGCCGCCGTGCTGACCGCGCTCATCTACGCCGCCTTCGCTGTCGCGCTCAGCGTGCCGCTTCCGGTCGGGAGTCTCTTCGAATGACCCGAACCGATCCGACCGGCCGCAACGCTCCGCTGACGGAGGGGTGAGATGTACGAACTCGACATGCTTCTTCACGGCGCGCAGGCGCTGATCAACCAGCCGATGGCGCTGCTCCTCGCCCTGTTCGGCGTAACGCTGGGCATCATCATCGGCGCTCTGCCCGGCCTGACGGCAACGATGGGCGTGGCCATCCTGCTGCCCTTCACCTTCGGCATGGACCCGCTGTCGGGCCTGCTGATGATCTCCGGCGTCTTCTTCGGCGGCATCTACGGCGGGTCGGTCACGGCCATCCTGCTCAAGATCCCCGGCACTCCGGCGGCCGCCGCCACCGCGATCG
This sequence comes from Azospirillum sp. Marseille-Q6669, assembly GCF_965111635.1. NCBI lineage: Bacteria > Pseudomonadati > Pseudomonadota > Alphaproteobacteria > Rhodospirillales > Azospirillaceae > Azospirillum > Azospirillum sp. Marseille-Q6669. Next base: position 639,485 of record NZ_CBCOOP010000001.1, on the reverse strand, counting down.
ACGGCTTCGAGCTGACCAAGAAGGGGCAGGCCGGCATCGCGCTCGGCACCGCCACCTTCTCGTCCTTCCTGGGCGGCACGGCCAGCGTCTTCGTGCTGATCTTCCTGGCCCCGGTGCTGGCCCGCTTCGCCCTGGAATTCAGCGCGTCGGAATCCTTCGCGCTCGCCGTCTTCGGCCTGTCGATCATCGCCAGCATCTCCGGCGTGTCGGTCATCAAGGGCCTGATCTCCGGCTTCCTCGGCCTGCTGCTGGCGACCGTCGGGCTCGACCCGATGGGCGGCTTCCCGCGCTACACCGGCGGCTACACCGAGCTGTTCAACGTGCCCTTCATCCCGGTGATGATCGGCCTGTTCGCCGCCGCCGAGGCCTTCAAGTCGCTGGAGGACCCGCAGGTCCGCGCCGGCATGGCCGCGGCGCTGGACCGCATCATCCCGCCCTGGCACATGTTCCGCCGCCAGTTGGCCAACATCGCGCGCTCCTCGGGCCTCGGCATCATCATCGGCATGATCCCGGGCGCCGGCGCCGACATCGCCGCCTTCGTCGCCTACAACGAGGCCAAGCGCTTCAGCAAGACGCCGGAGAACTACGGCAAGGGCGAGCTGGGCGCCGTCGCCGCCTGCGAGTCCGGCGCCAACGGCTGCACGGGTGGCGCGCTGCTGACCATGCTGACGCTGGGCATCCCCGGCGACGCGGTGACCGCCGTGATGCTGGGCGCCCTGACGCTCCAGGGCCTGCAACCCGGCCCGCTGCTGTTCAAGGACCACGCCGATCTGGTCTTCACGCTGTTCGCCGGCATGCTGGTCTGCTACGTGATGATGCTGGTGGTCGGCCTCGGCTCGCTGCGCTTCATGGGGCGCATCCTGCAGATGCCGAAGTCGGTGCTGACACCGTGCATCCTGGCGCTGTGCATCGTCGGCACCTACGCCATCAACAACAGCATGTTCGACATCTGGATCATGCTGGCCGCCGGCGTCGTCGGCTACTTCATGCAGAAGTGGGACTTCCCGGCCTCGCCCGTCGTGCTCGCCCTGATCATGGGGCCGATGGCGGAGGCGAACTTCCGCCGCGCGCTGTCGCTGTCCGGCGGCAGCTACGACTTCCTCTACACCCGGCCGATCACCGCGACCCTGCTGACGATCGCGATCCTGACGCTGATGCTTCCGCTGCTGCGCCGCCTGTGGGCGCAACGCTCGCCCGGTGGACCGACGACGATCAACCCGGCCGCCGGGAGCAGCCGCATGGGGACCCCGGAATGACCGCCCAAGGAGTTGCCGTCACGAGTGTTGGCCTTGAGGCCGTCTTCGATCCCGATCTGCGCAACGGCACCGGCGAGAACCCGGTCTGGGACGCCGAGCGGGGCTCGTGGACCTGGATCGACATTCCGGCGCGGACCATTCACCGGCTCGACCCCTCCAGCGGCGCCCACCGCCGCTGGACCCTGCCGGAGATGATCGGCAGCCTCGTCCTGCGTCCGGACGGCGGCGTGGTCTGCGCATGCGAAACCGGTGTCTTCGACGTCGATCTGCCGGGAGAGGGCGGGGAGGCGGTGGTCACCACCCTCGCCACCCACCGCTTCCCGAAGGAGGGCATGCGCTTCAACGACGGGCGCTGCGACCGGCAGGGGCGGTTCTGGCTGTCCAGCATGGTCATGGACATCAGCAAGGGCGACGCCTCCGGCCTGTGGCACCGCTTCACGCGGGCCGACGGTCTGACGGAAACCGGAACCGGCGGCTACATCATCCCCAACGGTTCGGCCTTCAGCCCGGACGGGCGCACCCTCTACGCGTCCGACAGCCACCGCGACGTGCGGATGGTCTGGGCCTGGGACTACGACACGGACACCGGCACCGCCGCCAACCGCCGCCCCTTCGTCGACATGCGGGCGATGATCGGGCGTCCCGACGGCGCCGCGGTGGACGTCGACGGCTGCTACTGGATCTGCTGCCTGGACGAGGGCTGCATCAAGCGCTTCACCCCGAATGGTGAACTCGACCGCCGCATCGAGGTGCCGATGCGCAAGCCGACCATGTGCGCCTTCGGCGGGCCGGACCTGCGGACGATGCTGGTCACCTCGCTCAGCCGCGGGCCGGCGGACCTCGCCGAGGACCCGCATGGCGGGCGCGTCCTGATGTTCGATCCCGGCGCCCAGGGTCTGCCGGAACCCCGCTTGGCCGATTGAGCCAAGCCAAAACGACACCATGACACGAGAGGCAAGGAATGTTTGACGATCTGAAGGGCAAGCGCGTTCTGATCACCGGCTCCACCCAGGGCATCGGCCTGGCGGCGGTGGAGGCGTTCGCCCGCGCCGGCGCCAAGGTCGCCATGAACGGCCGCCGCACCCCGGCGGACCTGGAGGCCACGCTGGCCCGTCTGAACGGCTTGGGCGGCGAGGTCGTCTTCCTCCCGGCCGACGTGTCGGACAGCGCGGCGTGCGGGACGCTCGTCGAGGCCTTCGTCGAGCGCTTCGGCGGCATCGACGTGCTCATCAACAACGCGGGTGGTCTGGTCGCGCGCAAGCCTCTGCCGGAGATCGACGACGCCTTCTTCGACGCGGTGACCGACCTGAACTCCCGCTCCGCCCTGATGGTGACCAAACACGCCCTGCCGCACCTGAAGGCTGCGGCGGCGCAGAGCGGCACCACCTCTTCGGTGATCTCGGTCGGCTCGGTCGCCGGCTACACCGGCGGCGGTCCGGGCGCCGGCCTGTACGGTGCGGCCAAGGCGTGGCTGCACAACATCCAGAAGAACTGGGTGGCCTTCCACACCAAGGACGGCATCCGTTTCAACATGGTGTCGCCGGGCACCTTCGACACGGCCTTCCACGCCGACAAGGACGAGGACACCAAGGCCCGCATCGGCTCCGGTTTCCCGATGGGCCGCTTCGGCCGTCCGGAAGAGTGTGCCCCGACCTTCCTGTTCTTCGCGTCGCACGCCTGCAGCGGCTACATCACCGGGCAGGTTCTCGACGTCAACGGCGGCCAGTACATGCCGTAACGGGTACATGCCATAACGATTGGTGCTTCCGTCCGCGTCCGCTTGATCAGAGCGGGCGCGGTGGGATCGCGGAGTTGAATGCCGCCGTCGTGAAAGCCGCCGTTTTGGCGGCCATGGCCGGCAGGGTGGGGAAGGGCACGCCGTCCTCGCACCGCAATTGCCGGGCCACCGCGTGCAGGGTGCCATGATGGCGGCGGCAGAGGATGCCGTCGGCGTCGCGGTCGTAAAGCCGGACGAACTGGACGGGCGCCGCCCCGTCCTCGGCGTGGACCTCCACCTCCACCAGATCGGTGCAGAAGGAGCAGGCGGTCAGCGGGTCCGTTGAATCGAAGGCCACGCCGGCCTCCAGACAGCGCCGGGCGAAAGCTTCCAGAAGCACCGATGCGCTGTCCACCGTCTCCAGCCCGCGTAGGGCGCGCACGACGTCGCGCATATGGCCGACCTCCGGCAGGATCAGCCCGGCGGCGGAATGGCGGTCGTGGATCACCAGCTTCATCATGATGCGCAGGCCGTCTCGAACCGGGTGTCCCGGTGGTTGGCCGTGCCGCTCCCGACGTAGCCGGGCCGGCTCGACCACACCCGCTGGCGGATGCGGATCTGCGTCCGGCAGTCGGCCGAGCAGTAGAGGGGGGCGGGGCCGCGGCCAGATGCGCGGGTGAACGGACGCCCGCAGCAGGCGCAATGCAGGTTGGGCACAGGAAGAGGTGGTGTCGTACGGGTGTGTGTCGGCGTCGGCATGGCTGGATTCACGAAGCATTTCCAAAGTTGGACGGACTATACGGGTGGTCTGTGACAGTTTGACGGGTGGGGGCGGGCTACCACTTTTTCGCGCTCCGGCCGCCGCTCGCGGACACGGAAACGCCATTGAGCATCGGCCGGTTCCCATGACAGGGCGTGGCGTTTGGTAATTTCGGGCGATGCTTAAAATGCAGTTGTTTTTCCGGCAGAACATAATTTGAAACGGTTGTTGTCTGAGGGAATGGCACCGATGAATTGTCTTTGACGATAAAAAATCGCGTTGTAATGTCCCTTTGGCGGACGAGGGTGTTTCAGCGAACCGGTGATGCACTGGTTGTGGCCGGCGCCCTGATCAGGGGCAGTGCCGGATCGTCCCTTTCCGCCGCAAGAGGAAGGGGCGGATATGGGAGCACCGACGAAGGCGACGATCCTCATCGTGGATGACACCGCCGACAACCTTTCGCTGCTGAGCAGCCATTTGAAATCCATTTATACGGTCAAGACCGTGAACAACGGCGATGCCGCGCTGCGCATCGCCTTTTCCGACCAGCCGCCGGATCTGATCCTGCTCGACGTCATGATGCCGAGCATGGACGGATACGAGGTGTGCCGCCGCCTGAAGGCCGATCCGCGGACCCGCGACGTTCCGGTGATCTTCCTCACCGCCCGCACGTCGGTCGAGGACGAGAAGTTCGGGCTGGACCTGGGCGCCGTCGATTACATCAGCAAGCCCATCAGCCCCCCCATCGTGCTGGCGCGGGTGAAGAACCACCTGTCCTTGAAGGCCACCGCCGACTCGCTGCGGGCCACCGTCGAGGAGGTGCGCGCCGCCCACAGCCGGCTGGAGGAGACGCAGCAGCACCTGATCCAGACGGAGAAGATGGCGGCCCTGGGCCTGCTGGTGTCCGGCGTCGCACACGAGATCAACACGCCGATCGGCGTGGCCCTGACCGCGGTCTCCCATCTTTCCGGGCTGGTCGAATCGCTGGCCTCGCAATTCCAGAATGGGGCGATCCGCAAGTCCGACCTTGCCCGCTTCCTGGAAAACGCACGGGAAGGGACGCTGCTGGTCACCACCAACATCGTCCGCACCGCCAATCTGATCCAGAGCTTCAAGCAGGTGGTGGTGGACCGCGCCGGATCGGAACGGCGGGTGTTCGATCTCAAGGACTATCTCTCCGACGCCCTGTTCGGGCTGGACCCGCATTTGCGCGAGGCCGGGCACAGCCTTACCGTGTCCTGCCCCGCCGGATTGACCATCGACAGCCATCCCGGCCCGCTGTCGGAGGTGCTGTCCATCCTGATCCGCAACGCCGTGGCCCACGCCTTCCGGCCGGGGCAGAGCGGGCGCGTGATCCTGTCGGTCATGCTGCGGGAGGAGGATTGGGTGGAACTCCGCCTGTCCGACGATGGCAGGGGGATCGATCCGGAGCATCTGCCCAAACTGTTCGATCCCTTCTTCACCACCCGCCGGGGCATCGAGTTTCCGGGGCTGGGGCTCTACATCGCCTTCAACCTCGTCCATCAGGTTCTTCAGGGGACCATCGAGGTGGAAAGCCTGTCCGGCGGCGGCGCCAGCTTCGTCGTCCGCATGCCGCGGCGCGTCTCCGCCCTGGCCGAAGCGCCGGCATGAGGCCAGCTCGCCAGGGTGTGGCTCGCACGGATGACCGTGGTCAGGACACCGGAATGAGTGCGGCAACCCGTTGCAGCACCGCCGGAGGATCGACCGGCTTGGTGATGTAATCCACCGCCCCCACGGCGAGGCCGCGCTCCCGGTCGGCCTCGTCGCCCCGGCCCGTCAGGAAGATTACCGGGATGTTCCGGGTCCCCGGTGATTCCTTCAAGGTGGCGCAGACCTCGTAGCCATCCATTTCCGGCATCACCACGTCCAGCAGGATCAGGTCGGGCGTCGGGATCGCTGCGGCGATCTCCAACGCCTTGCGACCATTGTTGGCGACCTTCACCTTGTAGCTTTCCTTCAGCAGACCGCTCAGCAGCTTCAGGTTGTCCGGCGTGTCGTCCACGATGAGGATCGTGGGCTTCGGCGCAGCGGGAGCCGGTGCGGGCGATGCGATGTCCATGAAATCAGTCCGATTTGGGGGGCGGCAGGGCCGGCGTCGGTTCAGGCTTGGGCGGTCATGCCGCGGTCGGTCAGGGCCGCGTCCAGGGCCGCGGCGGCCTCGTCGAAGTCGAAATTGCGGATCTGGCCAGCGATGGCCTCGAACCGGTCGGGGAAGGCGGCGCGCAGAAAGTCGGCGTTCGCGGCCAGCACCTCCTCGGCGTCGGGGTCGCTGTCGTGCAGAAGCTGGCGGAGTTGCCCACACACGGCGAGAAGCGCGTCCGCATCCACCACGCTAGGCGGGACGGCGGACGGCGCGGCGGCGCCCGTCGGTGTCAGCGCCGCCTCAAGATGGGCGAGCAAGGCGCCCAGCGGCGGTTCCAACGCGGCCAGCCGCGCTTCGATCTCCGGGCGTGGCCGGGCGTCGCGGATGACCGCCTCCAGATCGGTGGCGGCATCCTGGACGGGGTGGGCGCCGATGTTGCCGGCGGTTCCCTTCAGCGTGTGGGCGTAACGCTCCGCCGTGGCGAGGTCGCCGGAGTCCAGCGCGTCGCGGATGGCGGTCACCACCGCGCGCTGACCGGCGGCGAACTTGCGCAGCAGGTCGAGGTAAAGACGTTTCTTGCCCAGCACCCGCGACAGCCCGGTGACGGTGTCCAACCCTGGAACACCGGCGGGCAGGTCGCCCATATCCTCCACGGCCGAAGCCGGCGGAGAAGCAGGCGCCTCGGCGCCGAGGCCCGGGCGGGGCGCGATCCAGGTCAGCAGGGTGGCCCACAGCGCATCCGGGTCGATGGGCTTGGCCAGATAATCGTTCATGCCGGCGTCGAGGCAACGTTCGCGGTCGGCCTGCATGGCGTTTGCGGTCATCGCGACGATGGGCAAATCGGCGAATCCCAGCCGGCGGATTTCCAAGGTTGCGGCGACGCCGTCCATGACCGGCATCTGCATGTCCATCAGCACGAGGTCATAGCGGGCCGCCTGCACCATGTCGACGGCGATGGCGCCGTTCTCCGCAACCTCCACCGCCAGCCCGGCATCGCCCAGCAGTTCGCAGGCCACCTGCTGGTTCAGATCGTTGTCTTCAGCCAGCAGGATGCGGGCGCCACGCAGGCGCGACAGGTCGGCGGCGGCGGTCGTCGCCGGAGGGGCGTCCGTGGTCTGCTCGTCGGCGCCCAGAACCCGCATGATGCCGTCGAACAGCGCCGACGGGTTGACGGGCTTGAACAGCACCTCTTCGATGGCCGTGTTCTCGGCGCCTTTCAGCACCTCTTCCCGGCCGTAGGAGGTGACCATGATGTGGTGGGGCGCCTGATCCAGCTCCAGCGCGGCGAGTCCGGCGGAAGTCTCCAGCCCGTCCATTCCCGGCATCTGCCAATCCAGCAGAACGACGCGGAATGGCCGCCCCTCGCGTGCCGCGAACCGCGCCGCCTGGATGGCCGCGGGGCCGGACTCCACCGCTTCGGCGGTGAAGGACATGGCCGACAGCATGTCGGTCAGCACCACGCGGGCGTTCTCGTTGTCGTCCACCACCAGACAGCGCAGGCCGCGCAGGTCGGGCCGCGGCAGCAGAACGCGGCGTGGCCTGTCGCGGCCCAGCCGGGCGGTGAACCAGAAGCTGGAGCCGCGGCCCGGTGCGCTGTCCACCCCGACCGCGCCGCCCATCAGCTCGGCCAGCCGTTTGGAGATCGCCAGACCAAGGCCGGTTCCGCCGTACTTGCGTGTGGTCGACGCGTCGGCCTGCTGGAAGCTCTGGAAAAGCAGATTTTTCTGGTCATCGTTCAAGCCGATGCCGGTGTCGCGCACCTCGAAGCGGATCAGCAGGTCGCTCCCGGCCTCTTCTTCCAGCCGGACGATGATGGCGATCTCGCCACGCTCGGTGAATTTGACCGCGTTGTTGGCGTAGTTGACCAGGATCTGCCCAATGCGCAGCGGATCGCCGATCAGGTCGCTCGGCACGTTCTGTGCGACGTCGAAGATCAGCTCCAGCCCCTTGGCGGCGGCCTTCTCGGCGATCAGGTCGGCGAGCGTGCCCAGCACCTTGTCGAGGTGGAAGCCGGTGCGCTCGACGCTCAGCTTCCCAGCCTCGATCTTGGAGAAGTCCAGGATATCGTTGATGATGCCCAGCAGATGCTGGCCGGACTGGCTGATCTTGAGGACGTAGTCCCGCTGGCGCGGCGTCAGGTCGGTCTTCAGCGCCAGATGCGACAGGCCGATCACCGCGTTCATCGGGGTGCGGATCTCGTGGCTCATGTTGGCGAGGAAGCTGGCCTTCGCCTGGGATGCCGCCTCCGCCCGGTCACGGGTCAGGCGCAGTTCCTCGGCCTGGGTGCCCAGCCGGACGACGGCGTCCAGGATGCTGTCCAGCTCCTCCGTGCGGGCACCGGGAAGCCGGATGTCGCGCTCGCCCTCGCCGATGCGGCGCAGGCCGTCGGCAGCGAAGAGCAGCGGCCGCACCACATGGCGGCGGATCAGCAGCCCGGCGGCGATGAAGATGGCCAGCACCGCGACGAAAGCGAACTGGATGACCTGCGACACCAGGCGGGTGCGCTCCTGGATCTGGCCGAGACGACCGGCCGTCAGTTCGGTCACGTCGACCAGAAGCCGGTCGCCGACCGTGTTCAGTTCAACGAGCGTCTGCGCCCATTTCTCGGCGAGGTGCTCCTCCTCGGCGGGCGCGGCCGCGTCGCCGGCCGGGGCGCTCTCCAACCGCCGCGCCTTAGCCGAAGAGACCTGCCGGATGACCGAATAGGCGTCGGTCACCTGCCGTTTCAGCGCGGGATCGAACTGGAAGGTCGGGTGGAAGGCCAGAGCCTGGGCGGCCAGCAGGGCCTCGCGGCGGCGGCGGGGGTCGTCGGCGGAGAGGACGATCGCCCCCGACTGCTTCAGCCGCTCCAGATTCACAACGGCGCGCTGGCGCTCCAGGATCAGCGGCACCATGCGGTCCTGGCTGTCGGCGGCCAGCCGTTCCATCTTGCCCTGCTCCGCGACGATGCCGAGGAAGAGCAGGCCGATCAGCGCCAGCAGGATCGCGCCGCCGGTGAGAATCGCCGGCTGCAGCCGTACGCGGGGATTCCTGCGGTCACGGGCGGACGCCATGGCTGGTTCCGGTTCAGTAGATGTCGAAGGGGAAGTACTGACGGTTGATCCGCTGGTAGGTGCCGTCGTTGCGCAACGCCGTCAGCGCCCGGTCCAACGCCGCCTTCAACGCATGCTGGCCGGGCGGGAAGACGATGTGCACGGTCCCGCCCAACCCGTCGTCGGACATCGGGGTGCCGATGGTCTCGAATCCGTCCCCGTCGTCGGACAGCAGGAAATGCACCACGTTCAGCGTCGGTCCGATGGCCATGTCGCTTTGGCCGCTGCGCATGGCGTCCCATAGGTCGTCGAGCGTGGAGACGGGCACCAGGTTGGCGTGCAGCGTCGGGGCGGCGTCGGCCAGACGGACCAGGGCCGCGTGCTGCCGCGAGCCGCGGATAGCGGCGATGCGCCGGCTGCGGATGGCCTCCTCCAGACCCAGTTCCGGCGTCCCCCGGCGCCCGACCAGACTGGTGCTGGACCGCCAATAGGGAATCGAGAACAGGAGCCGCTGCTCCCGGTCCGGCGTGCGCAGCACGTTGCCGAAGCCGATGTCGTAGCGGCCTGCGGCGACGTCGTCGATGATCTGCTTGAAGGGGGCGGCATCGAAGCTGCACACCGCACCCAGCGAACGGCACAGCTCGCGGCCGAAATCGATGTTGAAGCCGAACAGGACGCCGGCGGCGTCGCGATCGCTGAAAGGCGGGGAGTGGTCGATGACCACGATGCGCAGGAACGGCCGGTCGGTCGGGGGCGGCGCGTCCGCCCGGACCGGCTGCGGCAGGGCAAGACCGGCCAGCAGGACCATGACGGCCAACAGGGCGTGTGCGGTGACGGAGCGCATCTGGAAACCCATCGCGGCCTCAGTACATCCGGAAGGGCAGGAAGCGGGAACTGATGGCGTCGTACCGCCCATCCGCGAGGATCGCTCGCAGGGCCATGTTGACGCGGTCGCGCAATTCCTCGCGCCCCAACGGCAGGGCGATGGCAGACTCGCCGCCCAGCCCGCTTTCGGTCAGCGGGTCGCCCACGACCTCCAGTGCCTCCCCCTCCGCGCTGGTCAGCAGATGGACGGTGACGGCGGTCGGGGCCAGCGCCAGATCGACCCGCCCGTCCAGAACGGCGCGCAACGCCTCAGCCTGATCGTCGTAGATCACGACCGTCCCGCCGATGTTCTTCGCGGTCAGATAGTCGTACTGCTTCGACCCGCGGGTGACGGAGATGCGCTTCCCCGTCAGATCGGGCGCCACGCCCGGGGACCAATCGCCGGCCCGCCCGATGTAGCTGGAGCTGGACCGCTTGTGGCGGTCGGTGAAGAGGTATTTCCTCATCCGCTCCGGCGTCTTCAGGATGCTGGCGACCGCGAAGTCGGCGGCGTTGCGGTCGAGCAGGTCGAGGACTTCCGGAAACTGCAGGGCGGTGATTTCGCAGCGGATGCCCATGGTGTCGCAAAGCGCGCGGGCGATCTCCACCTCGAAGCCGGTCAGCCTGCCCTGTTCGTCGACCATCGCGTAAGGAGCCATCTTCCAGGTCAGCACGCGGTAGACCTCGTCCGCACGGGCGGGCAGGGCCGAGACGCTGAGCAAAAGGGCAAGCCACACGGTCGCGAAAGGACGAAACGGCGTCAGGCGGATCACGGGCGGCCTCGGCAAAGCGAAAGAATTGAGCGCAACGTCCATCCGGCGCTGTGGAGCCCTGGGTAACGACGCATTGCGGTTGTTCCTCAGCGCTCACGACGGATCGATTTCCGGATAAGCCGAGACAATACCATTATATTCAGAACGGTCAACTCAACTAATAAATCTCAAGGTTGTCACGCGGTGGGAAGATGGGCGTGGATCTGTGGAGTATGGTTCAAATTCCTCCACTTCTCCGGGCTGTCCGGCGTTGCCGATTTGACGACCTTGACCAAGCGGCCTTAGGCGTCGAAGACGGGGTTGTAGCTGGCCTGACTCCAAACGTCGCCGCGATCCTTGCGCAGGCGCCGGAACTCCGTCGTCCGGTGCTCGCCGCGACGGAGCGCGTCCCAAAAGCGACGGTAACAGTCGCCGTTGCGTTCCTCCGGCGCCACGAATATGGCGTGGTGCCGGCCGGCGATCTCATCCAACCGGCAGCCCATGGTGGTGAGGAAGTTGGCGTTCGCCGTCAGGACGTTCCCGTTGATGTCGACTTCGATGACCGCCTGTATTTGTTGACCGCTGCGATCTGTCCCTCCTGGTCAGCGGACCGGCGCTTGCCCACCGCGATGTCCATGACATAGGTGACGATCGTCGCGATCCGCCCGCGATGGTCCCGAATCGGGGAGAAGACCGCCTGGACTCACGAACCCCGCCCCGTCTTGCCAAAAAGCAGGCATTCCCCGGGCTTCGATTCACCGCGCCGCGGCGCATCCCACAGACCCTGCGGGTTGCTGCTCTCCCCGTCTTGAAAGGAGAGGAGTGACGACCAGTGCCGGCTTTTGATCTCGTCAGGGCTGCATTCAAGCGCCGTAAGGAAGTTATCGTTTGCGGAAAGAACCATTCCATCTGGAGAAAGCTCGATGATGGCTTGCACAGCACCCAATGCCGCGAGCTTGGTCGTTGATTTTGCACGTTTGGATGACAGGAAGTTGGACATGGCATCCTCGGGAGAAGGCGGCCGTCGTCGCCGTTGAAAGGTCCCGGCTCCGGATCGTTTCATTTCTGTTCCGATCACAAAACCAAATGGTTGACAAGGAAACCGTTTTCCATCAGTTTCCTTGGAAACTCAAGGGGGCGTGTTGGCCAAATCGAACATCAGCCCGCTCGACGCGCATCTCGGCTACTGGCTGCGCTTCGTGTCGAATCATGTGTCCCATGCCTTCGCCGCAAAGCTGGCGGGGCGGGGGGTGACCGTCGCCGAGTGGGTCGTGCTGCGCGATCTTCATGGCCGCGACGGCGTGGCCCCCAGCCTGCTGGCCGACCGGCTCGGCATGACGCGGGGAGCGATCTCGAAACTGGCCGACCGGCTCGCCGCCAAAGGGATGCTCACCCAGACCGCCGACCCGGACGATCGGCGTTACCAAGCGCTGGCGCTCACTCCGGAAGGCCGGGCGCTGGTGCCGGAACTGTCCGCCTTGGCGGACCGCAACGATCTCGAATTCTTCGGGCACCTGGATCCCGCCGAGCGGGAGCGGATCGAAGAGGCGCTGAAGGGCATCGTCCGCCGGATGGGGCTGCGCTCCATTCCCATCGACTGACCGCGAAGCGCGCACCGCACGGAGAATTGCTCATGGACGCCAAAATCACAGCCATCCTGCGGGAGTGCAGCCGGGCTTCGCAGGAGGAGCGGATCACCTTCCCCGAGGTCGTCGCGGCGCTGGCCGTCGCGGGGGTGGAACGCTACCACACCGATCTCGTGCGCGCGGAGACGACCTATTACTTCCCGGACGGGACGACGGAGCGGGTGGAGGCCCGGCCTTCTCCTCTGCCGCCGTCCGTGGACTTTTCGGCGGAGGGCGTGGAGTCCGCCGTCCGCGCCATCCAGGCCGGAACGATCCGCTACGGCGGTTTCTGCGAGCGGGTGCTGCGGGCGGGCTGCGCCGGCTGGACGGTCAGCATCCTGGGCCGGCGGGTCGTCTATTACGGCCGCAGCGGCGACAGCCACACTGAGTGGTTCCCCGGCGTCCGCTGACGCCTTCCCGCCGTCACCAGCCCAAGCGTCGGGACAGCACGGGGCCGAGGTCGCCGCGCCATTCCTTCAATTCGGCCTCCGTCCGCTCGACCGCGCGCTGGTCGCGGTAGCGCTTGAGCGCGCGGTTGGCATCGCCGCGCGCTTCCATGGCGGCCAGCCGCTTGGCCACTTCCGGCTCCGACGCCACGGCTTGGCGCCAGCGTTCCAGCCGCACCTCCGCGACCGCGTCAACGATGGATTGGAGCGCCGGCATGCGGCCCAGCTTCTTCACGCCGGGCGCCAGCCGGGCGGCGGCGGCGGCGGCGGCCTCCTTGGGCATTCGGGGAAAGGCCCGCTGCACCGCTTTGGTCAGCGCGTCTTTCATATCGTCACCACGCTGCTTCGCTTCGGCGCCCCGGCTCAGCCGCGCGACGGTGCGGGCCTGCTTCTTGGCATGCCAGGACAGAATGCCGTCCGCGATCTCGCGCGCATCGGTGTCGAGCCAGACAACGCTCTCCGCCCCCTCCGCGAGCACCGCCTTCGCCTCGTCGGGAAGCTCCGGGTCGTCCGCGGTCGCCATTCCGGCGAGGCCCAGCGCCTTCAACGACCGCAGCGACCGCGCCCGCCCCTCGTCACCGGCCAGCAGAACGGATTCCGCCAGCGTCCCGCCGTCGAGCAGGCTCTGCAGAAGCTCCAGGTCGCCGTGCGTCCAACGGCGGGCGGCGGTCAGCCGCTCCACCCGCAGGCGCAGAAGGTCGCGCACCGCCGGGCGGGCGGCGGCCGGAACGCAGCGTTCCACACGCCACACCCCGCCCTCGAACCGCGCGACAGCCCATTGCGCGCCGTTCTCGATGGGTTGGTCGGTGGGGAAGGCGCCGTCCAGATTCCAACGGTCGCTGGCCCGCAGGCAACCTTCCGGCGGCGACTGCCACGGCGTTCCGGGTTTGGAGTAGAAGCTGGGAGCCACCGGGCTGCGCAGAACGAAGCGCCAGCCGGCGACCTCAGCGGCGAGACCATCGGGCATGGCGGCCGGGCGTGGCGTATCCCCCAGTTTCAACAGGGGTGCGGGGCTCTCCTGGCTGACCGGCGAGGCTTCGGGTGACGGGTGTTCAGACGGCATGACGGCTCCTTCCAGCGATGTTGTATCACATGGCGGAGCGGTGCTTCGCAACTTTAGCCGCCTGCCCACCGTTCATTCTGAAAAGCCGATTGGAAATTTTCTGAAAGAAAACGTGTAATAGATAGAGCAGAACGCTGAATTTTCATCAGATCATGTCCCCCAGCCGGTCCTCGGAGGTCCTTTGACCAAAATCAAGGAAAGGCATCGGGCAGCGGGTTTGAGTCGATGAATGCTGTCCGCTTTCGAGGATAATTCCATGCGATTATTGTCCATCAAAGTCATTCTACCGGTGATTGTCGGTGGGCTTGCCCTTCTGGGAATCTTCATGGCGGGTGACGCCGCGTTCGTGGCGCTTCGCGGCGTCGAAACGGCTTCGGCCTATCGGAAAGTCAATCAGGTGGCGGGCGGCCTGGTCGCCGCCGCCGGCGAGTTCGCCCTTGAGCGAGGCGCCACCAACGGTGCTCTGAACGGCGCGGACCCGCTTTCCGGCGAAAGGCTCGTCCGGTTGCAGAAGCGCCGCGGTGCCGCCGACGCTGCGCTGCGCGCTGCGCTGGAGGATTTGCGCGCCATCCCCACAATGGTTCCGCACGCTCCACGGCTCGGTGAGGTCGAGGCATCGTCGACCGCCTTCCAGGACGTCCGGCGCGGGGTGGACGAGGCTCTGGCCCGCAGCGCCGGCGAAAGGTCGCCAAGCGTGGTGTCGGGCTTCGCCGGCACGATCACGGCGCACATCGAGCGAATCGGTTCTCTGCGCCGGCTGTTGGAAGCGGTGGCTCCACCGCCGAGCACGGCGACGTTCCAACTCGTCCAGTTGCGCGGCTACGCGGCGGATATGGCCGAACACGCCGGCCGCGAGCGCGCGCTGTTCAGCGCTCTCGTCGCCGGCCGCCGGCCGCTCGCTCCCGGACAGGCCGACGCCCTGGCGAAATCCCGCGGACGGCTGGAGCAGGCGTGGGAGGGCATCGGCGCGCTGCGCAACCGGCCGGACATCACGCCTGATCTGGCGCGAGCCATCGATGGGGTCGAGACCGCGTACTTCCAAGGCTTCGCCGAGACCCGGCAGGCGGTGCTGAAGGGTGGTGCGGATGGACGGTACCCCTTGACCTCCGACGAATGGATGGGCCGGGCGACCGCGGGCATCGATTCCATCCTCGCTTTGGCCGGCACGACGGGCACCGCCATCGACGCAGCGGTTGCAGAGGCCGCGGAGGAGGCTCGCTTCGATCTGCTCGTCGGCCTCGCCGTCTTCTCGCTCAGCCTGATTCTGGGGGTCGGGGGATCGCTGCTCGTGATGCGCCGGATCGTCCGCCCGCTCACGGCGATGACCGGGGCCATGCGGCAACTGGCCGATGGCGATCTGGCGGTCGCCATTCCCGGCACCGGACGTCGCGACGAGATCGGCGCCATGGCGCAAGCCGTGGAGGTTTTCCAGGAGCACGCCGTTGCGCGTGAGCGGCTGGAGGCGGAACGGGCGCGTGAGCAGGATTTGCGCGAGCGGCGGGCGGCTACGCTGGACCGGTTGACCCGCGGCTTCGAAGCCAAGGTGAGCGGGCTGGTCGGCACCCTGTCGTCCGCCGCGACGGAGATGGAAGCGACCGCCGGCTCCATGTCCACGGCGGCCCAGCAGACCAACCAGCAATCCTTCGCCGTGGCCGCCGCGTCGGAACAGGCCTCCACGAACGTGCAGACCGTGGCGGCGGCGACCGAACAGCTCACCGCGTCCATTCGGGAGATCGGCAACCGCGCTGCCCAGTCGCAGGCGATCACCACGCGCGCCGTCGCGGACGCCCGGCGGACGGACGAGACGGTGCGGTTGATGGCCGGCTGCGCCCAGCGCATCGGCGAAGTGGTCGGGCTGATCCAGGCGATCTCCAGCCAGACCAACCTGCTGGCGCTCAACGCCACCATCGAGGCCGCCCGCGCCGGCGACGCCGGCAAGGGATTCGCCGTCGTGGCGCACGAGGTGAAGATGCTGGCGAGCCAGACGGCCCAGGCGACCGACGACATCGCTGTCCAGATCGCCCGGGTGCAGACCGTCACGCGCGACGCCGTCTCGGCGATCGAGGCCATCGGCACCGTGATCGGCGAGGTGAACGAGATCGCCACGGCCATCGCTGCCGCTGTGGAGGAGCAGGGCGCGGCCACCCAGGAAATCACGCGCAACGTCCAACAGGCGGCCATCGGCACGCAGGAGGTCGCGTCCAACATCGCCGGTGTGCGGCAGGCGGCCACCGACACCGGGGCGGCGGCGACCCATGTGCTGAGCGCGGCGCAGGAGTTGTCGCAGCAGGCGGAACGGCTGACCGGCGAGGTCGACGACTTCCTCGACGGCATCCGCAGCGCCTGACCGCGCCGGGGAGGAGCATCGGACCATCACCGGAAGCCGTCGGACAACCGTTCACACTTCGCGGCCTGCAGCGTCTGGATCTCAGAAGCGACTTGCCGCGGTGGACAGCACCGGGGTCGGCGCCCCCGCCCGGCAACGATGGAGAAGCGACATGGCAGGTATTCAGGGGATCGAACTCACGCAATTTCACCCCGTCGGGCAGAACTATCCGGCCGGAGTGTACCGGCTCACCAACGTCGACGAAGGGCGTACGTTCGAGATCACCGTTCGGAACACGCCGGCGAACATGGTCACCATTGACGTGCGCAACCCCGCGGGCACTCCCTACCCGGGCGTCGCCACCGGTCAGCTGGTGCAGGACAATCAGCAGAACCTCATTCGTGCGTCGCTGCAACATTTGCAGACGGACAACATCGATGGCCGCGTTCCCGGGCTGGGCGCTCTGGTGGTGTACATCTTCGCTGCGAACGTCCTGCTCACCGCGGCCACCATCCAGGTGAGCACGATGGCGCCGACGGCAGCGGGCTTCTACGATGCCGTCGGGTTTCCCGTGCTGGCGACGGCGAACGCGTACTTCCAGCAGCGGCTGCAGAACGCGGGGAACGACCAGGACCTGATCAATGAACTGAATCAGCGGCGGAACACCTTTCTCCAGGCGTTCGCCAATCCCAACGCCGTCCAGGGCACGCTGCCCTACGCCGGGGCTCCTGAGGCCCTACCCCAGCAGATCATCGCCGCCAACGCCGCCCGCATGGCCCGTTGGCGTTTGGTGCCGTGACGCGCGGGCGGCGAGCCGCTGGGGTGCAACGGTGCAGTCCAACGGCCCGGGCGCATTCGCTCTCCACCGCCATGCGGCAATTCGCAATTCCGACGCGGGCTTTCAATGATGGGCTGCGTCCTCCCCGGAGCCGTCCTGGCCGAAGCTGTGCAGGATGCGGGCGAAGCTGGTCGCGCCTGCACTGCGCATGGGAACGAAGGGCTTGCCCATGCGGCGGCACAGGCCCTTCACCCGCAGGCAGGCGTCGTGGCTGACGCAATCGACCGGACAGACCACCACGTCGGCGCGCTCCACCAGCCCTTCCAGGCAGCGGGTCGTCTGCTCGAACCCGCCGTCATGGTGCAGCAGGCAGCCGTTGCGCGTCTCCACCGCCGCCCGCAGATGGGGCAGGCTCTTGGTTCGTCCGCCCACATAGAGGATGGCCCGCCCGCCGAGGTCGGTCGGGGCGTTCGTTTCGGCGGCGGCGGTGCGGCGGAGCTGCGCGGCCGGCGGGTCGAGAAGGCGGCGCAGCCGCTCCACCTCGGCCTCGGCGTGGCGGGCGCGCATGCGCTCGCTGGCGACGCGGCGGTGCAGGGCGTCCATGGTGCGCAGCAGACGCGCTTGACCCGGCGCCCGGGCCGACGGGGCTTTCGGGACGTTGGGCGTCTCTGAAGCCGCGGGTGCGGCCCGCTGGGTGGCGAGCTGCGCCTCCAACTCCCGGATGCGGGCGTCCTTCTCGGCAACGCGTTCGGCGGCGGCGCGTTCCTGCTTCGCCAGCCGGGCGGTCAGCTCGTCGCAGCGCCGGGCCAGATCACGGTTCTCCCGCAACTGGCGCCGGTTCTCGCCACCCATGATGTGGGAAAGCATGTGCACGTCGGCGAAGGCGCGCACCCGCACCGCGTCGGGCATGGCGCCGTGGCTCAGCACGCCCCAGTAGGCGGCGGCGACGTCGCCCGAGGCCACCGCGGCGGTCCACAGCGCCATCCAGCCCTCTTCGGTCGTCTCGCGGGCGAAGCGCTTCACCGCGACGGCGAAGGTCTCGTCCAGCCGCTTGTGCATCAGCCGGGCTTCCGGCCCGTCCTCCGCGGCCTTCTCCACGAAATAGCGGTGGATGTCGTAGGGGCGCGCGTCCGCCGTGGGAACCAGCTTCAGCCGCCGGCACAGCCACGCCACGTCTTCCGACGACAGGCAGGTGCCCACGATCGAGCAATGATACTCCGTGGGAATCGTCCACAGCTTCCGGCGCTTGGCCTGTCCCAGCACGCAGGATGGCACGGTCTTCCGACAACGCTCACACATCGTCTCCGCCCCCGATTGGATTCGGCTGTTGGGTCTCCGGTTCCGTCCGGAGCCAAGCGGGGCCGTGGAGCGGAACATGCTCCACTAATAATGCGATTCATTCGCATTTGCAAATGAAGAGCGAAGAAGGCTCTTTCCCGAGGAGGCGGCTCAGGCCGGGAGAATGCGCTCGATCATCAATCGGCGTGTGATTCCGTCCGCATCGCTGTATGGCATGTGAGCCCCTTCCCGGAGGCCGAGCAGGGCCACCCCCAGCGGCGAGGCGACGGTGATCTGGTCGTCCTTGGGCGATTGGTCCGGGTAGACCAACTCACCCCATTCGGGCGGCATGCCGTCGTCGCGGCGGAACAGCACCCGGCTGCCCATGCGCACGATCGTCCGGGGGAGGTCGCCTTCCGGGCGGACGATCGCCCGCTCCAACTCCCGCGACAGGAACGCCGAGACCTCCGGGGCCTGCACGGCCAGCCGGTCCATGGCCCGCAGCAGGCGGCCGTAATCCATGCGTCCGATCCAGATCAGCGGCCGATCGGTTTCCTCGGTCATCGATGCGTCCTCGACTGCGTGGCGGCGGTGATTCAAGCCCGGATGAACTCTCGCCCACGGGCATTGTCCGCGGCCATCCGTATGATTACGGAGCGCAAGGCGCAGATCGGTCTGTAAAAAATTTATCGTTGTTTCTTAGTATGTTACGCGATTTCCGTAGTAATACGGATATTTTGATCCGGGTTATTCCCCAGTAGAAAAGCCGTCATATGCCTTAGGGGAAGTGAGCAGAACCTTCCAGGAAGGAGATGCGGCCAACCTTCGGTGCTCCTGACCGAAACCATGGGGAAAAGGAATGGACGATCTGCTTTCGGGGGCGCTGAGCCGCCTGGATGAAGCCGCCAAGCACGTCGAGGTGGATTCCGAGGTTCTCGAGAAACTGAAATACGCCAAGGAGACTCTGAGCGTCCGCCTGTCCGTGCGCATGGACGACGGTTCGCGGCGCTCCTTCCCGGCGTGGCGGTGCCGCTACGACGACACGCGCGGCCCGACCAAGGGCGGCATCCGCTTCCACCCGAGTTCCAACGTGGAGGAAGTGACCACGTTGGCCTTCTGGATGACCTTCAAGTGCGCGGTGATGAACCTGCCCTACGGCGGGGGCAAGGGCGCGGTGAAGGTCGATCCGCACAGCCTGTCCAAGTCGGAGCTGGAGCGTCTGTCGCGGGCCTATGTCCAAGCCTTCGCCGGCATGATCGGGCCCGACCGCGACATCCCGGCGCCGGACGTCTACACCAACTCCATGATCATGGGGTGGATGGCCGACGAATACAGCTCCATCGTCCGCCAGCCGAGCCCGGCCGTCATCACCGGCAAGCCGCTGCCGCTTGGCGGTTCGCTCGGGCGCGACGACGCGACCGCGCGCGGCGGCTATTACCTGATCAAGCATCTGGAAGAGGATCTTCGACTGTCCGGATCGGCCCGCCGGGTGGTGATCCAGGGTTACGGCAACGCCGGCTTCCACATCGCCCGCCTGCTGCACGCGGACGGTTATCGCATCGTCGGCCTGTCCGACTCCCGCGGCGCCATCGTCTGCGAGGAGGGGCTGGACCCGCAGGCCGTGCAGACGGCCAAGGAGCGGGGCGGCTCGGTGACCGCCTACACCGGGAACGGCGCCCGTGCGGTGACCGGCGACGAACTGCTGGGCACCGCGTGCGAGATCCTGGTCCCCGCGGCACTGGAGGATCAGATCCACAAGGGCAACGCCGGGCTCATCAAGGCGCGTGTCGTCCTGGAACTCGCCAACGGCCCGGTCACGCCGGACGCCGACCGCATCCTGAACGAGGCCGGCGTCATCGTCCTGCCCGACATCCTGGCGAACGCCGGCGGCGTGACGGTCTCCTACTTCGAGTGGGTGCAGAACCGCCAGGGCTACTATTGGGGCCTCGACGAGATTCACGAGCGCCTTCGCGTGATCATGGAGACCGAGGGCCGCCGGGTCTGGAACATGGGCACGACCAAGGACATTCCGATGCGCACGGCGGCCTACGCCCACGCGCTGGAACGGCTGTCAAAGGCCATCGCCGCGCATGGAACGCAGCCGTTCTTCGTCGGCTGATCCGTGCGTCGCGGGGACGGGAGCCCGCCGGGCTCCCGCCCATCGCATAGGCGAACACGCCCGGTTGGACGTATAGTCCGTGCCTCGTCCACCCGTGCCGTTGCGCCCGTGCAGCCAGAAAGACTGTTCTGAGATGCCATTTCCGCCCGCCAGCCGTGCGACGGGAGCGTCGACCATCCTGACCGGCCGGGACATGGTCGTGCTGTCGCTCGCCTTCCTGGCGGCCTATCTGCCCATCGACTGGCTGACCTTCATCCACCCCCGCCCGAGCCTCAACATCACGCCGTGGAACCCGCCGGCCGGGCTCTACATGGCCCTTCTGCTGTGGACCGGCGCGCGCGGCCTGCCGATGGTCTACGCCACGCTGATCCTGGCCGATCTGGTGGTGCGGGGGCATCCGGCCTCGGTCTCCTCGCTGCTGCTCTCGAATCTCGCCATCGTCGCCGGGTACGGGGCGGCCGCCCATGTGCTGCGCCACCGGGTGGCGATCGGTCTGGCGTTGAACCGGGTGCGCGACGTCGGCTGGCTGGTCGGCGTCACCTTCCTGAGCGCCGCCGTCGTGGCGCCCGTCTTCGTCGGCGTGTTCGTCCTCGACGGGGCCTTGCCCGCGGCCGACCTGCCGACGCTGGCCTTCCAATACTGGCTGGGCGATGCCATCGGCATCGCCGTGGTCACGCCCTTCGTCCTCCTCCTGCACCGACCGGACCAGACGCCCGCCTGGAGCGTGCCGAGGACGCCCACCGCCGCGCAGACGGCGGCCATCGCCGCGGCCCTGCTGCTGGTCTTCCTGCCCATCGGCGACGGCCAGTTCAACCTGTTCTACCTTCTGTTCCTGCCCCTCGTCTGGGTGGCGGTGTCGCACGGCCTGCCGGGCGCGGTGCTGGCGGCCTTGGCCATCCAAAGCGGCTTGATCGCCGGGCTGCAGGCGATCGGCCTTCCCCTGGGGGCGGTGGTTTATCACCAGACGCTGATGCTGGCCCTTGCCATCACGGCCCTGTTCCTCGGCGCCCTGGTCAGCGAGCGGCGCGAGGTCGAGGTCCGGCTGCGCGAACACCAGACCGAGTTGGCCCATCTCTCCCGCCTCACGGTGACCGGGGAGATGGCTTCCGCCCTGGCCCACGAGCTGAATCAGCCGCTGCTGGCCGCCATCAGCTACGCGCGCGCCGCCCAGCGCCTGCTGGAAGGCGACGACACGCCGCCGCGCGCCCACGAACTCATCGACAAGGCGGTGATTCAGGCGGAGCGCGCGGGCGAGGTCATTCGCGGGCTGCGCACGTTCCTGAGCAAGGGATCGCTTCAACTGGCGCCGGAATCGGCCAGCGAGATCCTGCGCGAAACGCTGACGCTGGTGCGGGGGGACGCGGCCTACAACCGGGTCCAGTTGCGGGTGGACATGGCGGAGCCGCTGCCCCTCGTGCTGTGCGACCGCATCCAGATCGAGCAGGTCCTCCTCAACCTCGTGCACAACAGCATAGAGGCCATCGCCGCGGCTGACAGCGCGGTGCGCGAGGTCGTCCTGCGTGTCCGGGCCACGCCGCCGGACGGCCTGACCTTCGAGGTCGAGGACAGCGGCCCCGGCGTGTCGGCGGGCATGGTCGACCATCTGTACTCGCCGTTCGCCACCACGAAGCCGGCGGGCATGGGGCTCGGCTTGCCCATCTGCCGCTCGATCGTCGAGAGCCACGGCGGCAGGCTGTGGCTCGGCCGCACCGGTTCGACCGGTTCCGTTTTCCAGGTCTTTCTGCCCGCAGCCCGTTCAGACACCCGGCCATCCCATGACCCAGACCGATAAAACCTCCACCGGCGAACCGACCGTCTTTATCATCGACGACGACGAGGCGGTCCGCGACGCGCTCTCCGTCCTTGTCGAGGTGGCCGGCCTGTCCGTGCGCACCTTCGTCAACGCGCTGGAATTCCTGCACCGCTACAGCCCGGAGCAGCCGGGCTGCGTGGTGGCCGACCTCCGCATGCCCTTCATGGACGGGCTGGAGCTTCAGGAGGAACTGTCCCGGCGCGGCTGCGGCCTGCCGGTCATCATCATCACCGCCCATGGCGAGGTGAGTTCCGCCGTCACCGCCTTCCGGTCCGGAGCCGTCGATTTCCTGGAAAAGCCGTTCGACGACGGCGTCTTCCTGCGCCGCATCCACGAGGCCTTGCAGCGCGACGCCCACCAGCGCCGGGACCGCTCCGCCGCGGAGTCCGCCCTGGCGAAGCTGGCCCTTCTCAGCCCCCGCGAACGGGATGTCGCGGCGCTGATGGTCGAGGGCTGCGCCAACAAGGCCATCGCGATCCGCCTCGGGATCGGCGTCCGCACGGTGGAAACCCACCGGGCGAACATTCTCAGCAAACTCGACATCCGCACGGTTCCGGAACTCATGCGCCTGTGGATGCACATACCGTGATGCGCATCCCTCTCTCCGACGCTTGAGCGGTCGAAGCGTGTACCGGCTCAGCGCAGGAAATACTGCACCGGCACCACCAGTTCCATGCGGTCCTGCGCCACGTCCGGCGGTGGAGCCGGGAGCGGGGAGGCGCGTTCGACCAGAGCGATCGTCTCCTCGTCCAGCGCCTCGAAGCCGGAGCCCTTGTGCAGCCGCACCGCAAGCACCCGGCCTTGCCGGTCGAGCGTGATGTGGACCTGCGGAACGCCCTGCTGGCGCCGCATCTGGGCGATGCGGGGGTAGCGCTTGTAACGCTCCAGATGGCCAAGGACGGCACCGTGCCACGTGGGCAGCGCGTTGCTGTTGCGCACCACCGGCGCCGCCTGGGCCGGCGCGCTCGCGGGTGGTGCTGCGGCGGGGGCGGCGTTGGCCGGGGCTTCCGTCACCGGCTTCGGGGAGTCTGCGGGCGCGGCTTCGGCGCTTCGGCCTTGGGCTTCGGCTTGGGCTCTTCCTTGGGCTTGGGCTTCGGCTTGGGCGGCGGTTCCGGCAGGGCGACCTCCGCCGGCACGGGCGGGGGCGGCTCCGGGGCGATCTCGGGGACGGGTTCGGGCTCCGGTTCCGGCTCGATCACCGGCTCGGGCGGCAGCTCCGGTTCGGGGAGCATCGATTCCAGCGTCGGCGGCGGCTCCGCGGCCGGCGTTTCCGGCATCGGCGGCAGGTCAAGCATCACCGCGGGCGGCGCAGCCGGCGCCTCTTCCATCGCGACGTGCCAGGACAGAGCGGCGAGCGCCAGAAGGGCGTGGGCGCCCAGCACGACCACCAGACTGCCGCCCCAGCGCGCCAGGGCGGGTGCCGTGCGCTCCTCGCCGTCCGGCAGGTCGTTGGGATCGAACGTCGCCACGCTCATTTCGCGGCCGCGCCTTCCAGCCCGACCAGGGCGATCTTCAGATAGCCGGCGGCGCGCAGCGCGTTCATCACCTCGGTCAGCGCGCCGTAATCCACGCTGCGGTCGGCGCGCAGGAAGACGCGGGCGCCCTTGTCGCCGTTCGTCACCCCGTCCAGCGCCGCCGCCAGGGACTCCCGCGCCACCGGCGTGTCGCCCACCGACAGGCTTTTGTCGGCCTGGATGGTCAGGAACAGAGGCTTGTCAGGCCGTGGCTGCGGCTGGGCGGTCGAGGCCGGCAGGTCCACCGGCACGTCCACCGTCGCCAGCGGGGCCGCCACCATGAAGATGATGAGCAGCACGAGCATCACGTCGATGAAGGGCGTGACGTTGATGTCGTGCGACTCGGTGAGATCGTCGCCGTCGTCCAGACGCGCCGCCATGGTCTTACTCCGCCGCCTTGGACACGGTGCGCGGCAGGGCGCGGCGGTCCATGTCGCGGCTCAGCAGCCGCAGCACCGCTGCCGACGAGTCGCCGAGCTGGGCGCGGTAGCCGCCGATGGAGCGGGCGAAGCCGTTGTAGATCACCACCGCCGGGATGGCCGCGACGAGGCCGATGGCCGTCGCCAGCAGCGCTTCGGCGATGCCCGGCGCCACCACGGCGAGGTTGGTCGTCTGCGACTTGGCGATGCCGATGAAGCTGACCATGATGCCCCACACCGTGCCGAACAGCCCGACGAAGGGGGCCGTGGAGCCGATGCTGGCGAGGATGCCGGTGCCGCGCATCATGCGCCGCCCTCCGCCGCCTCGATCCGCTCCAGGCGCGAGGCCGCGCGTTCCTTCAGACCCTCCTGCGAAGGGGCGTCGGCGGACTGGTGCGCCTCGGCGATCACGGCGCGCAGGAAGGCGGTGGCCGGAGTCTTCTCGAAGCCGATGCTCTCGGCCGCCTGGGTCAGCGAACGCGCCTGCTCCAGCGCCGCCAGGGAGGCCCGCGCCTTGCGCTTGGCCTTCGACAGCTCCACCGACTTGGCGAGGAAGATGGTCCAGGTCGCCACCCCCCCGCCCCCCCCCGCCTGCCCCGCGGGGCGCGCCGCCAAGAACGTGCCCAGGGGGGACGGGCGGGGGGGCCGCGTCGCCGCCGCGGGGGTCAGAGGCTCCGGCCGGGGGGGGGCTCCCGCCGCAGCGTCCGGCGCCGCCAGCGGGGCGGCCAGCGCGTCGGCGGCGGGCGCCGTCACAGGCGCCGTCATGGGCGCTGCCGTGGAAGCCGGTGCCGCGGGAGTGCCGCCGTTGGTTGCGGGGGTGCCCTGCGCCCAGCCAACTCCGCTCGACAGGAAGGTGCCGGCGGCGGCCATCGCAGCGATGGAACGGGTGTGAAGCGCTGTGAACATTGGCGGTTCGAACTTCTTTGCGGCTGACTTCCTTCCTGTATAGTGCGAACGACTCTCATTTGCACCCATAAAGTGCTATATTGCTGCTATGCGACAAATGGGCGGCACGCCGGTTGTTCACGGCGTGACATGTGAACCGCAAGGGAAGATTGCGATGCCCAAGGTCCGGACCGTATCGGAACATGGCAGCTTCCGGCTCGTCGAGCGGGACGGCCGCTACGCCGTGATCGAGGCGCGCGACGGCCAGATCTACGGTCTCCACGGGGAGGCGGGGGACCGTCCCAGCGCGCCGGACCGTCCGGATGCCGCCGAAGCCGTCGTCGCCCCCGGCGACTGGCATGCCGAGGATGAGGCCCGCCGCCGCTTCGAGGATCTCACCGCCCGCGGCGAGGAGCTGGCCCGCAAAATCTGGTGATCCGCATCGGGTGACCAGTGCGCGTCACCAGCGCGGTTCAGAACGCCTGGATCGCCTTCGAGGAGACCGTCCGCCACCGCGCGTCGGCGTCCTTCAGCATGGTCTGGATGTGGCCGATGTGGACCTGACCGTAGAGGATCAGGATGTTGCGGTCCGGTTCGGCCTTGATCGCCGCCACCACCTTGTCCTCGCGAAGGGTGGTCAGCGCGGGCGGCAGCGCCTCGCGCACCATGGCGCCCGACGCGGTGGTGGCCAGCATGATGCGGATGGCGGCCTGGACCCGCCGCTGCACCCAGCCCGGCAGTTGGTCGTACTCGTCCCGGAGCTGCGCCAGATCGATGGTTTCCGGATCGGCCTCGTCCGGATCGTCGGGGGGCAGGGCAGCCAGCAGTTGCGACAGGGTGACGTCGACGTTGCGGGCGTCCGGTCCCGGCGGGCCGATCAGGGCGCGGTTGTCCTGAAGCACCAGCCCGTCGCCGAGCAGGCTCGCCATCATCTCGTAGGGATGCTGCTTGCTGTCCGGGTTCCAGTCCGCCCCCAGCCGGCGCAGCACGTCGGCCACCCCGGCGGGGTTGGAGGAATCGTCGGGACGGACCTCCTCGTAGAAGACCAGCCAGCCTTCCTGGCGCCGCTGCGCGATGTGGCGGGCGATCGCGCTGTAGAAGTCCGGCTTGGCGACATGGACCATGCCCTGCATCTCCACCTGCCGCCGCCCGTCGCTCATCACGACTCGCGACAGTTCCAGCGGGATGTGGTCGGCGATCACCGGCAGGGCGGCCACCACCCCCACGGTCAGGGTGACGAGGCCGCCGGCGAGGATGCCGACGGCGATCAGGACGGTTCGGAGCGCGCGCTTCATGCCCCGACGCTGACACGAAACGGGGGACGGGGGCAACCGCTCCGGACTCGAGCGCCAAAGCTCAGACGCCGACCTCCACCGCGGCGTTGACGATGTAGATCATCTCGTTGCGGTCGTTCTTGTCGGCCAGGAAGATGCCGCTGGGCGCCAGCATGCCGCCCGACACCACGTTGAAGGACACTTGGCCATAGGGGAAGACGGCCCGCACGGCCTCCAGGTCCAGTCGGTTGGCGTCCGCAGGAACGGCGAGATGGACGCGGACCTGCATCCGGCTGGTGTCGCCATCGACCAGCGCGCGCATGCCGGGCATGGAGTTGCGCTCGATGGCGTTGCGCACGGCGCGCACCGCGGCCTTGGTCACGTCCTGACCGTGCAGATCGGCGCCCATGCCGAGTTCGACGAACATCACCTGCTTCATGGTCGTGGGGCCCTCCTCGTTCCGTGCTCGGCGATTGCGCTGAGGATGCGCCAGGATCGGCGCGGCGCTGCAGTCGATCCGGCCGTTTTTTCGAACTGCGGAATGCGGTCAGCCGATCCGGAAGGCAAGATAGCTGTCGGTCCCCACCTGTCCGGGCATGGCGAGCAACCCGCCGGGGGGCTGTCCGCTGAAGGTCAGGCTGAGGTCGGTGCCGCCGTTGCCGTCCAGGTCGATTCGCGCGGTGGCCCCTTGATAGCCGGTGGCGCCCGCCAGATCCTCCCAGGTCAGTTTGGAGAGGGTGTCCGTCCAGCCCCAGGCGACAACCCATTCCGCCGGTTGCAGGTCTGTGATGGTGGACCACGTGACGCCTTCGCCCCGGCCATCGACGTTGAAGGTGTCCGTGCCGGCTCCGCCGGTCAGGAAGTTGGAGCCAGAGCCGCCGTCCAGCACGTCGTCTCCGCCTCCGCCCTGCGCGGCGTCGTTCCCGCCGAGCAGATTCATGAAATCGCCCTGGTCGCTGCCGACGACCGCTTCCGCGGCGGCCGTTCCCAGGAACTGGTTCTTCAGACCGGCGACCGGGCCGGAATAGGCAGCCATCCGCACCTCGTAGCTCATGGTGCCATCCTGAACGATGGCGCGCAGGTCCGACGCGGCGCGGGGCAGGGCGGCTGCGGCCTCCTGCCGGGTGACCGTGCGGTCGGCGAAGACCAGCCGTTCGATGCCGCGCAACCGGTCGGTGCCGCCGGCGCCGGTGACGGTCAGGTCCGCTCCGCTCCCCAACGGATCGCTGGTCACGAACGCGTTGGCGGAGGGGAAGTTGTAGAAGGCCGTGTCGGTGCCGGTTCCGCCGTCGAGAAGATCGTCGCCGCCTCCACCGGCCAGCGTGTCGTCCCCCGCGGCACCCATCAGCGTGTCGGCAAAGGGCGAGCCGGTCAAGCGGTCGCCGGCCGATCCTCCGATGACGGTCTCGATGCGGGTTCCGTAGCCGACGAAAAACTGGTTCTGGGCGAGAATCGAAGGGGCCTGCGCCGAGAACCATCCCCAGCCGCCCGTCAGGTCGACAGTGACAGGAACGTCCGCCCCCGCAGCGGACAGGGTGTCGTTGCCCCCGCCGTCCCAGAGGTAGCGTCCCGGCGCCCCCGGTGTCAGGAGATACAGGTCGTCGCCCGAGCGCACGGCGGGGTTGGGGCCGTAGAGGCGCTGGATCGCGGCGACATCATAGACGCCCAGCCCGCCGGGCCAGACGCCGTAATAGGACATAATCGTGTTGGTCCGGTTGTCCTCGGACGGAGGCAGGAAGGGCGGGGTGCCGCTGCCCGTGCCGTTGTAGTCGCCGGGATGCTTCAGGCCCAGCGCGTGGCCGATCTCGTGCACATAGGTCCGGTAACCAGCCGATTCGGGGTCGAGGTAGATGTAGGAGCCCGCCGGGTTGGGGTAGTAGGCCATGCCGGAGGCGCCGAAGGCGTCCAATTGGCTCATATGGAACTGGAGGTTGGCGGTCATCGGCGCCGCCGTTTCCACGAAGGCGAGGTTGGCGACGGCGCTCCACTCCCCCATCGCCTGCAACGCCATGGCCTTCTGGCTGTCGTTGAGCGGACGGAAGCCGGGCACGTAGCGGATGCCGGCATCCACGACCCAGCCGTAGGTCAGGCTGTAGGGCGCCGTCGCGGCACCGTCCGGCGGGACGCCCCAGCGGCGCCCGCTGTCGAACGCCCGTACGAACAGCGGATCGCCGGCGCCGCCCGTCGTCCGGCCGGCCGTTTCCATCGCCGGGCCTGAAACGTCATCGAAGCCCGAGACGTCATCGAGGGGTGATCGATCGTCGCCGAGCCCGTCCCCAATTTCGCCAGGGGCGGGAATCCGAAACTCACTCATGTCCGCGCACTCCGTTTGAGTGGACCGGTGTTTCGCTAAATTCGTTCGGAATTTCGATGATGTTTGGCGAAAACGATCGGAGTTCGTCTTTCAATCAGCCAGTACTTATGACAAGGCGTTTGTCCGTGTTCAATGGAACAGACGGCATCATCAGCATTGGGCGATGGAAAATTTCCAGCGAATTTTCAGTATCTTGTGGGGATTCCGGGAAATTCCTTCCTCGCACTCGCGGGCCTGCGGTCACGCCGGGTTATACGCTGAGGATGACTGGCGGGATTTCCAGGATGGGCAAAAATTCAATCGCTACAAATGAAACACACGAACCGGCTCGCACCCGCCATGATAAGGTCAAAGTAAATTCTTTAAAGAATATTAAGGCGCAATCCTGTCACAGCATAGGTGTGGATTCGCGGATTGACAGGATGGAGAGATTCCGCAACCGTTGCCGCATAACAACAACGGGGGAGAAAAAGATTGCGGTATGGCTGTGTTGCGCTCGCCATCTTTGCTGTTTCTGTTGGAGCATGCTCGACTGGTGCACAGATTGCCTCCGTCCCGCCAGTGCCGCAGGACACAATTCTGCAGGATGTCGAGTTTGAGGAAAACTCGGCGCCGGTCGTTTCGGATATCGAACCGGTTTATGTTCACAAGGGGAAGGCGTCCTACTACGCCGATTTCTTCCACGGCCGGACCACGGCGTCGGGGGAGCGATTCAGCCAGAACCGGCTGACCGCCGCGTCCCGCCGGCTTCCCCTGGGCAGCCGGGTGACGGTGACCAACGCCGACAACGGGCGCAGCGTCGAGGTCGTGATCAACGACCGCGGCCCCTACGTGAAAGGGCGGGTGATCGATCTGTCCCGGAAGGCCGCCGGCGAACTGGGCATGATCGAGGACGGCGTGGTGAACGTGCGCGTCGAAGCCCGGCCCTCCGACCAGCCGAACCGCTCGCTGCGGCACCGGCTGGAGCGGATGGTGGCCGCGCTTTACCCCGACCGCAAACCGGCGTCCGAACCGCCTGTGACGGTGGCCGAACGGCCCGAACCGGATTTGACCGGCACGGACCTGGGCGCGGCCGAATAACGGAACCGCGTCCCGTCCGACGCTTCCCACCCAAACGCACAACGCGCAGGCTTCCGCCCAACGGGCGTGGCGCCGCGAAGGCCGCCGATGCGTCCCCGCGGGTGACGGAGCCGTGCGCGCAGAGGAGATTCCAACCCATGCTGAAACTCGTGATCCGCGACACGCATCACGCCGCCGGCCTGTTCCTGGAGCAGGTGGACAACGTCCGCCAGCTCATCGCCGAGTTGAAGGCGCTGAAGCGCGTTCCGTCCGCCTCGCTCTATCTAGAAGGGCTGGCCGAACGTTGCCTGCGGCGCGGCTGGACGGTGATTCCCGCCGATCCGCTGATCCGCGGCTGCACGTCGCGCACCCACATCGTCGAACTGCACCTCGACCCCAACCAGCCGGGCGCGCCCTTCGTCGGCATCTACGAGCCGGGGGAGGACGGCACCCCCTGCCGGCGCCTGCACGACTCCCTGGAAGGGCTGGCGAGCCGCCTGCGCCTGCCGCCCGCCAACACCGGCACCGTGCCGGCAACGGTGCAGCAGGCGCCCGCGCTGGCCGCATAGAGCCATCGCAGCGGTCCGGGGACTCCGGCCGCATCCATTGATTGGAATCATACCGCGGCATGGCGGGCGGGGGTAGCCTGCGGGCCGGCCATCCCGCCGCCCGCCACCCGCCGTCCGCCCCCCTGACCGTCGAGCATCTCAGCCTCGTCTTCCTGCTGCTCCAGCAGATGTGCGTGTATCTGGTCATCGCGTACATGCTGAGCCGGACGCCGCTGTTCCTGCCGGTGATGCACCTCACCGTGCGCTGGCCGCACAAGCTGGCCTGCTACGTCATCTTCTCCATGTTCTGCATCATGGGGACCTATTTCGGGTTGCAGATCGACGATTCCATCGCCAACACCCGCGCCATCGGGGCCGTGCTGAGCGGCATCCTGGGCGGGCCGTCGGTGGGGCTGGCGGTTGGCTTCACCGGCGGGCTGCACCGCTATTCGCTGGGCGGCATGTCGGCGGTGGCCTGCGCCGTCTCCACGGTGACGGAGGGGCTGATCGGCGGTCTGGTGCACCGCCACTTCGTGCGCCAGGGCCGGATCGAGCCGCTGTTCGACCCGCTGCGCGTCGGCGCTGTCACACTCGTCGCGGAAATCGCCCAGATGCTGATCATCCTTCTGGTGGCAAAGCCCTTCCCGGCGGCGGTCCATCTGGTCGAGGTGGTGGCTCTGCCGATGATCGTCGCCAACACGCTGGGGGCGGGGCTGTTCATGCGCATCCTGATGGACCGCCGCGCCCTGATCGACAAGCAGTCGAGCGCCTTCTCCGCCAAGGCGCTGAAGATCGCCGCGCGGGCCGACGGCGTGCTGCGGCAGGGTTTCAACGAAGAGAACAGCATGCGGGTCGCCCGCATCATCTACGAGGAGACGGGCGTCGGCGCCGTCGCCATCACCGACCGCGAGAAGCTGCTGGCCTTCATCGGAGTCGGCGACGACCACCATCTGCCGGGCACGCCGATCACCTCGCCCCAGACCTATCAGGCGATCGCCAACAACCAGGTGCTCTACGCCGACGGCAATCTGGTCTCCTACAAATGCTCGATCCACCCGAACTGCCGGCTGGGCGCCTCGCTGGTGATCCCGCTGGTCGGGGAAGACGACCGGGTGATCGGTACCGTGAAGCTGTACGAGCCGAAGACCAAGCTGTTCTCCACCATCAACCGCACGCTGGGGGAGGGCATCGCCCGGCTGCTGTCCAGCCAGATCCTTGCCGGGCGCTACGAACAGCAGAAGGCGCTGCTCGCCCAGTCGGAGATCAAGCTGCTGCACGCGCAGGTGAACCCGCATTTCCTGTTCAACGCGCTGAACACCATCTCCGCGGTCATCCGCAACGACCCGGAGCGGGCACGCCAACTCGTGCAGAGCCTATCGGTCTTCTTCCGCAAGAACCTGAAGCGCCCCAGCCAGGAGGCCACGGTGGGCGACGAGGTGGAGCATGTCAGCGCCTATCTCCAGATCGAACTGGCGCGCTTCACCGGGCGCCTGTCGGTGGAGATCGACGTGCCCGACGAACTGCGCCACGCCCGGCTGCCGGCCTTCCTGCTCCAGCCACTCGTTGAGAACGCCATCAAGCACGGCACCTCGCAACTCCTCGGCCCTGGCCATGTCCGCATCGCGGCGCGGCGGGAGGGCGGCGACCTGCTGCTGGCGGTGGAGGACAACGCCGGCCTTTACGAGGAGCGACCGGGCGGTGACGGGCTGGGCATGTCCATCGTGGACCGCCGCGTCCGCAACCGCTTCGGCAACGGCTACGGGGTGGATGTCGCCTGCGAGGCCGACGTCTTCACCCGCATCACCTTGCGCCTTCCCCTGGATATCCCTGCCGTTGCGGAGACCGCGCCATGATGACCGTCCTGATCGTGGACGACGAGCCGCTGGCCCGCGAGGAGTTGCGGCGCCTTCTGGAGGAGTTCCCCGACCTCCAGGTCGCCGGGGAATGCGCCAACGCCATCGAAGCCATCGGCGCCATCAACCGCCAGCCGCCCGACGTGGTCTTCCTCGACATCCAGATGCCGCGCGTCAGCGGGCTGGAGATGCTGAGCATGCTCGACCCGGAGCGGATGCCCCGCATCGTCTTCCTGACCGCCCACGACGAATACGCCGTCCAGGCCTTCGAGGAGCACGCCTTCGACTATCTGCTGAAGCCGGCGGACCCGGCCCGGCTGGCCAAGACGCTGCAACGGTTGCGCCGTGAGCGCGCGCCGCAGGACCTCGCCGTGCTGAAGGACGCCGCCCCGCTGCGGCTGATCCCCTGCACCGGCCACAACCGCATCTCCCTGCTGAAGCTGGACGAGGTGGAATGCGTGGCCTCCAAGGCGAGCGGCGTCTTCGTCGTCGGCGCCGACGGCGAGGAGCGCTTCACCGAGCTGACCCTGCTGACCTTGCAGGAGCGCACGCCGCTGGTGCGTTGCCACAGGCAATATCTGGTCAACCCCGACCGCATCCGGGAAATCCGCCTGATCGACAACGGTCTGGCGGAAATCCAGACGCTGGGCGGCCAAAGCATCCCGGTCAGCCGCCGCTTCCTCGGCCCGCTGAAGGAGCGGCTTGGCATCGGATGAATGTCCTGGCTATTCCCTCTCCCCTCTGGGGAGAGGGTTAGGGTGCGGGGGTTGCGCGTGGCGGTGCGTCCGGCAAAAGCGCAACCCCCTCACCGGCCCTGCGGGCCACCCTCTCCCCGGAGGGGAGAGGGCTTATAAAACCCCCCCGCCACTCACCGTCGCTTTCCGACCGCTCGCCACGCCCTGGCGCCGCTCCGGGGAGAGCACCACACGGAGGATGAAACCCGGCCTAACGTGACGGCAGTTCCTTCCAAGGAGAGCTGTCATGGATCACGCCCTAACATTTGTGATCGCGACACTCTGCATCCTCGCCCTCTGCTACCGCTTCTACGGCGTGTTCTTTGTGCGCAAGGTGCTCCGTGCCGATGATTCCGAGGTGACGCCGTCCCACATCCTGGCCGACGGGCGAAACTATGTTCCCACTAAGAAGTGGGTGAACGCCGGCCAGCATTTCGCGGCGATCGCCGCCGCCGGCCCGCTGGTCGGCCCCGTGCTGGCCGCGCAGTTCGGCTATCTGCCGAGCTTCCTGTGGCTGCTGATCGGCTGCGTCATCGGCGGTGCTGTGCACGACACGGTCGTGCTGTTCGCCTCGATGAAGCACAAGGGCCAGTCCCTGTCGGAAGTCGCGAAGGCCGAACTCGGCCCGGTCGCCGGCTGGTGCACCGGTCTGGCGATGCTGTTCATCATCACCATCACCATGGCCGGCCTGTCGATGGTCGTCGTCCATGCGCTGGAACGCAACGCCTGGGGCGCCTTCGCGGTCTTCATGACGATCCCGATTGCCGTCGCGCTCGGCCTCTACGAGAAGATCACCGGCTCGTCCAAGGGCGCCACGCAGGTCGGCATCGCCGCCATCGCCGCCTCCGTCTTCGCCGGCCCCTACATCCAGGGCACGGTGCTGGGCAGCTGGCTGACGCTGCACGCCGAGACGGTCGCGCTGATCCTGCCGATCTACGCCTTCTTCGCCACGGCCCTGCCGGTGTGGATGCTGCTGACCCCGCGCGGCTACCTGTCGAGCTTCATGAAGATCGGCGTGTTCGGCGCGCTCGTCGTCGGCGTCGTCTTCATCAACCCGGAAATCCGCTTCCCCGCGCTCACCGACTTCATCCATGGCGGCGGCCCGGTGCTGGCCGGCCCGGTGTGGCCGTTCATCTCGATCACCATCGCCTGCGGCGCCATCTCCGGCTTCCACGCCTTCATCGGCTCGGGCACCACGCCGAAGCTGATCGACAAATGGAGCGACATCCGCACCGTGGCCTTCGGCGGCATGCTGGCCGAATGCGTGGTCGGCGTCATGGCGCTGATCGCCGCCACCTCCCTGCATCCGGCCGACTATTTCGCCATCAACTCCTCGCCCGCCGCCTTCCAGGCCCTGAACATGCAGGTCGTCGATCTGCCGCGGCTCAGCCAGGAAATCGGCCTCGACCTCTACGGCCGCACAGGCGGCGCGGTGACCCTGGCCGTCGGCATGACGGAAATCTTCACCCGCATCCCGTGGTTCGGCACGCTGGCCTCCTACTTCTTCCAGTTCGTCGTGATGTTCGAGGCGGTGTTCATCCTGACCGCGGTGGACAGCGGCACCCGCGTGGCCCGCTACCTGATCCAGGACCTGGGTGGCGACCTCTATGCCCCGCTGAAGCGTCTCGACTGGGTCCCCGGTTCGATCGCCGCGAGCGTGCTGGCCTGCGTGGCCTGGGGCTACCTGCTGACGTCGGGTGACATCAACTCGGTGTGGGCGCTGTTCGGGGTGTCGAACCAGCTCATGGCCTCGGTCGGCCTGATCATCGGCGCCACGATCATCCTGCGCCTCGGCCAGAAGCGGGTCTACATGCTGACCTGCCTCGTCCCGCTGGCCTACCTGTTCGTGACGGTGAACTACGCCGGCTACTGGATGATCACCAACGTCTATCTGAACCCGCTGGCCAAGGGCTACAACGTCTTCAACGCTGGCATCTCGATCATCATGCTGTCGCTGGGCTTCGTGATCCTGATCGCCGCCCTCAAGAAGTGGAAGGAACTCCTGCGCATCCGCAAGGACACCCTGCCCGAGACGCTGATCGCCACCCCGGCGGAATAGCCGGACACCGGGCAAGCCGCCCGGAGACGACCAAGCGCTCAACCGGAAGAGGTATCGCTGCTCCCCCAGCGGTACCTCTTCTGCATTGCTGTGGAATGGCTGGGACGCCACCGAATCCACGAATTACAAGGGTTGATTCGCCATCCGGCAGGTGCCATCCAAGGGCCGGCGCCGTGGCCTCCGGGCTGCGGCGCCGGTCTTTCGTGGATGAAACGGGTGGTCGGACACATGCCGCAGGTTGCACGGTCGGTACTTTCGCTCCTGCTCGGGGTCGCTTTTCTGATGCTGGGCAACGGCGCGCTCAGCACGCTCATCGGCCTGCGGCTGGCCGGCACGGAATCCGGTGCGGTCGCGGTGGGCCTGATCACCGCGGCCTTCTACACCGGGTTGACCGGCGGCTCCCTGTTCGCCCACCGGGTCATCACACGGGTCGGCCACATCCGCGCCTTCGCCGCCTTCGCCTCCGTCCTGTCCGCGGCGGCGCTGTCGCACGCGCTGTTTGCCGCGGTGCCGCTGTGGACCGTGCTGCGTCTGGCCGAGGGCTTCTGCATGGCCGGCCTCTACATCTGCATCGAAAGCTGGCTGAACGGCACCGCCAACAACGAGACGCGCGGGCAGATCCTGTCGCTCTACATGGTCACGCTCTACGCCGCCTCGGCGGTGGGCCAGCAGTTGCTGCAGTTGGACGATGAGGCGGGCGTGCGCATCTTCATGCTGATCGCCATCCTGCTGACGCTCGCCCTGGTGCCGGTGGCGCTGACCCGGACCACGCCGCCGACCCTGCCCAACGTCGAATCCTACGGCCTGCGGCGGCTGTACGAGGCGTCGCCGCTGGGCGTCGTCGGCGTCTTCATCAGCGGGACGGTGACCGGCTCCATCTACGGCCTCGCCCCGGTGTTCGGAGCGGCCTCCGGTTTTGGGGTGTCGGGGACGGCGCTGTTCATGAGCACCCTGATCCTGGGCGGGGTGGCGCTGCAATGGCCTCTGGGGCGGCTGTCAGACCGCTTCGACCGGCGCGCCGTCATCATCGGCCTGTCGGCGGCGCTGGCGCTGGTCAGCGTCGGCATGATCCTGGCGGACGGCAGCGGGCGGCAGGAAACGCTGCTGCTGGTGGCGCCGCTGTTCGGCGGGCTGGCCTTCACGCTCTACCCGGTCTGCGCCGCCCACACCAACGACCATGCCGGGCCGGACAATGTGGTGTCGGTCAGCGGCGGCCTAATCCTCGCCAACTCGGTGGGGGCGATCATCGGGCCGCCGCTGGCCTCGGCCGCCATGGGCTTCGCCGGGCCGGAAGCGCTGTTCGGCTTCATCGCCGCGGGGGCGGGCTCGGCGACGCTTTACGGCCTGTGGCGCACGCGGATGCGCCCGCCGCCGCCCGCCGAGGCCCAGGCGAGCTTCCGCCCGCTGCCCCAGACGACGCCGACCGTCACCCCGCTCGACCCGCTGGGTCCGCCCCGGCCGGAACTGGTGGCGGGGGATTGAGGGGATTTGCGGTGTGAAGCCCTCTCCCCCCTGGGGAGAGGGTTTGGGTGAGGGGGATTTACGCCCGACAGGGCGGAGGAAAACTATCGATCAGCGACGCGGATCGCCTTCGGCGCCCCCTCATCCTGACCTTCTCCCCGCTTTCGGCGGACCGAAGGTCCGCCTGTCGCGTCAGCGCAAACTTCATTTGCGCGTGAGCGGAGGGGAGAAGGAATGGGGTCACTCCTCCACCTTCGCCGGGGCGGTGGGCTGCCAGGGGAAGGCGCCCATCGGTCCCATGCCGACGCGGTCGCGCGGGATCGCCACGTCGCTCTGCATGTAGAGCGCGATCAGCTCGGCCAGCGAGCGCAGCGAGTCCGCGTGGATGCGCTCGTAGCCGTGGGAGCTGTCGATGCCGAAGCAGACCAGAGCCGTGCGGATGTCGTTTCCGGCCTCGATGGCGGCGGCGCTGTCGCAGCGGTAATAGCGGAAGACGTCGCGCTGGTGCTCGATGTCGTGCTGCTGGCACAGCGACAGCAGCTTGTGCGTCAGGTGATAGTCGAAGGGACCGGTGCTGTCGGCCATGGCGACGGTCACGCCGAACTCGCGGCTGTTCTGGCCCATGGCGGTGGTGCCGTTGTCGATGGTCACCATTTCCGCCACGTCCTTGTGCAGCACCGACGAGGCGCCGGACCCGACCTCCTCGGAGATGGTCAGCAGCAGGTGGCAATCGACCGGCAGGGGCAGCTTGGCGTCCAGCACCGCCTTGGCGGCGGCGAAGATCACCGCCACCCCGGCCTTGTCGTCGAGATGGCGGGAGTTGATGAAGCCGCTGGCGTCGAACTCCGCCTGCGGGTCGATGGCCACGAAGTCACCGACGTTGAAGCCGTGGAACTGCAATTCCGCCAGAGTCTCGCAGCGGGCGTCCACCCGAATCTCCAGATTGGTCCAGGCCACCGGCTGGGTGTCGATCTCCTCGTTGAAGGTGTGGCCGGACGCCTTCAGCGGCAGGATGGTGCCGCGGTAGCTGCCCTTGTCGGTGAAGACGGTGCAGCGCGCTCCCTCGGCGAAGCGCGCCGACCATGTGCCGATGGGTACGACCTCCAGCCGGCCGTTCGGCTTCAGCATCTTCACCTGGGCGCCCAGCGTGTCGAGATGGGCGACCACGGCGCGGTCGGGGCTGTATTGGCGCCCCGCCAGATCGGCGCGGATCGCGCCGCGCCGGGTCAGCTCGAAGGGGATGCCCAGACGGTGCAGCTCGTCGCCGCAGAAATGCACGATCTGGTCGGTGTATCCGGTCGGGCTCGGGATCTCCAGCAGGCGGCGGAGAAGGCCCGTCAGATAGTCCATGTCGATGACCGGCCGGACGATTCCGGTCCGTGTCAAGGCTGCCTGCTCCATACCACCTCCTGAACGGTCACGCCCGCGGATCGACCGCGGAGTAGGGGAAGAGAAGATCGAGGAAGCGTTCGGCGGTCGGCTGCGGTTCGTGGTTGGCAAGACCGGGCCGCTCGTTCGCCTCGATGATCGCGTAGTCGGACCCCAGAAGGTCGGGAATCAGAAGATCCAGGCCGACCACCGGAATGTCGAGTGCGCGCGCCGCCTCCACCGCCGCCTCGACCACGCGGTGGTGCAGGCGGTCGGTGATGTCGTGCAGCGTGCCGCCCGTGTGCAGGTTGGCCGTTTTGCGAACGGCCAGCGTCTGCCCCTCCGGAAGGACCGAGTCCATGGAGAAACCGGCGTCCCGCACGCAACGTTCCGTCTCCTCGTCCATCGGAATGCGGCTTTCTCCGCCGGTGGCGGCGGCGCGGCGGCGGCTCTGCGCCTCGATCAGCTGAGAGATCGTCCGGTCGCCGGTGCCGACGATCTCCGCCGGGCGGCGCACCGCGGCGGCGACGACGCGGTAGTCGATGACCAGGATGCGCACGTCCTGGCCCTGCACGAACTGCTCCAGCAGGACCGTGTTGCAGATCTTCTTGGCCTTGCCGATCGCCCAGGCCAGCGTCTCCGCGTCGCGCACGTCCACGGTGATGCCCTGGCCCTGCTCGCCGCGGGCGGGCTTCACCACGACGCTGCCGTGGCGCTCCAGGAAGGCGGCGTTGTCGTCCATGCCGGCCGCCGTCATCTGGTCCGGCACCGACAGGCCCGCGCGCAGCAGCGTGCGCCGGGTCACCGCCTTGTCGTCGCAGCGGAACAGTGCCACCGCCGAGGTCAGCTCGCTGAGGCTCTCGCGGCACAGGATGCTGCGCCCGCCGAAGCTGAGGCGGAACAGGTTGGACTCCGCGTCCACCACCTCCACCCCGATGCCGCGGCGCCGGGCCTCGTTGATGATGATCATGGCGTAGGGGTTGAGGCTGGCCTCCACCGCCGGGCCGGCGAACAGCTTCTCGTTGATCGGGTTCTTGGTCTTCAGCGCGAAGACCGGCACCCGCCGGAACCCCAGCTTCTCGTAGAGCGCGATGGCGTTCGCGTTGTCGTGCAGGACCGACAGGTCCATGAAGCTGCGCCCGCGCTCCTTGAAATGTTCGGCCAGCGCGCGGACCAGCGCCTCGCCGATGCCGGGATAGGCCGCCTGCGGATCGACCGCCAGACACCACAGGGAGGAGCCGTTCTGCGGGTCCTTGAAGGCGCGGACATGATCCACCCCGGTGACCGAGCCGATGACCGCCCCACTGACCGGATCGGTTGCGATCAGATGGGTCAGCACGCGGCTGTCACGCTCCGACCAGCAGAATTCCGGGTCCATGGTCACCATGCCGCGGGCGCCGTAGATGCGGTTTACGGCATCGACGTCCTGGCGGCCGCGCAGCGTTTCGATGGAAAAGCCGCGCGTCTCGCCGCCCGGCCGGAAGCCGGCCAACCGCAGGCGGTAGGTGTGGGAGGGGTCAAGGAACAGCTCGGTCGGCGCCTGGGCCAGCGCCACATGGGGGTCCTCCAGATACAGCGCGATGTCGCGCCGTCCCGGACCCTCCTGGCGCATTGCCGCGATCAGTTCACCCACGTCGGGAAAGGTGTTGGCGAACAGCAGGCGGCCCCAGCCGCAATTCACCACCGCGCGCGGCGTCGGCCCAAGCCCCGCCCCCGTCCGGCGGTTCGGACGCGGCGAGTCCTCGTCCATCAGGGCGGAGACCAGGGCGCGTTCGATCCGGAAAGGCGTCTGGGTGCGATTCTGCATCGTCATCATGCGGTGTTCAGATCCCGTGGGTTTGCAGCCAGAACTCCAGCAGGGCGGCCTGCCAGAGCTTCGAACCGCGAAGCGGCGTGATATGGGTTTCCGGATCGCTGAACAGCCGGTCCAGATAGGCCGGCTGGAACAGAGCGCGCTCCCGCGCGGCGGGCTGGTTCAGCACGTCGCGCACCAGTTCCAGATAGGGACCGCGCAGATACTTCAGCGCCGGAACGGGGAAATAGCCCTTGGGCCGGTCGATGACCTCGGAGGGGACGACCATGCGCGCCGCCTCCTTCAACACGTATTTGCCGCCGTCGCGCAGCTTCAGCTCCGGCGGGACGCGGGCGGCCAGTTCAACCAGATCGTGGTCGAGGAAGGGCACGCGTCCCTCCAGCCCCCAGGCCATGGTCATGTTGTCGACCCGCTTCACAGGGTCGTCGACCAGCATGACCGTGGTGTCGAGGCGAAGCGCCTTGTCCACCGGGCGTTCGGCGCCGGGCCGGGCGAAATGGGCGGCGACGAAGGCGCTCGCCGCGTCCTCGTCGGCGAGGTATTGCGGGTTCAGCGCCTCGGCCATCTCCGCGCGGTTGCGGTCGAAGAAGACCTTGGCGTAGGTGGACAGCGGATCGGTCGCCTCCATCATCGGCGGGTACCAGTGGTAGCCCGCAAAGATCTCGTCGGCACCCTGGCCGCTCTGCACCACCTTCACATGCTTGGACACCTCCTGCGACAGCAGGAAGAAGCCGATGGCGTCGTGGCTGACCATCGGCTCCGACATCGCCCGCACGCAGTCCTGAAGGGCGGGCAGGGCGCGGCTGCTGTCGATGAACAGCTTGTGGTGGTCGGTCTGGAAGCGCTGGGCGATCAGGTCGGAATACTGGAACTCGTCGCCCTTCTCCTGCCCCACGGTCTCGAAGCCGATGGAGAAGGTCTGCAGGCCGGTCTGTCCGGCTTCCGCCAGCAGGGCGACAATGACCGAGCTGTCCAGCCCGCCCGACAGCAGCACGCCGACCGGCACGTCGGCGACCAGACGCCGCTCCACCGCCTTGCGCAGCGTGGAGAGCACGGCGTCCTGCCAGTCGCCCTCCGACATGCGCTCGTCGCCGGGCTGCGGGCCGAAAACCGGCTCCCAATAGGTTTCCTCGGTGCGGCGCCCGTCCGGCTCCAGCGTCAGCAGCGTGGCCGGCGGCAGCTTGCGCACACCCTTCAGGATGGTCCCCGGCGCCGGGACGACGGCGTGGAAACTCATGTATTGGTAGAGCCCCACCGGATCGATCGCGGTGTCGATGTCGCCGCCGGCCAGCAGGGCGGGCAGGGTCGAGGCGAAACGCAGCCGCCCCGCCGTCTCGGACAGGTAGAGCGGCTTGATGCCCAGCCGGTCGCGGCCCAGCGTGACACGCCCGCTGTCACGCTCCCAAATGGCGAAGGCGAACATGCCGTAGAGCCGCTCGACGAAGCGGCGGCCCCAGGCGTGATAGGCTTTCAGCAGGACTTCGGTGTCGCCGTGCGAGAAGAAGCGGTAGCCCTTGGCCTCCAGCTCCGCCCGCAGCTCCGGATAATTGTAGATGCAGCCGTTGAAGACGATGCCGAGGCCCAACTCGGGGTCGGTCATCGGCTGCTGCGCCGCTTCGGACAGGTCGATGATGCTCAGCCGCCGGTGGCCGAAGGCCATCCGGCCATGGGCGAAGACGCCTTGCCCGTCGGGGCCGCGCAACGCCAGGGCTTCGGTCATCGAGCCGACCGCGGAAGCGGAGGCCGGGCGAGAATCGAAGCGGATTTCCCCGCTGATGCCGCACATTGTAAGAAATATCTCCGTATTCGAATGGACTGGACGCCGGAAAAAAACGCCTGGAGACGGCGAAGGACCGGCGCCAGCCCTCAACAGGCGTGCAGCTTGATCGTCGCAAGGTTGGAGCCTGCCTTGCACAGGGTATCGGGGGTAGGGCGCGCCGAACGACGGGAGGGGAGCGGCCCGAAAACGGGGTATCCGGACTACCCCATAGGGCTGGAAATGCCTCGCGGCTGAGGAAAGCCAAGGGGGATGGCGCCGGCCAGCGCAATGGTGGGGATAGGCTTTTCGGGATTAATACTTCTGCGCCCGATAAAGGCGATTAGATGTCTAATCGCGCTGCCGTCAGCGCGGCGGCCAGTTCGCGGGCGGCGTGGCGCAGGGCGCCCGGCTCATGGCCGGTGAAGCCCAACATCAGCGCCTGCAACGGCAGGGCGGCGATGTGCATCGGGCTGACCGGGCGCACGGCAATGCCACGCCGGGCCGCCACCGCCTCGACGTCGCGGTCCGACAAGCCGGGGCGCAGGCGGGCGATCAGCTTCATGCCCTGCTCCGGGACCTCCGCCTCCATCCAGGGGGAGAGGTGCGCGCCGATGGCCTCGGCCAGCGCGTCGCGCGCCGCCATGTAGCGCTGGCGCATGCGGCGCAGATGCGGGCCGAAATGCCCCTCCTCCAGGAAATCCGTCACCACACCCGTGTAGAGCGTTGCCGGGTGCCAGTCGGTCAGGCGGCGCATGGCGAGCACGGGGTCAAGCAGTTCGGGCGGCAGCACGGCGTAGCCGAGCCGCAGGCCGGGGAACAGGACCTTGCTGAAGGTGCCGACATAGATGACCCGCCCGCCGCCGTCGATCCCCTGGAGCGAGGCGAGCGGACGGCCCGCGTAACGGAACTCGCTGTCGTAGTCGTCCTCCAGCACCCAGGCGCCGGCCGTGCGCGCCCAGGCCAGAAGTTCCATCCGCCGCGCCATCGACAGCACGACCCCCAGCGGGTAGTGGGAGGACGGGGTGACATAGGCCAGCCGGGCGTCCGGCGCCGCGGCGACGCCCGCCGCCACCTCCAAGCCCTGCCCATCGACGGGCACCGGCACGACGCGCGCCCGCGCGGCCTCCAGGGCGGCGCGCACCGCGGGGTAGCAGGGGTCTTCCAGCCACACCGGATCGCCGGGCCGAAGCAGCACCCGCAGCACGAGGTCGATGGCCTGCTGGGCGCCGGCGGTTATCACCACCTGCTCCGGCTCGCAGCGCACCGCCCGCGCGCTTTGGAGGTAGTGGGCGATGGCCTCCCGCAGCGCCGCCGGTCCGCCGGGCTCGCCATAGCCGAGCATCTCCGGGTCGGGCCGTTGCAGGTGCCGCAGGGTCAGGCTGCGCCAGATTCGCAAACTGCGCTCGTCCAGCGCGCAACGCCCCGTGCTGAACGGGAGGGTGCCGAAGGGGGTGACCGATGGCGGCGGGGAGGAGACGCGGCGGGGCGGCTCCGGTGGCGGAATCTCCAGCCCGTCCGGCAGATCGCGGGACACGAAGCTGCCCGCCCCGACCCGCCCCTCGATGAAACCTTCGGCCAGAAGCTGTTCATAGGCGGCGACCACCGTGTTGCGGGCGACGCCGAGCCGTTCGGCCAGGGCGCGTGTCGGCGGCAGCTTCCCGCCGGGCGGCAGGGCGCCGGATAGGATGGCCCGGCGCAGCGCACCGTAGACCTGCCGCAGCAGCGGCTCCCCGCCCGTCCGGTCGATAGGGAGGAGCATCAGGTCGGAGAGATCGGCGGGCATCGGATTGGTCCAGTCGACAAGGTCGGAATTGGCTCTCACGCAGAACCAATGGCTAGGCTCTAATGGCGCCGTTGTCCACCGCCGCGAAGTGAGTTCCGCGATGTCCGAGGCCGTTCCGTCCGAAAGCTATCCCGTCACCGACCGCAACCGGGTAAAGCGCCTGCACGAGCGGGGCCGCTACGACCGCGAATCGGTCCACGCCATCCTCGACGGAGCGATGATCGCGCACATCGCCTACGTGATCGACGGGCAGCCCTACTGCACGCCCACGGCCTTCTGGCGAGAGGGGGGGCATCTCTACTGGCACGGCTCCTCGGCCAGCCGGATGCTGCGGGCGCAGCGCGACGGCCTGCCGGTCTGCCTGACCGTCACGCATCTCGACAGCCTCGTGCTCGCCCGCAGCGGGTTCAACCATTCGGCGGATTACCGGTCCGCCATGTGCTTCGGCACCGCGCGCATCGTCGAGGAGCCGGAGGCCAAGGCCCGCGCGCTCGACGCCATGGTCGACCGCTTCTATCCGGGGCGCAGCGCCGAGTTGCGAACCAGTACGGTGCAGGAGATCAAGGCGACCATGGTCGTCGGCATGGAGATCGAAGAGGCGAGCGCCAAGGTCCGGGGCAAGGGGCTGTCGGACGAGGGCGAGGACATGGACCTGCCCATCTACACCGCCCGCTACCCGGTGGTTCAGGTGATCGGCGCCGCCGAGCCTTGCCCGCGGCTTCCCGCCGGCACGCCGGTCCCGCCGGGGCAGGCGGGCTTTACCGCCGGCCGCCGGCTGGACGAGCTGATGCTGGAGAACCACCGCATCAGGTTCGGCGGGGAGTAACGCGCCCCTTCTCCGCGTCCGGGGTCACCGCGTCCGGCGCCACTCGCCGTCGATGGTGTAGGGCGCCGAGCGGCGGCGGTGCGTCCGATCGCCGTGCGGCGGATGACCGTCCAAATGCTCGGCCAGGATCGCCATGTTCTTGCGGTTGGCCTTCCAGAACACGTCGGCGATGTTGCCGGCGACCGGGACGGCGCTGATCAGGCTGTCCATCGCCACATTGCCGACCATGCGCAGCAGCTTGCCGCGCGGCACGCCGAGCCTCCAGGCCTCGCGGATGAGATAGCCGGACACCGCCGTGGTGGCGAGGTTGCCGAAGCCGGGCACCAAGCCCAGCACCGCGTCGGCGCCGAAGGTGATGTTGGTCCCCGGCACGCGGATGGCGCTGTCCATCGTCCGTGCCAGCCATTCCAGCCGCTGGCGCGCGGCGAAATGCGCCGTCTCATCGTAGGCGGAACCGTAACGGAAAGAAGAAAAAGAGGTAGCGGTCATACGGACCCTCCAGAAGGGGACGGCTGCGCCGTCCGCTCAAGTGAAGGGCTCCGACATCGCGGTCCGTACCAAGTGGACCGCCAGAGGGGCCCGGAGCCAGTCCCGCACAGATGGCCCGGTTGTCCCATCCACGCAAGACCCACCTGGTGCATTTTCGTATGAGTACGGTGGAATCATCCCCGGTTTCTGGGACCGGTCACAAAAGCATCAGGAACGCCGGCAGGCCGCCCAGAACCGCTCCCTGGGCTCCTCCCCACAGGACGTCCCCCTGCTCCACCGACCGGCGCAGCGCCGGGTTGGTGCCGCGCAACTGACACAGGGCGAAGATGGCCGCGTTCATCGGGCCGGCCAGGGCGAACCACAGGATCCAGGACGGCATGCCGCCGAGCCACACGGCGGGAGCGAGCATCAGGGCGGTGCGCCCGGTCCAGGACAGGCCGCGGAACAGCAACGCCTCCCATGACCAGGAGCCGGCTTGGCCGACCGGGCCGAAGGGCAGGAGATGCTGACCGATGAGCGTGGCTCCGGCGGTGGCCACGCCGACGACGAGTGCTTGGTCTGCGGGCATGGCCAGCGACCACAGGGCGGTGCTGAGCAGGGTCGCCGGAACGCCCCACAGCAGCAGACGTGGAAGGGCGCCCGTCTGGCGGGTGAGCGCGCTGAGAAAGAAACTGCCGAGCAGGGAACAGGTGACGGTGAGGAGGACGGCGGCGAACAGCAGATAGTCGATGACGAACTGTTCGGTCAGCATCACCATGGCCGCGCTCCCCCCACCGGTTCTTTGTTCGTATTCCCC
Source organism: Azospirillum sp. Marseille-Q6669 (assembly GCF_965111635.1). Classification (NCBI taxonomy): domain Bacteria; kingdom Pseudomonadati; phylum Pseudomonadota; class Alphaproteobacteria; order Rhodospirillales; family Azospirillaceae; genus Azospirillum; species Azospirillum sp. Marseille-Q6669. Next base: position 594,598 of record NZ_CBCOOP010000001.1, on the reverse strand, counting down.
ACAATTACGGTGGGGCGTGACGGGGCCGGCGTCAATGGAAATTACCCTGATTTTTGGGGGCCGCCCACCCTCTTCATTCCCGGCCCTTCCAGCCCCGTCCGTCGCAGCAGGTCGAGAAACCGCTCCAGCACCAGATTGGCCTGCGTGCCCGCTTTGGTGACTGCCTGGAACTCCTGGGCGTAGTAGAAGCGCTCCGGCAGAAGGGCGCGCATCGCCCCGCGTTCGACCCACTGCCGCGCGTAATGGGTGGGCAGGAAACCGACGTAGCAACCGGTCAGGATGAGGAAGGCCACGCCCTCGCGGTCGGTCGCGGTGGCGGTCGCGGTCAGCGCCCGCTGCACCCCCGTCGCCTCCGGCACCTGCTGCGCCTCGGTCGGGGCGACGGCATCGGCGGCCTCCACCGCGGCGTCGGGCACCGTTTCCGCATCGAACAGCGGATGGCCGCGCCCGCAGTAAAGGTGTGACTCCTCCTGGTACAGCGGCAGACGGTCCAGGCCGGGCAGGGCGCGCCGCACCGGCACCACGCCCACATGAAGGCGCCCGTCCAGCACGCCGCGCTCAATCTCGTTGGGCGGGATCATGCGGATGTTCACCCGCACCTCCGGCCCCTGCTGCTTGAGGCCGCGGAGCGCGTCGGTCACCCGCATCTTCGGCATCGTCACGAGGTTGTCGGTGATGCCGATGTTCAATTCGCCGCGCAGCCGCCCGTGCGCGGCGTTGATCTCGCTGCGGAAGCTCTCCAGGCCGGCGAACAGGCGCAGCGCCGCCTCGTAGGCCATGCGCCCCTCGTCGGTGAGCAGGAAGCCCGCCCGCCCGCGCCGGCACAGCCGCAGACCCAGCCGCCGTTCCAGGTCGGCCATGTGCAGGCTGATGGCGGCGCGGCTGATGTTCAGCTCCACCTCCGCCGCGGAAAAGCCGCCGCACTCCACCACCGTCTTGAAGACGCGCAGCAGGCGCAGGTCGGCGTCGTTGAGGCCGCTCATGGGGCGGGCGGGCTTGGTCATGAATAGGTAAGCGGACGCTTGCGTAAGGTTTGAATGGTTTGGATTTAACCGTAACCGAGCCTCCGCGCACACTGTTTTCCGAAGCGATTTCCGATGACCACCCGAACCAGCAGGAGCGCCGCCCGATGCCGCCGTTGGACGAGAGCCAGAAAGCCGGAACCGCCCCGACCGCCGGGCTGACGCGCGAGGAGCTGGACGCCCATTGGATGCCCTTCACGGCGAACCGCGAATTCAAGGCGAACCCGCGCCTGATCGCCCGCGCCGAAGGCGCGTGGTACTGGGACGTCGAGGGTCGGAAGATCTACGACAGCCTGTCCGGCCTGTGGTGTTGCGGCGCCGGGCACAGCCGCCGCGAAATCAGCGAGGCGGTGGCCCGCCAGATCGCCGAGCTGGACTACAGCCCGGCCTTCCAGTTCGGCCACCCCGCCGCCTTCAAGCTGGCGCACAAGCTGGCCTCGATGACGCCGGCCGGGCTGGACCATGTGTTCTTCGTCAATTCAGGGTCGGAGGCGACCGATACGTCGCTGAAGATGGCGCGCGCCTATTGGCGGCTGAAGGGCCAACCGGCCAAGACCAAGCTGATCGGCCGGTCCAAGGGCTATCACGGCGTCAATTTCGGCGGAATCAGCCTGGGCGGCATCGGCGGCAATCGCAAACTGTTCGGCTCGGGCGTCGAGGCCGACCATCTGCCGCACACGCTGCTGCCGCAGAACGCCTTCACCAAGGGCCTGCCGGAGCAGGGCGCCGAACTGGCCGACGCGCTGGAGGAACTCGTCGCCCTGCACGACGCCTCCAACATCGCCGCGGTGATCGTGGAGCCGCTGGCCGGTTCCGCCGGCGTGCTGCCGCCGCCCAAGGGCTATCTGCAACGGCTGCGCGCGCTGTGCGACAAGCACGACATCCTGCTGATCTTCGACGAGGTCATCACCGGCTTCGGCCGCATGGGCGCTGCCTTCGGCGCCGACGCCTTCGGCGTGGTGCCCGACATCATGAACGTTGCCAAGGGCCTGACCAACGGCGCGGTGCCGATGGGCGCCGTCGTCGCCAGTCATGATATCTATCAGACCTTCATGGACAACGGCGGCGCCGACTACATGGTCGAATTCCCGCACGGCTACACCTACTCCGCCCACCCCGTCGCCTGCGCCGCCGGCCTCGCCGCGCTGGAACTGTTCGAGCAGGACAAGCTGGCCGAAAAGGCGGCGGCGCTCGCCCCGCATTTCGAGACGGTGCTGCACGGGCTGAAGGGGCTAAAGCACGTCACCGACATCCGCAACTACGGGCTGTGCGGCGCGGTGCAGATCGCGGCCCTGCCGGGCGAGCCGGCCCGCCGGCCCTACGAGATCGCCATGAAGTGCTGGAAGGCGGGCTTCTACGTCCGCTTCGGCGGCGACACGCTGCAATTCGGTCCGCATTTCATCAGCGAGCGCGACGACCTCGACCGGCTGATGAACGCCGTTTCCGACGCCATCCAGGCGACCGCTTGAGCCATCGACGGAGGACAATGGAAACCGCCATGACCCTCGTTCCGCACCTCATCGGCGGCACGGCCGACGCCCCCACCGACACCCGCAGCGCCGACATCATGAATCCGGCGACGGGCGAGACCGTCGGCCGCGTCCCGCTGGCCAGCCGCACCACCGTTGAATCGGCCATCGCTGCCGCAGAGGCCGCCTTCCCGGCGTGGCGGGCGACGCCGCCGGCCAAGCGGGCGCGGGTGATGTTCCGCTTCCGCCAATTGCTGGAGGACCACGCCGACCGCATCTGCGCGGCGATCACGCGGGAGCACGGTAAGACGCTGGAGGACGCCCGCGGCGAGCTGACCCGCGGCATCGAGAACGTCGAATACGCCTGCGGCATCGCCGACCTGCTGAAGGGTGAGCATTCCAAGAACGTCGGACCGGGCATCGACAGCTGGTCGGAGTTCCAGCCGCTGGGCGCCGTGGCGGGCATCACGCCCTTCAATTTCCCGGCCATGGTGCCGCTGTGGATGTTCCCGGTCGCCGTGGCCTGCGGCAACAGCTTCATCCTGAAGCCGTCGGAGCGCGACCCGAGCGCTTCCCTGCTCGTCGCGCAGCTGGCCCAGGAGGCGGGGCTGCCGCCGGGGGTGCTGAACGTCGTCCATGGCGACAAGGAGGCGGTCGATACGCTGCTGACCGACCCGCGCGTCCAGGCGGTCAGCTTCGTCGGCTCCACGCCGGTTGCCGAATACGTCTACGCCACCGGCTCCGCCCATGGGAAACGGGTGCAGGCGCTGGGCGGGGCCAAGAACCACGCCATCGTCATGCCTGACGCCGACCTCGACAACGCGGTCAGCGCGATCATGGGGGCGGCCTACGGCTCCTGCGGGGAGCGCTGCATGGCGATCTCCGCGGTCGTCGCGGTGAGCGACGCGACCGCCGACCGCGTGGTGGCGATGCTGGCGGAGCAGGTGCGCGGCCTCAAAGTCGGGGCCGGGACCGGCAGCGGCTGCGACATGGGGCCGCTGGTCACGCGCGCCCATTTCGAGAAGGTGAAGGGCTTTGTCGACCAGGGCGTTGCCGAAGGGGCAGAACTGGTGGTTGACGGCCGCGGGCTGGTGGTGCCGGGGCACGAGGGCGGCTTCTTCCTCGGCGGCTGTCTGTTCGACCGGGTGACGCCGGACATGAGCGTCTACCGGGAAGAGATCTTCGGCCCGGTCCTCTGCGTCGTGCGCGTGAAGACGATGCAGGAGGGCATGGACCTGATCGACGCCCACGAATACGGCAACGGCACCTGCCTGTTCACCCGTGACGGCGAGGCCGCGCGCTACTTTACCGACGCGATCAAGGTCGGCATGGTCGGCGTCAACGTGCCGCTGCCGGTGCCGGTGTCCTATCACAGCTTCGGCGGCTGGAAGCGGTCGCTGTTCGGCGATCTGGCGGCCTATGGACCGGACGGCGTGCGCTTCTACACCCGGCGCAAGACGATCACCCAGCGCTGGCCGACCGGCGGCGTGCGCGAAGGCGCACAGTTCTCCTTTCCGTCGATGAAGTGAGAGCTGGGTGTATTCCCTCTCCCCAGAGGAGGGCTTTGCGATAGGGCCGGATTTTGGACTCTATTTGAGTATTGCGCGGCCAAGTGGGACCAAACACCGCCTCAGCCAAGCCGCTCTCCTACAGGGCTGCACGGAAGCGCCACAGCGTGGAGTGATCCGGCGTCGGGCCGTCCAGGCTCAAGCCGACAAAGCGGCGGAACGACAGCCGGTCGGCCAAGGCGGCCTCCAGCGCCGGGTCGGACAGCCCGCCGTGCCACAACCCCAGCAGCAGGCAGCGCAGCAGCACCGGCGGATTCCCCGGAGCCCCGGCCTCCGAGCGTCGGTTGCGCAGTGACCGGAGCACCACCTCCAGCGCCGCCCAGTCCGCCGCACCGGCGATCTCGTCCAGAACCCCGTTCTCCGGAGCCCGGACCAGATCGTCCGCCAAACTCAGTTGACCGCAAACCCGAACACGCATGGTCGCCCTTTCCGAGAACCAAGGAAGGGAATCACAACTGAGAACGTTCGGCAATTGCGCAAAGCCCTCCAAGGGGGAGAGGGCTTTGTCGTTCGGCTGCAATTCGGCCCTAGGGAACTCGACCGCGGCCATTGGAGTTTCCCATCCGGACCTGGGTGAACCGGGAACGGATGGAATCCCATGGCGCGGCGGTGCGCGTTGCTCTTGGCTGGGGTGTTGACGGCCCTCTCGGCGCTGCCCGCCGCCGGGGCGACGGTGACTCTCGCCTGCAGCGGGCTCGGCATCAGCTTCGACCTGTGTCGCGACGGCGCGCAGGAATGGGCGCGGCGCAGCGGGAACGAGGTTCGTTTCGTTTCCCCGCCGAAGGGGGCGAGCGAGCAGTTGGCGCTCTACCAGCAGCTTCTCGCCGCCGGATCGCCGGACATCGACGTGTTCCAGATCGACGTGGTCTGGCCGGGCATCCTCGGCAACTACTTCATCGACCTGAAGGACCGCGCCGGGCCGGACGTTGTTCGCCAACATCTTCCGGCAATGGTCGAGGCTGCGACGGTCAAGGGCCGGCTGGTCGCGATGCCCTGGTTCGCCGACGCCGGGGTTCTCTACGCCCGCAAGGATCTGCTGGAGGCCCACGGGCGCCCGGTGCCGCAGACCTGGGAGGAGCTTCAGGACACCGCCGCCCTGATCCAACGGGCGGAGCGCGCCGCCGGGCGGGACCGGATGTGGGGCTATGTCTGGCAGGGCCGCGCCTATGAAGGGCTGACCGTCAACGCGCTGGAATGGATCGCCAGCCGCAACGGCGGCACCATTGTCGCCCCCGACGGAGCCGTCACCATCGACAACCCGCGCGCCGCCGAGGCGCTGGCCATGGCCCACGGTTGGGTCGGTTCGATCAGTCCACCGGGAGTCCTCAATTACATGGAGGAGGAGGCGCGCGGGGTCTTCCAGTCCGGCAACGCCGTTTTCATGCGCAACTGGCCCTACGCCTGGACGCTGGTCAACGCGGCGGACAGCGCGGTCGGCGGCAAGGTCGCCGTGGTGCCGCTGCCCAAGGGCGGGCCGGAGGGGCGCCACACGTCCACGCTGGGCGGGCAGTTGCTGGCGGTCAGCAAATTCTCCGCCCATGCGGACGAGGCCGCGGACCTGGCGCTGTATCTGACCGGCCTGGCCGAGCAGAAGCGCCGGGCCATCCACGGCGCCTCCAACCCGACCATCCCGGCGCTCTACGAGGATGCGGAGGTGGTGGCCACCAACCCCTTCTTCGCAGAGCTGGCCGACTCCATCGCCAATGCGGTCAACCGCCCGGCCCAGGCGACGGGCATGCGCTACAACCAAGTGTCGGCGGAGTTCTACGCCAACGTCCACGAGGTGCTTACCGGACGGCAGGACGCCAAGGCGATGCTGCCCGATCTCAAGGAGGCTCTGGTCCGCATCAGCCGGGGAGGGCGCTGGTGAGCGCTCTTCCGCGATCCAGCCTGGAGCGGCAGCGGCGCCGGGCGGCGTGGCTGTTCCTGCTGCCGATGCTGACCGTGCTGGCGGGGGTGGCCGGCTGGCCGTTGTTCCGCACCGTCTTCTTCTCCTTCACCGACGCGACGCTCGCCACGCTGGACGGCTTCCAGGGGGTGGGGCTGGACAATTACCTGTGGCTGATGCGCGACCCCGTCTGGTGGCGGGCGGTGTGGAACACGCTGGTCTTCACCGTGGTGTCGGTGGCGATCGAGACGGCGTTGGGGCTGGGCGTCGCGCTGATCCTGAACGCGCATCTGCCGGGGCGCGGGCTGCTGCGCGCCGCCGTCCTGATCCCCTGGGCGATCCCCACCGTGGTGTCGGCCCAGATGTGGGGCTGGATGTTCCATGATCTCTACGGCGTGGTGAACACGATCCTGATGGGACTCGGGCTGATCGCCGAGCCGCGGGCCTGGACCGCCGATCCCGATCTGGCGCTGCCGGTGGTGATCGCGGTCGATGTCTGGAAATCCACGCCCTTCATGGCGCTGCTGATCCTGGCCGCCCTGCAGATGCTGCCGCGCGACCTCTACGAGGCGGCGCGGGTGGACGGGGTGCATCCGGTGAAGGTCTTCTTCCGCATCACGCTGCCGCTGATCCGTCCGGCGCTGATGGTGGCGGTGCTGTTCCGCACGCTGGACGCGCTGCGCGTGTTCGACCTGATGTATGTGCTGACCGGCAACAGCCGCTCCACCATGTCGATGTCGGTCTATGCCCGGCAATATCTGATCGACTTCCAGGACGTGGGCTACGGCTCCGCCGCGGCGACCCTGCTGGTCCTGGTGCTGGCGGTGGCGACGGTGCTGGCGGTGACGCTGGGCCGCGTGCGTGTCGACGCGGGGAGGTGAGGGGATGGGCCTGAAACGCATCGCCTTTGCTCTTGTGGTTCTGGGAATCGTCGTCTGGGCGGTGTTTCCCTTCGCCTGGGCCATCGTCACCTCGCTGAAGGCGGGCAGCGCGCTGTTCACGGTGGAGGCCTGGCCGTCGCAGCCATCGCTGGCGAACTACGCGGCGATCTTCAAGGAGCAGCCCTTCGGGCGGAACATCCTGAACTCCCTGCTGGCCGCCTCGGCGGTGGTGGCGCTGTCGCTGGGGCTGGCGGTGCTGGCCGCCTACGCGCTGGGGCGGGTGCGCTTCCGCGGGCGGGGGCTGCTGCTGTTCGTGGTGCTGGGCGTGTCGATGTTCCCGCAGGTCGCCGTTCTGTCGGGCCTGTTCGAGCTGGTGCGCTGGCTCGGCCTCTACAACCGGATCGGCTCGCTGATGTTGTCCTACCTGATCTTCACGCTGCCCTTCACCGTCTGGGTGTTGACCACCTTCATGCGCGAGCTGCCGAAGGAACTGGAGGAGGCCGCCATGGTGGACGGCGCCGGCCCCTTCGTGATCGTGACGCGGGTGTTCCTGCCGCTGATGGGGCCGGCGCTGGCGGCGACCGGGCTGCTCGCCTTCATCGCCGCCTGGAACGAGTTCCTGTTCGCCCTGACCTTCACCCTGACCGACGACGCGCGCACCGTGCCGGTGGCGATCGCGCTGATGTCCGGGGCCAGCCAGTACGAGCTGCCCTGGGGCCGGATCATGGCGTCGTCGGTGGTGGTGACGGTGCCGCTGATCGGGCTGGTGCTGCTGTTCCAGCGGCGGATCGTCTCCGGCCTGACCGCCGGCGCTGTGAAGGGGTAGGGCGATGGCGGGCGTCACGCTGCGCGGGGTGCGCAAGAGCTTCGGGCGGATCGAGGTCATCCACGGCGTCGACCTGGAGGTCGCGGACGGTGAGTTCGTCGCCTTCGTCGGGCCGTCCGGCTGCGGCAAGTCCACTCTGCTGCGCCTGATCGCCGGGCTGGAGGAGCCGAGCGCCGGGGACCTGTCCATCGGTGGGCAGCGGGTGAACGACCAGCCTCCGGCGGCGCGCGGCATCGCCATGGTCTTCCAGTCCTACGCGCTCTACCCCCACATGACGGCCTACGACAACATGGCCTTCGGCCTGACCCTGTCGCGGACCGACAAGGGGACCATCGCGGAGCGGGTGCGCGCCGCCGCGCGGCTGCTGCAGATCGAGGATCTGCTCGACCGCAAGCCGCGCGACTTGTCCGGTGGGCAGCGCCAGCGCGTCGCCATCGGGCGGGCCATCGTGCGCGAGCCGCAGGTCTTCCTGTTCGACGAGCCGCTGTCCAACCTCGACGCCGGCCTGCGCGTCCAAATGCGCCTGGAGATCGCCAAGCTGAAGGCCGACCTGCGCGCCACCATGATCTACGTGACCCACGATCAGGTGGAGGCAATGACCCTGGCCGACCGCATCGTCGTGCTGAACGCCGGGCGGGTGGAGCAGGCCGGCACGCCGCTGGAGCTGTACCACCGCCCGCGCAACCGCTTCGTCGCCGGCTTCATCGGCTCGCCGGCCATGAACTTCCTGGATGTGGTCTCGGAGGGGCAGGCGGACGGGTCGGTGCGGGTGTGGCTTCCCGGCGGGGTGCCGCTGGATATCGCCGTGGATGCTTCAGCGCCGGCGGCGGGCACGCTGCTGACGCTGGGCGTCCGGCCGGAGCATGTCGGTTTGGCCGATGGCGGGGTCGGGCTGGTCGCCACCATCCTGGCCGTGGAACGGCTGGGCGGCGAGACGCATTGCCACGCCGCGCTGGAAGACGGGCAAAGGCTTCTGGTCCGCCTCGACGGCGACCGGCCGGTGGCGACGGGCGAGCGGTTGCGCTTGAACCTGCGGAGTGAAACCGCGCATCTCTTCGGGTCCGACGGGCAGAGGCTCTGAGCGCAGCGGCGGGGCGCGCTGTACTGCTTTCGAATGAACTTGCGGGCGAAGCGGCGGTCGGTTTGAATGCCGCCATGGACATCATGACACCCCGGCAGACCGACATCCTGGCGCTCGCCCGCACGCAGGGGCGCGTGCTGGTCGACGATCTGGCCGCCCGCTTCAACGTCACGCCGCAGACCATCCGCAAGGACCTGAACGAGCTGTGCGACCGTCGCCTGCTCCAGCGGGTCCACGGCGGCGCGGTCGCCGGATCGGGTGTCGAGAATCTCGGCTACGAGGCGCGGCGGCTGATCGCCCAGGACGAGAAGCGCGCCATCGGCCGCCGCGCCGCGGAGCTGGTGCCCGACAGCTCCTCCCTCTTCATCAACATCGGCACGACGACGGAGGAGGTGGCCCGCGCCCTTCAGGGGCGCAGCGGGTTGGTGGTCATCACCAACAACATCAACGTCGCCAACCTGCTGCGCCCCGAGCCGCACATCGAGGTGATCGTGGCCGGCGGCGTGGTGCGTCGGTCGGACGGCGGCATCGTCGGCGAGGCCGCCATCGACTTCTTCAACCAGTTCATGGCCGATTTCGCGGTGATCGGCGCCTCGGCCATCGACGAGAGCGGGGCGCTGCTCGACTTCGATTACCGCGAGGTGCGGGTGTCGCAGGCGATCATGGCGAACGCCCGCCACGTCATCCTGGTCGCCGACCGCGGCAAGCTGGAGCGCACCGCCCCGGTGCGCATCGGCCACATCTCGCAGGTCCACACCTTCGTCACGGACGTCCTGCCCTCCGACCGGCTGGCCCGCATCTGCCGGGAGTCCGGCGTGCGGGTGGAGGAGCTGTTCCCCGACCGCGCGGCGGAGCCGGAACCCCAGGACTGATCCCTACACCAGCCAGACCCAGGCGATGACGACGGCGAGCAGCGAGGCCGTGGAGGCGACGCCGATGGGCAGCGCCAGCCGGTAGATCGCGGACTCCGCCTTGGTCAGCCCCAGAAGGCTGGAGGCCAGAACGATCCGGCCCGGCGTCAGCAGCGTGCAGACGCTGCCGGCCACCACCTGGATCGCGGCGGCGGCGATCAGCGGCAGGCCGCTGCCCGACGCCAGATTGACCTGGATGTGCATCATCAGGGCGTTCGACGCCGTGTTGGAGCCGGTCAGCATCCCCGTCGCCGCCCCCAGCACCGGCACGGCCAGCACGGCGGCGGAGCCCGCCACCGCCTGCCACGCCTGCCCGAAGGCCGCCGCCCCGCCGGAGGCGGCCATGAAGGCGGCCAGTTCCACGAAGACCAGGGTCGCCGCCATCGGCACCAGCGCCGCGCGCAGGGCGGGACCGGCCACAGCCAGGGCGCGCCCGCGCGGCAGGCTCGCCAGCATGACAAGGGCGATGGCGACCAGCCATGTCGAGGGGTGGCGCAGCAGGGGCATCGGCGCCAGCCCGCCGAACGGGTCGAGCACCAGCAAGTCCGCCGTCCAGCCCGACAGCGGCGGCACCAACCGTGTCGCCATCAGCCCGCCGACCAGAACCACATAGGGCCACAGCAGGGCCAGCAGCCGCGACAGGCCGGCGGCGTCGCGCGGCAGCCGCCGCGCCTCCACCGCCAGCAGAAGCACCGCCGTCGCCAGCCCGCCGCCCAGCTCCGGCGCCACGAAGCGGTTGGTCAGCCAGAGCAGCCCGGCCAGCGTCAGCATCAGGACGAGGTCCCTGGCCCGGTCGCCCGGGGTGGAGGTCAGCCCGGCGCCGTGGATCAGCCGCCAGAACACCAGCAGCAGGCTGGGCAGCACGACCACCATCAGAGCGGCGCTGGCCGTCCCCAGCTCGGTGAAGGACACGCCGATCAGCTCCGCCCCGACCCGCGTGCCGACGCCCAGCGCACCCCAGGGGGCGAGCATCTGGCTGAACAGGCCCAACGCCGCGGCGTGGGCCGGCGGCAGATTCAGCGGGCGCAGCATGGCGAGCGCCACCACCAGCCCGACGCCGAACCCCGTCACCGATTCGGCGAAAGGACCGGCGAGCAGGCAGGCGACGAAGACGGCGCGGCGGCGCTCGGCCGGTGTCTTCGCCTCGACCTGCGCATCGGCCTTGACGGCGCGGGCCTCGAAAGCGCGGTGGAACAGCAGGCCCGCCGCGATGATCGACATGGCGTGCCACGCCAGCCACGCTCCCTCGCCGGCCTTCAGCGCCACGGCGGGGAGCAGGCTGGGCAGTTGGGCCAGCCAATCCGGAGCGGTGGCGCCGCTCGGCTGCGCCACCATCAGGGCCGCCATGAGCACCCCGGCGGCCAGCGCCATGCCCGCGGTCCCGGCGGTTAGCATGCTGACGCGCCGCGACACGAGCAGGGCGATGGTGGCGGCGAGCGGCAGGAGATGGAGGGTCAGGGGCATGATCGACACAGGGGACCGTGGAAGAAGCGTGCTGATATACTAATATCGGCACGCTTCGGCCAGCCCCATCGGTCTTTGCGCGGCTGCCCTGCCTGGGACTCAGGCGCCTTTGATCCCGCGCAGCAGGGCGATTTCCGCCAGAAGGTCGTCGATGGCGGCCAACGCGAAGTCCAGCGCGGCTTGGTCGGTCAGCCGGCCGTCCTTGATCTTCTCGTGAACCGTGCCGATGACCACCTGCGGGCGGGCGATGACCCGACCCATCATGCCGGACAGTGTCTCGCGCATCTCGTGCTGGGCGCGCACGCCGCCGGTGAAGGCGGGGGAGGCGGTCATGATGAGGATCGGCTTGCCCCGCACCGGCGACTTCATGGCCGGGCGCGACGCCCAGTCCAACGCGTTCTTCAGCACGCCCGACATGCCGTAATTGTATTCCGGGGAGATGATGACCAGACCGTCGGCCGCGGCGATGGCGTCGCGGAGCGCGGTGGCCGCGGCGGGGGTGTTCTCCGCGTCCAGATCGGGATCGTAAAGCGGGATGTCGTTCAGGGGGAACAGCGCCATCTCCGCCTTGCTGCCCGCCTTTTCGCCCAGCGAGTCGGCGATCGTGCTCAGCACCGCGGTGCAGTGGGAGTGACGGCGGATGCTGCCGGAAAGGCCGAGAAGGCGGACGGGCTTGGCGGTGTCGGTCATCGTGGCTGTCCTGTCGCGGTTTGAGGTGGGTGCCCGTTCCAACGGTGCGCACGGAGGATGGTGCCGTCCCCGTCCCCGCGCCGCAACCCGCGGGATCAGGGGCCGGACCACGCCTCCGCTCCGGATCGGGGCGGACTCCGTAGAATCCACAATAGGGGAAAGCAGCGCTGCGAATACGCATAAAATACAAGATAAATCGCTGATTTTTCCAGCGCTTGCAAGGCACTAGGGGGTGGGATGCGGCTCAAGAGAGGCTGGCGACGGGCTAAGATGGTGCGACAATATGGTGATGTTTTTCGGCCATTAATACAGTAGAAGTAGCACTTAAGTAGTGTTTGTGCGTGTTCTCCGCGACGGGGTGCTGGCTTATGCGCGACAATGGACCGGTTACGAACCGCGAAATCGAAATGTCCGACGACATGCTGCTTGTGTCACGGACCGACACCCGCGGCAAGATCACGTTCGTCAATAAAGCATTTGTTGATATTAGCGGTTTCTCAGAAACGGAATTACTCGGCTCGCCTCATAATCTTGTGCGCCATCCGGACATGCCACCGGCGGCCTTCGCCAACCTGTGGGAAACCATCAAGGACGGCAGGCCGTGGGAAGGGCTGGTCAAGAACCGGTCCAAAAGCGGCGACCATTATTGGGTCAAGGCGAACGTCACCCCGATCACCGAGAAGGGCGTGGTGACGGAGTACATCTCCATCCGGTCCAAGCCGAGCCGGGAAGCGGTGGCGGAGGCGGAGCGCATCTACGCGTAGATCCGCGCCGGGCGCGGCCAGCAGTATGGCCTGCTGGACGGCCAGATCGTCCGCCGCGGTTTCGGCGTCTGGCTGGGTGACTTGGCGTCGAGCATCGCCGGGCGCATCGTGGCAACCACCGGTCTTCTGTTGCTGACCGTCATGGTCCTCGGCTGGCTGAGCCTGACCGGTAGCGACAGCGTCGAGGTTTTCGCCGGGCTGATGCTGTTCGGCCTGCTGGTGGCCGGCGTCGGGACGCTCAGCGTTCTGGGCACGGTGCGGCGCCCGCTCGGGCTGGTGGAAACCCATCTCGACGCCATCGCCCGCGGCGACCTGATGACCAACGTCCCCAGCTCCGGCGTGGCGGAGTTCGCCCGCATCCGATCGCAGATCCGTGCCGTGAAGGCGAAGCTGAACTATTCGACCCAAGAGCGCGCCGAGCGCCAGCGCCAGGCGGAGGAGGAGCGCATCACCGCTCTCCAGTCCATGGCAGAGACGGTGGAGCGCGAGGCCAGCCATGCGGTGGAGCAGGTGGCCCTGCGCACCGGCGGCATGGCCCAGGACGCCGACGCCATGGCGACCTCCGCCGAGCGGGTCAGCATCAACGCGCAGAACGTCGCCGCGGCTGCGGAGGAAGCGCTGGCCAACGCCCAGACCGTGGCGGCGGCGACGGAGGAGCTGGCGGCCTCGATCCGCGAAATCTCCGCGCAGATCGCCCATTCCAGCGCGGTCACCCGCCGCGCCGTGGAGAACGGCCAGCGCACCCAGGGCACCATCCAGTCGCTGTCCGAGGCGGTCGGCCGCATCGACGAGGTGGTCAAGCTGATCACCGACATCGCCAGCCAGACCAACCTGCTGGCGCTCAACGCCACCATCGAGGCGGCGCGTGCGGGTGAGGCCGGCAAGGGCTTCGCCGTGGTGGCCCAGGAGGTGAAGAACCTCGCCAACCAGACCGCCCGCTCCACCGAGGAGATCACCCGTCTGATCGCGGAAATCCAGGGGGTGACCAGCACCGCCGTGGGGGCCGTGGCGGAAATCGGCGACACCATCGGCGAGATCGACCAGATCTCCAGCGCCATCGCCGCCGCGATGGAGGAGCAGGCCGCCGCCACCCAGGAAATCAGCCGCAACGTGGTGGAGACCTCCAACGCCGCGCAGGAGGTGTCGGTGCGCATCGCCGCCGTCTCCAGCGACGCCGACCAGACCGGTTCGCAGGCCTCGGGCGTGCGGGCCGGCTCGGACGAGGTGGCGACGAGCATCGACGAGCTGCGCCGCGTGCTGGTGCGTGTCGTCCGCACCTCCACCAGCGACGCCGACCGCCGCCGCAGCCCGCGCTACCGGGTGAACGAGGCCTGCGGCGTCGTGGTGCAGGGGCGCGATCAGTCCGGCACGCTGACCGACCTGTCGAACGGCGGCGCCATGCTGAGCGGGATCGGCGGTCTTGGCGTGGGCGACCGTGGCACTCTGCGGCTCGACCGCTTCGGCCTGACCGTCGCCTTCGAGGTGCGGGCCATCGACAAGACGGCGATCCATGTCCGCTTCGCCGAAAGCGACGTCGCCCTGCCGCGCTTCCGTGACGCCTTCGCCCAGTTGACCCGCGGCCTTCAGCCGGTGGCGACGGCGGCGGCCTGACGAACAGCAACCCGCTCTGAAAAAGCAACGGCCCGGCGTTCTGCACGCCGGGCCGTCGTCGTTTCGGGCTTTTCCCCGTCAGCCTTGCGGCTTGTCGACGCGGTAGCGGAAGTCGCAATGGCTGGCGCCCTGCATGATGGTCTGCGTCCGCTCCATCTTGATCGACGGGTCGTAGCCTGTGCAGAAGGCGGCGTCGCGGTTGCAGGACAGCAGGTGTCCGATGTGACCCAGCCCCATCTCCCGGTACATCTCGGCGTAGCGGCAGCGGGTGACGTTGTAGTCGAACCGCGTCTCGTCCTGGTGCAGTACCTCCAGCCGCAGCGCGTCGTCCTTGGTCCACAACGGCTGCAGGTCGGCGAAGCTGGTCAGGCTGGTGCCGTTCGGCTCGGTCGCGGCGAAGGCGGCGGCGGATTCGACGGCGGCACGGGTGATGGCAGCGCCAAGGATCTCTTGCGCTACCGCCTCGCCCAGCCGGACGGCCATCTCCTCATAGACCGGCTTCAAGATCGCCGCCTCAATCCCGCGGCGCTCCAGCATGCCCATCGCGGGCTTGGCCGGGGGCGTGTCGGTCGATTCGGTCATCACTGTCTCCGTCAATGCGCGTGCCCGCCGAGATAGGCTTCGGCGATGCGGGGATCGTCACGCAGTTGGGCGGCCGGTTCGGCCAGCACGATGCGCCCGTCCTCCATCACCGCCGCGTGGTCGGCGACCCGCAGCGCGGCGCGGGCGTTCTGCTCGACCAGCAGGATCGACACGCCCTCCGTCCGGATGCGCTGCACCAGATCGAAGATCTGCGCGACCACCATCGGGGCCAGCCCCAGCGACGGCTCGTCGAGCAGAAGCAGGGCCGGGCGGCGCATCAGGGCGCGAGCGATGCACAGCATCTGCTGCTCGCCGCCCGACAGCGACCCGGCGTTCTGGCGCAGGCGCTCCCGCAGGACCGGGAACATGTCGAGCATCCGGTCCAGTTCGCCCAGCCCGATGTCGCCGCCGCCGAGCACCAGATTCTCCCGCACGCTCATGTTGGAGAAGATCTGGCGGCCCTCCGGCGCCTGCGACAGGCCGAGCTTGACGATGCGGTGGGCGGGCAGGTTGGCGATGGCCTCGCCGCGGAAGGCGATGCTGCCCCGGCTCGCCCGGTAGACGCCCGAGATCGCCCGCATCAGCGTCGTTTTGCCGACGCCGTTGGAGCCCAGCACGGCGACGATGGCGCCCTGCGCCACGGTCAGGTCGATGCCGTGCAGGATCTCCTGCGGCCCCATGGTGACGTGCAGGTTCTCGATCGTGAGAATGGGACCATTGGATTGCGGCTGGGTCATGCGTCCACCCCCAGATAGGCTTCCAGGACCGCCGGATCGCGGCGGATGGCGTCGGGCGGGCCGTCGGCGATCTTGCGGCCGGAGGCGAGCACGAGGATGCGCTGGCAGATGCTCATGACCAGGGTCATGTCGTGCTCCACCAGCATGATGGTCAGGCCGGTGCCGTGCAGCCGCTTGATGAAGTCGGCCAGCGCGCGGGTCTCGGTGTCGTTGAGGCCGGCGGCGGGCTCGTCGAGGATCAGGAAGCGCGGCTGCATCGCCAGGGCGCGGGCGATCTCCAGATACTTGCGCTGGCCGTAGGGCAGGTTGGCCGCCAGTTCGCCCGCCACATGGGTCAGGCCGACCGCCTCCAGCGCCTCCCAGGTGCGGCGGCTGATCTCGGCGGAGCGGGCGCCACCCCCGGCGAGGGAGCCGAACAGGGCGCCCAGCGCCCCCTGCGGCAGCGCGCCCACCGCGCCCACCGACACGTTGTCGAAGACCGACATGTTCGGGAAGACGCGCAGGTTCTGGAAGGTGCGGCTGATGCCCAGCCGGGCCACCTGGTTGGTCTTCAGCCCGCTGATGGTCTTGCCGTCGAAGGCGACGGTGCCCGACGACAGCGGCGTGAAGCCGGAGATCAGGTTGAACAGCGTGGTCTTGCCGGCGCCGTTCGGGCCGATCAGCCCGACCAGCTCGCCCTCGTCCACATGGCCGGTCACGTCGTTGACCGCCAGCACGCCGCCGAAGCGGCGGCTGACGTTGCGGATGTCGAGAAGATGGGTCATCGCCAGCCGATCCCTTCGCCCTTCACGGTGTTGCGCCACGCCGCGCCCAGCTGGCGCCGCGCGAGCTGGAGCGCGGAGACCTCGCCCAGCAGGCCCTTCGGCAGCAGGAGGATCGACAGGAACATCACCAGACCGACCATGATGTTGCGGAAGTCGCCGAAGGCGCGCAGCCCCTCCGGCAGCAGGATCAGCAGAAGCGCGCCGATCACCGCTCCAGGCAGGCTGCCCAGGCCGCCCACCACCACCATCGCCAGGATCAGGATGGATTCGGAGAACTTGAAGTCGCCCGGCGAGATATAGCCGGTCATGTGCGCCCACAGGCTGCCCGCCACACCGGCGAAGAAGGCCGACAGGGTGAAGGCCTCCATCTTCAGCCGCGCCGTGCTGACGCCCATGGCGTCGGCGCACTGGTCGTCCTCGCGGATCGAGCGCAGCGCGTTGCCGTAATAGGAGTGGCTGAGCCGCCCGATCGCCAGCACGCACAGCGCCACCACCGTCGCCACCGTGTAGTAGGTGGCGAGCCGGCCTGACAGGCTGAAGCCGAACAGCTCCAGCCCCTTGGTGATGATGATGCCGTTGGGCCCCTTGGTGAACTCCACCCAGTTCAGCATGACCAGATAGAGCATCTGCCCGATGGCCAGGGTCGCCACGGCGAAATAGATGCTGACCAGCCGCATGGTCGGCAGCGCCACCAGGAAGGCGATCAGCGCCGCCACCAGACCGGACAGCGGCAGCGTCACCGTGAAGCCCAGCCCGAACTTGGTGGACAGCAGGGCGGCGGTGTAGGCGCCGACCCCGTAGAAGGCGGCGTGCCCGAGATGCAGCAGCCCGGCCACCCCGGTGACCAGATGCATGGAGGCGGACAGCAGGATGAAGATCAGCGCCAGATTGGCGATCTGGTAGAAATAGCCGCGGTCGAAGCCGGCCAACATGGCCGGCAGCCCCACGAAGACCAGCAGGGCGAGGAGGAGCGGTATCAGCAACCCCCGCCCGCGCGGCGGCGCCGACAGGTCAGACACGTTCACGGCGCGCTCCGAACAATCCGTTGGGGAAGAAGATCAGGGTCAGGATCAGGAAGCCGTAGGCCACCATGTCCGACCAGCCCGACGACACGAAGGTCGTCGCCATGCTCTCCGAGATGCCCAGGATCAGGGCGCAGATCACCGCACCGGGGATCGAGGACAGCCCGCCCATCACCATGGCGACGAAGGCCTTGATGCCGGGCACGAAGCCCATGGCGGGGAAGATCGCCCCGTAATAGAGCCCCGTCAGGATGCCGGCCGCCGCCCCCATCATCGAGCCGACGACGAAAGTCATGATGATGGTGCGGTCGGTGTCGATGCCGACATACTTTGCGCCCAGCGGGTTGTTCGACACCGCCCGGATCGACAGGCCGATGCGGGTGCGGGTCAGCAGATACTGGAGACCGATGAGCATCGCCGCGGCGACGCCGAAGATGATGAAGTCGCCGGTCACCAGGATCACCGGCCCGATGCGCACCGGCGTGTTGATCAGATACTCGAACGGGACGGAGCGCATCTGCGACCCGAACACGATCTCCAGCGCCTCGCGCACCACGATGGACACGGCGAGCGAGGAGAGCAGGGTGGATTCGCGCATCGCCCGCGACTTCAGCGACGCCTCGTCGGTGAAGCGGCGGAAGGGCTTGAAGGCGATCCGCTCCAGCGAGAATCCGGCCATGGCGCCGATCGCCAGGGCGATGAAGATCACCGCGAAGATCGGCGGGGCCGTCGCGGAAATCAGCACCAGCCCGGCGAAGGCGCCCAGCGTGTAGACCTCGCCATGGGCGAAGTTGACGACGTTCAGCACGCCGAAGATCAGCGTGAAGCCGATCGCCATCAGCGCGTAGGTCATCCCCAGCGACAGCCCGATGGCGAGCTGCTGGAGGTAATATGGGTCGATCATGCGGGCCGTTCGCTGGAGATCGTTAAAGCGGGTTGGAAACCGCTTTGGACCGCGACGGCGGTCCCGGTCGCATGTGCGACCGGAGCCCACCGGCGAATGAGGTG
Organism: Azospirillum sp. Marseille-Q6669; assembly: GCF_965111635.1. NCBI lineage: Bacteria > Pseudomonadati > Pseudomonadota > Alphaproteobacteria > Rhodospirillales > Azospirillaceae > Azospirillum > Azospirillum sp. Marseille-Q6669. Next base: position 576,310 of record NZ_CBCOOP010000001.1, on the reverse strand, counting down.
ATATGAGCCTAAAGCGAACGGAAGTTCGCTTTAGGCTATCGGGTCGGAGGGGCGCGCGCCGGTCAGTCGGCGACCGGCACGAAGGCGCCGCCCTTGACCTCGACCTTCACCAGCTCCTTCTCGGCCTCGCGGTCGGCGCTGAAGCTGGTCTTGCCGGTCACGCCCGGGAAGTCCTTGGTCTGGGCCAGGGCGTCGCGCACCTTTTCGCGGGTCGGGTTCGGGTAGGCCTTCTCCACCGCGGCCAGCATGATGCGCACGGCGTCATAGGCCTGGGCCGGGAACTGGCCCGGAACCGCGCCGTTGGAGGCGGCTTTCCACTCCGTCACGAAATGCTGGATGTGCGGGGCGGGGTCGGTCGGCAGGAAGTTGGAGGTCAGGTGCACGCCCTCCGCGGCTTCGCCGGCCAGCTCGATCAGCTTCGGGCTGTAGGCGGCCGAGGTCGAGTAGACCGGCGTCTTGATGCCGAGCTGCTGCACCTGACGCAGGAACTGCGCGCCGTCCTCGTAGAAGAAGCCGGTGTAGATGGCGTCCGGCTTCGCGCGCTCCAGCTTGCTGATCAGCGAGCGGTAGTCCTTCAGGCCGCGGTTGAAGAACTCGGAGAAGACCACCGTGCCGCCGTTGGCCTTCACGCCGTCGGTGAAGCCGGAGACGACGGACTGGCCCCAGTCGGTCTGCTCGGCGATGACGGCGATGTTCTTGTAGCCCTTGGACAGCATCCACTTGGCGTTGTAGGGGCCTTCCTGCGCCTGGGTGGCGATGTTGCGGAACTGGTACTTGGAGATCTTGGTGTAGTCGGGGTGCGAGGCCGTTTGCGAGAGCTGCGGCATCCCGGCGTCCTTGTAGACCTGCGCCGAGGCCATCGACACGCCCGAGGTGAAGTCGCCCAGCACGCCGACGATCGCCTTGTCGTCCACGAACTTGCGGGCGATGTTGGTGCCCTCCTTGGCGTCGGAGCGGCTGTCCTCGAAGACGATCTCCGCCTTGAAGGGCTTGCCGGACGCGTTGAACTCGGTCAGCGCGATCTCGGCGGCCTTGCGGAAGTCCTGGCCGTACTGGGCGGTCTCGCCGGTCAGCGGCAGCTGATAGCCGATCTTCACGGTGTCGGCGGCCAGGGCGGTGCCGGTGGTCAAAGCGGTGCCGGCCAGCGCGGCCGTCATCAGGGCGGCGAGGGAGGCGGTCTTCAGGGCGGTCATCGCGGGTGAACCTTTCTTGTGAAGGCCGGCTTCGAGGCCGGTGTTGGGCAGCGTCGTACGGTTGGGAGGCATACTCGACGGATCAGGCGGCCTTGGGGCCGGGCAGGACCTTCAGGCGGCAACAGCCTTCATCGCCGGGCTTCCAGGTTTCGCCGCGGAAGACGAAGCCCGCCGCCTCGAACAGGCCTCCGTCGATGGCGCCGGCCATGTTGCAGAGCAGCTCCAGATCTTCGTCGGACTTGCCCTGGGCCTGCCACGCCTCCTTCAGGGGGCAGCGGTGGAAATGGATCTCCAGCGCGTCGCCGTCGCAGCGCTTGATCTCCGGCGCGAACATGGAATCGCGGTTCGGGATCCCGTCGAGGAAGGCGTGGCACAGGCCGGCGAGGTCGTCGGGACCGTGCGCCGCGTACTTCACCCCCATCGCCTCGCCCAGGCGGCGGGTCGCCTCGCGCCCGATGTCCAGCGCCGTCTCGGTGCCATAGCGCTCGCGCAGCACGTCGAACATATGGGCGTAGGACGCGGCCCGCATGGCGTAGGCGTTGCGGAGCTGCGTGGCGTGGTCCGGGGCGGCAGGCGGCTTGGTGTCTTCAGTCATCGTCAGATATCCCGGATGTCGTTCCAGCGGTATTGCAGGAGTTTGAACGGCCCGATGCGTTGCAGCAGGTCGTTGAAGGGCAGGGGGCGCGGCTCGGTCAGCGGCAGCGCCAGCTCCGCCGGATCGCGGCCCAGCGCCGCGTAGGCCAGCTCCCGTCCCAGTGAGACGGACAGGGCGACTCCGCGCCCGTTGCAGCCCGCCCAAGTGAAGGCGTTGGGGCCGAGCTGGTGGACGCGCGGGGTGTAGTCGGTGGTCATGGCGATCCGCCCGTTCCACACATGGTCGAACCGCAGCCCGCGCAGCGTGGGGAACATGGAAGCCAGCCGCAGGCCGACGATTCGGCGCAGCCGGTCGGCCCCGTCGACGGGGACGAGCAGCGCGCCGCCGCTGACCAGCCGGTGGTCGGAGGTGTAGCGCATGAAGCGCAGGTCGCCGTGGGTGTCTGACATGGCCTGACGGCCGGGCAGGATGCTGCGCCGCTGCGCCTCGTCCAGCGGCTGGGTGGCCATCTGCCAGGACAGGACGGGGACGACCTCCGTCCGGACCTCCGGAAAGACAGCGGCGGCGTAGCCGTTGGTGCCCAGCACCAGGGCGTGAGCGGTCACCGTGCCGTCCGGCGTGCGGGCGACCCAGCGGTCGCCGCGCCGCTCCACCGACAGGACCGGCGAGTTGATGAAGACCGACGCGCCAGCCTCCACCGCCTTGCCGGCCAGCCCGCGGGCCAGGGCCAGCGGGTTGATGTGGCCGCCGCTGCGGTTCATCCAGCCGCCATAGTAGGCGTCGGTGCCCAGCAAGGCCGAGACGGCGGCGCGGTCGAGCAACTCCACCGGAGCGCCCCGGCTGCCCCACTGCTTCGCCCGCCGTTCGGCGATGGCGATGCGGCCCGGCGAATGAACCGGCTGCACCCAGCCGGTCTGCTCGGCCGCGCAGTCGATGCCCAGGCGGCGAATCAGGGCGAACAGGGTTTCGGCGCTGTCGCGGATCAGCGCGACGAAGCGCTCGCCCCGCTCCGGCCCGAACTTGGCGACCAGATCCTCGGGGTCGGGGCGGGTCAGGGTCGGGATGACCTGCCCGTTGTTGCGCCCGGACGCGCCGCGCCCGATCTCCGACGCCTCCAGGACGACGGCGCGCTTGCCCGATTCGGCGGCGTGCAGGGCCGCCGACAGGCCGGTGAAGCCGCCGCCGATGACCAGCAGGTCGGTGTCCACCGCGTGTTCGAGCACCGGAAGGGCCGGCGGCAGCGGGGCCGTGGCCTCCCAAAGAGAGTCGGGCCGCTGCCAGATGCCGCCGGTTCCAGGAACACCGGTCTTCTTCTCTATCGCCTTCACCGTGCCTTGTCCCACGTCTGTCGGGTGAAATCGGCCCGATCATGGGACAAATTGCATACTCGGGCAATTACCATGGAGAGGACGCGGTAATTTTCCTGTTTCATACACAAACCATAGGGAGATAGGAATGGTTTGTACAAGGGCGCTGGAATGAACGCGGTGGCCTTTGTAATCCTCTCCCCTCCGGGGAGAGGGGATTTCGTCCGCCGTCACGCCGCGCGCGGCAGCACCGTTTCGGCCAGCCGCACCCAATAGCTGAGGCCGATGGGCAGGACCGCGTCGTTGAAGTCGTAATGCGGGCTGTGCAGGTTGCGACCGCCGTCCGACGGCCCGGCGCCGACCCAGACGTAGCAGCCCGGCCGCTGTTGCAGCATGAAGGCGAAATCCTCAGCGCCCATGCTGGGCATCGGGTCCAGGTCCAGCCCCGATTCGCCGACGACGCCGGCGGCGGCGCGGCGGGCCAGCTCGGTCGCCCCGGCCTCGTTCACCGTCGACGGGTAGCGACGCTCGTAGCGCATCTCCGCCTCGACCCCGAAGCCGGTGGCGATGGCCTTCGCCAGTTCGCCCATGCGGCGCTCCACCATGTCCTGCACCTCCTTGCGGAAGGTGCGGGTGGTTCCACGCAGGACGGCGGTGGCCGGAAGGACATTCCACGTATCGCCCGCGTGGAACTGCGTGACGCTGACCACGGCGGAATCGACCGGATGCACGCTGCGGCTGGCGATGGTCTGCCAGGCGTTGACGATTTGGGTGCCGGCCAGGATCGTGTCGGTGCCCAGATGGGGCATGGCGGCGTGGGTGCCCTTGCCGGTCAGGGTCAGCTCGAAGATGTCGTAGGCGGCCATGATGGGGCCGGGGCGCAGCGCGATCTTGCCGACCTCCAGCCCCGGCCAGTTGTGCATGCCGTAGACCTGCTCGACGGGGAACTTCTCGAACAGCCCCTCCTCGACCATCACACGCCCGCCGCCCTCGTTCTCCTCCGCGGGCTGGAAGACGAAGGCGATGGTGCCCTGGAAGTTGGGATGCGCCGACAGGTGGCGCGCCGCGCCCAGCAGCATCGCCGTGTGCCCGTCATGCCCGCAGGCGTGCATCCGCCCCGGATTGCGCGAGGCGTGGGGCAGGTTGGTCTGCTCGTGGATGTGCAGGGCGTCCATGTCGGCGCGGAAGGCGACCGCCGGTCCCTCGCCGTTGCGCAAAACGCCGACCACGCCGGTCTTGGCGAGGCCGCGATGAACCTCCAGCCCGAAGGAGGCCAGCTTCTCCGCCACGAAATCGCTGGTCCGCTCCTCCTCGAAGGCCGTTTCCGGGTGGGCGTGCAGGTCGCGCCGCCACGCGGTCATGTCGGCCGTCAGCGCCTCCGTCCCGTCGATCGTCCTCACCATGTCCCTGGTTCCCTGTGTTTCATGAGTGTGTGCGAATGATCTTGCCCAAAAAAACACCCGCCGTGCAAAGCGTGTGACGATGCGGTGCCGTCACATCACCCTTGCAGGGCGGTCCAGTTCCGTGCAGGATGTGAGTGAACGTTCACTCATAATGAACGCCACGAACGGGAACGCCATGTCCAAAGACGCCCGCATCGACGCACGCAACAAGGTCCGGGACGCCGCCATCGCGCTGTTCGCCCAGAAGGGGGTGAAGGCGACCACCATCAAGGACATCGCCCGCGCCGCCGGGGTGTCGGAGGGGGCGCTGTACCGCCATTGGGCCAGCAAGGAGGAGCTTGCCGCCGCCCTGTTCGCCGCCGAATACACCGCCCTGTCGCATGACCTGCGCGCGGCGGCGGGGAGCGGCCCGGCGCCGCAGCGGCTGCGCCGCGTCGTCGCCTGGGCTTTCGGGCTGGTCGAGGCGGCGCCGGACCGCGCGCGCTTCCTCCTGCTGTCGCAGCACGACGCTCTGCCGCTGGTTCCAGACGGGCTGGAGACCCCGGTGGACGTGGTCTGCGCCATCGTCGGCGACGGCATCGCGGAGGGGAGCATCGTCGATGCCGACCGCGAGGCGCTGGCCCACACCGTCATCGGCGCCATCGTCCTCAACATCCAGTCGCACGTTTACGGACGGCAGATGGCGCCGCTCGGCACGCTGGCCGACACGGTCGCCGACGCGCTGCTGCGCGGCCTGTCCACTGGAAAGGGAGCCTGAAGCATGAGCGAAGTCGGCCTTCTCGCCACGCGGCGCTTCCTGCCGCTGTTCGTGACGCAGTTCCTCGGCGCCTTCGGCGACAATGTGCTGCGCGGCGCCATCGCGGTGCTGGCCGTCTACGGCATGGCGGGGACGGCGGGCGACGGCGCGCTGATCTCGACGCTCGCCGCGGCGGCCTTCACCGTGCCCTTCCTGCTGTTCTCGGCGACCGCCGGCCAGCTGGCCGACCGGTTCGACCGCACGCTGATCGCCCGCGCCGTGAAGGTCGCGGAGATCGGCCTGATGGCGATCGCCGCCTGGGGCATCCTGCGCGCCGACCTCGGCGTGCTGATCGTCGCGCTGGTCGGCATGGGCGCCCATTCCACCGTCTTCGGGCCGGTCAAGTACGGGCTGCTTCCCGATTTGCTGAAGCCGGAGGAGCTGACCGCCGGCAACGGTCTGGTGGAGGCGGGGACCTTCGTGGCGATCCTGCTGGGCACCATTGCCGGCGGCTCGCTGGCGCTGGCCCATCCGCTGGCGCTTCCGGGGCTGCTCGGGGCGACGGCGCTGGGCGGGCTGGCGGCGTCGCTGCTGATCCCGCGGGCGGGCAACGCCGACCGGACGGTGCGTGTCGGGCTGAATCCGGTGTCGGTCACCCTGTGCGTTCTGCGCGCCACCGCGCAGGACCGCGTGTCGATGCTGGCGATCTACGGCATCTCGGTCTTCTGGGGCGTCGGCGCGGTCGTCATGGCGCAGTTCCCGGCCATTGCGCGGGAAACGCTGGGCACCGACAGCGAGGGGGCGACCCTGCTGCTGGCGGTCTTCGCCGTGGGCGTGGCGGTCGGTTCCGTGTTCGCCGGGCTGGGGCACCGGGTGCCGTCGCGCGCCGACGCGCGGCGTGCCGCCCTGGCGGGCCTTGTCGCGGCGCTGGCCGGGGCGGCGCTGCCCTTCCTGACGCCCGACACCCCGTCGGCGGAGCCGCTGTCGGCGCTGGCCCTGCTGGCCCAGCCCTGGGCGATGCCTCTGCTGGCCGACCTGTTCCTGATCGCCGCGGCGGGCGGCGCCTTCGCCGTGCCGCTCTACGCGCTGATCCAGCACCGGGCCGCACCCTCGGCCCGTGCGCGGGTGATCGCGGCGGCCAACGTGGTCAACGCGCTGTTCATGGTGGTCGGCTCGGGCGTCGCGGCGGCCATGCTGGCGCTGGGCGTCACGCCGCTGACCGTCGCCGCCTGGGGCGGGGCGAGCATGCTGGCCGCCGTCGTCCTGGCGCTCGCCATCGACGCGGTGGGCATGGGGCGGGCGTTGGCCCGCGCCTTCTTCCGGCTGGCCTTCCGCGTCGAGCTGCGCGGGGCGGAGCATCTGGAGCGGCTGGAGGGGGCGGCGGTCGTCACGCCGAACCACCAGTCCTTCCTGGACGGCGCGCTGCTCGCCGCCTTCCTGCCGGGCATGCGCTTCGCGGTGGACAGCTTCATCGCGCAGCAGGCCTGGGCCAAGCCCTTCCTGGCGCTGGCCGACCATGTGACCATAGACCCGACCAAGCCGATGGGCACGCGCCTGCTCGCCCGCACCCTGGCCGAGGGCCACAAGATCTGCATCTTCCCGGAGGGGCGGATCACCGTCACCGGCTCGCTGATGAAGATCAACGGCGGTCCCGGCATGCTGGCCGACAAGGCGGGCTGCCCCATCGTGCCGGTCTGCATCGAGGGCGCGCAGCGCTCCATCCTGTCGCGGATGCACGGGCGGCTGCGGCTGGGCCTGTTCCCGCGGATCACCATCACGGTCATGCCGCCGGTCGCCACCCCGGACGTGACCGGGCTGGCCGGCAAGAAGCGGCGGGCGGCGCTGAAGTCCTGGCTGTCGCGCGTCATGACGGAGACCGTCTTCGCCGCCGGGCAGCGGCCCGACACGCTGGCGCTCGCCCTGCTGGAGGCCGGGCGGAAGACCGGCTGGGGCAAGGCGGCGGTTCAGGACGGCGACTTCACCACACTGTCCTACCGCGCCCTGACCGCGCGTTCCCTGGTGCTTGGCCGCATCCTGGCCCGCGGCACCGAACCGGGGGAGGCGGTGGGCGTGCTGCTGCCGACCGCCTCGCCGACCGCGGCGGTGTTCTTCGGGCTGGCGGCCCATGGGCGGCCAGCGGCGATGCTGAACTTCACCGCCGGGGCGGAGGCCGTCAAGGCGGCCTGCCGTGCCGCCGGGCTGCGCCGGATCGTCACTTCGGCCCGCTTCGTGGAGATGGGGCGGCTCGGCCCGCTGGTGGAGGCGCTGGCCGCCGAGCACAGCATCGTCTATCTGGAGGACGTGAAGCGCGGTCTGGGCATCGGCGACAAGCTGCGCGCCCTGGCCGCCTCGGTGGCGCCGGAGCGCTTCCTGCCGGAACAAGGCCAGCCGGACGACGTGGCGGCAATCCTCTTCACCTCGGGGTCGGAGGGGCCGCCCAAGGGCGTGGCGCTGACCCACGACAACCTGCTCGCCAACATGGCGCAGGTGGCCTCCGTGGTCGACTTCACGCGGCAGGACGTGGTGTTCAACTGCCTGCCGGTCTTCCATTCCTTCGGGCTGCTCGGCGGGATGCTGCTGCCGATCCTGAACGGGGTGAAGACGGTGCTCTACCCCAACCCGCGCCACGTCCGGCTGATTCCGGAGCTGGTCTACCAGACCAACGCCACGGTGCTGTTCGGCACGGACTTCTTCCTGAACGCCTGGGCGCGGGCGGCGGACCCCTACGACTTCCGCTCGCTGCGGCTGGTCTTCGCCGGGGCCGAGCGGCTGCAGGAGGAGACGCGCCGCACCTACACGGAACGGCTGCGCGTGCATCTGCTGGAGGGCTACGGCACCACCGAGACCTCCCCGGTGATCGCGGTCAACACGCCGGCCCGCTTCCGCCCCGGCACGGTCGGGCAGGCCCTGCCGGGCATCGAGACGGAGCTGCTGCCGGTTCCCGGCGTGCCGGTGGGCGGGCGGCTGCGGGTGCGCGGGCCGAACGTGATGAAGGGCTACATGCGCGCCGACAACCCCGGCGTGGTGGAGCCGCCGGAGGACGGCTGGCACGACACCGGCGACATCGTGGACATCGACGCCGACGGCTTCATCCGCATCGTCGGGCGCGTCAAGCGTTTCGCCAAGGTGGCCGGCGAGATGGTCCCGCTGGGGCTGGTCGAGGAGCTGGCCCTCCAGGCCGATCCCGACGCCACCCACGCCGCCATCGCCCTGCCGGACGCCCGGCGCGGCGAGCGGATCGTGCTGGTCACCACGGGCGACGGTCTGACCCGCGACGCGCTGACAGCGGCCGCCAAGGCCAAGGGCGCGCCGGAAATCGCCATTCCCCGCGACGTGCTGCGGGTGGAGACGATCCCCCTGCTCGGCACCGGCAAGACCGACTACCCGGCCGTCAGCCGGCTGGCCGCCGAGATGCTGGCGAGCGAGACCGCCTGACGACCGGCGGGGTCAGGGGCGGCAGGCGACGTGCAGCCCCTTGCCCACCGGGAAGATGGTGGAGCCGAAGCCGGGCAGGGCGTCCACCGCCGCGATGTAGCCGGCGATCTCCTGCGGGTGCGACAGGGCATTGTCGGCCAGCAACAGGCAATCCGGCTCCAGCTTCGGCAGCAGAAGGCGAAGCTGCTCCGGGGCGCTCCAGCGGTCGGCGTCGAAGAACACGCAGTCGAAGGGGCCGTCCAGCCCCGCCACCGTCTCCGTCGCGTCGCCGACCAGAAGGGTGACGCGGCTGGCCAGCCCCGCGCGCTCCAGGTTGGTGGCGGCCTGGGCGCTCTTGCCCGGATCGCGCTCGATGCTGGTCAGCGGGTCCGTTGCGCCGATGGCCTGCAACGCCGCGGCGAGCCACAGGGTGCTGACGCCGTTGGAGGTGCCGATCTCCAGCACCCGCCGGCGGCGCCCGCTGCGCACCAGGATGTGCAGAAGCTCCGCCGTCTCGCGTTCCAGATTCAGCATCTTGCGGGCACGGTCGCCCTCGCGCGCGTCGTTGTCGCGCCCGTAGCTTTCGAGATCGCGGAGCACGCGGTCGACGGCGTCATCCAGCAGCATGGTGTTGGTCCCGGTGGCGGAGAGTGGGACAAGACCCTGCGCCGAGTGTGGCCGCAGCGTCAAGAGCGTGGACGACAAAAAACCCTCTCCCGCCGGGTGCGGGAGAGGGTTTCGCGACGGGAAACGTCACGCCGCCTGGTTGAGCTGTTCAGCGCGTTGCGGGGCGATCTTCAGGCGGGTGGCGAGGTAGGTGAGATAGGCGCGTTCCGCCTCATGATCGCGGTCCACCGCCATCAGCGAGGCCAGATAGACCTGCTCCGCCATGTCCGGATCGGTGACGGAGCGGACCAGCGTGTCGAGCGATTGCGGCTGGGACAGTTCCTGCTCCACGATCCGCCGCTCCTCCGGCCCGCCGCCCGCCTCGTCCAGGGCGGACATGACGCGCTGGCGCTCGGCCGGGGAAATTTCGCCGTCGGCGTTGGCGGCGGCGATCATGGCGCGGATCAGCAGCAGGGCGTGCTGGTCTTCCATGGCGAGTTCCGGGAACGCACCTTCGCCCGATCCCGACGGGGCGGCGTCGGGCGGGGGAGCGGTGCGCTGCTGGAAGACCTGGGACAGCCGCTCGCCCAGCGACCCGCCGCCGGAAGCGCCGGCCCCCCCGAGGATACCGCCCAGGATGCCCCCCGGCGTGCTGCCCGAGCCGGACGGCGGCGCCCCCCACGGGCTGGCGCCCGGCTGCCCGGAGGAAGGCTGCCCTGATGACGGCATATTCTGCTGCCGCTCCTGATAGGCGCGGTAGGCGAGGTAGGCCAGCGCGCCCAGCCCGGCCATGGGGCCGACGCCCATTCCGCTGCGGGCGTGCATCGCCGATCCTGAGCCCATCCCTGACCGGTTCAGGATCGACCCCAGATCCTGCGGGCTCCTGCGGCTGTGCCCTCCCATGCCGGTCGCCAGAAGGGTGCCGAGGATGTTCTGAAGATTCGCCATGACGCGCCTCTCTCCTAATCGGTGTCCGTGTCGATGCGGCTTCGCGCCCCATCAACAGGCGGGAGGGCTTGGCGTCACGGCATAGCTATCGGTGCCGATGATGGGTCATGCCCGCCGATCCATCTCCTATGACGGCCTCTATGCCGGAGGTGGGGTGGCTTTCGAACAGGCTGTGCAGGACACCGACTTCCGCTATCGTGGCGCGCATCAGAGCGCAGCAAGCGCCGACGCCCGCCGATCGGCGGGTGGCATTTTGGAGGAGACGCCCATGAACTTCGACCGGCACGCGGAACCGCCTCCGCTGGACCTATCGCCGACGCCGTTCGCTCCGCCGTTGCCGGCCCCGGCTTGCGGGTCGCTGTGGAACGATTATCTTCACCGCCTGCTGGGCACGGCGCACGGCTGCGTCGCCGCGAACGATGACGAATCCGATCCGGAGCCCGTCTGTTGCTGCGCCGCCGGATGATGCCGTGATTCCGTGCCCCTGAAATCGTGATTGCGAGGCGGTCGGGTGCCCGTCAGCGGGCGCCCGCCGCCTCGATGATCACCGCCGCCACCGCGTCGGGCCGGGAGGCGTGCGGGATGTGGCTGGCCTCGACCTCCACCGTCCGCGCGCCGATGCGCTCGGCGGTCGCCCGCAGGAAGGCCGGGGGAAGCATCCGGTCCTCGCTGGCGACGACGTACCAGGACGGCTTGTGCTCCCACGCCGCGGCGGTCACCCGCGTGCGGAAGCAGCCGGCATGGACCGGCCCCTGCGTCGCGGCCAGCAGCGCCGCCTCCGCCGCCGGCACATCCTGGGCGAAGTTCGCCGCCAGACTCTCCGCCGACAAATGCAGATAGCCTGCGCGGTCCATCGACACGCTGGACAGGCCGGGCGAGGGCGGGAAAGGCTTCAGCGTGTCGTTCGGCGACTGGTCGATCCCCGGCGCGAAGGCCGCCACATAGACCAGCGCCTTCACCTTGTCCTGATTCCCGATCTGGGTGATCACCGCCCCGCCCCAGGAATGGCCGACCAGCACCACCGGCCCCTTGGCGCGGTCGATGGCGCGCTGGACGTGGGCGACATCCTCGTCCAGCGAGGTCAGCGGATTCTGCACGGCGATCGCCTCCAGCCCCTGGGCCTGGAGCAGGGGGATCACGCGGCTCCAGGCGGAGCCGTCCGCGAAGGCGCCGTGGACGAGGATGACGGAAGTGGCGACTGGGTCCATGGACCGATTCCCGTGACAGTGACCGACCCTATCCTCTGAGCACGCCCGCGCCCGCCTGTCCAGCGTGGAGCCTCCGCTTTTCCTCCCTGCGGAAAAGCCGCCCGGACTCTGGGGGCAAACGGTGTCTTGCTGCGGAGCGGGATGAAAATTTCGCAAAATCGTCCTTGAGGCTAAGATTGTTCTGGGATACGGTATACCAACAGTGAGGCGGAGCGATTGTCCGCCCCTTCCGCCAAGCCAATCCGTCCGTATCGCCAGCCCGAGCCCTTGAGGTGAGCCATGGTCAAGACCCTTTCCGCCGTCCGTCCCGGAAGCCGCCCGAACGCCGTCCGCGGTGTCGACGATGCCGCTCCCGCCGGCGTCGTGGTCGCCCTGCGCCCCGATCATCGGCCGTCCGATCATCGCCTTTCTGATCATCGGCAGCGGGCCGCGGTGCTGGCGGCGACCACCGGCGGGCGCGGCCCGCGCATGGACATGCTGACGATCACCCACAGCCGGGGGCCGGCGGAGGATCGCGGGGCGGAACTCATCCACATCGACGGCCCCTATGCGGACGTTTTGGCCTACATCGCCGACTCGCCGGAGTGCGTGGTCTGCTTCGACACGCTGCACGGTGGCATGGCCCGCGCGCAATTGTCCGTGCCCTGACATTGTCCGTGCGCTGAGTGGGCGCCGGGTCCTGCTGGAGAGCGAACCGATGAACGCTTGCATGATGATTGATTGTATGACGACGCCCTTTTCCGGGCAGGAACTGGCCTCCGCGATCATCGCGGCGGCGCTGTCGCTCCCATCGGCCAATGGCCGGCTCCATCTGCCCAACGGTGCCGTGCTGTGCGACCCGGCAGCGCTGGAGCGGGAATTCGCGCTGGCCGCGCAGGGGCTGTCCCACTGGCTGGCGCAGAACGAGCCGCACATCGCCGAGGCCGCACGGGCCAGCCGGTTGAAGATCGGGGCCGGGGTCATCCGCGCCGCCGTGGCGACCCTGGAGCACGCCGGGCGGCGTTGCGGCGAATTGAGCGACCGCGGGCAGCGGGCGCTGTCCATCGACTTCAGCGCGGTCTGCGACCGGGTTCAGGAGCGTCCGGGCCTGCTCGCCCAGACGGTGGCCGCCGTCGCCGCCGGCCACACCATCCACGCGGTCGCCGCCTGAGGACGGCGACCGCTGACGGTTGGGCGTTACAGCAGGGTGTGCTCGACCAGGATCTTGGTGCCGATGGCGAGCAGGCCGAGGCCGCCGATCAGCTCCGCCCGGCGCCCCAGCAGCGGGCCGGCGGCCCGGCCCAGCAGGACGCCGCCGAAGCCCATCAGGAAGGTGACCACGCCGATCAGGCTGGCGGTCACCGCGATGTTCACGTCCGCCATGGCGAGGCCGACCCCCACCGCGCTGGCGTCGATGCTGGTCGCCACCGCCACGGTCAGCAGGGCCAGCCAGCCCGAGCGGGCGGCGGCAGCCTCGTCGTCCTCTTCCCCGGCGAGCGCGTTCCGGATCATCGAGCCGCCGATCAGCAGCAGCAGGCCGAAGGCGATCCAGTGATCCACCGCCTGGACGAAGCCGGCGAAGGCCGAACCCACCGCCCAGCCGATGGAGGCCATCGAGAGCTGGCAGAGGCCGAATGCGAAACCGACCCGCAACGCCTCGGACAGGCCCGGACGCTTCTGAACGGCACCACGGCCCAGCGCCGCGGCGAAGCTGTCCATGGAAAGGCTGACGGCGAGGACGAGGGAGGTCACACCGAGCATGGCAACGAACTCCGGCCAAACGGACACGACAGCACGGCTACCCCCGGTTGGCCTTCGGGAACATCCGCACCATCGGTCTTGCCGAACCGGCCGGATTCTGTCCGGCTGCCGCGTGCACCACGGGACCGCCTGAGGCAGGATGATCCCGAGTCTGTTGGCGCACGCCCCTCTCGCTAGAGGGTGGCTACTCCCCAATGACGGGGCGGACCCTAACGCCGGAGAGTCTGGGTGTCAATCTATATGAACAGCTGTTCATATATATTTGAATCGCTCTAAAAAGGATGCGCCGCGCTCCGCCGCGGGTGAGGCATGGTGCAGCGCAGAACGATTTGTTAAGAGCCTCTGACGCTTTTATTCCGCTGCGGTTCGTTGGGGTACGAAACGCTCGGATTCAATGGGCATCATTGGGCGCGGGGGTTCGCCATGGGGTTGCTGACGGGGGTCGGCTCGCTGTCGCTTTCGGGCAAGACGGTGTCGCTGTGTGTCGGTGGGCTGGTCGTGTTGACGAGCGCCACCTTCGCTGTCAACGAAACGTTGCTGAGCCGCTACGCGGAGCGCATGGCGGTCGAGCGGCAGGAAACGAACATGCGCGTCGCCTGGGACGTGCTGAACCAGTACGGGCGTGACATCAGCGTTCGCGACGGCACGCTGTATGCCGGCGACCGGGCTCTGAACGGTTTCTTCGAGCCGGTGGACCGGGTGAAGACGCTGGTCGGCGGCACCGCCACGCTGTTCATGGGCGACACGCGGGTCACCACCAACGTCCAGAAGCCGGACGGCGGGCGCGCCGTCGGCACCAAGCTGGCCAAGGGACCGGTCTATGATTCGGTGCTGGTCCGGGGCGAGCCATACCGCGGGCAGGCCGACATCCTGGGCGTTCCCTTCTACACCGCCTACGACCCGATCAAGGACCGCTCGGGCAAGGTGGTCGGCGTGCTCTATGTCGGTGTGCCGAGGGCGGAATTCTTCGCCCCGATCCGCGACACCCAGACGATGATCGGCGGGCTGGGCGCCGTGGTGACGCTGCTGGTGGCCGGCGGCAGTCTGCTGCTGTCGCGGCGCATCTTCCGACCACTGTCCGCCATGCGCGGCGCCATGGAGCGGCTGGCGACGGGGGAACTGTCGGTTAAGATCCCGGCGCTCGGCCGCAAGGACGAGATCGGCGGCATGGCCAGGGCGCTGAGCGTCTTCAAGGAGAACGCACAGCGCGTCGCCCGGCTCGACGCCGCCCAGGCGGAGGAGCGCGCCCGCGCCGAGCGGGACCGCCGCGACGCGCTGGAGTCGGTCGCCCGCAACTTCGAAGGGACGATGCTGAGCGTCGTCGAGACGCTGAGCGCCACCACGGCCCAGCTTGAATCCAACGCCCAGCGCCTGCATGGCATCGCCGAGAGCAGCAGCGGGCGGGCCGCCGCGGTCAGCGGTGCGGCGGGCGAGGCCAGTGACGACGTGCGGACCGTGGCCGGCGCCACCGAGGAACTGACGGCTTCCATCGTCGAGGTGTCCCGTCAGATTGACGAGTCCTCCCGCATGGTCCGCAACGCGGTGGAGGAGGTGGAGCGCACCAACCACACGGTCGAAGGGCTCGCCGCCGCCGCCGGCAAGATCGGGGAGGTGGTGACGCTGATCCAGAGCATCGCCGCGCAGACCAACCTGCTGGCGCTCAACGCCACCATCGAGGCGGCGCGGGCGGGGGAGGCCGGCAAGGGCTTTGCTGTCGTCGCCAACGAGGTGAAGGGGCTCGCCAACCAGACCGCCAAGGCGACCGACGAGATCGCCCAGCAGGTCGCGGAGATCCAGGCGGTGACCGGCAGTGCGGTGACGGCCATCGGCGGCATCGGGCGCACGGTGGTCGCTGTCAACGATCTGGTCGGCCGCATCGCCGGGTCCGCCGACCGCCAGAACGCCACCACCGGTGAGATCGCCCGCAGCGTCCAGCGCGCCGCCGACCGCACGTCGGAGGTGACCCACAGCGTCCGCGACGTGTCGGCCTCCGCCCACGAGACCGGCACCATGGCGTCGGAGGTGCGCTCCGCCGCCGCCGACCTCGGCCGGCAGGCGCTGGCCCTGCGCGAGCAGGCCGGCGCGTTCCTGCGGCAGATCCGTTCGGCCTGAAGGGAGGGTCCCGCCCGTGTTCCGCAACCCGCGTTTGCTGCTGTTCGTCTTCTTCTTCGCGTCCCTGGCGGCGTTGCTGGTCTTCAGCGGCGACCCGCCGGACGGTGGGCGGACCGACGCGAACCGGGATTTCCTGGCGGCCTGCGAGGCCAGCCCCTTCGCGGCTCAGAACACCGGCTCCACCGAGGCGGCGGTGCGGGTGTGCTCCTGCATCCTGTCCTGGCACCGCAAGGAGGGCGGGGGTACCGGCCGGCCGCTTCCCGCCGCGCTCTATGGCGGGGGGGGGGGGGCCGGCGCCGCGGCGGGGGGGGGGGGCGGGCGGGGGCGGGCCTCCTGCCTGTCCGGGCGCGTGACGCCCTGATGATCGGAGACCCGCTTTTTGAGAATCGTCCGCAGGACGGGGCGGCCGGGGCTTTTCCAACGGCCCTGCCGCACCCATCCTATGGCGCTATGAGCACGCACGACACCCGCAATCCCTGCACGAAGCTCTGCCGCTACGACGCGGCGGACCGCTGCATGGGCTGCTTCCGCACCCGCGCGGAGGTGAGGCATTGGAAGCGCCTGCCGGACGAGACGAAGGCGGCGATCAACGCCCGCATCGCCGCGCGCGGCGGCACCGTCTCCAAGAAAGACGGCAAGCGGGCGAAGAAGCTCGACAGGAAAATCCGCAAGCTGGAAGGCAAGCTCGCCACCCTGCGCGCCCGCCGGTCGGAACTGGAGGGACCGGTCGTCAAAGCGGCGGAGTGAACACCGCCTCAACCGATCCCGGCGTGCCGTTCCACATACAGCAGCAGGGCGGGATAATAGTGCCTCTGTGAAACCGTCAGTTCCTGGCAGTAACGGCGTGCCATGCCGTTGGAAAGCCAAGCATCAAGCTCGCCGCTCTCGCGTTTCTGGGCGATGACGCGGTCGATCTTGTCCATGATCTTGTGGATCACGTCCGTTCCTTTTCCGGTGTTGATTTGTTGTGGAAGGGGTGGATGCCGCAGAGGCGGCGCCATCGATTGCCCGTTCAATATGAACCTCGGGACAGCGGTGAGCTGCGCATTATGAGCATGCCTGCTTACCGCATTGCACAAAAGTCCGCCCTGACCACCGGACCCGCGCGCGGGTCTGCCCTTCGCAGGCGTTCGTTGACCGGCTTCTCGGCGCCGTCCCATTCTGCACGTCGAAGGAAGAAAAACCGGGAGGACGTGCGGTGGGGATGGCGGTGGACCGCCGCGCCGCCGCAGCCATCATCATGACCGCCATCGCCATGACCGAACGCCGTGCGGAGCTGGACGGCGCCGCCTCCGCCACGCTGGTCCTGCTCTGCCTGCTCTGGGGCTTGCAGCAGGTCGCCATCAAGGTCGCCATGACCGGATTCTCGCCGGTGCTCCAGGGCGGGCTGCGCTCGCTGGGCGCGCTGGCGCTGCTGTGGGCCTGGGCGGCACTGCGCGGCATGCGCCTGTTCGAGCGGGACGGCACGCTGGGGCTGGGCCTGCTGGCCGGTGCGCTGTTCGCCGGCGAATTCCTGCTGATCTACACCGGGCTGTCCTACACCACGGTGTCGCGCAGCATACTGTTCCTCTACACAGCACCCTTCCTGGTGTCGGTCGGCGCACATCTGCTGCTGCCGGGGGAGCGGATGCGCAGCGTCCAGGCGGCCGGGCTGGCCTGCGCCTTCGTCGGGGTGGCGGTGGCCTTCGCCGACGGGCTGCGCCTGCCGACGAACCGCGAGATGATCGGCGACCTGATGGTGCTGGCGGCGGCGGTGCTGTGGGCGGCCACCACCCTGGTCATCAAGGGCAGCAAGCTGGTCCGCGCCAGCTCGACCAAGGTGCTGTTCTACCAGCTCGCCGTGTCTGGGGCGGTGATGCCGGTGGCCTCGCTTCTGATGGGGGAGGCGGGGGTGACCGCGCCCGGCCCGCTGGCCCTGGCCTGCCTCGCCTTCCAGATCGTGGTGGTGGCCTTCGCCTCCTACCTCGCCTGGTTCTGGCTGGTCGCCCGTTACCCGGCGGCCCGCCTGTCGGCCTTCACCTTCCTGACGCCGCTGTTCGGCGTGCTGTCCGGCGCCCTGCTGCTGGGTGAGCGGGTCAGCGCGAGCCTCGCCGCGGCGATGCTGCTGGTCTGCGCCGGCATCTGGCTGGTGAACCGCCGCGCGCCCGCCGCGGGCGCCTAGAAAGACGGGAACCGGCCCGGCCGCCATCGGTTGGCTCTGCTGTCCCAGCACAAGCAGCGGAGCCGGTTTCACCATGGATTTGAACGGAAAAGTCGCCCTCATCACCGGGGCCGGGTCGGGCATCGGCAAGGCGTCCGCCACCCTGTTCGCCAGCGCCGGGGCGAGCGTCGGCGTGCTCAGCCGCACCGAGGACGAGATCCGCAAGACGGCGGAGGAGATCACCGCAGCGGGCGGCAGGGCCATCCCCCTGGTCGCCGACGTCGCCGACAGCGAGGCCGTGAAGCGGGCGGTGGACCGGCTGGTCCAGGAATACGGGCGGCTGGACATCGTCTTCGCCAACGCCGGCATCAACGGCGTCTGGGCGCCGATCGACGAGCTGACTCCGGAGGAATGGGACCGCACCATCAACATCAACCTGCGCGGCACCTACCTGACGCTGCACCACGCGGTGCCGCATCTGAAGAAGGCGGGCGGCGGGTCGGTGCTGGTGACCGCCTCGATCAACGGCACGCGGGTGTTCAGCAACGCCGGCGCCACCGCCTATTCCTGCACCAAGGCCGCGCAGGTCGCCATGGTCCAGATGCTGGCGCTGGAACTGGCCAAGCACCGCATCCGCGTCAACGCCATCTGTCCGGGGATGATCGACACCGCGATCCAGGACAACACCCAGGCGCGCAACACCGAAAAGGCCGAAGAGGCCGCCGAGTATCCGGACGGCGAAATTCCGCTGACCCGCGGCAAGCCGGGCAGCAGCGCCGACGTGGCGGAACTGGCGCTGTTCCTGGCGTCCGACCGGTCGAAGCACATCACCGGCACCCCCGTCTGGATCGACGGTGCCGAGTCCCTGCTGATCGGCTGAGGGACCCCTCATGGCGGACAGCTTCATGGCGGACGGCTTCGCGTGGTGGCAGAGCGGGGTGATCTATCAGGTCTACCCGCGCTCCTTCCAGGATTCGAACGGCGACGGGGTGGGCGACCTGCCGGGCATCCTGGCCCGGCTTGACCATCTCCAAGCGCTCGGGGTGGACGCGCTGTGGGTGTCTCCGATCTACCCGTCACCGATGGCCGATTTCGGCTACGACGTATCGGACTACACGGGCGTCCACCCGCTGTTCGGGACGATGGAGGATTTCGACCGGCTGCTGGCGGAGCTGCACCGCCGGGGGATGAGGCTGATCCTGGATTTCGTGCCCAACCACAGCTCCGACCGGCACCCGTGGTTCCAGGCCAGCCGCTCGTCCCGCAGCGATCCCAAGCGGGACTGGTACATCTGGCGCGACCCGGCCCCGGACGGCGGCCCCCCCAACAACTGGCTGTCGGAGTTCGGCGGCGCCGCCTGGGAATGGGACGCGGCGACCGGCCAATACTATTACCACGCCTATCTGAAGGAGCAGCCGGATCTCAACTGGCGCAACCCGGCGCTGCGCGAGGCCATGCTCGACGCGTTGCGCGTCTGGTTCGACCGCGGGGTGGACGGCTTCCGGGTGGACGCCATCCATCACCTGATCAAGGACGCGCGGTTCCGCGACAACCCGCCGAACCCCGGCTGGCGGGAGGGCATGTCGCCGGTGCGGCGGGTGATCCGCCTCCACACCGTGGACCAGCCGGAGGTGCACGACGCCATCGCCGCCATGCGCCGGGTGGCGGACGGGTACGGCCCCGACCGGCTGCTGATCGGCGAGGCCTATCTGCCCATCGACCAGCTCATGGCCTATTACGGCGCCGACCTGACGGGCTTTCAGCTTCCCTTCAACTTCCATCTGCTGTCCACCCCGTGGGGGGCGAAGGCGCTGGCCGCGCTGATCCGCACCTACGAGGCCGCCCTGCCGCCCGGCGGCTGGCCGAACTGGGTGCTCGGCAACCACGACCGTTCCCGCGTGGCGAGCCGGCTGGGTGCGGGGCAGGCGCGGGTGGCGGCCATGCTCCTGCTGACCCTGCGCGGCACGCCGACGCTCTACCAGGGCGACGAGATCGGGATGACCGACGTGCCGATCCCGCCCGACCGCGTGCAGGACCCCTGGGAGAAGAACATCCCCGGCCTGGGGCTGGGCCGCGATCCGGTGCGCACGCCGATCCCCTGGGACGGCAGCCCGCAGGGCGGTTTCACGACGGGCGAGCCCTGGCTGCCGCTCGGTCCCGACCATGACCGGGTGAACGTCACGGCGCAGGCGGCCGACCCGTCCTCCATGCTGGCGCTCTACCGCGCCCTGCTGTCGCTGCGGCGGGCGGAGCCGGCCCTGTCGGTCGGGCGCTACGATCCGGTGTCGGCGGAGGACGACGTCCTGTCCTATGAGCGCCGCCATGGAACCGGCCGCTTCCGCATCCTGCTGAACCTGTCGGCCGGGGAGCGGACGGTGGACGCGGTGCCGGAGGCTGCCCATATCCGGCTGTCCACCCATCTCGACCGAGGCGGGGAACCGGTGTCCGGCATCCTTCGCCTGCGGCCCGACGAGGGGGTGGTGATCGGTTTCGACGACAAGGGAAAGGGTGGGGAATGAGCGGGGACGTGAAGAACAACGCGGCCAAGAACCGGTATGAGCTGACCGTGGGCGACGCCACCGCGGTGGTGGAGTATGAAAAGCGCGACGGGGCCATCGTCTTCACCCACACGGAGGTTCCGGAGAGCATGGCCGGGCAGGGCATCGGCTCCGCCCTCGCGCGCGGCGCGCTGGAGGACGCGCGTTCCAGCGGGCAGAAGGTTGTGCCGGTCTGCCCCTTCGTGGCCAAATACATCCAGCGCCACCCGGAGTACCAGGATCTGGTCGTCGCGGAGGGCGGACCATCGACGTGAGGCGTTCGCCGTGAAACGGTTTCTCCTGGCCGCCGGCCTGCTGTCTCTTCTGCCGGCGGCGGGCCGCGCTGGGACGCTGGAACTGGACTTCGCCGCCTATGGCGGCGGCGTCTCCCTGGCGCGCGGCAGCGTCGTGCTGACCGAGGAGGCGGAGGGGGGCGCCAGCCGCTACCGGGCGGCGCTGGAGGCGGAGGCGGTGCCCTGGCTCGGCCTCTTCACCAATTTCCGCTACCACGCCGAGTCCGCAGGACGGCTGGAGGCCGGCGCCGCCGAGCCGGACCACTTCCGCGGCGAGCGCCGCTTGCGCCGCAAGATGGACATCATGACGCTGACCTTCGGCCCTGACGGGGTGGATGTGACGGCCGATCCCCCGCTCAGCCCCGACAAGGCGGCGCGGGTGCCGCCGGACAGCCGCCGGGGCAGCATCGATCCGTTGAGCGCCGGGGCGGCGGTGATCCTGACCGCCAGCCGGGCGGGCGGCTGCGGCGGACGCTATCCCGTCTATGACGGGCGCCGCCGCTACGACATCATCATGACGCCGCAGGGCAAGGGCGACCTGCCGTCGTCGCGCTACCGCATCGCCACGGGAACGGCGGAGGTCTGCGCGGTCACCGTCCGCCCGGTGGCCGGCTTCCAGGGTGACCGTGATCGCGACCGCTTCTTCGCCGAGGGGGTGGAGCGCAAGGCGACGGTGTGGTTCGCCCGCGCACCGGAGAGCGGGCGCGTCGTCCCCGTGACGGTGGAGGTGCCGACCGACACGATGACGGTGCTGGTCCACACCGTCGGTGTGAAGGCCGGGTCGTAATCCGCGTTACGGATTAGCGGCGAGGCGCCACTGACCGTCGTCGCCGCGGCAGGCGGTGCCGGTGGCGGACTCCTGGCGGCCCTCGATGGTCACCTTGTGCTGGAACTCCTTGCACTCCCGCCCGGCGGAATCGCGCCCGGCGCGGATCGGGGTGATGGTGCCGCTGGTGTTCGTGCTGTCCGGGCTGTTCCAGCGGATGGTCTGGCCGACTGGCGCGTCGAGCGCGCGGGTCTCCGCGCTCTGCGCCGCGTTGCGGCTGCCCGGGCTCAACTGCTCCATCAGATAGCCGCCAGCGAAGTAGCCGAGCAGGCCACCGGCGCCAATGGCCAGCAGGTTGCCGCTGCCCTTGCCGATCTGCGATCCGGCGAGCGCCCCGACGGCGGCCCCGCCGAGCTTGCCCAGCAGGTCGTTGTCGATGCCGAAGGTCGTGTTGCCGCCGCTGCTCTGCGGGTTGGTTTGGGTCGGCGCGCCGTAACCGCCCTGGGTGAACACCTGCGCCGCGGCCGGCGCGGCGGTCAGGGGCAGGGCGACGGACAGGCCAAGGCACAGGACCGAGGCGAAGCGAATCCCGGACAGGCGGACAGCGGACACGTCGACTACTCCTTTATTGCAACGCGATGGTCATCTGAACACCAAGGCCCCGCTCACGGTTGAGGCAAAAGGGCGACAATGGCCTTCGACGAAGATGGCAACAGTCAGGCGCGCTTCAACTTCGGGAAGGCATCCGCCACGCTGCCACCCAGCGCCTTGCGGACGGCGCGGGCAAGGTCGCGGTCGCGGTAGGGCTTGATCAGGAACTCGGCCCCCGGCCCCTCACCGCTCAGGCCCCCGGCCACACCATGGGCGTAGCCGGAGGCGTAGAGCGCCTTCAGGGTCGGATAGCGGCGCTGCGCCTCCTGGGCCAATTCCAGCCCGTTCATGCCGCCCGGCATCACCACGTCGGTGAACAGCAGGTCCACCCGTGGCTCCCTGGCCAGCACGGCCAGCGCCTCCGGCCCGTTCTCCGCCTCGACCACGGTGTAGCCGAGATCCTGGAGGGTCAGCACGGCGACCTGACGCACGTCGCGGTCGTCGTCCACCACCAGGATGACCTCGCCGTGGCCGGGCAGCGGACCGGTGTCCTCGGTGTCCTCCGGCGTCTTCGCCTGACGGACGGCCGCGGGGGCGCAGGGCAGATGGAGGTGGAAGGAGGTGCCGCGCCCTGGCTCGCTCTCCACCCGGATCAGCCCGCCCGACTGCTTCACGAAGCCGTGGATCATGCTGAGCCCCAGCCCGGTGCCCTTGCCGATCTCCTTGGTGGTGAAGAAGGGCTCGAAGGCGCGGGCCAGAACCTCCGGCGGCATGCCGCAGCCGGTGTCGCTCACGGTCATCCGCACATAGCATCCGGGGCGCAACTCCGCATCCCCCTCCTTGGCCTCCACCATCGCAGTGGCGATGGTCAGCCTTCCGCCCGCCGGCATGGCGTCGCGCGCGTTGATGACGAGGTTCAGCAGGGCCGATTCCGCCTGAGTGCGGTCCACCAGCGCCGGGCAGAGGGACGGCGCGCTGTCGATCTCGACGGTGATCGCCGAGCCCAGCGTGCGCTCCATCAGCTCGCCCATGTTGCGGACCAGCGCCTCCATGTCCACGCTCTCGGGGTGGAGCTGCTGGCGCCGCGCGAAGGCGAGCAGCCGCCGCGTCAGGTCGGAGCAGCGCAGCGACGCCTGAAGGGCCATCTCCACCCGCCGCGCCGCCTTGGGGTCGTCGAAGGCCATGCGGCCCAGCCGCTCCAGGCTGCCGATGACCACGGTCAGCATGTTGTTGAAGTCGTGGGCGATGCCCCCGGTCAACTGGCCGATGGTCTCCATCTTCTGGACATGGGCGAGTTGGAGTTGAAGCTCCCGCGTGTCGGTGACGTCCAGCACCGTGCCGCAGAGTTCCGGCGGCCGCCCGCCCTCGCCCGGCAACAGCATGGCCTTTTCCAGAAGCGTGCGGTACTGCCCGTCGGCGGCGCGCCAGCGGTATTCGACGGTGGACACGCCACCCTGCCGCATCGCGTCGAACTGGACGGCGGCGCGCTCGCGGTCGTCCGGGTGCAGGCGCGATTCCCAGAAACCGCCGTCCGTCAGGAAGCGTTCGGCGGGGAAGCCGAACAGCGCCTCGACATTCTCGGTGACGTAGCGGAAGGGCGTGCCGCGCTCCGGCCCGGCGGTGTAGAGCAGGATCGGCAGGGAGCGGGCGATCATCGCCTGCCGCTCCTCCGACCGGCGGAGCGCCTGTTCTGCCTCCAGCTTCTCCGCCCGCACGCGGTAGTTCTCGGCCATCAGCCGCTCGCGCAGGGCGGCCTGGCGCTTGACCTCCTCGGTCTTGCGGTACAGTTCGACAAAGACGGTGACCTTGCTGCGCAGGATGACCGGGTCCACCGGCTTGAACATGTAGTCGACCGCCCCCGCGGAATAGCCGCGGAAGATGTGCATCTCGTCCTTGTTGATGGCGGTCAGGAACAGGATGGGGATGTGCCGCGACTTGCGGCGGTTGCGGATCAACTCCGCCGTCTCGTAGCCGTCCATGCCGGGCATGTGGACGTCCATCAGGATCGCCGCGAAGTCCTGGTCGAGCACGCGCTTCAGCGCCTCCTCGCCGGAGCGGGCGAGGATCACCGTGGCGTCGAGGTCGGCCAAGGTCTCCCGCATCGCCAGCAGGTTCCGCGGATCGTCGTCCACGACGAGCACGCGGACCTCCGGCGGCGGCAGGGTGGCGTCCTCGATCTCGGTGATGCTGGGAATCTGGGTGTGGGGCATGGGCTTCTCCTCACTCCCGTCCGGCGTTGTGGCCTACGGCGGGGCCGTCGTCCTGCCGGCGTCCGGCCCAGACCCGCAGCAGCGACAGCAGGTGGTCGATGTCCACCGGCTTGGCGAGATAGTCGGTCGCCCCCGCCTCGATGCACTTCTCGCGGTCGCCCTTCATCGCCTTGGCGGTGACGGCGATCACCGGAAGGCCGCGCCCGGCTGCGGTGGCGCGGATTTCCCGGATGGTCTGATAGCCGTCCATCAGCGGCATCATGATGTCCACCAGCGCCACGTCGAGGTCGGGGTGCGCCTTCAGCAGGTCCAGCCCCTCCAGCCCGCTCTCGGCGTGCAGCACCGTCATGTCGTGGGCCTCCAGGACGCTGGCAAGCGAGAAGATGTTGCGGAAATCGTCGTCCACGATCAGCGCCTTGCGGCCTGCCAGCACCGGGTCGCGCTGGCGGATCTGGTCGAGCGCGTTGCGCTTGTCGTCGGGCAGCCGGTCCACCGCCCGGTGCAGGAACAGCGCCGTCTCGTCGAGCAGCGAGTCCGCGGAATGGACGCTGCGCAGCACCACTGTTTCGGCCAGCCGGCGCAGCCGCGCCTCGTCCTCCGGCGCGATGGTGTCGCTGACATAGGCGACGACCGGCATCCAGGCGGTGGAATCGCGGGTGCGCAGGCTGTCGATCAGCTCGAAATCGCTGGGCTGGGGGATCGTCAGGTCGAGCACCATGCAGTCGAACCGCTCCTGCGCCAGCAGGGCGCGGGCGGCCTCGGCGGAGGTGACGGTGCTGATGTCGATGTCGTCACCGGCCCCGCCCCCGACGCCTTTGTCGTGGTCGATCAGGCCGGCGATGCCGCCGGTCTCCGGGTTGGGGACCTTCTCAACGATCAGCAGCCGGCGCTGGTGGCGCTCCACGAAGCCCTTGACCTTGGCGAGTGCCGCGAAGATCGCCTCGCGGTCGGCCGGCTTCTCGGTGTAGTCGAAGGCGCCCATGGCGAGGCCCCGGCGGCGCTCCTCCTTGGCGGAGATGACGTGGACCGGTATGTGGCGGGTGTGAGGGTCGCGCTTCAGCAGGTCGAGCAGCGCCCAGCCGTCGATGTCCGGCAGGCCGATGTCCAGCATCACCGCGTCCGGCCGGTACTTGCGGGCCATCGGCATGGCCGGGCTTCCGGCATGGGAAAGGATCGCCTTGAAGCCCTTCTCCCGCGCCAGATCGACCAGGATCGAGGCGAACTTCACGTCGTCCTCGACGATCAGCACCACCGGGTCGCCGGGGCGGATGCGCTCGCGGTCGTCGGCGACGGGGTGGTGCTGCGGCAGCGCCAGCCGCTCCTCCGGCCCCGGCACCACGATGGGCCGCGTCGGCGTCGGGAAGGGGGCCAGCTTCAGCGCCGGGTCGCCGTAGCGGGCGATGTCGAACTCCATCGGCACGTAGAGCGTGAAGGCGCTGCCCGCCCCGGATTCGCTCTGCACGCGGATCTCACCGCCCAGCAGGCGGGCGATCTCGCGGCTGATCGACAGGCCGAGGCCGGTGCCGCCGTACTTGCGGCTGGTCGTGCCATCGGCCTGCTGAAAAGCCTCGAAGATGATGCGCTGCTTGTTCTCGGGGATGCCGATGCCGGTGTCGATGACGGTGAAGGCCAGCACCCCCTCCGCCGCGTTCAGCACGGGGTGGGCCGCGCTCCAGCCCTCGCCGGCCAGACCGACGCGGAAGGTGACGCCGCCGGTCTCGGTGAACTTGAAGGCGTTGGACAGCAGGTTGTTCAGCACCTGCTCCAGCCGCTTCTGGTCGGTCTGGATGGCCGCGGGCAGCGGCTGGGTCATGTCGATGTCGAAGCGCAGCCCCTTCTCCTCGGCGAGCTGGGCGAAGGTGCGCTCGACATGGCCGCGCAAGTCGTCCAGCACCACGGCGCCGATCTCCAGCGTGACCGTGCCGGATTCGATCTTCGACAGGTCGAGGATGTCGTTGATGAGGTTCAGCAGGTCGGACCCGGCGGCGTTGATGGTGCGGGCGAACTCCACCTGCCGGGGGGTCAGGTTGTGGTCGCCGTTGTCGGACAGCAGCTTGGACAGGATCAGCAGGCTGTTCAGCGGGGTGCGCAGCTCGTGGCTCATGTTCGCCAGGAACTGCGACTTGTACTTGGAGGTGAGGGAGAGCTGCTCCGCCTTCTCCTCCAATGCCTCGTTGGTCTGGCGCAGCTTCTCCTGCTGGGCCATCAGCAGCTCCTCCGACTGGCGGAGCGAGGCGGCTTGATGCTCCAGCCGCTCGTTGGTGGTCTTCAGCTCCTCCTGCTGGCTCTGCAACTCGGCGGTCAGGCGCTGCGACTGCTTGAGCAGCCCTTCGGTCCGCATGTTGGTGGCGATGGTGTTGAGGACGATCCCGATGCTTTCCGTCAGCTGCTCCAGGAAGGAGCGGTGCGTTTCGCTGAAATGGCCGAAGGAGGCCAGCTCCAGCACGGCGTTCACCTCGTTCTCGAACAGCACGGGCAGGACGATGATGTTCAGCGGCGCCGCCTCGCCGAGGCCGGAGCTGATGCGCACATAGTCCTTCGGCACGTTGGTCAGCAGGATCGGCTTCTTCTCGTGGGCGCACTGGCCGACCAGACCCTGCTTCAGCGTGAAGCGGGTGCCCAGCCCGTCGCGCTCCTTCAGCGCGTAGCTGGCGACCAGATCGAGGACCGGCTCGTCGCCGTCGCGGCTGGTGACGTAGAGGACGCCGTGCTGAGCGTTCACCAACGGCGCGATCTCCGACAGGATCATGTTGGTGACGGTGACCAGATCGCGCTCACCTTGGAGCATCCGGGTGAATTTGGCGATGTTGGTCTTCAGCCAGTCCTGTTCCGCGTTCTTCTGCGTCGTGTCGCGCAGGTTGCGGATCATCTCGTTGATGTTGTCCTTCAGGGAGGCCACCTCGCCCGACGCCTCGACGGCGATGGAGCGGGTGAGGTCGCCCTTGGTCACCGCGGTCGCCACCTCGGCGATGGCGCGGACCTGGGTGGTCAGGTTGGCGGCGAGCTGGTTCACGTTGTCGGTCAGGTCGCCCCACACGCCGGTGGCGCCGGGGACCTTGGCCTGCCCGCCCAGCTTGCCCTCGATGCCGACCTCGCGCGCCACGTTGGTGACCTGATCGGCGAAGATGGCCAGCGTCTCGATCACGCCGTTGATGGTGTCGGCCAGCGCCGCGATCTCGCCGCGCGCCGCCACGGTCAGCTTGCGCTTCAGGTTGCCCTCGGCGACCGCCGTCACGACCTCGGCGATGCCGCGCACCTGACCGGTCAGGTTGGCGGCCATCATGTTGACGTTGTCGGTGAGGTCCTTCCAGGTGCCGGCGACACCCTTCACCTGGGCCTGTCCGCCCAGCTTCCCTTCGGTGCCGACCTCGCGGGCGACGCGGGTGACCTCGCTGGCGAAGCTGTTGAGCTGGTCGACCATCGTGTTGATGGTGTCCTTCAGCTCCAGGATCTCGCCCTTCACGTCCACGGTGATCTTGCGCGACAGGTCGCCGTTGGCAACGGCCGTGGTCACGTCGGCGATGTTGCGGACCTGATTGGTCAGGTTGCCGGTCAACAAATTGACGTTGTCGGTCAGGTCCTTCCAGGTGCCGGCCACACCCTTCACCTGGGCCTGACCGCCCAGCTTGCCCTCGCTGCCGACCTCGCGGGCGACGCGGGTGACTTCCGAGGCGAAGCTGTTGAGCTGATCGACCATCGTGTTGATGGTGTCCTTCAGCTCCAGGATCTCGCCCCTCACGTCCACGGTGATCTTGCGCGACAGGTCGCCCTTCGCCACCGCCGTGGTGACCTCCGCGATGTTGCGGACCTGGCTGGTCAGGTTGGTCGCCATCGCGTTGACGTTGTCGGTGAGGTCCTTCCAGGTGCCGGCCACACCCTTCACCTGGGCCTGACCGCCCAGCTTTCCTTCGGTGCCGACCTCGCGCGCCACGCGGGTGACTTCCGAGGCGAAGCTGTTGAGCTGGTCGACCATCGTGTTGATGGTGTCCTTCAACTCGCGGATTTCGCCCTTCACGTCCACGGTGATCTTGCGCGACAGGTCGCCGTTGGCGACGGCGGTCGTCACGTCGGCGATGTTGCGGACCTGATTGGTCAGGTTGCCGGTCAACAAATTGACGTTGTCGGTCAGGTCCTTCCAGGTGCCGGCTACACCCTTCACCTGGGCCTGACCGCCCAGCTTGCCCTCGCTGCCGACCTCGCGCGCCACGCGGGTGACTTCCGAGGCGAAGCTGTTGAGCTGGTCGACCATCGTGTTGATGGTGTCCTTCAGCTCGCGGATTTCGCCCTTCACGTCCACGGTGATCTTGCGCGACAGGTCGCCCTTCGCCACCGCTGTGGTGACGTCGGCGATGTTGCGGACCTGGGCCGTCAGGTTGGCGGCCATCAGGTTGACGTTGTCGGTGAGGTCCTTCCAGGTGCCGGCGACGTCCTTCACCTGGGCCTGTTCGCCCAGCTTGCCTTCGATGCCGACCTCGCGCGCCACCCGCGTCAGCTCCGCCGAGACGGTGACGAGCTGCTCGACCATCCGGTTGACCGTCCGGGCGGTCTGGAGGAAGTCGCCCTGGAGCGGACGCCCGTCGACCTCCAGCGGCATCGACTGCGACAGGTCGCCCTTGGCGACCGCGCCGATGACGCGGGCCATCTCCCGGGTCGGCTGGGTCAGGTCGGCGACCATGGCGTTGACGCTGTCCACGCAGGCGCCCCAGCCGCCCGAGGCGGTGGGCAGGCGCACCCGCTGGCCGATGCGACCCTCCTTGCCGATGGCGACGCTGACCCGGCCGACGTCCTCCACCAGGGCTTCGTTCATCTCCACCACGTCGTTGAAGGCGGCGGCGATCTCGCCGTCCAGCCCATCCAGGTCGAGCGGCAGGCGCACGGAGAAGTCGCCCTTGCGGAACTGGCGCAGCGCGCGCAGGAGAAGCTGGGGAGAAAGCCGGTCGTGAGCGTCGGTCATCGTCATGACGCGAGGGTCCCTAAGAAGTCCAGGCCTGTGTCTCGGGTGTCCCCTCGCGCAGGATCGACGGCGCGCCCGGCGGAACGCCGGAATGGCCGCGCGCCGGAGCGGCGCAGCCATGGGACGGCAAGCGGAAGGCGGCGGGGGCTAATGCCGGGGGGCGGCGTTGTTCAGCAGGGTCTTCAACTGGCGCTCATCGTAGGGCTTCTGGATGAAGCCGTGCGGGCCGGCGGCGCGGGCGCGCTCCAGCAGGACGGGATCGCTGGCCCCGGACATGAAGATGCTGCCCACGGCGAAGCGCTCGCGCAGGGCGTGCGCGGTCTCGATGCCGTCCTGCGGACCGGCGAGGCCAATGTCCACCAGGGCCAGGGCGGGGCGCTCCCGCTCGGCGATCTTCAGCGCGTCGGCGGCGTTGGCGGCGACGCCGCACACCTCGTAGGACAACTCCTCCAGCATATCGGTCAGATACATGGCGACGATCGTCTCATCCTCGACGACCAGGACCCGGACGGGGGTTGTGGCTGCGGCGGGCGCGGTCCCGTCCGCCCCGGCCCGTGGTGACCTGTTGATCGGGTTGGTCATCCCTTATCCCTCTTGTCGTTCTGCCGGCTGCGGTGCCGGAACGGCGTCGATGAGGCGCCTATCCCGCCCGCCGCCGGAACCCGAGCGGAGACGTCGGATGCCGGCGAAGCTGACCGGGACGAGTAGCACGGAGGGGTGAGGCAATTAAGGGAGAAAAGGTCAAATACCCCCAACAGGTTATACCCAGTAGGGTGAGTGCACTCCAAAAGAGAGCAAGCATATTCCTTAAATTCAATATGGAATAGCGCGAATCCGGTGCGTTTGGACCGTCTTTGCTTGGGTTCGATTGAAATGTGCGGTGCAAACGCGCGGCAGCTATGTAGAGATGTGCAGCCTTTTTAACAATTTTGCAAGTAATTTTGCGCGTAAACTTGCTACTGTCCACGAGGCGGGCGTGGAGTCGATTGCAGGGGTTCTAGGAAGCGGGATGAGCGGTGCCCCGACAAGCGGGCCGGGTGATGGGACAGACCTGAGCCTGGAGGATCTCGCGCAGGCCATCAGAGCCCACCGGCTCTATCTGGCGGCGCGTCCAAACGGTTTGCGCCTTCAATTGAAGGCGGCGGACCTGACCGGTTTCGACCTGACGGGGCTGCTCCTGTCGGACGCGATTCTGACCGGAGCGAATTTCCGGCGCAGCGTTCTCCAGCGTTGCAACTTCGACGGGGCGGATCTGTTCGGCGCCAGCTTCGTCTCCGCCGATCTGCGGGAGGCCTCGCTGGTCGGGGCGGACATGCGCGGGGCGAACTTCACCAAGGCCTGCCTGCGCAACACCCTGTTCGAGCGGGCGGATCTCCGCCCCGGCCAGCTCGTGCTGTGGAAGGACCGGCGCAAGGCCCGGCAGGAGGCGGCGCTTCGCGAAGCCGTGCTGGTCAACGCGAATTTCACCGACTCCGATCTGACCGGCGCCAACCTGACCCGGGCCAACCTGGAAGGAGCGGATTTCAGCAACGCCGCCCTGTTTGGCGCCAACCTCAGCGGCGCCGATCTGCGCGGTGCCGATTTCAGCATGGCGAAGCTGAAGGGCGCCATCCTGAACAACGCCGCCGTCGCCGGTGCCACTTTCCAGGGCGCCGATCTGCGCGACGCCGAGCTGCGCAACGTCGCCATGGCCACCGCCGACTGGGCGGATGCGCGGATGACGGGCGCCATCTACCACCGCAACCAGTCGGACTTTCCGCCGGAAATCCGGGAGGGGCTGGACGGCCATGTCCGCTGGATCAACAGCAACGGCAAGCAGGGCAAGCGGTTCGACGTGTCGGACGGGGCCTTCGTCGGGAGCGATTTCGATGGCTGCGACCTGAGCGGGGCGATCTTCCGCAACTGCGACTTTACGCGGGCGAGCTTCCGGGACAGCAAGCTGCAGATCGCCCAGTTTCCCGGATGCCGCATGCGCGAAGCCTGCTTCGAGAATTCGGAGCTGTCCGGCGCCAGCTTCGAAGGCTGCGACCTGACCCGCGCCATGATGCGCAACGCGGTGATGCGCGCCATTGAGCTTCTGGCGGCGGATGGCCAATCCACGGGGCGGATGTGGCCGACCAATCTGCGCAACGCCCAACTGGCCGACAGCGACATCCGCGGTGCCGATCTGCGGGGCGCGCGGCTGGCCGGGGCGGACCTGACCAACTGCAATCTGTCGGGGGCCGACCTGCGCGACACCGACATCGACAAGGCCGACACAGCCGGAACGACGCTGGTCCATTGCCGGTTGAAGTGACCGCGAATTTTAATCCCGAAAAATTTTCGAAAAGAGTCGGGCATTTTGTCGCAGGGGCTGCCCTCCACCCATGCCCGGCATTGTGCATACCAGTATGCGGGGATTAAAACGCCGGCCGAGGTGGCGGCTGGTTTCCCAAGCCGCTTGTCATGATCGAGGCCAAGTAACGGACCGGCGGACGCCGCGCGCCGATGCGACGAATATTGATCGTGGCGAAGCGAAGAACGCAGGACGTCCTGCGGGCCTTGGGTGGCCGTGCCTGTCTTTTGGGCATTGGAAATCGAGGATAGTGCAATGAAGCGTAATGTTGCCATTCTGGCCTTCGGTCTGTTCGCCGCCCTTCCCGGCATCGCCTCGGCGCAGGACGCCGATGCGGGAGAGAAGGTGTTCAACCAGTGCAAGGCCTGCCACACCATCGAGGCCGGCGGCCCCAACCGCGTCGGCCCGAACCTGCATGGCGTCGTCGGCCGCGCGTCGGGCTCCATCGAGAGCTTCAAGTATTCCGATGCGATGAAGGGCGCCGGACTTGCCTGGGACGAGGCCAATCTCGACAAGTACCTGACCGATCCGAAGGGCACGGTCCCCGGCAACAAGATGGCCTTCGCCGGCGTGAAGAACGAGCAGGCCCGCAAGGACCTGATTGCCTTCCTCAAGAAGAACAGCTGACACGTCCGCAAGGACATGCGCTGCGGGAACGGGAGGGGCGACGGCCCCTCCTGCGTCCGGCGCCCGGCCGTAAGGTCACGCCCGTCCGGTTAGGGCTGCACGTCTCCCTGCGGTCCATCCTATGAGGATGGCACCTATCAACCTGCCCTTGTGGACAGGGGACCCGTAAAAACGCTCATCGTCAGGCACAAGGAGAACAGGAGGCTGTTGGGGGACCCGTGTGTCCCAACGCAAGATTGCATATCGGGAGGTCGGAATGCCCATGCTGCGAACCGCGGCCCTTGCCGCCGTGTCCATCCTCACGCTCGTCGCCTGTTCGAGCGAGCCGGGCCTCGTGCCACCGATGGGCAGTTCCGGTGCCTCCACGTCCCAGATGGGAAGCACCGGGTCGGGCGCCTCCTCGACGCTGACGGTGGCGGACCAGTCCTTTCTGACCCAGGCGGCCTACGGCGGCTTCGGCGAGGTGGCGATGGGCACGCTGGCCCAGCGGCAGGCGTCCAGCGCCACCGTGCGCGACCTCGGCCGGCGCATCGCCGCCGACCACACCCAAGCCAACCAGGAACTCGCCCGGCTCGCCCAAGCCAAGGGCGTCATGCCGCCCACCGCCCCGGACCCCGGCCGGCAGGCGGTCGCCGACGCGTTGGCCTCACTTCAGGGCTCCGCGTTCGACCGGCAGTATCTGCAGCAGCAGATCGCCGAGCACGAGGTGTCGATCGCCCTGTTCAACGCGCAGTCCCAGGGCGGGACCGATCCGGACGTCCGGGCCTTCGCCGCCAAATGGTTGCCCGGCCTGCAAATGCACGCGCGCGAACTGCGCGCGCTCGGCAACCCGCTGGCACAATTGCCGTAGCGGTGGGCTTCTGTGGCCAAGCCCGCGGAGTCAGCCGCGGGCTTGGCCCGATGATCCGCCTCAGGCGACCGCCGGAAGCGGGTGCAGGCCCGCGGTGAGGCGTTGGACGTCCGCGGCGAAGCGGTCGGCGACGTCCGGCGTCAGTTCGAACCGGACATGCAGATCCTGCTCCTTGCCCCCCAGCACCGCGAAGGGGATGGAGACGGTGCAGCTGGGAATGGTCAGCACGCCACGGCTGCCGACCTGCGACCGGTCGAGACCGCGGATCGTGGCGCCGCCTTCCGACAGGTTGGTGAGGTGCCCCGACAGCGATCCCACCGCCCCGGCGATGGTGCAGGGCAGATTGACCTCGAAGCGCGGGGCGCGGCGGCGGTCCACCTCCGGCGTGGCGGTGCGCACGGCGCGGACCAGCATCTCTCGGAGATGATCGATGCTCCCCGCCACGTCGGACGCCACCCGGCGCACCTCATCGGCGCGGCTGCCGGTCACCGCCGCCTCCTCCGACACGTGGGCGATGCGGGACGACACCTCCTGCGCGGCGGCTGCGGTCTGGCCGACGTTGCGCGAGATCTCGCTGGTCGCGGCACCCTGCTCGTCCATGGCGCTGGCGATGCTGCTGGCGACCCCGTCGATCTCGGTGATGGTCCGCCCGATGTCCTGCACCGCGTCGACAGCCCCGGCGGTCATGCTCTGCAGATCGGTGATCTGGCGGGAAATCTCTTCCGCCGACTTGGAGGTTTGGGTGGCGAGGTTCTTCACCTCCTGAGCCACCACCGCGAAGCCCTTGCCGGCCTCGCCCGCGCGCGCCGCCTCGATCGTCGCGTTCAACGCCAGCAGGTTGGTCTGGCTGGCGATGTCCTGGATGAAGGTGGCGACCTCCCCGATGTGGCCGATGGCCTCGGACAGGGAGAGCACCACGTCCTCGGTCTTGCGGCCGCTTTCCACGGCGCGACGGGAAATCTGGCTGGCGAAGGTGACCTGGCCGGTGATCTCGGCGATGGAGGCGGTGAGCTGGTCGGTGGCCGCCGCCACGGCCTGGGCGTTGCCCAGCGCCTGTTCCGCTGCGGCCGCCACGCTCTGCGAGTTGGCGGAGACGGTTTCGGCCGAGCTGGCCATCGCCTGGGCGTTGCTGTCCATCGAGACGGAGCGTTCGGCGACGCGGTCCACGGCGGTGCGGGTCTCCTGCTCCACCGTGCGGGCCATGGATTCCAGGGCGGCGATCTTGGCGGCTTCGGCCTCGCGGCGCTCGCGCTCCTGCGCCTCGCGCAGGCGCTGGTTGTCGATGCCCTTCTGGCGGAAGACCTCGACGGTCTTGGCCATGGCGCCGATCTCGTCCTGGCGGTCCAGGCCGGGCACCGCCACCTCATAGCGCTCGTCGGCCAGCTGGAACATGGTGCCGCGGATCTGGTCCAGCGTGCGGAACTGGCGCCGGACCACCAGCAGCATCACCAGGGCCATGCCGATGGTGATGACCGCCGCCACTTGGATGATGTTGGGGACCACCTCCTCCAGAACGCGCAACGCGACGCTCTTTTTGAGGCCGACGAACAGGACGCCGATGACCTCGCCGTTCTGGTCGATGATCGGGTCGTAGGCGGTGAAATAGGCCTCGCCCAGGATGTCGGCCTCACCGCGGAAGGGCTCCTTGCCGTCGATGACGGCGCTGTAGACGGGACCGCGGGCCAGCTTCGTCCCGACGGCCCGGCTGCCGTCCGGGTTGTGGATGTTGGTCGCCACGCGGGTGTTGCCGCGGAAGATGGTAGCCACGCCGCCGGTCACGCTGCGGACGGTGTCGACGATGTCGTTCGCGCCGTCCAGCTTGAAATCGTCGATGTACAGCGCGCCGTCCTTGAGCCGGTACTCGGATCCTTTCTGGTCGAGCAGCATCCGGAAATTGGTGATCGCCTGCTCCCTCCGCTCCGCCGCGTCCTTGCTGATGCTGGAGGTGACCTTGACGATCGTCGCGTAGGTCAGGGCGCCGGACAAGGCAATCAGGCCGAGCGTGCACAGAATGGTCAGCTTTGTCGCAAGGCTGAGCGTGCGGAGGGGATTCATCGGCCGAAAACTCCTTGAAAAATCGTCGGGTCGCCCCGGAAGCACCGGGAAGGCGGCGCATTGGTAACCTTTGTCGCGCATTTGTAACAAATAGTTTTGTCAACGTCGGGACGCACCGGATTCATGCAATGTGAAGGTGCGGTTGCGGCTTTCGTCAGCTGTCTTGAGGAAAGTGTTTGTATTTCAAGGTTTATTCATTTCGTTCATGTTGCGCATTGAGCAAAATAAACCATCTGTTAATCATGAAGTGGGACAGCATGTCGCACGCGAATTCCTTTTAGAGATACCTTCGGTGTAGAGGAAATGTTATCGGTTGGCGTTCGTTCATTACAGAATGCAAACATTCGCCATGCCGGACACCCTGCACGCCCTTGACGTCACCAAGACCGCCTATTTCGATTTGGGACCGGATTCGGTCGGCAGTCTGCGGCAGGCGTTGCCGATCATCTCCAAAGCCCTGCCGGGGATTTTGGACCGCTTCTACGACCGCACGATGGCCCAGCCCGAACTGGTCGGCCTGTTTGCCAATCCGGCGCAGGTCGAAGGGGCCAAGCGCGCCCAGATCGCGCACTGGACCCGGCTGTTCGAAGGCCGCTTCGACGATGGCTACAAGGAGTCTGTGCGCGCCGTCGGCATCGCCCACCACCGCATCGGGCTGAGCCCGAGCTGGTACGTCGGCGGCTACGCCTTCATCCTGGGCGAGATCATGGCCGCCCTGGCGCAGAGCATGGGCGGCACGCTGCTGACCGGCAGCCGGCTCGGCTCGATCGTGACCATGCAGCGCGCCGTGGTGTCGGCGGTGCTGATGGATCTGGACGCCGCCCTGTCCGTCTATTGGGACCGCCTGATCGACGAGCGGCTCCAGGCGGTGGATGCGATGGTCGATTCCATCGACCACGAGGCCAACGACGTGGTGGACAGCGTCGCCAGCTACACCGCGGACCTGCGCCGCACGGTCGGCGATCTCGACGGCGTCTGCGCGGCGGTGAAGGACAGCATCACCGGCACGTCCGCCGACACGGCGGAGGCGCTGGACGCCGCCCAGACCGTCGCCGCCGGGGCGGAGCAGCTTCAGGCGGCGGTCGGCGAAATCTCGGAGCAGGTCGGCGGAGCCTCCCGGATCGCCGGGGAGGCGGTGGAGAAGAGCGGCGAGGCCCGCCAGATCATGGCGCAGCTCAGCACCGCGGCGCAGGAGATCGGCGGCATCCTGAACCTCATTCGTGCCATCGCCGGGCAGACCAACCTGCTGGCGCTGAACGCAACCATCGAGGCGGCGCGGGCCGGGGAAGCCGGCAAGGGCTTCGCCGTGGTGGCGACCGAGGTGAAGAACCTCGCCGGGCAGTCGGCCAAGGCGGCGGACGAGATCGCCGCCAAGGTCGGCGCCATCCAGGCGGTGGCGGAGCAGGCCATCACCGGCATGGACGGGGTGGCCACCACCATCACCACCATGCAGGAGATCAATTCCTCGATCGCCGCGGCGGTGGAGGAGCAGTCCTCGGCCTCGCGCGAGATCGCCCGCAACATCGGCGAGGTCGCCGGCATCTTCCGCGGCATCGCCAGCCGGATGTCCGAGGTCGGCGGCGAGACGCAGCGTGCCACCACCGTGGCCTACACGGTCGGCGAAAGCGCCAACCGCATGCAGGAGGCGCTGGACACCCTGCCGTCCCTGCTGGCGCGGGCCATTCGCACCTCCTCCGATCTGGCGAACCGGCGGCACACGCGCCGCCGCCCGGTTCTGCTGGACGGCAGCGTGGACCAGACGCCGGCGCTGGTCCGCGACATCTCCGAATGCGGCTGCTACGCCGAGACGAAGGGAGCGGCGCCCACCGGCGGGCAGGTCACCGTGTCGCTTCCCGGTTACAAACTGTCCCTGCGCGGGTCGGTGGTGGCGCGGCATGACAACCGGCTGCACATCCGCTTCGACGAGCGCAAGATCGGCCGCGAGGAGGTTGACCGGATGAGCCGCGACGGGGTGGGCGAACTGGTCCGGCTGGCCAAGCAGGACCATCTCGCCTTCGTGGACAAGATCATGGAGGCGGTGGGCGGCCAGCGCACGCTTCTGCCGGCGGACCTGTCCACCCATCACTCCTGCCGCCTGGGTCGCTGGTACGACAGCGTAAACGATCCTCGGACGATGCGCCTGCCCACCTACAAGGGCATGGCCACGCCGCACCGGACCGTTCATGAGTCGGGCCGCGAGACGCTGCTCGCTCTCCAGGCTGGCAACCGCATGGAGGCCGAACGCCACGCCGCCGAGATGAAGC
The DNA here is from genome assembly GCF_965111635.1 of Azospirillum sp. Marseille-Q6669. NCBI lineage: Bacteria > Pseudomonadati > Pseudomonadota > Alphaproteobacteria > Rhodospirillales > Azospirillaceae > Azospirillum > Azospirillum sp. Marseille-Q6669. Next base: position 539,426 of record NZ_CBCOOP010000001.1, on the reverse strand, counting down.
GGGCCTCGGCGGAGGTGGTCCGCCTGCTCGACGAGCTGGAGCGCGATTTCGCCCGGACCCTCGCCGAGGCCGCCGAGTAGCCGGTTCCTTTGGGATCGGCGGTTCGCCGGGCGTCAGCGCCCGGCGGTGTCCGGCGGCGCTTCCGGCGCGCTGTTCTCCGGCGGCGGCTCGTCCAGGGTGGACAGGCGTCCGGCCAGACCGTCCGGCTCCTTGGCGGCGGTGCCGGTCGCGGAATTGGCTGCCGTGTTCGGCTTGGCATCGTCGCCGGTGTTCAGGATGACCGGCAGCCCGTCGCGTCCGCCGATGATGATGGTCTTGGCGTTCGAGGAGGTGGCGAAGGCCCGCGTCGCCTCGATGCCGCGCAGGCGCAAATACTCCGGCGTGATGTTGCGGGCGACGATGTCCTGGAAGTCGCGCACGCCCTCCGCCTCGATCCGCTTGCGGTCGCGTTCCTTGGCCTCGCGGGCGATGCGGAAGTCGTATTCCTCCATGATCTGCTGCTGCTCGATCTTGCGGTCGATGGCTTGGCGGACCAGCGGCGGGAAGCTGACCCCGGCCACCAGCACGTCCTCGATCCGGATCATCACGGAGCTGTAATCGTCCGCCGTCGTGCCGGGGGGCAGCTTCAAGGATTGCAGATCGGTCGGCGGGGTGGGGAACTGCTGGCGGGCCTCCCGCAGCAGGAAGCCTTGGATGTCCGCCCGATTGATCGAGTAGAAGTTTTCCGGATTGTGCTTCGACACGAATTCGTAGACGAGGCTGGCGATCTCCGGATGCACCAGCTTTTCCGCGTAATCGTCTCCGGCCAGCTTGTGGACCAGACCGGCGGCGGGCGGGTTGACGCGGTAGCGCAGCGCCACGTTCACCGTCATTGACATGCCGTTGGCCGCCACCGCCTCGTAGGTGCGGGTGTCGGTGCGCAGGCGCACGTCGTACATCGTCACCCGGTCCCACGGGAAGATCAGGTGGGTGCCCTCGCTGTAGACCCGATCGGTGACCGTGCCGCCGAAGAAGCGCAGCCACAGCACGCCGACATGGCCGGAGGGCACCTCGACGAAGACGGCGGGCGCAATGGCGAGGAAACCCAGGATCAGGGTCAGCGTCAGCGCGTAGATCGACACGCTGCGTCGCTTCAGCCAAAGGCCGGCGCGCTGCGGCAACGGCGCGCGGACAAGGCCGTCCCCGGCGGACTGGTCCAGCGTGGTCATCGCGGTCTCGTCGTCAGCATCTTCTCACGTTCCCGTGTGCTGGGGCGGCCCACCGCCTGGATCACGAAGTTCACCGGCGGAGTCAGGAAAAGGGCCAGCAGGAAATGGCCGATGAAGCCGATCGTGGTGTTGCGGCCCATGACGGCGCACACCAGACAGGCGAGGAGATAGAGCATGACGAGGACAAGGGGCATGCGCGTCCGGCCTTGGAATGGGAGCAGGGCGGAGAAGTGACGGCGTCTGGAGGGGGCGGGGAAGCGTGGAGGCGTCCCCGCCCGTCCTCCCGGTTCGCTGTGGCGTCCGTGTCTGCGGTCAGGCCGCGACCGGGGCCGCCTCCGGCGTCGCACCCTTGCGGCGGCGGGCCTCCTCGAACTTCTCGCGGAAATAGGTCTTCACCTTTTCCGGCTGGAAGGTCAGGAAGGTGCCCCCCGACGCGAAGTGCTGCTGGAAGACCTTGCCCAGCGCGTAGGTGAAGGCGCTGTTGAAGGCCGGCTGGGTGGCCAGCCGCGTCACCGTGCCGATCACCGGCACCGAGCGCAGAGCCATGTTGAACGCCATGGAGCCGAGCAGGCTGCCGCCCAGGGCGGTCGGGGCGACCGTGGCGAACAGCGTGCCGACCGCGGACCGGCCGATGTCGCCGCGGAAGTCGACGCCGTGCAGTTCCGACAGCTCCTTGAGCAGGCGGAGCTGGACGACGGCGAGCGCCGCGGTGTCCACGAAGTTCAGCGGGATGACGCCCGCCGCCGCGGACAGCAGCACATGCTTGCGGATGATCTCCGCCGCCTGCGCCTCGGTGGAGACCGGAGCGGCCGTTTCCGGCTTCGCCTTGCCACCCGTTGTTTCCTTCTCACTGACCATGCTGTGGTGCTCCAAAAAGGGACGTTGTCGAGAGAAAATCAGCAATGAACGCCGCGCACCGGCTGGTCCGCGGCGACAGTCGGCCCCGAAGGGACGGCCCGCTCCGAAAACGCCGCCGGTGATTGCCGGCGGCACCGTCATATGGGCTAACGAATGCGGTTGTTTCCGTCAAAGGATTTACCATCAAAAAGAATTCCAGCGATCAATGGGTGTTTCAAAAACTCTCCTCCGTTAGATATCGGACAATCGATGCGCGCTGCCCGTGCAGGAAGAAATGGCCGCCAGGAAGCGTGCGCAGTGTGAAGCCTGCCCCGGCCAGCCGTTCCCACCCGGCGACCTCCTCCACCGTGGCCTCGGTGTCCTCCGTCCCGGCGAAGGCCAGGATCGGCACCGAAAGCGGCGGCGGATCGGGTTCGAGGAAGGCGTCCGACATGCCGAAGTCGGCCCGCAGCATGGGCAGCATCAGCGCCATCAGATCGTCGCAGGCCAGCACCTCGGGCGGTGTGCCGCCCAGCGCGGCGAGGCGGGTGCGGAAGGTCGCCTCGTCCAGCCCGTGGACGGGTGAACGCCGCGACGTCCGGTGCGGCGCCCGACGCCCCGACACCGCCAGAAGGACGGGCGGGCGGCCCAGCGCCACCAGAGCACGCGCGGTTGCATAGGCCAGCGCCGCGCCCAGCGAATGGCCAAACAGGATCAGCGGGCGGTTCCCCAGCGGTTCCAGCGCGGACAGCAGGGCGGGCAAGGCGTCCTCGACCCGATGCAGCGGCGGTTCGCCGATGCGGCTTTCCCGTCCTGGCAGGCGCACAGCCAGCAGGTCCGTGTCCGGCCCGACGTCCGACGCCCAGTCGCGGAAAACGGCGGCGCCGGCCCCGGCGTAGGGGAAGCAGACCAGGGTGCGACGCGGCGCCGACACCGGCCGGACGCTGTGCAGCCAGGGGGATGGGGTCGGGGCCATCACGCTGGTTCCAGTGCGAACAGGTGATGGTGGTCGTGGCCTTCCTCGATGCGGCCCTCGTTCATGTGATAGACGCGGTCGGCGAGGCCGAACCAGCGCTCGTCGTGGGTCACGCAGATCACGATCTTGCCCAACGCCTTCAGCTCCGGCAGCAGCTCCTCGTAGAAGACGCGGCGGAAATGCGGGTCCTGGTCGGCGGCCCATTCGTCCAGCACGATGACCGGCTTGTCCTCCAACTGCGCGACCACGAGGGCGAGGCGCTTGCGCTGGCCGGTGGACAGGGCGACGGTGCTGAAACAGCCGTTCGCGACCGTCACCTTGTCCTGCATCTCCAGCCGCTCCAGCAGGGCGCGGACGCGCGCCGGATCGGGGTCGTCCACGCCGTAGAGGCGGCGCGACAGGTGATAGTCGGAGAAGATGGCCGAGATCATGTCGCGGTAGCTCTGCATCCGCTCCGCCGGCACCGGCTCCCCGTCGGCGAGGAGCTGACCGCCGCTCAACGGCATCAGCCCGGTCAGCAGGCGCAGCATGGTCGATTTGCCGGAGCCGTTGCCGCCGGTGACGAAGGTGATCTCGCCCGCCCGGAATTCCGCCGACAATGGCCCGACCACGAAGACCGGCGCGCCCTCGCCGTCATGGTAGGCGAAGCTGGCGGCCTTCAACGCGACGCTGGCGGGAGGGCCGGGCAGCCGCTCCGCCCCCTCGTCCGGGGCGCTGCCGGCGGCGGCGCGCAGCCGCTCCTCCATCGCCTCGATGTTGGACAGGGCTATCTCGGTCTGGGCGACCAGCGGGGTGACGAAGGAGACGGTGCTGACCGGCCCGACGATGAACAGCGCCGCCGTGGTCGCCGCCACCACCACTTGGTGATAGCCGGTGGTGAACAGCGGCACGACGAAGACCATCATGCCGATCAGCGTGTAGAACATCGCCTCGACCAGCGCGAAGTTGCGGCCCCATCGCTCCTTCATGTCCACGTTCACCGCGCGCGCCCGGGACGAGGCGTCGGCGAGGTCGCGGATCAGCCCATCGCCGCGGCGGCGGTTCATCCGCACCTCCTTGAAGCCGCGCAACAGGTCGGTCAGCCCGTCGAAGACACGCGTCTCGGCCGCCGCGGCCTCCACCATGCTGCGGCGCAGGCGCTGCACCCGCGCGACCTTCACGGCCACGGCGATCCCGGCGAAGGCGAAGGCCATCACGCAGGCCAGCGGCGACAGCCAGGCCAGATAGACCGCCAGGAAGACCAGCATCACCGCCTGCTGCCCGCCGATCGCCAGAAGCGGCAGGGTCTGGGCCAGCGTCTGGGTGTCCTGGGTCAGCACGCCGTGCAGCGACGCCCGCCCGATGCGGTCCACGGTCATGAGGTCGGCGCGGCGCACCAGATCGAACAGGCGCAGGCGGATCTTGTGGATCAGCCGCTCGGCGTCCTGGGACGCGGTGACCAGCGCGTAATTGTGGGTCACCCCGAACAGCGTCACCGTGACCGCGTACATCACCAGAAGCCGCGGGCTGATGATGCCCTTGGCGGCGTCCTTGGCAGCGACGTCGACCAGCCAGAGCAGCGCCGCGGTTGCGATCGCCGACAGGACGTTCATCAGGGCGAGCGTGCGCAGATTCTCCGGAAGCTCGCGCAGGACGATGGTAGCCAGCCTCATGCCACGCCCTCCGCCGCGAGAGTCAGTTCGGTCAGGTGGCCTTCCTCCATGTGCAGGCGGCGATCGGCGACGTCGAAATAATGGTCGTCATGGGTCACCGCCACGATGGTCAGGCCGCGCCGCTTCAGCTCCGGCACGACCTCGCGATAGAACTTGAAGCGGAAATGCGGGTCCTGGTCGGCCGCCCATTCGTCGAGGATCAGGATCGGCGCCTTCTCCAGGATCGCCGCGACGAGACCCAGCCGCTTGCGCTGACCGGCGGACAGGTCGCGCCGCCCGAAGCGGTCGCCCTCCAGGGCGGTGACCCGCTCCATCTCCATCCAGCGCATCAGGTCGGCGGCCTCCACAGGGTTGATGGCGCCCTGGCCGTAGAGCCGGGCGAACAGGTGGAAGTCGGCGAAGACGGTCGCCATCAGCTCGCGGTAGGCGGCGATGCGCTGCGGCCCGACCGGCACGCCGTCCACCGCGATCCGTCCACGCAGCGGGTGGTAGAGGCCAGTCAGCAGCTTGATGAAGGTTGATTTTCCCGACCCGTTGCCGCCCGTGATGAAGATCACCTCGCCGCGCCGGATGGTCAGGTCGAAGGGACCGACCGCGAAGGGCGGCTCGCCCGGCGGGGCGGGGAAGGCGAACTCCACCCCCTCCATCCGCACTTCCGCGAAGTTGACCGGCACCGGCAGGGCGGGACCGTCGCTCCCGGCCTCCGCCAGTTCCGAAAGCTGACCCTCCAGGGCCATCATCCGCCCAGCGGCGGCCTCCGCGGCGCTCATCACCGCCAGGGATTGCATCAGTCCGAAGACCGGGGCCGACATGAAGAAGATGGCGGCGGTGATCTTCACCAGCTCCGCCGAGATGGCGCTGGAGTAGGACGGCACGACGAAGACGACCACGCCCAGCATCAGGTTGAAGGCACATTCGCCGAACACGAACTGCTGCCAGGTGTGCAGATGCACCGCGCCGCGCGCCGTGATGGTGCGGCCGGACACGGTGTCGAAGGCGGCGTTCAGGTCGCGGCTGCGGGCGCTGTTCAACCGCTGTTCCTTGAAGCCGTCGAACAGGTCCGACACGCCTTCGAACAGGGCGGCCTCCTCCGCCATCATGGCGCGCTGCCGTTCCTCCAGCGCGCGGCCCAGCCGGATGTAGAACCATGTCCCGGTGCCGAGCAGCCCGCCGATCAGCAGGAAGGCGACCGGCGAGATGGTGGCGATGTAGAGCAGGATCGTCCCGGTCAGCAGGACCGAGCGCACCGTCAGCGCCAGGAACTGCGAATTCTGCGAGATGAGCTGGCTGCTCTGCGTCACGCTTTCGAACAGCGGAGTCTGGCCGAAGCGTTCCAGCTTCCACAGGTCGGCGCGGCGGATCTGGTCGAGCAGCCGCATGCGCAGGCTGTCCACGACCTCCTCCGCGTCGGCCGACAGGTGGGCGACCATGCGGCCTTCCAGGAGCATGTAGAGGAGGACGCTGACGACGAAGGCGGCGGCCAGAGGCACGTTGACGAAGTCGGCCTTCTCCGCGGCGATTTCCTCCGCCCCGCGGTTGACCAGGGCGAGCACGAGCGTGGAGAAAAGGGCCGACCCCAGGGCGTAGAGAACCAGCCGGCGCAGTGGCGCCGGTCCCAGCCGTCTCAGCAGGCGGAGGAGGTTCATCGCGCCTGATCCTGCAGCGCGCCATTCTGCGACGCGCCATCGTCGATGCGGATGCGCAGCGCGTGACGGTCCGGGTCGGCGAAGGCGCCACGGCCGTGGAGCGCCTCGTGGTTGTTCATCGCCAGCAGGCTGTCGGACTCCATGAAGGTCTCCAGCCGCCGCGCCGGGTTGTCCAGCTCCGCCTGGAGAATGGCGAGCGCGCGGCGGACCTCCGGCGTGTCGTGCTCCGGACAGGCGGCCAGCCCGCGGCGCAGCGTGTCGGTGCGGAAGCGGATGAGCGGACGGTCGCCGAAGATGGTGGCGAAGGTCACCTCCACGGCGTCCCGCGACCCGGTGCGAGTGAAGGTGGCGGGGATGCGGAAGGGCAGCGCCGTTCGCGACAGTAGGTCGAGCGCCCAGCGCCCCTCGTCGCTGCCTGCCAGAGCCTCGCGGACGCAGCGGGCGTCGCGCAGGCTGGACCGCCCGCCGCCGCAGGCCGCCGCCCGGGCAAAATAGAGCAGCATGTGGCGTTCGGGGTTCGGGAAATACTGGGTGTCGGTGTGGAAGTCGGCCTCGTCGGCGTGCTCGGAGAAGGTGGAGGCGCCTCCGCTGCGGACCATCTCGGGGCGGACCTTGATGTCCCACACCACCTTGCGGTCGATCCGGTCGGTCGCGGTCGGTGCGCCGATGCCGACGGCCAGCGCGTAGAGCAGTCGGCGCCGGGTGTCCAGGTCGTGGCGGCCGAGATGGGCGCGGCGGATCAGCACGCCGCTGTGGCTGGTCTCCAGCCGGTCGCGGATCGCCGTGGCCAGGGCGGACAGGCCGGGCGCGGCCTCCGCCAGTTCGTCGCGCAGGTCGGCTTCCCGCCCGTCCGGGACGAGAGCGGCGGCGTCGGTCTCTACCCCGTGGCGGGCGGCCAGGACGGCGAGGACCCGCCCGGTCTCCGCGTCGGGCAGCGGCTCCACGGTGAACTCCCCGGTGCGGAAGCCGAGGTCGTGGACGTGGTTCAGCATGGTGGCTCCGGAGGCGTTCATCGGGAGAAAAGATCCGCGGCGGCGCGCAGCATGTCGGCCTGCCCGGCGCGGGGGACCGGCGGCCAGCCGAAGCCCATGCGGCCGAGCAGCGCTTGCGTGCGTTCGGAGGTCAGTTCCTGCCGCCGCCCACGCGCCTGGGGGGAGCGCCCACTGTAGAGCCCGAAGCCCTCCAGCGTCTGGGCCAGGGCGCCGTCCATGTCGGGTTCGCCGATGGCGCGCTCCAGCCGGTCGAGCAGCGCGTCGAAGCCGACCGCCTGCACAGCACCCGCCATGCCCGCCGCCGAGGTGACGAAGTCGGCCAGCGTGTCGCGGCGGTGGTTCTCAACGTGATGCGTCTCGTTGGCGAGGCCGGCGGCACCGGCCAGCAGAGCCACTGCGCGGGCCACGCGATCGACGTGGCACAGCCAGACGTGCGAATCGTCGGGCACCACCCCCAGCCGCACGAAGGCGGCCAATTGCCGGAAGAAGGCGTTGTCCCGCAGGTTCAACTGCAGTGGCCCGCCCTCCGCCGCGAAGACGACGTTGCCGACGCGGTGGATGCTGGCGTTGCGCAGATCGCCGCGCGCCGCCGTGACCAGCCGCTCCGCCTCCTGCTTGCTGCGGACGTAGTAGTTTTCGTCGAGCGTCTCCGGCACCGCGTCGTACTCGGTTACCAGTTTGAAGCCATCCTCCGGCGCCTTGCCGGTGACCGACAGGGTGGAGATCAGGTGGAAGTCCGCCGGGTCGCCTCGCCGCGCGGTGGCGAGGTCGAGGAGCCGGCGCGTCGCCTCCACATTGTCGGCGTGGAATTCCGCGTAGTGGCCGAAATGGTTGACGTTGGCCGCGCAGTGGAAGACCGCCCGCACCCCATCCGCCAGCGCGCCGTGCACCGTGGGGGTGAGGCCCAGCCCGTCGCGCCGCAGGTCCCCGGCCCGGACGGTCAGCCGCGGATCGCCGATCAGCGCCGCCCCGCCCGCCGCTCCGAAATAGCCGGCCAGCACGCGGCCCAGCCGCGCACGGGCGGCCCCGTCGTTACCCCCGCGCACCAGTGCGGTCACCCGCCGCGCCGGGTCGAACAGAAGTTCCCGCAGCAGGTAGGCGCCGAGATAGCCGGTGGCGCCGGTCAGCAGCACATTGCCATAATCGCGCCGTTCCGCCCCGTCGAAGGCGTCGTAGGCCGCGTTCCGCGCCTCGTAGATTTGCTGCTGCTCGGCCAGCGCCCGGTCGCGGGCGGCGTCGAAGGTGGGAAGGGTCGCCTGATAGTCCCGCCAGTGGGTGCGGACGGCGGCGATGACGCGGTGCAGATGGTCCGGCTGGGGCCGGAGGCGCAGCGCGAAGTCGGCGAGCACCGGGGCCTCGTAGAGGTCGTTGATCCTGCAGGCGAATTCGCGGCGCAGGCGATTGACCACGGCGATCGCCCGCAGGCTGTCGCCGCCCAGTTCGAAGAAGCCGGCCTCCCGCCCCGGAACGGGCCGCTGAAGCTGCTCCGCCCACAGCTCTGCCACCCGCTGCTCCACCGCGTTGCGCGGCGGGGTGTAGGCGCCGGAGGCCGTGCCTTCGGAGGGCGCATGGTCGGCCAACGCCTGCAGCAGGGCCTTGCGGTCCACCTTGCCGGCCACCGTCACCGGGATCGCCGGCACCCGGATCACCGCTGCCGGCACCATGTAGGCGGGCAGCGCCGCCGCCGCATGGGCGGCCCAGGCGGCTTGCGTCGGCTCCGCGGCGTCGGGGGCGAGGCTGACGAAGGCCCACAGCGTCTGGGCACCGCCCGGCGGCGTGTCCACCAGGGCCACCGCCTGCTGCACGCCGGGATAGGCTTCCAGACGGTGCTCGATCTCGCCCAGCTCCACGCGCTGGCCGCGCAGCTTCACCTGGCTGTCGGAGCGTCCAAGAACCAGAAGCTCGCCGTTGGGCAGCCAGCGGCCGAGGTCGCCGGTGCGGTAGCGGCGGCCCTTCGCCGTCTCGACGAAGGCGGCGGCGGTCAGATCGGGCCGGTTCAGGTAGCCGATGGCCAGCCCCAGGCCGCTCAGCCAGACATGGCCGATGGCGCCGGGGGGCACCGGCTCGCCAACCTCGTCCAGGATGTGGATGGCGGTGTTGGGCAGCGGGCGCCCGGCGCTCATCCACGGCGAGTCCGGGTGCAGGATGCCGATGCTGGCGGCGGCGGTGTTCTCGGTCGGGCCGTAGCCGTTGATGTAGCGCAGCCGCGCCGCGTAGTGCAGGGCATCGGCGGCGTTGGGCGGCTCGCCCACCGTCATCAGGATGCGCAGGGTCGGCAGGTCCGCCTGCTCGAACAGCCGCAGGTAGGAGGGCGGCAAGGTGGCGGAGGTGACGCCCAGCCGTTCCATCTTGGCGCGCAGCCCGGCGGTGTCGTCCATCTCGGCGCGGCGGATCGGAACCAGCGCGCCGCCGATCGCCCAGGTCATCACGGAATCGGAGATCCAGGCGTCGAAGGAGGGGGAGGAGCTGAGAAGCGTCCGTTCGTCCGGCTGGACGCCCATCATCCGCGCCATCGACAGGCCGAGGTTCAGCAGCCCGCCATGATGCAGCACGACCCCCTTCGGCACCCCGGTGGATCCCGAGGTGTGGATGATGTAGGCGGGATCGCCGGGATGGCTGCGTTCTCCGGCCTCGGGCTCATGGGCGTGGGCGGCGCGGAACTCCTCGGCCAAGGATTCCGGGCGGAGGACGGCGTATCCGGCCTGCGCCAGCGCGTCGGGCAGGGAATGGCCGTCCAGCGCCACGACTGAGCGGATGGCCGCGTCGCGGGCAATGAAGGCCAAGCGTTCCGCCGGCAGGTCGCGGGTCAGCGGCAGATAGGCGGCCCCGGCCTTCCAGATCGCCAGCACCGCTTCCGGCAGGGCGGGCGAACGCTCCGTCAGGACGCCGACCGCGTCGCCGGTCCGCACGCCCTGCGCCAGCAGCGCGTGGGCCAGCGCGTTGGCGCGGGCGTTCATCGCGGCGTAGCTGACCGCCCCGTCGTCGGTGATGAGGGCTGGGCGGTCCGGCTGCGAGCGCGCCAGCGCGGCGAACCGGTGGTGGAAGCAGGGAGCCGGATGCGGCATCGCCGGGCCGTGTTCCCACGCGGCGAGCAGCGTTTCCTCGTCCGGCAGCAGGGCGGGCAGCGGGTCGCCCGGCACCCGTTCCGGATCGGCCAGCCGCCGCGCCCAGCCGGCCAGCGCCGCGGTCCAGGCCTGCGCGGTTTCCCGCTCGTAGAGGGCGGCGTTGGCGTAGAGCTGGAGGACCAGCCCGCCGTCCGCCTGCCCCTCATGGACCAGGACGAGGTCCTGGGCGGGGGCGCAGCGGCGCAGCTCGTACCGGATGCCGTCGCCGTCGAACGTGTCGACGGCCGCGAAGCAGAGCGCGTCGCCCCGCGGGGCGGGCATCGCCGGATTCTCCGTCACCGCCAGATCGAACAGCGGGTAGCGGGCCGGGTGATGCGCCTGCGGTTGGCTGCGGCGGAACTCCTGGTGGATGCGGGCGAAGGGCTGGCGGCCATGGCGCAAGGCTTCTGCCAGACGGCTTTGGGTGGCCTTGACCGCCTGTTCCAGCGGCTCGCTCCGGTCCACCCGGAAGGGCACCGGCAGCATGTTGACATAGTAGCCGACGACGCCCGCCTCCTCCGCCGTTTCGCGGGTGGAGGCGGCGGTGCCCATCAGGAACGCCGCCCGGCCGGTGCGGCGCCGCACCTCGCGCGCCATCAGCGTCATCATCAGGGCGTGCAGGCTGGCGCCGTTGCGCCGGGCGATGGCACGCAACGCCTCCGCCACGTCGGGGGCGAGGCGTACGCGGTGGCAATGGCTTCCCTTGGCCGTCTCCGCGCTGCGCACCGGCGGACGAGGGGTGTCGAGCGGCCACTCCTCGAAGGCGGCGGGGTCGATTCCGGCGAGCAGGCGCCGCCAATGCTCCGCGTCCACCCGGGCGGTCTCGCCGACGAGATAGTTTTCCTCCCGGGCGGCGGAGCGGCCGAAGCCGGGCGCGCAGTCGGGCAGGGACACCCCGCGCAACAGTGCTGCGAGGTCGTCGGCCAGCAGGCCGAGCGACAGGCCGTCGCCGATGGAATGGTGCAGCGCCAGCCAGAACAGGGCGCCGCTGCCGTCCGCCACCCGCACCAGCCCGGCCCGCCACAGCGGCGGAGCGGCCATGGCGAAGGGCGCTGTCTGGCAGGCCCGGATGAAGTCCAGCGCGGCGGTTCGGTCGGGGGCTGTCCCAATCTCCAGAGCGTCGGTCATGGGATGGACGACGCGGCGGAGCGTGCCACCTTCATCCTCGTGGAAGCCGGTACGCAGTGCCTCGTGCCGTTCGGCCAGGGTGGTCCAGGCGGCTTGCCAGCGGTCGTCGGCCGGGACGTCGCCTTCCACGACCAGTGTCAGGGGGATGTTGAAGCCGCGGGTGTCCAGCCCGGCCTGCTCGGCCACCCAGAACTCACGCTGACCTTCGGTCGCGCGGTCGGATTCGGCATCGGATGGGAATTCCGTGGGAATGGCGGCGGTGAGGCGGGCGGCGAAGCCGCGCAGGGTCGGCTCGGTGAACAGGTCGCGGGCGGAGACCGGGCACCCCAGCTCTGTCTCCAGCGCGTGGGCGATGGCGATGGCGAGCAGGCTGTGGCCGCCGAGCGCGAAGAAATTGTCGTCGCGCCAGACCGGGCCGCGGCCCAACCGCTCCGCCCAGATGCGGGCAACGGTCTCCTCAAGCCGGCCCTGCGGCGCCATCTGCGCACCCTGCGGGGCGTGACCGGCGATCAGCCCTAGCAGGGCCGCGCGGTCCACCTTGCCGGACGCCGTGACCGGCACCATCTCCACCGCGATCAGCCCGGACGGGATCATCACCGCGGGCAGCCGTTCGGCCAGCCAGCCGCGCCAGGACTCCTCGGCCGGGACCGGCGTGCCGGGGATGGGGCGGACGAAGGCCCACAGGCTCTGTGCGACGCCGGCCCTGCCCTGCACCAGGGCCACCGCCTGCGCAACGTCGGGGTGGGCGCCCAGCGCCTGTTCGATCTCGCCGAGTTCGATGCGGATGCCGTTCAGCTTCACCTGATCGTCGATGCGGCCCAGCACCTCCAGCTCCCCGTTGGCGCGCCAGCGCCCGAGGTCGCCGGAGCGGTAGAGCCGTCCAGCGCCCGTCCCGACGAAGGCCGCCGCCTCTTGCTCCGGGCGGTTCAGATAGCCGCGGGCGAGGTTGGCGCCGCCCAGCCAGATCTCCCCCACCGCCCCCGGCGGCACCGGGCGGCCCGCCGCGTCGCGGATATAAACCGACGTGTTGGGCAGCGGGCGCCCGACGGGCAGGAAGCCCCGGTCCTCCGCGCCCAACAACCCCATGGCGCTGGTGATGGTGTTCTCGGTCGGGCCGTAGGCATTGTAATAGCGCAACCGCCCGGCGTAGGCGCGCACGTCCGCCGCCAAGGGCGCCTCGCCCCCGGTCACCAGGATGCGCAGCGAGGGCAGCTCCGCCCCGTCGAACAGGCGCAGATAGGTCGGGGTGAGGTCGGCGACGGTCACCCGCTGCTCTGCCAGGAAGGCCATCAGGCGAGCCGGCGCGCTCAGCACCGCGTACGGAACCGCGCAGAGCGTCGCCCCGGCGGCCAGCGGCACGCCGATGTCCGACAGCGACACGTCGAAGGACGGCGAGGCGAACATCAATGTCCGGTCCGCGGCGGTCAGGCCGAAGGTCTCGACGGCGCCCAAGACCATGTTCACATAGGCGCCGTGGCTGACCGGCGTGCCCTTGGGCCGACCGGTGGAGCCTGAGGTGTAGAGGATGTAAGCGGTGTCCTCCGGCCCCGTCGCGGCTTGCTGACGATGGGCGTGGGCGGTGCGGAAATCGGCGGAGAGATCCTCCGGACGCAGAAGCGGCAGGGCCAACAGCGCCTCGGGCACCGCCGCTCCGTCCAGCGCCAGCAGCAGGGCCGCCCCGGCGTCTTCGGCGATGAAGGCCAGCCGTTCCGCCGGCAGGTCGGCGGCGAGCGGCAGATACACGGCGCCCGCCTTCCACACGCCGAGAAGCGCGGCGGGCAGGTTGGGCGAGCGGCCGGTCAGCACGCCGACCACGCTGCCGCGCTCCGCCCCGCGCTCCTTCAGGGCGTGGGCGATGGCGTTGGCCTCCGCCTCGACGGCGCGGTAGGTCAGAACCCGGTCGGCGGCGATGACCGCCGGACGCCCGCCCTGGCCGGTGCCGGGCCGGTCGATCAACCGCTCGAACAGCGCGTGGAAGGGCAGCGCCGGGCGCTCCACCGCCGGGCCGTGCTCCCACGCCGCGAGGATCGTCTCCTCTTCCGGCAGCAGGGCGGGCGGCGTTGCCTCGGCGCGGGCGGTATCGTTCCCCAGCCAGCGCGCCCAGCCGGCCAGCGCGTCGAACCAGCGCTCTGCCGTGTCCTTGGCGTAGAGCGCGGCGTTGACGTGCCATTGCAGCAGCAGCCCGCCGTCGGCCAGCCCTTCATGGATCAGCACCATGTCCTGGCCCGGCGAATGGCCGGTGCGTTCATAGGCCAGCCCGTCGCCATCGGGGCGGACGAGGCGCAGCGCGCCGGGGACGGGGCCGGCTTGCGGGTTTTCCGTCACCGCGATGTCGAACAGCGGGTAGCGGGCCGGGTCGCGCTGCTGCGGGCGATCCGCCCAGAAGCCGTGGCAGATCCGCGCGAAGGGCAGGCGGGCGTGTTGCAGCGCTCCAGCCAGAGCCGCCTGGGTGGCGCGCAACTCCGCTGCGAAAGGCAGCCCGGCAGCGGGCCGGAGGGCCAGCGGCAACATATTCACGCCGTAACCGACGACCCGCGCATCCTCGGCGGTTTCCCGGATGTCGCCGGTGGTGCCGATGGTGACGGCGCCGCGCCCGGTGCGCCGCCGCACCTCGCGCGCCAGCAGGGTCAGCAGCACGGCGTGCAGGCTGGCCTCGTGCCGACGGGCAACGGCCTTCAGCCCCGCGGCGGTGGCCGGGTCCAACCGCAGCTCGAAGCGGTGGCTGCCCGGTGCGACCCCGGCAGCGCGCGGCGTGTCGAGCGGCCAGTCGTCGAACGCCTCGGCGGGCAGGGCGGACAGGTGCTGCCCCCAATAGGCCTCGTCCGCCGCGCGGTCCGGGCCATCCAGATAGCGACGCTCGCGGGCGGCCATGGCGGCGTTGCTGGTGGGCGAGGGTGGCAGGCGCTCACCCGCCAGCAACGCGGTCAATTCCTCCAGCAGGATGCCGACCGAGCGCCCGTCGCCGATGGAATGATGCATCGCCATCCAGAACAGCGGCGCACCGCCGTCCGCCAGCGTCACCAGCCCAGCGCGCCACAGCGGCGCGGTCGCCATAGCGAAGGGCTCACCCTGGCGGGCGCGGATGTGGGCGAGAGCCGCGGCGCGGTCGGGTTGCTTGGACAGTTCCGGAGTGACGTCGATGGTGGGGCTGATGCAGCGGCGCAGCCGTCCTTCGGCGTCCTCGGCGAAGGTCGTGCGCAGCGCCTCGTGCCGCTCGGCGAGCGCCGTCCAGGCGTCCGACCAGCGGGCCGCGTCCGGAAACTCCCCCTCCACGGTGCGGATCACCGGGATGATGAAGGGCCGCGTGTCCAGCCCCGCCGCCTCGGCCACCCAGAACTCGCGCTCCCCTTCGGTGGCGAGGTCGGATTCGTCGGCCTGAGGCGCTTCCGCGTCGCGCAGCTCCGCCACCTTGCGGGCGAAGCCGGCCAGGGTCGGGGCGGCGAACAGGGCGCGCGCCGGAACGGCCACACCCAGGTCCTGGGAAAGCCGGTGCGCAATGGTCACCGCCAGCAGGCTGTTGCCGCCGAGCGCGAAGAAATTGTCGCCGCGCGCGACCTCCTCGCCCAGCAGACCGCCCCACAGGGCGGCAATCCGGCTTTCAAGCCCGTCCAGCGGTGCCTGCCGCTCCGCCCTGGCGGCGTGGCCATCGGAATGGGAATGGGCAAGGCGGAGCAGGGCGTCACGGTCAATCTTGCCCGCCGGTGTCAGGGGGACGCTGTCCACCGCCGTCACGTTGGCCGGCACCATGAAGGCGGGCAGGCGGTCCGCCAGGAAGGCGCGCCACGCCTCCTCGTCGGGCAGGGTGGCGCCGTCCTTGGCACGGACGAATGCGCGCAGGGCCTTGGTGCCCTCCGCCACGGCGTCCACCAGGACGACCGCCTGCGCGGCGGCAGGGTGGGCCAGCAGGTCCTGCTCGATCTCGGCAAGCTCGACGCGCTGGCCGTGCAGCTTCACCTGATGGTCGATACGTCCGCACAGGACCAGTTGACCGTCCGCCGTCCAGCGGCCCAGATCGCCGGTGCGGTAGAATCGGCCTTCCGCTGTCTCGGCGAAGGCGCGCGCGGTCAGTTCCGGGTTGTTGAGGTAGCCGCGGGCGAGGCCCAACCCGCCCAGCCACACTTCTCCCGGCAGGCCCGGAGGAACCGGCGCACCGTCCGGACGACGCAGCGTGACGCGGCAATTGGGCAGTGGGCGCCCGGCGGGCACCGGCCCGCCGCGTCCGCTGTCGGGTAGGATGCGGCCCATGGACGCGAGGATGCTGGCCTCCGTCGGGCCATAGGCGTTCCAGAAGGCGAGATCGGCGGCGTGGTGGCGGGCATCGTCGGCGTTCGGCGCCTCTCCGCCGGTCAGCAGGACACGCAGGCCGCGGAAAGGCTTCTCCTGGCTGACCCGCAGGTAGGAGGGGGCGTGGAAGGCCACGGTGACGCCCAGCGCCGCGTAGGCGTCCTTCAGCGCCCAGGGGTCGTCGCGCTGGTCCGGCGGCACGGGAACCAGCGCCATCCCATGCAGCAGAGCCAGCCCGAGTTCCCACAGCGAGGCGTCGAATCCCGGCGTCGCCGCCAGCGCCATGCGGTCGTCCGCCCGCAGGCCGACCGTCTCCCCGGTCGCAAGCGCGGCGTTGATGAAGCCATCGTGCCGGACCGCCACGCCCTTCGGATGCCCGGTGGTGCCGGAGGTGTAGATGATATAGGCGAGGTCGTCCGGCGCCCCAGCCACGGCGGTCGGTGTGGCGGAGCCTTCGAGGATGTCCGAGCGGATCAGCGTCGGCACGGCTTCGGCCAGGGCGGACGGGACGGGCTGGCCGTCCAGCGCAATCAGCAACCGGATGCCGGCGTCGCGGACCATGTAGGCCATGCGCTCCGGCGGCAAGTCGTGGGCCAGCGGAAGATAGGCCGCCCCAGCCTTCCAGATTCCGAGCACCGCCGCAGGCAGGCTTGGCGAGCAGCCGGTCAGCACCGCCACGGGCTCCTGCCGCGCCACACCGCAGCGCAGCAGGGCGGCGGCGATCCGGTCGGCGTCCCGGTTCAGGTCGCCATAGGTCTGCACGCCGCTGAGGGTGACCACGGCGGGGCGGTCTGGATTGCGGGCGGCGATCTCCTCGAACAGCTCATGGGCGCGGCGGGCCGGGCGCGGGCGCTCCTCGCCGTGCTCCCAGCGGTCGAGAAGGGCCGTCTCCTCCGGGAGCAGCGCGGGCAGCGGGGATTCCACCCGTGCCGGGTCGGCGGCCAGCCAGCGCGCCCAGGCGGCGAAGCCAGCCAGCCAGGAGCGCGCGGTGGCTTCCGTATAGACATCCGGGTTCCACAGCAGCGCCAGTTCCAGTCCTTCGCCGTCCTCCGCCGTCACCGGCTCGTGGCTGAAGGCGAGGTCGAGGCCGGCGGCGGGGTGGGCGAGCGCGCCGGGCAAGCGGCGTGGGGACAGCGACAGGCCGCTGGCCGGATCGGCGCTGGTTCGCGGAGGGTTGGCGGTCAGCGCCACCGAGAAGAGGTTGGGGCGGGCTGGCGGCAGCGCGTCGGGCCGGCGCTGGCGGAACTCCCGCTGGATCAGGTTGGCGGGCAGACCGGCGTGTCCGACTGCCTCCGTCAGCGCCTCCTGGGCGGCGCGAATCTGTCCGGCCAGTGCCGCCGCAGCGCCGGGCAGGACGACCGGCACAAGATTGACGAAATGCCCAACGGTGTCCTCTGCACCCGCCGGGCGCAGCGAAACGCCGGTACCCAGGATCAGGTCGCTCCGTCCGCCACGCCGCCGCACCTCGGCCGCCAGGATCGCCAGCAGCAGCCCGTGCAGACCGACGGCCTGCGCCTTCGCGATGGCGGCGAGGGCCGTGGTGGTCGCGGCGTCCAGCCGCTCCGCCAGGGGTGGGGTGGGGTGCCCGCCGGGCGTGGTGGGGCGGGGTTGGTCGAGCGGAAGCTCCTCGAACGCCTCCGACGGCAGGGCGTCCAGCTTGGCGTTCCAGAAGGCGCGGTCCTGCGCCGCCCCGTCGGAACGGAGGTGGGGCGTCTCGTCCCGCGTGGCCAGCGCGATGCCGTGCGGCGCCGGCGACAGGGCGTGGCCAAGCAGCAGGGCCAGGACATCCTCCTGCACGGTGCGGGCGGATTGGCCGTCCACCACGGCATGATGCAGCACGAACCAGAACAGCGTTTCGTTGCCGGATTCGACGAGCATCAGTCCGGCGCGGGCCAGCGGCGCCTGGGTCAGGGCGAAGGGCGTCTCGGCGTAGCCGGCGATCAGTTCCCGCGCCTCCTCCGGAACGTGGCAGCGGTCGATGGAAAAGCCGGCAGAGGGCGGCAGGGCGGTGGCGGGAACCGTGCGCCAGCCCACCCGCCCTTCGGTGTCGGCGTGGAAGGCGGTGCGCAAGGCGGGGTGACGCTCCAGCAGGGCGGCCCAGGCGGCGCGCCAGCGCTCCACCTCCGGAACCGGGCCGCGCACCGACAGGACGCGCACGACGTGCGATCCGGCGGCGGCGAGGCCGAGCTTGGCGGCGACCCAGAAATCCTCCTGTCCGGCGGTGGCAGGACCTTCGCTCAGGTCCGGCGGGCCAGTGTCCTCGTCGTTCCGCCCCGCGATTCGGCGGGCCAACGCCTCCACCGTCTGGGAAGCCAGGATTACCGGCACCGTCACCGGATGGCCGAGCGCGTGCAGGCGCTGCCCCACCGCGATGGCGAGCAGGCTGGTGCCGCCGATGGCGAAGAACGGGTCGTCCCGCATCACCGGACGGGTGTCCAGAACCTCTTCCCAGACCGAGGCAATGGCCCGCTCCAGATCGCCTTGCGGCGGCGTTCCGCCCGTGCCGCGCGCGGCGGTCAATGCCTTTTTGGCGAGCGCCAGCAGGGCGCGGCGGTCGGTCTTGCCGGCGGAGCTGATCGGCATCCGCGCCACGGCCTTCACCTGCGCGGGCACCATATAGGCAGGCAGGCTGCGGGCGAGGAAGGCGCGCCAGTCTTCCGACTGCGCCGCCTCCGGATCGGCGCTCTCGACGATGGCGGTCAGGCGGCCCTGGTGTTGAAGGGCGGCAGCGCGACTGACCAGCGGGTGGCGCAGCAATGTGCGCTCGATCTCACCCAGCGACACCGACTGGCCGGACACCTTCACCATGTCGTCGGCGCGGCCCAGCGTCTCCAGGTCGCCGTCTTCGTTCCAGCGCCCCAGATCGTGCGTGCGGTAGGCGCGGCCGAAGCGCGTCTCGACGAAATTCTCCGCCGACAGTTCGGGCTGGTTCAGGTAGCCGCGCGAGACGCCGCGCCCGACGACGTGGATCTCCCCGACCGCGCCGTCAGGGACCTCGTTGCCGTGGCGGTCGAGCAAATGGACGGCGTTGTTGGTGAAGGGCCGTCCGCTGGGCAGCGGGCCGTCGCCGTCCGGATTCACCTTGTGCATGCAGATGGTGCCGCAGACCTCGGTGGCGCCGTGCATGTTCCAATAGTCGAGGTGGCGGGCGTAATGCCGCGCGTCGTCGGGGTTCGGCCGCTCCCCGGCCGTCAGGATCATGCGCAGCCCGGCCGGCACCGCCCCGCGCAGAAGCCGCAGGTAGGAGGGGGTGAAAAGGGCGATGGTCACGCCCAGCCGGGCCATATGATCGAGCAGCCGCGTCGGATCGTCGATCAGCGCGCGCGAGGCCGGGACATAGGCGGCCCCGGAGAGCAGCGGCAGGCACAGCTCCCGAAAACCCAGGATGAAGCCAGGGGAGGTGGACAGCAGCACCCGGTCACCCGGCCCGACATCCTGCGCTTCCGTGTGGCCGAGCGCCAGATTCACGCAGGCGTCGTGCTGGATCAGCACGCCCTTCGGCTGGCCGGTGGAACCGGAGGTGAAAAGGATGACCGCCAGTGCATTCGCCGGACCGGACCGGTCCGGGCGCTCCGCGGACTTGGCGAGGCTGGCGCCGTCCAGGGATTCGGGGCGCAGGACGGCCTGCGGTCGTTCCGTGTTGCCATTGGCGGCCAGGGCATCGGCCAGCGCGTCCGGTATAGGCAGCACGTCGAGGGCGATCAGCAGCCGCATCCCCGCTTGACGCGCCATGTTCGCCAGCCGCTCCGGCGGCAGGTCGGCGACCATCGGCACATAGACGCCGCCCGCCTTGAGAATGCCGAGGAACGCTCGCGGCAGATCGCCCGATCGCTCCGCCAGAACGCCGACCGGCTCCTCCCTGCCCAGCCCCAGCGCCAGCAGCGCGTGGGCCAGCGCGTTGGCCGCCGCGTCCAGCCCGGCATAGTCGAGGATGCCGGCCTCCGTCACCACCGCCGGAGCGGTGGGATGCCGCTCGGCAAGCCGTTCGAATCCTTCGTGCAGACGAAGATCGGGCCAGATTTTGACCGGTCCGAAACTGTTGGACAGATGAAGGCGGTCGTTGGGGAGGTGCGGCGTGGTGTCGGGCATCGAAGTCCCCACAAATCCTTCGGCGTTGCAATGATCCGACGGGAAAATTCGCGACGAATTTTTACAAAAACGTCATATGCGTCCCAAAAAGGGATTAGGTCGCCGAGAATACGTCCTAAAGGAGGATTGTCAACGAATGATACAACTCAGAGAGATTCTGACAGTCGGGAAAGCCGCATTACGGATATGGAATGAATCCGCGCACACCCGTGTGTGGTTATTGGGTTCCGACGGACATAGCTTCCGTCACGGCGAGGGGGATGGGATGCGGCGGGTTGATCAAAGGTTGCAGCGTCGGCCCCGCAAGAGCGGAATCCGCTCTGATCCTGTTGATGGAAGGAGCGTTCACATCACGGGGGAGGGATCGGATGAGCAAGGCGGAGTCCAAGAAGCAGCAGATGGCTGCGGGTGCGGCGCTGGCCGCCAAGCGTGGGGAGCAGCCGGAATCCAGCCTGCGCGGGGCGTCGAAGGAAATGGCCAAGTCGATGAGCGAGAAAGAACTGCGGGAGATGGCCTCCGCAAAGCGCAAGGATCTGCCCGCCCGCAGTTCAAAGGATGACGCAAAGGATTGATGTCAGGCTGTTTCTGCGGAACTGACGGGGGTGACCCCGTCAGTTCTGTTCCTGCGGACGGAAGGTGGCGACGCGGTAGGCGTACCAGGCGGCGATGGCGGCGATGACCAGCTTGGCCACCGGGTCCATCCATCCCGACACCTTGTCGTACTGGCCCTCCAGCAAATAACCTGCACCGGCGAGAACCAGCGACCACAGCGCCGTTCCGATGCTCGAATAGGCCATGAAGCGGGCCAGACCCATCCCGGCGATCCCCGCGGGAACAGAGATCAGCGTGCGCACCGCCGGGATCAGGCGCCCGATCAACACCGACGCCCCGCTGTGTCGGCGGAACCAGCCCGTCGCCTCGTCAACCTGCGCGGGCGCCACCGTCAGCCAGCGGCCATGCCGGGCGGCCAGCCGCTTCAGCCGCTCGCTGCCCAGCCACAGTCCGGCGTAGTACCAGAACAGCGCGCCCGCCACAGAACCCACGGTGCCAGCCAGAACCACCAGCGGCAGGCTGAGGTCCCCACGGGCGGCGACGAAGCCGGCCAGCGGCATGATGAGTTCCGATGGGATGGGCGGAAAGACGTTTTCCAGCAGCATCAGAAGCGCGATGCCGGCGTAGCCGCCGCTTTCGACCAAGTCAGTGATCCACTCGAACACGCGGTCCTCCGGTTCCGGTTGCCTGGATAAACCCGCCGGTGGCGCCGGAGTTCACCGGCTCCCCCAACGAGGGAGGGGTGACGGTGCCATGGCCTTTCGTATTGCTTTCACTTTTTTCGTATTGCGGCCTGCCGAACCCTCGGCTACCGTTTGAAACGAAAACGAAGGCGCAGACCGCAAGGGGCGGGCGCACAGCGGAGAGGAGGGATGGATGGCCGGGGTCTACGACCTTGCCATCGTCGGCGGCGGCATCAACGGCTGTGGCATCGCGCGCGATGCCGCGGGGCGGGGCTGCTCCGTCTATCTGTGCGAACAGAAGGATCTGGCGTCGGGCACGTCCTCGGCCTCGACCAAGCTGATCCACGGCGGCCTGCGCTACCTGGAATATTATGAGTTCCGGCTGGTCCGCGAGGCGCTGCGCGAGCGCGAGGTGCTGTGGCGCATGGCGCCGCACATCATCTGGCCGCTGCGTTTCGTCCTGCCCCATCTGCCCGGCCTGCGGCCCTCCTGGTTCCTGCGGCTCGGCCTGTTCCTCTACGATCATCTCGGCGGGCGGGAGAAGCTGCCGGGCACGCGCGGGCTCGATCTGCGCAGCGATCCGACTGGGAAGCCGCTGAAACCGGGTTTCGCACGCGCTTTCGAATATTCGGATTGCTGGGTCGACGACGCGCGTCTGGTGGTTCTGAACGCGCAGGATGCCGCCCGCATGGGCGCGACGATCCGCACCCGCACCCGCTTCCTGAGCGCCGCCCGCGAGGACGGGCTGTGGACCGTGACGGTGGAGGACACGCGCAGCGGCCAGCGCAGCAGCATCCGCGCCCGCGCCCTGGTCAACGCCGCCGGCCCCTGGGTGTCGGAGGTGATGCGGCAAGGGGCGCGGTCGACGGTGGACGCGCGCATCCGTCTGGTCCAAGGCTCGCACATCGTGGTGCCAAAGCTGTTCGACCACGATCGTTGCTACATCTTCCAGAACGCCGACAAGCGCATCGTCTTCGCCATCCCCTACGAGCGCGACTTCACACTGATCGGCACCACCGACAATGACTATCAGGGCGATCCGGCGGAGGTCCGCGCGTCGGAGGCGGAGATCGCCTATCTCTGCGCCGCCGCCGGGGACTATTTCGCCAAGCCGGTGACCCCGGCCGACGTGGTGTGGACCTATTCCGGCGTCCGCCCGCTCTACGACGACGGCGCCTCGACGGCGCAGGCGGCGACCCGCGACTACGTGCTGGCGCTCGACGCGCCGGGCGATGGCAAGGCGGCGCTGCTCAACATCTTCGGGGGCAAGATCACCACCTACCGCCGTCTGGCCGACGCGGCGATCGCCAAGCTGGCGCCCTTCCTGCCGAAGCTCGCCCCGGGCGCGTCGGACTGGAGCAGCGCCGGGACCCTGCCGGGCGGCGATTTCCCGGCGGACGGCGTTGCGGCGCTGGTTTCCGAACTGCGCGGGCGGGCGCCCTTCCTGACCCAGCCGCATCTGGAGCGGCTGGCGCGCACCTACGGCACCCGCGCCCGCCGGATCCTCGACAGCGCCGCGCGGCCGGAGGATCTCGGCCGTGACTTCGGCGGGACCCTGACCGAGGCCGAGGTCCGCTATCTGATGACGGAGGAATGGGCGGAAACCGCCGAGGACGTGCTGTGGCGCCGGACCAAGTTGGGGCTGCGGCTGGACGCCGCCCAGGCCCAGGCGCTCGACGCCTTCATGACGGAGGAGCGCAGCCGCAGGGAGAGGGCATCCGACGCGGCCGAATAGGAGGCTGGAAACACGGCGACAAGAACCATCTCAATAAAGAAAAAATGAATATTGGGGAGGAAGGCCGGTGGGCTTGGTTCTGGACAAGGTCAGCAGGCATGTCGGCGGCCACGTTCACCTTGAGAACGTGTCGCTGAGCCTGGAGCGCGGGTCGCTGAACGTTCTGCTGGGGCCGACCCTGTCGGGCAAGACGTCGCTGATGCGGCTGATGGCCGGGCTGGACGTGCCCAGTGCCGGGCGCGTGCTGGTGGACGGGGTGGACGTGACGGGGCGGCACGTCCGCGAGCGCTCCGTCGCCATGGTCTACCAGCAGTTCATCAACTACCCCTCGCTGTCGGTCTACGAGAACATCGCCTCCCCCCTGCGGGTGGCCCGCCGGCCCAAGGACGAGATCGACCGCAAGGTGCGGGAAGCCGCCCGCCTGCTGAAGCTGGAGCCCTACCTGCAGCGCACGCCGCAGCAGCTCTCCGGCGGCCAGCAGCAGCGCACCGCCATCGCCCGCGCCCTGGTGAAGGAGGCGCAGCTCGTCCTGCTCGACGAGCCGTTGGCCAACCTGGACTACAAGCTGCGCGAGGAACTGCGGGAGGAACTGCCGAAGATCTTCGCCGCGACCGGCGCCGTCTTCGTCTACGCGACGACTGAGCCGGCGGAGGCGCTCCTGCTCCGCGGCAACACGGCGACGCTGTGGGAAGGGCGGCTGGCGCAGTTCGGGCGCACCCCGGACGTCTATCGCCGCCCGGCCAACCTGATCAGCGCGCGAGTCTTCTCCGACCCGCCGCTCAACACCATGCGGGTGCACAAGCGCGGCTTGCAGATCGTTCTGGCGACCGGCGAGCACGGGCCGGCCCGCGGCGTTCTGGCGGAGTTGCCGGACGACGACTACACCATCGGCTTCCGCGCCGACCACCTGCACCTGACGCGGCCCCACGCCGACGCTATGTCCCTGAGCGGTGCGGTGGCGGTCAGTGAGATCACCGGCTCGGAGAGCTTCGTCCACATCGACCTGCCGCGCACCGATGGCGGAACCGACCGCTGGGTGGCCGTCACGCGGGGCGTGCTGGAGGTCGAGCCGGGCGAGCGGATCGACTGTTTCATCGACCCGCGGCGGCTGTTCGTGTTCGGCCATGACGGGCGGCTGGCCGCGGCGCCGCCGCTGGTCATGGCGGCGTGACGGGAGGGCGGACGGCATGGCGCGCATCGACCTTCAATCCCTCGGCCACAGCTACACATCCAATCCCAAAGGCGACGACGACTACGCGCTGAAGCCGATGACCCATGTGTGGGAGCAGGGCGGGGCCTACGCGCTGCTCGGGCCGTCGGGCTGCGGCAAGACAACGCTTCTCAACATCATCTCCGGCCTGCTGACCCCCAGCGAGGGGCGGGTGCTGTTCGACGGCAAGGACGTGACGGCGCTGCCGACCGAGGCGCGCAACATCGCCCAGGTGTTCCAGTTCCCCGTCGTCTACGACACCATGACGGTCTACGAGAACCTCGCCTTCCCGCTGCGCAACCGCGGCCTGCGCGGGGCGCCGCTCGACGCGCGGGTGCGGGAGATCGCCGGGCTGCTCGACCTGACGGCCGACCTGAACCGGCGCGGGCGGAACCTGACCGCCGATGCCAAGCAGAAGATTTCGCTGGGGCGCGGGCTGGTCCGTCCGGACGTGGCGGCCATCCTGTTCGACGAGCCGCTGACCGTCATCGACCCCCATCTGAAATGGGAGCTGCGGTCGAAGCTGAAGGCGCTGCACCGCGCGCTCGACCTGACGATGATCTACGTGACCCACGACCAGACGGAGGCGTTGACCTTCGCCGACAAGGTGGTGGTGATGCATGACGGGCGCGTCGTCCAGGTCGGCCGTCCGCAGGAGCTGTTCGAGCGGCCCGCTCACGTCTTCGTCGGCCATTTCATCGGGTCGCCGGGCATGAACGTCCTGCCAGCGGAGGTGTCGGGCCGCGCCGCGCGGGTCGGCGGGCACGTCATCGCGCTGCGCC
The DNA here is from genome assembly GCF_965111635.1 of Azospirillum sp. Marseille-Q6669. Classification (NCBI taxonomy): domain Bacteria; kingdom Pseudomonadati; phylum Pseudomonadota; class Alphaproteobacteria; order Rhodospirillales; family Azospirillaceae; genus Azospirillum; species Azospirillum sp. Marseille-Q6669. The sequence goes on along the minus strand of NZ_CBCOOP010000001.1, from coordinate 514,548 downwards.
GCGGCTATCCCGCCCTGAATGGCGGAGCAAAGATCGAGATCGGCGTGCGGCCGGAATTCGCCACGCTCGTGCCCGCCGGGGCCGGCGGCGTGCCGGTGCGGGTGCGCCGGCTGGACGATCTGGGGCGCACGCGCATCGCGCGGGTGGAACTCTCGGGCCTGCCCATGGCGGCGACGGTGCCGGAGGATCTGACGCTGGCGGGGGATGAGGCGTCGCTGCTGCTCGATCCCGCCATGGTGCATGTCTACGCGGACGGAACGCTCGTGGAAGGGGAGGCGGCGTGATGGACAAACCCGTCAACCAGGGGGCTTGGCTGCTGGTCCTGCCGGTGCTGCTGATCGTCGCCTTCTCGGCCATCCTGCCGCTGATGACGGTGGTCAACTACTCGGTGCAGGACACCTTCGGGAACAATCAGTTCTTCTGGAACGGCATCGGCTGGTACCAGGAGCTTCTCGACCCCTCCACCGACCTCGGCGGACGCTTCTTCGACGCGCTGTGGCGCAACCTGCTGTTCTCGCTGCTGATCCTGCTGATCGAGGTGCCGCTGGGCATCGCCGTGGCTCTGAGCATGCCGCGCCACGGCTGGCGGGTGGCGGCGACGCTGGTGGTGCTGGCGCTGCCGCTGCTGATCCCGTGGAACGTCGTCGGCACCATCTGGCAGATCTTCGCCCGCGAGGACATCGGCCTGCTGGGCTGGGCGGTCAACCGGCTGGGCATTCCCTACAACTACACGGCGGACCCGCTGTCGGCCTGGGTGACCATCGTGACGATGGACGTCTGGCACTGGACCTCGCTGGTGGCGCTGCTCTGCTACGCCGGCCTGCGCTCCATCCCCGACGCCTTCTACCAGGCGGCCCGCATCGACGGGGCCTCGCGCTGGGCGGTGTTCCGCAACATCCAATTGCCGAAGATGCACCGGGTGCTGCTGATCGCCGTGCTGCTGCGTTTCATGGACAGCTTCATGATCTACACCGAGCCCTTCGTGGTGACCGGCGGCGGCCCCGGCAACTCGACCACCTTCGTGTCGATCGACCTTGTGAAGCTGGCGCTGGGGCAGTTCGATCTGGGCAAGGCCGCGGCCCTGTCCATCGTCTACAACCTGATCATCCTGGCGGTCTGCTGGGTCTTCTACACGGTCATGACCCGCATGGACGCGCAACGGAATTAGCAAAGGAAACGGGCCATGCTGCGCGCACGGATCGTCCTCACGCTCTACATCCTGTTCCTGATGCTGCCGATCTACTGGCTCGTGAACATGAGCCTGAAGACGAACACCGAGATCGTCAGCGGCCTGACGCTGTGGCCGCACACCCTGACCTTCGAGAATTACCGGCGGATCTTCACCGATTCGTCCTGGTATTCAGGCTACCTGAACTCGTTGCAGTATGTGGCGCTGAACACGGTGCTGTCGATCGCGCTGGCCCTGCCGGCGGCCTACGCCTTCTCGCGCTACCGCTTCGTGGGGGACAAGCATCTGTTCTTCTGGTTGCTGTCCAACCGCATGGCCCCGGCGGCGGTCTTCGCGCTGCCGTTCTTCAACCTCTATTCGGCCATCGGGCTGTTCGACACGCCGCTGGCCGTGGCGCTGGCCCACTGCTTGTTCAACGTGCCGCTGGCGGTGTGGATCCTGGAAGGCTTCATGTCCGGGGTACCGCGGGAGATCGACGAGACCGCCTATCTCGACGGCTACAGCTTTCCGCGTTTCTTCGTGAAGATCTTCATGCCGCTGGTGGCCAGCGGGATCGGCGTCACCGCCTTCTTCTGCTTCATGTTCAGCTGGGTCGAGCTGCTGCTGGCGCGCACGCTGACCTCGGTGGACGCCAAGCCCATCGCGGCGACGATGACGCGCACCGTCTCGGCCTCCGGCATGGATTGGGGGCTGCTGGCGGCGGCGGGGGTGCTGACCATCCTGCCCGGCGCGCTGGTGATCTGGTTCGTGCGCAACTACATCGCCAAGGGCTTCGCCCTGGGCCGCGTCTGACGGGAGGGAGGACGCCGCCATGGACACCGTCACCGAACATCTCGCCTGGATGGCCTGGACCTGGCAGACCGGCGCCTTCTTCGCCGTCATCGCCGGGCTGCTGACCCTGCTGACCGTCCTGGCGCTCAACCGGCCGGAGGTGGCGCGCCCCGGCGTTCTGGGCATCACCACGACGCGCGGCGACCGGCTGTTCATCACGCTGCTCGGCAGCGCCTTCATCCACCTCGCCTGGCTGGGGCTGGTGGGCGGGGAGGTGCAGTACGCGACCGCGCTTTCGCTTCTCTACGCCGCGGCGGTCTTCCGCTGGGTGTGACGGCCGGCCTGTGCCGGCCGGAACGGGCCTAAAACAATGGAAACGGGAGGAATAAACGATGCGTACCCTGTATCTCGCCTCCGCATCCGCGGCGGCGCTTCTTCTGTCATCGGCCCCGGCCTTCGCCGACATCGAGGCGGCCAAGCGCTGGATCGACAGCGAGTTCCGGCCTTCGACCCTGTCGAAGGAGGATCAGCTGAAGGAAATGCAGTGGTTCATCGACGCCGCCAAGCCCTTCGCCGGCATGGAGATCAACGTCGTCTCCGAAACCATCACCACCCATGAGTACGAGGCCCGGACGCTCGCCAAGGCCTTCAGCGAGATCACGGGCATCAAGCTGCGCCACGACCTGATCCAAGAAGGCGACGTGGTCGAGAAGATCCAGACTCAGATGCAGTCCGGCAAGAACATCTACGACGCCTGGATCAACGACAGCGACCTGATCGGCACCCATTTCCGCTACAAGCAGGTGGTTCCCCTCACCGACTGGATGGAGGGGGAGGGCAAGGATGTGACCCTGCCGACGCTGGACGTGAACGACTTCATCGGCAAGTCCTTCACCACGGCGCCTGACGGCAAGCTCTACCAGCTCCCCGACCAGCAGTTCGCCAACCTCTACTGGTTCCGCTACGACTGGTTCACCAACCCGGACATCAAGGCGAAGTTCAAGGCCAAGTATGGCTACGATCTGGGCGTCCCGGTCAACTGGTCGGCCTATGAGGACATCGCCGAGTTCTTCACCAACGACGTGAAGGAGATCGACGGCGTCAAGGTCTACGGCCACATGGACTACGGCAAGAAGGACCCATCGCTGGGCTGGCGCTTCACCGACGCGTGGCTATCGATGGCCGGCAACGGCGACAAGGGCCTGCCCAACGGCAAGCCGGTGGACGAGTGGGGCATCCGCATGGAGGGCTGCCGCCCGGTCGGCTCCTCCGTCGAGCGGGGCGGCGACACCAACGGCCCGGCCGCCGTCTACTCGGTCACCAAATACGTGGAATGGCTGAAGAAATACGCGCCGCCGCAGGCCGCGGGCATGACCTTCTCCGAATCCGGCCCGGTGCCGGCCCAGGGCAACGTCGCGCAGCAGATGTTCTGGTACACCGCCTTCACCGCCGACATGGTGAAGGACGGCCTGCCGGTGGTGAACGCCGACGGCACGCCGAAATGGCGCATGGCCCCGTCGCCCAAGGGCGCCTACTGGAAGGACGGCATGAAGCTGGGCTACCAGGACGCCGGGTCCTGGACTCTGCTGAAATCCACCCCGGTGGACCGCCGCAAGGCGGCGTGGCTCTACGCCCAGTTTACCATGGCGAAGTCGGTCAGCCTGAAGAAGAGCCATGTCGGCCTGACCTTCATCCGGGAAAGCGACATCTGGGACAAGAGCTTCACCGAGCGCGCGCCGAAGCTGGGCGGGCTGGTCGAGTTCTACCGCTCTCCCGCGCGCGTGCAGTGGACGCCGACCGGCGTGAACGTGCCGGATTACCCGAAGCTGGCGCAGCTCTGGTGGCAGAACATCGGCGACGCTTCGTCGGGCGCCAAGACGCCGCAGGCGGCCATGGACGCGCTGGCCGCGGCCCAGGACTCGGTGATGGAACGGCTGGAGCGGTCGGGCGTGCAGGGCGAATGCGGGCCGAAGCTGAACAAGAAGGAGTCGGCGGAGTTCTGGTTCGCCAAGGCCGAGAAGGACGGCACCACCGCGCCGCAGCGCAAGCTGTCCAACGAGAAACCCAAGGGCGAGACGGTGGACTACGACCAGCTCATCAAGTCCTGGCCGGCCTCGCCGCCGAAGAAGGCCGCGATGGCGCAGTGAGGCGATGACTTGAATCCCTCTCCCGTCCCGGGAGAGGGTGGCCCGAAGGGCCGGGTGAGGGTCGTTCGAGGATCAAGGTGCTGATCCTTGCCAGTACCCTCACCCTCCCACGCTGACGCGTGGGTCCCTCCCTCTCCCGAGACGGGAGAGGGGAAAGAAGAAAGACCATAGGAAAGACCATGTCTGAAGCCGGCCACGTCCTCGCCATCGATCAGGGCACCACCTCCACCCGCGCCATCGTCTTCGACCGGCGGGGCGTTCCCGCCGGGGTGGCCCGGCGCGAGTTCGCGCAGCATTATCCCGCCGACGGCTGGGTGGAACACGATCCAGAGGATATCTGGCGCGACACCGTGGCGGTGATGCGGGGCGCCGTGGACGAAGCCGGGCTGAGCGCTACGGACATCGCCGCCATCGGCATCACCAACCAGCGCGAAACCACCGTCGTCTGGGATCGCAGCACGGGTGAGCCGGTGCACCGCGCCATCGTCTGGCAGGACCGCCGCACCTCCGACCTCTGCCGCAAGCTGGTGGAGGAGGGCTGCGGGCCGCTGGTGCGGCGCAAGACCGGGCTGCTGATCGATTCCTACTTCTCCGCCACCAAGATCGCCTGGATTCTCGACCATGTCCCCGGCGCGCGGGAGCGGGCGGAGCGGGGCGAACTGTGCTTCGGCACCATCGACAGCTTCCTGCTGCACCGCCTGACCGGCGGGCGGGTGCACGCCACCGACGCGACCAACGCCTCGCGCAGCATGGTCTTCGACATCCACCGCCAGGACTGGGACGACGAGCTTCTCGCCCTGTTCCGCATCCCCCGCGCCATGATGCCGGAGGTGCTGGACAGCAGCGCCGAGTTCGGCGCGACGGAGCCGGACCTGCTGGGCCGCGCCATCCCGATCACCGGCATCGCGGGCGACCAGCAAGCGGCCACCTTCGGGCAGGCCTGCTTCGAGCCGGGGATGGTGAAATCCACCTACGGCACCGGCTGCTTCGCCCTGCTGAACACCGGCAACGAGCCGGTGGACTCGCGCTCCAACATGCTGACCACCGTCGCCTATCGGCTGGACGGGCGGACGACCTACGCGTTGGAGGGCTCCATCTTCATCGCCGGGGCGGCCATCAAGTGGCTGCGCGACGGGCTGGGGATCATCACCCACGCCTCCCAGACCGACGACATGGCGACCCGCGTACCGGACAGCCACGGCGTCTATCTGGTGCCGGCCTTCGTGGGCCTGGGCGCCCCCCATTGGGACCCCGAGGCCCGCGCCGCCGTCTTCGGCCTGACGCTGGACGCCGGCCCAGCCCACATCGCCCGCGCCGCGCTGGAGGCCGTGGCCTTCCAGACGCGCGACCTGCGCGACGCCATGGTCTCCGACTGGTCGGCCTCGCACAAGGCGACCTCCGACGCGCTGCGGGTGGACGGCGGCATGGCGGCGAACGACTGGCTGTGCCAGTTCCTGGCCGATGTGCTGGACCTGCCGGTGGAACGCCCGGCGGTGATCGAGACGACCGCGCTGGGCGCTGCCGGGCTGGCCGGGCTGAAGGCGGGGGTCTATCGCGATCAGGCGGCGTTGGCCGGCGCCTGGCGTTGCGACCGCCGGTTCGAGCCGCGAATGGACGCGGCCAAGCGCGTCCGCCTGTACGAGGGATGGCTGGACGCCGTGCGCCGCGTGCGCCGCGAACGCTGAGGGATAGGGGCCATGACTCTGTTGGGCGAGGATCTGCGCGGCAAGCGCGTGCTGGTGACCGGAAGCAGCCGGGGCATCGGGGCGGCGGTGGGCACCGCCTTCGCCAGCCTGGGCGCGCGGGTGGCGCTCCACGGGTCGGGCGGCAGCGATGCCGCGGCGAGGCTGGCGCTCGCCCTCACGGCGGGCGGGACGGAGGTCTACGCCGTCACGGGCGACTTCCGCAACCCGCGCGCCGTGGAGTCGGCGGTGGACGCGGCGGTGCAGGCGCTGGGCGGGCTGGACATCCTCGTCAACAACGCCGGCACCATGGTCGGGCGGGTGCCGCTGGAGCGGATCGGCGACGATTTCCTGGACGAGGTGATCGACCTCAACCTGCGTTCCGTCGTCGTGGCCTGCCGGCGCGCCCTGCCGGCCCTGCGCGCCTCCGGGGGCGGGGCCATCGTCAACACCGTCTCCATCTCGGCCCGCACCGGGGGCAGCCCCGGTTCCTCGATCTACAGCGCGTCGAAGGCCTTTGTCTCGACCTTCACCCGCTCCCTGGCGGCGGAGCTGGCGCCGGACCGTATCCGCGTCAACGCCGTCTCGCCCGGCACCATCGACACCGACTTCCACCAGCGCTACTCCTCGCCGGAGAAGCTGGCGGCGACGGCAGCGCGCATCCCGCTGGGCCGGCTGGGCACGGCGGAGGACTGCGTCGGCGCCTATCTGTTTCTGGCCTCGGAGGCGCTCAGCGGCTACATCACCGGTCAGGTGATCGAGGTGAACGGCGGCCAACTCATGGCGTGAGCGGCTCCGGTTGGCCAAGCCGGTCCAGGACGAAGCGCAGCCGCTCCGCCACCGGCGCCTTGGGCAGTTCGACCAGCTCGTAACCCAGCCCGCCGTAGGTCTCGACCATGGCGTCGTGGGTCGCCACGGCTTCGGCCAGTGTCTGCCGGCGCTCGGTGTCCGGCCCGAAAATCTCCGGCCAGGGCGGCGCTATGAAGACGGTCCGGTGATAGCGGAAGCGGCGGGCCGCTGTTTCCAGATGCGCGGGCACCGGACGCTTCATCAGGCGCAGATAGCCGATGACGTCCGGGATGCCGCGGTCGAAGAAGACCGCTCCCGCCTGCTCCCGCGCGAGGCGGAGGGAGCGCAGTTCCCAGCACAGCATCAGCTCCGCGAAGGCCGACGGGTCGATCCAGGGCAGCGCCGGCCCGCCGATGGACATCTGGTCCTGGATGATGGCGCGGCCCGCCTCCACGCTGTGGGCGTGGCCTTCGCTGGCCAGCGCGTCGATCAGGGTGCTCTTTCCGGAGCCCGGGCCACCCGTGACGACGACGAAGCGGCGCGCGTCTTCGCTCATGGGACGTCTTCCTGTGTTGTTGGTACAGTCGCCGTGGAAAGGACGAATCATGCCGCCCAAACGCCTCCTCGTCGTCGCCCACTGCCCGTCGCCCAACACGCGGGCGTTGCTGGACGCCGTGCTGCGCGGGGCGCGGTCGCCGGAGGTGCAGGGGGTGGAGGTGGTGGCGAAACCACCGCTGGAGGCCGGGCCGGAGGACGTGCTGGAGTCGCAGGGCGTGATCCTCGGAACGACTGAGAATCTGGGGTACATGAGCGGGGCGCTCAAGGATTTCTTCGACCGCAGCTATTACCCCTGCCTGGAGCGCACGCAGGGGCTGCCCTACGCGCTGTTCGTCCGGGCGGGCCATGACGGGACGGGGACCTGCCGCGCTGTCGCCTCCATCGCGACGGGGCTGCGCTGGCGTCCGGTGCAGGAACCGCTGGTCTGCCGCGGCCCGTACCGCGACGATTTCGCCGCCTCCTGTGCGGAGCTGGGGCTGCTGATGGCCGCCGGGCTGGAGGCGGGGATTTTCTGATGGCCTATGCCCGGTGGGGTGGCATCTATCGGGAGTGCTATTGACGACACCCCCCATTCATACAGTCTCCTACGTGCAACGAAACAGCGTCACGCCCGATGACGCGTGCATAAGGAGGGGCCGATGGAGAGCAGCAAGGGCCGGCCGGTCTGGCGCGGCGAGGTCAAACAGGTCGGGACCATCACGGTCACCGACGACACGACCGGAAAAACCGTCAAGCTGCCGCTGCTGGAAGGCGAAACCGGCCCGCGCGCCATCGACGTGCGCAAGCTCTACGCGGAAACCGGCTATTTCACCTTCGATCCCGGCTTTACCTCCACGGCGAGCTGCGAGTCGGCGATCACCTACATCGACGGCGACGAAGGCATCCTCCTGCACCGCGGCTACGCCATCCAGGATCTGGCGGAGAACTGTGATTATCTGGAGGTCTGCCACCTCCTGCTGCGCGGCGAGCTGCCGAATCCGCAGCAGAAGGAGGATTTCGAGCGCACCATCACCTACCACACCATGGTGCATGAGCAGTTGAGCCGCTTCTACAGCGGGTTCCGCCGCGACGCTCACCCCATGGCGGTGATGTGCGGCGTGACCGGCGCGCTGTCGGCCTTCTACCACGACTCGACGGACATCCTCGACCCGCGCCAGCGGATGATCGCCGCGCACCGGCTGATCGCCAAGATGCCGACCATGGCCGCCATGGCCTACAAATACTCGGTCGGCCAGCCCTTCATGTATCCGCGCAACGACCTTAGCTACGCGGAAAACTTTCTCTACATGACCTTCGGGACGCCGTGCGAGACCTGGAAGGTCGATCCGGTCCTGGCCCGCGCCATGGACAAGATCTTCATCCTGCACGCCGACCACGAGCAGAACGCCTCGACCTCCACCGTGCGTCTGGCCGGCTCGTCGCACGCCAATCCCTTCGCCTGCATCGCCTCGGGCATCGCGGCGCTGTGGGGTCCGGCCCACGGCGGCGCCAATGAGGCCGTGCTGCTGATGCTGGAGGAGATCGGCACGGTCGAGCGCATCCCCGAATTCATCAAGCGCGCCAAGGACAAGAACGATCCCTTCCGCCTGATGGGCTTCGGGCACCGGGTCTACAAGAACTACGACCCGCGCGCCAAGATCATGCGCCAGACCTGCTACGAGGTTCTGGACGTGCTGGGCATCAAGGACGAACCGCACCTCGCCATCGCGATGGAGCTGGAGAAGATCGCGCTGGAGGACCCCTACTTCGTCGAGAAGAAGCTGTATCCCAACGTCGACTTCTACTCGGGCATCATCCTGAAGGCGATGGGCTTCCCGACCAGCATGTTCACCGTGCTGTTCGCGCTGGCCCGCACCGTCGGCTGGATTTCCCAGTGGCAGGAGATGATCGAGGACCCGCAGCAGAAGATCGGGCGCCCCCGTCAGCTCTACACCGGCAATCCGGGCCGCGCCTTCGTTCCGCTGAACAAGCGCGGCTGACGGAACGCCGGTCCATTATCCCACGGCGATGCGGTAGCTCAGCTCCCGCATCGCTCCGGGGGCGAGATGCAGCAGCCCCGGCTTGTCCGCGAACTCCCCGTCGAAATCCGCCGGGGAGGCGTGGCCGTGCCAGGGCTCGATGCACAGGAAGGGCGCGCCGGTTGGCTTCGACCAGATGCCCAGTTCCCGGAACCCCTCCCAGGACATGGTAAGGGTCGGGGTGCCGGGCGCGCCGTAGCGGACGGAACGGCTGGCTGGCCGGTCGAGGATCACCGCGTCCCGCGTGAACAAACCCTCGCTCAGCGGCAGGCGGCGGCCCTCGATGGGCGTCGGCTCCGGATGGGGCGACAGCAGGCCGCCATCGACGCGGCGGATCGGTTCGGGCTCGTCGGTTTCGAACAGAAGCTCGTGCGCCTCCTTCGGAACGCTGTCCTGCAACGGCCAGAGAAAGGCCGGATGCACGCCGAGCGAGGCAGGCATCGTCTCATCGCCCGGATTGGTGATGCGGTGGCGGATGGTCAGCCCTTCCGCGTCCAGCTCGAAGATCAGCTCCAAACGGAAGGCGAAGGGATAGAGCGCGCGGGTCTGCGCGTCGTCGGACAGCGACAGGCGGCAGAGGGTGGCGGTGTGTTCCCCCCAGGCGAAGCGGCGGTCGCGGGCGAAGCCGTGCTGGGTCATGCGGTAGGTCCGGCCGCGGTGGCGCAGCGTGTCGTCCTTCAGCCGGCCGACGATCGGGAACAGCACCGGCGCGTGGCGCGGCCACTCCGGACCGGCCTGCCAAAGCAGTTCCCGCCCGTCGAGGGTCAGGGAGGACAGCTCCGCCCCATCGGCCTTGATCGCGGCGCCGAGGCGTCCGTTGCTGAGCGTGTGCCGGTCCATGGGGCTGTGTCCTTTGTGAAGATCAGTGGGGCGGATAGACCGCGGTGATGCCTTCGATGATCGTCTGGGCGGCCAGCGCCGCCAGGACGATGCCTAGAACACGGCTGACCGTGTGGATCACCGTGCGGCCGAGCAGCTTGTTCACCAAATCGGCAACGACCAGCAGCGCCATGACGCTGCCCACGGCGACCGCGGCGGCGCCCAGCACCATGCCCTGGCCGCCCAGAGTCGCGCCGTAGCGGTCCATCAGCAACAGCGTGGAGGTGATGGCGCCCGGCCCGGCGATCAACGGAATCGCCAGCGGGAAGACGGCGAGATCGTGGGCCTCCTCCTCCGTCCGGGCGTCGTCGGCGGTGCGCTCCTTGCGCTCGGCCCGGCGTTGGAACAGCATTTCGAAGGCGATCCAGAACAGCAGCGCACCGCCGGCGATGCGGAAGGCCGGCATGCCGATCGACAGGGCATTCAACACCAGTTCGCCCAGATAGGCGAAGAAGACGATAATGGCGAAGCTGATCAGCGGACCGCGGAGGGCGATGGTGCGCTTGCGCCGGCTGTCGAAGCCGCGGGTGAGGCCGAGATAGATCGGAACCAGCCCGATCGGATCGACCACGACGAGAAACACCACGAGCGCGCTGATGAAATCTTCCACGGACGGAACCCCGGACGGCATGACCCTGTTGACCCACCTTCTGTTAGCAAAGCCACCGCGGGCGGCCAAGGGGAGGCGCGCCGGGAGCGGCGTTAAAAAAACGGTGAATGTGAACTGCAATCCATGCTGGCGCGTGGCGTGCCGGTGGCTATAATCGTTTCACAATTCAAATTTTCTCCCCTCCCGGAGCACAGGCGTTGAGCAAGACCGTAATCGTCGTGGACGACAGCAAGCTGTCCCGCATGCATGTCCGCGGCATAATACTTCGGAACAAGCCGGATTGGACGGTCATCGAGGCGGCGAACAGCGCTGAGCTTTATGGAAAACTCGACGAAAGTGATATCCATATCGCCATAATCGACTTCAATATGCCCGGCGACAACGGCCTGGAGGCCGCCGCCCGACTGCTGCAGGCGAAGCCGGACATCCGTGTCGCCATCATCACGGCCAACGCCCAGGATTCGGTGGTGTCCGGCATCCGCGCACTGGGCGCCGCCTTCATGCCCAAGCCGCTGGAGGAGGAGCAGATGGCCCGCTTCCTGGCCGCCGCCAGCCTGCCGCGCCGTCCTTTGTCCAGCGATGCAGCCGGCGGGGACGCCGGTTGACCGGCACGGTCCGGCCGGCGCGCGCCGATGGACCCGACCCCTATGGGCATTGACCTAGGCGGCGTTGGCCCGGCCGGCATTGACCCAAACGGCTTTGGTCTGGACGAGCTGGAACGCGACGCGCTGACGGAGCTGGGCAACATCGGCGTCGCCCGGGCGTCCACGGCGCTCAGCCGGATGATCGGCGGGCCGGTGGAGATTTCCGTGCCGATGGTCAGCCTCGTCCCCGGCGACCGGGTGTGCGGCCTGCTTCGGTCGGCGATGCCGGGGGAGCTGATCGCGGTGACGGAGTGCCTGTCCGGCGCCTTCCTCGGTTCGGCCATCCTGCTGATGCCGGAACGCAGCGGCCTGCCGCTGGCCGCGGCCGCGCTGCCGCCCGGCGTCCCCAAGGAGGACGCGGCGGAGCTGGTGGAGGAGGCACTGGCCGAGGTCGGCAACATCGTGCTGAACAGCTGCCTGTCCTCCATGGGGAATCTGCTAGGCGTCGCGGTCGGCACCACCCTGCCGCAGGTCTTGCGCGGCGTGGGGGACGACCTCCTGGAGCGCTGCGGCGTCGCCCTGACGGCGGAGGCGCAGGCCATCCTGCTCCACGTCACCTTCCGCACACCGCCCCACGATGTCGAGGGGACCGTCGTCCTGGCGCTCGACGCTGGATCGGCGGTGGAGTTGAAGGCGGCCATCGGGCGCTACATCGGCCGGGTGCTGGCCTGAGGGCGGGCAACAACCGGCAATCATCACACGCCAATCAACACGAGTCCCCGATAGGGAAACACGGGCTCACGGGGTAGGGGGTTTGGATCATGGCCTTGGTCAAGAAGAAGCGGATCGACACGGCGAGCGCCTCCCGCGACGCGGACACCGGCGAGGACGCGGTGGGGCTTCCCAATGACGCCGGTCTTCCCGGTCCGCCCGACAACGCCCTCTCGACCCGTCGCGCGGCGGAGGTGCGACGGCGCGCCCGCGCCGGAAACCGGCGGCGCAAGGCGGCGGAGGGCATCGCCGCCGCGTCGAACGAGCTTGCCAGCGGCGTGACCCAGGCCGCTGCCGCCGCCGAGGAACTGCGCAAGGCGATGGAGCAGGTGGCCGCCGGCGCGGAGGAGGCGGCGAGCGCCACCCAGCAGTCGCAGCGGATGATCGACCGCAGCGCCAGCCTGATCGGGCGGGCGCGCGGCAACGCCGAAGCCTCGCTGTCGCGGATCGAGGCGCTGCAGGCGCTGATGAAGGATGTCAGCGCCCAGATCCTCACCTCCGTCGATGGCCTAGTCCGCGCCGCCGCGCGGCAGGAGGCCGCCGTCGCGCTGGTTCGTGACCTGGAGCGGCAGGCGGCGGAGATCGGCGCCATCGTCGAAGGGGTGGCGGTCATGGCCGACCAGACCAACCTCCTGGCGCTGAACGCCGCCATCGAGGCCGCCCGTGCGGGTGACGCCGGGCGCGGCTTCGCCGTCGTGGCCGACGAGGTGCAGGCCCTGGCCGAGCGCTCCGAACGCTCCGCCAACGAGATCAACCGCATGGTCGCGGAGATACAGAAGGCGGTGAGCGCCATCGCGGAGAGCATCGTGGCCGGCGCCGACGCGTCCAAGACCGAGGTGGAGCGGGGGCGCCAGATCGCCACCCAGCTCGACCGGGTGCGTGACGGCATGGGTGATATCGCCCGCGGCTCCCAGGAGACCATCAAGGCCGCGTTGGAGGCCGATTCGGCCGGACGTGAGGCGCAGCGCGGTGCCGAAAGCGTCGCCTCCGCCGCGGAGGAGCAGGCGGCGGCGAGCGAGGAGGCGCTGAAGACGGTCGGCGAGCAGGCCAAGGCGCTCGCCCAGAGCGAGCAGGCCGCCGGCCAGCTGTCCGACCTCGCCGACGAGCTGACCGGCAGCACCGACGTCCATCGCGCCGCCGGTGATCTCGCCTCCGCCGCCGAGCAGCTCTCCGCCGCCATCGAGGAGATCAACCGCGCCGCTGCCCAGATCATGGCGGCGATCACCCAGATCTCCCGCGGCGCCCAGGCTCAGGGGGCGGCGACCCACCAGTCGAGCAGCGCCATCGCAGAGATCGAGGCCAGCGCTCGGCTCAGCCACAGCCGCGCCGAGGATGCGCTTCAGCGCTGCGTCGGGCTGGAGGCGCTGCTGTCCGAGACGCAGGACATGGTGGGCGCCCTGACCGCCGGGGTGGGTGAGGCGGTGGCCGCCAGCCGCCGCACGGTGGAGCGGATCGGCGCCATGGAGCAGATCGGGCGGCGCATCGACAAGGTGGTCGACGCGATCTCGATCATCGCCATCCAGACCGGCATGCTGGCGGTCAGCGGCTCCATCGAGGCGGCGCGGGCCGGGGAGTTCGGGCGTGGCTTCACCGTCGTCAGCAACGACATCCGCAACCTCGCCCGCGACAGCTCGGAGAATGTGGAGCGGGTGAAGGACATCGTCCACGCCATCCAGGATCAGATCGGGCGCGTCCGCCGCGACATCGAGGACATCGGGACCGAGACGGCCCGCCAGTCCCTGCGCCACCAGGAGTTTGCCGGCAGCCTCGCCGCGGCCATCGCCGACCTGCGCACCGTGACCTCCGGCAGCCGCGAGATTGTCGAGAACGCCGGCGAGGTGCAACGCGCCGTGGCGGAGGCGCAGAAGGGTGTGGAGCAGGTCGCCGTGGCGGCCAACCAGGCCAACCGCTCCGCCAACGAGGCGGCCAAGGCCGCGCGGGAGCAGGCCAAGGGCGCCGAGGAACTGGCCGCCGCCATCGAGGAGATCGCCGCCATGGCCGAAGAACTGCAAGGGGCCGGCTGACCGGCCGGCGGGGAGACGACCCATGGCCGCGATCATCCGCCGCGACGGCGCGCGTTCCTTCGTCCTCTTCACGGTCGGCGGCATGGGGTTGGCCCTGCCGCTCGACAGCGTGCTGGAGATCCTGCGCCCGCCCGCGCTTGTGCCCATCCCGTTGGGACCGCCCAGCCTGGAAGGGCTGGCCCGGCGGCACGGCGCCGTGTTGCCAGTCATCGGGCTGCGCCGGATCCTGGGCCTTGATGGGGCCGGGGCCGGGGAGGGTGGCACCGACGATGGGGATACGAAGGCGGCGCGACTGCTGATTCTCCGTCACAACGGACAGCCGGTCGGCCTGCTGGTGGACCGCGTGTCGGGCCTGTCCGCCGTGGACGAGGGCCGCATCGCCGACTCCGGGGCGACGCCCGATCCGTCCATCGACGCGGATCTCCTGGCCGGCGCCATCCTGGCCTCGGACGGACGGGACGGCGCTCTGATCCTCGATCCCGGGCCGCTGATCGAACGGCAGTTCGCCGACCTCGGGCGGATCGGCAGCCCTGCAGGGGCCGTGGATTTCAGCGCCCCAGCCCAGCTGAAAAGCAACGCTGCGGCTCCGCAGGACGAGGAACAACTCGTCGTCCTCACCGTTGCGGAGCAGGAGTTCGCGTTGCCGGTGGCGGCGGTGCGGGAAGTCGTTCCGGTCCCTGAAGCGGTGACCCGCGTTCCCCGCGCCCGCGCCCATCTTCTGGGCATGATGACGTTGCGCGACGCGTTGCTTCCCCTGGTCGGGCTGAGGGAGCTGTTCGGGCTCGACGCGGAGAAGGATCGGGGGGGCCGCGGAAAGGTGGCGGTCCTGCGCACGGCGGAGGGGCTGGTCGGTGTGGTGGTGGAAGATGTGCGGGAAATCCTGCGCGTTTCCCGCGAACGGATCGACCCGGTGCCGCCGCTGATGGCACGGGAGGCGGAGTTCGAGGACATGGACGGCATCGCGCGGCTGGACGGCGGCGCGCGGCTGATCCCGGTCCTGTCGGCGGAACGGCTGTTCCGTCATGGCGCGGGAGATGGCGCCGGTTCGGCCGCTGGATTCGGCGGTGGCGCTCAGGGACGCGAGGGAGAGGCGGCTGTGGCAATGGAGGCGGAGCGGGCGGAGGCCTTCGTGGTGTTCCGGCTGGCCAGTGCGGAATACGGCCTGCCGGTCGGGGCGGTGCAGGAGGTGCTGCGCGTGCCCGACGCCGTGACCCCGCTGCCCAATGCACCGGACTTCGTCAGCGGCGTGACCACGCTGCGCGGCGCCGTCCTGCCGCTGGTCGCGCTGCGCCGCCTGCTGCGCCTGCCGGAAGGGCAAGGGCAGGGGGGCGCTGGTGACCGGAGCCGCGTGGTGGTGATCGCCGCGGGGGCGGCACGCGCCGGGCTTCTGGTGGACGGCATGGCGGGGATCGTCCACATCCCGGACGGCGACATCGGGCCGGCTCCCGTCGTGTCGCAGGCCCAAAATCGGCTGATCCGCCGCATCGGCGCGCTGGAGAGCGCCGGGGAGCGGCGGATGATTCTGCTGATGGACCCGGCGGAATTGCTGGACATGGACCAGCTCGCCGACTTGCTGGCCGCCGTCTGATCGGAAGGTGGTCCCGTCATGCTGAAGGTTCTGGTCGTCGATGATTCGGCGCTGATGCGGCGGCGCATCGGCGATATCCTCTCGTCCGCCGGTTTCGAGGTGGAAACCGCCGCCGATGGGGCGGAGGCGCTGAAACGGCTGCCCGCCTTCGATCCGGATGTGGTGACCTTGGACGTCACGATGCCCGGCATGGACGGCCTCGCCTGCCTGAAGCGCATCATGGTCGAGCATCCGAAGCCGGTGGTGATGGTCTCGGCCCTGACCGCGGACGGGGCGGAGGTGACGTTGGAGGCCTTGAGGCTCGGGGCGGTGGAGGCGGTGCGCAAGCCGTCAGGGATTGGCGCCATCGCCGGCATCGCCGAGGAGCTGGTCGACACCGTGCGCGCCGCCGCCGGGTCGCGCCCGCGTCGGGTGCTGGGGCTGCGGGAACGGCTGCGCCGGGCGCGCGAGCGCATCGCCGGGGCGGACTTCCTGGCGGACTCTTCCCTGTCCAAGCCGCGGACCGTGGCCGACGGCGACGAGGATGGCGACGAAGGGCCGGGTGAGGGGCTGGTGCTGATCGGCGTGTCCACCGGCGGGCCCCGCACGCTGGAAGACATCCTGCCGCTTCTGCCGGCGGATTTTCCCTGGCCGGTGGTGGTGGTCCAGCACATGCCCGCCAGCTTCACCGGGCCGCTGGCCCGCCGCCTCGACACCATTTCCGACGTGACGGTGGTGGAGGCCGCGACGGCCACAGCGCTCCAGCCGGGTATGGTTTGCATCGCGCGCGGCGGGGCCGATCTTCAGATCGTCCGGCGCGGCGGACGGCTCTGCGCCCAGCCCGTCCCGGCGGACGAACGGCGGAGCTGGCATCCCAACGTGGATCGGCTGGTCGAGAGCGCTCTGCGCGCCGTGGCGCCGTCACGGCTGATCGGTGTTCTCCTGACGGGCATGGGGTCGGATGGAGCGGCCTCGATGACGGAGCTGCGCCGACAGGGTGGGCGCACCATTGCGGAGGCGGAGGCCAGCGCCGTCGTGTTCGGCATGCCGCAAGAACTGATCCGCCGCGGCGGTGCCGACATGGTGCTGCCATCCGACCGGGTGGCCCAGCAGATGACGCGGTGGGTGAGGGGGGGAGTGTGATTGGAGCGGTGGAGGAGGCGGCATGGCCCTGGTGAAGGCACGGAAGATTGGCGGAGCGACGCCTGCGACCGCAGCGGAGGGCGGCGATCCGCTGATTTGGCTGGAGGACGCTGATCCGGCCCGACGCCGACAGGCCGCCCATGCGCTCGGCGAACGTCCGGACGCCGTTCCCGCCTTGTCCGCAAGGCTGGCGCGCGAGGAGGACCCGAGCGTCCGCGAAACCCTTCTCACCGCCTTGGTCCGCACCGGTACCGCTGCGGCCGCGGCGGCGCTGGTGCCCCATCTGGCGAGCGAGGACGTCGGGCTGCGCAATGGCGTGCTCGAAAGCCTTCAGCAGATGCCCGCCGCCGTGGTGATGCCGGAGGTGGCCCTGCTGCTGACGGCCGGGGATTCGGATCTGCGCATCTTCGCGGCCCAGCTCATCGGGAAGCTGCCGCATCCGGACCGGCTGGACCTGCTGTCCGGGGTGATCGACCGTGACCCGCACGTCAACGTCTGCCTTTCCGCGGTGGAGGCGCTGATGGAAAGCGGCGATCCCGCGGCCCTGCCGGTCGTAGAGCGGCTCGGCGCGCGTTTTCCGGACGACCCCTTCGTCACCTTTTCCGTCGACGCGGCGCGCCGCCTGTTTTCCGGAGCCTGAATGAGCCTGCCTTCGGACAAGGGGCCTTCGGACAAGGGGGACACCGCCGGCCTGAGCGCCGCGGATTACGACGCCTTCTGCCGGTTCTTGCGGGAACGCACCGGCCTGTCCTTCACCGAGGCCAAACGCTACTTCGTCGACCGCCGCGTGTCGGAGCGGATGGCGGCGGTCGGCGTCGACCATTTCCGCCAATACCTGAATCTGCTGCGCTTCCAGGCGTCGGGGGAGGAGTTGCAGCTTCTCGTCAACCGCATGACGGTGAACGAGACCTATTTCTTCCGCGAGATGTACCAGCTCGACTGCCTGGTGAACGCGGCGCTGGACGAGGTGGTGCGCGGGCGGGAGCCGGGCAGCCGGGTGCGCATCTGGTCGGCCGGCTGCGCCACCGGGGAGGAGCCCTATTCCATCGCGATCACGCTGCTGGAGCGGTGGAGCCGGGTGGATGAATTCGAGATCGAACTCTACGCCTCCGACATCGACAGCCATGTGCTTGAGCGTGCACAGGAAGGCATTTATGAGGAACGGTCGCTGCAGGCCATGCCGCGGAATCTCGTTGCCAAATACTTCACCCGTCTGGACGACCAGCGCTGGCAGATCATGGGAGAACTGCGGGACTCCATCGATTTCTCGCTCGTGAACATCGCCGATCCGCGCCAGATGGCGAATTTCCGTGGCATGGACGTCATCTTCTGCCGCAATCTGCTGATCTATTTCGATGACCTGGGGCGGCGCGAGGCGACGTCGATGTTCTACGACGCGCTGTCGCCCTGCGGATTCATCTGCCTCGGCCATTCGGAGAGCATGAGCCGGATGTCCTCCCTCTTCGTGCCGCGCCGGTTCCCCGACGCCATCCTCTATCAGAAGCCCCAGAGTTAAGGAGGCCGCCCGGTGACCGATCGACCAAATCCGCAACCCCGCGTCCTCGTGGTGGACGACGCCGTGACCGTCCGGGCCTACACCCGGCAGGTTTTGGAGGCCGACGGCTTTCGGGTCGACGAGGCGGTGAACGGGATCGACGGGCTGGAGCATGCGCTGGCGTCCACGCCGGACCTGCTGATCGTCGACATCAACATGCAGAAGATGGACGGCTACACCATGCTGCGCCGCCTGCGCCAGGAGCAGACCCTGCGGGACGTGCCGGCCATCATGATCAGCACCGAATCCAAGGACAGCGACCGCGAGAAGGCGCTGCTCGCCGGCGCCAACTGGTACTTCGTGAAGCCGGTGCGCCCTGCCGACCTGACGGCCGCCGCCCGCCTGCTCACCGGTCGAGAGGCACGGTCATGAGCGCGCTGTTCGAGCAGTTCGTCCTGGAATCGCGGGAGTTGCTGGAGGCGGCGGGCGCCGCGCTGTTGCGGCTGGAGCGCGACCCGACCGACAAGGCTCCGATCAATGACCTGTTCCGCGCGCTGCACACGCTGAAGGGCGCCACCGCCCTGTTCGATCTGGCGCCCTTCACCCGCATGGTCCATGCCGGCGAAGACGCCCTGATGGCGGTTCGGGACGGACGCGCCGCCATGAGCGGCGAATTGGCCGACCGGCTGCTGGCGTTGCTGGACATCGGCGCGGCCTGGGTCGATGGGCTGGAGCACAGCCAATCCCTTCCTGATGATGCCGACGCCCGCGCGCAGGCGCAGGAAGCGGGGTTGCGCGCCGCCCTTGGCGGGACGGCGGAGAGTGCGGGCAGCGGCACGCCGGCCGGATTCGCCTGGGTGGACGAACTGCCGGAGGCCGACCGGGCCAAGGCTGCCGGGCGCACGGTCACCGCCATCGCCTACGCCCCTGCGGAGGATTGCTTCTTCGCCGGGGATGATCCGCTGGACCTGTGCCGCCGCATCCCGGACCTGCTGCTGCTGCGCATCGAGGCCACCGGGGCGTGGCCGGCGCTGACCGACCTCGACCCCTACCGCTGTGCCCTGCGCTTCCGCGCGCTGAGTGGCGCGCCGAAGGACGAGTTGATGCGCCTGTTCCGCGGCGTTCCCGATCAGGTGTCCCTCGCCACGATCACGATACCCGCCCTGACCGAGGCGGCATCCCCCGCTGCGCCGCCCAGCCTCGCCACGGCCATGCTGCGGGAGCAGGCGCGCATCCTCCGTCTGCCGGGCAGCGACGAGGAAACGGCGGCCCGCCGGGCCGCGGTGCTGCGGGCGGTGCGCAACATCCTCGCCGCCGAGGGGCGGGCCGCGGAGAGGGCGGCGCTGGACCGCGCCGCCGAAGGCCCGGTGGACGCGCTCATCCCTTGCGTCGAGTCCCTGGCCGACGGCCCGGCTGCGACGGCGCCCACCGCTCCGGCCGCCCCGGCGCGGCGGGCGCTGCGGGTCGATGCCGAACGCATGGACCGGCTGATGGCGCTGGTCGCTGAACTGGTCGTCGCCAAAGGAAGTCTGCCCCACCTCGCGCGCGAGGCACAGGAGGGGCGGAGCGCCGACGCTCTGGCCCAAAGCATCAAGGAGGCCCACAACCGCATCGACTCCATCGTGGGCGACCTGCAGGACGCGGTGCTGCGGTTGCGGCTGCTTCCCCTGTCGCGCGTCTTCGACCCGCTGCCCCGTCTGGTCCGCGACACCGCGCGGCAGCTCGGCAAACCGGTCGAACTGCACGTCTCCGGCGGCGAGACGGAGGCGGACAAGGACATCCTCGACATCCTGGGCGAGCCGCTGCTGCACCTCGTCCGCAACGGGCTGGACCATGGCGTCGAGCCGCCGGAGCGCCGTCGTGCCGCCGGCAAGCCGGAGGTCGCGGCCATCCGCGTCCAGGCCTTCCAGGACAGCGGCGGCGTGGTGGTCGAGGTCTCCGACGACGGGGCGGGCATCGACGCGGCGGCCGTGCGCCGCAAGGCGGTGACCCAGGGCGCCCTGACCGCGGAGCAGGCGGCGGGCCTGTCCGACGCCGAGGCGTTGCGCCTGATCTTCCTGCCGGGGGTCAGCACCTCGGAGACCGTGTCGGACCTGTCGGGCCGCGGGGTGGGGATGGACGCCGTGCGCAGCGCGGTGGAGCAGGCGGGGGCGGGTGGAGGTCGCTTCGACTCCCGGCGCCGGAACCCGCTTCCGCCTCGTCCTGCCGCTCACGATGATGGTGACGCGGCTGGTGACGGTGGAGACGGCGGGTGCGCTCTATGGCTTGCCGATGACCCTGGTGACCGGGATGCAGCGTGTTCCCCACGGCGCGATCCGCCGGATGAAGCATGCGGAGAGCGTGGTCGTTCAGGACGCTGTGGTGCCGCTTCTGCGGCTGCGCCGCCTGCTCAACCTGCCGGAGGACGAGCGGGTGCGGAGCGGGGAGGCGGTGCTGCTGGTGGATCTCGGCGGGCAGCCGGTGGCGCTGGTCGTGGACGCCTTCCGGGAACGCGCCGACGTGGTCTTGAAACCGATGACCGGGCTGCTCGCCCGGCTGCGCGGCTACGCCGGCACGGCGGTGCTCGGCGACGGGCGCCTTCTGCTCGCCCTCAACCTGCGGGAGCTGGTGTGATGCCCATCCGTTTCGAGGACCGCACCGCCCGTTTCGAGGGCGCCTGCACCGTGGAAGAAGCGATCCCGCTGGCCGAATGGCTGGGCGCAGTGGAGGATCCCCGGCTGGACCTCGGTGCCTGCGCCGGGCTGCACACCGCGTTGCTTCAGGTGCTGGTGGCGGCGGGGAGGCCGATCGCGGTGCCGCCGGAGGACGCCTTCCTGAAGGGCTGGGTGATGCCCGTGCTGGCCAAGCGATAGCGCGTGGGCCGCTTTTGCCTTCAGGAAGGCCGCCGCAAGCCGCCACCGGCTCCCGCGCCGGTGGCGGACGGCGCTTAGGAGAACAGCTCCATCGTGTCGGGAATCTTGGCAGGCGTCCGCCCGGCCAGGATGGCGCTGACCGCCTCGACCGCGGAGACCAGCGAGGTTTGCGAGAAGGGCTTGGGCAGGCAGCCCACCCCATACTCGCGCGTCGGCTCCACTTCCTCGCGGTAGGAGGTGACGAATAGGCAGGGGATGCCCAGAGCGGTCATCCGGCGGGCCGCGTCGATGCCGCTGGAGCCCTGGGCGAGATGGATGTCCACCAGCGCCAGATCCGGCTTCACCTCCTGCGCCAGGACCAGCGCCTTTTCGCTGGTGGAGGCCGGCCCGTGCACCTCGTGCCCGGCGGATTCCAGGTAGAAGCTCTGCTCCATGGCGATGAGGACCTCGTCCTCGACGAGAAGAATCTTCATCCGTTCCACTCCGCCGCGCTGTCTTCCAGGATGGGGCCGCGCGTTTCCGGCATGGTCAGCGCGATGCGGAAGGAGGTTCCCCGTTCGACCGGCATCAGCGTGACCGTTGCACCGACCTGACCGGTGAGGCTGGTGATCAAGCGCATGCCGAGGCTGCGCGACCGGCGCATGTCGAACCCGGCGGGAAGGCCGGGTCCTTGGTCGGTCACGGTCAGAGCCAGCAGGTCGCCGGCCCGGTCAAGCGACACCAGGACGTTGGCGGGCGTGGACCCGCGGTGCTTGATGGCGTTGGTGATCAGTTCGTTGGCGATCAGCCCCAGCGGTGCCGCCTGATCGATGGGCAGGTCGACGCGCTCGGCCCGCACCTCGATGGAGCCCAGCGTGTCGCCGCCCGACGCGCGGGACAGATCGGCGCACAGCTCGTTCAGATAGCTGCCGAACTCGATGGTCTGGAACTGTTCGGTCTGGTAGAGCCGGCTGTGCACCCGCGCGATGGCATCGATGCGGCTGCGGGCGTCCTGGAAATGAACCCGCTCGGCGGCCCCCGGCAGACTCATGGTCTGGAGCGTCAGCAGGCTGGACACGAGCTGAAGGCTGTTCTTCACCCGGTGGTTCACTTCACGCAGCAGCGTGGACTTCTGCCCGACCAGCTTGCGCAGCGCCGCTTCCATCGACTTGATCTCGGTGACGTCGATGTGCATCAGCACCGCCCCGCCGAAGGGACCGGCGGCCATCGGCGCGGCGAGGCAGCGGTACCAGCGCGGCCCGGCATCGGACAGACCCGGATATTCGATGGAGACCGGCGCCCCGCCGCGCAGCAGGCTGCGCAGCCCCTCGATCAGTGCGTCGGCATGCTCCGCCCCGCTGCGGGTGGCGGCACAGGCTTCCAGATAGTCGTCGCCGATGGCCGAGCCGTCGCCGAGGAAACCGGCCTGCGGCCCGCTTCCCGCCCAGGCCTTGTTGACCGAGATGATGTGCCCGCCATGGTCGAGAACGGCGATGTGCGCCGGCAGCGCGTCGAGCGTGGCCTTGGTCTGCTCGGCGAGCTGGCGCATGGCGAGCGCGTTGGCCTTCAGCTCCTCGCGGGTGCGGCGGCGCTCGGTGATGTCGCGCAGGACGCCGGTGATGAAGCTCCGCCCTTCCGATTCCCAGCGGGCCAGCGAGACCTCCAGGTCGATGCGGGTCCCGTCGCGCTTGCGCCCGATCAGTTCCACGGGTGCAGGGCGTCCGGCCGGGTCGCGCTCCAGCAGGCCGGACCAGTCGGGGGAGCCTTCGGCGAGGAACAGGCTGACATGCTGGCCGATCAGTTCATTGGGCGGAAAGCCGAACTGCAGGGCTGCGGCGCCGTTGGCCCATTGCACGACGCCGCGCGTGTCGGTGGTGACGATGGCGTCGGGGGCGGTGTCCACGATGGCACGGTAGCGCGCGTCGCGCTGCTCGCGCAGAACCCGCTCCCGGTTGACCACGGCGGTGACGTCGCTCACCTGGATCAGGCAGTAGGAGGCGTTGGCGACGGAGAAGGGACGGATCAGCACATTGTGGACCATCCGTCGCCCGTCGGCGCAGCGCAGCGGGAACAGCACCGGGTTCAGCGTGTGGGACAGGACGCTGGGCGCCCCGGTTTCCAGCACGTCGCGCACCGCGTTGTGCAGCCGCGTGTCGCGCAGGGACGGCAGGGCTTCCACCAGCTCCCGCCCGTGCATGTCGGGTTCGGGGGTGCCCGACGCCCTTTCCATCCAGCGGTTCCAGAACTGCACGCGGCCATGGCGGTCCAGCACGACGATGCCGGCGTCCATCGCGTCGAGAAGGCCGTCCAGCCAGGGCATGCGCTTAAACTCGGTCGGTTCCATCGGGCGTTCCGGAGGCGATGCGGTCGATGAATCCATGGATCAGTCCCTTCAGCGACTCCAGAGACGACAGTCCCATGAGCAACGCGATGTAGCCGCGAATGCTCCGGCTGCGGATCAGGAAGTCGATGTAGAGGAACATCACCAGTTCGTCGGGGTTGGGCCCGTTGCTTTGGAAAATGCGGTCGCTGTCGCCGCGCAACACGCTGGGCAGCGAGATGTCCAGATTGTCCTTCAACGTGTTGGCCATCACGACCAGACAGCCATTGAGGATGATGTTGCCGATCTCCGCAAGCGCGTCCTGCTCCAGATCGACGATCTCCTCCAGGCTCAGCTCGCTGCCAAGGACGGCGCGGGCCAGTTCCAGGCTGTTGGTCTCGGGGAAGATCAACAGGGCGCGGCCGGAAAAGGACCCGTCGAAACGCTGCTCGACCGCGACGAGGCTCATTTTCTCGCGCGCGGCCAGGAGGCCGGCGGCGTCGTTGCGGCTGACGATCTCGATGGAGGGAACCGACAGCAGGACCTGATCGGCGACCATGCGGCTGAGGTTGGTCGCGGCACGGCCGACGCCCATGTTCACCAGCTCGGTCAGCGCGTCGCGCTCGAGGTCGCTCAGATCAACCATGCACCGACGCTCCCGTTTCCATGGACACGCCGGTGCACCGGCGCCCCCGGGCACAGTGCGACAGGAATGCCGTCAAAGTCTCCCCCGTCGACGGCATAGGCCAAATTGGGAGTGCTCTAGGCAATTCAGCAACAAGGCGCCGTCGATCCAACAATCGGTTCCTTCCATTGATCGCGGTCCGAATAAAAAGGCCGTCTGTATTATGATCCGGCGCGACGCTCCGCCGCACCCTGTTGCGGGTCAGGCCGCAAGCCGGCGGACGAGATCCCGGAGGAAGCCTTCGCAGGCTGTCACCTGGGCGACGTCGATGTACTCGTTGGGCTGATGCGCCTGATCGATGGAGCCAGGGCCGCAGAGCACAGTGGACAGGCCGGCCTCCTGAAACTGCCCGGCCTCCGCCGCGAAGGAGACCATGCCGGTGTCGTTGCGTCCTGTCAGGGCGTGGCAGAGCTGGGCTGCCGGCCCGTCCGGCTCCGGCGCCAGCCCTGGCACGCCGGCGACCTGCTCGGTGCGGATGTCGCAGTCCGGGCTGATTTGCCGCATGGCGGCGCGCAACCGCTCGCATTCCACCTCGAAGCGGTCGCGGTAGCGCGTCCAGTCGTCGCCGGGCAGCGGACGGATGTCCCAGACGAAGGAACAGTGGCGTGCGGTGATGTTGGCCGCCGTGCCGCCTTCGATGGTGCCGACCTGCAGCGTGGTGAAGGGCGGGTCGAAGCCGCAGGAGGGGTCCGCGGCGGCGGCGTTCTCCGCCGCCATGTCGCCCACGAGATTGACGAGCCGCGCCGCGGTCATCACCGCGCTGACCCCGCGGTCGATCTGGGACGAATGGACCTCGTGCCCGGTGACCGTGGTGCGCAGCACGTAGCAACCCTTGTGGGCCAGAACGACCCCCATCGAGGTCGGCTCGCCGACGATAACGGCGCTGGGGCGCGGCAACTCATCGGCGATGCGGGCGATCATGGCCGGGGCGCCGATGCAGCCGACCTCCTCGTCGTAGGACAACGCCAGATGCAGCGGCCGCTTCAGCCCGGCCTCCAGGATGTCCGGCAGCATGGCCAGCGCCACCGCGGGGAAGCTCTTCATGTCGGCGGTGCCGCGTCCATAGAGGCGCCCGTCGCGTTCGACCAGGGTGAAGGGATCGGTGTCCCAGGGTTGTCCGTCCACCGGGACGACGTCCGTGTGCGCCGACAGCACCACGCCGCCTTCGGTCATCGGACCGATGGTCGCGAACAAGTTCGCCTTGGCGCCGTCCGGGCTGGGCACCAGCCGGCTCTCGACGCCGTACCCGGCGAGATAGTCCCGAACCCAGTCGATCAGCGCCATGTTGGAACGGCGCGAAACCGTGTCGAAACCGACCAGGCGGGCGATCATCGCCTTGGAACCGTCTTGCACCCTTACGATCCATTCTGCGGGACGGCGGCGCCGATCCCACGCTTGTGATAATCTTTAGCAGTCAGACACTGGCCCCTGCATCCTACGATGTCAAATGAGTCGTCCGGATTATGTGGGCATAGCGGCCAACGACCAACACCGGTTGAACGGTCCTCCCGCACGCGGGGTGCCGTCCAACCGGCCGCAAAGCGGAACCGCTCGGGCCGGAGCGCCGCAGGGCGAAAGGGGCAGGGCAGAAAGGGAAGGGGCCGTCAGGCCGCCGACCAGACCTTCTCGGTCAGGATCGTGCGCACCAGCGTCAGCGCGCTCTCGGCGCTCTCGCGCCCGTCGAGCTTCGCCGCCACCGCCTCGATCTGGGCCGGCGGCAGGGTGGAGCGCAGGCGGCGCACCGTGTCGGTCAGGTGCTTCTTGGCGAAGCGCGCCTGGTTCCCACGCTCCGACAATTCCTGGAAGGCCAGCCGCCGGGTGGTCGCGTCGCGTCCGGCGCTGGCTGCCGTCGCACGCTCCGCCGCCGCGGCAAGCTCGTTCGAGGATTGGAGGTAGTTGCTGATGGCTTCGGTCAGGATACGGTTGGCTTGAAGCAAGGGATCAAGGGACATGCGCAGAACTCTTTGCCTTCCGTGACGGCTCTGGGCCGCAAACGGCCCCCTGCCAAGACGTTTCACCCAAAGTTAATTGGGCCGGCCGGCCCGGTTCAACCCGGCGAAGGGTTCTATGCGGACCGCAAGCCGGACCGGCGCCGGCGCGGGGCCGGCACGGGGGCGCAACCAACGCATGGTCTATCACCGTCCGCCCTCTGTCGAGGTTGGACAAGCAATGGGCCTATGAATT
Organism: Azospirillum sp. Marseille-Q6669; assembly: GCF_965111635.1. Lineage (NCBI taxonomy): Bacteria > Pseudomonadati > Pseudomonadota > Alphaproteobacteria > Rhodospirillales > Azospirillaceae > Azospirillum > Azospirillum sp. Marseille-Q6669. Next base: position 488,301 of record NZ_CBCOOP010000001.1, on the reverse strand, counting down.
TCCTATGAACTAAGGCACGCTTTCTTTGTGTACGTTTATCGTCACATAAACCGGGCACTAAAACGGGAACCCACGGGCGCAGGACGCCGTTTTCCTCGAGCGTCGATGTTTCTGCGGCCAAGCCCACTTGGACCAAAGCCCACTTGGAGACGGAAGAATGCAAGGCGATCGTGAGGACCGCATCCGCCACCGCGCCTATGAGATCTGGGAGCGCGCCGGGCGACCGGAGGGACGGGGGGAAGAGCATTGGGCGCAGGCCTGCGCCGAGATCGAAACCGAGGACCGGACGGCCGCCACGGCGGAGCCGGTCGCCATGGTCGCGGCCGTCAAGGACGCCGCCGCGGGCGTCGTGAAGAAGGCGGTCCGCCGGACCAAGACGGCGGCGACCGAACTGCTGGGCGTCGGCCTGAACGCCGTGGTCGATGTGGTCGAGGAGGCCGTCGCGCCCAAGACGCCGCGCGCCCGCAAGACCAAGGCCGAGCCGACTGCCGCAAACGAATCCCCAGCCGAAACCCAGGCCGAAACCCCGGTCGCGGTTCCGGTTCCGGCGGCCCCGAAGGTGGCGAAGCCGCCCCGCGCCAAGGCCGTGAAAGGGGAAGCCGTGAAGGCAGAAGCGGTGAAGCCGGTCGCTCCGCGCGGACGCCGCAAGCCGGCCGCGCCGGACACCGAACCGGCCCATTGACCCGCACCGGCCCTGCGCGTTCCTACACACAGGGACGGATGTAGGGCCGGTTCGCCTCCCAAAGCTCGTCCAGGATCTTCACGGCAGCGTCGGTGGAAGTCACCACCGGGTCGATCAGGAGGGCCTGGAGCGCCAAGTCCTTCGAGGCGTGGACCGCGGCCTCGACGGAGAGTTGCTGCACGCCCGCCTGGACGTGCAGCAGTTTGGCAATCGGGTCGGGGAGGGGGCCGAGCGAGACCGGGTGAACGCCCGCCGCGTCGGCCAGCAGCGGCACCTCGACCGCCAGATCGGGCGGCAGGTTGGGGATGGCGCCCTGGTTGTAGACGATCCCCGACTCAATGAAGCGCTTCTGGTTGTGCAGCACCCCGGCGATGACCTGCACCGCCCGCTCGCCCCAGGATGGCTGCGTCCAGTCGTCGGGCACCGGCGTCGTCCCGGCGATGGTCCCGTCCATCAGCGCGTTGAGGATGCCGCGCCCGCGCTCGTCCTCGGCGAAGTCGAATCCATGCTCCCCGCCTTCCCAGCCGTAGGGGAGGTATTCGCCCATATGATCGTCGCTGCAGGTCGGCCACAGGCCGAAGCTGTTGAACAGGCGGCGGGTCAGCGGTGTGAAGGCCGGGTCGTGGGTCTTCTCCCGCTCGCGCAGCAGCGGGTAGAGGTCGCGCCCGCTCGCCTTGTCGCGGATGTGCATCAGCCATTGGAAGTGGTTCAACCCAGCGCCCCAGACCTCCACGTCCTTTTCGGCCATGCCGAGGATCTGGCAGATGAACCAGCGCGCCAGGAAGATGCCGTGGCACAGCCCCAGCGTCTTGACCTTGGTGTATTTACCGAGGCCGAGGACGACGCGGCTTTCCGGATTCGACAGGTTGATGAACTGGGCGTCCGGGCACAGCTCCTCGATGTCGCGGGCGAAGTCGAAGATCAGGGGCAGGGTGCGCAGCGTGAAGAACAGGCCGCCGGGTCCGCCGTTCTCGCCCAGCGTATGGCGGATGCCATGCTTCTTCGGCACCTCGAAATCGAGCTTCCACAGGCGGTTGCGGTCGATGGCGACGGAGTTGACGACGAATTCCGCGCCTTGCAGGGCAGCGCGGCGGTCGGTGGTCTGTTCGATGATCAGGCCGGCGGCGCCCTTGGCGTTCAGCAGGCGGGCGAGCGCGGTCATGCGGTCGAGCGCCGCCGGGTTCGTGTCGACCAGAGTCAGGGTGCTGCCCGCCAGCTCCGTCGTGGTGAAGAGGTCGCGGTACATGCTCAGCCCGAAGGCCGCGCTGCCGGCGCCCAGGAAGACGATCTTAGTGGTTTTGGGAGTGGAAACAGCCATGGAATGCCTCCCGCCGGCGGGAATGCTGCTGTGCTGATTTGTCAGGGCAGCCGCTTTGGGTGAAGCATACACTCGTTAAGACGAAGAGACTATACCTGATGGTCAGAATAAGTGTGGTCGCCTCTTCGCTCGCGCAACATGACCTTCGCGCTCGCAACAGTGCGTCTGCAACATAATCACTTCAAGGGAGTCCCCATCATGGCACTCATCACTTTTCCCAAGGACTTCCTGTGGGGGGCGTCCACCGCGGCCTATCAGATCGAGGGGGCGATTCACGAGGACAGGCGCGGCCCCTGCGTGTGGGACACCTTCACCGACGCCGGGCGCATCCAGGATGGCAGCAGTGCCGCTGTCGCCTGCGACCATTACCACCGCTGGGCGGAGGACATCGCCCTGCTGAAGGACGCGGGATTCAACGCCTACCGCTTCTCCATCGCTTGGCCACGCATCCTGCCGAGTGGGGCGGGGGCGGTGAACACGGCGGGGCTCGACTTCTACGACCGGCTCGTGGACGGGCTGTTGGCCGCCGGCATCCGGCCGATGGCCTGCCTGTACCATTGGGACCTGCCGCAGCCGCTGGAAGACCGCGGTGGCTGGCAGGGCCGGGAGGTCGTCGGCCCCTTCGCCGACTACGCCCGCATCGTCGCCGCCCGGCTTGCCGACCGGGTGAAGGACTGGATGATGCTGAACGAGCCGAACGTGGTGGCCACCCACGGCTACGGCACCGGGGAGCACGCGCCCGGCCATAAGCTGGGTGAGGTCGGCATCCTGCGCGCGCTGCACCACCAGAATCTGGCGCAAGGTGCGGCGCTCCGCGCCATATCGGCGGAACATTCCGGCCTGACGCTCGGCACCGTCATCAACCTCCAGCCCTGCCGGGCTGAGAGCGACCGGCCGGAGGACATCGCGGCGGCGGCCCGCTGGGACGCGGTGTGGAACCGGGTGGCCCTGGACGGCGTGATGCGCGGCAAGATCCCCGATCTGATGGCCGAGCGGATGAAGGACTTCGTGCTGCCCGGTGATGAGGAGGCGATCCGCTTCCCCATCGACCTGCTGGGCATCAACTACTACTCGCGCATGACCATGAAGCACGAGACGGGCCATCCGTTCGACGTGTGGTGGGGCGACGCCCATTGCGACCGCTGGACCGCCATGGCTTGGCCGGTCCAGCCCGACGGGATGTACGACCTCCTGATGGAGTTTAAGCGCGACTACGGCAACCCCGCCGTCTTCGTCGCGGAGAATGGTGCGGCCTATGACGACGTGGTGACGCCGGACGGGCAGGTACACGACGCGGAGCGCGTGGATTTCCTGCGCGACCATGTGGCGTCGGTCGGCCGCGCCCTAGCCGATGGCTGCAACGTGAAGGGCTATCTGTGCTGGAGCCTGCTGGACAATTTCGAATGGGCCTTCGGCCTGTCGAAGCGGTTCGGCATCGTTCGCGTCGACTATGACACGCTGGTCCGCACGCCCAAGGACAGCTACCGCTTTCTGAGCGCGGTGGCAAAGAGCGGGCGGCTTGATCTCGCGTGAAGAACAGGAGGGCAGGCTGCGCGGAGCGATGCTCCGTCAGCCTGTTCTTCTTGCGGAGAACGAAGATTTTTGATCATTGATGCTTTGAGATCTAATCATTAGAAATATAAGAGTTTCTTGTTAATTTACTCTTCACAATATTGGCTTCAGATGATCCGGTATCACACGCCATGCGTTCAGGATCATCGGAGGAAGCCATGGGAATTTCCGACGTTTCGGCATCCTTGTTCCAGGCCACCGCTGCGGCCTCCGTGCAGGCGAAACCCACCGCTGCGAAGAGCGGCGCCACGGACGGGACGGCACCGGCCGCCGCCTCCAAGAGTGACAAGGTTGATCTCAGCGATCTGGCGTCGGCGCTCAAGGGTGACGCGCTCGACCTGTTCACGAATCTCGCGGCGGAGGATCGGACCTCCCTGGGCAAACTCGTCTCCAGCGGGGCGATGTCGGCGGACGAACTCAATGACGCGCTGTCGTTCGCCCTGAAGTCGGAGCGCAAGAAGGCGTTCTGGCAATCCGCCAGGGAGGACGCCGAGGCTGGGCGCACCCCTGAAGGCGAGGCGCGGCAGCAGAAAATGCAATCCATCACGCAGCGCATGTTCTCCGAGACGGAAACCCGGCGCGCGGCCATGTTCGCGTCGGGCATGAGCATGGAGGACCGGATGGCTGCGACGGCTCAATTGGGCGAAGAGATGAGGGCGCTGCAGAACACGTATGACCAGTTGGCGGGGATCGGTAAACCGATGACCGCCTACACGCTGAAAGGAGGCGACGAGCGCTTCTTTGCGACGTCCAAGGAACAGGCGGCTGGGCAAAAGTTTGCGGATCTGGGATTCCAATCCGGCTCTTTCGACAAGGTGCTCTCGACGCTTGCCAAGGGGTTCGCCCAAAAATATGTGGCTGAAGAAGGTAAGAAGGAAATTACGATAGGATCTCCAATTAAGTAGACTTTTAGGTTTTCGTGATTGGTCTTTCAAAGTTTTGCAAAGAGCGCCTATGGAGTGATCGGCCGCCTGATCGTCAGTGTCTCTGAATTGTCACATCGGAGCCAAGCGGAAGCGGTGCTATCGACGGCGTCGTGTCATTACGGCGTCCGCCCATGCATTCCGTTGGAACTCACATCGCTTCAGGGTCCGGTGACGCCGAAAACGTCCGTGTGGCCGTCGTCGTGCCGACCTACAAGCATTCGGGCCTGCTGGTCGAGGCGCTGTCCACTGCGCTCGCCCAGGACACGGACTTCGCCTACGCCGTGGTCGTGGTCGACGACGGCTGCCCCTTCCCGGAGACTGGGCGGGTCTGCCTGGAATTCGCGGCGGCCCATCCGGGGCGGCTCTATTACCTGCACAAGCGCAACGCCGGGCTGAGCGCGGCGCGCAACAGCGGAATCGACTTTGCGCTGGACGCCTTTCCGGCGCTCGAGGCGGTCTATTTCCTCGACTCCGACAACCGCATCCGGCCCCATCTGCTGCAACGCATGCTGGACGCGCTGCGGGCGGCGGGACCTAAGGTCGGCTGGGCCTATCCGGACGTCGACAAGTTCGGCTTCTTCGAGTTCTGCGACATGTCCGGCGGCTATTCGCCGCTGGAGCATCTGTTCCGCAACGTCAGCGAGGCCGGCAGCATGGCGTCGCGCCGCCTGCTGGACAGCGGCGCCCGCTTCGACGAGGCGATGCGCCAGGGCAGCGAGGACTGGGAGTTCTGGCTGCAAGGGTTGGAGCGCGGCTTCCACGGCGTGCATGTGCCGGGCACCGGCTTCGGCTACCGCCGCCGCGGCGAGAGCATGCTGACCGAATCGGAGCGCGATTACCGCCCCATCCTGACTCACATCCAGAAGCGCCACCCCTCGCTGTTCGCGGTCCGGGCCGTGCTGCGGGCGGAGGCCGCCGTCGGCCGGCGCTACGCCGTTTACCTGCCCGACCGCGCCATCGTCCGCTGCGTCACCGACCCTGCGCTGGGCGAAGAGGACGTGCCGCTCGCCGACTTCGTGCGCCGCGCCCTGCGCGCGCCGGAGCGGCCCGGCTATGGGGAGTGCCCCGGCCTGCTGGCGGTGATGGACTCCGGTCTTTACGAGTTGCTGGCGCGCCATAGCCTGCTGCATGGCGCCCTGTGGGTCTTGGAGCGTGCGACAGCCCAGGCGACCCTGGTGCGCGCCAAGGTAACGGCGCGGGCGGCGGAAAACGGCTGCGAACTGTCCTGGTCCGGGGTGCCTGTGGGGTTGCAGGCGGATGTGCCGTTTCCCCTGCCGGGCGGCGGGGCGGCGATGGCGATGCTGCCGACCGCGGCCCTGCTCGACCTCGTGCGGCGCCAACCGGCGGGCATTCCCTTGCTGGAACGGGAGCCTTGGAAGCCCTGCGCCGAGGCCCGGCTGAGCCTCACCCTGGCGCTGCCCGGCGCGGTGCAACCGCCGGCCGGCGCCGATGCCGCCCTGTCCGCGCTGCACGAGGCGATGGCCGCAGCGTGGTCACGGCCGTCCAACGGCGGCTGGGCGGCGGCACCCATCGACCGCTACCGCGCCGGGGTCGCCACGCCGGAGGATGTCTACCAGACGGTGCACCGGCTGCCCTCGGTGCTTCCGCTGCTTCCCCCCGCGGGACACCGGCGCTTGGCTGCGCTGGTGGCCGATCCCGCCGACGCGGGGGCGCTGGAGACCGCCGCCCGCATGGCCCGCTGGCTGGCCGGGAAGGGCTATGACGCGCATCTGGTGGCGCTGGGGAGCGGGGACCTGGCCCTGGCCGCGGTATTGGTCGAGGCGTTCGCGTCGGTCATCCCTCACCCGTCGCCGCTGGTGCTGCCGGAACGTCCGCTGACCCACCGCGACGCCTATCTGGGCACGCCGCTGCGTCCCTGGGATGCGGTGGAGGAGGATATGGCGGTCGGCACGTTGGCCGTCTTCGATCTGGTCGTGACCGTGCGGCACGGCGCGGCGCACCCGCTGATGGGCCGGCTGCGCGCGCTCGGCGTGACGGGCTGGGCGCTTCTGGGGGCGTCCACCCTCCCGGACGCGCCGTCCCTGGCCGACGCGGTCAACGGCTGCGCCGCCTTCGAGCACGCCTACCAGACCGTCGTGCCCCTCGACGCCCGGACCTTCCGCCTCTGCCAAGCGCTGGGATTCCCACCGGACAAGCTGCGGCGCTGGGAGGATGCGGCGGAGCCGGACACCGATCCCGACTGGACCGCCTGCGCGCCTTTGTCCTCGTGTCTTTCCGAAACCCCCGTGGCCGCCTGAGAAGGGTGTCATCGTCATGAAGCTCTCCGCCCCTGCGGCCCAGTTCGCCTCCCTCTACGACGGCACGCCGAAAATCATCGCCGTCGGCACCGACACCAGTTTGGAAGCGGGCACCGTGCCCTTTCGCCTGCTGCGGCTGGTCCGTCACGACGGCGGCTATCTGCTGCTGTCCGGGGACACCGAGCCGGAGGAGGGCGAGGCGTTGCGCGCGCTGGCGATCCCGCCCGCCGCCGTCCGGGCGCTGTGGTCGGTCGACGAGGCGGCGCGGCGGGACGCCGAGCGGCTGCTCGGCTGGTGGGAGGAGGCCGGCGGGCCGGACAGCGCGCCACCGCAGATGACGGGCGATGCGTCCGCACTGCTGCGTGGCCTGCTGGGGCAGGCTTTCGGAGAAATCGACGGGCTGCACCGCCGCAACGCCGGCCTTCAGCAGACCTTGTCCACCCTCCGGGAGGAGTGGGGCCGTTCCGCCCGCCTGCCGCCCGAGGCGGTGGAACTTCTGGATGCCCTGCGCCTCAGCCCGCCGCGGCTGGTCTTCGCCTCGCCGCGCCCGGTGGGAGCGCTGCCGGTGCCGCTGCGCCATGGCCGGAACACCGCGGGAGCGGCTGAAATCGTGCAGCGCCTGCCGGCGGGTGCGCGGGGGCTGGTGGGACTTGACCTGCATCTCGACCAAGCGCCGAAGGGAAGCGGGGCGCTTGCCGTTGCCCTGGCCGGGGCGGAGACCGGCGAGACCCTTGCGGAATGGAGGCTGTCCTTCGGTGATCTGCGGTCCGGCTGGCTGTCGCTGCGCCTGCCCGCCGCCTCCACCCGGATGGATCGGCTTCTCGACCTGCGGATCGGCGCCATCGGGGTGGTGACGGAGGCGCCGCGCCTGTCGTTGGCCCAGGCCGGTCTGCTCGACGAATACGCCGTCGCGCCACCGGCCCGCGCCGTCGGGCTGCCGGCCATGCTGGCGCTGCGGCTGTGGGGCGGGCTGCCGGGGCTGGAGTATGGCGCGGCGGCGCATCTGGCGCCGCATCCCGCGCCGGACCGTATGGTCTGGCCGCTGACTCAGCCGGTGCTGGCGCAACTGCGCAAGGGCCGCGAGTTCGAGGCGACCTTCCCCTGGTTCGGCCTGCTGCGCGGCGGGCGCGTCCTGCTCCACCCGCTCCATGGCGTCGTCACGGCGGCCCACATCCCGCTGGACGAGGTTCCGGGCGCCGTGGCGGTGCGGGTGCGGGCGGTGATCGACGATCCGCGCTGCCGCTCCCCCATCGCCTGCAAACTGGTGGTGGCACCGCCGTCGCTGACGGTGGACGAGGCGGAACGGGAGGAGGGCATCCTAGCCTCCAGCGGCTGGGCGGTGCTGGAGGAGCCGCGCCGTCCGCTCGACCTGTCGGCGGCACTGGCGGCGCCCTGGTCGGGGCCGGTGGCGCTCCATCTTTTCACCGACATTCCGGACCGCGGCCACGGCCTGTACGGACGCACCATCTTTTCCGATTTCGAAGTGGAGATCGATTCCCGCACCGCCTGGGCCACCCCGCCCGCGCTGCCGGTGATGGACGGGGTTGCCGCCACGCCGTGACCGGCTATGACCTTGTGGCAGTGCACCAATCCTTTGGTGCACTGCGGGGCAAGCTGTTGGTAATAAACTGTTCGTTAGGGTAAAGGAGGTCTTGCTTCAAGCCCAGGGGGTGGAAGGGCCATGTCGATCGCGTCCAGGACGCCGGACCGGTCCGGCTTCACCCGCCGTTTCCTTCATCTTGCCGGTGGCTTCTGGTCGGGTGGCTCCCGCTCGGCTGGGCGGAACTGGACGGTGTGGCTCCTCGCCGGGGCGCTGGGGCTTCTGACGGTCGGGCAGGTGGTGGTTCCCATCCTGCTGAACTTGTGGAGCCAGCATCTGTTCGACGCGCTGGAGCAGCGCTCCATGGACCGCTTCGTGCTGATGATCGCGGCGGCGGGCGGGATCATCCTGTTCAACATCGTCAACACCATCCTGCATCTACGGGTGAAGCGCCGACTGCAGCTGGGTTGGCGGACATGGCTGACGCAGAAGCTGCTGGGCGATTGGCTGACGCGCGGCCGGCAGCATCAGGTGACCTACCTGCCCGGCGACCACGACAACCCAGACGGGCGCATCGCCGAGGACATCCGCATTGCCACGGAGGCGGCGATCGATCTCGCTCTGTCGCTGTCCTATTGCGCGCTTTTGCTGATCAGCTTCACCAACATCCTGTGGCGGCTGTCCGGTTCGCCGGAGGTGACGCTGGCCGGAAGCACCGTCCATGTGCCGGGTTATCTGCTCTACATCGCGCTGGTCTACGCGGCCGTCGGGACGAGCATCGCCCTGTTGATGGGAAAGCCGCTGGTGAGGGCGGTGAACCGCCGGCAGGGGCACGAGGCCTCCTTCCGCTTCGGCCTTGCCCGCGTGCGCGAGAACGCGCAGGACGTGGCGCTCCTGCATGGGGAGTCGGGTGAACGCGACCGGTTGGCCGTGCTGTTCGGCGGGGTGCAGCGGGGCTGGAACGGCCAGACGCACGCCCTGTCCAACATGATGGTCTTCAGCGCCGCCTATTCGGTGCTGTCCGCCGTATTCCCGATCCTGGTCGCTTCGCCCAGCTACATCGCCGGGGCCATTTCGCTCGGCGTGCTGATGCAGACGGCGCAGGCTTTCCAGCAGACGGTGGGCGCCCTGTCCTGGCCCATCGACAACCTTGCCCGCGCGGCGGAATGGAAGGCGTCGGTGGAGCGTGTGCTGGGCCTGCACGAGGCGCTCCAGCGCCTGGACCGCGAGATCGACGGGCAGGGAACGGAGCGCATCACCGTGGAGCGCAGCGATGGCGAGCATTGCCTGAGCTTCCGCGGGCTGTCCATTGCCGAGCCGGACGGGCGGCGCGTGGTGGAACCCTTCGATCTGGAGATCCACCCCGGCGAGCGCGTGCTGATCGTCGGCGACGCGGCGGCGGCGGTCAGGCTGTTCCGGGCGGTGGCGCGGGTCTGGCCCTGGGGCGGGGGAGGCATCGTCCTGCCCGCGCTCACCCGCGTGTTCTTCATGGCCGAACGTCCCTATCTGCCGCACGACACGCTGCGCGCCGCCCTCAGCTACCCCCTGGGGGCGGAAACGGTCGGCGATGCCGCTGCGGCGGCGGCGCTGGATCGGGTCGGCCTCGGGCACCTCCGGGCCCGGCTGGACGAGTCCGACAGCTGGGACGAGGTTCTGGCGGTGTCGGAGCAGCAATTGCTGGGCTTCGCCCGCCTGCTGATCCGCCGTCCGGACTGGATCTTCCTGGAGGACGCCACCGACAGCCTCGATCCGCGGACCGAGGAGGCGATGCTGCGCCTGATCGACAGTGAGTTCCCCGCCGCCACCCTGATCACCATCGGCAGCCATCCCGGCCTGGAAGCGCACCACCGCCGCAAGCTGGTGCTGGAGCGATGCGATGACACGGTGCGCATGCGCGAGGAGCCCCACGGGGACCGGAGGATCGCGGCGGTCGCGGAGTAGGGGGCGCCTCGCTACCGGGCCCGCTACCGGGAGAGCACAGCGGCTTGCAGCCGGCGCACCAGACCGGTCAAGGCCGCGCGGCGCTCCTCCTCGGAGCGGTTGTCGGTCAAGGTTTCCTCATGGATGCGCGTCGTCAGCGCGGACAGTTGGTCCGTGAAGCCGGCGCGGTGCTTCTCGTCGAAGAAGGGCAGGAAGACGTCGGAGACGCCGAGGCGGCGGCTCAACTCTTCGATGGGCAGAATTCCGACCGGGCCGTGCCGGCGCTCCACATCCGCGAATCCCTGGATCAGCGCGATCTGATCGAGGAAATACGCCATGTTGCGCTGTCGCATCCAATGCAGAAGGGCGGTGGCCGTGCGCTCCAAAATCTCCCGCGTGGATTCGTTTGGGCGCAGCACGATCAGCCCGTTGCTGATGGTGTTGTAGAGATAGTCCAGGCTGTCCGGCCGATGGATGAGCATCGCCTCCTCATCCGGCGCCATGGCCTCGACGAGGCGCCGCGGGTCGATCGGCAGCAGGGCGTCGATGTCGATCATCACCAGCGGTGGGCGCCCATGGAGGTCCAGCACGTCCGGTGCCCTCATCAGCCGCAGGCAGGTGTAGAGGGTGCGCCGGCTGATCGGATCGAGATCCGGCGGCGTCCGTTCCATGCTGACGGTCAGGCGGCAGCGCCGCAGCAACGCCCGCAGCCCGGCGACCACCTCCGCGATGTCGGGGCCGGGGTCCGCGACGTGGATGTGCATCCGTTGCCCTTCGCCGCAGAAGGCATCCACCGTCAGCAGAAGGGGGGCCGCGAACAGCTTCAGGTAACGGTCGTCGCAGGCAGCGAACAGGAGAGGTCCCGCGCCGTCGGCGGCCGGTTCCGATTGGAAGCCGGCCCGGTAGTCCGCAAGCTCCGCCAGCGGCACCGACCGGCAGAGGGCATCGAATTCGTCGCCGAAGGTGACGTGGCGCAGGAAGGGCAGGGCGGGGACCAGCGCCTTCAGCATTGCCCGGCCCGCCTCCTCGCTCCCCGGCATCCGCAGGAGCAGCGAACCGCGCAGGAAGTCGATCCAGGGCAGCAACTCCCGGTTTTCGGTCGCCGCCGCGTGGCGGAAGTGGTCGAGCGCCCGCTTCGCGGCGTCCGGTCGCCCCGCTCCGATCCGATCGTTCGCCACATGCATGGCGATGTAGACGGGGGCCTTCCAGAACAGATGCTCCGCCCGCGCCGCGGCCATCATCCCGCGGGCATGGGCGGCGAGAGCGGAGCCATTGTCTCCGCTTGCATCGAGAAGGGCTGCGTTTTCCCAAGCCGTATGGTTTGTGGGCTGCAGGGCCGCCGAGTCCCTGTAGGCCGCTGCGGCCCGGTCGGCATCGCCCGCCGCCTGCGCCGCCTCGGCCAAGTGAAATCGGTCCTGCGCGTCGTCGGGACGCAACCGGACCACCCGCGTGAGCAGGGCGCTGGCCCGGTCCGCCTGTCGCGCCGACAACAGGGCCAGTCCCAGTCCGGACAGCACCGCCGGTGCCGATGGATCGAGCGCTGCCGCCGCTTGGAACGTGGGAATGGCAGCCCCGGAGTCGCCCGCTCTCTGGAGGGTCAAGGCCAGATTGAAGGCCGCGAAGGGAGCCGCCGGGCGGAGCCGGAAGGCCCGGCGGTAGGCCATCAGGGTGGTGTCGGACGGCTTGGGCTCGTCCGTCGCGCACCCGGCCGCGTCCAGTTCGGCGGTCGTGTGGGCGATCCCCTCTTGGGCGGCGCCGTCACCCGGATCGATGATCTGGGCGGTGCGGTAGGCGGCCAAGGCCTCGGCGTGGCGCCCGCCGGCCCGCCACAAGCCTCCGAGCGCAATCAGCGGTCCAGCCCCCGGAGCCAGGGCGAAGCCGCTCCTCAGGGCCGCTTCCGCGTCATCAAAGCGTCCGAGGGCCTTCAGGGCGAGCGCGAGGTTGGAGTGATAGGCGGCGACGTTGCTGCGGCGGGCGATGGCGTCGGTGATCAGGGACACCCCTTCCGCGGGGTCGCCGGCTTGGCTTCGCAGCACCCCGAGAAGATGCAGCACGTCGGGATGACCGGGCTGCCGCTCCAGGAGCGTCCGGTAAAGCGGCTCGGCCTCGACGAGCCTGCCGGTCCGGTGCAGGGCCACGGCGTTCGCCAGAAGCGTCTCGGAAGGGATTGGCGCGTTCATGGGGAACGTCCCTGATTTGAAGGGGCTGACTGGCTTTTCTACCCCGGGGCGGCCTTCGCGCTCAACAATCACGCCAAAAGGTGATTTCGCAGGATTGCCTTTCCCGTTGTGACAGGGTTTCCTTGAGCCGCGGTGGTCCAAGGTCAAGGCGCGGGAGCGAGAGGCAGCGGTCATGCAGGATCTTTCCTTGAGCTTCCGGCAGGCGGTGGCTCTGCATCAGCAAGGGCGCCTGCCGGAAGCGGATGCGGCGTACCGTGCCGTGCTCGACGCCGTGCCGGACCATGCGGACACGTTGCGTCTGTGGGGGCTGGTCGCCTTGCAGTCGGGTGCCGCCGGGGCGGCCTGTGCGCGCCTGTCCTGCGCGGTTGCGGCCAATCCCGGCTCGGCGGAGGCGCTGCACGTGCTCGGCGGTGCGTTCCGGCAAACCGGCGATCTCGGGAAGGCGCTCGACTCCTACCGCCGCGCGGCGGTGCTTCGGCCGGTCTTTCCCGAATGCCACTTCAATCATGGCAATGCCTTGATTCAGGCGGAGCGGCCGCTGGAGGCCGCGGTGGCCTACCGCATGGCGGTCGTTCAGCAGCCGCTGGCGGCGAACAGCCGTCTCAATCTGGCAGGGGTGCTCAACCGCATCGGAGATCCCGCGGGTGCGGCGCTCCAGGCTCGGGCTGCGGTCGTTCTGGAACCCCATCAACCCACGATGCTGACGGCGCTTGGTCGTGCCGAGACGGGTCTGGGGAACGCCGTCGCCGCCGAACGGACGCATGGTCGCGCCCGCCGGCTGGATCCTCGGCAGGAGCCTGTTGCCTATGAGCACGGCCTGGCCTTGTCGGCGGTCGGCCGAATCGAGGAGGCCGGCGTTCTCCTGCACGCCCTGGCCCGCTCCACCGACGCCACCGTGAGGCTGGGGGCCAAGCTGGCCCTGCACCGGCTGGTGCTCCGCTGCATCGACGTCGATGACTACCGGCGAGCCGCTGCCGTCACCCTGAACGGCTGGAGCGGGCAGGGGAGCCATGGAGCGGCGATGCTGCCGATGAGGGTCCGGATCGAGACCTCCAGCGCATGCAACCTGCGGTGCCGGCACTGCACCACCGGCGTGGCGTACCACAGCACCGAACGCCGCTTGCTGAAGCCGGAGTTGTTCGAGCGAATCCTGCAGGATCTCAAGGGAATCGAAGCGCTGGTCAGTTGCGTCATGTATCTGGGCGGGGAACCGCTGATGAATCCCCAACTGGAAAGGATGATTCGGCGTTTGAGGGACGAGACGTCGATCGATCAGATCCATTTCGTCACCAACGCCATGCTGGTGACCGAAGAGCGTTGCCGCGAACTGGCGGACAGCGGCGTGGCGCGGATCATCGTCTCGATCGACGGCCGCTCGCCGGAGGAGAACGATGCCATCCGCCGGGGGTCCCACTATCCCACGGTGCGCCGGAACCTGAATCTGATGCGCCGGTACCTGGAACCCGTCGGCGTGCAGCTGGACATCTCCAACAACATCATGCGCCGCCCGGGGGATCCTCCGACCGCTGCGACTCCGGCCTTTCTGATCCAGGATTTTCCCGGCCTGTCGATCGCCACGAACTACGCGTACAAGTGGCCGGGCTGGACGCAGACGGAAGAGGAAGCGACGCTGGCGGTTGAGGTCAATCCGGGTCGGCGCCGTGGTTTTTGCGGTGCGCCGTTCACGGAAACGGTGATCCGGCCCAACGGCGACGTGACGCTGTGCTGCTACGACATTTCCGGCATCGAGGTGATGGGCAACCTGAGGCAGGGCAGCCTGGAAAAGATATGGAACGGCGAGCGCTACCGTGCGGTGAGGCTGGCCATGATGGCCGGTGACGAGGCGGCTTTGCCCGGCGTGTGCCGGAAATGCCCGGTCTACACAGGGGAGGAAATCCACGAACGCCCGGCGGACCAGCCCATCCCCGACATGGCGCTCAGGTAGCCGGTCAAAGCCGCGTCGGTCCGTTGCCCCGTGCCTGCGTTCCGTGTCCACCCAGCGGCCCGCCAATCAGCGCGGAGTACCATTTGGCGGATTCCTTCGGCGTCCGCGCCTGCGTCTCGAAGTCCACATGGACGATGCCGAACCGCGTGCCGTAGCCGCCCCCCCATTCGAAGTTGTCGAGCAGAGACCACACGAAGTAGCCGCGCACGTCGGCCCCGTCCGTCACCGCCCTTGCCATCTCGCCGATGCAGGTCTGCAGATAGTCCAGCCGCTCCCGGTCCATCACGATCCCCTGCGCGTCCGGGGACTCCGGCGCCTTGGTGCCGTAGCCGTTCTCCGTCACGTAGATCGGCAGGCGGTAGCGCGCTGCGGCGTGCATCAAGGCCTCGTGGAAGGCGCTGGGCTGGAGCGGCCAGCCGATGTCGGTGCGCGGCATGCCCTCCGGTGGGGCACCGAACCCGCATCCCCAGACGGCACCCGGCTCGGCCTGGGCGAAGAGGGGGGCGTAGTGGTTCATGCCGAACCAGTCCACCGGCCGGCAGATCCGCGCCATGTCGCCCGCCTGGACATAGGGCTCGATGGCGCGGGCGATGCGCGGCGGGTAGCGGCCCAGTATCTGGGCGTCGGGGAAGCACAGATTCCACAGCTCGTCGAACAGGGCCGCCGCCTCGACGTTATCGGGCGCCGGGTCGGCGGGGCGGCAGGGCTGGAAACTGTGCACCGCCCCGATGGAGGCGCCCGGCACCAGAGCCCGCAGCACGTCCACGCCGGCCCCATGGGCAAGGTTGGTGTGGTGGATGACCTTCAGATGCTCCCCGCGGTCGGACACGCTGGGGGCGCCCCAGCCGAGCGCGTAGCCGAACAGGGTGAAGACGGAGAACTCATTGAAGGTCGCCCAGCGCGTCACCCGGTCGCCGAAGCGGCGGGCGCAGAGGACGGCGTAGTCGGCGTACCAGCCGGCGCTGTCGCGGTTCGCCCAGCCGCCGCGGTCCTGCAACGCCTGTGGCAGGTCCCAATGGTAGAGGCAGGCCCAGGGCTCGATCCCCGCCTCCAGAAGGCGGTCGATCAGCCGATCGTAGAAGTCCAGCCCGGCCTCGTTGACCACCCCGCGCCCGCGCGGCAGGACGCGCGGCCAGGAGATCGAGAATCGGTAGGCGCCGACCCCGATGTCCCGCATCAGCGCCACATCCTCGGCGTAGCGGTGGTAATGGTCGCAGGCGACGTCGCCGGTGTCGCCGTTGTCCACCCGGCCCTTCAACCGGCAGAAGCTGTCCCAGATGCTGGGTGCCCGACCGTCCTCCGCCGCGGCCCCTTCGACTTGAAAGGCCGAGGTCGAGGTTCCCCAGAGGAATCCTTCAGGAAAATCGGAGGTGAGAAGGGGCATCGCTCGCCGTTCCACAGCCTTATGTTCCAAGGAAGATCGCTCCGTCGAACCGTTTGCTCGTCATTATGCCTGTTTCTTGACCATTCCGCCAAAGGTAGTATGGGTATGGCGATCGGGGCGGATGGGAGACGACGATGGCGGACCTGAAGGATTTTGTTTGGGGCGTCTCCACCTCCGCCTATCAGATCGAGGGCGCCGCGGCGGAGGATGGGCGCGGACCCAGCATCTGGGACACGCGCTGCCGCACGGCGGGCGGGGTGGTGAACGGCGACACCGGCGACGTCGCCTGCGACCACTACCACCGCTACGCCGAAGATGTGGCGCTGATGCGCGGGCTGGGGGTGGATGCCTACCGCTTCTCCGTGGCGTGGCCCAGGGTGCTGCCGCGGGGACGCGGGATGGCCAACGAGGCCGGGCTGGACTTTTACGACCGCCTGATCGACACGGTGCTGGAGGCCGGGATTGAGCCCTGGCTGTGCGTCTATCATTGGGATCTGCCACAGGCGCTGCAGGACCGCGGCGGCTGGGCCAACCGGGACAGCGCCGGCTGGTACGCCGATTACACGACTCTGCTGGCGCGGCGTTACGGCGACCGGGTGACGCGCTGGATCACCTTCAACGAGTTCTCCGTCTTCACCCTGTTCGGCTACGCCATTCCCTGGGCGGCTCCCGGCATCACCGACCGGGACCAGCATCTGCGGGCCATCCATCACGTGAACCTTGCCCATGGGGCCGGGGTCGACGCGATCCGGGTCCTGGTGCCCGGTGCTTCCATCGGCGCGGTGCACAACCGCCAGCGGGTGCTGCCGGAAGGCGGCAAGCCGGAGAACGCGGAGGCCGCCGCCCTGCTGGACGAGCATTGGAACCTGACCTTCTGCGACCCCCAGCTTCTCGGCCATTACCCCCCGCGCGTCGCGCGCGCCATCGAGCCTTACGTGAAGGCCGGCGACATGGCGCGGATCTGCCGGCCCATGGACTGGTTCGGCCTGAACCATTACGGCCCGATTTTCGCCCGCGTGAACCCGGACACCACCTGGGGCTATGGCTGGGGTGACGCCCCGCCCGATTCGCCGACGCACGGTGTCGGATGGGCGGTTTTCCCCGACGCCTTCCGCGATGAGCTGCTGGAGATCACCCGCCGCTACCGTATGCCCATCGTCATTACGGAAAACGGTTGTGGCGGCAGCGATTCGCCGGACGAATCGGGCGTCATCGTCGATCAGCACCGAATCAATTATCTGCAGCTCTATAACGCCTCAATGCATGAAGCGATTCGCGGCGGAGCGGATGTGCGCGGTTACTTCGTCTGGTCGCTTCTGGATAATTTCGAGTGGGGAAGCGGTTACGGCAACCGTTTCGGCATCGTCCACGTCGACTTCGAATCGCAGAAACGCACGCCGAAAGCCTCTGCCCGTTGGTACGCCGACCTGATAAAGCGCACGCGTTCCGCCACCTGAGCGGGCGGCGATTTTATCATCGAAGCCTACTATTTCCATTCGACTGGCAGGCCCGTCCGCGTGTCCTGCATGAAACACATTACACATTTGCATGTTAAACCTGATGCACAGGCTTGCGCTTTGCGCATCACTTTGCCCATCCTCCGTCTTGGATCATTCGTTCTCGAAGGAAACTGACATGCAAAGCAGCGACACCGACGGTTCTGAGAATTCGGCCACCGATCTGGTTGCCATGACGGGTAAGATCGTTGCGTCTTATGTCCGCTCGAACCAGATCGCGGTGAATGATCTTCCGAACCTCATCCGGATCGTCCATCAAAGTCTGTCGGGCACCGGTCGTCCGGCCGAACCGGAAGCGGTTGAGCTGCGTCCTGCCGTGCCGGTAAAGAAGTCGGTGATGCCGGACTACATCGTTTGCCTTGAGGACGGCAAGAAACTGAAGATGCTGAAGCGCTATTTGCGCACGGCTTATGGAATGACGCCCGACGAATACCGCCGGAAGTGGGGCCTGCCCGCGGATTATCCGATGACCGCCCCGAACTACGCGGAACAGCGTTCCGCCTTCGCGAAGTCGATTGGTCTCGGCAAGAAGGCCGCCGCGCCGGTCAAGCCGGCCCGCCGTGGCCGCGCCAAGAACGTCGCCTGATCGCTCCATGCCCCGAATTGCCCCTTTCCCGCGCTTGGGAAGGGGGCAGCGGGCATGACCGCCGGTTTTGCCCGCAGCGGCTTCAGCGTTGCGCGATCCGCGGCGTAGCCAGGCTGTTCAGGCTGGTGATCCATTCCGACAGGGTGACGAAACGGCAACCGCGGGTGCGCAGAAGGCCGATGGCCCGGGGAAGCGCCTCCGCCGTCGCGTTGTAGGTGGTGTGCATCAGGACGACGCTGCCGATGGTGCCGGTGGCTTCAAGCTGGGCCATGATCTTGCCGGCGTCGCGGGTGAACCAGTCGCGCGTGTCGACGTTCCACAGCGCCGGGCTCATTTTCTCCTGATCGACGGCCGTCAGCGTGTCGTTGTTCCAGCGTCCGGCGGGCGGGCGGAACAGCACCGGGTCGGCGCCAGCGGCGGCCAGGATGCGGTTCGTTTCCGCAATCTGCGCGCGCTGGGCCTCGGTGGTCAGGGTGCGCATGTTCGGGTGGGTCAGGCTGTGATTGCCAACCTCGTGGCCTTCCTGGACGATTCGCTGAATGATCCGCGGGTGGCGGACCGCGACGTTGCCAATGGGGAAGAAGGTTGCCCGCACCCCCTCGACGCGCAGGATGTCGAGGATGCGCGGGGTCACCGCCGGGTGCGGTCCATCGTCGAAGGTCAGGGAGCAGAGGTTCCAACGGCTGGCCTTCAGCGCTCCGATGTCCACCCGCGCGTCGTTGCCGGGGACGATGGCGGCTATTCGTGACAGGCGGGCGGCTTGCCGCTCGATCTCCTGCATTTCCCGGCTCTGGTCCGGGCTGTAGGTCACGACACCGTTGTGGTCGTTGTCCTCAACGGTGGCAGGCGCCGCCGTTGCCGGTTGCTCAACGGCGGCATCCACCACGAGGCAGCTGCCACCACCGCCGACGATTCGGCGGCAGACGAAGTTTGGATCGAGATCAGGCAGGGGAGCGGCCCGCAGGACGAAACCGGAGTCGGGAACCTCAGGCTTCTGCAGGAAGACTCGGGGAACGAGGTCGGCGACCATGTCGGGTTGGCGCCGGACAACCGCCTTCCAGGCAACCCATGCGTCGGCCTCTGTCCGGTAAACGCCGAATTGCAGCATCTTGGCCGACGGCTTCCCATCCGCGTCCTTCCGCACCGTGGTGACGGTTGCCAGATGCGACGGGTCCGCCGCTTGGGCCGGCATCGCGACCGCGCCGCAGAGCGCGGATGCCATCAGGCCCGCGGCCAAAAGCCGAAAACGGGACCGCCTCCGCGCCATGGCGGGGCCGAACATGTGGGAGGTGGAGAGGCCCGAACCTGAAATCATGTGCGATCGACCATCAACATCGCCGCAGTGAGATCAGGTGTGGGCGATACCTCTTATGAGATAGAGCAAAATTTATCACGTCTCCATAAGGATCGGCGCCAAGAGGTCGTTGTCACGGATTTCCCTGGCATATTTTCCATAATGCTCCTTATGGAATTTATGCGCTCGTTCAACTAAAAGCCTCAAAAAAAACTCCAAACACCGGATTCGTGCTTCTGCTCTCCGCTCTAATGGGGCGACCTTGCGTATCTCTCCTCAGCGACGCCGAAGGAGGGTCACGCCGTCACCCACGGGCAGCATGCACAGGGCCGTCCTCTCATCTTCCAGACGGGCCGCATTGAAGGCGCGGATGGCCTCGGTCTTATGCTTGCGATCGCTGGGATCGGCGACTCGTCCGCGCCACAAAGTGTTGTCCACCACGATCAGGCCACCGCGCCTCACGAGGGTGAGGCAACGCTCGAAATAGGCATCGTAGTTTTCCTTGTCGGCGTCGATGAAGGCGAAATCGAACGACTCGCCGCCTCCATCTGCGATGAGCTTGTCCAGACCGTCGAGCGCCGGCCCGATGCGCAGGTCGATCTTGTCCGCGACTCCGGCCTCGGACCAGATCGCGCGGGCTTGGGAGGTCCACTGCTCGTTGATGTCGAAACTGATGATGCGCCCATCGTCCGGCAAAGCCTGCGCCACCGTCAGCGCGCTGTATCCGGTGAACGTGCCGATATCCAAGGTCCGGCGTGCGCCGATCAATTCGACCAGGAAAGCCAGAAGCTGGCCCTCCTCCGGCGCGATCTGATAGTGGGCCTCGGTCAGTTTGGCCGTTTCGGCGCGCAGCTTCGCCTGGATGGCGGTCTCGCGCAGGGAAGCGTCGAGCATGTACCGGTAGATGGCATCGGGCATGAAGATCGACTGCACGGTCAAGGAATCCGCTCCCCACTCTGGCCGCCCGCTCCTTGTGGGCGTCCGTTCACATGTGGGGAGCCTTGGCGATTCCGAAAGCTGTTCCCCCGTGTCTCCAATGGCCGCACCCGCAGCTTGTCAGTCGGGAGCCCGTCCGAAAGCGAAGCGCAGGGCGTCGGCCACGGCCAGCGGCAGCATCGAACCGTGGCTTTCCTCGACGAAGTCATGGAAGGCGAGCCGCAAACCCGGAACCGTCGCAAGGGTGGCCGCAACCTCCCTTCCCGTTTGCCCGGAACGCAGGCGCTTCAGCCGTTCGGCGTCCGCCGGCGGCAACGGACGTTCCACCAGCTTGCCGGACGTCTCGATCAGCAGCGCCGTGCCGGGCGCCACGCCTGCACCCACCGCTCGATCGAGGAACGCCGCCTGCTCCTTCAGGATGCCCTGCCCGTTCCACCAGATCGCCGGGTCGGCCGCGACATAGGTCTGGAACAGGTCCCCCTTGGTGTAGAGAACGTAGAGGGAGAACAGTCCGCCCAGCGAATGACCGAACAGCGTCCGGCGCTGCCGGTCGATGGGCAGGCGCGCTTCGACCGACGGGATCACCTGCGTCTCAACGAAGGCCAGGAAATCGTCGCGTCCACCGGTTTCGATGACGGAGGCGCCGTCCCGCGACGGCGGAATCAACTCCGGCGGGGTCGGCGGTGTCAGGTCGCGGTAGCGGCGGAGGACGTCGAACGGCCCGTCGATCGGATAGCCGATTCCGACGATCACCGCAGAACCGTAGGGCTCGGGCGGATTAGGACCGATGACCGACTCCATCATCGGTACGGTCGCGTTGCCGTCCAGCAGATAGATGACCGGATAGCCGTCCGGGGGCGGCGCTTCGACGGGGCGGACGAGAAACACTCGGTAATCCAGGCCCGTCCGGTCGGCGCGCAGATCGAACGATTCCACCTTGCGGGCCTCCTTCACGGTTTCGGCCATCACGGTTTCCACCGGCGCGGCCTGGACGCCGAAGCCGGACAAGGCCAGCAGCAGCACGGTCGTAGCGAATCGGAGCATCGACGTTGGTTCCTGCACAATCGAACGATGTGGACCGGTGCATCGGGTGGAACCGTGCTCGCGGCCCCATGTTGTTGCACGGTCAGCAGCAGGAGAGCAACGCGATGAGAAAGCTCCTTTCCGCAACGGCGGTCGCCCTCGTCATGGTCGCGGCCGGGCCCTCGCTCGCCCAGCAGAGCGCCGCCATCGCCAACCCGGCCAACGCCTATCGGGAGGTGAAGGACGACAACGTCATGGTGCTGTCCCTCAAGCGGACGGTCGGGCAACTGGACGACATGGATGTCCTGGGACCGGACGGCACGAAGATCGGCGAGGTTGAGGAGGTGCTGATGGACGCCTCCGGGCAAACGGTCGCCGTTGTTGTGGACGTCGAGCATGGCGTGGGGATCGGCGACAAGGAGGTCATCGTCGGCCTGGACCAACTGCGCGACGACGGGCGCAGCCTGACGACGGCGCTGTCGAACGCGCAGCTCGGAACCCTGCCGATCTGGGACGATTGAGGCCGATCCAGCCTGTCGGTAATGCGTTACTGCGGCGCCATGCGGATGGCGCCGTCAAGCCGGATCACCTCGCCGTTCAACATTTCGTTTTCCAGAATGTGCTGCACGAGTCGGGCGTATTCGGAGGGCTGGCCGAAGCGCTTCGGGAAAGGCACCGTGGCGGCGAGGCTGTCCTGGACTTCCTGCGGCATGTTCAGCAGCATCGGCGTGCCGATCAGGCCCGGCGCGATGGTCATCACGCGCACGCCGCTGCGCGCCAGATCGCGGGCGGCGCAGATGGTCAGGGCGACGATGCCGCCCTTCGACGAGGCGTAGGCGGCTTGCCCGATCTGACCCTCGTAGGCGGCGACCGAGGCGGTGTTGACGATCACGCCCCGCTCCCCCGACTCCAGCGGGTCGAGCGTGCCCATGTCCGCGGCGGCGAGGCGCAGCATGTTGAAGGTGCCGATCAGGTTGACCTCGATCACCTTGCGGAAGTCGTCCAGCGCCATCGGGCCATCGCGCCCGACGATCCGCTTCGCCGGAGCGACGCCCGCGCAGTTCACCGCGATGCGGGCCGGGCCATGGGCCGCGCGGGCCTCGGCCACGGCCTTCTCCGCCGACTCCGCGCTCGACACGTCGCAGAGCAGGCCCAGGCCGCCGATCTCCTCGGCCACCTGTTTGACCGCCGCCTCGTTCATGTCGAGCACGGTGACCTTGGCGCCCAGCTTCGCCAGATGGCGCGCGGTTTCCGCCCCCATGCCGGAGGCGCCACCGGTGACGATGGCGGCCTGACCGTTGATCTGCATCGCGCTCTCTCCCTGATGTGTTTTGCTGCCGTTTGAGTTTTACATCCCGCCCGGATAGTTCGGCCCGCCGCCGCCCTCCGGGACGACCCAGTTGATGTTCTGGGTGGGGTCCTTGATGTCGCAGGTCTTGCAGTGCACGCAGTTCTGCGCGTTGATCTGCAGGCGCGGGTCGCTGCCGTCCTCCGCCCGCACGATCTCGTACACACCCGCCGGGCAGTAGCGCGTCTCCGGCGCGTCGTAGAGCGCCAGATTGACCGCGATCGGCACCGACGCGTCCTTCAGCGTCAGGTGCGCCGGCTGGTCCTCCTCGTGGTTGGTGTTCGACAGATACACCGAGGACAGCCGGTCGAACGACACCACGCCGTCCGGCTTGGGATAGGCGATCTTCGGCATCTCCGACGCCTTCTTCAGCGTCTCGTGGTCGCCGTGCCGATGGTGCAGCGTCCACGGCGACTTGCCCTTGGTCGCCGTCTCGTAGGCCGCGTTGGCCAGACCCGCCCACAGCCCCTTCTGGAAGCCGGGGCGGATGTTGCGCACCGCATGCAGTTCCGACCACACCCAGGACGCCTTCAGCTTCTCCGGATAGGCCACCGCCTCGCGCGCCGCTGCCTCGGCGGACAGCAACTCATGCACCGCCTCGGCCGCCAGCATGCCTGACTTCATCGCGGTGTGGTTGCCCTTGATCTTGGGCACGTTGAGGAAGCCCGCCGCGTCGCCGACGATCACACCGCCGGGGAAGGTCAGCTTGGGGATCGACTGGAAGCCGCCTTCGCTGAGCGCCCGCGCACCATAGGCGATGCGCCGCCCGCCCTCGAAGGTCGGGCGGATGGCCGGGTGGGTCTTGTAGCGCTGGAACTCCTCGAAGGGCGACAGGTGCGGGTTCTCGTAGTCGAGCCCGACCACGAAGCCGACCGACACCAGGTTGCCCTCCATGTGGTAGAGCCAGGAGCCGCCGTAGGTCTTGGGGTC
Organism: Azospirillum sp. Marseille-Q6669; assembly: GCF_965111635.1. NCBI lineage: Bacteria > Pseudomonadati > Pseudomonadota > Alphaproteobacteria > Rhodospirillales > Azospirillaceae > Azospirillum > Azospirillum sp. Marseille-Q6669. Next base: position 464,942 of record NZ_CBCOOP010000001.1, on the reverse strand, counting down.
CATCGGCCAGCCGATGGTGTGGACGATCAGGCCGGGCTGCGACTTGGCGGGATCGACCTCCCACAGCTCCTTGATGCCGATGCCGTAGGTCTGCGGGTCGGCGTCGCGGCGCAGGTCGAAGCGCTCGAACAGCGTCTTGGTCAGCGAGCCGCGGCAGCCCTCGGCGAAGATGGTCTGCTTGGCGTGCAGCTCCATGCCCGGCGTGTAGTTGGCGGTCTTCTCGCCGTCCTTGCCGATGCCCATGTCGCCGGTGGCCACACCCTTGACCGCACCCGTGTCGTCGTAGAGCACCTCCGCCGCGGCGAAGCCGGGGTAGATCTCCACACCCAGCTCCTCGGCCTGCCCGGCCATCCAGCGGGCGAGGTTGCCAAGGCTGATGATGTAGTTGCCGTGATTGTGCATCTGCGGCGGGGCGAAGGGCGACTTGAGGGCCTTGGTCTCGGTGAGATAGAGGAAGCGGTCCTCGCGGGCCGGGGTGGTCAGGGGCGCGCCCTTCTCCTTCCAGTCGGGGATCAGCTCGTCGAGCGCGTGCGGCTCGAACACCGCGCCGGAGAGCAGGTGGGCGCCGACCTCCGAGCCCTTCTCGACGACGCAGACCGACAGCTCCTGCCCGGCGTCGTTGGCGAGCTGTTTCAGGCGGATGGCCGCGCTCAGGCCCGACGGGCCGGCTCCGACGACAAGGACGTCGTACTCCATCACCTCGCGCGGGTCGCGAGCCATCTCGTCAGCCATTTCTTCTTCTTTCCTTTTTTCGTGCGAACAAACTCAGTGCGACAACAGAACGGGAAGGGTCATCTGGCGCAGGATCTGGCGGGTGTTGCTGCCCCGTCCGAACAGCGGGAACAGCGAGCCGCCATAGCCGCCGAAGCCGCCCATCACCAGAAGATCGGCGCCGTGGTCCGAGGCGCGCGACAGCACGGCGTCCATCGGAGTCATGCTGGCGATGGTCATGCGTTCCTGCGTGGCCGTCACGCCGTGGCTCGCCAGATGCTCCAGGATGTCGACCTGCGGGACGTTGCCGCCCCCCTCCGCCCGCGGCTGGGTGTGGAAGGCGAGCAGGAGTACGGAACTCGCCTGCTTCAGCAGCGGCAGCGCGTCGTTGACGGCGCGGGTGGCCTCGCGGCTGCCATTCCAGGCGATGACCGGGCGGTCGGCGAGCTGCGGATAGCTGCCGCTGTGCGGCACGACCAGGATCGGGCGCCCGGCGTTCAGCACCACCTCCTCAAGCAGGTCCGCCGGGACGCGGCTGTCCTCCGGGTCGTGCTGGCCGAAGACGGCGAGGTCGACATAGCGCGAGCAGATCACCGTCTCGGCGATCACATGGCCGTACTCGCCATGGCTGAGCTGCCACCAGCGGGTGGTCACCCCGGCTTCGTGGGCCTTCTCCTCGAACAGCTCCCGGGCCCGCTGCGCCGCCTGGGTCAGCGCCGGGCCGGCCTTGCGCGTGACGATGCCGGCACCGGAGCTGTCGCTCTGCGCGAACAGGCCGGTCAGAACGGCGCCATGCTTCTGCGCCAGGGTCAGGGCGACGGTCAGCCGCTCCCCGCAGCGGTCGCTGTCGTCCACATGCACCAGCAGGTTCGTGAAGCTCATGGCGCCCTTCCCTTCCCTCTTCCCCGTGTTTTACGCACATCCCCGCGCGCGGGCGACCTTCGAGGCGGTCGGACGGCCGATGGCATCGCTGATATAAGCGCCAGCCGCCACCAGCCGGTCGAGGTCCACTCCCGTCTCGATGCCCAGCCCGTTCAGCATGTAGAGCACGTCCTCGCTCGCCACGTTGCCCGACGCCCCCTTGGCGTAGGGGCAGCCGCCCAGCCCGGCGACGGAGCTGTCCACCACCGCCACGCCCATCTCCAGCGTCGCCAGGATGTTGGCGAGCGCCTGGCCGTAGGTGTCGTGGAAATGCACCGCCAAGCGCTCCATCGGCACGCGCTCCGCCACCGCCGCGATCATCGCCTGGGCCTTGGCCGGGGTGCCGGTGCCGATGGTGTCGCCGAGCGAGACCTCGTAACAGCCCATGTCGAGCAGCCGGCCGGCCACCTCGGCCACCGCCGCCGGGGCGATCTCCCCCTCGTAGGGGCAGCCGAGCACGCAGGAGACGTAGCCGCGCACCGGCACGCCCCGGGCCTTCGCCTGCTCCAGCACCGGAACGAAGCGGTCCAGGCTTTCGGCGATGGAGCAGTTGATGTTCTTCTGGCTGAAGCTTTCCGACGCGGCGGCGAAGACCGCCACCTCGTCGGCGCGGGCGGCGAGCGCGCCCTCCAGCCCCTTGGCGTTCGGGGTGAGGGCTGCGTAGCGCACCCCCTCCTTGCGGCGGATGCCGGCGAAGACGTCCGGCGTGTCGGCCATCTGCGGGACCCATTTGGGCGACACGAAGCTGCCGGCCTCGATGGCGGTCAGCCCGGCGTCGGTCAGCCGGTCGACCAGACCGATCTTCACCGCCGTCGGGACGATCTGCTTCTCGTTCTGGAGGCCGTCGCGCGGGCCGACCTCCACTATGCGGACGCTCCTGGGCAGACGCATGCTCATCCCTCCGCCACGTCGAGGACCAGCAGGTCCACGCCTTCGGACACCTGATCGCCCGCCGCGAAGTTGACGGCGCTGACCGTGCCGGCGGCGGGGGCCTTGATGGTGTGCTCCATCTTCATCGCCTCCAGCAGCATCAGCGGCGCGCCCGCCTCCACCGTCTGGCCGGGCTCGACCAGCACGCGGACGACGGTGCCCGGCATCGGCGCGGTCAGGCGGCCGGACCCGCCCTCCTGCTCCGCGGCGCGGGCGGTCGGGTCGTCCAGATGCAGGCGCCACACCGCTCCATCCGATAGGATGGTCAGGTCCAGCCCCTGGCAGACCACCGTGGCGCGGGTGCGCACCGCGTCGATGGTGGCGGTCAGCGTCTCGCCATCGAGCGTCACCCGCTCCGCCCGGATGGCCGGGCGGCCCTCCACCTCGATCTCGTAGCCGTCGGGGCGGAAATGCAGGGTCAGGCCGCGCGGCGTGTCGCCGTCGAGCAGGCGCAGGTCGTGGTGGTTGTCGTCGTTGAGGCGCCAGCCGCTGGCCGACAGCCAGGGCGACCAGGGATCCGACGCGGCGCGGCGGGCCTTTCGGGCGTCGGCGTTGCGGCGGAGCAGCACGCTGAGCGCCGCGATGGCCAGCCCGCGATCCGGCACCGGGGCCGGCGGGGGCAGCAGGTCGGCGCGGTGCCGCTCGATGAAGCCGGTGTCGATCTCCACCGCGCGGAAGGCCGGGTGCCCGGCGATGGCGCCGAGGAAGGCCACGTTCGTCGTGACGCCGACCACCTCGTAGGCGGCGAGCGCCACGCGCAGGCGGCGCAGCGCGGCGTCGCGGTCCTCGTCCCAGACGATCAGCTTGGCGATCATCGGGTCGTAGAACATGGTGACCTCGTCGCCCTCGCGGACGCCGGTGTCGACGCGGACATGCTCGTTCTCGGCGGGCGGGCGCAGGCGGACCAGCTTGCCGATGGCCGGCAGGAACTCGCGCTGCGGGTCCTCCGCGTAGAGGCGCGCCTCGAAGGCGTGGCCGCGGCGGGTGAGCTGGGCCTGCATCAGCGGCAGCGTGCCGCCGGCGGCGACGCGCAGCTGCCATTCGACGAGGTCCTGGCCGGTGATCTTCTCGGTCACCGGATGCTCCACCTGGAGGCGGGTGTTCATCTCGATGAAGTAGAATCCGCCGTCCTCGTAGAGGAATTCCACGGTCCCGGCGCCGACATAGTTCACCGCCTTGGCGGCGGCCACCGCGGCCTCGCCCATGCGGCGGCGCAGGTCGTCGGGCAGCGCCGGGGCCGGGGCCTCCTCGATCACCTTCTGATGGCGGCGCTGGATCGAGCAGTCGCGCTCGAACAGATAGACGCCGTTGCCGTGGGTGTCGCAGAAGACCTGGATCTCCACATGGCGCGGGCGGCCCAGATACTTTTCCAGAAGCACGCTGTCGTCGCCGAAGGCGGCCTTCGCCTCGCGCTTGGCGCCGGCGACCGCGTCAGCGAATTCGCCGGCGGCGCGGACCACGCGCATCCCCTTGCCGCCGCCGCCCGCCGACGCCTTGACCAGCACCGGATAGCCGATGCGCTCGGCCTCCGCGCTCAGCGTCTCCAGGTCCTGGGCGTCGCCGTGGAAGCCGGGGACCAGCGGCACGTCGGCCTGGGACATCACGCGCTTGGATTCCGCCTTGGAGCCCATGACGCGGATGGCCTCGATCGGCGGGCCGATGAAGACCACGCCGGCCTCCGCGCAGGCCGCCGCGAAGCCGGCGTTCTCCGACAGGAAGCCGTAGCCGGGATGGATGGCCTGGGCGCCGGTGCGTTTGGCGACCTCAAGAATGACATCGCCGCGCAGGTAGCTCTCGCCAACCGGCGCCGGGCCGATGCAGACGGCCTCGTCGGCCATCTCCACATGCATGGCGCGGGCGTCGGCCTCCGAATAGACGGCGACGGTGCGGATGCCCATGCGGCGGGCGGTGCGGATGACGCGGCAGGCGATCTCGCCGCGGTTTGCGATCAGAATCTTGTCGAACATGGTCCGTCAGCTCCGCCACGCCGGTTCGCGTTTCTCCAGGAAGGCGCCGACGCCCTCCCTTCCCTCGTCGCTCGCGCGCTGGCGGGCGATGCGCTCCGCCGTGTCGCGGACCAGCGCGTCGTCCAGCGGACGGCGTGCCACGGCGCGGATCAGCTCCTTGGCCGCGGTCTGCGAGGCCGGGCCGCATTGCAGCAGGTTGCGCACCATCACCTCGACCGCGGCGTCCAGCTCCGTCGCCGGGACGGTCTGGTGCAGCAGGCCGAGCCGCAGCGCCTCGGCGGCGGAGAAGCGCTCCGCCGTCAGGAAATAGCGGCGGCAGGCGCGCTCGCCCATCGCGGCGACGACGTAGGGGCTGATGACCGCGGGGATCAGGCCCAGCCGCACCTCGGTCAAGGCGAAGCTGGCGGTCTCGGCGGCGATGGCGATGTCGCAGGCGGCGACCAGCCCCACCCCGCCGCCGAAGGCCGGACCCTGCACCACGGCGATGGTCGGCTTCGGGCATTCGTCCAGCGTGCGCAGCATGGTGGCGAGGCCCATGGCGTCCTCGACGTTTTCGCCATGGCTGTAACCCGCCATCTTCTTCATCCAGCCGAGGTCGGCTCCGGCGGAAAAGCTCTTGCCCGCGCCGCGCAGCAGGATGGCGCGGACGTCCGGGTTCGATCCCAGGCTGAGGAAGGCGTCGGTCAGATCGGCGATGACCCGCTCGTTGAAGGCGTTGTGCACCTCCGCCCGGTTCATCGTAACGGTCGCCACGCCGCCCAGGGAGCCGCTGTCGGCGATGTCGATCAGAATGTCGCTCATGCTCGTCGTTCCCCCGCTCACATCCGGAACACGCCGAAGGTGGTCTTCTCGACCGGGGCGTTCAGCGACGCCGACAGGCCGAGGCCGAGCACCATGCGGGTGTCCGCCGGGTCGATGATGCCGTCGTCCCACAGCCGGGCGGAGGCGTAGTAGGGATGGCCCTGGTCCTCGTACTGCTGGCGGATCGGGGCCTTGAACGCCTCCTCCTCCTCCGGCGCCCAACTCCTGCCCTGGGATTCCATGGCGTCGCGCCGGACCTGGGCGAGCACGCCCGCCGCCTGCTCCCCGCCCATCACGGAGATGCGCGAGTTCGGCCACATCCACAGGAAGCGCGGGCTGTAGGCGCGGCCGCACATGCCGTAGTTGCCGGCGCCATAGCTGCCGCCGATGATGACGGTGAATTTCGGCACCTTGGCGCAGGCGACGGCGGTGACCAGCTTCGCGCCGTCCTTGGCGATGCCGCCGGCCTCGTACTTCCGCCCGACCATAAAGCCGGTGATGTTCTGCAGGAAGACCAGCGGGATGCCGCGCTGGCAGCACAGCTCGACGAAATGCGCGCCCTTCAGGGCGGATTCGCTGAACAGGATGCCGTTGTTGGCGATGATGCCGACCGGGTAGCCGAAGATGTGGGCGAAGCCGCAGACCAGCGTCGTTCCGTAGAGCGGCTTGAACTCGTCCAGGACGGAGCCGTCGACCACGCGGGCGATGACCTCGCGCACGTCGAAGGGCTTGCGCGGGTCGCTGGGAATCACGCCGTAGAGTTCGCGCGGGTCGTAGGCCGGCTCCTGCGGCTCGCGCAGGTCCATGTCGATGCGCTTGCTGCGGTTCAGGTTCGACACGACCTTGCGCGCCATGGCGAGCGCGTGGGCGTCGTTCATCGCGTAATGGTCGGTCACGCCGGAGGTGCGGGAATGCACGTCCGCCCCACCGAGATCCTCCGCCGACACCACCTCGCCGGTCGCCGCCTTCACCAGCGGCGGGCCGCCGAGGAAGATGGTGCCCTGGTTGCGCACGATGATCGCCTCGTCCGACATGGCGGGCACATAGGCGCCGCCCGCCGTGCAGCTTCCCATCACCACCGCGATCTGCGGGATGCCCTGGGCGGACATGTTGGCCTGGTTGAAGAAGATGCGGCCGAAATGGTCGCGGTCGGGGAACACCTCATCCTGGTTCGGCAGGTTGGCGCCGCCGCTGTCCACAAGGTAGATGCAGGGCAGGTTGTTCTGCTGCGCCACTTCCTGGGCGCGCAGGTGCTTCTTGACGGTCAGGGGGAAGTAGGTGCCGCCCTTCACCGTCGCGTCGTTGACGACCACCATGCATTCCTGCCCGGCCACGCTGCCGATGCCGGTGATGATGCCCGCCGCCGGGATGTCGTCGTCATAGACCTTGTAGGCGGCCATCTGCGACAACTCCAGGAAGGGCGATCCCACGTCGAGAAGCTGGCGAATGCGCTCGCGCGGCAGCAGCTTGCCGCGGGACAGGTGCTTGTCGCGGGCCTTCGCACCGCCGCCCTGCTTGATGGCGCCCACCTTCTCGCGCAGGTCGGCGACCAGGGCGGACATGGCGTCGGCGTTCGTCTGGAACTCGGCGGAGCGCGGGTTCAGGGCGCTCTTCAGGACGGTCATGGCCGTCGTCCTCCCGTCTCTTCTTGTTCTACTGCATCAGGGCGCGGCTGATGACCAGCCGCTGGATGTCGCTCGTGCCCTCGTAAATCTGGCAGACGCGCACGTCTCTATAAATGCGCTCCACCGGGAAATCGTTCAGGTAGCCGTAACCGCCGTGGATCTGGATGGCGTCGGAGCAGACGCGCTCGGCGATCTCCGAGGCGAACAGCTTCGCCATGGCCGCCTCCTTCAGGCAGGGCTCGCCAGCGTCGCGGAGGCTCGCGGCGTGCAGGACGAGCTGGCGCGCGGCCTCCACCTTCGTCGCCATGTCGGCCAGCCGGAAGGCCACCGCCTGATGCTGGATGATCGGCACGCCCATGCTCTGCCGCTCCTGGGCGTAGCGTGTGGCGTGGTCGAGCGCGGAGCGCGCCATGCCCACCGACTGCGAGGCGATGCCGATGCGCCCGCCTTCCAGGTTGGCGAGCGCCACCCGGTAGCCTCCGCCCTCCGCGCCCAGCATCAGGTCGGCGGGGATGCGGCAGTCCTCCAGCACGATCTGGCAGGTGTCGGAACAGCTCTGGCCGAGCTTTTCCTCGACCCGCGCGACCTGAAAGCCGGGGGTGTCGGTCGGCACGATGAAGGCGGTGATGCCCTTCTTGCCGGCCTCGGGGTCGCTGACCGCGAAGACGATGGCGACGTCGGCGTTTTTCCCTGAGGTGATGAACTGCTTGGTGCCGTTCAGGACCCAGTGGTTGCCGTCGCGGCGCGCGCGGGTCTTGATGGCGGCGGCGTCGGATCCCGCCTGCGGCTCGGTCAGGCAGAAGCAGCCGAGCTGCTCGCCGCGGGCCATCGGCTTCAGGAAGCGCTCCTTCTGCTCGGCGCTGCCGAACTTCAGGATCGGCATGCAGCCGACGGAGTTGTGCACGCTCATGATGGTGGAGATGGCGCCGTCGCCCGCCGCGATCTCCTCGATGGCGAGCGCGTAGGCGATGTGGTCGGTGCCGGCGCCGTCGAACTCCTCCGGCACCAGCATGCCCATCAGGCCGAGCCGGCCCATCTCGGCCAGCTCCTCCTTGGGGAAGGCGCCGGTGCGGTCGCGCTCGGCGGCGGTGGGCGCCAGCCGCTCCGCCGCGAAGTCCCGTGCCATGTCGCGCACCATCCGCTGCTCTTCCGTCAGCCGCATTGCTTTCCCTCCCGAATACGTATTGCCCCCACCCCGGCCCTCCCCCGCTGGGCGGGGAGGGAGTTAGTCCCCTCCCCTGCGTTAGCGGGGAGGGTTAGGGTGGGGGCAACACTCCGCCCTTACACCAACTCCACCGCCACCGCCGTGGCCTCGCCGCCGCCGATGCACAGCGAGGCAACGCCGCGCTTCAGCCGGTTCTTCTCCAGCGCCGCCAGCAGCGTGACGAGGATGCGCGCCCCCGAGGCACCGATCGGATGGCCGAGCGCGCAGGCGCCGCCATGCACGTTGATCTTGTCGTGCGGGATGTCGAGTTCGCGCATCGCCGCCATGGCGACCACGGCGAAGGCCTCGTTCAGCTCATAAAGGTCCACGTCCTTGGCCGACCAGCCGGCGCGCTCCAGCACCTTGTTGATCGCGCCCACGGGTGCGGTGGTGAACCAGGCCGGGGCCTGGGCGTGGTTGGCGTGGGCCTTGATCTCCGCCAGGATCGGCAGGCCCAGCTTCTCCGCGTTCGACCAGGTGGTCAGCACCAGCGCCGCCGCACCGTCGGAAATGGAGGAGGCGTTGGCCGCCGTCACAGTGCCGTCCTTGGCGAAGGCGGGCTTCAGGGTCGGGATCTTGCCCGGGTCGGCCTTCAGCGGCTGCTCGTCCTTCTCCACCACCGTGTCGCCCTTGCGGCCCTTGACGATGACCGCGGTGATCTCCTTGACGAAGCTGCCGTCCTCGGTGGCGCGGCGGGCGCGGTTCAGGCTCTCGATGGCGTAGTTGTCCTGCGCCTCGCGGGTGAACTGGTAATGGGTGGCGCATTCCTCCGCGAAGGTGCCCATCAGGCGCCCGCGGTCGTAGGCGTCCTCCAGCCCGTCGAGGAACATGTGGTCGAGCACGCGCCCATGGCCCATGCGGTAGCCGCCGCGCGCACGGTCCAGCAAGTAGGGAGCGTTGGACATGCTCTCCATGCCGCCGGCGACCATGATCTCCGCCGAGCCGGCCTTGATGAGGTCGGTGGCGAGCATCACCGCCTTCATGCCAGACCCGCAGACCTTGGAGATGGTCGTGCAGCCCGCCGCCTCCGGGATGCCGGCGCCGAGCGACGCCTGACGGGCCGGCGCCTGCCCCAGACCGGCGGGCAGGACGTTGCCCATGAAGACCTCGTCCACGGCGTCCGGCTTCACGCCCGCGCGCTCCAGCGCCGCCTTGATGGCGGCGGAGCCGAGCTGCGGCGCGGTCAGCCCCTGCAAGTCGCCCTGGAAGCCACCCATCGGCGTGCGGGCGGCGCCCGCGATGACAACGGTATCGGTCATGGTCATTCCCTTCCCTCCGGCTTTATGCCGTTTCCCTCAGGCCGTTTCCTTGAACAGCTCGCGCCCGATCAGCATGCGGCGGATCTCGCTGGTGCCGGCGCCGATCTCGTAGAGCTTGGCGTCGCGCAGCAGGCGGCCCGTCGGGTATTCGTTGATGTAGCCATTGCCGCCCAGAGTCTGAATGGCCTCCAGCGCCATCCAGGTCGCCTTTTCGGCGGCGAAGAGGATCGCCCCGGCGGCGTCCTTGCGGGCCGTCTCGCCGCGGTCGCAGGCTTTGGCGACGGCGTACACGTAGGCCTTGGCGGCGTTCATGATCGTGTACATGTCGGCCAGCTTGCCCTGCATGAGCTGGAACTCGCCGATCGGCTGGCCGAACTGCTTGCGGTCGTGCAGATAGGGAACCACCACGTCCATGCAGGCCTGCATGATGCCGAGCGGCCCGCCGGCCAGCACCGCGCGCTCATAGTCGAGGCCCGACATCAGCACGTTCACACCGCGCCCGACGCCGCCCAGGATGTTCTCCTCCGGCACCTCGCAATCCTCGAACACCAACTCGCCGGTGTTGGAGCCGCGCATGCCCAGCTTGTCGAGTTTCTGCGCGACGGAGAAGCCCTTGAAGGACTTCTCAATAAGGAAGGCGGTGATGCCGCGCGGGCCGGCGTTGACGTCGGTCTTGGCGTAGACCACCAGCGTGTCGGCGTCCGGCCCGTTGGTGATCCACATCTTCGTGCCGTTCAGCACGTAGCGGTCGCCCGTCTTCTCGGCGCGCAGCTTCATCGACACGACATCGGACCCGGCGTTCGGCTCCGACATGGCGAGCGCGCCGATGTGCTCGCCGGAGATCAGCTTCGGGAGGTAGCGGGTCTTCTGCTCCGCCGTGCCGTTCTTGCGGATCTGGTTGACGCAGAGGTTGGAGTGCGCGCCGTAGCTGAGGCCGACCGAGGCCGAGGCGCGGGAGATTTCCTCCATCGCCACGACATGCTCCAGATAGCCCATGCCGGCACCGCCGTATTCCTCCTCCGCCGTGATGCCGAGCACGCCGAGGTCGCCGAACTTCCGCCACAACTCGTTCGGGAACTCGTTGGTGCGGTCGATCTCGGCGGCACGGGGCGCGATCTCGTCGGCCGCGAAGCTGCGCACGGTGTCGCGCAGCATGTCCGCGGATTCGCCGAGGTCGAAGTTCAGGGTCGGATACTGGTTCGACAGCATGGTGTTGGCGCTCCCCCCGGAGGTCTGTTCTTCGTTCCCGCCATACGGCGACGTATGGAGCCGTACGGTAGCGTATGGAAATGGGCGTGGCAAGGCCTCTTGGCCCGTCCCCCTTCTGGAGGAGGGCCAAGAGGGTCAGCTCACTTCATGTTGATGATGATCGTTTTCTTGTGGGTGAAGTGCTCCAGCATCGCTTCCAGCGAGGCCTCCTTGCCCAGCCCCGACGACTTCACGCCGCCATAGGACAGGTTCGGCTGCACCACCAGATTCTGGTTCACCTGGACGAATCCGGCCTCCAGCCGGTGCACCGCGTCCATCGCCACCTTGAGATCGCGCGTCCAGATCGTCGCGGCGAGGCCGTATTCGGTGTCGTTGGCTTGGGCAATGACCTCTTCGTAATCGGTCCAGCGGATGACGCAGCAGACCGGGCCGAAGATTTCCTCCTGCGCGATGCGGTCGCTGTTCTTCACGCCGGTGAAGATGTGCGGCTGCACGTACAGGCCCTTGGTCAGCTTCGGATCGGACGGCATGGCGGAGCAGACATGCGGAGTCGCCCCGCCCTCCTTGCCAATGGCGATGTAGCTCTGCACCCGGTCGAGCTGCTGCGGCGAGACGATGGTGCCGATGTCGGTCGACTCGTCCAGCGGGTCGCCCATCTTCATCGCGTTCACCTTCTCCTTCAGCTTCTCCACGAAAGCGTCGTGGATGCTGTCATGGACGAAGATGCGCGACGATGCGGTACAGCTCTGGCCCTGGCGGGTGAAGCGCATGCCGGCGATGGCGCCCGCGATGGCCTGGTCAAGGTCGGCGTCGCCGCAGACGATCATCGGGCTCTTGCCGCCCAGTTCCAGCGTCACCGGGATCAGCTTCTCGGCGGCGGTCTTGTAGACGATCTTGCCGGTCTCGACCGAGCCGGTGAAGGTCACCTTCTTCACATCCTTGTGGGCCACCAGCGGGGCGCCGCATTCCGGGCCATAGCCCGAGAGGATGTTCACAACCCCCGCCGGAATCACCGTGTTGATCAGTTGCACGACGCGCAGCACGGCGAGCGGCGCCTCCTCCGCCGACTTCACCACCACGGCGTTGCCCGCCACCATCGCCGGGGCGATCTTCAGCGCCATCAGCAGCAGCGGCACGTTCCACGGGATGATCGCGCCGACCACGCCCACCGGCTCGCGCACCGTCATGGTCAGCATCGACGGGTTGAAGGGAATGGTTTCACCCTTCAACTCCGGCGCCAAGCCGCCGAAGAAGACGAAGGCGTCGGACAGGACGCCGGCCTCGACGCGCGATTCGGTGCGCAGGGCCTTGCCGGTCTCCAGCGCGATCAGCTTGGCGATTTCCTCCTTGTGGGCGTCGAGCACGCGCCCGCACTCGGCGACCAGCTTGCCGCGCTCGCGCACCGGACGCTTGGCCCATTCCTTCTGCGCGGCCACCGCGGCGGCCACCGCGGCATCGACGTCCGCCACCTCGCCGAAGGCGGCCTCGGCCACCGTCTCGCCGGTCGCCGGGTTCACGACGGGGAAGCCCTTGCCGGAGGAGGCCGGGCGGAAGTCGCCGCCGAAGAAATGCTTGCCCGACAGCTCCCTGGCGAGCGCGAAGGGGTCGAGCTGGAGGTCGGTGCTGACGCTCATGTCGAAAAGGTCCTTGTGTGTATCGGGTCGGTTATCGTTGTTTTCGGGTCTCAGGCGCGGGCGTCCTCGATGACCTTGCCGTCGTTGGGCAGGCTGCCGGGGGCCGCGAACTCCACGACACCCTTCAATTTGGTGACGGCGGCCAGAGTTTCACGCACCGAAGCCGCCAATGCCTCGCCGGACTCGAGCGACTCGCAGCGCAGGGTCATGGTGTCATTGGCGTCCTCCCGCCCGACGACGAGGCGGGCCTTGCCGATCTGCGGGTGACGGCGCAGCACCTCGGCGATCTGCTGCGGGTGGACGAACATGCCCTTGACCTTGGTGGTCTGGTCGGCGCGGCCCATCCAGCCCTTCAGCCGCATGTTGGTGCGCCCGCAGGGGCTTTCGCCGGGCAGGACGGCCGACAGGTCGCCGGTGGCGAAGCGGACCAGCGGATAGGCCTGGTTGAAGGTGGTGACGACGACCTCCCCGACCTCCCCCGCCGGCACGGGATCGCCGGTGCCGGGGCGGACGATCTCCACGATCACGCCCTCCTCCACCACCAGCCCGGCGCGGGCCGTCGTCTCGTAGGCGACGAGGCCGAGGTCGGCGGTGCCGTAGCTCTGGTAGGCGGCGATGCCGCGGCCCTCGTAATAGGCGCGGGCGTCCGGCAGGAAGGGGCCGCCGGTCAGATGGCCGATCACGATGGAGGACAGGTCCAGCCCCAGCTCATCGCCCTTCTCCAGGATGATTTTCAGGAAGTCGGGCGTGCCGATGTAGGCCCGCGGCTTCAGATGGGCGGCGACCTGGGCCTGCATCTCGGTGTTGCCGACTCCGGCGGGGATGACCGCGCAGCCCAGCGCGTGCGCCCCCGTCTCGAACATCGAGCCGGCGGGGGTCAGGTGGTAGGCGAAGCAGTTCTGCACGAGGTCGCCGCCGCGAATGCCTGAGGCGTAGAGCGCCCGCGCGGTGCGCCAAGGGTCCGTGCCGTGCGCCTCCGGATCGTGGATCGGGCCGGGCGAGGCGAAGACGCGGGCCAACCGCCCGATGGGGACGGTGGTCATTCCGCCGAAGGGCGGCGCGTCCTTCTGCAGCGCGATCAGGTCCGACTTGCGCGTCACCGGCAACGCGGCGAGCGCCGTCCGGTCACCGACGGCGGCAGGGTCCACATCGGCCAGCAGGCGGGTGAAGTAGGGCGCGTTCGCCTTGGCGTGGGCGATCTGCACCGGCAGCGCCGCGAACAGCTCCGCCTCGCGCCGGTCGGGAGAGCGGGTTTCGAGTTGATCGTAAGTGTCGGACACCGATGCCTCCCGGCTGTTTTTCTTGTCCCCTCTACCCTCTGGGGAGAGGGAAACGTTCAAATCCAGCGCTTCCGGCGCTTGAAGCTCTTCAGATTCTTGAAGCTCTTTCGCTCTTCGTTGCCGCCGCCGAGGTAGAATTCCTTCACGTCCTCGTTGTTGCGCAGCTCTTCGGCGGTGCCGTCCAGAACGACCTTGCCGTTCTCCATGATGTAGCCGCGCGTCGCGGCCTGGAGCGCCATGCGGGCGTTCTGCTCAACCAGCAGGATGGTGACGCCCAGGTCCTTGTTGATCTGCCGGATGATGCTGAAGACCTCCTTCACCATCAGCGGTGACAGGCCCATGGACGGCTCGTCCATCAGAATCAGCTTCGGCCGCGCCATCATCGCGCGCCCGATAGCCAGCATCTGCTGCTCGCCGCCCGAGAGGTAGCCGGCAAGGCCAGTGCGTTCCTTCAGGCGGGGAAAGTAATGATAGACCATCTCGATGTCGTCCTTCACGCCGCCGTCGCGGCGGGTGAAGGCGCCGAGGCGCAGATTCTCCTGGCAGGTCATATCGCCGATGATGCGGCGTCCTTCCATGACCTGGAAGATGCCGCGCCGGACGATCTTGTCGGGGTCGATGCCGTTGATGCGCTCACCCGCGAAGGAGATGTCGCCGCGCGTGACCTCGCCGTCCTCGGTTTTCAGCAGCCCGGAGATGGCCTTGAGCGTCGTCGATTTGCCGGCGCCGTTGGCGCCCAGCAGGGCGACGATCTCCCCCTCCGGCACCTCCAGGCTGAGGCCGCGGAGCACCAGGATGACGTCATTGTAGACGACCTCGATGTTGTTGACGGACAGCAGCGGCGCCTTGGCCGTGCCGGGAACCGGCGCCGGAGCGCTGGCGGGAGTGACCGCGGCGGTCGCGGTGGCGGCGTTCATGATGCGGCACCTGATGCAGTGAGACGGGACGGAAGCCCCCGCCGCCGCCCTTTCACGGCGGCAACGGGGGCGATCCGGCTTACCAGCCCAGCCACTCCGGCTTGCGCGGGACGTCGACGGTGGCGATCTTCTCCAGCTTGATCGTGCCGGCCTTCACCAGTTCGTCCACCGAGCCGCCGGTGTCGCCGGTCACGTTGGCGCGGTACAGGTTGACCTTGTCCATGCCGCGGTGATCGGTCTCGGTCCAGGTCGAAGGCACGCAGACGCCCTCCAGCCCCGCCGGCACCCAATCCTTCTTCTGGTACATGCCCTTGCGGATGTTCGGGCCGGTCACGCCGCCGTTCTGCTTCGCCCAGTCCATCGCTTCCTTCATGTAGAAGGCGGAGCAGATGCCCGACACGTAGTGCACCGGACGGTAGGCGGTGCCGGCGGCGTCGGAGACCTTGGAGATCTCCTTGACGATCTTCATGCCCGGCGCGTCGCCGCCCCAGATCGCCGCGGTGCGCACCGGGAAAATCACGCCGTTGGCGGCGGAGCCGGCGGCCTTGGCGGCGTTCTCGTCCATGCCCCAGACGTTGCCCATGAACTGCACCTGGGCGCCGACCGTCTGGCAGGCCTTCAGAACGGAGATGTTCGAGCCCGCCGTGTTGCCGAGATAGGCGTAGTTGGCGCCGGCCTGCTTCAGCGTCAGGCACTGGGCGGTGTAGTCGCCCGGCGTCAGGGCGAACTGCACCGCCGGAAGGACATCGAAGCCCAGCTCCTTGGCGAGTTGCTCACCGGCTTCCTTCGGGGCGTTCGGGTAGGGGTGGTTGGCGCCCATGTGGACGTACTTGGGCTTGCCCGAGCCGCCCTTCTTCTTCCAGTCCTCGGCCGCCCACATCAGCATGGCGCGCAAGCCGTCGGAGTAGGACGGACCGTAGAAGAAGTTGTAGGGGGCCGGCTTGGAGCCGTGCGGGCCGTTGCCGGTCGGGTCGGTCAGGTGGCCCGAGTAGGAGCCGGAATAGTAGGGGATCTCGTCCTTGCCGACGAAGCCGGTCAGCGCCTCGGTGTCGGCGGTGCCCCAGCCCTGGATGGCCGCGACCTTGCCGCTGCCCGACGACCACTTCTTGTACTGGCTGATGGCGCGCGGCGCCTGATAGCCGTAGTCAACCGTCTCGACGTCCATCGTCGTGCCGCCGACGCCGCCGTTCTTGTTGATGTAGGCGAGCGCGTCGGCGACGCCCTGGCCGAAGGGCACGCCCACGTCCGACGTGGCGCCGGACTGGTCGGCGAGGTGGCCGACCGGGATCTTCTGGGCGTTGGCGGTCCCGGTGCCGAGCAGGACAACGGCGGCGGACGCCAGCAGGACGGTCTTCATGGTCATGGTGCGTTTTCTCCCAGTCGTTATGTTTTTCAGAAGCCGTGTTGCGAAAAGCGTGTCAGTGCGAGAACGGGTAGAGCTTCCAGTAGGCCTTGATCTGCTTCCAGCGGTGGGCCAGCCCGTCCGGCTCGAAGACCAGGAACAGGATGATGACCAGGCCGATGGCCATTTCGCGCAGGAAGGCGATGGCCTCCCTCAGGTTCAGCGCGGCGTCGATGGCGGTGCCGGACAGCGCCGTGGTGATGGCCTGCATCACCTCGGGCAGCAGCACCATGAAGGCGGTGCCCATCAGCGAGCCCATGATCGAGCCCAGGCCCCCGATGATGATCATGCCGAGGAACTGGATCGAGAAGAGGATCGTGAAGCCCTCCACCGACACGAACTGCAGGTAGTGGGCGTAGAGCGCGCCGCCGATGCCGGCGTAGAAGGACGAGATGCCGAAGGACATCGTGCGGTACTTGGTCAGGTTGATGCCCATGATCTCCGCGGAGAGATAATGGTCACGGACCGCCACCAGCGCCCGCCCGTCGCGGGACCGCATCAGGTTGGTCGCCAGGATGTACATGACGACCACATAGACCAGCACGACGTAGAAGAAGCTCTCGTCGGTGTCGAAGGCGTAGCCGAACAGGGTGAACGGCTCCGCGATGGTGCCGGCGGTGCCGCCGGTGAACCAGTCGGCGCGCGAGAAGAAGTCCTGGAGGATGTACTGCGCCGCCAGTGTGGCGATGGCGAGGTACAGGCCCTTCAGCCGCGCCGCCGGGATGCCGAACAGCATGCCGACCGCGGTGGTCATCACGCCGGCCAGCGGGATGGCGAGCGCCACCGGGATGCCGAAGCTGTTCGACAGCCACGCCGACGAGAAGGCGCCGAAGCCGAAGAAGGCGGCGTGCCCGATGGAGATCTGGCCGGTGAAGCCGACCAGGATGTTCAGCCCCAGCGCCGCGATGCCGAGATAGCCGATCTGGATGCACAGGTTCAGCCAGTAGCGGTCCATGAAGGCCGGGCAGAGCAGCAGCAGCGCCACGCCCAGGATCGCGAAGTTGCGGCTGGTCTTGGTCGGGAAGATGGTCGTGTCGGCGGCGTACCGGGTCTTGAAGTCGCCGCAGGGGATGAGACTGATGTTCGCCATGGTTGCGGCCGCTCCTTACACGCGCTCGATGTCCTTGGTGCCGAAGAGGCCGTAGGGCTTGATCATCAGGATGACGATCAGGACGTAGAAGGGGGCGATCTCGTACATGTTGCCCCAGTTCAGCCACTGGCTGTCCAGGTAGTGCGCAAGATTCTCCAGCACGCCGACGATCAGGCCGCCCAGAACCGCCCCGGCCACGCTGTCCAGCCCGCCGAGGATGACCGCCGGAAAGACCTTGATGCCGAAGAAGGAGAGCGCGGAGGACACGCCGTTGACGACGCCGACCGTGACGCCGGCCACCGCCGACACCATGGCGGAGATGGCCCAGCTCATCGCGAACATGTGGCGGACGGAGATGCCCAGCGACTGCGCCACCTGCTGGTCGAAGGCGGTCGCCCGCATCGCCAGACCCATCCGCGAGTATTTGAAGAACCAGCCGAAGCCCGCCATGATCAGGATCGAGATGACCAGGCTCATCACGTAGACGGTCTGCACGTCGAGCCCGAGGATGTTCACGGTCGGGCTGGCGAAGATGGTCGGGAACGGCTTGGCGAAGACGCCGAACATCCACTTCATCATCGCCTGGAAGAAGATCGACAGGCCGATGGTGACCATGATGACGGAGATGATCGGCTCCCCGATCATCGGCCGCAGCACGACGACCTGAAGCACGATGCCGAAGACCAGCATGAAGGCCAGCGTGATCGGGAAGCCGATCCAGAAGGGCAGCTGCCAGGAGGTCAGCAGCCACCAGCAGGTCCATGCGCCGATCAGCAGGAATTCGCCCTGGGCGAAGTTCACGATGCGGCTGGCCTTGTAGATCAGCACGAAGGACATCGCCACGACGCCGTACAGCGCGCCGACGATCAGTCCGTTGACGAGAAGCTGGAAGAGCAAGGTCATGGGCGGGTCTCCCCGAAACCGCAATTCTTATCCCCTCTCCCCCCCGGGAAGAGGGTTAGGGTGAGGGGGCTCGCGGGGGACCGGGAGGTTCTGCAAATGCTGAACCCCCTCACCCCGACCCTCTCCCCGGGGGGGAGAGGGAGAAAAGTGGGCTTCTTCATTCTTACCCCCTCACGCCGCGGCCTGCGCCGGCTTCTTGGCCGGCGTGGGCAGCAGGTCAACCACCTTCAGCACGGTGCGGATGCGCTGCTTGGTGCCGTCCTGGAAGGTGATGGTGGTGTCCACGTCGATGGCCGGCTGGCCCGCGTAGATCGAGTCGATGATCTCGCCGTACTTCTCGGCGATCACGCCGCGCCGCACCTTGCGGGTGCGGGTCAGCTCGCCGTCGTCGGCGTCCAGTTCCTTGTAGAGCAGCAGGAACTTGGTGATGCGCTGGAACTCCGGCAGCGTCGCGTTCACCCGCTCCACTTCCTGGCGCAGCAGTTCGTAGACCTCCGGCTTGGACGCCAGATCGGAATAGGTGGTGAAGGCGATGCGGTTCTTCTCCGCCCACTTCGACACGATGGGGAACCGGATGCAGATGATCGCCGACAGGTAGGGCCGCTTGTTGCCCAGGATCACCGCCTCGGCCACATAGGGGCTGAACTTCAGCTTGTTCTCGATGTATTGCGGGCTGAAGCGGTCGTTGTTGCTGGTGGTGGCGATGTCCTTGATGCGGTCGATGATGACCAGATGGCCCTTCTTGTCGAAGAAGCCGGCATCGCCCGTGTGCATCCAGCCGTCACGCAGGTCCGCCGTGGTCGAGGCCTCGTTGCGGTAGTAGCCGGCGAACATGTTGGGGTGGCTGACGACGATCTCGCCGATGCCGTTCTGGTCGGGCTCGATCACCTTGACCTTGACACCGTCGTCGAAGGGCACGCCCACCGTGTCGAAGTCCACATCGTTCGAGCGGTGCACCGTGTAGGCGCCCATCGTCTCGGTCTGGCCGTAGATCTGGCGCAGCGGCACGCCCAGCGCCTGGAAGAACTTGAAGGTGTCGGGGCCGAGGGCCGCGCCGCCGGTCGCCGCCGACTTCAGGTTGGTGAAGCCCAGGCGGTCTCGCAGCGCTGCGAAGAGAATGCGGTCGGCGACGGCGGACCGCGTGCCGTTGGCGAGCGCCTCCAGCCCCAGCTTCATGCCGTAATCGTACATCTTCTGCTTGAAGGGCGAGGCGTCCATCATGCGGGCGCGCACGTCGGCGGCGATCTGCTCCCACAGGCGGGGGGCGAACAGCACGAAGCTCGGCCCGATCTCGCGGAAGTCGTTCATCATCGTCTCGGCTTCCTCGACGAAGTTCACGCGCATCCGCGACACCATGCCCATGCCGACGGCGTAGATCTGCTCCATGATCCAGGACAGCGGCAGCACCGACACATACTCGTCGGTCGGCCCTTTGGGGTCCACCGACAGGTAGCTGGCGACATGGCGGATCAGCCGCCCGGCCGGCAGCATCGCCAGCTTCGGGTTCGAGGTGGTGCCCGACGTGGTGCAGAGCACCGCCACATCGTCGCCGCGCGTCGCGCCGACCAGCTCCTCATAGAGGTTTGGCTTCTCGGCGTGCAGCGCGTTGCCCAGCTTGACCAGCTCCGACGCCTCCATCAGGCGTGGGTCGCTGTATTTGCGCATGCCGCGGGGATCGGAATAGATGATGTGCTTCAGCGTCGGCAGGCGCTCGCCGAGGTTCAGCAGCTTGTCGACCTGCTCCTCGTCCTCCGCGAAGATGATGTGCACGTCGGCGTAGGTGATGAGGTAGGCGACCTCCTCGTCCATGGCGTCGCGGTAGATGCCCAGGCTCATGGCGCCCATGGCGTGGGCGGAGATTTCCCCCATCACCCAGTCGGGCCGGTTGTCGCCGAGCAGGGCCACCACATGGCCGCGCTCCACCCCCAGCTTGATGAGGCCGAGCGTGAAGGCGCGCACGCGGGCGTGCATGTCCGCCCAGGTGAACTCGCGCCAGATGCCGAAGTCCTTCTCGCGCATGGCGACGTCGCCGCCATGCTCGCGGGCGTGCAGGGTCAGCAGCTTCGGCAGCGTGTCGTGAGTCTTGATATCCGGAAGAGACATCACGCGACCTCCTGCTTGGGCGGCGGGGCCACGGCCTCGTCCTCCTCGTCGTCCTCGCCGAGATAGGCGCGTTTGACGCGCGGGTCGGCCAGAACCTCCTCGGGCGTGCCCTCGGCGATCTTCTTGCCGAACTCCAGGACGATCACGCGGTGGGAGATGTCCATCACGACGCCCATGTCGTGCTCGATCATCACCACCGTCATGCCGAACTCCTCGTTCAGATCGACGATGTAGCGGGCCATGTCCTCCTTCTCCTCCAGGTTCATGCCCGCCATGGGCTCGTCCAGGAGGATCAGGTCGGGTTTCAGCGCGATGGCGCGGGCCAGCTCGACCCGCTTGCGCAGGCCATAGGAGAGCGTGCCGGCGGTGGCCTTGCGGACATGCTGGATTTCCAGGAAGTCGATGATCTCCTCGACCTCGCGGCGGTGGGCCAACTCCTCCTTGCGGGCGCCGGTCAGCCAGTAGAGGGAGCCGGTGAAGAAGTTGTTCTTCAGCAGGTGGTGCCGCCCGACCATGATGTTGTCGAGCACCGTCATGTGGCCGAACAGCGCCAGATTCTGGAAGGTGCGCCCGATGCCGAGCGAGGCGCGGTGGTTGGGCGTCATGCCCGTGATGTCCTGGCCCTTGAAATAGACCTTTCCGTCGGTGGGCCGGTAGCGGCCGGAGATGCAGTTGACCATGGAGGTCTTGCCCGCACCGTTCGGGCCGATGATGGAGAACAGCTCCCCCTTGCGGATGCTGAAACCGACGTCGGTCAGCGCCTGCACGCCGCCAAAGCGCAAGGACACGCCCCGGGCTTCGAAGATGGTGTCCGATGGGGAGGCCGCGCGGGTGGCGCCGGCCGGATGGGCGTAACCGCGTGGCGATGCGACGGGCGCGCCTGACATTTCCTCCTCCGTTGCTGTGGAACTGCCTTTTTATCGTTCGCCGAACTGTTTGAGTGGCGAACTGGTCCATATTGTGGACCGTCCTTTGTGCAACGACCGAACTATAACCCGTGATGCGCACCGTTTTCAACACGGACATTCCGTGTATGCATGTTTTTTGGAGCGACATGCGAGCCAAAGGTCCATAATATGGACCCCATCATGACCCGGCCCGATTCCGACACCGAAACCGCCCCCGCCGGAGCGTCCGGCGGCACGCAAAGCCTGGAGCGTGCGCTGGCCCTGCTGCGCGCCGTCGCGTCCCACGGGGCGGAGGGCGCGCGTCTGGCCGACCTGATGGGGGACACCGCCCTGTCGAAGGCAACGGCGCACCGCCTGCTGACCGCGCTGGCGCGGGAACGTTTCATCGACCAGGACCCGCGCAGCCGCCGCTACCATCTGGGGCCGGAATTGGATTCGTTGGGCCGCATCGCCGCCGCACGCCACCGCCCCGAAGGCGAAAACGACACCCCGGCGCCCGGTCCGGCCACCGTTCAGCCCACCGCCTTCCTCCGCCCGGATTACCAGGGCGAGGCGATTCCGCTCGCCGATCTGCTGTGCGACCGTCACGCCCGCGCCGATGGCGCCCGCGCCGCCCTGCTGCACGAAAGCGTCGCGGGCCAGACGACCGAGCTGAGCTTCGCCCGTCTGGCCCGCGATTCGGCGCGCTTCGCCGCGGTGCTGCGCGGCCTCGGCGTCGGGCGCGGCGACCGGGTGGCGGTGCTGCTGCCCAAGGGAGCGGAGTTGCTGATCGCCGCGCTGGCGATCTGGCGGTTGGGCGGAGTCTACATGCCGCTCTTCACCACCTACTCCGCCGCCGCGGTCGCCTACCGTCTGGCCGACAGCGAGGCGCGGGCGATCGTCACCACCGGCTTCCTGCGCCGCAAGATCCCGCGCGACAACAGCCGCCCCGTGGTGATGGTGGAGGGGGACGAGGCCTTTGGTCCCGGCGCCGACGCGGTGCCCTTCTGGTCCGCGCTGCATGAGTCCGCTCCCCTGGGCGACGTCGCCCGCTACGCCGACCGCGACGCCTTCGCGCTGATCTACACCTCCGAGGCGGAGCCGAAGCCGCTCGGCGTGTCGCTGCCCGTCATGGCGCTGGCCGGGATCGAGCAGTACATGCGAATCGGCCTCGATCTGCGTGATGACGACATTTACTGGAACATGGCCGATCCCGGCTGGGCCTATGGCGCCTATTACGGGCTGGTCGGGCCGCTGCTGCTCGGGCGCACGACGATCTTCTGCGACGGCCCCTACGACGTGCGGCAGGGCTACCGCATGCTGACGAAGTTCGGCGTCACCAACCTGACCTGCGCGCCGTCCCAGATCCGCGCCTGGCACAGCGCCGACCCGGAGGGCGGTCCGCACAAGCTGGCGCTGCGCATCCTGTCGGTGGTCGGCGAACCACTGCCGCCGGAGTTGATCGGCTGGGCCAACCGGGTGGTCAGCGTCCCTCTGCTCGACCAGTACGGGCAGCGCGAGACCGGCATCTTCATGATGAACCGCTACGACCCCGGCCACGCCGACCGCACCGCCGATTCCTCGCTGGGGCGGCCCCTGCCGGGCTTCCGCGTGGTCATCCTCGACCCACAGGGCCGCGAGGCGCCGGTCGGCGGAGCGGGCGAGATCGCCATCGACGTGGAGTCCTCGCCGCTCTTCTGGTTCGATGCCTACGCCAACGATCCGGGACGCACCGCCGCCCGTTTCCGCCACGGCCGCCGCTATTATCTGACCGGCGACTGGGCGTTCCTGGACGGCGACGGCAACATCCATTTCCGCGGCCGGGCGTCCGACGCCATCGTCATGCAGCAGGCGGATTGAGGGGGAGGCGCTTGCCCCCTCCTGGCCCTCCCCGCTTTCGCGGGAGAGGAGATCCAGTTCCCTCCCTGCGAAGCGGGGAGGGCCGGGGTGGGGGGCCCGTGACCGCCCTTACGGCTTCCCACGCAGCAGGTTGACGATGCCGGAGAAGTCCTTGCCGCCGAAGCCGGCGTTGCAGAACAGCGCGTACATCTGCGCCGCCTCGCCGCCGAGCGGCAGCGGGCTGCCGGTGCTCTGCCCAGCCTCCACCGCCAGCTTCAGGTCCTTCAGCATCAGCGCCGCGGCGAAGCCCGGCTGGTAGTCGCGGTTGGCCGGCGAGGTCGGGACCGGGCCCGGCACCGGGCAATAGCTGGTCAGCGACCAGCACTGGCCCGACGACTTCGATGCCACGTCGAACAGCTTTTGCGACTCCAGCCCCAGCTTCTCGGCGAGCGCGAAGGCTTCCGACACACCGATCATCGAGATGCCGAGGATCATGTTGTTGCAAATCTTCGCCGCCTGACCGTTGCCCGGTCCGCCGGTGTGCACGATGGCCTTGCCCATCGCCGACAGGATCGGCTCGGCGCGGCGGAAGGCGGTGTCGCTGCCGCCGACCATGAAGGTCAGAGTCGCCGCCTCGGCGCCGCCGACGCCGCCGGACACCGGCGCGTCGACCATGGCGTGGCCTGCCGCCTCCGCCGCCGCGGCGACGGCGCGGGCGCTGTCGACATCGACGGTGGAGCTATCGATGAACAGGCTGCCCGGCTTGGCCTTGGCGATGATGCCGTCCGGCGCCGTGTAGACCTCGCGCACGTGCTTGCCGGCGGGCAGCATGGTCACGACCACCTCGGCCTCCCCCGCCGCGGCGCCGGGGCCGGTGGCGATGGTGGCGCCGGCGTCGCGCGCTGCGGTGCAGGCGGCTTCCGACAGGTCGAAGGCCAGCACGGTGTGGCCGGCCTTCAGCAGGTTGCGCATCATCGGCGCACCCATGTTGCCCAGACCGATAAAGGCGATCGTCGCCATAGCGTTTCCCCCTCGCTTTATAATGACGCTATCAGCCGCCGGTCAGATGGCGGGCGATGATGACGCGCATGATTTCGTTGGTGCCTTCGAGAATCTGGTGAACCCGCAGGTCGCGGAAAATCCGCTCGATCGGGTATTCCTTGATGTAGCCGTAGCCGCCGTGAAGCTGCAGCGCCTCGTTCACCACCTGGAACCCCGCATCGGTGGCGAAGCGCTTGGCCATCGCGCAATGGGCGGTCGCCTCCGGCGAGCCGGCGTCGAGGCTGGCGGCGGCGCGGTGCAGCATCAGCCGCGCGGCGTCCAGTTCCGTCGCCATGTCGGCCAGCTTGAACTGCAAGGCCTGGAAGGCGTTCAGCGGCTTGCCGAACTGCTTGCGCTCCGTGGTGTAGGCGATGGCCTGCTCCAGGCAGAAGCGCGCTCCGCCGACCGAGCAGGCGGCGATGTTCAGGCGCCCGCCGTCCAGCCCCTTCATGGCGATGCGGAAGCCCTCCCCTTCTTCGCCGATGCGGTTGGCGACGGGCACGCGGCAATTCTCGAAGATGACGGCCGAAGTCGGCTGGCTCTTCCAGCCGAGCTTGTGCTCCTGCTTGCCGAACGACAGGCCGGGCGTGCCCTTCTCCACGACGATGCAGGAAATGCCCTTGGGGCCGGGTTCGCCGGTGCGGACCATGCAGACATAGACGTCCGACGTGCCGCCGCCGGATATGAAGGCCTTTGAGCCGTTCAGCACGTAATGGTCGCCATCCCGCTCCGCCCGCGTGCGCAGCGAGGCCGCGTCGGACCCCGCCCCCGGCTCGGTCAGGCAATAGCTGGCGAAATGCTCCATGGTCGTCAGCTTGGGCAGGAAGCGCTGACGCTGCTCCGGATTGCCGAAGCGGTCGATCATCCAGGAGGCCATGTTGTGGATGGAGATGTAGGCCGCCGTGGACGGGCAGGCCGCCGACAGCTCCTCGAAGATCAGCGCCGCGTCGAGCCGCCCGAGGCCGGAGCCGCCGAACTCCTCCCCCACATAAATGCCGGCGAAGCCGAGTGCCGCGGCCTGTCGCAAGGTCTCGACGGGAAAGACGCTGTTCTCATCCCAGTGCGCGGCGTTCGGCGCCATTTCCTGCTGCGCGAAGTCGCGCGCCGTGTCGCGGAACGCCTGCTGCTCCTCCGAAAGCGCAAAATCCATGCGCATCCTCCCCAGAACCGCAGTGGCCCGGAGTCCATGGCGGATCTCCGGTTCTCATTGTTGGGTGGAAGGACTATCATGCTGGATACGCGCTGTCCATCTCTTGTATACAGAGATTGGAGCGGCGGAAGGCCGCGGATGAGGAAGAGGACACGCTCGGGATGAGCGACCGGATTGCCGCCAGCAAGACCGCCGACAAGGGCGCCACGCGCGCCGACGAGGTGCGGCTCGCCATCGAGGAGGACATCTTCCTCGGCCGCCTGCGCCCCGGCACGCGGCTGGACGAGGAAAGCCTCGCCCAGCGCTTCAACATCTCCCGCACCCCGATCCGCGAGGCGATCCTCCAGCTCGTCCACGCCGGGCTGGTGGAGAAGCAGCCGCGCCAGGGGGCGGTGGTAGCGCCGCTGAAGCTGCACCGCATGGTGCAGATGTTCGAGGTGATGTCGGAAATCGAGGGGCTGTGTGCCCGCTTCGCCGCCCGCCGCATGTCGGAGGAGGAGAAGCAGGCCCTGAAACATCTGCACGACACCTCGAAGGTGCATATGGAGGCGCGGGAGCTGGACGCCTATTACGCGGTCAACCGCTCCTTCCACGAGGCGGTCCAGGCGGGCAGCCACAACGAGCCGCTTCAGGAGATCGCGCGCGGCCTGTTCGCCCGGCTGGCACCCTACCGCCGCTACCAGCTCAACCACCCCTACCGCGTCAAGGACAGCTTCAAGGAGCATGACGACGTGGTGGAGGCGATCCTGGTCGGCGACCCGGAGGCCGCCTACGCCGCCATGCGGCGGCATGTGACCATCCAGATCGACATCTTCACCGAGTTCGTGTCCATCATGGGCGGAAACGAAATACAATAACCCGGTCTTCCGTATACAAAGATGTGGCCGACGGCAGGTGCCCGTGCTAAACCCTGGACACCGGATCACCGGGTGCATGGAGGGAATCATAATGTCCGAAGCGGGTGGAAATCTGGTGGGTGGCAATCTGTTCGAGCTGTTCCGTTCCCGCTTTCCGGCGGACCGCAGCCGCCCCTTCGCCGAGACCGAGCCCGGCACCGCCAACGCCCGCACCGTCACCTACGGCGATCTTGAGGCGTTGACCGGCCGTTACGCCAACCTGCTCGCCGACCTCGGCCTGAAGAAGGGCGACCGGGTCGCCGTGCAGGTGGAGAAGTCGGTCGAGAACATCATCCTCTACCTCGCCACCGTGCGGGCGGGCGGCGTCTTCCTGCCGCTGAACCCGGCCTACACGAAGGCGGAGGTAGAGTATTTCCTGACCGACGCCGAGCCGCACGTCTTCGTCGCCCGCCCCGAATCCGCCGACGCGCTGCGCGAGGTCGCCGACAAGGCCAAGGTCGCCCATCTGCTGACTCTCGGCACCCATGGCGAGGGCACACTGCCGGAGCAGGCCGCCGGCAAGGGCACGGACTTCACGACCGTCCCGGCCGAGGCCGACGATCTCGCCGCGATCCTCTACACCTCCGGCACCACCGGGCGATCGAAGGGCGCGATGATGAGCCACCGCAACCTCGGCTCCAACGCGCTGACGCTGCACAAATACTGGGGCTTCCAGCCGGACGACGTGCTGCTGCACGCCCTGCCGATCTTCCATACACACGGCCTGTTCGTGGCGACCAACTGCGTGCTGCTGAACGGCTCCTCCATGCTGTTCCTGCAGAAGTTCGACGCTGAGCAGGTGATGGGGCTGCTGCCGCGCGCCACGGTGATGATGGGTGTGCCGACCTTCTACACCCGCCTGCTCGCCCATCCCGGCCTGACGCGCGAGGCGACGGCGCACATGCGGCTGTTCGTCTCCGGCTCGGCACCGCTGCTCGCCGACACGCACAAGGAGTTCTCGGCCCGCACCGGCCACGCCATCCTGGAGCGCTACGGCATGACGGAGACCGGCATGCTGACCTCCAACCCGCTGGACGGCGATCGCATCCCCGGCACGGTCGGCTTCCCGCTGCCGGAGGTCTCCGTGCGCGTCGTCGACCCGGAGACCGGCGCGAGCCTCGGCACCGACGACATCGGCATCATCGAGGTGGCCGGGCCGAACGTCTTCTCCGGCTATTGGCGGATGCCCGAGAAGACGAAGCAGGAGATCAAGCCGGACGGCTTCTTCATCACCGGCGACGTCGGCAAGGTGGATGGGCGCGGCTATGTCCACATCGTCGGGCGGGCCAAGGACCTCATCATCTCCGGCGGCTTCAACGTCTACCCGAAGGAGGTCGAGACGGTGATCGACGGCATCGACGGCGTGGTCGAATCGGCGGTGGTCGGCGTGCCGCACCCCGACTTCGGCGAGGCGGTGACCGCCGTCGTGCTGCGCAAGCCCGGCAGCGCCACCCCGGACGAAGCCGCGGTGATCGCCGTCTGCAAGGAGCAGCTGGCCAACTTCAAGGTGCCCAAGCGCGTCTTCTTTATGGACGAGCTGCCGCGCAACGCCATGGGCAAGGTGCAGAAGAACCTGCTGCGCGACGCCCACAAGGACCTCTTCACCGCGACGAAGACGCGCTGAGCAGCGCGCGGCTTTCCCTCTCCGGTCAAATCCGTATAAGGTTCGGCGTTTTTTCCACCCGGTGGGTTGTGGACAGGCCATCGGCGACTCGATACGCTGCCGTATGGTCTCCGGAGTGTTACCGATGGAAGCGAAGACGCTGAACCGCGAATCCTGGCTGTCCGCCGCCTTTTCCGCCCTGGCGGAGGGCGGCGTCGAGCAGGTGCGGGTCGAGCTTCTGGCCAAGCGGCTGAAGGTGACCAAGGGCAGCTTCTACTGGCACTTCCGCGACCGGATGGAGCTGGTGGAGGCGATGCTGGAAGGCTGGAAGACCGGCCGCATCGAGGCGATCAAGGCGCAGACCCGGCTGGACGGCCGCACGCCGGCCGAGGGGTTGCGCTACGTGCTGTCGTTGTACGGCGGCAGCAGCAACCCGCGCGGCATCGCCATCGAGCTGGCAATGCGCGACTGGGCGCGCCGCGATCCTCGTGCGTCCGAGATCGTGGCCGAGGTCGACCGCGAACGCCTGCGCTGCGTGTCGGACCTGTTCGCCGGCCTGGGGCTGGACCCCGACGACGCCTTCGCGCGGGCGTATCTGTTCTACTCGTTCATCTTCGGGGAAGGGCTGCTGGCCCGCTCCGCCGCGCCGGACCGGTTCGAGAAGGCGCGGGACATTTGCGGGAAGGTGCTGGTTCCGGAGGGAGTGGTTTAACGGGCGCTGTGTTGCCCCCACCCTTCCCACGGCTTCGCCGCGGGCCCCTTCCCTCCCCGCTCTCGCAGGAGAGGGAGATTAGTTCCCTCCACCGCCCAGGGAGGGCTAGGGAGGGGGCAAGCGTCGCCCCACCCGCAAGTTACGTCCCCGTCCCGCGCACCGGCGCGAAGGGCAAGCCCGCCTGATCCAGCGCGCGGTCGATCACCTCGTCCGACGCGCCGTCGAACAGCTGCAACAGCAACTCGTCCACCACCCACTCGTTCGTCGGGGTCAGGGCGGCGAACAGGTCGGCCATGACCTCCGCCTGGTAATCGTCGCGACGGTTGTCGCTGCCCTCGTAGCCCATGCGCTTGGCGGTGGCGATCGCCACCTGGAAGGGCGGCACCAGGACCGGCGCGACCGATGCCTTCTTCAGCACCGCCCGCAGCCCGAGCGCTCCGTCGTCCCAGGCCAGCTTGCGGGCGTTCTCCGCCGGAATGCCGGCCTTCGCCCCCAGCCCCGCCGCGAACAGCGCCACGTCGCCCGCGCACAGCACACGGAACAGCAGCGCCGCGGTGAAGCGCCCGTTGGCGTGCAGCCAGCGGGCCACCGCCTCCACATCCTCTTCGCCGCGCAGCGCCGGGCGCAGCAGCCGCAGCGTCGCCGACTCGCGCCCGCGGCTGGCCAGCCGGTCCACCAGATCCTTGGACAGGCCGTGTGTGTGGGCCAGCGTGGCGCGTATCGCGTCGGACACGAAGGCGACCAGCCGCTCCACCACGGCCAGCGGCAGGCCGGGGCGGGTCGCTGCGGCCTCGCTGACCATGCGCACCCGGCCGAAGCGGTCCAAGGCCCGATGCAGCGCCGGTTCCGCCAACTCGGCGCCGGGGTTGCGCAGCAGCGCGGTCACCACCGCGACGTTGCCGGTCTCGACGACAGCCCCGGCCACCCGCGCCGACACGGTGTGACGGTTGGCGACGGCCATGTGCTTGCCGGCGTCGGGGTCCGCCAGCACGTCGAGCAGCAGCTCGTCGCTGAGGCTTCCGGCGTCGCGCAGGATCGGGAAAGCCACGCGGGCCACGTCCTTCACCAGCCGCTCCGCCAGTTCCGCCGTCAGCATGGCGTTGTTGCGGATCTGCCAAGCCACCGCCTCGCGCACCGCGACCTGGGCGTCGGCGGCGAAGCAGTGCATGACCTCCAAAGCCAGCGACCGCTCGGCGTCGGTCAGCCCGCCTTTCTCCAGATCGCCGGCCAGCTTCTGCATCGTGTCGATGCGGGCCTCCGCCGACGAGGATTCGAGCAGGCGCTCGACATCGCGGATGGACAGGGATGAGTCGGTCATGTGCGGATGCCTGCGGATGAAAGATGCATAGGACGGTTCAATCGAGCCACTCAATCGAGGCCCTGGCCGGCGTAGCGGACCATGTCGCCCCAGATGCGGTCGAGCCGGCGCAGCGTGCGGTAGGCGGCCTTCAGGTCGAACGCCTCCGCCTCGTTGCGGACCAGCGCGGTGGCCTGCACCTGCTCCAGCTTGAACAGATCGTCGCGCAGCGTCCGCCCCTTGTCGGTCAGGCGCAGGCGGGCCGTGCGGCGGTCGCGCTGGCTGGCGCCGCGGTCGATGTAGCCGGCCTCCACTAGGATCTTCAGGCTGTAGGAGGCGTTGGACCCCAGATAATAGCCGCGCTCCATCAGGTCGCGGACCGACGGCTCGTCGTCGCCGATCAACATGACCATCAGCGCCTGAACCGGCCCGATGTCGTCGATCCCCTGCCGCAACAGGCCGGCCCGCACGACGTCGAGGAATCGGCGGTGCATCCGCTCGATCAGCCGGGCGAGCCCGTGATACTCGGCCAGTTCCGCCGCATCGATGGCGTCCGGTTTGGCTTCGGCCGGCTTGGATTCGGCGCCCGCCCGGCGCTGCGTGCTCATCCCTCGTCTCTCCGTCACTCGGCGGCCTGCGCCACGGCCGGGCCGCGGTAGCCGCCCGGATGGCGGCGGCGCCATTCCCACGCGCTGCCGATGATGCTGTCCAGATCGGGGAAGCGCGGGGTCCAGCCCAGTTCCCCCCGGATGCGCTCCGACGAGGCGATCAGCACCGCCGGATCGCCGGCGCGGCGCGGTCCGACCTTCACCGGGACCGTCAGGCCGGTAACCCGCTCCGTCGCCTCGATCACCTCGCGGACGCTGTAGCCCGTGCCGTTGCCCAGGTTGAAGTGGACGCTCCGCGTCTCCAGCGCCGGCAGCACCCGCAGATGCGCGTCGGCGAGGTCGCAGACATGGATGTAGTCGCGCACGCAGGTGCCGTCCGGCGTCGGGTAGTCGTTGCCAAAAATCTCGATGTGCGAGCGCCGGCCGCTGGCCGCGTCGAGCACCAGCGGGATCAGGTGGGTTTCCGGGTGATGATCCTCGCCAATGATACCGTTCGGATGCGCGCCGGCGGCGTTGAAGTAGCGCAGGCAGGCGGAGCGCAGGCCGTGGCAGCGGTCCGCCCAGTGCAGCGCACGCTCGATGAAGAACTTGGATTCGCCGTATGGGCTGCCGGGGTCGATGGTGGTCTCCTCGTCGATCGGCTGGCGCTCCGGCGTGCCGAACAGGTTGGCGGTCGAGGAGAAGACCATCTTGCGCACGCCGGCCGTGGTCGCCGTGCGGATCAGGTTCAGCGAGTTGACGGTGTTGCCGTGCAGATAGAGATGCGGGTCGCGCATCGATTCACCGACCAGCGACAGGGCGGCGAAATGGAACACCGCGTCGAAGCGCCATTCGGCGAAGACGCGGGTCAGCGCGTCCATGTCGGCAAGGTCGGCCTCCACGAAGGCGGCGTCGGACGGCACGGCGGCGCGGTGGCCCTGGCGCAGGTTGTCGAGCACGACGACCCGGAAGCCGCGGTCGAGCAGTTCGGCCACACAGTGACTGCCGACATAGCCGGCACCGCCGGTCACGAGTACGGTCTGGGGCGTGTTCATCGTAAATATTCCTTGGATTTGAGAAATATTCGTCAGTCCAGGCACCCGCCGGCATCAAAGGATCGTACATCCCCCGGTGGCAAGTGCAAGAGTTCCGCGATGCACCATGCCGTCAATTCAGACGGAAGGCCAGTTGACGAAAAAGAGACATGGGCGCCGCGCAAGGCGTGGCGTGTGATCGGAAAAGTGTTTTGGAACAACATTTTACAGCGCTGCAAATACCCCTTTCGATCGTTGTCGGACGGGGTAAGGGCTCAAAGTTGTCACACGCCGCAGCGCAGCGTCGGACGTAAGCGGAAATGGCGCGGGACCAGTCTTCCCGCAATGGGCGGCCTTTGTCCGGACTTCGTCTCAAAAGGAGTTCATGCGACGCGGCCGCATCTCAACACTTCGTTAACCATGAAACCCTTTGCATGACCGGCTTCATGGCCCGCCCCAAAACCTGAGAACGCGGGACTCCGGAACGCGGGACACAAGAAAAGGAATCGGCATGAGCGGTACGGATCGGACCCTGCTGACCCAAGCCTACCGGAAGATTGGACGCGGCCTGCTGCTGGCTGGCGCCCTCACTTTCTTCGTCAACATCCTGATGCTGGTGGTGCCGCTCTACACGATGCAGGTCTACGACCGCGTGATGAGCAGCCGCAGCCTGGAGACGTTGACCATGCTCGCGGTGATCTCCGTGGGCGGGTTGGTGCTGTACGGCGTGCTGGACTTCATCCGGGCGCGCGCCTTCCTGGTCTGTGGGGCGGTGATCGCGCACCGCTTCAACGTGCCGGCGCTGCAGGCGGCCATCGTGGACGCGCTGGGCGGCGGGACGCGCAACGCCGGCCAGACGATGCGCGACCTGAACGACCTGCGGAACTTCATGACCAGCAACGCCGTGGTGGTGCCGCTGGACCTGCTGTGGACGCCGATCTTCCTGGTCATCCTGTTCATCCTGCACCCGATCTACGGCTGGATCGCGGTGGGGTCGGCGCTGCTGCTGCTGACCATGAACGCGCTGACCGACGCGCTGACCCGCCGCCCCATCGCCGAGGCGAACGAGGCGTCGGCCAAGGTCTTCGCCGACGTCGCCAGCACCGTCCGCCACGCCGAGGCCATCGAGGCCATGGGCATGCTGCCGCCGCTGGCCCGGCGCTGGCAGATGGCGCAGATCGGCTCCGCCTCGCTGATCGACCGCGGCGTTGTGCTGTCGCGCGGCATGGCCTCGGCCTCCCGCTCGCTGCGCCTGATTCTGCAGATCGCCACGATCTCCGCTGGTGCCGCCCTGGTCATCCGGAACGAGGCGTCACCGGGCAGCATGATCGCCACCGGCATCATCATGGCCCGCCTGCTTCAGCCCTTCGAGCATCTGGTGGAGAACTGGCGGCAGTGGATCGTCGCCCAGACCGCCCACAAGCGCATCCGCGAGCTTCTGAACGGCGAGGGCGCGCGGCGCAGCACCATGCCGCTGCCCCGCCCCGACGGGCGCCTGACCGTCGACCGCGTCAGCCATGTGCCGAAGGGCCTGCAGCGCCCGGTGCTGCGCGGCGTCTCCTTCGCGCTGGAGCCGGGGGAGGTGCTGGGGATCATCGGCCCGTCGGGCGCCGGCAAATCGACCCTCGCCCGCCTGCTGGTCGGCATCTGGGAGCCCACCGCCGGGGGCATCTACCTGGACGGCACCAGCACCTTCCTGTGGGAGCGCGAGAGCTTCGGCCAGTATGTCGGCTACGTCCCTCAGTCGGTGGCGCTGCTCGACGGCACCATCGGCGAGAACATTTCCCGCATGGCCCAGGCCGACCCGGCGGAGATCGTGCGCGCCGCCCGGCTGGCCGGAGTCCACGACATGATCGGGCGCCTGCCCTTCGGCTACGACACGCCGGTCGGCGAGAACGCCTTCGCCCTGTCCGGCGGCCAGCGGCAGCGCATCGCGCTGGCCCGCGCGCTGTTCGGCAAGCCCCGCCTGATCGTGCTGGACGAGCCCAACTCCAACCTCGACCATGAGGGCGAACAGGCGCTGCTGACCGCGATCAACCACGCGCGGCGCGACGGCGCCACCATCGTGATGGTCGCCCACCGCCCCTCCATCGTGTCGGTCGCCGACAAGCTGCTCGTCCTCAAGGACGGCATGGTCGAGCATTTCGGCGAACGCACCGACGTGCTGAAGATGGTCCAGCCCGGCGGCGCCGTGAAGGTGGCCCGGCTGGTCCGGACGGGAGAATCCGCATGACCGACACGACGCTTTCCCAGCCGGCGAACGCGCCAGCCTCCCTCACCCCCGCTTGGGCGCCGGTCATCGACGTGACGCCGCACGAACCGACGCTGCGCGGCACCGCGCTGGCGGGGGCGCTGGCCGTCGCCGTCGGCTTCGGCGGCTTCTTCGGATGGGCCTTCACCGCCAGCCTGGACAGCGCGGCCATCGCCCCTGGCACCATCATGGTGGAAAGCCACCGCAAGACCGTCTCCCACCTGGAGGGCGGCATCCTCAGCGAACTGCTGGTCAAGGACGGCGACATGGTCACGGCCGGGCAGGTCCTGCTGCGGCTCGACACCACGCAGAGCGGCGCGGTGGTCGCCCAGCTTCATGGGCAGTACTGGACCTCGCTGGCCCGACTCGCCCGGCTGCGCGCCGAGCAGACCGACGCAAAGGCCCCGGTCTACGCCGACGAGCTGGTGGCCGCCTCCAAGACCAGCTCCGTCGCCGCCGAAGCGCTCGCCGCCGAACAGCGCCTGTTCGAATCGCGGCGCGACGCCTATCAGGGACAGATCTCCATCCAGCGCAAGCGCATCGGCCAGCTCCGCGACGAGCTGGTGGCGCTCGATTCGCAGCGCGTGGCCGCCAACGACCGGCTGCGCTACACCCAGGACGAGCTGCGGATCGTCGAGACGCTGCTCGCCAAGGGCTACGAGCGCAAGCCTCGCATGCTGGAGCTTCAGCGCAACGTCGCCGACACCAAGGGCCGGCTGGGCGAGATCCAGGCCGACAAGTCGAAAGCCGAGCAGGGCATCGCTGCGGCGGAGCTTGAGATCATCAACCTCGGCAACACCCGCCGGTCTGAGGTCGGGAACGAGCTTCAAACCGTCCAAGCCACCGTCTCCGACCTGTCGGAGCGGCTGCGCAGCGCCGGCGACGTGCTGAAGCGCCAGGAACTCGTATCCCCCCAGGCGGGCCGGGTCACCAACCTGCGCTTCTACACGCCGGGCGGCGTCATCCCGGCGGGCCAGGGCATCCTCGACATCGTTCCGCAGGACGACGGGCTGATCGTCGAGGCCCGCGTCGCCCCCGCCGACGTGCAGAACATCGACGTGGGCGGCAGCGCCATGGTGCGGCTGGTCGGCTACCGCCAGCGGCTGGTTCCGCCGGTGCAGGGGAAGGTCCTCACCCTCTCCGCCGACCAGCTTGAGGACGAGCGCACCGGGCAGGCCTATTTCCTCGCCCGGATCAGCCTGGACGCCGCGGCGCTGAAGGCCCTGCCGAACGTGGACCTGCACCCCGGCATGCCGACCGAGGTGATGATCCATGGGCACACCCGCAAGGCCATCGAGTATTTCCTGACGCCGCTGACCGACGGCATGAACCGCGCCTTCCGCGAGAACTGACCTCGCCGCCGCACCGGATCATTTCGCACGCTCCCCTGTTGCCCAGCAGGCAGGAAAAGGAGCGTGCGAGCATGACCACACAGTGGGACCGGAACACCCTGAAGCGCGTCGCCGACGCCATCGGCGACGTCCATCTCTACGACAAGCACCACACCGGCGAGTTCATCGCCATGCGCCTGCGCGATTCGCTGGCCGACAGCCCCGGCTATGACCGGGCGGCGGTCGACGACAAGCTGATGCAGCTGGCGCGGGTCGCGCTGGACGCCGCGGAGGCCGGAAAAGCCTGATCCGACACAGGCGCAAGATAAAAATCTTCGTCCCTTCGAAGGCGTTGCCCACAGCCATCCGGCGGCTTTCGGCCCGACATCGGTGCGTCGCCGGAACGGCTCGGGCCTCGGGCAATGCCCGTTCGGGTCGTCGAGTGGAGCGCCTTTCGAGCGCCGCGCGCTCCCAAGCGGACCACACCGCTCCGCCCCCGCTTTCAAATTTCGGCTTTTAAAATCGCTTGTCCTTCTCGCCGGATTTTTAAAAATCCGGGGTTTTGAATGCGATGCAGCGTCGGCGGCATCTCCGAAGTGCAATGATCAATGGCATAATCCTAAGCCAAGCGCATAGGACTTAAGGGTCAACTCAAGACATTCTGTCGAATTTCAGCAAAAACTCTCTCCTGGCGTCTTTAAAAGTATTACAGGCGAACAATTCTGATTCTTTTGCTAATTATGAGCCTTTGTCTTTGAAGGAGGCCGTAAAAACGCCGATCTGCCGCGACGTACAAAATTAGATGTTTAGATTTTCGAAGGGATTTGAAGCCAAGGTGACAGCAATGACGTAATGAACGTTGACGATTATTGTGTTTTGACTCTACGAACTCAAGATTTGCCTGGGTTTGACCTTAGTTTTGTCACAGCCCTGCCGAACGGTATTTGGGTAAAGGCTTAGGGGTACCTCGCCATTTCGGGGTAGGAAATCACCCACCCCACCGAATCCCATCGTTAAGGAGTATGATTCATGGCCACCCTTCCTGGCGGCAACTATGACGACATCATCACCGGCACCAACGGCAGCGACTTCATCAACGGCGGCAACGGTGACGACATCCTGATGGGTGGCAACGGCGCCGACACGATCCTGGGCGGCGACGGGCGCGACGCCCTGTTCGGCGGGAACGGTGACGACGTCCTGAGCGGCGGCAGCGGGGCCGACGTCCTCGACGGCGGCAACGGCAACGACACGCTGGATGGCGGGGACGGCGACGATTACCTGTCCGGCGGCAACGGCGACGACGTGCTGATCGGCGGCCGCGGCAACGACATCCTCGACGGCGGCAACGGCGATGACGTCCTGAACGGCGGCGACGGCGCCGACATTCTGAAGGGCGGCAACGGCGATGACGTCCTGACGGGCGGCGGCCACAACGATTACCTGGACGGCGGCGCCGGCAACGACATCCTGATGGGCGGCACCGGCGACGACATCCTGAAGGGTGGCGAGGGCGACGACTTCCTG
Organism: Azospirillum sp. Marseille-Q6669; assembly: GCF_965111635.1. Taxonomy (NCBI): domain Bacteria; kingdom Pseudomonadati; phylum Pseudomonadota; class Alphaproteobacteria; order Rhodospirillales; family Azospirillaceae; genus Azospirillum; species Azospirillum sp. Marseille-Q6669. Next base: position 428,831 of record NZ_CBCOOP010000001.1, on the reverse strand, counting down.
TCCGGCGGCGACGGCAACGACATCCTGGACGGCGGTGCCGGCAACGACATCCTCGTCGGCGGCGCCGGCAACGACATCTTCGTCTTCTCCGGCGGCGGCGGCCAGGACGTGGTTCTCGATTTCCGCGCGGGCGAGGACGTTCTGCAGATCGAGCGCAACATCAACGGTCTGGAGATCAACGACGCCTCCGATCTGGCGGCCCGCGTCACCGACATGGGCGGCAACGCCATGATCGATCTCGGCAACGGCGACAGCATCATGCTGAAGGGCGTTTCGGCCGACGAAGTTCACAACAACCCGAACGACTTCTTCGTCATTCACTAAAGCCGTAACCCACTCAGGTACCGGACCGGCGGCGTGCTGAATCCACGCCGCCGATGGGTCCGGCTAAGGAACGCATGACCGTGCTCGCCGTCCTGCCGGCCTCCGCCTCCATCGCGTCCGCCCAGCTCCATGCGCTCGGCGACGACTTCGTGCTCGCCTCGTGGGAGAGCGACGGACCGGAGCCTTCCGGCCGGGTCGTTCCCACCCTCGACGGCGAGGAGGTCCGGCCGCCCTACACCACCTTGTCCGTCCGGACGAGCTGGGGTGGGCAGCGGGTGCTGTCGATCCTGCGGGCGCCCCGGGTTTCCGGTGCGCCCGTCCGTTTCGTGGCCCAGAGCCGCGTCGTCGCGGAGGTTCTGGCCGAACCGCAGGTTCCCGACCCCGACCCCGCCTTCCTGCTCGGCAGCCTCGACGCGCCCTCGCGGCTGCGCGTGGTCCGTTTCCTCTTCGATTTCGCGCGCTCCACCCCGGCGCTGCGCAGCGACGCCGGCTTCGCCGCGGTCTGCCGCCGCATGGTGCTGGAGCTGTCGCCCACCCCCTCCCCGATCATCGCCCGCGCCCTGGCGACCGACGAGCTTCTGCTCTGCGGCGGGTCGCTGTCGTCGGGCTTCGGCGAGGTGACGGGGGCGGTCATCCTCACCGCCGGCGCTGTCGGCCCCTCCCCCTTTGACGTCTGCATCGGCTCCGCGCTGGACCGGCGCGGGCGCACGGCCATGTCGCTGCTGGTGGACAAGGCACTGTGCGCGCCGGGCAACCTGCTGGTGGTGCTGGGCCGCAACGGGCTGGCCTGCCGCGCCTTCTCGGCCGTGGCGCCCAACCTGCCGAGCCTGACCGAACGCCTGTCCACGCGCCGCGACACGCCGCTGGAGCTGCGTCAGTACATTCTGAACGCGCTTGCCCAACGCGGGCGGTCGGATGCCACGGCGGCGGCGGCGGTGCGCGAACTCCAGGTGCTCGCCCCGCTGCCCAAGCGGCAGGTCGCCGACGCCAAGCGCTCCATCGGCGCCGCCCTCGACCTCGCCGTTCCGACCGGTGACGGCGGGCTGTTCCTGGCCGGCTGGGTGCACGACCCGCATGGCCTGTCCGGCGGCCTCACCGTGCACACGCCCTTCGGCGGCGAGCGCCGGCTGGAGGTGCTGGAGCACCGCTTCCCGCGCGAGGACGTGGCGAAGCTGTTCGGCACCGCCCCGTCCACCGACCGCAGCGGCTTCGTTGCCTATCTGCCCGGCGCGCCCGAGCCCGCCGCGGCGCTTCAGGTCCATGCGGAGCTTCGCCTCGGCTCCGGCGGGTCGATCCGGCTGGTGCCGCCGCTGCGCCCGCTGTCGCCCGCCGACGCCCGCGCCGCGGTGCTCGGCAGCCTGCCGCCGCAGCACGCGACTCCGCTGGTTCTGGAAACGGTGATCGCCCCGGCCGTGGCACCGCTCCACGCCGCCCACATGGCGAGCCGCGGCGAGCCGGAGACGGTCAGTTTCGGGCGCGGTCCGGAGACGCCCGCCGTCTCGGTCATCATCCCGCTCTACAAGGCGCTGGAGTTCCTGCGCTTCCAGCTCTCCAGCTTCGCCACCGATCCCGGCATGGCCGGGGCGGAGCTGATCTTCGTGCTCGACAGCCCGGAGCAGCGCGACGAGCTGGTGCACATGCTGCACGGCTTCCACGCGCTCTACGGTCTGCCGATGCGGGTGCTGGTGCAGCCGGCCAATTACGGTTACTCGACGGCCAACAACACGGGCGTCGCGGCCTCCACCGGGCGGACGCTGCTGTTCCTGAACTCCGACGTGATCCCCGACCAGCCCGGCTGGCTGCCCGCCCTGCTCGCCGCGCTGGAGCGCGCGCCGGGGACCGGGGCGGTCGGGCCGAAGCTGCTGTTCGACGATGACAGCCTGCAGCACGCCGGCCTCTACTTCGACCGCGACGTCCGCGGGCGCTGGTATAACCATCACTTCTTCAAGGGCCTGCCGCGCGACTTCCTGCCCGCCCGGCGGGAGCGCAGCGTGCCCGGCGTGACCGGCGCCTGCCTGATGATGACCCGCGAGACCTTCGACGCCGTGGGCGGCTTCTGCGAGGACTACGTCATCGGCGACTACGAGGATTCCGACCTCTGCCTGCGCGTCCGCAAGGCCGGGCTGGACATCCGCTACGTCCCCTCGGTCGAGCTGTACCATCTGGAGCGCCGCTCGATCAGCCGGCACCAGGGCTACACCCGCGGTGTCGCCTCCGAATACAACGGCTGGCTCCACGCCCGCCGCTGGGCCGCGATGATGGAGGAGCTGGCCGCCCGCGACTGGAGCGCGCCACCGCCGCCGCCCGCGCTGGAGGACAGCCTGATGCGCCCCCTGTCGGCGGGCGCCCCCACGGACACCGCCCTTCCCGTTGCCGTTCCGGGCAAGTCCCGCCTGTTCGGGCGTGCCAACCGGAACCGGAGCTGACCTGATGAACGAGATCCTCACCGGACGCCGCCTCGCCGTCCTGCGCCGCAACACCGACCCGCGACTGGAATGGCTGTGCGCGCAGATCGCCCGCAACCGCTTCCTGCCCGTGCCGCCGCCGGACCGCGTGTTCATCGGCGACGGCGATTTCCGGGCCATCGGGGCGGAATTCCTGCGCCATTTCGTGCGCGTCGGCGGGCTGAAGCCGAAGCACCGCGTGCTGGAGATCGGCTGCGGCATCGGGCGCATGGCCGTGCCGCTGACCCAGTATCTCGACTCCAGCTACGACGGCGTGGACATCGTCGAGGACGGCATCCGCTGGTGCGCCGAGACGATCACCCCGGCCTATCCGGAGTTCCGCTTCCAAACGCTGGACGTGGCGAACGCGCTCTACAACCCCGGCGGGGCGGAGGACGCGGCGCGGACCCGCCTGCCCTTCCCGGACGGCGGGCACGACTTCGTCATCCTGACCTCCGTCATCACCCATCTGCGGACGGCGGAGACGGTGCGCTACGCGGCGGAGATCGCCCGCGTGCTCAAGCCGGGCGGGCGCTGCTTCCTCAGCCTGTTCCTGGTGGACACCCGCGCGCGGGACGGCATCGCGAAGAAGACCGCCCGCCCGGCCTTCATCGAGGCCGCCGGGCCGGAGTTCATCGCCGACGAGGCCAACCCGAACGCCGCCGTCGCCTACAGCGAATCCTTCCTGCTCGACACCTTCGCGGAACAGGGGCTGCGCCCGGCGCGCGCGGTCCTGCGCGGCCACTGGAGCGGGCAGCGCAACGCCGAAAACTTCCAGGATCTCCTGGTTCTGGAAAAGGAGGGCGCGCGATGAGCCTGCCCCGCGTCCTCGTCGTCGCCCACAACCACCCCAGCCTCCACCCCGGCGGCACGGAGATTTTCGCGCACGAGCTGTTCGGCAGCCTGAAGGCCAAGGGGGCGGAGGCCCTGTTCCTCGCCTGCACCAACGGCGTCCACCGCGACCGCAAGCCCGGCACCAACCTTCAGACGCTAGGCCGCAGCGCCGACGAGGTGGTGCTGTGGGCCGGGCATTTCGATCACTTCTTCCAGAGCCAGATCGACCTGCACGGCATCGTGCCCGACCTATCGAACCTGCTGCGCGCCTTCCAGCCGGACATCGTGCACATCCACCACACGCTGCTGCTGGGCGTGGAGATGCTGTTCCTGATCCGCCGGGTCTGCCCGCGGGCGCGCATCGTCTACACGCTGCACGACTACTACCCGATCTGCGCCAACGACGGGCAGATGGTGACGACGGGAAACCACGCGCTGTGCCGCATGGCCTCGCCCGACGCCTGCCACCGCTGCTTCCCCGACCGGCCGGCCGACCAGTTCGTGCTGCGCGAGAAGCATATCAAGGCGATGTTCGGGCTGGTCGACCATTTCCTGGCGCCCAGCGCCTTCCTGCGCGACCGCTACATCGCCTGGGGCATCGACCCGGACAGCATCTCCGTCATGGAGAACGGGCGTCCGGCGGTCCGTCCGGCGCCGCACCGGCCGCTGCCCGCGGGCGCGCCGCGCAACGCCTTCGCCTATTTCGGCAACCTGAACCCCTTCAAGGGAATCACCGTCGCTCTGGACGCCGCCGCCCGGCTGGAGAAGCAGGGGCAGGACCTGACGCTGGCCGTCCATGGCGGCGCGCCGTTCCAGACCGATGCCTTCAAGGACAAGGTCGAACAGGGCTTCAAGGGCGCCCGCGGCACCGCCGTCCGCCACGGCCCCTACCGGCGCGAGGAGATGCCCGAGCTGATGGCCGCCGCCGATTGGGTGGTGATGCCGTCGATCTGGTGGGAGAACGCCCCCCTGGTCATCCGCGAAGCCTTCCAGCACCGCCGCCCGGTCATCTGCAGCGGCATCGGCGGTATGGCGGAATCGGTGACCGACGGGGTGGACGGGCTGCATTTCCGGGCGGGGGACGCCGCGGATCTGGCGCGCGTGATGACACGCGCGATGACCGAACCGGGGCTTTGGGACCGGCTCGTCTCCAACATGCCGGCGGTCCCGACGACCGAGGAGGCCGCCGAAAAACACGTCATTCTCTATGACGACATAATCAACGGTCCGGGGGGAAGGCATGGGCAGGGTTCCATTGTGGGGAGCATCGCGGGATGAAGGAACCGATCACCAAGGCCGACATCACGGCGGCCATTCTTCTTGACGACGACACGCTCGTCCTGTTCGGCGCCATCGACCGGGCGCTGCCCGCGCAGGGCGCCGTGCATCTCGACGGGTCGGTGGAGGGACGCTACGCCGGACGCTCCTGGGCCGACGCCGAGGGCGAGCGCTGGTTCCTCGGCGGCATCCGCGTGCCGGGGCTGGCCCAGATGCGCCCGTCGCGCGTCGAACTGGCGGACGAGAAGGGGGAACGCCTCGTCCTGCCGCGCCTGTCCAACGTCCGCACCAACCCGTCGCACCTCGTCTCGGCGCTGAAGGGCTTCCAGCCCGGCGCGCTGGCCGTGGCGCTGGATTTTGCGATCCAGCTCGCCGCGTCGTCGAATGACGGGGCGGACAGTGACTCCGACCGCATCGGGCGCCTGCTCTCGGGCCTCGCCCAAGAGGTGTCGCAGCCGGACGGCTTCGCCGAGGTGTTCGGTCGCTTCCGCGACGGCAGCCTGATGCTCCAGGGCTGGGCGCGCAGCTTCCGCAACGGCGCCCAAAAGATCCTGATCGAGGCCGAGGAGACCGCCGCCTACCGCGCCACCGCCGGGGCCTTCTCCCGCCCGGACCTGCCGCCGGAGGCGTCGGGCGTGATGGCGGTTCTGACCGACCAGACCCCGCTTCCCACCGCCATCCGCCGCATCCACTACCGCGCCGCCGAAGGCTGGCGCCATCTGGAGATCTTCGAGCACCGCACCATCCTGCCCGACGGTGTGGCGTCCGCCCATGTGCGCGACATGCTGGGCAACATCCAGGACGCCGAGACGCGCCAGCGGATGGCGCGGATCGCCGCGTCGCGTTACGACGGGGCGGAAACGGTGTCGCGGCTCGACATCCCGGTGCGGATCGGTCTGGACATGGCGCTGCGCGTGCCGGGGGCCGGACTGTTCGTCGCCGGCTGGCTGCTCGACCCGACGCGTCAGGTCCGCGCCGTCACGCTGAAGGGGCCGGGCGTCGCCGTCCGGCTCGACGAGGGCTGGTCGCGGCTGGCCCGCCGCGACGTGACGGAGGCCTTCCAGCATGACGGCCTGTTCGCCGGGCGCATGATTCCCGGTCAGGACCAGCACGGCTTCACCGCCTTCGCCGCCGAGCCGTCGGGCCTGCCCCCGGGCGCCGAGTTTCATCTCGAGCTGGAGCTGGCCGACGACCGCTTCGCCTTCCTGCCGCTGAGCTGCCTGCCGCCGGCTCCGGAAGCGCTGCGCCGCATGCTGTCGCTGGTCAATCTGGACAGCCCGTCCATCGACACGCTGATCGCCCGCCATGTCGGGCCGATGCTGCGCACCGCCCGCACCCGCTCCGGTGCCGCGCCGTCGGCGGGCGTGCACCCGATGGGCCGCCCGGTCAAGGCGCCGCGCGTCTCGGTGATCCTGCCGGTGACCGACGGGCGGGAGGACGTGGACCTCAACATCGCCCGCCTCGCCATCGACCCGGACTTCGCCGAGACCGAGCTGCTGGTGGTCGCCGCCGCCGGCACGCACGAGCGGCTGGGCGGTGCCGTCCGTCAGGCCGCCGCCTTCTACCGCATGGCCGTCACCTTCGTCGCCGCCCCCGACGCGACCGACGCGTTCGAGGCGATGGCCGCCGCCCTGCCCCATGCCCGCGGCGAGCGGGTGCTGACGCTCTCCCCCTCCGTCCTGCCGACCGAAAAGGGCTGGCTGGCGGCGCTGGAGCGGGTGTCGCGCAAGTCCGGCGGGCCGGTGATGGTCAGCCCGACGTTGCTCTACGAGGACCATTCGATCCGCTTCGCCGGCATCATGGCGGTGGAGGGTTCGGACGGCGCCAAGACCTTCGAGCGGCGTTTCGCCGGCTACCCGCGCGACTGGCTGAAGGAGCAGGACGCGGCGACGGTGGACGCCGCCGCCCCGGAATGCGCGCTGCTGCCCAAGGACGCGCTGGTCCGGGCGCTGGCCACCATGGGCTCCTACATGGGGGCCGACCACAAGGGGCTGGATCTCTGCCTGCGCCTGCGCGCGCTGGGCGGGGCCTGCGTCTGGCTGCCGCGCGTCACGCTGATGGCGCTGGACGAGCAGCCGCGCGACGCACACGCCGACCGCTGGCGCCGTGCCGGCGCCATGGTGGACCGCTGGAGCTTCGAGGACATCTGGTCCGCCCGCGCCGCCGCCTGACCACACGCAGCCCTATCGAGATCGGCCCGACCATGAGCAACAAGCGCGTCCTGATCATCAGCCACGGCCATCCCGCCTTCTCGCTGGGCGGCGCGGAGGTGGCCTCCTACAACCTGCACCAGGGGCTGCACGACCTGCCGGGCTGGGAGAGCCATTACCTGGCCCGCACCTCCCCGCCGGTCACGCCGCACGGCAGCTCCGCCCTGATGGCGCTGCGCCAGAAGGAGCGGGAGGTCCTCTACTACGCCAACGACTACGACCATTTCCGGCTGTCGAACCGCAACCTGCCGGGGCTGGAGAAGGACTTCGTCCGCTACGTCCGCGACCTGCAGCCGGACGTGGTGAACTTCCACCATTTCCTCGGTCTGGGCATCGAGACCATCCAGGCGATCCGGCAGGCGCTGCCCCGCGTGCCGATCGTGGTGACCTTCCACGAGTATCTGTCCATCTGCCACCACCACGGCCAGATGGTGAAGACCAGCCGCAACACGCTGTGCTACCGCGCCAGCCCGGCGGATTGCGCCGGCTGCTTCCCGCACATCGGCGAGGCGCAGTTCTTCAAGCGCGAGCTGTTCCTGAAGACCTTCCTGGAGCAGGCGGACTTCTACGTCAGCCCGTCGAACTTCCTGATCGACCGCTACGTCGACTGGGGCTTGCCCCGCGAGAAGTTCCGCATGATCGAGAACGGCCTGACCGTCGAGGGCATCGCCCCGCCCCGCCCGCTGGCCCGCGGCGGCAAGCGCAACCGCTTCGCCTTCTTCGGCCAGCTCACCGAGTTCAAGGGCGCCCATGTGCTGGTCGAGGCGATCGGCCGCGTCTCCGAAAAGGCGTGGGGCGAGGATGGCGCGCTGATGATCTTCGGCGGCAACCTGGAGCGCCAGCCCGAGGCCTATCAGAAGAAGTTCAACGAGGCGGTGGAACGTGCTGGCGACCGCGTGCGCTTCTACGGCAGCTACCGCTCCGCCGAGCTGCCCGGCCTGATGAAGGACGTGGACTGGGTGGTGATGCCCTCCATCTGGTGGGAGAACTCGCCGGTGGTGATCCAGGAAGCCTTCCTGCACGGCCGCCCGATCATCTCCAGCAACATCGGCGGCATGGGCGAGAAGGTCACCCACGGCGTGGACGGGCTGCATTTCCGCAACGCCAGCGTCGAGGATCTGGTGGACCGCCTGACCGAGGCGCTGACCACGCCGGACCTGTGGGACCGTCTGCGGATGCGCATCCGCCGCCCCATCGACCGCACGGAATGCGCCCGCCGCCACGCCGACGTGTTCGACGCGCTGATCGCGAACGCGGGCGGTGGCGCGGTGTCGATGCCCGAGCGGGCGGTGGCGCAGAAGCCGTGATGGGGATGTTCGTGCGACGGGCCCCCACGTCCGGCAGACGGGCCCCCACCCTAACCCTCCCCGCTGGGCGGGGAGGGGATTAAAGGCCCTCCCCGCCCAGCGGGGAAGGGGAGGGACCCACGAAGTGGGGAGGGTGGGGGCAATACGCCCTCATTCTCACAACTCTCCTCGCCACCCCCTCGCAGGCCACCGACCTCCGCGTCAGCGTCCCCGCGGGCGCGGGGCTGGAGACCGTCTACGATCACCACACCCAGGCCTGTGAGGACTGGGACGTGCCGGACGCCCCGGCGCGCGCCTGGAAGGCGGCGGACGGCAGCGTCCGGCTGCTCGCTGCGCACACCCGCGCGCGTACCTTGAGCGGTCCGTCGCTGAACGACCTGCACCACGCCTGCCGCATCGTCTTCCAGTCGGCCAAGCGCGACGACCCGGCGCGGTTCGACGACATGGGCTGGCTCACCTCGCCCTACACGCTGGACGGCACGACCGTCTACGGGCTGGTCCACAACGAATACCACGGCCACAAGCGCCGCGACCTCTGCCCGACCGGCGACTACATGGCCTGCTGGTGGAACGCGCTGACCCTCACCGTCTCGCACGACGGCGGGCAGAGCTTCGGACCGGCGCGCTACGTCGCCGGGGTGCCCTACCGCTTCCGCGGCGATCTGGGGAAGCGGGCCGGGCTGTTCGCGCCGAGCAACATCGTCGAGCGCGACGGCTGGTACTACGCGATGGCCTTCGCCGAGGGCATCGGCGCGCAGAAGCGCGGCGTCTGTCTGATGCGCACCCGCGACCTTGGCGATCCGGCGTCCTGGCGGGCGTGGGACGGGCGGGACTTCACCGTCCGCTTCCGCGATCCCTACACGCAGGGCGAAGCCGATCCCGAGGCGTCGGTCTGCGCGCCGCTGCCACCCAACCGCCTGCCCTTCACCGTCACCAGCCTCGTCCGCCACACGCCGAGCGGCCTCTACGTTGCGGTGATGGCCGGGCGGCGGGCAGAACGCAAAGGGTCCGAGCCGGTGTCCGGCGTGTGGGTGTCGACCTCCGCCGACCTGATCGACTGGTCCGCCCCCCGCCTCGCCTGGGCGGCGCCGCTGCTCACCGACAAGAATTGCGCCGTGGACGAGACCTTCTACTACCCGGCCATTCTCGATCCGGACGCCAGAAGCCGGAATTACGAGGACACGGATGGAAACGCCTGGCTCTACCTGACCCGGCTTGCCCAGGAAAACTGCAAGCCGACCAGGGATCGCGATCTGGTCCGAATAATGATCCGGGTTGAGCCGTCCCAAGGCGGCTAAAATTCATCAAGATAAAACCCGAACCCTGCAACCTTCCACCACCCCGACCCCAGGAGAATTAAATTGGCTAACATCCTAGTCATGATTCCCTCCGGCGAAGTCTACGACCATGACTGCGTGCGGTGGTACAGCTACCAGAACATTCAGCGTAGTATCAATCATTACCACAACATCGGCGACGCCTTCGTCTACGATTCCTCGCTGAAACTGCTGACCTTCGACCGTCTCGACGTCGTCGAGATCCGCGAGTTCAAGCAGGAGGTGGTGGACCGGGCCAACGCCGAATACGATTACGTCTTCCTGCGCGGGTCGAACTACATCCACGACCACATGACCTGGCCGGAGGGCACCGAGCAAGTGCTGTCCAAGCTGCGCATCCCGGTCATCGCCTTCGGCGTCGGCGCCCAAGCCCCGGCCACCGGCAAGCTGACGCTGTCGGACGAGAGCAAGCGCATCTGGCAGATGTTCGCCGACAAGTCGACGACGCTGGGCGTGCGCGGCACCTACACCGCCGAAGTGCTGTGGGACCTCGGCATCAAGAACGTGCGCATCGTCGGCTGCCCGACCGCCTTCCGCAACCGCGATCCGGAGCTGCGCATCGACCTGCCCTCCCTGGACAGCGTGCGCAACGTCGGCATCACCATGCGCCGCGAGGTATCCAGCCACTATTCGCCGGACGTGAAGACCTACCTCACCCGCCACCGCGACTTCGTCAAGGACATGAGCCGCCGCTTCGACACCGTCCTGATGATGCAGGGCGAGGTCGAGGAAAAGAAGCTGCTCTGGGGCACCGACGAGCAGAAGGCCGAGGCCTGGGACGAGCTGCACAACAACAACTGGCTGAAGAACTGGTACTTCGACGAGGAGCTGGACGAGCTGTACCGCTCGCGCCTGTGGTACTCGGACGTCGTCGCCGACTATGAGAGCATCGTGCGCTCGAAGGACCTCGTGCTGGGCTATCGCCTGCACGGCAACCTGATGGCGCTGTCGAACGGCACGCCGTCGGTCTATTTCAGCTACGACAGCCGCACGGCGGAGTTCGCGGAGACCTTCGCGATCCCCTGCTATGATGTCTATTCCGACAAGCCCTTCGTCCTGGAGGAATACTGGGACCAGAGCCTGTTCGAGAAGTTCAACCGCACCTTCTATCAGCGCTACCGCGACATGCGGGAGTTCCTGGACGAGAACTACATCCCGCACCGCATGCCCAGCCCGACCGTGCGCAAGACCCCGCAGCGCAAGGCGGCCTGACGGCGGTTGCCACAGAGAGGGGCGCCGGCTCCGGGGACTGTTCTCCGGTGCCGGCGCCCCGTTTCCGTTCCTTCTTCCGCTTACTCGCGAGTGCCCGCCATGCCCGACGTCGCCACGCCCGACTCCATGTCCTCCACCCCCGTCGCGGCGGAGCCTGCGGCGTCCATCATCGAGGGCCGGGTGGACGCCGTCCAGGCCGGACGGATCTACGGCTGGGCCTGGGACCGCTCCTACCCCACCGACCGGTTGCAAGTCGAGTTCCGCGCCGAGATGCCGGACGGCCGCAGCGTCGTCCTGGGGCGCACGCTGGCCGACCGCCCGCGCGAGGATCTGGTCGGCGGCAATTTCGGCGACGGGCACCACGCCTTCGAGGCCGACCTCGCAATTCCGGCCGGGATCGACCCCACGCGCGTCGTCGCCGTGGTCGTGGCGCCCAGCACCGGCACCATCGCCACCTTCGCCCAGCCGAGCGCCGAGGAGAAGCTGCTGGAGCGCACGCTCGCCCCGCATCTGGTGCGCATCGGCGCCGGGCTGGACGCCGCCCGCCGCGACCATCAGCAAATCGCCGCCGGCCAGCAGGGCATCGCCCGGCTGCTGCGCGAGACGCAGGAACGCATCGCCGCCGGCCAAGCCGGAGCCGGTGCCGCCTCGGCCCAGCAGGCCGCCCTGTCGGACGCGCTCCACAGCCTGCAGGAGCGGGTAGCCGGGCTGGAGGTGTTCCTGGTCCGGATGGACACGACGCTGCGCGGTTTCGACGACGCGCTGAAGGTGAAGTCGGCCAAGTCGCACGCCCCCACCATCATCGCCGCCCTGGCCTCGGCCGTGGGGGCCTTCGCCGCGACGGTGATCGGGCTGGCGATCTTCGGATAACGGCGGCCCGCCGCCCTCCCGGCTCTCACTCCAAGACTTCGTTTCATCGTTCCCAGGCGCTTCAGCCGCCGCCGACACCGGCGGCGGCTTTTCCGTGCGCGGGTGGGTGGCCCGCCGCCGTTCCGCGCGCCACCCTGCATGACGCGCATCCCACCGGGATCATGCGGACCGCGGTGCGGCGTCCAGGACGTCACTGAGACGAACCGCATTCCGAACCGACAAGGCCAGCGGCCTTCTACCGGGAGACATGCCCGCAGATGGTCCTTCCACCCCTCCGATCTCCCCGCTTGGCGGCGACCTCTTCACGCCCAAGGATGTCCACGCAATCACCAAAGCGCAGGAGATGGCGCGGCGGAAGGAGGCCCAGGACCTCGAAAGGAAAAAGCAGGAGGAGCAGAGCGCGGGGACGCCGAAATCGAGATCGTGCGCTTTCCCAGCGGCTATTGCAGCGATGGCGGCCGTGCGATCAACAATGTCGAGCCCGACTGGCCGGACAGCCTCGCCGGCTTCATGCGGGAGGTCTACGACAGTTGCGGGCGATGTCGGCGTCTTCCTGCACTGGTGATCGCCGGCATCCGAACGCACCGACGCCCGGCCAAGGAATGGCCGGGCGCGGTCGTCGCCGAAAATGTGGAGAGAGACCCCGTCCTTACGCGGTCGGGCTGGCCTTGGAGGCCGAGGAGATGGTGTTGTTGGCGACGTTCTGGCTGATGCTGTCGGCGATGGACACGGCGGAGCGGCCGTTGTTGTTGTTGAAGATGTTGTCGTGCACGTCGAGCGTGATCGACCCGGCGCCCTTCAGGTGCTCCATGATGCCGCCGTTGTTGTTGAAGATCTCGTTGCCGTAGATCTTGTAGGTGACGCTGGTGCCCTGGTTCTGGCCGACCGAGATGCCGACGTTGGCGTTGCCGTAGATGGTGTTGTCGTAGATCTCGGTGCTCGACTTGGCGAGGATGCCGGCGCCGCGCGGGTTGTCGTAGATGGCGTTGCCGTGGATCTTCAGCGTGCTGTTGGCCTGGCTGTGGTCGTGGTACAGCCCGTGCGACCGGCCGTCGCCACCGCCGGCGCCGTTGTTGAAGATCGTGTTGTCGGCGATCTCGCCGCTCAGGATGCGGCCGTTCCAGCCCGAATACACACCGTCGGTCCGCCAGCCGTTGTCGCTGATGGTGTTGTTGGTGAAGTACTGGTCGGCGTTGTCGGCGGAGTAATGCACGATGCCGTAGGCGCCGTTGCCGTCGATGGTGGAATGGTCGATCCGCAGCCCGTGGGACGTGCCGCTGATGACGACGCCCGAGCCCTGGTTGTCCAGGATCTGCGAGTTGGTGACCTTCACGTTGTCGGCGCCGCCGTTGAGCAGCAGGCCGGCATCGCCCGAGCCCTTCATGGTCAGGCTGTCGAAGGTGATGTTGTCCTTGTTGTTCAGGCTGACGGCGTAGCTGGAGCCGCTGGCCGCCTCGATCACCGGGTTGGCGCCGGTGCCGTAGGCGCCGTAGACGATCGGCTTGTCGGAGGTGCCGGAGGTCGAGGCCAGAAGGCTGTCGTGCCAAGTCTCGCCACGCTCGAACAGGACCAGCGAACCGGCCGCGAAGTTGGTCGAGTTCACCTTGTCCAGCGACTTCCAGGCCTGGTTCGCATCATGGCCGGAGTTGCTGTCGCTGCCGTTGGTCGCATCGACGTAGTAGATCTGCGAGGCCGGGGTGGACGGGTAGTCCGACGTGCCGGAGGTCGGCGCCGTGGGGGCGGCCGGGGCCGCGGCGGCGGTCGTCGCGAAGAACTCCTTGGGAGCGGCGACGGCCAGCGTGCCGTTCCACCACATGTTGGCCTGACCCGGAACGACGTCCTTGCCGTCGAGCGCGCCCTTGTCATAGGTGACCGACGGATCCGTCGGGGCGACCTTGTGGCCGTTGATGGAGATGGCGTTGACCGTCAGGTTGCGGTCCTGCCCATCGACAGCGCCATCGTTGTCGTACTGGATCTGAATCTTGTGCGCCTGATCGGCAGTCACGTTGGCGTCGAAGGAGAAATCCTTGGCATCACCGCCCGCGGAGCCTTCGCCGACCACGGCGCCGTCCACCAGCAGTTTGAAATGGGGCGAGACGCCGCCCGCGGCGGTGCCGGAAGCGTTCACGACGATCTTGGCGGTGGAGGCGGCAGCGGCCGTGGCGTCGGCCAGCGCCAGAGGCTGTGCGGTGGTCTGGAGTGCCTGGAGATGGAGAATTGAGTCCGGCGTCGCGGCGCTGTCGGCGGTCACCGGGGTGATGCTATCGACAACAGCCTGAAACGGATCGGCAGCAGAATCACCGACAAAACCGGTCGTGTCGGCGTGGTTCTGATGATCAAGCTCAATGGCCATATGATCCATGGTCTTCACTCTTTCCTTTTTACAGCGCCACGTTTGTGGCGGTGGGCGGGAATGTGCGCGGATCGCGCCGTCCCGCTTGCTGTGTGCTCAATCGTTTTCGACAGGACCGGAGCCTAGCCAGCACCGTGTGGCCTTAAATGGTTCGATTTTAGGATAATTAGTTTTTGAAGTGCGCCAAATCCATCACAGGAATTCTCCCAACGAAAGTGGTAGTTCCTCGAATTTAGGAGTTAACACTAAGGATGTAACTCTTTCGGTAAATTTTTGAAATTGCAGCGAACTACAAGAATTTAGCCGCCGATTATCGATGGCTTCTTGCGCCGCACCCAATGATTGGGCCCGGTCGTCCTGTGACATTCCTGTTGAAGAAAGCTGGGATGCCACATACCATACGCCACACGGACAGTTTGGATAACAAACAATCCGTCTCGCCAGACAATCCAAAAATGATGAGCCGTGCCGACGGAAGCCCGGCCACCCAAAAGGGAAGGAATGAGGCATGAAGGACGTACAGCGCCCGCGCTGCGCGCGGAAGACCCCTTTTGACTCCTTCGCTTTTAAAAACACGCCAAGAAGAACGCTCGCCGGCGGAACGGCCCTGGCCGGCGCGCTCGGCCTTCTGCTGCTCCCGGTCGCGGCCCAAGCCGCCTGGGAGCCGACCAAATCGGTCGAATTCGTCGTCCCGGCGGGAACCGGTGGCGGCGCCGACCAGATGGCGCGGATGATCCAGGGCATCATTCAGAAGAACAACCTGATGGGCCAGCCCATCGTCGTCATCAACAAGTCGGGCGGTGCCGGCGCGGAAGGCTTCCTCGACGTCAAGTCGTCGAACCGCAACCCGCACAAGATCATCATCACCCTGTCCAACCTGTTCACCACGCCCCTGGCGACCGGCGTTCCCTTCTCCTGGAAGGACATGACCCCGGTGGCAATGCTGGCGCTGGACAACTTCGTCCTGTGGGTGAACAGCGAGGCCGCGCAGAAATCGCCCAAGGAGTTCGTCGAGGCCGCCAAGGAGGGCGGCGCCAACCGCTTCAAGATGGGCGGCACCGGTTCCAAGCAGGAGGACCAGATCATCACCGCCGCCATCGAGCAGTCGGCGGGCGTCACCTTCACCTACGTCCCCTACAAGGGCGGCGGCGACGTGGCGGCCCAGCTCGTCGGCAACCACATCAACGCCAGCGTCAACAACCCAATCGAGGCGGTGTCGCAATGGCGGGCCGGCGCGCTGCGGCCCTTGTGCGTCTTCGACAAGGAGCGCATCCCGCTGAAGGAGCCGGTGGCCGATGGCAAGTCGTGGAACAGCATCCCGACTTGCAAGGAATCCGGGCTGGACGTGGAATACACCATGCTGCGCGGCATCTTCATGGGGCCGGGCGTCACGCCGGAGCAGATCGCCTATTACGTGGACCTCTTCAAGAAGGTCCGCGAGACGGAGGAATGGAAGGACTTCATGGCGAAAGGGGCCTTCAACGTCAGCTTCAAGACCGGCGACGAGTTCAAGACTTGGCTGACCGCGGCGGAAACCCAGCATAAGACGCTGATGGACAAGGCGGGCTTCACCAAGCAATAGCCCCTCCTGTCCGACGCGCGGCCCCCGGGGCATCGCGCCCCGGGCGCCCTCCCCAACCTTTCGGGTTTTCGTGGGAGTGAGCCATGGAGCATGAAACGCAGAACAGTGATCCGGTCGTCTCGAACCGGACCATGGAGATCGTCGTCGCCGGGCTGTTCGCCCTCGTCGCCCTGGTGGTGATGGCCGACAGCATCCGCGTCGGCAACGGCTGGGGGGCCGACGGGCCGAAGGCCGGTTACTTCCCCTTCTATGTCGGCCTGATCATGCTGGTCAGCAGTCTGGCCACGCTGGCTGTCAACCTCTGGCGCCACAGCGGCGAACGGACCGCCTTCGTCGAGAAGCACCAGCTCGCCCTGGTTCTCAAGGTGCTGGTCCCCAGCGCCGTCTTCGTGATCCTGACGGCCTTCCTGGGCATCTATCTGTCGGCGGTGCTGTTCATCGCCTTCTTCATGCATTGGGTGGGCAAGTATCCGCTCAAGACGATCCTGCCAGTCGCCATCCTCGTGCCCGCGGGCCTCTTCGTGATGTTCGAGATCTGGTTCCTGGTTCCGCTTCCCAAGGGACCGGTGGAGACGATGTTCGGGTTCTGACGGGTCCAGTTTTTACCAGTCCAGTTTTTAAATGCCGGGGCGGCCGCGGGAACGGCCGCGCACACCGAAGCAGCGGCGGGCATCCGCGACGAACCAGCCCATGCGGCGGGGACGAACCCCGTCCTGCGCACTCAAGACGCGACCTTTCCAAACGGAACGGGCGCGGATGCCGGAAAGGGAGGGAAACTTGGAAGCGCTCGGGTCACTCATACACGGGTTCGGCGTGCTCGCCGATCCTATGAACATCGCCTACATGTTCATCGGCATCACGCTGGGCGTCCTGATCGGCGTGCTGCCGGGGCTGGGCGGGGCGAACGGGGTGGCGATTCTGCTGCCCCTGACCTTCAGCATGTCGCCGACCTCCGCCATCATCATGCTCTCCTGTATTTATTGGGGAGCGTTGTTCGGCGGGGCCATCACCTCGGTCCTGTTCAACATACCGGGCGAGCCCTGGTCGGTGGCGACCACCTTCGACGGCCACCCCATGGCGCAGAAGGGCCACGCGGGCGAGGCGCTGACGGCGGCCTTCACCTCGTCCTTCTTCGGGGCGTTCGTGGCGGTCCTGCTCATCACCTTCCTGGCCCCGGTGATCGCCGGCTTCGCCCTGCGCTTCGGCCCGGCGGAGTTCTTCGCGGTCCAGCTTTTGACATTCTGCAGTTTCGTCGGCATGGGCAGCGAATCCCCCTTCAAGGTGCTGTGCGCCATGATGCTGGGATTCGCGCTGGCCGCGGTCGGGCTGGACAGCGTGACCGGCGAGCTGCGCATGACCTTCGGGTCGGTGGAGCTGCTGCGCGGCTTCGACTTCCTGATCGCGGTCATCGGCCTGTTCGGCATCGGCGAAATCCTCCTGACCATGGAGGAGGGGCTGGCCTTCAAGGGCAAGAGTGCCAAGATCAACGCCAAGGTCGTTTGGGAGACTTGGAAGAGCCTGCCCCGCTACTGGGTCACCGCCATCCGCGGCTCCATCGTCGGCTGCTGGATGGGCATCACGCCCGGCGGCGCCACCCCGGCCTCCTTCATGAGCTACGGCCTCGCCAAGCGCTTCTCCAAGAACCGCCAGAATTTCGGCAACGGCGAGGTGGAGGGCGTGGTCGCCCCGGAAACCGCGGCCCACGCCGCCGGCACCAGCGCGCTGCTGCCCATGCTGACTCTGGGCATCCCCGGCTCGCCCACCGCGGCGGTGCTGCTGGGCGGCCTGCTGATCTGGGGGCTCCAGCCCGGCCCGCTGCTGTTCGTCGAACAGAAGGAGTTTGTCTGGGGCCTGATCGCCAGCATGTATCTGGGCAACATCGCCGGGCTGATCGTGGTGCTGACCACGGTTCCGGTCTTCGCCTCGATCCTGCGCATCCCCTTCAGCATCATCGCGCCGGTCATCGTGGTGATCTGCGCGGTCGGCGCCTACACGGTGCACAACGCCTTCCTCGACATCGTCATGATGCTGGTGTTCGGCGTCGTCGGCTACGTCTTCAAGAAGCTGTCCTACCCGCTGGCCCCGCTGGTGCTGGCCCTGGTGCTGGGCGACATGGCGGAAAGCTCCTTCCGGCAGGCCATGCTGGTGTCGCAGGGCGATCTGGCGATCTTCTGGTCCAACCCGCTGGTCGGCAGCATCGTCACCCTGGCGCTGGTCATGCTGTTCTGGCCGGTGCTATCCGCCCTGCTGCGCAAGCGGCAGTCCCGGCAGGACGGCGGGACCGAGGTGATCCCGGTGAAATAGTCATCCCCGTGACATAGCTCCACCCACTCCCCCGCCGGCCTCCGGGACGGGAAGGCCGGCGGGGGGCCTTCTTCTCACATCGGGGGGTTTGGGACGATGGACACGTCCGATTTCATGATCGCTCTGCTCCAGATCATCTGGATCGACATCCTGCTGAGCGGCGACAACGCGCTGGTCATCGCGCTGGCCTGCCGCTCGCTGCCGCCGAAACAACAGAAGATCGGCGTCTTCCTTGGCACCGCCGCGGCCATCGTGCTGCGCGTGCTGTTCGCCGTCATCATCGCCTATCTGCTGGCCATCCCGTACCTGAAGATCATCGGCGGGGCGCTGCTGTTCTGGATCGCCATCAAGCTCATGCTGCCCACCGAGGAGGAGGAGCAGGCGGAACATGCAGGCACCTCCGCCGGGTTGTGGGGGGTGGTCCGCACCATCGTGATCGCCGACGCGGTGATGAGCCTGGACAACGTCATCGCCATCGCCGCCGCCTCGCACGGCAACACGGTCCTGCTGATCCTCGGGTTGGCCATCAGCATTCCGCTGATCGTCTTCGGCAGCACGCTGATCCTGAAGGCCATCGAACGGCTGCCGGCCCTGGTCTATGCCGGCGCGGGGCTGCTCGGCTACATCGCGGCGGAAGTCATCCTCACCGACCCGAGCATCCATTCCCACATGACGGAAAGCCTGCCGGTGCTGACCGGGACGGCACCCTTCGTCGCGGCGCTGGGGGTGATGACGGCCGGCTTCCTGATGGCCCGCAGCATCAACCGCCGCCGCGCCGTCGCGGAAACCGATCCGGCTTGAGAACTTCTCAGCAGGAAGAAGGGCGACGGGGCTCGCGGCAGCGACCGCCCCGGACCGCCCGAAAACGGCTCGGCAGGGCCATGGCGCGCACATCGCTGGTGATCTCGGAGATGAGGCCCGGATCGTTCCGCAAAATCTCCGTCACCACGGCGGCCAACCCGGCCAGAGCGAACACGACGGCAAGACTCTCCAACATGGGGAACTCCGGACTCTGACCACACTCATGCTGCGTTGCAGCAGAGATGGCGCAAAGTCCGTTGGGGAGCAAGGGATAAGAAACGTAGCATTTCGTATACCAGACACGCAGCAGGAGCCGGACACAGGCTCCGCACCGCCAGTTCAGGGAGGAACGTCGAGATGCAAGCGAAGGATGTCATGACATCGCCGGTCATCACGGTGGCGCTGGATACCCCCGTGCCGGACATTGCGGAACTGCTTTTGACCCATCGGATCAGCGGCTTGCCGGTGGTGGACCAGGATGGCCGCGCGGTCGGCATCATCAGCGAGGGGGACCTTTTGCGCCGGGTGGAGACGGGAACCGACCGTCCGCGCGCCCGCTGGCTGGAGATGCTGGTGGGCCGCAACGTGCAGGCCGCCGATTTTTTGAAGACCCATGGGCGCTGCGCGCGCGACGTCATGTCGCGCCCGGTCCAGGCCGTCTCGCCCGACACGGAGATCGCCGAGATCGCCGACCTGATGGAGGACAAGCGGATCAAGCGCGCGCCCGTCCTGGTCGATGGGCGTCCGGTCGGCATCATTAGCCGGGCCAACCTGCTGCACGGTCTGCTCCGCAACCGGCGCGGTGCCGCCGGCTTCGGTGCGTCCGGCGACGAGGCGATTCGCGCCGCGCTGCTGCAGGCGTTGGACGGACAGTCCTGGGTGGACCTTGATCGGATCAACATCGTCGTCAACG
This sequence comes from Azospirillum sp. Marseille-Q6669, assembly GCF_965111635.1. NCBI lineage: Bacteria > Pseudomonadati > Pseudomonadota > Alphaproteobacteria > Rhodospirillales > Azospirillaceae > Azospirillum > Azospirillum sp. Marseille-Q6669. The sequence goes on along the minus strand of NZ_CBCOOP010000001.1, from coordinate 409,062 downwards.
ACGGGGTCGTGCAGCTCTGGGGCATGGTCGACAGCGAGGAGCAGCGCCGCGCCCTGCACACCGCGGCGAGCGGTGTCAGCGGCGTGAAGCGCGTGGAGGAGCATCTCAACCGGAACCGCTTCGTCGGGTGATCTCCCGGCCATCCGCCCCATCGAAGGAGCAGCCCGATGCCGCCACCCGAACTGTCCGTCCAACCGCTGGATTCCGGCGCCACCTTCCGCAACCAGGTCTACCGAAAGCTGAAGCAGGCCATCATTCAGATGGACATCTACGACCACCCCGGCGACGTCCGGCTGGACGAACGCCAGCTCAGCGGCTTGCTGGGCGTCAGCCGGACCCCGATCCGCGAGGCCCTGACCCTGTTGGAGCAGGAAGGTCTGGTGCGGCTGGAGCCGCGGCGGGGAATCTACATCGTCCGCAAGACCAAGACCGAGATCATCGAGATGATCATCGCCTGGGCGGCACTGGAAAGCATGGCGACCCGCCTCGCCGCCGAGCGCGCCACCGAGGAGGACATCGGCACGCTGTGGAACATCTTCCGCAGCTTCGAGGAGCAGGCACCCTCCGACAACATCCAGGAATATTCCGACGCCAACATCGAGTTCCACAAGGCGATCATCCGCCTCAGCCGGGCACGCATCCTGGAAACGCTGACCGACAACCTGTTCATCCACATGCGGGCCATCCGCAAGCTGTCGATCCGGCAGGACAACCGGGCCGAACAGTCGATGCACGAGCACCGTGACATCATCCGGGCGTTGGAGCGGCGCGACGGCGAACTGGCCGAGCGCCTGGCCCGCGAGCACACGCTGGGTCTGGCCGCCCATGTCGAGCGGCACGGCGATTTCCTCGACTGGCTGCGGCTGGCCGAGGTGCGCAATCCCGAGGCGCGCGGGGCGGAGATCAAGGCAGCGTTCAAGGATGGTCTGCCGCTGATGTAGCGGCGGACAGGGGGCCGTAACTTAACCCTCTCCCCCCTGGGGAGAGGGTGGCCCGAAGGGCCGGTGAGGGGGTTGCGCGTTCACGTCGGGATCGACCAGGCGCACACACTGATCCGCACCGTGGCGGTGAGCGCCGCCTCGGTGACCGATACCGAGCTGGGCGACCAACTGGTGTGCGGGGACGAGGCGATGGTGCTGGCCGACCAGGGTTACAGCAGCAAGGTCCGCCGCGCGTGGCTGAAGGAGCGTGGTATCCGCGACGGCATCATGATGCGGCCTGACAAGCACCATCCGGTCTTTTCGCCCTGGCCCAAGCGACGCAACCGCCTTCTTGCCCAGGTCCGCTTCGCCGTGGAACGACCGTTCGCCGTGCTCAAGGAGCAGTACGGCTTGCGCCGTATGCGCTTTTTCACCCAAGCGCGCAATCACGTGCAGGTCCTGCTCGCCTGCTGCGCCGACGACCTGCGCCGTGCCGCCGGCGTTGGGGCGGGCTGATGGACGAGATCCGTCCGCAGGCCGCCGAGCATCGGGTAAAACCCCGACTTCGGCCGCCATTAGGCCGCTTTGGGACGGGAAATTCGCGGCCAAACAGGAATCTGGTCCTGCTTGGCCGCGCGATATTCAAACAGAGTCCAAAATCCGGCCCTATCGCAAAGCCCTCCTCTGGGGAGAGGGTTGGGCAAGGGGGATTTACGGCCGGCCGGGCGGAGAAAAGTTCTCGCTTCGCAAAGTGAAGTGGGCCGCCTTCGGCGCCCCCTCATTCCAACCTTCTCCCAGGCGGGAGAAGGACCAGGCATCAGGCGGGCGTGGCGGCCTCGCGGCGGCAGTGCAGCAGGCTGAACAGCCCGAAGGGCGGAACGGTCTGCAGTTCCTCCACCTTCAGGCGGGAGCCGGACATCAGCGTGTCCAGCGTAAAGTCGGGCCGCCAGCCCAGCTTCTTGGAGAAGGGCGCCATCCAGTTCTCCACCGAGCGGCGAACGCCCGGCTTGTCGGCGGCGAAGTGGTTGACGATCAGGATGTCGCCGCCGGGCCGACAGACGCGCTCCAGCTCGTTCATCGTGCCCTGCGGGTCGGGGACCACCGTCATCACATACATGGCGACGACGAGGTCGAAGCTGCCGTCGGCGAAGGCCAGCGTGCCAGCGTCCATCTCCAGCAGCCCCTCCACATTTTCCAGCCGCTCGCGGTCAACCCGGTCCTGGGCGACGCGCAGCATGTCCGACGACAGGTCGATGCCGACCACGCGGTTGTCCTTGCGGTAGTCGGACAGGGAGATGCCTGTGCCCACACCCACCTCCAGAACGCGCAAGCCGCCCCGCCGGTTGATCCACTTCACGGCGGCGTGCCGGCCGGACGCCAGCAGGTTTCCGAAGACGGGGTCGTAGAAGCGCGCGTAGCGCCGGTAGGCGGCGCGGATGGAGTCGGCGTCCATTGGGTTTCCCTCACGATTCCTGGCGCAGGATTTTCGGCCGCGACCATAGCGGCCTTTCGCACCACAGGAAAGCCGCAGCGCGCCCTCCTTGTTCCACTCCGGGCCGCAGTTCTGTCTCCGCTTCGGATCGTCATCACATGTGCGGCACGGATGTTGACACCACCATCAACATGACTCATGGTGCCCGTGCGATCACCCCAAATAAGGGATGCCCCCGTGGCCCACGAGATGAGCGGCGAGGAGCTGCGCCGCTACCGCGAACAGCGCGGCATGAACCAGCAGGCTCTGGTCGGCTGGCTGAACGAACGGCTGAACCGGCGCTACGACCGCGCCAAGATCTCCCGCTGGGAAACCGGGGCGGAGCGGATCCCGCAGATCGTCGCGGGCGCCCTGAAGACCGTGACGGAGCCGGTGGGCATCCCCGCCGCGGCGGTGCGGGCGGCCCCGGTGGTGTTCTGCGCCGCCAATCAGAAGGGCGGAGTCGCCAAGACGACCACCTGCGTCAACGTCGCGTGGCTGCTCGCCCAATCGGGGCGGCGCGTGCTGCTGATCGACTGCGACCCGCAGGCCAACGCCACGGTGCATCTGGGCGTCGATCCGCACGAGCGGGAGCTGGCCAAGGCGACCCTGACCCACGCGCTGAAGGCCAGCCGCCCGATGCGGGAGTTCATGACCCCGGTCTGCGACGGCGCCTTCGATCTGCTGCCCTCCTCCATCTCGCTGGCGGCGACCGACCGGGAGCTGCTGCGCCAGCCCAACGGCACGCTGATCCTGCGCGCCAAGATCGCGCAGCTTGCCGGCCAGTACGACTTCGTGGTGCTGGACTGCCCGCCGCATCTGGGCGAACTGACCGTCTCGGTGCTGAACGCCGCCGACCAGCTGCTGATTCCGACCCAGACGGAGATGCTGTCGATGATGGGCATCCCGCAGCTGTTCGAGACCATCGCCGGCGTGCGCGAGCTGGTGAACCCGCGCCTGCAGATTCTCGGCATCCTGCCGACCATGTACAGCCCGCGCCGCCTCCAGGACGAGACGGTGATGAAGGAGCTGCGCGAGCTTGCCGCTGCGGAGCAGCTCCACCTCTTCTCGCCGGTCAAACGGGCCGCCGACTATTCCAAGAGCGTGATGGCCGGGCGCCCCGGCCTTGCCTACAACCCGAACTCCGCGGGCGCGGAAAGCTACCGCGAGATCGCCGACGCCCTGCTGGCTCTCGCCGGGGAGGAGATGCGCCATGGCGCGTAAGCTCGACACCTCCAACGCCGGCCTGTTCAAGCGGGCGCTCAGCCGCACCGGCAGCGGCGGGGGCAGCAACGCCGCCCTGTTCGGCCTGTCCGGCAAGATGCGTCACCGCGAAATCCCGCTGGATCAGGTGGAGCCCAACCCCGACCAGCCGCGGCGCAACGCCCGCGGGGCCGACATCGCGGCGCTGGCCGCCTCGATCGGCGAGCGGGGCCTGCTGCAGCCGATCAACGTGCGGGAGGTCGCCCCCGACCGCTTCCAGATCGTGGCGGGGGAGCGGCGCTACTGGGCCTTCCGCACGCTGGAGCGGGATACCATCCCGGCGCTGGTCATCGACACCGACGACGTTCAGGCGCTGGCCCTGATCGAGAACGCCCAGCGCGTCGACCTGCACCCCATCGACCTTGCTTTGACGCTCGCCAGACTGATCGGCGACAAGGGGCTGACGCAGGAGCAGGCCGCCGTCCTGATCGGCAAGTCGCAGGAGTATGTGGCCCGCCTCCTGGGCATCCTGCGCCTGCCCGCCCGCATCCTGGAGGAGGCTCCGGACCGGACCACCGTCTCCGTGTCCCTTCTCATGGAGTTGGCGGAGTTGCCCGACGAGGCGATCCAGCTCGCGCTCTGGAAGCGGGCCGGCGACGGGTTGACCGTCAAGGACGTGCGAAACGCCAAGCAGAAGCGCAAGGCGGCCCTCCCGGCCACCCCGTCCGCGGCCCCCGCCTTGCGTGCGCTGCGCAGCAATGTGGACAAGATCCACAACCTGCGCGCGTCCGGCCACGCGCTGGCCGAGGACCAACGGCGGGAGCTGCGCGACCTGCGCGACGCCATCGACGCCCTGCTGCGCGAGTAGAATCCCGAAAAGGGCCATGCGAACGGGAATTTTTTTATCACGCCTCCGCGCCGATAGCGGTCATTGGACAGAATGCGACTCTTGCGCGATGCTTGGCAGCGTTCCGCCATCCGTCCCCAGAAGGGTACCATCATGTCCGATACCGCCGTCGCCAACCCGTCCGCCTCCACTGCCCAATTGCCGGCCGTCCAGGCGCCCGCGGCTCCAGCCGCGCCTCCGCCGAGCGGCGCCGCCGTCATCCAGAACGAGCAGGGCAAGGCGAACTCCCTGCTGAACACCATCGCGGACAAGCTGGACCGGCTGGTGACGCTGACGGTGGTGACTGCGATCGCCGACATCGACGTGGTCCAGGACGATCCCAATCAGGTCGGCTTCACCTGCCGTCCGAAAGCCGGCACGACCATCGAGGCGTTCCAGACCCAGGTCAATCTGGTCACCGGCGACATCGAGAACCTGATCAGCCGTGATTTCGCGACCAACACCGCCTACCACAGCCTGACCGAATTTCACCTCGCCCAGGTGACCAAGAGCAGCGACATCGTCAGCACCAACCTGAAGGCGATCCGCGATCTGGCCGTCCATATCTCCGGCCGCACCGGCTGACCCGCCTTCCGGGCGGCGGGACGTCGCCGCACCGCAGCCACCTCCCCGACGCCCTCCCGCCAACCCAGCAAGGTGGCCGATGTCCCAGTTCGTCGATCTGGCGCGCAACCTTCTCGCGCTCGAAATCAACACTGTGCTGAAAACCGGCATCTCGGCGGAAAAGATGCCGCTGGCGGGGGATGCGCTGATCGATCTGGCGCAGGAATACTATGTCTTCCTGTGCGAGCAGTTGGACGTCTTCGGCAGCCGCGAGACGGCGATCCTCGCCCCCTGGGCCGGCCGGATCTCGGAGACGTTCCATTGGGGGCTGGCCCCGTTCGCCCCGCCACCCGACACCGCCCGGCCCGACCGCTACGACCCGTTCTTCTTCAGCCGCGACCTGCCGGGCAACGACCCCGCCCGCGGCACCACGCTGAAGGTCTTCGACGACCTGCGCGAGGTGGCGAGTTGGCTGCGCGAGATGACCGACCGCACCCTGGACGCCGCCCGGCAGCCCGGCGCCACCGCCGACGTGGTGTCCGCCGCGGCGGAGATCGACCACGACGCGCCGCCGATCCTGATGCGCATCCAGCGCAACTCCGACCAGATCAACGACGTGCTGCGGCGGCGCGGGCTGGACACCGTCAGCTATCTGCGCGGCATGGCCGAGGAGGTCCGTCGCATGCCGGCGCTGAAGACGGCGGACGTGGTGACCATCCGCAAGGCGTGGGACGTCGGGACCGAACTGGTGGTCATGCAGTCGACGATCCAGATCGACGGCGACGTGGTCACCCGCCTGCTGAAGGGCCGCGACAACGCCGGCAGCAGCGTCATGATCAGCGTCCACAAGGACGCGGTGGACGTCTCCTTCCGCTATTGGAGCTTCCTGATCGACGCTCTGGGCCGGTTCGCCGGAAAAGCCGTGAACACCCTGGTGGGAGATACGGGGTAGCCCGCTGCGCCGGCGCTTCCTCAGTGACCTCCCGCATGGCTTCGCCTGGCGGCGCGACGCCCTGACCGAGATGGTCGGGCGGTTGCGCCGGGGCAAGGCCGGCCTGATTCCCCGGCGCGGGCATGGCATTGCGCTGACTCTTCAGTTCTTCGCCCAGGGTGGACGGACGATCGGCCTGCGCGTGCCGGTCGCCACGCCGTCACCCGACAATGGTGCCGGCTTGCGCACCATTCCGGTCCGTGTGTCGATCCAGCCCGACGGCGACGTCCTGGTCGCCCTGCCCCGGGCCGCGGTCGAGAATGGACGGTTCGACGCCGCGTCCGCGGCGCGTCTGACCGCTCAACTGCGCCGTCTGGTGGAGCGGGTCACCTCGGCGAACCCGCTGTGGGGGATCGACGCGCTCCAGGCGCTGGGGGAAGCCGTCACTGCCGTCGCCGGGCTGTGCAGCGGCGCGGTCCTGCTGTGGAACGGGTTCGAGCGGATGACCGCCGGCCAATGGGCGCACAGCGGCGCGACGCTCGTGCTGCTGACAGCGCCGGCCGCTCTGGCGAAGCTGCGGCCCTGGCTTCTCGGGGCGGTGGCGCCCAAGCTGTTCCCGCTCGCGCTCAAGGCCGGTGAGCGAATCCTGCGGATTTGAGCCAAATCCGACTGGTCACACCACTTGGTGCGGTGCGGTAAGGCTCTGAAAATTCATTTCTTATTGACATTCCTGTGAAAAATCGCACCCGCTCGCATCTGCGATGTTGCAGCGCATTGGCCCGGGGCCGGACTTGTTCTATGTTATGCCTGCCGCCGCGGTTGATGGCTCCCCCATAAGGACCATCGGCACGACAGCATCCGTAACAAGAAGCAACCCCTTTGCTTCTGCGGTTCACCAGCGGGCTTGCCTCACCAGGAGCTGGCCGTTTCTATTACTGGAGCGATTGTAATGTCTCAGAAGATCGCGCTCGTCACCGGTGCCATGGGCGGTCTCGGCACCGCCATCTGCCAAGCCCTGGCCAAGGACGGTTGCATCGTGGCGGCGAACTGCCTGCCGAACTTCGAGCCGGCCGCCGCCTGGCTGGGCCAGCAGGAAGCCCTCGGCTTCAAGTTCTACGTGGCGGAAGGCGACGTTTCCGACTTCGAAAGCTGCAAGGCGATGGTCGCCAAGATCGAGGCCGACCTGGGCCCGGTGGACATCCTGGTGAACAACGCCGGCATCACCCGCGACAAGTTTTTCGCGAAGATGGACAAGGCCCAGTGGGATGCGGTCATCGCCACCAACCTGAGCAGCCTGTTCAACGTCACCCAGCAGGTGTCGCCGAAGATGGCCGAGCGCGGCTGGGGCCGTATCATCAACATCTCCTCGGTGAACGGCGTGAAGGGCCAGGCCGGCCAGACCAACTACTCGGCCGCCAAGGCCGGCGTGATCGGCTTCACCAAGGCGCTGGCCGCCGAACTGGCGACCAAGGGCGTCACCGTCAACGCCATCGCCCCGGGCTACATCGGCACCGATATGGTCATGGCCATCCGTGAGGACATTCGCCAGGCCATCACCGACAGCGTTCCGATGAAGCGCCTGGGCCGTCCGGACGAGATCGGCGGCGCGGTGTCCTACCTCGCGTCGGAGATTGCCGGCTACGTCACCGGCTCGACCCTGAACATCAACGGCGGCCTGAACTACCAGTAAGGCACCGGCCGTCCGGCACTGGCGGCAAACCGCCCAGCCGGCAAGCACACGGCCCGTTCCCGGCCTGACCGGGGGCGGGCCGTGTGCCTTTCGCTCTTCGGAGCATCCCTTCAAAGTAAAACGCCCGGGATCGGGTGGACCGTTCGCGCCGCGCACCTCCCCTTTGTGCCATGGCTTCGGTAACGGCCGGTCATCTGAAAAGTATACTCCCGCAGATTTCCTGTTGAATCCGTTCGGGCCCCTGTACCCGCGCGCCCCAACGAGTATGCTCCCCAGCAGCACGCAAGTTGCGTCCTGAGGCCGCACCGCGCTCGTCTTCCGGAATCAACAGACGTCGAGAACCTGCACATGGGCACGTCCCATGCAGGAAGGGAGGAATCGTGCCTGAATCGCCGATCATGCAAACTCTGCCGGGAGACGGGTCTGCCCGTCACAGGTCCAGGGCCGATTACGTCTATGGGATCGACATGGTCCGCTTCGCCGCGGCTTTGCTGGTCACCGGCTTCCACCTGACCTGGCGCGACCCCGCGGTCGCCGACGTCATGTGGTCCGGCTGGGCCGGGGTGCAGGTCTTCTTCGTGGTATCGGGCTTCGTCATCGCCAATTCGGCCAACAACGCCACACCGATCGCCTTCATCCGGTCGCGTCTGCTGCGTCTCTATCCGGCGGCCTGGGTCTGCTGCATCCTGTGCCTCGTCGCCCTTGTGCTCATGCCCGGTGCAGACCCGGATCTGGCGCGGCGCTTCATCGCCTCCTTCTCGCTGGCGCCCGCCGGCCCCTACATCGCGTCGGCCTATTGGACGCTGCCGGTCGAGATCGCCTTCTACGCCGCGGTGTTCCTGCTGCTGTTCAGCGGGAATTTCCACCGGCTGCCGCAGTTCGCCCTGGCGCTGACCGCCGCCAGCTCGGCCTATCTCGGCGTCTACAGCCTGCACGTCTTCGGCGTCGTCGACCTGCCGTTCCTGGAGTTCGAGTACGGCATGCTGAACATGACGCTGCTGCGCCACGGCGTGTTCTTCGCGCTGGGGATCTTCCTGTGGCTGTGGTCGTGCGGCAAGCTGACCCGGACGGGCATGGCCGCCGCCCTGCTGGCCCTGATCGCCGCGCCGCTGGAGATCACCGCCCGGTCGGTGGAGTTCGTGGAGCGCTCGCCGGTCCCGCTGAACCTCGCCGATCTGTGGATGAACCCGCTGCTGATCTGGGGAGCGTCGCTCCTCGCCATCGCCGCCTCGGCGCGCTGGCGGGCGGAAATCGCCACGCTGCCGCCGTCCCTGCTGGCCCTGCTGCGCGTGGTCGGGTTGGCCACCTACCCGCTCTACCTGCTGCACGAGGTGATCGGCGGCTCGGCCAAGGCGCTGGCGATGCAGGCCGGGGCCTCCTCCATGGCCGGCGCGGTGACGGGCGGCGCCCTGTCCATCGCCGTGGCCCTGCTGGTCGCCGCGGTCCTGGAACCGGCGGTGCGCGACCGGCTGCGCCGTCTGCTCGACATCCCGCAGGCCGCCTTCTCGGCCCGCCCCGCCTTCAGCACCTTCTACCGCTCCGGCGGAACCGTGTGACCAAACGTCCAACCGTTACCAAACGCTTCCACAAAAAACGATCGCCGTGAATTCCAGGGGAGAAACCTGAATGTACACCGACGCGCTTGGTGGCGATGTCCTGTGCCCCGCGTCCTCCATCGAGATCGACCGGGTCGACCGCAGCGGCTGGTACGCCATTCTCGATGGCTTCGACGACGCCAACATCTTCCAGACCTGGGATTATGGCCGCATCGCCCACGCCGGGCGGGAGTTGAGCCACCTCGTCGTGCGGCGCGACGGGCGCCCGGTGGCCGCGGTGCAGGTGCTGCTACGCCGCGTGCCGGGCATCGGCGGTCTGGCTCTGGTCATGTGGGGGCCGATGTGGCACCCGCGCGGCCAGGAGCCCGACCACGCCGCCCTGATGACCGCGCTGCACGCGCTGAAGGCGGAATACACGGATCGGCGCGGCTTGCTGCTGCGCCTGCTGCCTCATGTCTCCCAGGCGGACGGGGAGGCGGTGACGGCGGCCCTGGCCTCGCTGGGAATGCGGTTCCGGGAGGAGAAGGCCCCCTACCGCACCTTCATCACCGACCTGACGCCGGACGAGCCGGGACTGCGCTCCAACCTGTCCCACCACTGGCGGCGCGGGCTGAACAAGGCCGAGCGGATGGGGATCGAGGTCGTTGAAGGCTCCCACGCCGAACTGCTGGAGACCATCGACGACATCTTCGTCGAGACGCAGCGCCGCAAGGGCTTCAAGGCCTACGACAGCCGCACCTTCACCCGCATCAACGAGGCGCTGCCGCCGCGGCGGAAGATGCGCGCCTTCCTCGCCATGCACGAGGGGCGGCCGGTGGCCGGGGTCGTCGTATCGCTGTTCGGCACCACCGGGCAGATGCAGAACTCCGCCACGCTGGAGGCCGGGCTGCGGGTCAACGCCGCCTATCTGCTGCAATGGCGGGCGCTGCTGTGGATCAAGGCGAACGGCGGGCTGCGCTACGACCTGCATGGGGTGAACGCCCAGACCAACCCCGGCGTCTACCAGTTCAAGCGCGGCCTCGCCGGCAAGCATCCGGTCGAGACGCTTCACATCGGCACCTTCGAGACGCCCGGCCCGTTGCCCAGCCGCCTGCTGGTCCAGGGCGGCGAATCGATGCGCGCCCAGGCCGACCGCTGGAAGACCCAGGCCGGCGCGATGGTGAGCCGGCTGCGAAACTGGAAACCACCCCAGGCCGAGCCCGCCCCGTTGGAGGACGTGGACACCTCCGACGCCGCCGTTCTGGCGAAGGCACCGTCCGGCCCGGCGTGAGGTTGGCCGGCGTGAGGTTGGCCGGAAGACCGTGTTATGATCGGCCTGGAACGGAGGCCGACCCATGACCAGCGCTCCCCTGATGATGCAGGAAGCCGCAGCCGCCCCCGCGGCGGTGCGGCGCCTGCTCGACTCCGACGCCGCAGCGGTGGCCGCCCTCGCCGACCGGCTGCGCTCCGTGCCGCCGCCCTTCGCGATGACCATCGCGCGGGGCAGCAGCGACCACGCCGCCGGCTACGCCCGCTACCTGTTCGAAACAGCGCTGGGGCTGGTCACCGCCTCGGCGGCGCCGTCGGTGGTCACGGCCTATGGCGCCGATCTGCGGGTGAAGGATGCCTTCGTCCTGGCCATCTCCCAATCGGGCCAGAGCCCCGACCTGCTGCGCGGCGCGGACGCGGCGCGGGCCGGCGGCGCTTTGACGGCGGCGCTGCTCAACGCGGAGGGCTCGCCGCTGGCGGAGCGGGTCGCCCATCCCCTGCCGCTTCACGCCGGGCCGGAGTTGAGCGTCGCCGCGACCAAGAGCTTCGTTGCCAGTCTCGCCGCCATCGCCCGGCTGACCGCCGTCTGGACGGACGACCGCGCGCTTCTCGACGCCCTTTCGCAACTGCCCCACGAACTGGAACGAGCCGGTGCTGCGGACTGGTCGGCGGCGCTGCCGGTGCTGGGGGGCGTGTCCAGCCTGCTGATCGTCGCGCGGGGCCGCAGCTATCCCATCGCGCAGGAAATGGCGCTGAAGTTCAAGGAGACCGCCGCAGCCCATGCCGAACCCTTCAGCGCGGCGGAGGTGATGCACGGTCCGATGGCGCTGATCGAGCCGGGCTTTCCCGTGCTGGTCGTGGCGGTGCGGGACGAGACGCTGGACGGCGTATTGCAGACCGCCCGTGCGCTGAAGCGGGCCGGCGCCCATCTGCTGGTCGCCTCCGCCGAGGAGCGGGCGCTCGCCTTGGCCGACACGCCCTTGCCCCTGCCGCCGCCGCTGCACCCGGTGCTGGATCCCATCGCGGCGATCCAGGCCTTCTACCCCTTCATGGCCCGGCTGGCGGTGGCACGCGGCTTCGACCCCGACCGGCCCCGCCATCTGCGCAAGGTCACCCGGACGGTTTAGGAATTACCTCGAATTTGCGGTGATCTTTTCGGCCCTGCCGCCACCGCCCGTTGACGCGCCCGGACCAGCTCGCGCTAGGCTTGCCAAAACCACGGTTTGGCAGCGAAACGGGACAGCAGCATGACCATCGGCATCGGCGCGGACGACCTTCTGCGGTTTGAAAGTCTGGGCGACAATTGCGAATTCGGCTTCGTCCTGCGCCGGTTGTCCTGCGAGGCGGGGAGCCTGTTCCGCTGGGCGTCGATGAAGCCCGACCAGCTTCTGACCAAGCTGCGCGCCAACTTCGAGGGCATGTACCGCTTCGAGAACCTGTCACCGCTGCGCACCGGCATGGTGCTGGATTCCGCCTATGGCATCGGCTGGCACAGCGACATGAAGTCCGACGTCAGCGGCGGGCGGCTGGTCTTCCGTGACGACGACGCGACGCGGCGCGCGATGCACCGCCGGGAGACGCGAAAGATCCAGTATCTCCAAGCCAAGTTCACTGCGCGGGCGGCGATGGGTGGGGTGATCTTCGTCGTGAAGTCGAACCCCGGCATCGCCCCCGCCACCATCGACGGGCTGCATGACGCGCTGGCCGTCCTTGCGGGCCACGACGACTTCGCCCTGCTGGAGGTTCAGGCGACGGACGATCCCACCCGCATCGGCCATGTGGACTGGCAGCGCCCCGGCCTGATGCGCGGCTACGTCACCCGCTTCGCCCACTATCATCAGGCGGACGACATCGACGCCGCGGCATGGTTCTCCATCGTCCAGGGCGCGCTGCGCCTGTTCCCCTGCCACGACTGGGCGCAACGCCACGCCGCCCTGCGCATCGGCACGCCGGACGCGCTGGTGCAGCTTCGCTTCCCCTTCGGCCCCGATCAGGACACGAGCAAACCCATCACGGGCGACCTGCGCGCCGGAACCGCCCACCTGCTGAACGGAAACAGCTGGTGCCGCCCTTACGAGGGCCTGTTCCGCCTGCACGGCCCCGATCCGGAGCGGCCCGGCACCACGCTGCGCTGGACCGGTGTGCACGCGCCCGGTCCCTTCCATCTCGGCGCCACCCTGCGCTGCCCCCTTCGGGACTCCGTCCCGCTCCGCGTCGCGGTTTCCATCGCCACGGAGGGCGGCACGACGCTGGCCGAGGAGCGGTTCGAGGTGCATCCCGGCCGGGCCACCGACCTCGTGCTGGACGCCCCCGCCACGAAGGGTCCGCTGACCGTCGCGTTGATCGTGAACGCCGTGCGCCCGCTGACCGAGGGGGAGCGCGCCGTTCTAGACCTCTCGCCGCCCGCCCTGCATCCTGAGCAGGTCCCGGCCGTCGCTCTTCCGGCGAAGGCGGCGTGAGTCGGATCACCCAAGCGGGATGGGCCGGGATCGCCACACTGCTGGTGGTCCTGGCCGTCCCGGCGCAGGGCGAAACGCCTGTCGGGCCGCGCACGCAGCCCCCCTATCCGGACGGGCTGACGACGCGCATGGAAACGCTGCGGCGGCAGGACCCGAAGGCGATGCTGCTGGGAGACTCCCTGATCGCCGGCTGGCCGCCCGACCTTGCCCGCCGGCTGTTCGACGCGGAGCCGATGAATTTCGGGGCCGGGGGCGACACAACGGGAAACCTGCTGTGGCGGGTGCGGCAGTCCTTCGGGCCGGGCATGGGGCTGAGGTCCGCGCTGGTCCTGATCGGGACGAACGATCTGCCGAACCGTTCCGCCGGGGAGATCACCACCTCCATCGAAGCCATCACCATGGACGTGAAACGCTTCGCCCCCGACGCCTGCGTCACCCTGCTGGCCCTGCTGCCGCGGCGCGACGGCAACGCCATCTTCGCCGAACGCATCGCCGATGTGAACCGGCGGCTGAGCGCCCTCGCCGGTCCCGGCCTGCGCGTGGTTGACGCCAACACCCCGCTGCGCGACGCCTGCCCGGCGGAGGGCGCCTGCCCACTCTACAAGGACCCGGTGCATCTCACCCGCGCCGGCTACGAGCGGCTGACCACCCTTATCGACAAGGCCGGTTGTTAGGGGGCCGGTTGTTAGGGGGCCGGCTGCCAGAAAGATGTCGAAGGCGGCCGGGCTTCGGGATATCTAGGGGTTATGACCAGCGACACCGCCGCCGCCGACCGTACCGGCACCGATTTCGAGATCTTCATCGTCACCGCGCCGGGCCTGGAATCCGTGCTCTGCGCGGAGGTGAAGGCCAAGGGCTTCCGCGACGCCACCGCCATCAAGGGCGGCGTCACCGTCCGCGGCGGCTGGCCGGAGGTCTGGCGGGCGAACCTGGAGCTGCGCGGCGCGACCCGCGTGCTGGCCCGCGTCGCCTCCTTCCGCGCCTTCCACCTCGCCCAGCTCGACAAGCGGGCGCGCCGGGTGCCCTGGGCCGAGTTCCTGCGCCCCGACGTGCCGGTCCGCGTCGAGGCGTCCTGCAAGGGCTCGCGCATCTACCACGCCGGGGCGACCGCCCAGCGCATCGAGCGGGCTATTACCGAAGAGCTGGGCGCCACCATCTCCGCCGAGGCCGAGGTGTCCATCAAGGCCCGCATCGACGACGACCTGTGCACCATCAGCGTCGACGCGTCCGGCGAGTCCCTGCACAAGCGCGGCCACAAGGAGGAGATCCACAAGGCCCCGCTGCGCGAGACGCTGGCCGCCCTGTTCCTGCACCATTGCGGCTACGACGGGACCGAGCCGGTGGTCGATCCGATGTGCGGGTCCGGCACCTTCGTCATCGAGGCGGCGGAGATCGCCGCCGGCCTGCACCCCGGACGCAGCCGCCGCTTCGCCTTCGAACAGCTCGCCTCCTTCAACGACGCGGCGTGGCAGGCGATGCGCTCCGCGGGCGGCACACGCACCGCGCCCGCCGTCCGTTTTTACGGCAGCGACCGCGACGGCGGGGCCATCGCCATGAGCCGCGCCAACGCCGAGCGCGCGGGCGTCGCCGCCCTGACGGACTTCCAGAAGCAGGCGGTCAGCGACCTGATGCCGCCGGAGGGTCCGCCGGGCCTCGTCATCGTCAACCCGCCCTACGGCGCGCGGATCGGCGAAAAGAAGCCGCTGTTCGCCCTCTACGGCGCGCTCGGGCAGACGTTGCTGTCGCGCTTTTCCGGCTGGCGGGTCGGTCTCGTCACCAACGAGGCGTCGCTGGCCCAGGCGACCGGCCTCCCCTTCCGGCCCTCCGGCCCGTCGGTGTCGCACGGCGGCCTGCGCGTGACGCTGCACAGCACCGCCGCCCTTCCCTGACCCCATACCGCACCCATCTGTAAAGCCATGTCCAACCGCACCGCTCCCCGCCTGCACGCTTCGGCCTGCCCGCACGATTGCCCATCCACCTGCGCGCTGGAGGTCGAGGTGCTGGACGAGCGCCGCATCGGGCGCATCCGCGGCGCCGCCGACAACAGCTACACCGCGGGAGTGATCTGCGCGAAGGTTGCTCGCTACGCCGAGCGGGTGCACCACCCCGACCGGCTGACCCGGCCGCTGCGCCGCACCGGTCCCAAGGGCTCCGGCCAGTTCGCGCCGATCTCCTGGGACGAGGCGCTGGACATCGTCGCCGACCGGTTCCTGGAGGCCGAGCGCCGGCACGGGCCGGAGACGGTGTGGCCCTACTACTACGCGGGCACCATGGGGCTGGTGCAGCGCGACGGCATCAACCGGCTGCGCCACGCCCGGCGCTGGTCGGGCTTCTTCGCCACCATCTGCACCAACCCGGCCTGGGCCGGCTGGCTGGCCGGCGCCGGAAAGCTGGCCGGGGCCGACCCGCGCGAGATGGCCAAATCCGACCTCGTGGTGATCTGGGGAACCAACGCCGTCTCCACCCAGGTCAACGTGATGACCCACGCGGTCCGCGCCCGCAAGGAGCGCGGGGCGAAGATCGCCGTGGTCGACGTCTACCGCACCCCGACCATGGAGCAGGCGGACGTCCCCCTGCTGATCCGTCCGGGCAGCGACGGGGCGCTGGCCTGCGCGGTGATGCATGTGCTGTTCCGCGACGGGCTGGCCGACCGCGTCTATCTCGCCAGCCACGCCGACGACCCCGCCGGGCTGGAGGCGCATCTCGCCAGCCGGACGCCGGAGTGGGCCGAGTCCATCACCGGTCTGCCGGCGGCGGAGATCGAGGCCTTCGCCCGGCTGGTCGGGCAAACGCCGCGCAGCTATTTCCGGTTGGGCTACGGCTTCACCCGCTCGCGCAACGGGGCGGTGAACATGCACGCCGCCTCCTGCATCCCGGTGGTCAGCGGCGCTTGGCAGGTCGAGGGCGGCGGCGCCTTCCATTCCAACAGCGGCATCTACGGCTGGAACAAGACGCTGATCGAGGGGCTGGACCTGCGCGACCCGACCGTGCGCATGCTCGACCAGTCGCGGATCGGCCCGATCCTGGAGGGCGATCCGGAGGCGCTGGCCGGCGGCCCGCCGGTGACGGCTCTGCTGATCCAGAACACCAACCCGGTGACCGTCGCCCCCGATCAGGCCCGCGTGCGCCGGGGCTTCGCGCGCGACGACCTGTTCGTCTGCGTGCACGAGCAATTCATGACCGAGACGGCGCGCATGGCCGACATCGTGCTGCCCGCGACCATGTTCCTGGAGCACGACGACCTCTATCAGGCGGGCGGCAACCAGCACATCCTGCTCGGGCCCAAGCTGGTCGATCCGCCGGGCGAGTGCCGGCCCAACCACGCCGTCATCACGGAGCTGGCGCGGCGGCTGGGCAGCGACTCCCACCCCGGCTTCGCCATGACCGAGCGGGAGCTGATCGACGCCACGCTGCGCGCGTCCGGCCACGGCACGCTGGAGGCGCTGGAATCCCAGCGCTTCCTCGACGTGCAGCCGGACTTCGAGGACGCGCATTTCGTGAAGGGCTTCCGCTGGCCGGACGGCAAGTTCCGCCTGAAGCCGGACTGGCCCAAGGTGCCCTACGCCGCGCCGTCCACCTTCGGCCCGGTCGATGCCATGCCGGCCTTCCCCGACCATTGGGCGGTGACGGAGGAGGCGGACGAGGAGCACCCCTTCCGGCTGGTCACCGCGCCGGCCCGCAACTTCCTGAACAGCAGCTTCACCGAGACCCCGACCTCGGCGGGGCGGGAGCGCCGCCCGAGCCTGATGCTGCACCCCGACGACGCGGCGGCGCTGGGCATCGCGGAGGGCGACCGGGTGGAGGCCACGAATGGACGCGGCGCGGTGTTCCTGCACGCCCGGCTGTTCGACGGGGTGCGGCGGGGCGTGGTCATCGCCGAGTCTATCTGGCCCAACGCGGCGCACGAGGGCGGGCGCGGCATCAACAGCCTGACCGGCGCCGACCCGGTTGCGCCCTTCGGCGGCGCCGCCTTCCACGACAGCCATGTGCGGGTGCGCAAGGCCGACGCCGACGCTTAAATTCGACTCCTCCCTCTTCTCGCCGGGGCCGGTAAAGCCCAAATGCGGCCGCTGTGGCCCTGTGCAGGACGCCGATTGCCAAGACCGGGGCGCCGTGCCACGGTGCACCGCACACGAAACCAGAGCGGGACAAGGCGGTGGCGTCGGGCGGGGTACGCGATCTTCGATTGGACTTTTTCCGTGGGCTGGCCCTGTGGTTCATCTTCGTGGACCATATCCCGGGCAATCAGATCGCCTGGGTGACGATGCGCAACTTCGGCCTCAGCGATGCGACCGAGGTGTTCGTCTTCATTTCCGGCTACACATCGTCGCTGGTCTATTCACGGATACTGGACAAGCACGGCTGGCGGTTCGCAGCGGCCAAGGTGCTGGACCGCTGCTGGACGCTCTACATCGCCTATCTTTTCCTCTTCATCGCCTTCACGGCGCAGGTCGCCTACACCGCGCGGGTCTTCGACAACCCCCTGTTCACCGAGGAAATGGGCATCGCCGGTTTCTTCGCCGATCCCGCGGTGTCGCTGGTGCAGGCGCTGGCGCTCAAGTTCCGGCCGGCCAACCTGGACATCCTGCCGCTCTACATCGTGCTGCTGCTGTCCCTTCCGGTGGTGCTGCCGGTGCTGCGGCGCTGGCCGCTGGTCCTGCTGGCCGGGTCGGTCACGCTCTACACGGTGGCGCGCGTCCTGGACTGGAACCTGCCGACCTATCCGGACGGCGGCGTCTGGTTCTTCAACCCCTTCGCCTGGCAGCTCCTGTTCGTGCTGGGGGCCACCATGCAGCGGTTGCCCGGGGTGACGGCCGCGCTGACGACGCGGCGGACGGCGCTGCTGTGGCTGGCGGGAGGGTATCTGTTCGCCTCGTTGCTGCTGGTGATCTCCTGGCAGGTCGCGCCGATGGCCGCGCTGATGCCGGTGTGGCTGGCGGAGATCCTCTACCCGATCAGCAAGACCGACCTCGACCTGTTGCGGCTCGCGCATTTCTGCGCGCTGGCCTACGTCGTTCTTCAGATCGCGCGGTTCGACAGCACGTGGCTGCGCTGGCCGGCGCTGGCGCCGGTGATCCTGTGCGGGCGCCAGTCGCTTCAGGTCTTCTGCCTGGGCATCTTCCTGTCCTTCGCCGGCCAGACGGTGCTGAACCACTGGTCCGCCTCGCTTTTGGCCCAGTTTTCGGTCACACTCGCCGGAATCGCCGTGATGGTGGCCGCCGCGCGGGTGCTGACCTGGTATCAGTCCGTGGGACGGCCGCCACGCCAATCGGCATCCGCCCCGCCCGCGGCACCCGCCGCCCCATTGGTCCCTGAAGCCCCAATGGCCCCAGCCAAGGACCCGAGCGCATGAAGCGCGCGACCGTCTTGACCCTGGCCGTCCTCGCGGGACTGACCGCCACCATCGACATGGGCGTCGCGAAGGCGGCGTCGGAGACGCCCAGCGATCCCTGCGCCGTTCCCGAAACCGTCTACACCATCGACGGCGCCCTGCCGCGCGCCTGGGAACGGCTGAAGCGCGGCGGCACGCTGCCCATCCTGGTGCTGAACTCGGCGGGTGCGCGACCCGACACCGCCTATCCGGCCCTGCTGGAAAAGGAGCTGGCGGCCCGGTTGCCCGATCGCAAGGTCAGCGTGACCGTGCGCAACGCGCCGGGGGCGACCGCGCAGGAGATGCTGCCCATCCTGAACCGGGAACTGGCCTCCTCCGCCGCCTCCCTGCTGGTCTGGCAGGTGGGGACGGCGGACGCCATGCGGAACATCGGGCCGGACAGCTTCGGGGAGGCTCTGGGCCACGGAATCGCGGCAGCCCAGGGGCGCGGCGCCGATGTGATCCTGATGGACATGCAGTACAGCCCCCAGACGACCCAGCTCATCACCTTCCAGCCCTACCTGGACTATGTGGAGTGGGTGTCGCAGAACAGCGACGTGGTCCATTTCCCCCGTTTCGAGATGATGCGGCATTGGTTCGAGGAGGGCCGCGTTGGCTTCGCCCCCGACTCCAAGGAGGAAAAGCTGCAGGCCTACCAGTTCGTTCACCGCTGCCTCGGCCGCATCCTGGCCGACACCGTGTCCACCATGATCGACCGCGCCGGGAGACCCGCTCCGTGACAGGCACGCCCGCCCCCCGGACCCGTGGCCGGAGGGCCGCCGTCCTCTCAGCCGCCCTGCTGTCCCTCGTCCCTTTCCTCGCCGGCTTGACGGCCAAGCCCGAGCCGGCAAGGGCCGCGGCCTGCGCCGTGTCCTTGCAAACCGCCGACCTTGCCGTTCCGCTGCCGCGCGGCGCGCGGGCGCTGGCCGCCGGCAGGCCTCTGCGCATCGTCGCCATCGGCTCCTCCTCCACCGCCGGGGCCGGAGCCAGCAAAGCGGAGCACAGCTATCCGGTGCGGCTCGCCGAGCATCTGGGCGCGCGTTACCCCGGGCTCGCCCTGACCGTCCTCAACAAGGGCGCCAACGGGGAGACCGGACCCGACATGCTGAAGCGGTTCCAGCGCGACGTGCTGGACGAAACTCCCGATCTGGTGATCTGGCAGGTTGCGGCCAACACCGTCCTGCGCGGCGACGATCCCGACGCGGCGGAACAGGTGATCCGCAGCGGCGTGCGGACGCTGAAGGGCGCCGGTCTGGACGTCGTGCTGATGGACCTGCAATACGCCCCGGCCATGCTGGCGAAGCCCCGGCACGAGGAGATGGAGGCCCGCATCGCCCGCGTCGCGGCGGAGGAAGGGGTCGGCCTGTTCCACCGCTACGCGGTGATGCGCCAGTGGGTGGAAACCCGGCAGGCCGCCATGCACGATCTGGTGGGACCGGACGGCATCCATCAGAACGACTTCGGCTACGACTGCGTGGCCCGCACGCTGGCCGCCTCGCTGCACGACGCCCTCAGCCTGCGAACCGCGGGGTCGGTGTCCGCGCGTCCGTGAGGGTTGCGGCGGCAACGGCAGCATCACGTCAGGTGCGCTGCCGCTCGGGCACCATCAGCCAGCGCGCCAGGGCGTAGAGGTTGACCGCCACATAGACCGCCGCCCCGACCACCCCCATGATGAGGCCGCCGAGTTGCTGGTCGGCCAGGGCGGACAGGCCCCAGGGCGCCGTCGTGTCCAGATGGTAGACGAACAGCGGCTGCGGGGCGAAGATCAGCAGCGCCGCCAGGATGGCGAGATGGACCGAGGTGCCAAAGGCCGACAGCAAGCCCCTCCCCCGCATCGCCGGACCGTCCGGGGCCAGCACCGTCCGCCACGCGGCAACCGCGCCGACGAGCAGGCTGGCGTGCATGCCCCACAGCACCGCCTCGAAGCGCAGAGCCGCCATGTAGGGTCCCGGCAGGTGCCACACCCAGAGGAACAGCCCGAACAGCCCCCAGGCGATCTCCGGAACGGCCAGGGGTGATGCCAGGGTCCGCGCCCAGTTGGGCCAGCGCACCGCGCCCATCGGCCAGGACAGGACCAGCAGGGGCGCCGCCACCTGGATGGTCAGAAGATGCTGGACCACCCGCGCCGAGAACAGGGCGGAGGTCAGGTTGCACAGCGGCGACACGAAGGCGGCGAACAGCACCAGCCACCCGGCGGCGAAGCACCAAGGCTGGTGCCGCTCCATGCCCGCCCCATGCCGCTTTGCCAGTGCCGCGTATCCCACGGCGGCCAGGGCGAAGACGGACAGCAGGACCGGGTCGCCGTTCCAGGCGCTCCAGAACCCCTCCGGCACCGGCGGGGCACCGCAATAGGGAATGACGGACGGCAGCGTTTCGGCAAGTGGCGTTGCGGTGGGCACGGCTGGACCTCCCTTGGCCTACAGCCGTGTAAAACCGAGAATGACCCTCGGGTTCCCGAATGACGGACGACCGAACGGGACTCAGGTCCGTTCGGCGGTTTCGATCAGGTCGGTGCGCCCGATGCGGCGCAGGGAGGCCTCGAGCCGCGTGTCGTCCTCGCGGATTTCCCGCAGGGTGTGCAGCGTGAACATCACGTGCGCCTCCGCCGCCGCATGGGCGGCCTCGGCATCGCCGGCCAGCACCGCGTCGACGATGGCCAGATGCTGCGCCAGCAGCAGGTCGCGCACACCGGGCCGGGTGTAGAGCCGATCGCGGTTGTAGAACACGTCGTTGCGCAGCATCTCCGACAGCGCGCCCATGATGTGCAACATCACCGTGTTGTGCGCCGCCTCGTAGAAGGCGAGGTGAAGCTGTGCGTCCACATCGGCCTCTTCCGACGGATCATCCTTCCCATGGGCGTCGCGCATGCGCTGGGCCAGGGCGCGGATCGCCTTGCGGTCGAGGTCGGTCGCCCGCTGCGCGGCCAGCTTGGCGGCGGCGGCCTCGATGGAGCTGCGGAACTCAAGATAATGGAAGGGCGCGTCCGGATCGGATTGCAGCAGCGCCGCCAGCGGGGCGGCGATGGGCGCCAGGAACTGTGCGATGTGCGTGCCGTTGCGCCCGGAGACGAGCAGCCCGCGCTCCTCCAGCTTCTCCAGGGCATCGCGCAGCGACGGGCGCGAGACGTCCAGCTTGAGCGCCAGGTCCCGTTCCGGCAGCAGCTTCTCCCCCGGACGCAGCACGCCCTCCCGGATCAGCGTCTCCAGATGATCCGCGATGGCGTCCGCCAATTTGGCCGGCTTTATCATTCCCTTGCCCTGCCCCTTGCCCTGCATCCGCAGAAATCCCGCCTTATCCAGAAGGTTAGATATCGTCATGGCTTTCGCGCGTCCAGCCCTGCCGAGATCCATGACACCGTTTACCGGCGGCTCCACCATCGAATGGGTCTAGTGGTAATACCACGGGCAAGAAAAAGTCCCTCGCTACGCTGACGGTAAATTGAATTTTCCCTATTGCCAACCATTGCGACCCAATGTATCCGTTCTGAGCCTTTGGTCATAAATTTTGACCGGAGCCCAACCCAAGAAAAAACTGATCTCCACGACCGATCGGCCGTGGAATGACAGGCGGCGCGCGTCCGGATAAGACGCGCGGGTCCGGGCTCCACTCACGGTCGCAGGCCAAAGCGCAGAACCGAGAATCTGCGGCATAGGTAGGAAACATGCAGCCCTGGACACAAGTCTACGATCCCGCGGGTAACCTTTGGCTTTCGGCACTTGTGGCCGCGTTGCCGATCATCTTCTTCTTCATCGCGCTGACCGTTCTGCGCATGAAGGGCCACATCGCGGGCACCATCACCGTCGCCATCTCGCTGGCCGTCGCCATCCTGTTCTACAAGATGCCGGTCGGCATGGCGCTGGCGTCCGCCGGATACGGCTTCCTTTACGGCCTGTGGCCCATCGCCTGGATCATCGTTGCCGCCGTGTTCCTCTACAAGATCACGGTCAAGACCGGCCAGTTCGAGATCATCCGCTCGTCGGTGGTGTCGATCACCGAGGACCAGCGGCTTCAGATGCTGATGGTCGGCTTCTCCTTCGGCGCCTTCCTGGAAGGGGCTGCGGGCTTCGGCGCGCCGGTCGCCATCACCGCGGCGCTGCTGGTCGGGCTGGGCTTCAACCCGCTCTACGCCGCCGGTCTCTGCCTGATCGCCAACACCGCCCCGGTGGCCTTCGGCGCCATGGGCATTCCGATCATCGTCGCCGGTCAGGTCACCTCGCTCGACCCGTTCAAGATCGGCGCCATGGCCGGCCGCCAGCTTCCGCTGCTGTCCGTCTTCGTGCCCTTCTGGATCATCATGATCATGGACGGCTGGAAGGGTGTGCGCGAGACCTGGCCCGCCATCCTGGTCGCCGGCGGCACCTTCGCCGTCACCCAGTACTTCACCGCCAACTTCATCGGGCCGGAGCTGCCGGACATCACCTCCGCCCTGGTCAGCCTCGTCAGCATCACCGTCTTCCTGAAGTTCTGGAAGCCGAAGGCGATCTTCCGCTTCGCCAATTCCCCGCTGGCGTCGGGTCCGGTGCCGCAGTCGGTCGGCGCCATGGCGTCGAGCGAGTTCAACGCCCAGCGCGGCTACAGCGCGGGTGAGATCGCCAAGGCCTGGTCGCCCTTCCTGATCCTGACCGTGGTCGTCACGATCTGGAGCCTGAAGCCCTTCAAGGCCCTGTTCGCCAAGGGCGGCGCGCTCGCCGACACGGTGCTGTACTTCCCGATCGCCGGGCTGGACAAGCTGGTGCTGAAGGCCGCCCCGATCGTCGCCTCGCCGAAGCCCATCGACGCCGTCTACAAGCTCGACCTGCTGGCGGCCACCGGCACGGCCATCCTGATCTCCGCGATCATCACGATGGTCATGCTGAAGATGCGCCCGGCCGACGGCGTGAAGACCTTCGTCGAGACGGTCAGCGAGCTGAAGCGCCCGATCTACTCGATCGGCATGGTCCTGGCCTTCGCCTTCATCGCCAACTACTCGGGCCTGTCCTCGACCCTGGCGCTGCTGCTGGCCGGCACGGGCTTCCTGTTCCCGTTCTTCTCGCCGATCCTGGGCTGGCTGGGCGTGTTCCTGACCGGCTCCGACACGTCGAGCAACGCGCTGTTCTGCGGCCTGCAGGCCACCACGGCGCAGCAGGTGGGCGTGTCCGACGTGCTGATGGTTGCGGCCAACACGACCGGCGGCGTCACCGGCAAGATGATCTCCCCTCAGTCGATCGCCGTGGCCTGCGCCGCGGTGGGTCTGGTCGGCCGCGAGTCCGAGTTGTTCCGCTTCACCGTGAAGCACAGCCTGTTCTTCGTCGCGATCATCGGCGTCATCACCATGATCCAGGCCTACATCCTGCCCTGGATGATCCCGTAAAGCGTCGACGTCCGAACCCCCTTCTCCTCCCCCCGGGGAGAAGGGGCGTCATCCACTGCCGAGCTTTAATCCCTACGGCGCCGCTCGGCCTTCCATCCGGTCGGGTGGCGCCGCTTTCTTTGTGCGCCGTATTTCTTATGCATTGCAGCATCACAGCGCTGCGTTTGGTCAATTCATTTTACCATTGCGGCCACCCAGCAAATCGATTATCCCCAGCAAATCTATTATCCGACCTACTGACTGTGGCACACAACAAGCCGTCCGTCTGACGGGCGGAAACAAACGTCGCCCCAGCACCCGCAACCCGGACCGGCGATCACGGAGGAGTCGTCGCGCGGTCCCAGATCCGGAGGCCCCGAGAACCGATGCTGCCCGCGCCCTATGACCGCCTGCACGCGGCCCTCCGGGAGTTCATGCCGGACGAACGCCTCGTCACCGACCCGCTGCGCACGCTGGCCTACGGGACCGACGGCAGCTTCTACCGCCTGATCCCGAAGATCGTCGCCATCGTCGAGGCCGAGGGCGAGGTGGTGCGGCTGCTCAACCTCTGCCGGGAGCTGAAGACGCCGGTGACCTTCCGCGCCGCCGGCACCAGCCTGTCAGGCCAGGCGGTCACCGATTCCGTCCTGGTCCTGCTGGGCGACAGCTGGCGCGGCTGCACCATCCCGCCGGGTGCGGCGACGGTGACCCTCCAGCCCGGCGTCATCGGGGCGGAGGCGAACCGCAAGCTGGCCCCCTTCGGGCGCAAGATCGGTCCGGACCCGGCCTCCATCGCCACCGCCAAGATCGGCGGCATCGCGGCCAACAACGCCAGCGGCATGTGCTGCGGCACCGCCCAGAACAGTTACCGCACACTGGCCTCCATGCGGCTGGTGCTGGCCGACGGCACGCTGCTGGACACCGGCGACGCCGCCAGCCGCGCCGCCTTCGCCGTCAGCCACGGCGCCCTGCTGTCCGGCCTGTCCGATCTGGCCGCCCGCACCCGCGCCGACGAGAAGCTGGCGGAGCGCATCCGCAACAAGTTCCGCATCAAGAACACCACCGGCTACAGCCTGAACGCCCTGGTGGATTTCGAGGAACCCGTCGAGATCCTCCAGCACCTGATGATCGGATCGGAGGGCACGCTCGGCTTCCTGTCCGAGATCACCTACAACACGGTGCCGGAGCACGCCCACAAGGCGAACGCGCTGCTGATGTACCCCGACATCGGGGAAGCCTGCCGCGCCGTCGCGCTGATGAAGCCGACTCCGGTTTCGGCGGTGGAGCTGATGGACCGCGCCTCGCTGCGCTCGGTCGAGGGCAAGCCGGGCATGCCGGACTTCATCGGAGGGCTGGGGCCGGACGCCTCCGCCCTGCTCGTGGAGATCCGCGGCGAGGATGCGGCGGCGCTGGACGCCAACATCGCCGCGGTCAGCGCGGTGATCGCCCAGACCCAGACCCTGTTCGAGCCGACCTTCACCACCGACGCCAAGCTGGGCGAAAGCTACTGGAAGATCCGCAAGGGCCTGTTCCCGGCGGTCGGCGCCATGCGCAAGGTCGGCACCACGGTCATCATCGAGGACGTGGCCTACCCGCTCGACCGGCTGGCCGAGGCGACGGTCGAGCTTCAGGCCATGTTCCTGAAATTCGGCTACACCGAGGCGATCATCTTCGGCCACGCGCTGGAAGGGAACCTGCACTTCGTCTTCACCCAGGCCTTCGACACCGACGAGGAGGTGGACCGCTACCGCCGCTTCATGGACGCGGTGTGCGATCAGGTGGTGCGCAAGTACGACGGCTCGCTGAAGGCGGAGCACGGCACGGGCCGCAACATGGCGCCTTTCGTGGAGATGGAGTGGGGTCCGCAGGCCTATGGCCTGATGAAGGAGATCAAGGCGCTGCTCGACCCGCAGGGCCTGCTGAACCCCGGCGTCATCCTGAACGACGACCCCGAGGCGCATCTCAAGAACCTGAAGGCGATGCCCGCCGCCCACCCGCTGGTGGACACCTGCATCGAGTGCGGCTTCTGCGAGCCGACCTGCCCGTCGCACAAGATGACGCTCTCCCCCCGCCAGCGCATCGTCGGCTGGCGCGAAATCTCGCGTCTTGAGGCCACGGGCGCGGACGCGGCGCGGCTCGGCGCCCTGCACGAGGCTTACGACTACCAGGGCATCGATACCTGCGCGGCCTGCGGCCTCTGTTCCACCGCCTGCCCGGTGGGGATCGAGACCGGGCTGCTCATCAAGGCGATCCGCGGCGACCGTCGCGGGGCGGTGGCCCAGGGCGTGGGCCGCTACGTCGCCGGCCACACCGCCGGGGCGCTGAGCGTCGCCCGCGCCGGTCTGAAGCTGGCCGATCTGGCCAAGCGGACGCTGGGCGACGGCACGGCCAATTCGCTGTTCGAGGGGTTGCGGAACGTGACGGGCCAGCGCCTGCCGCATCTGCCGCGCGCCCTGCCCACACCGACCAACTTCACGCCGCTGCCCCAGGCCAAGGCGTCCGCGGACGCGCCGACCGTCGTGTATGTGCCGAGCTGCACCAGCCGCAGCATGGGGCCGGCCGCCAACGATCCGGAGAAGACCCCGCTGCCGGTGAAGGTGGAGGCGCTGTTCCACAAGGCCGGCTACCGCGTCGCCTATCCGGAGCAGCTGTCCTCGCTGTGCTGCGGCATGCCGCTGGAGAGCAAGGGCCTCGCCGCCCAGGCCGACGCCAAGGCGGAGGAAATGGTCCGCGCCATCTGGGCGGCCAGCGCCAACGGCACGGCCCCGGTGGTCCTCGACACCAGCCCTTGCTCTTTCCGGCTGAAGAAGCATCTGAAGGATGCCGGGCTCCAGGTCCTGGATCTGGTGGAGTTCATCCACGACCACCTGTTGCATCGGCTGACCTTCACCAAGCAGACGGAGCCGGTGGTGCTGCACCTGACCTGCTCCACCCGCCGCATGGGGCTGGATGCCAAGATGAAGGCGGTGGCCGCCGCCTGCGCCACCCAGGTGGTGGTGCCGGAGGATGTTGGCTGCTGCGGCTTCGCCGGCGACAAGGGCTTCACCACGCCGGAGCTGAACGCCCACGCCCTGCGCCACCTGTCCAAGGACATCCCCGCCGGGGCCAAGGCCGGCTATTCGAACAGCCGGACCTGCGAAATCGGCCTGTCGGACCACTCCGGCTTGCCGTACCGTTCCATCGTCTATCTGGTCGATGCCTGCTCGACGCCGAAGGCTTCCGCCACGGCCTCCACGCGCGCGTCGGAACCCGCGTTCTGAGGCGGGAGGGAGGAAAATCATGAGCCACGACGGCACCATAAGCCGGACCGACATCGAACGGCCCGCCATCGAACGCCCTGACAGCGTTTATTTCTTCGGCACCTGTCTGGTCGACCTGTTCTACCCGGAAGCCGGCATGGCCGGCATGGAGCTGCTGAAGGCGCAGGGCGTCCGCGTCGTCTTCCCGCAGGGGCAGAGCTGCTGCGGCCAGCCCGCCTACAACTCCGGCTACCGGGAGGAGGCACTGAAGGTCGCCCGCGCGCAGTTGGACTATTTCCCCGGCGACTGGCCCATCGTCGTGCCGTCGGGATCCTGCGCCGGCATGATGAGCAAGCATTGGCCCGACCTGTTCAAGGGCGAGCCGGACGAGGCCCGCGCCCGTCAGGTGGCGTCGCGCGTGTGGGAGCTGACCCAGTTCCTCGTCCAGGTCCTGAAGGTGAAGTTCGAGGACCAGGGGCCGCCGGTGAAGATCACGTGGCACGCCTCCTGCCACGCCCAGCGCGAAATGGGCGTGACCGACGAGCCGAAGGCCCTGCTGCGCCAGCTCGCCAATGTCGAGCTGGTCGAGCTGCAGCGGGAGAAGGAATGCTGCGGCTTCGGCGGCACCTTCGCGGTGCGCCATCCGGAGATTTCCGCCGCCATGGTCGGCGACAAGGTGGCGGACATAGAGAACACCGGGGCCAAGGCCGTGGTGTCCGGCGACTGCGGCTGCCTGATGAACATCTCCGGCGCGCTGGAAGGCGGCAAGAAGCCGGTCCGCGGCGTCCACATCGCCCAGTTCCTGAAGGAGCGCACCCATGGGTGAGACGAGCATCAATTTCGCGAAGGCCTCCAGCGCCGCGCTCCAGGACCAGCAGCTCCGCGGCAACTTCCGCCGCGCCATGGACGGGCTGATGTCCAAGCGCGCCGTGCAGTTCGCCGACACCGCGGAATGGAACGGGGTGCGGACGCTCGGCGCCTCGGTCCGCCTGCGCGCCCTGTCCAAGCTGCCGGAACTGCTGGAAAAGCTGGAAGCCAACTGCACCCGCAACGGCATCCAGGTCCATTGGGCGTCCACCACCGACGAGGCCAACGCCATCGTCCTCTCCATCATGCAGCGCGTGAACGCGAAGCTGGTGGTCAAGGGCAAGTCGATGGTGTCGGAGGAGATGCACCTCAACGCCTTCCTGGAAAAGCACGGCATCGAGAGCCTGGAAAGCGACCTCGGCGAATACATCGTCCAGCTTGATGAAGCGATGCCCTCGCACATCATCATGCCGGCGATCCACATGAACACCAAGCAGATCGCCCATCTTTTCAAGCAGAAGATCAAGGAAGCGGAATACACGGAGGACGTGGCCCAGCTCACCGACCTCGCCCGCCGCGTCCTGCGCAAGAAGTTCGCGACCGCCGACGTCGGCATCTCCGGCGTCAACATGGCGGTGGCGGAGACCGGCACGCTCTGTCTGGTGGAGAACGAGGGCAACGGGCGCATGAGCACCACGGTGCCGCCCGTCCACATCGCCGTCATGGGCCTGGAAAAGGTCGTCGAGAAGCTGGAGGACGTGCCGCCGGTCATCAGCCTGCTGACCCGCTCCGCCACCGCCCAGCCGATCACCACCTACGTCAACATGATCTCCAGCCCCCGCAAGGAGGGCGAGAAGGACGGCCCGAACGAGATCCATCTGGTGATCCTCGACAACGGGCGGTCGGGCATCTACGCCGACGAGGAGCTGCGCAACACGCTGCGCTGCATCCGCTGCGGCGCCTGCATGAACCATTGCCCGGTCTACACCAAGGTCGGCGGCCACGCCTATCAGGCGCCCTACCCCGGCCCGATCGGCTCGATCCTGATGCCGCAGGTCGAAGGGCTGGAGAAGCGGGGCGAGCTGCCGCACGCCTGCACCATGTGCAACGCCTGCGTCGAGATCTGTCCGGTCAAGATCCCCATCGTCGAGATCATGGGCCGCCTGCGGTCGGAGGCCGTGCACCCCGGCGACGCGGTGAAGGGAGCCGGCTCGCACGCCAGCAAGGCGGAGGCGATGGTGTGGAAGGGCTGGTCGATGACCTACGCCTCGCCGCTCGCCTACCAGTTCGCGACGGCGCTGCTGGCGAAGCTGGGCAACGCCGCCCCCGCCAGCCTGCCGCTGCTGAAGGAGTGGACGAACGTGCGGTCCAAGCCGCGCTTCGCCAACCGCACGCTCCATGCCCTCGCCCGCGAGAAGGGGATTCCCGATGTCTGAGTCCAGAAACGCGATCCTGGGCAAGCTGCGCGCCGGGCGCGACGCCCACCCGCTGACCCCGCCGGAGTCCGACTTCGCCGTCCTGCGCAACAAGCGCTGGGAAGGGGCGGAGCGGCTGGAGCGCATCAAGCGCATGATGGAGGCCGTCCACACGGAGTTCCTGGAGACGACCGAGGCCGACTGGCCCGCCGACGTCCAGGCCTTCCTCAAGGCGCAGGGCACCCGCAACCTGCTGTTCGGTCCGGCGACCGAGGCCGGGGCGCGCCTGTCGGCCGAATGGACGGCGTCCGGGATGGCGGGCGGTCCGGAGCTGATCCCCTACGCCGACCGGGTCGAGACTTTCAAGGAGCGGCTGTTCGATGGCATCGACGCCGGCATCACCACGACGCTGGGCGCCATCGCCGACACCGGCAGCCTGATCGTCTGGCCGACGCCGGAGGAGCCGCGGCTGATGTCGCTGGTGCCGCACATGCACTTGGCGCTGCTGCGCGCCGACGCGCTGTACGACACCTTCTGGCAGGCGATGACCGAGAACCGCTGGGCCGACGGAATGCCGACCAACGCCTTGCTGATCTCCGGCCCGTCGAAGACAGCGGACATTGAGCAGACGCTGGCCTACGGCGTCCACGGGCCGAAGCGGCTGGTGGTGGTTATCATCCGGTAAGGGTGCGGAGAGCGCGTTCGACATTCATAACCCTCTCCCCTCTGGGGAGAGGGAATTTAATGCCCTGCACGGGTGGCGGTGTGCCGCCGGGACGGGTATGGTGCGGGGTCTTGTTCGCCTCATGTTTTTTCGGGACCCCACCGCCTTGGACCAGACCGCAGTTCCCACCCCCCAATCCGCCACCATCGCCGAGCGGGTCGCAAAGACCGGCATCGACGAGGCGATGATCGAAGCCCTCGTCCGCACCTTCTACGGCAAGATCCGCGACGACGCCCTGCTCGGCCCGGTCTTCGGCGCGGCGATCACCGACTGGGAGCCGCATCTCCTGAAGATGATCGACTTCTGGTCCTCGGTCGCCCTGCTGACCCACCGCTACGACGGGCGCCCCCTGCCCGCCCATGTCCGCTTCGACATCGGGCCGGCGCATTTCGAGCGCTGGCTGGAGCTGTTCCGCGAGACGACGGCCGAGGTCTGCACGCCCGAGGCCGCCGCCTTCTTCGAGGACCGCGCGGCCAACATCGGGCGGAGCATCCAGATGGGGGTGGATTTCTTTCGCAAGCAGGCCGCTGCCGACGCTGCCGCAGGCCGCTGATCAGGCCCCGCGCACCGGCTTGCCCTTCACGCCCCAGCTGTCCGTGAAGTCGCGCACGCCGGGGATGGTCATCATGTGGGCGTCCTTGACGTAGACGAACTGTTTGGGACCAAGCTCGTACTCCATCATGGTGATGCCCTTGGCCCGGCAGCGCTTCTGCTCCTCGGCCCCGATGCGGCGGTCGGAGACCACCATGTCGGGATGCTCCAGCCCCACCCCGGCGCAGAAGCTGCGGAATCCGCTGTTGGTGCCCTCGGCGACGAGGCGCGGCTGGGTGTCGGGCGTGCTGTTGAATCGGCTGGCCGCGGTGCCGACCGCCCCCCGCATGGACGGGCTGCCGACGATCCAAATCCCGCGCTCCTCGGGCGGCGGCTTCGGCACGGTCGGGGGCGGCAGGGTGGCCGTCTGCTGCGGCGACGGGAAGCCGGGAAACTGGCACCCGGCGAGCGCCGCCGCGACGGCGACCATGGCAAGGCCTTTCGACAGGGATGACACTCTGTTGTCTCCTCCATAACCTTCGCACGGCGCGGCGCCGTCGGCGCCGCTGGTGATAGCAACGCTCAAGCCGGCCCGATGGCTCCAAGATGGCGTGCGAGCACGGCTTCGAGAAGGCGCGGCGTCACCGGCTTGTGCATCAGGCCGAGGCCGTGCCGGGCGGCGTCGCGCTGCGGTTCCGGCCCGATCTCCCCGGTGACGATGAGGCCCGGCACGTCGGCGCCGAACAGGTCGCGGATGCGCAGAATAGCCTCAGTGCCGACGCGGCCCTGGCGCAACCGGTAATCGGCCAGCACGATGTCGGGCCGCCGCCCGCCGCGCAGGCGCTCCAGCGCTTCGCCTGTGCTCCCGGCGGTCAGCACCTCGAACCCCCATTCGCCGAGCATCACCGCCAGCCCCATCAGAACGATGGCGTCGTCCTCCACGACCACGGCCAGCCGCCCGTCCCCGGTTGCCGTCATGGCGTCGGTCCGCGCCATCCGGGTGGCGGGTGGCGGAAGGCGCGTCGCGTCGTGGCGGACCAGCGGCACGCTGACCGAGAAGATCGAGCCGCGCTCCGGACGCGACACCAGATCCACCGGATGGTCGAGCAGCCGCGACAGCCGGCGCACGATGGCAAGACCGAGGCCGAGGCCCTGGTCGCGGTCGCGCTCCGGGTTGCCGATCTGGTGGAACTCCTCGAAGATGCGCTCCCGCTGGTCGGGCGGGATACCCTGGCCAGTGTCGTGCACCTCGACGCACAGGCGCGTTCCCTGGGGCCGGCAATCGACCATGACGCGGCCCCGGTCGGTGTAGCGGATGGCGTTGTCGACCAGATTGCGCAGCATTCGCCCCAACAGGACGCGGTCGCTGCGCACCGTCCCGGTGAAGGGCACGACCCGCCAATCCAGCCCCTTGGCCTCGGCCAGCGGGGCATAGGCGGCGGACAGTGGGCCGAGCAGGTCGGCGACCGGAAACTCCTCGATCTGCGGCGCCACCACCCCGGCATCGAGGCGCGACACGTCGAGCAGGCTGTCCAGCAGATCCTTCAGCGTGTCCAGCCCCTGCTGGAGCCGGTCGAGCGCCCGCTGCCCGGCCTCGCCGGTGACATGGGGGCCCAGCGCGCCGGCGAACAGCAGGATCGATTGCATGGGCTGGCGCAGGTCATGGCTGGCCGCCGCCAGGAAGCGGCCCTTCGAGCGATCGGCCTCCTCCGCCGCCTGCTGGGCGCGCCGAATGTCGTGGATGTCCACCGCGGTGCCGATCCAGGAGACGATGGCGCCCTTTTCCCGCACCGGGACCACGCGGCACTGGTGCCAACGCCACGCCCCGTCGGCGCGCCGCATCCGGACGTTGCCCTGATAGGGCGTGCCCGCGGCGATCGAGCGCGTCCTCAGTTCCAGATAGGCGGGACGGTCGTCCGGATGGAAGCCCTTCCAGGCGGACATGGAGTCCGGGTCCTGGCCGGTGTAGGCGCGCAATTCCTCATTGTAGTATTCAGGGGTGCCGTCCGAGCGGTTGATCCACATGAGCAGCGGCGTGTTGTCCACCAGCGTGCGGAACCGTGCCTCGCTCGACCGTAGCGCCTCCTCCGCCCGCTTGCGGGCGGTGATGTCGCGGGCCACCCCGACGACGCCGATGGCCGCGCCCCAGGCGTCGCGCAGGGGCATGACGCTGATCATCAGAACGCGTTTGCCCTCCTCCGTAGGGAAGGGCAACTCCTCCTCCACCGTCTCCTCCCGCCCGGTGGCGATCACCCGCCCGCACAGGTCATCGAGCCGTGCGGCCTCCTCCGGCGGGAACAGATCCTCGTCCGTCAGGCCCGCCACCTCCTCCCGCGCCCGCCCGAACAGGCGCGCGGTCGCGGAGTTGACCAGGGTGAAGCGGCGCTCGCGGTCCTTGGCAAAGATCGGGTCGGTGACGCTCTCCAGAAGGCTTTCCAGAAGGGCGTTCTTGTCCCGCAGCAGAATTTCCGCCGCCAGGGCAGCGCGATGGGCGGCCTGGGTTTCCAACTCGTGCATGGCGAGGCGGGCGAACTCCTCCAGATCCCGCTCGTCCTCCGCGCTGAACTCCGGATGGGGCTTGTGATCGAGCAGGGAGAAGGTTCCGATGCGCAGCCCGTCCGGCGTGATCAGCGGCGCCCCCGCGTAGAAGCGCAGATGCGGCGGCCCGGCGACCAACTCATGGTCGGCGAAGCGCTCGTCCTCCAGCACATCGCGCACGACCAGAACCGAGTCGTGGAGGATGGTGTGGGCGCAGAAGGACAGTCGCCGCTCAATGACCATCGTATCCAGCCCATAGCCGGCCTTGGACCACTGCCGCGTCTCGTCCACCAGATTGACCATCACGATGGGCATGCGGAAATGGCGAGCGCCGAGCCGGGCCAGCCGGTCGAAGGACGCCTCCGGCGGCGTGTCCAGCACGCCGTAGCTCTTCAACCGGTCCAGCCGGGCGCGCTCATCCGATGGCCATGGCGGCTCGATGCTGCTCAACGTCACCCCTTACGAACAAGACGCGGATAAGACGCTGAAGGTCGGGCGCAGACGCCCCTGAACCATGATGTGGGCAGGGCCAAGGCTTATGGAAAGACGCGGAACCGCTTTCCCTTCCGCCTCCCTCCGGTCTGCGGCACAATTGCTTCGAATGCAAATCTTTTGAATCTGGGCAATGGATCGCCCGCGACCCCACATGACCAGAAGCCGTTCCCCGTCCCCACCCGGAGCACAGCATGAAGGACAGCAGGCCGAACCACGAATCTGCCGCCTACCGCATCGCCTTCGAGGACCGCGATTTCCTGTTGAGCGAGCCGATGCGCGGGGTGCGTTTCATGCTCGAATACGCCAAGCCGGAATCGGAGCTGAAGGCCTGGGGCATCCGCTCCACCATCGTGGTCTACGGCAGCGCGCGGGTGCCTTCGCCCGAGCGGGCGGAGCAGCTTCTCCGCGACGCCCGGACGCTGGAGGAGCGGCAACAGGCCGAGCGGCGGGCCAAGCAGGCGGCCTGGTACGAGGAGGCGCGGGCCTTCGGGCGCATCGTGTCGGAGCGCGGCGGCGCCCTGGCGCCGACCGAGGACGGGCAGCGCGACAACGTCATCGCCACCGGCGGCGGTCCCGGCCTGATGGAAGCCGCCAACCGCGGCGCGCAGGAGGCCGGGGCGCCGAGCATCGGCTTCAACATCAGCCTGCCGCAGGAGCCGCACCCCAACCCCTACAGCACGCCGGAGCTGACCTTCCGCTTTCACTATTTCGCCATCCGGAAAATGCATCTGGCGATGCGCGCCAACGGGCTGGCGATCTTCCCCGGCGGCTTCGGCACCTTCGACGAGGCGTTCGAGATCCTGAACCTGCGCAACACCAACAAGGCGTCCCGCCTGCCCATCGTCTTCGTCGGGCGCGACTATTGGAACGAGGTGGTGAATTTCCGCGCCCTGGCCGACCACGGCATGATCAGCGCCGGCGATCTGGAGCTGTTTGACATCGCCGACACGGCGGAGGAGGCGTGGGACTGCATGACCCGGCTCGGCCTCAAGCGCGGCAACCCGCCGCTCGGCCCCGCCGGCACCGGCATGTCGGCGGCCGAGGAGAACTGAGGCTCAGCCGGGCGGCGGGCTGTCGGCGGCCGGGGCCGTCGGGGCGGGGGCATTGAGCGCCACCCGCCCGACACCCGGGATCTTGACCGCGAGATCGAAGGGATCGACCCCGAAGGTCATGCCCAGCAGGTTCACCTCGAACCCTTCCTCCTGGGCCAGGAGGAGGCCGGCAAGGCCGAACAGGCTGACCTGCCAGCCCGTTCCGCTGGGCGCCCGCGCGATCAGGCCAGTGCCCAGATAGTCCTTGCCCAGGGCGGTGGAGGGCAGGTCGAGCCGCAGTTCCGGCACCGCCCGCCCCACCCAGGCGGCGAAGGTGTTGCTGTTCGGGCCGGGCCAGATTCGGTATTCCCCGGCGTAGGGGTAGCTCTGGGCGGCCTCGGCGATCTTGAGAATGGCGGCCTCGGCGGCGGGGCCGCGCAGCTCGGCCAGCACGGCGGGGGCCGACCCGAACCAGCGCCCACCCGGATCGCGGTTGCTGCCCGCCACCGCCGGCAGGCCGCGGTAGACCCGCCAGCCGATCACCTCATAAACGGTGTAGGCCGACGCGCCTGCCGGCTTCACCGCGAACCACGGGTGCGTGCCGAAGGCGCCGCGCCAGGACAGGGCGCGGGCGGCGTAGACCTGCACCACCGCCTCCTGCGTCGTGGCGGGATCGGGGGCGAGGCCGACCGACTTGCGGTCCGCCCGGCTCCAGTCCACCCCCAGCGTCGCCGTTCCCGACGCGATCACGAAGGCCGGACCGGCCAGCAGCAGGACCAGCGTCATCAAAATCACCAGGATGGTGGCCGTCATTCTTTTCCGCACCGCTCCCTCTCGCCTGATGGGCCGTTTCCCAGATAGGCTGTCATCGCCCTGCCCGCCACCGATGTTGTACGTTGAGGAGCATCCGGCTGGTTCATGGCCGGAGGGTTTTTCGCCTAGAGGTTTATCCAGGGAGCGCCCCGATGCCCGCCGTCGACCTGACCGACCTTCTGGACCGCATCACCCGGCAGGCGCCGACCCGCGCCGCGACAATGGAGGTCGCCCGCGCGCTCGGCTGGACCACCGGGCCGAGCCGCAAGGGATGGAAGGTGGTTCAACCCACTGGCTATATCGGCGGCATGGTCGTCCCGCCCAGCGCCGACACCGCCGCCGCCGAGGTGTGGTTCGACCCCGAGGGGACGGAGCGCGGCCTCGCCGGTCCCAACGCCGAGTTCCCGCCCTATCTGACCAGCCTGGACACCGCCCTGTCCGCCGTCCCCATGGCGGAGCGGGCGACCGTCCTGCGGACCGCGCTGGACCGTCACCGGACGTGGCAGGAAGAGACCGGCCGGGACGACGCGGCGCTCGGCCGCCTGCCCGCCTTCGTCATCGCGGCTTGGCTGTCGGTTAAGCCGGCGGCGTGACGGGCGTCACTCCGCGGCTCCGCTCTCCTTGCCGGTGCCGTTCATGGCCTGGGCGGCGGCAAAGCCGATGATCCGGTTGGCCGCCTCCGGATCGTCCACGCGCACCACCACGCCGCGCCCGACCAGATGGATGCCATGGTCCTGGAAGGCGCGGATCAGGCGGTGGTACGCCTCGCGCCGGATGACGAACTGCTCGTTGGGCTTGGTGATGAACTTGACGCCGATGATCGCCGCGTCGTCCTCCACCCGCCGCACGCCCTGGGACTTCAGCGGTTCGATGAAGCTCGGCCCCATCTCCGGGTCGGCGGACAGCTCCTTGCCGACGTCCTTCACCAGTTTTTTGACCAGCCCCATGTCGGTCTCCGGCGGGACGCGGAACTCCAGGCGCATCAGCGCCCAGTCGCGGCTGTAGTTGGTCAGCGCCTTGATCTGGCCGAAGGGCAGCGTGTGCACCGCGCCGCGGTGGTGGCGCAGCTTCAGCGAGCGCAGGGAGATGCCCTCCACCGTGCCGCGCAGGTTGCCGACCTCCACATAGTCGCCCATGTGGAACGCGTCCTCCAGCAGGAAGAAGACACCGGCCAGGATGTCGGCGATGGTCGACTGCGCGCCGAGACCGATGGCGATGCCGACCACCCCCGCGCCGGCGAGCAGCGGCCCGATCTCGATGCCCAGCGAGGAGAGGACGATCATGACGACGATGGCGACCAGAACGACCTGAAGGAACTTCCGCAGCAGCGGCAGCAGCGTCGCCAACCGCTGCCCACGCGACGACGACCCGTCGTGCCGGGCCTCCTCCAGCGTCCGATCGATCATCCGCACCACCATCGTCCAGGCGACGTAGCCCAGCAGAAGCACGACCGTCACGTTGAACAGCAGTCGCAGGGCGATGCCGGTCGCTCCGGTCGCCTGCTCCACCCGAAATCCCCAGATGGCCGCGGTGGCGAAGACACCGACGACGAACAGGGCCGACCACAACGCCCGCATCACCCGCGCCACCGCGGCCTTCCCCGCATCCGTCTCCTCCCCCCGGTAGAAGCGGGCGAGCGGGCGCTGGGCCATCAGCGCGATGGCCGGCACGGCCAGCGCCACCAGCAGGCTGGCGAGCATCCGCGGCCCCGTCGCCGGCTCCAGCCGCACCGCCGCCGCCGCGACGACCAGCCACAAGGCGACGAGATAGACCGATGCCGCCACCGCCCACAATCCCAGCGTAGGGTGGTCCTTCACCTCGACGCCCAAAGGGCGGGCGATGGCCCGTGCCACCGGAGCACGCCCGCGCCACACGCGGTAAAGCAGATACAGGAAGGGCACGGTGCTCAGCGGCAGGCCGATCGCGACGATGGCGTTTCCGCCGACCCCCAGCGCCAGCAGAAGATCGATCAGCCCGAGCACCGTTGCGGCCAACGTCACGGTGACCACGCCCGTGCGGTGCAGAGCGCGCGCGTCGGCGTCCTCCAGCGGGATCAGGCGTAGCCTGGGGCGCCTCGGCGCGCAGAGGAAGCGGATCAGCCGGTCCGTCAGCAGCACGGTTAGCGCCGCCTGGAGCACCGCGAGCAGGACCGCTGGAGCCGCGGGATGCGGCGGCCGCACGATCGCGTAGACGACCAGCACGCCAAGCGCGAAGGCGCCCACCGGCACCAGCCCCAGCACGAAGCGCAGCGCGCCGGTCAACAGCGGCGCCCCATCGTCCAACTCCAGCTTGCGGACCGGCCCCGCCAGGACCCGGCGCGTCAGCAGCAACGCCGCCGTCCCCGCCGCGAAGAGGATCACCAAGCCGCGCAGCAGGCGCAGCGGGTGCACCGCCGCCTCCCGCCCGTTGGGGCGGGCGAAGGCGTCCGACAGGATGGTGGGAAGCTGTGGATAGGTGGCGGCGACCGCCTCCAGACGCGCGGCATACACCTCCAGCGCCGTCGCCGGTCCTCCGGGCGTGGAGGTATGGGCATCGGGCGTCTGTGCCACGGCCCATCCGGACGGCAAGGCCGCAAACAGCAGGGCGGCAAGCAAGGCAAGGACCGGCCACCGGGCCAACGTGCGGCGCGTCCCCAAATCTTCGTTCATAGGGGCCATTCTGCGGGGCCATCCTGCCGGAGAGCGATGGAGCGGTGCCCATCGGGCGGAAAAGTCCGCGCCGAAGGGTTTGACCGGCGATCAGAAACGCTCGTCCGTCCCCTGGTCGGGAAGCCAGTGCGTTACCGTTGCCCACCGGACGGCCGTGCAGCGAATGGCAGGCCATGGCCCGGATTTGGAAAGGTTTCGGAACATTGGAAAGGCCGGAGTCCGCGGCGCGCCTAGCAGCGACACGTATGTTACCGTAACACCCCGGTTCGTGACCTGCCTTCACATGCGGCCATCATCAATCGTTCTTAAAATGCCCGGATTCGAAAACGGTCGTAAGGAGCCGCCGCATGCGCCTGTTACCCATCCCGTCCTTTGCCTTTGGGCTCCACGCCGCCGCGCTGGTCGCGACGCTGGCCGTCGCCGCCCCGGCGCAGGCACAGTTCGGCCTTTTCCTGGGCGGACGCGGCGGGGTGGATTTGACGGACGAGGATTGGGACCTGTTCCGCAAGGCGCTCAGCGACGCCCTGACCCCGATGGAAGCGGGTCGGCGCACCGAATGGAACAATCCGAAGACCGGGGTGCGCGGCGATGTGGTCGTGGAGAAGATCCACGAGCGCGACGGTGCGCCCTGCGGGGACGTTCAGGCCAACTTCATCCGGCGGACCGTCCAGCCCTACAGACTGACCTTTTGCAAAATGGCTAACGGGCGGTGGGCAATCGCTCCCTGACGGGCAATCTTCTCGTCAGAACCCGGTTTCGCGGATCAGCACGGCCAGCGCGGTGCGCCAGAAGCGGTCGGCCAGACTGCGCGCCTCGCCCTCCACGCGGGCCACGCCGCGCATCTGGTGGGCGGGTCCCGCCTGCGTCCGGTCCAGCGGCGCCAGGGTCACCCGGTAGACGGCCTCCACCGGCTTCAGGTTCGAGCGCGCGGCCTCGGCGTTCGTGCGTCCCATCGATGGGCCGGTCTGACTTTCCACGGCAATCGGACCGCCGTGGATCGAGGCCAAGGCGGGAACGTCCAGCCCCTTCACGCTCACCCGGTCCACCACCGCCACCCGCGCTTCCATGCGGGGACGCAGCGGATCGTCGGCGAGGAACACCGCATCTGCCCCCACAGCGACGCGGGTGAGGTCGTTCTCGGCCACATAACCGACCAGTTCCCCGCCGCCATCAGCGACGATCTGGCCGAGCGCCAGCGATGGTCCCACCCAGCGCCCGGGGCGCAGCGCGTCGGCGACATCAACCACCGTTCCGGCGATGGGCGCACGGATTTCCAGACGCGCCAGACCATCCAGCAGACCCTGCCGGTCGGCCAAGCCAGCGGCCAGATCCTCCTCCATCACCCGCACCCGGTCCAGTCCGTCGCGGGCGGCCAGCATGCGGTCGATGCGGTCCTGGGCCAGCGCAATGCGCAGTTCCGACTGCTGCATCTTGCTGGTCAGTTCCGGCGCTTCGAGGCGGAACAGCAGGTCGCCCGCCGCCACGCGCTGGCCAGGCTGGACCAGCACCTCCGCGATGCGCGACGGGACCGGAGCGAACAGGGTCGAGAAGCCCTCCGCCCGCCACACCGACGGCACGGCGATGGTGCCGGTGACCGGGACAAAGGCCAGCCAGACCAGCGCGCTCAGGCCGCCCAGAGTCATCAGGAGGTTCCGGTTGGGCCTCAGGCTGCCCCGCCGCTCCCACCATTCCTTCGCCTCGTTGACCAGCGGGCGCAGGATGAACCAGCCGACTTCCACCGCGAACAGCACGATTCCCAGCACCTTGATGAAGACGTGATAGACCAGCACCGCGATGCCGATGAACAGCACCAGCCGGTAGACCCAGGTGGCGAAGGCGTAGGCCAGCATCACCCGGTGCAGCCACGGATCGAACCGCTCCGGCACCTCGTCGCCCAGGCCGAACAGCCATTCCCGCAGCCGCCAGCGGGCCAGCGCGAAGGCCCGGTCCTGAAGGTTCGGCACGTCCAGCGCGTCGGCCAGCAGGTAATAGCCGTCGAACCGCATGAAGGGGCTGAGGTTGATGGTCAGGGTCGTCACCCAGCTCACCGTCGCCACGAAGAAGGCGGCGCTGCGCAGCGGCCCGTCGGGCAGAAAGCTCCAGGCCAGCGTGGCGAAGGCGGCCAGCGCCAGTTCCGTCAGCATGCCCGCCGCCGCGATGTGCAGCCGGGCGCGGCGGGAGACCAGCCGCCATGCGTCGCTGGTGTCGGTGTAGAGCACCGGCCACATCACCAGAAAGGCCGCCCCCATGGTCGGCACCCGGCAACCGAAGCGTTTTGCGGTGTAGGCGTGCCCCAGCTCGTGCAGCGTCTTCGTCACCAGCAGGGTCAGGCCATAGAGCGCCATGCCCTCCAGCGAGAAGAAGTGCAGGAAGGTGTGGGCGAAGCTGTCCCACTGGCGCATCGCCAGGATGAGGCCCAGAATTCCCGCACCGATCACCGTCCACAACCAGGCACGGCTGTAGAAGGGCGCGACGTAGCGCACCGTGGCGTTCAGGAAGGCGTCGGGGCGGACCAGCGGGATGCGGAAGAACAGGTAGTTGTGCAGCAGCCACATCCACCAGGACGTGCGCCGCGCCGCCGTCTGCTTCGCCAGGAAATCGACGTCGGCGCCCTGGGTCAGGTTGCTGCCGGCCAGGAATTTGTAAAGGCCGACGACGTCCTCCGCCTCCGGCTGCAGGACCGTTTCGGCGGCCACCGCGGCGGCGATGGCGCGGGGCGACCCGTGATGCCAGCGGGCGATGACCTCGAAGGCGCCATGGCCGATGCGGAAATAGCGGTTGCGCACCGGATCGTGGATCGTCCAGCAGGGCGAGCCGTCCACGGCCGGTGGAGCCGGCAGCAGTTGCAACTCCTCGCGCAGCGGTGGCAGTCGCACGCTGTCCAGCGGGTCCACC
The DNA here is from genome assembly GCF_965111635.1 of Azospirillum sp. Marseille-Q6669. NCBI lineage: Bacteria > Pseudomonadati > Pseudomonadota > Alphaproteobacteria > Rhodospirillales > Azospirillaceae > Azospirillum > Azospirillum sp. Marseille-Q6669. Next base: position 368,298 of record NZ_CBCOOP010000001.1, on the reverse strand, counting down.
GGCGTGACCGCCGCCGGCCCCGTCGCCATGCCGATGGCGGCGGCGCCCATGGCTCAGAGCCCCACGGTCTGGCGCAGCGCCGCCAGCGGGCGGCGGAACAGGTAGAAGGCCAGCGGCACCCGCTCGCCCTGGATCTTGGCGGTGCCGCGCAGCCCGATGCGCGGGGTCGGCTGGTCCGGCACCAGATCGGCGCGGACGCGGTAGGCCAGGACACCGCCCGGCGTCAGCCCCGGCTCGTAGCTGGCGTGCGAGACGGTCGCGCGCAGCGGGCGCAGAGGATCGACGTTCAGATAGAGGCTGACCTCGGCCCCCTCCTGAAGCACGATCGCGTCGTTGACCGGGACATGCACGTCGACCTCGGCAGCCTGCGGGTCGGCCAGGGTCAGGATGCGCTCGCCGACCGCCACTGGCTTGCCCAGCCAGTCGTTGGCGTCGGTGAAGACGGCGATGCCCGTCCGCTCCGCCTTAACCGTGACGCGATCCATCAGGTCGCGGGCGAAATCCATCTCCGCCCGGCGCAGTTCCACCTGGGTCTTCAACTGGGCGATGCGGGCCTTGCTCTGCGGGTCGGTGAAGGCCCCCTGAGAGGCGGTCAGCAACTCCGCCTCCGCCGAAGCCAGGGCCTTGCGCGCGACTTCCAGACGACTCTTCAAAACCGTTGCTTCGAACGTGAACAGAGGCTGACCATTGGTCACCGGCTCGTTCGGCTGGACGTGGAAGCGTTCGATGACGCCCTCCAGCGGCGCGCTGACGATCAGCGGGTCGCGCGGCGCCACCTCCGCCGGTGCCAGCGTCGATTGCGGAACCGGGATGGCCAGAACGGCCCCCAGGGTCGCCACCACCGCCAGCGCCCAAATTCCCTTGCGCGCCCGCACTCCGGAGCGGCGCCCAGCCCGGGTCAAAGCCCACCAGGCGTGTCCATAGCCGCCGGAAAGCTGCCCGAGCAGCACCTTTTCCCCTTCCGTCCACGCATCGTCGCGGGCGAGCCACAACACCGCCGTCAATGTGCCGTCCGGACCCGGGAGAGGCACCCACAGCGCCTGCGCCGGTCCCCACTGGCCCCAGTCGCGGGCCAGCGCGGGCGGCACCTCCGTGGGGGCGATGCCGTGCAGGCTGCGCGCCTCCGCTCCCACGGCGATGGCCGACGCCACGGCCTCCAGCCAGCGGGTGAAGGGGGCATCGCGCTCCGGAACGGCGACGTTGGACACCGCCTCAAGCCGCGCCTTGCCCGACGGCGCGACGGTCAGGAAGACCGCCTGCTGGTAGGCGATCATCCGCCGCGTCTGGTTCACCATGAGGAAGCGCAGCGCTTCCGGGTTCTGGGCCTGCCGGGCCTCCTGTTGCAAGTTCAGGAGGAGCAGGAGGCTGTTCAGCGGGTTGGCCGCTTCCATCCGGACGGATGTGACGTCATCGGGCACCTTTGGCCTCCTCCGGCGGGTTGAAGCGGGCGGTTCCGCTCATGCCTGCGACCAGATTCGGGGCACTGCCCTGCTTGTCCGCCAGCAGCTTGCCCGTGACCTTCAACGACTGGCTGACCGGGTCGACGCGGGCGCCGATCAGGGTGACCTCGCCCTCCAGAGCCTCGCCCGTCTCGTCGATGCGCAGCTCGAACCGCTGCCCAGGCTTCAGCCAGACCAGCCAGGAGGACGGGACGATCAGTTCGACCCGCAGATCGCGGTCGGACAGCACTTCGAGCAGGGCCGTGCCGGCGGGCACCGACTCATGCTCGCGGATCCGCTGCTCCACCACCTTGCCGTCGAAGGGGGCCTTCACGTCGCAACGACGGACCTCGATCTCGGCCTTGCGCAGATCGGCGCGGGCGGCCTCGGCCTTGACCTCAGCCATCTCGACCTCGGCCCCGCCGATGGATTTCAGCTGCTCCAGCCGGCGGCTCTGCCGCACCGTGACATCGGCGGCGCGCAGGTTGGCGCGGGCCGCGTCGACCGCCGCCTGATAATGGCTGCAGTCGAAGGCGATAAGCGTCTGCCCCGCCTTGAAGGACTGGCCCGCCTCCACGGTGATCCGCCCGATGCGCCCGGCGATCTCGCTGGAAAGGACGGCGTGCTGCCGCGCCTCGATCAACGCGCGTACGCCGCCTTCGGGGGCCGGCGCCGGATCCGCAGCGGCAAGCGGCAGGGGAAGCAGCGCGATAGACAGCGCAGCAAGGAAGCGTGAGGGGCGAAAGCGGCACATCATGGCAGAGATTTTCTGCACCCTTTGCTCCGGAAGCGCAACGATCCAGGATCGGCAAGCGGTCCTGTACGCTTATTTGTTTCAGCACAGTGCACCGGCACAGCCGAAGGGGGGCGGCGCCGGTGCGCCACCCCGTCGGCATCAACGCGCGGAGGCACGCCCCATCGGGGCCAGCGCGCTCAGCGGCACCGAATAGACCTTCGCCGGCTCCGACCGTGAGGACGGGCTGTAGGACACCGTCATCGGCGCGGCCATGGAGGCGGCCTGCGGCAGCTCGGCCACCGTCACGCGCTCCGGCACCGCAGCCTTGCGCTCCGCCGGCTCGTCGTTGCGCGCGGCGAGCGGAGCGGTCTTCGGTTCGGTCTGCGGCTCGGCCGCCTTTTCAACCGGAGCCTTCTCCGTCGGTGCCTTTTCGGAGGTCGTGGCGGCGGGAACCAGCAGATCCTGGAGCCGCGCCGTGCCGCCTGCCTTCTGCTGCCAGGCGCCCAACCCGTCGGACACGGCCTGACGCAGCGTCGTCAGATCCTGGGACGGGACGGCCTCCGGCATGGGATCGACGCCCGCCGACACCATGACACGGGCGTAGGCGTTCTGCAGGTCGGCGTAGACGAGATCGCGCCGCAGATCGGAGACGAGTTCCGACACCTCGGCCTGGATGACGCTCATGTCGCCCTGCTGGCCGACCGTGCTGCTGTTGACGTACTGCTGCCGGATGCGGCGGTCGATTGACGCTTGGTCGGCGTTGAGCGAGAACTCCTGCGACAGCTCGCGGAACTGCACCATCGCCACGCGCACCTGGCTCAGCACCGCCACGCTCAAAGCCTGACGGCGGAAGGCGACCAGTTCCTCCTGCGCCTTGGAGAAGGCGTGGGTGTCCGGGGCCGAGGCCAGGGACAGGATGTTCCACGACACCCGCGCCCCGTAATCGGCCCAGCGCTGGTTCAGCAGGAAGCTGTTGCTGTCGAAATGCAGGCCGGCGTTCAGGTCGATGCCCGGCAGCAGCTTCAGCAGGGCGCGGTGCGTCTCGTCGGCGGTGATGCGGGCATTGTAGGATTCCTCCAGCAGCTCCGGACGGTTGAGAAGCGCGTAGGTTTCCAGGGATTCGACCGACGCCGTGATCGCCGGCACGTCCTTGCCGGTGACGTCCGGCGGCATCTGAAGGGTGAAGTTCTCGCCCGGCGGCAGGCCCATCAAGGCGCCAAGCTGCGACTTGGAGGCCACCAGCTCGCGCCGCAGGGTCTGAAGCTGGCGCAGCGTGTCGACCAGCGCGCGCTGGTAGGACAGGGTCTGCAACGGCGCCTGGACGCGCTGGGCCTCCAGGTCGTTCGCGTTCTTGCGCGCCGCCTCGATGCGCTTCTCCAGCGGCTCGATCCGCTTCAGCAACCGCTCCGCGGCGACGGCGCGCCAGTAGGAGGTGCGCACGTCCTGCAGAATGCCCTGGACGACGCGGCGGCGGCGCTCGTCGGCGATCAGGACGAGGTTGGAATTCTGGCGGGCGCGCAGGTAGCTGACGCCGAAATCGAGAATGTTCCAGGTGAAGCCCAGGTCGGCGGTCCGGCGGTGCCGGTCCGTGGCCGTGGTGCTCTCGCCGGTGCGGCGGCCGGTGGCGAGATTCAGGCTTTCCGACCCGGATTCGTTGTTGCGCCCGGTGTAGCCGGCCCCCGCCACGAGGCGCGGCAGCATGTCGAACCGCGACAGGTCGAGCTGCTGGTTGGCGACCGCCATCTCCATCAGCTTCACGCGTTCGTCGAGGTTGTACTTGATGGCCCGCGCCATCGCCTCGTGCATCGACACCGGGCCGGCGATCGGCTCCTGCGGCGCCATGATGACCGACATGTCCTCGCGCAGACGGGACACATTCTCATCATCAGTCAGAGGCTTCGGGCTGATGGAACATCCGCTGGCGAGGAGCGCGGCGGCGGTCAGGGCGAAGGACGCGCGGACCTTGTGGCCCCGCGGCCGGAGGGAGGAAGCGAACCGGGTCATTCTCGTCGGCAATCCATTTGAAAAGAAAAGCTTAGGCGGGGATGAAGGCGGTGGGAGGCGCGGGCGGCGCTAAGCCGCCCGACTTCCCGGCGGGACATGCGAGGTGAGTGCGGCGAGCAGTGCCGCCGTCTGGGCGTCGGCGGCGCCATGGATTTGAGCCACTTGGCGGGAGAAGGCCGGCCGGGCCGGTGAAGACCCGTCGAGGTCGGCCCGCGGGCCGGGGGCCTGCCCCGAACCGTCCGGCGCGGCCGGAGCGTTGCTCGGATCGCCACCCGCCGGCGCGTCGCCGGCCGGCGGCTGTCCTTGCCCCTGGGGCCGACCTTGCGCTCCCCCCTGGCCAGCCGGCCGGTTGGTCGGCGCGTTCTCGATCGTCGAACCGGGCCCCGTCGCGCCGCCGGGCCGGTTGCCCGGTGCGCCACCAAGCCCGCCGGCGGCGGTGCCGGCGCCCCCTGGGGCCGTGCTGCCGCCCGGCGTGCCACCGGACGCCGTGCCGGGCGAGCCGACCGGGCCGCCGACGCCACCATTCAGGCCGCCATTGCCCGCTCCGGCGCCTGTCGCCGGTCCACCGGTGGCCGGCCCACCCGTCGCCGGTCCGCCGGCGCCGAGGCCAACGCCTGGACCGCCACCAATACCGGTACCGGCTCCGGCGCCCGTGGCACCCAATCCGGCGCCGATTCCGCCCGAAGCGGAGCCGCCCAAGCCGGAACCGCCGCCGACGACGACGCCGAGACCACCCCCACCAAGGCTGCCGCTGCCCAGGCCGCTGCCGCCGCTGACGACGCCGCTCAACCCGGAGCCACTGGACCCGCCGGTACCGCCGCCCAAAACCCCGCTCGACGAGCTGGCCGTGCCGCCGCCGGACGGCGCACCGCCCATGGCGGAGATCGTGATCGAGCGCCCGGCGTCGCTGCTGGTCGAGTTGCCGATGTTGCCGATGGTGATCGAGCGCCCGGCATCCGTGCTGCTGTTCCCGTTGCCCGCACCGCTCCCGTTGCCGATCGACGAGCTGGTGATGACACGGCCCGCATCGCTGCTTGTCTGCAGGCCGGGCAGGGTCGGCGCTGTGCCCAGCGTCGGCCCGGTCGTCTGCGCTGTCCCGGTCCCGGCGGCCGTTGCGACCGCAGAGTTGGACGAGGACGCCGCCGTCGTCGTGTTCCCTGTGGAGGCCGCCACCACGGCCGGCGGCGGGGGCGGTGGGGCCACCGAGTAGGTGGTCGTGCCGGCGTTGCCGGTGTTGCCCACGGCATCGCTCGCCTTTGCAGCGATCACATAGCTGCCGACGCTCAGGTCAGAGGTCAGGGCCAATTGCCAAGCGCCGGACGCGCTGGCGCGCGCCGTGCCGACGGTCTGCCCGTTGACCGTCACGGTGACCAGACTGTTCGCCTCGGCGGTGCCCTGCACAACCGGCGTGTTGCCGGCGGTGGTGTTCAGCGTCACCGTCGGGGCGAGCGGCGGCGTGGTGTCGATGGTCAAGGTAGTGACCGCCGACAGGCTGCTGACGTTGCCGGCCCTGTCTGTGGCCTGCACCTGGACGCTGTGGGTGCCGTCGGCCAGCGCCGCCGTGAACTGGAAGGTCCATGCGCCGTTGGCGTCCGCGACCGCCGTTCCGGCGGCCTTGCCGTCGACCAGAACGTTCACCGTGCTGCCGGCCTCCGTCGTGCCGGCGAGGGACGGCGTGGCGATCCCGGAGATCCGCTCGCCTCCCGCCGCACCGGCGACGGTGGCGCTGGTCACCGAGGGTGCCGGCGCCACCGGCACCGCGGTGTCGATCACCACGGCCAACGCGTCGGACGGATCGCTGACGATGCCGAACCGGTTGGTCGCCGTGGTCGTGATGCTGTGCGTCCCGTCGGTCAGCGCGGTCTGGAGGCGATGGACCCAGAAGCCGTTCTCGTCGGCCACGGTGGTCCCCACCGCCTTGCCGTCCACCAACACGGTCACGGTGGCGTTCGCCTCCGCGGTGCCGGACAGCGTCGGCCTTGCCACGTTGGTCAGCCGGTCCGTCGCCGACACGCCGGAGTCGGACAGGCCGCTCAGCGCCGTCCCGACCGGCTTCGCCGGGATCGGGGTGTCGATGCGCACCTGGCTGGTGTCGCCGACGCCCTTCAGGGTCGTCACCAGAGGCCCCTGGGCCGCGTCGGTCACGATCGAACTGTTCAGCGCCAGCCCCAGGACCGCGATGCCCTGCGGCGCGCGGTCGCCGACCGGGACGACATAATCGAACCGCAGCAGCGTGCCGGTGCTGCCGGCCGCATTGTAGACGGCGTTCCGGATCTCGCTTCCAACCGCCAGTTCCAGAACCGGATTGCCGCCGTTGATGATGGACGCTTCGCTGAGCTGCACGAAGAAGCTGACCGGCTCGCCCGGTAGATACGTCCGCGCCGGGGGAGGCGTGACGCTGACCACCGACGGCGGCGTGCGGTCCACCGACACGCTCCGGCTCACCTGTGCCGGGTTGCCCGCCGCGTCGGTGAGGCTGGCGGTGACGGTGTAGCTGGTGCCGTCGGTCAGCGCCAGCAGGTCGGTGGAGGGGACCGTCAGGCTCCAGCGGTTGTTGGTCACCGTCGTGCTGTAGGTCTTGCCGTTCAGCGTCACCGTGATCGTCTGGCCGTCCTCAACACCGTTGGTGACGCCCGACACCGTCTGTCCCACCGCGCTGTCCGCGGCGTTCAGCACGTTGTCGCCCGCCACCGTGGCGATGGCGAGGGTCGGCGGCGTGCGGTCGACCGAGACGCCGCGCGTCGCCTGGACCGCCGCGTTGCCCGCCACATCCGTCAGGTCGGCCGTGATGGTATAATGGCCCCCATCCGTCAGCCCCTGCAGATCGGCGGGGGGAATGGACAGGCTCCACGCGTTGTTGGTCACCGTCGCGCTGTAGGTCTTGCCGTTCAGGGTCACCGTGACCGTCTGGCCGTCCTCGACCCCTGTGGCGGTGCCGGAAACCGTTTGAGGCACGGCGCTTTCCGGGGCGCTCAGGACATTGTCGCCGGACACCGGGGTGATCGCGACCGTCGGCGCCGTGCGGTCGAAGGTGACGGTCCGGATGGCGGAGTCGGCGCTCTCCATCCCGGCGATGACCTGACGGACGGTGAAGTCGACCGCACCGCTGAGGCCGGACACATCGACGCCGGCGAAGCTGTAGGCGCCCGACGCGTCGGCCGTGGTCGTCGCCACGAGCGAGCCGTTGGCGTAGAGCCGCACCGTCGTGTTGGCGTTGGCACCGCTGCCGTTGAAGGTGACGCTGCTCGCCTTGGTGATGTTGTCCGTGTTGCTGTTGCCCGTGTCCGACGCGGGCGCGAGGGTCACGGCGCTCCCCAGGGCAGCCGGGGTGATCGAGAGGTTGGCGGTGTCCGTCGCCGCGGAGAAGGCGGAAATCCCTCCACCGCCCGCGGTCGCCACCTTGGCCCCCGCGGTACCGCTGGTCTGATCCCAGGCACGGAAGGTGATCGCGGCGCTGAGGATGCCGGCGTTGGCCCCCGTCGGCTGGTAGTAGAGACGGTCCGTGGTGCGCAGCAGCAGCGCGCTTCCGCTGTCGTTCACCGTGCCGACCGCGGTCCAACTGGTGCCGCCGTCGGTGCTGTAGTACCAAGTCCCCCCTTCCGAGGTGTCGATGCCGACCAGCGCGATGCCGGTGACGGCGCCGCTGTCCACATCGGACACGTTCCCGCCAAGCGCAACCAGGGACGAGACGGCAACGCCAACGGCGCCATTCGGCGCGCCTGCCGCCTGGGCGACGCTTGGCAGGGTCAGGACGGTGTCGGTCAGCACCGGGGCGTCATTGACCGCAGTCACCGCGATGTCCGCCGTCGCGCTGGCGACACTGAACTGGCCGCTGGCGCCCAGCCCTCCGTTCGCGGTGGTATCGTTGCCGACCGTCGTGCCAGCCGTACCGGAGGTCTGATCCCACGCCTTGAAGGTGATGCCGTTGACGACCGATCCGTTGTAGTCGGCGTTCGGGACGAAGCGCACACGGTCGGTGCCGGCGAGCAGCAGGGCCGACGCACTCGAGACCCCGGAGATGGTGGTCCAGGTCCCGGCTCCGGTCTTGTACTGCCATGTGCCGTTGCTGCTGTCGATTGCGGTGATCGCAATGCCCAGCGCGTTGCCGTCGATATCGGTGGCCGTGCCGGCCGAGGCCAGAATGGCCGCCACGGTGTCGCCGTTGTTGCCTGTGGCGTCCTCGTCGATGGCGGTCAGGCTGCGCGCGTCCGTGCTCAGCACCGGCGCGCTGTTGGTGATCGCCGTGTAGGCCGAGGTCGCCGTCTGCGTGCCGCCCTTGCCGTCGTTGGCCGTCACCACCACGCGCAGGTACTTGTGCGCGTCCGACGTGGTCAGCGTGTAGCTGGAGCTCGTCGCCCCGCTGATCGAGGCGCCGTTGGTGCCGTTGCTGTCGTCGGCCCGGTACCACTGGTAGCTGAAGCTCCGGCCGTCGCCGTCCGCATCGCTCCAGGTGCCGTTGGTCGTCGTCAGCGCGTTGCCCACCGTCGCCGTGCCGCTCACGCTCGGCACCGCGCTGTTCACCGGCGCGCTGTTCAGGATCGCCGTGTAGGCCGAGGTCGCCGTCTGCGTGCCGCCCTTGCCGTCGTTGGCCGTCACCACCACGCGCAGGTACTTGTGCGCGTCCGACGTGGTCAGCGTGTAGCTGGAGCTCGTCGCCCCGCTGATCGAGGCGCCGTTGGTGCCGTTGCTGTCGTCGGCCCGGTACCACTGGTAGCTGAAGCTCCGGCCGTCGCCGTCCGCATCGCTCCAGGTGCCGTTGGTCGTCGTCAGCGCGTTGCCCACCGTCGCCGTGCCGCTCACGCTCGGCACCGCGCTGTTCACCGGCGCGCTGTTCAGGATCGCCGTGTAGGCCGAGGTCGCCGTCTGCGTGCCGCCCTTGCCGTCGTTGGCCGTCACCACCACGCGCAGGTACTTGTTCAGATCGCCCGCCGCCAGCGTGTAGCTGGAACTCGTCGCGCCGCTGATCGAGGCGCCGTTGGTGCCGTTGCTGTCGTCGGCCCGGTACCACTGGTAGCTGAAGCTCCGGCCGTCGCCGTCCGCATCGCTCCAGGTGCCGTTGGTCGTCGTCAGCGCGTTGCCCACCGTCGCCGTGCCGCTCACGCTCGGCACCGCGCTGTTCACCGGCGCGCTGTTCAGGATCGCCGTGTAGGCCGAGGTCGCCGTCTGCGTGCCGCCCTTGCCGTCGTTGGCCGTCACCACCACGCGCAGGTACTTGTGCGCGTCCGACGTGGTCAGCGTGTAGCTGGAGCTCGTCGCCCCGCTGATCGAGGCGCCGTTGGTGCCGTTGCTGTCGTCGGCCCGGTACCACTGGTAGCTGAAGCTCCGGCCGTCGCCGTCCGCATCGCTCCAGGTGCCGTTGGTCGTCGTCAGCGCGTTGCCCACCGTCGCCGTGCCGCTCACGCTCGGCACCGCGCTGTTCACCGGCGCGCTGTTCAGGATCGCCGTGTAGGCCGAGGTCGCCGTCTGCGTGCCGCCCTTGCCGTCGTTGGCCGTCACCACCACGCGCAGGTACTTGTGCGCGTCCGACGTGGTCAGCGTGTAGCTGGAGCTCGTCGCCCCGCTGATCGAGGCGCCGTTGGTGCCGTTGCTGTCGTCGGCCCGGTACCACTGGTAGCTGAAGCTCCGGCCGTCGCCGTCCGCATCGCTCCAGGTGCCGTTGGTCGTCGTCAGCGCGTTGCCCACCGTCGCCGTGCCGCTCACGCTCGGCACCGCGCTGTTCACCGGCGCGCTGTTCAGGATCGCCGTGTAGGCGGAATAGGCGGTCGTCGTGTTGGAGTTGCCGTCGTTCGCGATCACAGCCACGCGCAGGTACTTATGCGCGTCCGACGTGGTCAGCGTGTAGCTGGCGCTGGTCGCCCCACTGATCGACGCGGCGTTGGTGCCGTTGCTGTCGTCGGCCCGATACCATTGGTAGGTGTAGCTCAGCGGGTCGCCGTCCGGATCGCTCCAGGTACCATTCACCCGGGTCAGCGCGTTGCCCACCGTCGCCGTGCCCGACACCGTCGGAACCACCGTGTTCACCGGCGCGCCGTTGCCCGCCGCCGTCACCTGCGACGAGTACAACGACGTCGCCGTCTGCGTGCCGCCTTTCCCGTCGTTGGCCGTCACCACCACGCGCAGGTACTTGTTCAGATCGCCCGCCGCCAGCGTGTAGCTGGAACTCGTCGCGCCGCTGATCGAGGCGCCGTTGGTGCCGTTGCTGTCGTCGGCCCGGTACCACTGGTAGCTGAAGCTCCGGCCGTCGCCGTCCGCATCGCTCCAGGTGCCGTTGGTCGTCGTCAGCGCGTTGCCCACCGTCGCCGTGCCGCTCACGCTCGGCACCGCGCTGTTCACCGGCGCGCTGTTCAGGATCGCCGTGTAGGCCGAGGTCGCCGTCTGCGTGCCGCCCTTGCCGTCGTTGGCCGTCACCACCACGCGCAGGTACTTGTGCGCGTCCGACGTGGTCAGCGTGTAGCTGGAGCTCGTCGCCCCGCTGATCGAGGCGCCGTTGGTGCCGTTGCTGTCGTCGGCCCGGTACCACTGGTAGCTGAAGCTCCGGCCGTCGCCGTCCGCATCGCTCCAGGTGCCGTTGGTCGTCGTCAGCGCGTTGCCCACCGTCGCCGTGCCGCTCACGCTCGGCACCGCGCTGTTCACCGGCGCGCTGTTCAGGATCGCCGTGTAGGCGGAATAGGCGGTCGTCGTGTTGGAGTTGCCGTCGTTCGCGATCACAGCCACGCGCAGGTACTTATGCGCGTCCGACGTGGTCAGCGTGTAGCTGGCGCTGGTCGCCCCACTGATCGACGCGGCGTTGGTGCCGTTGCTGTCGTCGGCCCGATACCATTGGTAGGTGTAGCTCAGCGGGTCGCCGTCCGGATCGCTCCAGGTACCATTCACCCGGGTCAGCGCGTTGCCCACCGTCGCCGTGCCCGACACCGTCGGAACCACCGTGTTCACCGGCGCGCCGTTGCCCGCCGCCGTCACCTGCGACGAGTACAACGACGTCGCCGTCTGCGTGCCGCCTTTCCCGTCGTTGGCCGTCACCACCACGCGCAGGTACTTGTTCAGATCGCCCGCCGCCAGCGTGTAGCTGGAACTCGTCGCGCCGCTGATCGAGGCGCCGTTGGTGCCGTTGCTGTCGTCGGCCCGGTACCACTGGTAGCTGAAGCTCCGGCCGTCGCCGTCCGCATCGCTCCAGGTGCCGTTGGTCGTCGTCAGCGCGTTGCCCACCGTCGCCGTGCCGCTCACGCTCGGCACCGCGCTGTTCACCGGCGCGCTGTTCAGGATCGCCGTGTAGGCCGAGGTCGCCGTCTGCGTGCCGCCCTTGCCGTCGTTGGCCGTCACCACCACGCGCAGGTACTTGTGCGCGTCCGACGTGGTCAGCGTGTAGCTGGAGCTCGTCGCCCCGCTGATCGAGGCGCCGTTGGTGCCGTTGCTGTCGTCGGCCCGGTACCACTGGTAGCTGAAGCTCCGGCCGTCGCCGTCCGCATCGCTCCAGGTGCCGTTGGTCGTCGTCAGCGCGTTGCCCACCGTCGCCGTGCCGCTCACGCTCGGCACCGCGCTGTTCACCGGCGCGCTGTTCAGGATCGCCGTGTAGGCCGAGGTCGCCGTCTGCGTGCCGCCCTTGCCGTCGTTGGCCGTCACCACCACGCGCAGGTACTTGTGCGCGTCCGACGTGGTCAGCGTGTAGCTGGAGCTCGTCGCCCCGCTGATCGAGGCGCCGTTGGTGCCGTTGCTGTCGTCGGCCCGGTACCACTGGTAGCTGAAGCTCCGGCCGTCGCCGTCCGCATCGCTCCAGGTGCCGTTGGTCGTCGTCAGCGCGTTGCCCACCGTCGCCGTGCCGCTCACGCTCGGCACCGCGCTGTTCACCGGCGCGCTGTTCAGGATCGCCGTGTAGGCGGAATAGGCGGTCGTCGTGTTGGAGTTGCCGTCGTTCGCGATCACAGCCACGCGCAGGTACTTATGCGCGTCCGACGTGGTCAGCGTGTAGCTGGCGCTGGTCGCCCCACTGATCGACGCGGCGTTGGTGCCGTTGCTGTCGTCGGCCCGATACCATTGGTAGGTGTAGCTCAGCGAGTCGCCGTCCGGATCGCTCCAGGTACCATTCACCCGGGTCAGCGCGTTGCCCACCGTCGCCGTGCCCGACACCGTCGGAACCACCGTGTTCACCGGTGCGCCGTTCGAAGAGCCCCCCGTCGTTGAGACGTTGATCTTGACTGGCGCACTCATAAGATTCCCGGCGCTGTCCTTCGCTACGACATAGAGGTCGTAGTTGGTACCGGCGGTCAGCCCGGTGATCGATCCGCTGCCGTCGAACGGGGACGACGAAGCGCTCAGGCTGCCGGACTTCAGCGCCGTTCCGCCGCCGGAAGCCGTGCCCGCTTCCACTTCCGCGGCGGTCGGGGCGGTCGCGTTGCGGGGAACCAGGACATAGTAAATGGTCCCCGCCTCGTTGAGACTGGCGGACAGGGTAAAGCCGGTGTTGGTGATGCTGGATGTGGCGGCAGCGACGTCGAAGGTTGGCGCCACCTGGTCCACCGTGTGGGTGCTACCGGTGAAGCCCGCGGCGATGTCGTTGTTCGCCGTGTCCTTGATTCCGGTGCCGGTGCCCTTCAGGTTCAGCCCCAGCGTGCCGGCACCGGAGATACCGGTGATCGAAACCGTGTAGACGCTGGCCGACACCTGGGTGACGGTGCCGATCGTGCCGGAGGCCGTGCCGGTCGTCGCCAGGGTGAAGTCGGCGGCGTTCACGCCGGACACGCCTTCGCTGAAGGTCACGGTGTAGCTGACCGAGGACGCGTTGGCCGCCGGAGACCCGGACACAGTGATGCTGGAGACGGTCGGCTGCGTGGTGTCGACGCCAGCGCTGAGGGTGATGGTGCTGGTCCGCGCGGTGCTGGTCGTCTCGCCGTCGTTGACAGTGACCGTGGCGGTGCGCGCGCCCGGGGTGAAGCTGCCGGCGGTGTTCTTGTACTGGATCAGACGGATCACCGCCTGATAGTTCGCCACGGAAGCCGCACCGCTCAAGGTGATCGTGGCGCCGTTGTTGGCGAGCACCGCGATGCCGTAGGTCTTGGCGGTGCTGATATCCGCCGTGGAGAGCGTCAGCGTTTCGTTTCCGGTATCGACCACGCCGCTCAAGGCAACGGTGGCGCCGAGCAGGCGGGTGTCGCTGTCGGTCTGCGCCACGGTGGCGCTGGGCGCGATAAGCACGCCGGAACTGGGAGTCCCGCTGCTGACGGACTCGTCGCTTCCACCTCCCGCCCCGTTCAGGTCGACGGTCGGCGCTCCGGCGCTCCAGTGAACCTCGTACGCACCGAGGTCGAGCGCACCGTCACGGATGCGGTCGATGCCGCGGATGTCGTAGCTCCCGCCGTAGCGGTTCGCGTTGCTGCTGTCGCCGGCGTTGATGAAGGTCGTCGCGGTCGAGGCCGGACGATAATCGCGCAGGCTCTTAGTGGCGTTGGTGGAATCGACGAAGGTCGCGTTGCCGGTTATGGCGCCCTGATAATTGTTGCTTTGATTGAAGATTACGCTGCCAGAGTTGTAATTGATGGCGTTCGGATCGGCAAAACTCGTCCCGGCAAGGTTGCCGGAGTTCCCCGCGATGATCGTGTTGTAAACGTTCAGCGTCGCCGCGCCCGCTGCTCCACCGGAATAGACGCCAATGCCCGCCGTCTTGACATTGGCGGCAGCGGAATCATTGTTGATGTAGCTGTTGTTGACAATGGTGACGTTGCGTATGTTTACCGTAAAGGCAGCCGTGTTGTAGTTGTTGTTTTGTGTAATGATGGAGCCCGCGAAGAGAGCCGAACCCGAGCCCATGTTCATGACGTAGTTGTTGTCCGCGAACAGACTGTTCTCGATCGTCAGCGTTCCGGCCACCTGCGATCTAACGACCGCGAAGCCCGCCGTACTGCTCACCACAGCGAAGTTGTCACGAAAAACCGAGTTCCTGATCGTCAGGGATGTCGTCGTGGCGTATGTGGCGATGGGGTTGTTCAGATTGTCCCTGAAGGTGACGCCATCCACTTCGAGCGACCCGAGTTGCACCGTCAGGGCGCCCAGCGCGGCGTTGGTTCCCGAATAAAAGCGCTCCATGATCACGTTCTTGACCGTCAGCGTCTTGCCGGTCGCATTGAAGATGATGCCCCGGTAGTCCGCCGACGTGGTCGTGTTGTCGCCGTTGTCGCCGGAGATCGTGATGTCGGCGATACCGTCGCCGTTCACATCACCGTTGATCGTGAAGTTCTGAGCCGGCGCCGTCAGGAAGCTTGTCGTGACGCCCAGGGAAACCTTGCTGGACGCCAGCGCCGAGTCGAACTCGATCACGTCCCCGTCAGCCGCGTTCGTGATCGCGTGGTTCAACGATCCCGCCGCCGTTCCGGTCGCCGAGGTGACGACGACAGTTCCCAGCCGGCCGCTGAAGGTCTGCATGGATGCGCGCGCGAAGGGAATCGCCGCCTCGATGGCCCCGCTTTGCACCTCCAGCGTCCAGTTCTGCCCGGCGGCGTTGCCGGTCTCGTCGCCGGACACCGCCACGTCGGCTCCGGTGAGCTGATGGATCGTCTGAACGAACTCCTGCCCCGCCTGTCCGGCGCCGACGTTGCAGGCGTAGAAAAGGATGTCGCCGCCGGGCTTCAGCGCGGCGCCGATCGCCTGGAGATCCTGCGCGCGGTTCGCCAGCCCGTCCGCCCAATAGGCGCGGCCGGCGATGTAGAGATGGCCTTCGTTGCCATGGCTGACGATCTGGACGGAATCCAGGCCGGACATCCCGGACAGCGCCTTCGCCATCTGGCCGAGCGCCTCCTGCTGGGAGTCGAGCAGGACGACCTTGGCGTCGGGGGCGATGTCCTTGAGCAGCGTCTGGTAGTCGGACACGCTGGTGTCGACGAACACCACCGACCGGACCGACTCCTGGATTTCGGCGAGCCGCGCCGTCACCGCCGCCGGTTCGGTGGGTGATGGAGTGGAGGCGGCCGGGGAAGACGCCGCGAGGGGAACGATCGACTCCTTGATGGCCCAATCGACAAGCTTGTCGGCATCGGTGGCTTTGCTGGCGCCCTTGTCGTCCGGCGCGGGCTGATCGGGTTGATGATGGACCTCGGCAACCGTGACGGCGCCTGCCGCGTCGAACATGAAGCGTGGTTCGAGAGCCATCGCGAACATCGATGAGGACGGCTTGTGCGTCTTGCCGGACTGCCCAGTCACACCGTTGCCGTTCGAACCACGCTTGCGCGCCATCATCCGTCTCCCGCCATACGCGACACCGCCCGACCCTACGTCCAAAGCGGTCACCAAAAAGTGAATAGCCTGCGGGAGAATACCACCTTTTCGCAGTGGTTGACAGCGCATGCGTCTATAAAGACAGCAAAAGAGGCGCCCGATTTGCGTCGATTCGCATCATCGAGGAGAGCAGAGCGTCATAATTCGATGCATTTGTTTCCACGCTGCGCTCTCTATTTCATGACTGAAATGAACGCATACATTGGTATGCTTTTCACGCCGCGAGTTCGCCCCTGGCGAGCGCACAGCGTGGCGAAGTCAAACATTTGCGTGCATAACACTGCGCACCGATGTCACAGGTCTGCAATGCAGTGACTGTGCCGGTATTCACCACAAAGGAAGCGGACCGCCCGACCGCGTTACCAAGGAACCAGCGTCAGGAGGCGCCGCCCTGCTGCATCTGGGCCGGCAGAATCTGCGGCGGCAAGTGCTGGATTCCCGGGTGACCGGGCGGCAACCAGATCAGCTCAAGGGATGGTGATGTTTTCGCCAGAAGATCGAAGCCCAACCGGTGATAGAACCAATGAACGCGCGTATCCACCTCGGCCACCGACAAAGTGATCGGGATGCGCATTTGCGCCGCGGTCCCCTGGAAGCTCCGCAGCAGATCGGTGCCGATGCCCTTGCCACGGGCCAGACGATGGATCTCCACCTCCGACACGCGCCAGTCATAGCGTCCCAGATCCATGATGATCCGCCCAACCGGCTGGCCCGTCTTTTCGACAACGAAATCCAGATGCTCCGGATACCGGCTCTCCTGCCCCATCCGCCGCGCACCGTACTGCTGTTCGTAGAGTGTCCGGATGAAGTCGCGGTCGTGATGCGCCTTGGCCAGCCAGGGGCGCGCGTCCATGAACAGACCCATAAGGAAGTCGTCGTCCGATGGGCGGGGGAAGCGCACCGTCAACCCGCCGAGCAGCGGCAGCGACCCATTCAGAACGGCCATCGGCCTCACCCCTTCCGGTAGCACAAGCGTGCGCCCTGAATAGCCGAAGATGCGGACCTCACGCAAGAATCGCCGCTGCGGACCTTCACGGTGGCGGGTGCCCCTCGAGTCGTCCGCCTCGGCGCCGGCCCGGTGCGGAGCGACCGTAACCGAAGACAGCCCGACACCGCCGGCGATCAAGCGGACGCATCGCCCACAATCCGGCGGCGGCCAAACACATACGTGAATATGCAACCGCAGGATTGCAATGCAAAGATAACAATCGAAAAAAGTAACTTTTTGTATCGTCCGTTGCTCAGGCACTAGCCGTTCAGGAGAATATAACGGCATGCTTTCTATCACATTCGGCGGAGTGGCGCGTCCTTAGGGGGACGCTGGCCACAGGCCGCCGCAACCGGTTTCATACACAGGAGGTTTCACCATGGAAGTTTACCTCGGTCTGGTCATTCCGTTCGCCGGCGCCTACGCTCCGCAGTTCACCGCCCAGTGTTTGGGCCAGCAGATGCAGGTCAGCCAAAACCAGGCCCTGTTCGCCATCACGGGGGCGATGTACGGCGGCAATGGCACCACCAACTTCAATCTGCCGGATCTGCGCGGCCGCGTCATGGTCGGTTCGGGCACCAGCCCCTACCTGAACAATCAGACGCTCAATCCGGGGAACAACGGCGGCGCCGCGAACAATCTCATCACCGCCCAGAACCTGCCCCTGCACACCCACGCCGCATCCTTCACGCCGTCGGGCAGCAGCACCAACGCGACCGTCACCGCCGCCGCGGCCATCCCCGTGAGCACCAGCGTCGGCTCCAGCGCCACCCCGGCGGGCGGCAACAACTATCTCGGCGCGTTCCAGCTCAACGATCCCGGCGTCGGCGTCACCATGGACGGCCCCTACAGCTCCGGCACCGCCCCGAGCGGCTCGGCGCTGGTCGGTTCGGCTTCCGGCACCGTCACGATGGGCGGGCTGACGGGCACGGTGAGCGTTTCGGCCGGCGGCGGCGTCTCCAACCCGACGGCGCTGAACAACATGCAACCCTATCTGACCCTGACCATGCTGATCGTCACCAGCGGCATCTACCCGATGCGCGATTGAGCCGGGGCACACCCTGATCAGTCGAACAGCGGATGGACGGATGCGGCGCGTCGGCTTCCTATGCCCGAAACGACAGCCGTACCTTCAGAACTTGAGCCCGGACCTTTGAGATGACCATCGACATCGCCACCCTGTCTCACGAGATGTTCGCCCCGCATCTCGGCGAGACGTTCCGCTTCCTGAGCCCTGAGGACGGGTCCGCGATCACGGACGTCGAGTTGACGAAGCTGACGGCACGTCCGGAATGCACGCCGCGCTGGGCGAAGCGCACGTCCTTTTCGGCTCTGTTCGAGACCTACGGCCCCAGCCAGCTGTGGAACGGCTATTTCCAGATCGACCATCCGACGATGGGACTGATGGGCCCGTTCTACATCGTGCGCGTCATCCCACGCGCCCACGACCGGGGCTGTTTCGAACTGATCCTGAATTGAGTCCGGCCGCCACGTTCCATTTCGCGGCATCACCGCACACCGTCCGCCCCAGCGCATCGAATCCACCGGAGATCTCGCCATGGACTTCTACCTAGGCACCATCTTTCCATTCGCCGGCAACTTCGCCCCGGTGAACACCCAGCAATGTCTGGGACAGACCGTCAACTCCCAACAGTACCAAGCCTTGTGGGCGGTCACGGCCGGCGCCTTCGGCGGCGGGCAGGCCAATTCGACGTTCAACCTGCCCGACCTGCGCGGCCGCGTGATGGTGGGGCCGGGGATCAGCCCCTACACCGGCACCACGCTCAACCCCGGGAATTCGGGAGGCACACAGTATACGACGGTCAGCGGCGCCAACCTGCCGCTGCACCCCCACGCCGCATCCTTCCAGGGCGGCAGCGCGGGCGGCAGCGTGCCGTTCAATGCGACGGTCACGGTCCCGCTGAACCCCGCCGTCGGCACCAGCAACAGCCCGTCCGGCAACCCCGTGGTGCTGGGTGGGCAGTTCATCGATCCGAGCACCGACGTCGCCGTCAACGGACCCTACATCCCGGCCTCGAGCCTGCCGACCCCGCCCAGCGGAAGCTCGCTGACCGGCGCGCTCTCCACCCAGGGCACGGTCAGCGGGGGTCCAACGGGCGCCAGCATCGCCGTGAGCGCGGGGGGCGGCGTCACCGGCCCGACCCCCCTCAACAACCTGCAGCCCTACCAGTCGCTGTTCTTCTTCATCTTCATGCTGGGCTACTTCCCGTCGCGTGATTGACGCGGAGAGCCCCGGTCCCTTCCGGTGGGCCGGGGCCTTTCCCGCGCACGGTGCCCGTCGCGCCCGTGCCGATTTGGTCCAGCAGCTTATCCAGCAGGTCGGCAAAGCGCTCCCGCGCGGCGCGCTCCATCAGGCTATGATCGGCCCCGGCGAGGCGCTCCATCCACAGCCCGCCCATCCGCCGCAGCCGCCCGCCGCCCGCCCCGGCCTGCGCCTCCAGTTCGCCCAGAGTCACGTCGCCCGCGCTGTGGACCATCAGCGTGCGGACTCCGCGGTCGGACAGCGCCTTGAAGGCGTAGAGCACGTCGTCGCGGGCGTAGCCGCCCCCCGTCAGCCCGGCGCGCAGGCGCCCGGCCCCGATGCGCAGCCGGCGGGCCGCCCGTTCCGACAGGCCACGCGCAACGCGCGACGCCTTGCGGTCCTGGCGCAGGATGGCCCGCCACACCGCCGGCTCGGTCAGCCGGGGAAGATAGGCAGCGGCCGGCTTCACCGCGCTGCCGATGGCCTCCTCCTGCGTCACCCCGTCTCCCAGAACGAAGCGGCCCGGATTGACCAGCGCCAGCCCGACCACCCGCGGGTCGGCCAGCGCGACGCGCAGCGCCACCGCCGCCCCGGCGCACAGCCCCACGGCCACGGCGGCACCGTGCCCCGCCGCAGCCAGCGCGTCCAACCCGTCCTGCGCGTCCTCCACCATGTCACGGCAATAGATCAGCCCGTCACGGCGCCCCGGCTTCGACGCGCTGTCCCCCAGCCCGCCCAGATCCATGCGCAGGGAGGCGATCCCCCGCGCCGCCAGCCGGCGGGCCAGCCGCACCGACATGCGCCCGGTGCCGGTGTGGGGCGTGGCGCCGCTGTTCAGCAGCAGCACGGCGGGCAGGCCGGTGACCGCGACAGTCGCGGGTTCGCAGAGGATGCCGAACAGACCGGCGGCGGGGCCGAAACGGAGCGGGCGCTCCACCGCGTCGGCGAGCCTCAGGCGCGGGATGAAGGTTTCCGCCACTGACCGCCGTTCGGCTGGCGCCATGTCCTGCATCAGCCAGGCCGCCGCCCGCGTGAAGGCCGAGCAGTCGAGAATCGCGTGCTGCACGCTGGTGATCAGCCGCGCGTGGTCGGGAAAAGGCGCCTCCTCGACACCGGCCCCCAGCGCGCGGAACCGCTCCGCCAGAGCGGCGGCGCGTCCCTCAGGGCGGTCGAGGATCAGCACCCGCCGGGCCGGGGTTTCCGTCATCCGCGTGAGGTCGAGCGCCCGCAGAGCCTCCGCCGTCTCCGGCGTCAGGCGGAAGCCGGCGCTGTCGATCCCCTCCGGCCCGACCGCGGGCGGGGCATCCGCCGGCCGCTCGGCGAGCAGGGCGACCGCCCGCAACTCCTGCAGGAAGGTCCGGCCCGAAGGAAAAGGCGCCAGCAGAACCAGCGCGTCCGCCCTCGCCGCGCGCGCCGCCACCGCGGCGAGCAGGGCGCCCAGCCGCAGGCCCACCAGAGCCACCTCCTCGACCCCGGTGACCGTGCGCAGATGGGTGACGGCCGCCCGGATGCCGCCGAGCCACGCCTCCAGGCGGGACGGATCGCCCTCCCCGCCGGCGCTGTTTCCGGTGCCGGGATAGTCGAAGCGCAACACCGGCAGCCCAGCCGCGGCCAGAGCCTCGGCAAAGCGGCGCCACGCCCGGTGGGTGGCCAACGCCTCGCCACCGTAAGGCGCGCACAGCACGACGCCGCGGCGCCCACCGGCCGGGTGCAGCCAGCCGAAGCAGCCCTCGAACAGAACGGGCGTGGACGGATCGGGCGTCATGCTGCCCCCCGGTAGCGCGTTGCGTCCAGGCCGTTCAACGCATGAACCTCGCCATCGGGCACCGCCGCGCCGGAGTGGCGCGCGATCAGCCTGATCCGGCGCTCCATTCCCGGCGGGAGATGGAACCATTCCTCCTCCCCCCGGAACCCGTCGTCCTCGATGTGGACGGAGCGGGCGAGGCGCCGGCTGGACAGCACCAGATGCCACCCCTCCCCCATCCGCTCCACGCGGGCGTCCAAGCCCACATCCGCGCGTTCCATCCGCCCGCCCTGCGGGAAGTAAAAGGCCTCCGCCACCGCAGCGCCGGAGCGCGCGTCGGAGAGGGCCGCCACCACCGCGTCGTGGGTGGGCGGACCGAAACGGTAAGCACCGGTCAGATCGACGAAGCGGTTGGGCAGAGACGCCGCCGCCATGACCTGGGCGCTGCGCGGCGGCAGGGTGAACGTCCGCTCGGCACGCAGCACCGGCACCCTGCCCCGCCGCAGGGCGGTCAGGGTCAACACCGCGTCCACCGGCTCCGCCGTCTCGTTCAGCAAATGGATCGCCAGCCCGTTCACCCCCTCGTCGGTCAGCAGGACCTGCACGGGCCGAAAGGCGCGGCGCAAGGCGTGCCACGCCGCCTTCGGCACACCCGCGGAATCGACCACGCCCCAGCCGGCCCCCAGCCAGACGTCCTGGAACATCCAGACCAGCCCGCCCGCGCAAGGAGAGCCGACCCGACGCCATTCCGCGAAGACGGCCTCCATCACCTCACCCGTCACGGCGCGCGACAGCCGCGCGTAGCGGTCGGGGTCCTCGTAACGCAGAAGCATGGGATCGACGCCGTGCAGCGTCCGCAGGTAATGGTCCCGCACATCCTCGAAATCCCACGGAGCGCCGGGGTCGCGCGGCACGCGCGTCTTCCAGCGCGGGTCGTGGACCGCCGGCACGCCGGGCAGCGCCCCGGCCGCCGGCATGTTGGCGAAGGCGAGGCATTCGGGGGCGAAGCGAATATTCGCCCGGCGCGCGTCCTCCAGCGGGCGGAGATAGGCCCCGACGCCGTAATAGTGGGTCACGCCGGCGTCGGCGGCGAAGGGCAGCGGCCCGCCGGTTGGGGAGTTGGTCACGTAGGGCACGTCGGGCCGCCACCGTTCCGCCTCGTCCCGCAGGACGGTGTCGAACAGCGGCTGGCTCCAGCGTTCGCGCGGCAGGCCGAGCATGGCCGCCTGCTGCTCCGCCTCGCTGCCGCCGCACAGCACGGCCAGCGACGGCGAGGCCTGCACCCGGTCGAGCAATTGCGCCGCTTCCCGTCGGGCGCCGTCGAGGAACGGCTCGTCGGCCGGATAGTCGAAATTGGCGAACATGAAGTCCTGCCAGACGAGAATTCCCATCTCATCGCACAGGTCGAAGAAGGCGTCGGCCTCGTATACGGCGATGCCAGGCACGCGCAGCATGGTCATGCCGGCTTGCCGCGCCGTTTCCAGCCAGGGGGTGTAGGCGTCCCGCGTCCCCGGCAGGGTCACGATGTCGGGGCTGCTCCAGCACGCGCCGCGGCAGAAGACCCGCTCGCCGTTGATGCGCAGGGCGAAGCCGTCGCCGGGCTCGCGCTCGATGCGGCGGAAGCCGGTGCGGCCCAATTCGATGCCCTCGTCACCGATCACCGCGCGCACGGTGTGGAGCGCCGGCTTGCCGTGGCTGTGCGGCCACCATGGCTCGATCTCCGGCAGGCGGATGTCGCCGTGCAGTTCCTCCGGCCCGGTCCAGCGGAGCGGCGCCCGCGCCTCCCCCACCTCCAGCCAGCCCGGCGGGTGAGCGGACCCGTTCCAGGCCGCCGCCAGCGTCAGGGACAGGCTGCCGTCCCGTCCCTCCAGCGTGGCGCGCATGTCCGCCGAGCGGATGCGCAGCGGACCATCCTCCGTGATCAGCTCCACCGGACGCCAGGGGCCGACCGCCGGCACGGACGGGCACCAGCCGGGCATGTGCCCCAGAAGCGTGGTCCGCACCGCGCGCAGCCCCGCCGGCTCGGCAAGCCGGACCGGCCAGCGGCCCCGCCCCTTCCGCGTCTTCAGCACCGGGTTCAGGGCGCGAAAGACGATGCGCAGCGCGTGCGCGCCGCGCAGCGTGACCGGCACGTCGTAGCGCTGGAACATGCTGTCGCTGGCCAGGATGCACTTGCCGTCCAGCCAGACCTCCGCGACGGTGGCGAGGCCATGGAAGCGCAGGGTGCAAGGCCCGTCACCAGTCAGCGTCACCCGGTACCAGACGTCGCGGTCGTGGAGGGGAAGCGGATCACCCAGCCGGTAGAGCCCCGCCGCGCGCAAAGCCTGGGCGACGGTGCCGGGCACCGGGGCGGGCAGCCAATCCCCTGCGGGCGTTCCGCCCGGCTCGGTCACGCACAGCTCCCACCCCGCGGACAGGGGCGTCACGCTGCGGCCGGTCACGGCGTGAAGGCGCGCCATCCTCCGTCACCCGTAACGGCGGACCAGCGCGCCGAGCGCATGGTCGTACGCTCGCTCCATCGCCTCGAGCGGTTCCGCGTAATCGCCGAAGCGCCGCCGGTGCACACCGCGTGCGAGCTGGAACTGAAAGGCCTTGGCGGTAGCGGAGAGGCTGGCGCAGGCCTCCACCGCGTCCGCCGGCCCGCCGATCCAACGGACGTGCATCCCGAGAAGCTCGAAGTTCGCCCCGACCTGTCGCAGCGTGTTGAAGGCGTAGAGATGGAAATAGTCCATGGACCGGGCGGCCAGAACCTCCAGATGCTCCGGGAGCGCGGCTCGGAAGGCGGTGATGGGGTTTCCCGCCGGGCGACGGCGCAGATGGTGGGACAGCAGCCCGCGGGACGCGTCCATCAGGGCCTCCCCCTCCAAGGCCGGGCCGCTGCGCTTCACGAACTCCACGTAGGGGAACAGGGGAGCGGGGGCGAACAGGCCGTCGTAGTCCTCCCCTTCCAGCATGAAGCGCCCGGCGTTGTGGATGTAGTCCAGCCGCCGCCCACCCGCGTCCATGCCGAGGATCGCGATGGTCGTCTTGACGTGCTGCGCGCGATACGACGTGCCACGGGTGTCCGGCAGGTGATAGCCGTCCACCTCGACCAGCACGGGACGCCCGCGCGCCACCTGCACCGCCGCGTGGGCCTCCACCCGGTCGTAGAGGGCGAGTTCCTGCACCTCCAGCCCATAGAGTCGGCGCAGGTCTTCCGGCGGTACCTTGAAGAAGGTGAACTGGTCGCCCTCAAAATCCTGGGCGACGGTGAAAGCCAGGGCGGCCATCGGCTCCATCTCCAGCGCCCGCAGCAGCCCGATCCACAGGTCGGTGTAGCAGTTGGTCTCTGCCCAGTCGCGGTCCGGCCTGTCGAGCGGATGCGCCATGCCCGGCCTCCCCTGCCCGCTCAACCCCAGAGGACGGCGCGCACGGCGGCGGGCCACGCTTTCACGTCGAAGCCGTGATGGCGGAACAGCGCCAGCGCCACCCGCTCCATCCCGAAGCCGACACAGGCCGTGTGGGCGACCGCGCCGTCCGGGGTGCGAAGATCCCACAGCAGCCCGAAATGATCCTGATGGTAATTGAAGCTGAGGCAGGCGGTAGGCTGCTCCGCCGACGCGATGGGGATCAGCAGTTCGAATTTCAGGCCCTGGTCACGCTGGCTGGCCGCCAGCATCCGCCCGGCCCGACCGAAGAAGGGGTCGTTCGCCAGATCGACGGCCACCGGCAGGGCCAGCGATTCCATCAGCGCCCGCCCCCTCTCCACCCAGCTTTGCCGGAATTCCATCACCTGCTCCGGCGTGCCGACGCACACATATTCGCGCATCCGGAACATCTGCATCCGCGCCGGGTCCAGCGACGGTTCATGGCGGAAGCAGTAGGAATAGACGTCGACCAGCGCGCCGTCGGCGGGCAGCGGCCCGCGCTCCGCGATGGTGGGGTAGACCGGGTAGCAGGCGGCGGGGGTCAAGACGACGTTGGTCGCCATCTGGGCGTCGGTCCACTCCTCCCCCTCCTCCAGCCGGCGCAGCAGGGATTGATGGGCGCGCTCGTCGCCCTTGAAGGCGTGAACGGTTCCGGCCAGATGCGGAAAGCTCTTCAGATAGCCGCTCTGTTCGAACTGATGGCGGGCCACCCCCGGAGGAAAGCGCATGACGTCCGCCCCGTCTTCGCCGCCCCAGGTGGTGATCAGGTCGTTGAAGCGCTCCACGACGTCCTCGAAGACCCCGCTACGGCCATACAGCCCATCGACCCCCGTGGGGATCAGCAGCCCGGCCGCGATCAGCGCGTCGCGGAACGCCGCCTGCCCATTCTCCACCGGTGTGCCCTCTGCCCGCATGTCCATCCGCCGCATTCCGTTCCGAGAAAGCCTCAGCCGAAGAGAGAACCGTTGTCCCTGTGCGCCAGCAGCAGGTTCGCCGTGTTGCCCAGGATCCGGTCGTTGTTGATCATCAGCGGCGCCGAGTGGGCGTCGCGCAGGTGGCGGCCCAGGCTGTGGGGGCTGTCGTTGCGGTAGGCGGCCAAGCCGCCGGCCAGCATCGCCTGCCCCACAATCCGCACCACCATCTCCGCCGCTTCGGTCTTCAGCGTGTTCATGGCGACCGCGAAGCCCAGCGAGGTGAGACGGTCGGGATTGTCCGCCGCCTCCTCGAACCGGGCGAGCGCACCGCGCACCATGCCGCGCATGGCCTGGAGCCCGGCGGTCGCCTCGGCCAGCCGCCGCGCCCCCGGCGGCGGGGTGCCGGGACGCTTGCGCGCCTCCGCCCGGATGAAGGCGGCGGCCCGCGCCACCGCGTCCGTCGCGATGCCCAGCCAGACGCTGCTCCACAGGATGTGGGTCACCGGCAGCATGGTGCGGGCGGAGATGTCGGCGTAGGGCAGCGGCAGGATCTGCGCCCGCTCCGCCTCCGCCACCAGCCGGTAGCCGACGCTGCGGGTGCCCCGCATGCCCAGCGTGTCCCAGCCGCCGATCTCCTCCAAGTGAGTCTGCCCGCGCAGCACCGGAACGATGACCTGATCGGAGGGCGGCGAGTCCGCCGTGCGCCGCGCCGTCACCAGGATCGCATCGGCCTCCATCCCGTAGGAGATGACCGTCGCCTGCTTTTCCAGCCGGAAGGCACCGCCTGTCTCGCCCTCCACCGTGCCGGTCACCGCGCAGGCGCTGGAGCGTACGTCACCGCCGATCCCGGCCTCGGTCGTCGCGGAGGCGAGAAGGAGCTGCTCCCCGGCCAACCGCTCCAGGAAACCACGGTGCCAGTCGCTGCCCTGCCCATGGCGCACAAGGCAGGCCACTTGGATCTGGTGCATGGCGTAGATCAGCCCGGTGGACGGGCATGTCTGGGCCAGCGCGTGGGCCACCGCCGCGGCGTCGGTCAGACCGCCACCGCCGCCACCGAAGGCCCGCGGCACCATCAGGCCGAGCAGCCGGGCCTCGCGCAAGGCGGCGAAGGCTTCAGCGGGAAAGCGCGCCTCGCGGTCCACACTGTCGGCATGGCGCCCGGCGATGGCGGCGGCCTCGGACGCCGCTCCGGCGGCAGCCTCGGCCGCCATGGCAGGCAGGCTGTCCGGCGCGGGAGCCTTCATCCGGCCCCCATCCCGCCCGGCGCGCCGTCCAGCAGGCCAGCGACCGCGGAACGGATCGCCGCGATGCTCTCGAAGGTGCGGCGGCGCAGCAGATGTTCCGGGAACTCGACGCCGTAGCGCTCCTCCAGCGCCAGCATCAGGTTCACCGACCCGTGGGAGGTCAATCCGGCGGCGTAGAGATCGTCCTCGTCGGACAAGGCGGAAGCGTCGGTGGCCAACCAGCCGCTGTCGGCCAGAAGCGCCCGGATGTCGGCCGCGCTGACCGCCTGGGCATCGCCGCCCCGTGGCGCCGTTCCAGCCGCGATCTGCCAATCCGGTTGGCGCATGCTCATTCCTCCTACCCCCATTCAACCTCTGGCTTTCCCTGTGCCGGGACAACGCCACAAAACCTTAATTGTTCTGCGCCTTCCTCTGCTTTTCCGTATGCCCCGGGTGCTTTTCGGATGCCAAACGCTCCTCTTGCTTAACTCCTGTGGCGATTGCCGTTCCTCCGGTCGGCTCTAACTTGAGCGGCGGTTCATCCAACAATCACAGGATCGGGAGATCACCATGGCTGTGCGGCAATCGGATGCGGAATGGCGCGGCAACCTCGCCCAGGGGTCGGGCACGATGCGGCTGGGCAGCGGCGCGTTCGAAGGCGCCTACTCCTTCCCGTCGCGCTTCGAGAACGGCACCGGCACCAACCCGGAGGAACTGATCGCCGCCGCCCACGCCGGCTGCTTCTCCATGGCGCTGTCCGCCGGCCTGTCGAAGGCCGGGCACACGCCGACGCGCGTGCACACCACCGCCCGTGTCCATCTCGACAAGGCCGGCGAGGGCTTCGCCATCACGAAGATCGAACTGGACTGCGAGGCCGAGATTCCCGGCATCGACGCCGAGACCTTCCGGCAGCAGGCCGAGGGTGCGAAGAAGAACTGCCCGGTGTCCAAGGCGCTGACCGGAACGGAGATCACCTTGAACGCCCGGCTTGTGTGATCGTGTCCGGCCCGGCAGTCTGCACCGACCGCCGGGCCGGTGCCGCTCCGCCTATTAACCTCCAACGTGGGAATTTGCCACATCGACACGGCGCAAGCGGGGCTGCGGTCCGATGTGAATAAGGCTTTTGACAATTTTCTGCATTCTCAAATCAGCCCATTCTTGAAATCGTTAATCGAGAACATGCCGACATTCCGCATATCTTGGCTAAACCTGCGCATCTCCCCAACGAACAAAGCACCTTTTATCCTCGACTTCACAATCATCCATATATTCAGTCCTTCTTTGTTGCGCAATTTACAAGATTAGATAAATATCAAACCTCAAATTTTTATACATTTGTATCTTTTATCTTGGCGACCATACGGCGCTCCCGTTATGATTGGATGGTGTAACCCATTGGTCGTAACGCTTATGCCCCGCATGCAAGGTGAGTCGCCCATGCCGTCGCCGTCGCCCTCGCTCGACACCATCCGCCAAAGCCTGATGTTGGGTGGGCGCCTTCCGGCGATGGTCGCTGCCCCCATCGCGCTCGGCGTGTCGCTCGCCGCGAGCGCAGCGCCGATCGAGACGCTGTCGACCATCACGAACCAGTCCTTCTATCCGAGCGGAAGCAACATCCTCATCACCAGCACCGGTGGCGTGGTTGACAGCGGCACCGGAACGGACCCGAACGATCTGAGCACCGGCGTCTGGATCAATGCGAACGGCGGCTGGACCCTGACCAACCAGGGTACGATCAAGATCTCGCTCGAAGCGAATTACAACCAAGCCGATGGTGTCTACGCGCAGAATTACGGCACCGTCATCAATTCCGGCCTGATCAGCGCGAAAAATGCCTACGTCGGCATCCTGATCAACAATTCGAACGGGTCGAAATCGGTCATCCAGAACACCGGGACGGTGATTGGCAACTGGTCCGCCATCGAGATCGCCCATGCGGCCGACATCACGAACGGCTCTCCCACGAACGGGACCGCGCTGATCCAAAGCCTGCTGCCGGCGCAGCAGGCATTCCAGACCCAATATCCGGCGATCAAGGTCCAGAATTTCTCGACGGCGAGTACGCTTACCAATTACGGAACGATCATCGGCGCCTCAGACGCGGTTTCCATCGTCGGCGCCTCGACCATCGTCAACCACGGGACCATCGTCGCCGGTTCCGGCCACAAGGCGATCCGAACCTACGCCTCCGGAAACACCAGTTCCATCACCCTGAAGGACGGCAGCGTCGTCATCGGCGGCCTGTCGAACGACGGCGGCACTCAGAACTTGGTGTTGGAGGGAAGCGGCTCTCTGTCTGGACCAATCTCCGGGGCCACCACCCTGACCCTCACCGGAACCGAGTGGACCCTGGGCGGCGCGAGTTCGGCCACGACGACGGACGTCCAGGCCGGAACGCTGCGCGTTGACGGCTCCCTCACCACCGCGCTCCAGCTCGCCAGCGGGACGACGCTCGCCGGAACGGGCACGGTCGTCGGGACCGTGACCAGCCCGTCCGGCACCACCCTGACCCCCGGTGCCGCCGGAACGCCCGGCACGTTGACCGTCACCGGAAACTACACGCAGCAGAGCGGAAGCACGCTGGCGATCCGGACGACCTCCAGCACCGCCAGCAAGCTGGCGGTCACCGGCACCGCCACCATGGGCGGCGCGCTGGCCGTCACCTCCGCCGGCGGCGGCTACGGCGACAGCACGACCTACACCATCCTGACCGCGGCGGGCGGGGTGTCCGGCGGCTTCACCTCCGTCACCAACAGCGACACGACGCTGACCCCGACGGCCAGCCTGGACACGGCGAACAACCGGATTCAGCTCACCCTGACCAAGGTGGTCCCCCAGCCGGACCCCGAACCGGAACCGAACCCCAATCCGAATCCCAATCCCGATCCAACCCCCAATCCAAATCCTGATCCGACTCCGAACCCCGAACCCACTCCGACGCCCACCCCTACGCCTCCGGCGACCGGCGTGATCGACACCAGCCGCCCGAGCTTTACCAACAGCGACGGCGCGGTCCAGGGCGGCACGGTCACCTTCGACGGCGGCACGCTGCGCCCGGCATCGCCGCTGACGGTCGGTCAGTCGGTCACCGTGACCAGCCGCGGCGGCACCATCACACCGGACGGCAGCACCGTCACCCTGGCGGGCTCCGTCGGCGGCAGCGGTGCGCTGGCCGCGTCAGGCCCCGGCGCGGTGGTCGTCTCCGGCCAGCTCGCCAACGCCGGCGGCCTGTCGGTCGGGGACGGTGCGGCCCTGACCGTCGCCAAGGGCGGCGTGGTGGCGGGCGGCACGCTCGCCCTGAACAACGGCGGCAGCGCCACGGTCGGCGGCGTCGTGGCCGTCCCGGTGACGGTGGCCCGCGGCGGCGCGATGACCGTCGTCGAGGGCGGCGGTGTCGGCGGCACGCTGGGGGTCCAGGGCGGCACCCTGACCGTGGCCGCCAACGGCGCGGTCAACGGGGCGGTCACCGTCACCTCCGGCGGCACCGCCACCCTGGCCGGCGCCGTCATGGCCCCGGTCACCGTCGGCAACGGCGCCATCACTGTGACGGCCACCGGTACCACCGGGGCGGTCACGCTGGGCAACGGCGCCGCGGCCACGGTGGACGGGATCGTCGCCGGAACGCTGACCACCGGCGCCGGATCGACGTTCGGCGGGCACGGCGTGGTCGTCGGGCCGGCGTTGCTGTCCGGCACCCTGTCGCCCGGCAACTCCCCCGGCGTGCTGACCTTCCGGTCCGCCGTGACACTGACCGGCACCAGCCTGCTGCGCGCCGAGATCGACGGCCCGACCGCCGGCAACGGCGCCGGCCGCCACGATCAGATCCGGGTCGAGACCGCGTCCTTCACCGCCGGCGGCACCCTGGCTCCGGTGCCGCGCGGCATCAGCGGCGACGCCACCAACGCCTACACCGCCACGCTGGGGCAGAGCTTCACCATCGTCCAGGCGGACGGCGGCGTGTCCGGCAGCTTCGCCGCGGTGACCCAGCCGGCGGCGGGCCTGCCGGCCGGCACCCGCTTCGACACGCTGTACGGCGCCAACACCGTCCGGCTGGTGGTCACGCCAACCAACTACGCGGTCCGCGGCGGCACGCGCAACCAGCAAGCCGCCGGCGCGGCGGTGGACGCGCTGCGCCCGGCCGCCGGGGCGCGGCTGGAGGGCGTCGCCGCCCCGCTGTTCAGCGGCCTCTACGGCCTGCCGGGCAGCGGCATCGCCGGGGCGCTCGACCAGCTCTCGGGCAAGCTGCACGCCGACACGCTGGCCGCCGACCGGACCAACCGCCGCCTGTTCGGCAGCGCGGTGGAAAGCCGCCTGTCGGCGCTGCGCGGCGGTGAGGCCGCGTCCTCCGGCGTCCGGCTGGCCCGTGGTGGCAACGGCACGCGCGCCGTCGGCGAGACGGGCGAAACCCGTGGCTCGGGCGGCGTGTGGGGCCAGCCGCTGGCCGCCTACAGCCGGACCGGCTCGGATGGCAACGCCGCCGGCACCACCGAGCGGATCGGCGGCTTCCTGCTCGGCGCCGACCACAGCTACGAGAACGGCGTGAGCGGCGGCGTGGCGCTGGGCTACCTGCGCAACCGCGTCACCTCGCGCGACGGGCTGGGCAAGGCCGACGTGGACAGCTACCAAGCGACGCTCTACGGTTCCTGGAGCCTGCGCGGCACGGCGGACAGCCCCTTTGTCGAGGGCGCCATCGGCTACGGCTACGCCAACTACGACGCCTCGCGCGGCATCGCCTTCGGCACGCTGGGCCAGGGCGCCAGCGGCAGCGCAGACGGTCATGATTTCTCCGCCGAGATCGCCGCCGGGCACCGCATGGCCTTCGCCGGATCGGACAGCGCGTGGATCGAGCCGCGCGCCGGCCTGCGCTTCGACCGCATCACCCGCGAGGCGTTCCGCGAGTCCGGCGGCGGCGTGGCGCTGGACGTCGAGGCGGCGGGCTGGACCAGCCTGCGCAGCGCGGTCGGCGTGCGCGCCGGCACCAGCGTGACGGTCGGCGGCTGGCGCCTGATGCCCAACGCCGCCCTGGCGTGGGAGCATGACTTCGCCGACGCCACGGCCTCCACCACCAACCGTCTGGGCGGAGTGGCCTTCACCGCCGACGCCAGCAAGCCGGGCCGCGACGCCCTGGTGATCGGCGCCGGGCTGGGCGTGGCTCTAGACGACCGGCTGACCGCCACCATCGGCGTTCAGGACGCGATCCGCGCCCGCGAGAACACGGTGTCGGCGACCGCCGGCCTGAAATGGAAGCTGTGAGGAGCATGACGGCGATGCACAAGGCCATCATCACGGGGGCGCTGGCGGCGCTCCCCCTCCTCCTCGCAGGCGGGGCGCCCGCCGGGGCCGTGGAGCCGGGCAAGACCTTCGGCGACTGGCAGACCGAATGCGAAACGCCCCCCGACGGCAAGCCGCGCTGCTTCATCTCGCAGACCCGCGTCATGGAGAACAAGGAGGCCAAGCAGGCGACCCGCATCCTCAAGGCGTCGCTCGGCTACTTCGCCCCGGACGGCAAGGGGGTGATGGTGGTGATCCTGCCGCTGGGCGTCGACCTGCGCGCCGGGGCGGCCCTGACCATCGATGACGGCAAGCCGCTGGCGCTGACCTATCAGCAATGCATCCAGGACGGCTGCCTCGCCAACGCCCCGATGGACGAGGCGACGTTGACCGCGCTGCGCCGCTCCAAGGGCGCGCAGATCGCCGTCCGCCCCTATGGCGGGACCCAGGCGGTGGCCTTTCCGCTCTCCACCAAGGGAATCACCGACGGCTTGGCCGCCCTGAAGCCCTGAGTTCGCGTCCGGTCACCGCGGCGACGGCGGCCTGAATGGCCTCGTCCCACCGTCCGGGCGCCGGCTGCCGGTGCAGCGTGACGGTGGGATACCAGGGCGTGCCGCCACGGCCGAGCAGCCAGCGCCAATCCGGCGCGTAGGGCAGCAGAACCGCGGTCGGACGCCCCATCGCCCCGGCCAGATGGGCGACCGCCGTGTCCACGCAGACCACATGGTCGAGTTGCTCCAGCACCGCCATGGTGTCGGCGAAACTCTCCAGCTCCGGCCCCACATCGACCAGCGGTGCCATCCCGTAGTAGCGGGCGGCCTCAGCCTGCGCCGGCCCCTTCTGGAGCGACACCAGCGCGGTCTTCTCCAGCGCGAAGAACGGCGCGAGCCGCGCGAGAGGCAGGGAGCGGTTGCGGTCGTTGCCGTGGGTCGGGCGCCCCGCCCAGACCAGCCCGACGCGGCGGTAGCCGCGGGGGAGCAGCCCGTCCAGACGCTCCGCCCAGCTCTGCCCCCGCTCCGGCTCGGTCCGCAGGCCGGGGAGTGGCGGCGGGACGGTGTCGATCCTCGTGCCGAACAGCCCCGGCAGGCCCGACAGCGCGGCGTAGGCGTCGAAGGGCGGCGCCTCCTCCCAATCGGTGACGATCCGGTGTCCGCCGGGAAGCGCGCGGATCACCGGCCGAATCTCCGGGCTGCACGCCACCACGAGCGTCGGGCAGAGCGCCGCTGCCATCGGCAGGTAACGGGCGAACTGGATGGTGTCGCCAAAGCCCTGGTCGGCGACCAGCAACAGGGTGCCCTTGGGCAAGGGGCGCCCGTCCCAGGGCCGCGGGGCGGACGAGCCGCCGCGCGTCAGGAGCGACGGCGGGACCAGCGGCGGCACGCCACGAAGGCGCCAGCGCCATTCGTATTCGCGCCACCCCTCGTCCCATTGCCCGGAAAGCAGCAGCCCCTCGGCCAGCTCGAAATGCGGCCCCGGCCAGTCCGGGCGGAGACGGACGGCGCGGCGCTCGCAGGAGATCGACGCCGCGACCTCCAGCCGGTCGTAAAGCACCACCCCGAGATTGTACCAACAGGCCGCGTCACCGGGGTCGAGCGCGACGGCGCGGCGGCCATGGGCGGCGGCTTCGTCCAGCCGGCCCGCGCGGCGGTGGAGTTCGCACAGGTTGCTGTCGGACGGCGTCCTCGGCATGACAGGCGGCATGGCGGCGGCTACAGGCTGTAGCCCAGGCCGAGAATGACCGGCTCCAGGATCGGGATCGCCGGCTTCAGATGGGTCCTGTAGGCGCGGTGACGGTCGATGGAGCGGCTGTAGAGCTTCTCCGCGACCTGGGCGTGGCTGGGCGTGCGGGCGTGGCGCCGGTTCTCTTCGAAGCGCAGGCAGCGTCGGTCGAAGCCCAGCCCGAGGAAGCCCAGCAGGCGCCGCACCGCCGGCTCCGGCTCCCACACCAGATCCTCGTAGCGCAGCGGCAGGTAGCGCAGCGGCATCTCCCGCCGGTAATGCTCCACCAGATCGAACACCAGAAGGACGTGACGGGCGGCGGTCTCCACATCGTTGGCGCAATGAAAGCCGTGGGTGAGGTTGGTGCCCATCATCGACAGCACGACGTCCAGCGGATGGCGCAGCACATGCACCACCGGCGCCGAGGGAAACATTAGCGCGATCAGGCCGAGATGCGTCTCGTTGAAGGGCATCTTGTCGGTGAACAGCGTGTGGCCCGGCTTGGCTGGAACCAGCTTGCGGGCGTGGCGCAGATAGGCGTCGCGCAACCGCTCCAGCCCGTCGCGCTGGTCGCCCATCCACAGCTCCGACAGCGCCTCGGGATAGCCGAGCGGGCTGCCCAGAGTCTGCGGCAGCGCCCGCACCACCGCGCCGAGCGCGGGCAGCTCGTCCCCCGCGGCGACGGCCGGGTGGCAGGACAGGATCTGCTCGACCAGCGTGGTGCCGGAGCGTGGGGCGCCCGCGATGAAGACCGGCTGCGGCCCGGCGGCCGGTGTGGCGGCGGGCGTGGCGGGCCGCGGCATCAGGCGCAGGCGCGGCGCCACGAAGAAGGTGGCGAGGCGCGCGATGAGGTCCACCGCCTCCTCCTCGCTGTAGCGGCGCCCGGCCTGCCGCAGCAGCGCCTTGCCGGCGGCGAAGGCGGCGAAGGCCTCGTCGTGGCGGCCCAGCCGGTCGAGGATGCGCCCCGTCTCCAGCAGCGCGTCGGGGTCGGGGCCGCCATGGCGTACGGCCGAGGCGTCCAGGAGGGCGAGCGCCTGCTCTCCGGCCCCCTGCCGTGCCAGCAGGGCCGCCGCGAAGGTGTCGGCGCCACTGTGGTGGGGGTCGAGCCGCCGGGCGCGATCCACCAGCCGTTGCGCGGCTGGCAGATCGCGGGCGGCGTCCTCGGTCTGCGCCCAGCCGTGCCAGGTCAGGGCGATGGACGGTTGCAGCGCCGCGGCCCGGCGGTAGGTCCGTCGTGCCTCCTCCAGCCGGCCCTGCCGGGTCAGGCTCCAGGCGAGGTTGGCGACCATCGCGGCGTCCGGCGGCGCCAGGGCCAACGCCCGGCGGTAATGGAACTCGGCGGCCTGGGGCCGGTGGGTGTCGGCCAGCACCAGCGCCATCAGCGTGTGGGAGCGCGCGTCCTCCGGCGCCAGCCGGACCGCGTTGCGGGCGTGAGGCTCGGCGTCGGCCGCGCGGCCGGCCTGGAACAGCCGCCCAGCCAACTCCTGCGTCGCTGCGAGATCATCGGGGGCGGCCCGCAACCGCCGCTCCAGCGCCACAACGTCAGGAGCGCCGCTCGGAATGTCGTCGGGCGAGGTCGGCATGACAGGCAGGTCCCATGGCGGCGGAACGCCCGCATGGGCGCATGGTGTGGCGCCAGGATAGTGAAGGGTATGGGTGGCGGCAAGGACATCCCCTCTCCCCTCAGGGGAGAGGGTTAGGGTGAGGGGGTTGCGCTTTTGCCGGACATGTCGCCACGCACATCCCCCTCACCGGCTCTCAGCGGATGCCAGAGGCATCCGCCTGCCGCCGTCGGCGCTGGCTTTCAGCCAGCGCGAGAGGCCCTGCGGGCCACCCTCCCCCCAGAGGGGAGAGGGCTATGAACGCGGAATGCGGTGGCTTTGACGCCCCTACCGCCCCACCCACGCCGGGCGGCGCTTCTCCAGGAAGGCGGCGATGCCCTCCTGATAGTCGGCGGACAGGTAGCAGAGGCGCAGCAGGTCGGCGTCGCCGTCCGCCGGCAGCCCGTGGTCGCGCCAGCGGCGCAGCGCCTCGCGGGTCGTCCACAAGGTGAGCGGGGCGAGGCCCGCCAGCTCCTCGGCCAGCTCCTGGGTGCGGTCGGTGAGGTCGTCGTCCGGCACGACGCCGCGCAGGGCGCCGGCGCCGGCCAAGTCGTCGGCGCTCAGCAGGCGGGCGCTGAAGATCATTTCCTTGGTCCGCGCGGTGCCGAGGATGGCGGCCAGCCGGGCGAGGTTCTTGATGCTCAGGCAGTTGCCGACCGTGCGGGCGATGGGAAAGCCGAAGCGTAGCGACGGCGTGGCGATGCGCACGTCGCAGCAGGCGGCGAGCAGCGCCCCCTCCCCGACGCAGGCGCCGGCCAGGGCGGCGATGGTGGGAACGCGCACCGCCTCCAGCGCCATCGCCGCGGTTTCCGCGCGGTCCTCCAGGATCGTGTAGTCTTCCGGCGTCTTGACGCTCTGCAGGCAGGACAGGTCGGCGCCGGCCATGAAGGCGGGCTTGTCGCCGGCCGCACCGGTCAGCACCAGGGCCTTCACCGCCGGGTCGGCGTCGACCTCCCGGCAGATTTCGATCAACCGGTCCTCCATCCAGGGGGTGATGGCGTTGCGCGCCTTGGGCCGGTTGAAGATCACCCACTGGACGGCGCCGCGCCGCTCGGTCAGGATTTCGGGCAAGGCGTCGGCCTCGCCGGTCGTGGCGATGGTCATCGTTCGGAACTCTCTTGGATTGGGCTGGCGGATTAAGCTGCGATCAGGCCGCCGGCCCGAGGATCTGGCAGGAGCCGATGGGAAGAAGCGCCGTCACCACGCTGCCCGGAGCGAAGCTTTGCGCGGGCGGAATGAAGGCGCGCAGCGTCCGCCCGCCCCCGAGATCCACCAGCACGTCGCGGTACTCGCCCAGATAGGCGGAACGCTGGACCGTGCCGGACAGCAGGTTGCAGCCCTCGGCGGGCAACCCCTTTTCCTCCGCGCCGAACAGCCGGACCTGGGAGGGGCGCACGCACAGCGACACCGTTCCGCCGGGCGCCGCGCCGCTGCGGTCGGGCGCGGTCAGCACATGGCTGCCGACGCGGATGGCGCCGTTGCCCTCGCTGGTCCCGGCCAGCTCGTTGTTGGCGCCGATGAAGGTGGCGACGAAGGCGTTGGACGGCCGCTCGAAGATCTCCTCCGGCGAGCCGAGCTGCTGG
Source organism: Azospirillum sp. Marseille-Q6669 (assembly GCF_965111635.1). Lineage (NCBI taxonomy): Bacteria > Pseudomonadati > Pseudomonadota > Alphaproteobacteria > Rhodospirillales > Azospirillaceae > Azospirillum > Azospirillum sp. Marseille-Q6669. The sequence goes on along the minus strand of NZ_CBCOOP010000001.1, from coordinate 332,144 downwards.
AGATGGCCCGACTTCATGACGGCGATGCGGTCGGCGGTGACCAGCGCCTCCGACTGGTCGTGAGTGACGTAGACGGTGGTCAGCCCCAGCAGGTCGTGGACCTGCCGGATCTCGAACCGCATTTCCTCGCGCAGATGGGCGTCGAGGTTGGACAGCGGCTCGTCGAGCAGGAGGATGCGCGGCTCCACCGCCAGCGCGCGGGCCAGCGCCACGCGCTGCTGCTGGCCGCCCGACAGTTCCGACGGGTAGCGGTCGCGCAGCGCCTCCAGCCGGACGGTGCGCAGCGTGCGGTCCAGCCGCTCGGCGATCTCCGCCTTGGGCAGGCGGCGGATGGCGAGGCCGAAGGCGACGTTCTCCGCCACCGTCTTGTGCGGCCACACCGCGTAGTTCTGGAAGACCAGGGAGATGCCACGCTTCTCCGGCGGCAGCACCCCACGCGCCGAGGACAGCAGCACGTCGTCGGCCCAGATCTCACCCTCCGTCGGCGCCTCGAACCCGGCGAGGAGCTGGAGCGTGGTGGACTTGCCGCAACCCGACGGGCCGAGCAGGGCCAGCAGCGTACCGTTGGGGACCTGAAGGTCGATGCCGTGCAGCGCGGTGTAGGTGCCGAAGGACTTGCGGAGGTTCTTGATGCGTATCCCGCTCATGTGGGGAGAACTCCTTCCGCCGGGGCGGTTTTACGACCGGATTTGCGAGACGTGCGGCGCACGGTGGTCAGGCGCGTCAGGGGACCGGCGGCGGCCACCAGCGCCAGCGTGATGAGGAGGAGAAGGACGCTCATGGCGCAGACGGCCTCGTAATTGCCGCCGTCCTTGGCGTTGTAGATCAGCGTGGTCATCACGTTTGTCTTGGGCGTGATGAGGAAAACGGCCACCGACAGCTCGCGGATGATCGGGATGAAGACCAGAAACCAGCCCGACAGCAGCCCGCCGCCCATCAGCGGGATGGTGATGGACAGGAAGGTCCGCCCCTCCCCCGCGCCCAGGCTGCGGGCGGCGCGCTCCAGCTCCGGCCCGATGCCCTTCAGGATCGACCCGCCATGGGCGTAGGCGATGGGCAGGAAGGTCGCCGCGAAGGCCGCCACCAGCAGCAGCGGCGTGCCGTAGAGGTTCAGCGGCGCCCGCGTGTAGGCGGCGAAGAAGCCGACCGACATGACGATGCCGGGGATGATGATGGGAACGGTCGTGACCGCGCCGAACAGGCTGGCGCCGAACACCAACCGCCGCTCCACGATGTAGGCGACCACGGTGCCGAGCATCACGCACAGGGTCGCAGCGAGCGTCGAGAACAGCAGCGAGTTGACGATGGCGGTGTGCGTCTCCGAATTGCCGAACAGCGCCCACCAGTACCAGTGCAGCGACAGGTTCTCCCACGACAGGCCCTGGCCCCAGGCGCGGGTCAGCGACACCAGAAGCAGCGCCGCGTAGGGCAGGAACACCGAGACCAGCGGCAGCAGCAGGGCGGCGCCGAAGGCCGGCCAGCGGGCGGCGCCCAGCGCGATCCGCCGCCCCGCCCGGCTCTTGCCGGAGATGGTGACGAACTGCTTGCGGCCCAGGATGCGGCGGCGCATCCAGAACAGCATGGCGGTGACCAGCAGCAGCGGCATGCAGTAGGCGGCCGCCATGTAGATTTCCGGCGGGAAGAGCTGGTAGAACTCGGCAAGCTTGGTCGTGACCACCGGGATGCCGGTCGGCGTCAGCAGGAAGGCCGGAACGCCGAACAGCGTCAGCCCCTGGATGAAGGACAGGATGAAGCTGGCGATCACCGCCGGGGTGACCAGCGGGATGGTGATGCTGAGCATGGTGCGCAGCGTGCCGGAGCCCAGCGTGGCGGCGGCGTCCTCAAGCTCCACGGCCATCTCGTCGAGCGCGCTCGACACCATGGTGAAGCTGTAGGGGACGGTGTAGATGCCGCAGATGAAGATCGCCCCGGTCATCGAGTAGATATTCAGCAGCGGCCCCGCCTCCGCCCCGGCGAGCGAGCGCCACAGCGTGTTCAGCCAGCCGGAGTTGGGGGCCGCCAGCAGAATCCAGCCGGTCGCCCCGATGAAGGACGGGGTGACGAAGGCGGTCAGCGTCAGCACACGGATGGTGCGGCGGAACGGCAGGTCGGTCCGCGACACCAGCCAAGCCAGCGGCACGCCGATGCCGACGGCGATCACCGCAGTCGCCACGGCGAGGACCAGCGAATTGAACAGCGGTTCCAGAAGCTCCGCCGACTGGAATATCCGCGCGTAGTTGCCGAGCGTCCATGCGCCGGTCAGGTCGTCGTGGAAACTGTTGTTGAGAACCCAGCCGAAGGGCAGGACCACCAGCAGGAAGAGAAGAAGGGCGACGGCGCCGAAGACCACGGTCCTGGCGAGCGGCACGCGGGCCATCACCGGCCGCGCGGTCGCCGCGGCTGCGCTGTCTGGGCTGTCCGTTGAAATGACCCCCATAGGGTCCGCCTCCATTGTCCATACTATCCCTCGCCCCTCCGGGGAGAGGGTGCCCGCAAAGCGGGCGGGTGAGGGGGTTGCGCTTTTGCCGAACGTACCGACATGTGCAACCCCTCACCCTAACCCTCTCCTCAAGGGGAGAGGGAATCCGGCATCAGCGCACCAGTTCCTTCCACTTGGCGATGCCTTCCGCGACCTCCGGGCCGAGGTCGTCGCCGGTGTTGCGGTACCATTTCAACTGGTCCAGCGACCGCCCCTCCGCCCAGGGCACGTCCTTGCGCAGCGTCGGCCAGTAGTTCTTCTGGAGGATCATCGACACCTCCGTGGAATAGAGGAAGTTGGTGAACAGCCGGGCGGCGTTCGGGTGCGGGGCCTTCGCCAGGATGCCGGTGACGCCCAGGTTCAGAATGGCGTCGTCGGACGGCGCCACCACGTCGATGGGGTTGCCGGCGGCCTTCTGGGTCAGCGTGTAGCTGAAGGGGGCGCCGGAGCCGACGACGCGCTCACCGGCCAGGATGTCGGTCACGGTGTCGACGTTGGACTGGCCGACCTTCGGCTTCTGCTTGCCGAAGGCGCGCAGGAAGTCGTCGCCGTACTTGCGGCGGATGGCGACCACCCAGTTCGCCACGTCGCCGGAGAAGGCCGGGCTGCCGGTGGTGATCTTGCCCTGCCACTGGTCCTCCAGCAGCGCCTGCCAGCTCGGCGGCGGGGACTGCACCTTGCCCGGCGCGTAGTTGATGCTGGTCAGGCTGATGGCGCCGACATGGAACATCTTGTCCGGGTCGAGGTTGCGGAAGGCGTCCGGAATGTGCACGCCGTCCACCGGCTCGAAGGGCGCCAGCGCACCGATCTTCTTCAACTCGGTGTAGTGCAGCATGTTGGTGGTGCCGAGGGAGTCGCACTCGTGGACGCCGCTCTGCAGCTCCATGCGCAGGCGGGTGTAGACGGTCTGCGAGGCCTGACGGAGCAGGTTGACCTCGATGCCCGGATACTTCGCCTTGAAGGCGTCGCGGATCGCCTCCATCGTCTGCTGCTCGTAGGAGCCCCAATAGAGGGTCAGGGCGCCTTCCTTCTTCGCGGCGGCGTAGAGCGGGTCGTCCGCCGCCGACGCGATGCGCGAAAAGGCGGTGCCGGCCAGCCCACCGGTCACCAGGGCGGTGCCGACGAGGCCGCCGGTCTGGAGAAGGCGGCGGCGCGAGAATTCCATCATGTTGCCAATCCCTGTCTTGTTGTTGCGGTACCGCCGTTTCGGCGTCGTTCTTCGTTCTTGAGCGGACGTCAGTAGTCGCCGGTGGTCGCCCCACCGTCGGCGACGATGGTCTGCCCGGTGACGTAGGCCGCGTCGTCGGACGCCAGGAAGGCGACGATAGCGGCGATCTCCGCCGGCTTGCCGAGGCGCCCGATGGGCGTCTTTTCCAGCCATTGCGAGCGCACCGCGTCGGGCACGCCCTCCACGATGGCGGTCTCCACGACCCCCGGAGCGACGGCGTTGACCAGGATGCCGCGGCGCGCCCCTTCCAGGGCGGCGGTGCGGGTCAGCCCGACCACCCCGGCCTTGGAGGCGGAGTAGTTGGCCTGCCCGAAGGTCCCCAGGATCGCCGTGGAGGCGATGTTGACGATGCGGCCCCAGCCGCGGTCGCCGACCAGCCGGAACGCGGTCTGGCAGCCCAGCCACGTGCCGCGCAAGTTCACGTCGATGACGGCGCTCCATTCCGCGTCGGTCATCTTGGGCAGCGAGCGGTCGCGGACGATGCCGGCGACGTTGACCATGATGTCCACGCCGCGGAAGGCCTCGGGCAGGCCGGTCACGGCAGCGCCCCAGCTTTCCCGGTCGGCGACGTTCAGCGCGGTGGCGTGGGCCTGAGCCCCTTCGGCGCGCAGCGCGGTGGCGACACTCTCGGCGGCCTCCGCCCCGATGTCGGCGACGACAACCGCGGCACCCTCCGCGGCCAGCCGCTCGCAGACGGCGCGGCCGATGCCGCCGCCGCCGCCGGTGACGAAGGCGACACGGCCGGCGAGGCGGCGTGGATGGGTGGTTGAGGCACTCATGCCTGCGTCTCCTTGCGGGCGACGGAGAGCACGTCCTCGCCCTCCTGCACGGTCTCGCCGCGCTGGTTCTTCACGGTGATGGCGACGCGGACGATGCCGCGGTCCGGCTTGGAGGCGCTGGGGCGGACCTCCGCCACCTCCGCCTCGTAATGCACGGTGTCGCCGGCGAAGACCGGGCCGACGAAGCGGCGGCGCGTCTCCAGGAAGGCGAGGATCGCCCAGTCATCGATGGCGGAGCGCAGGCCGGTGCTGAGCGAGTGGGTCAGCATGCCGTGGGCGATGGTCCGCCCGAAGCCGTTGGCCTTGGCGGCCTCGGCGTCCATGTGCAGCGGGTTGAAGTCGCCGGTCAGCCCGGCGAACCAGACGATGTGCGCCTCGGTGACGGTGACGCGCGAGGAGCGCGTCCGGTCGCCCGGCTTGATGTCGTCGAGATGGATGGCGGTCATTCTATGGCACCCTCAGTCGGGAGTCCGCGGGCGGAACACAGGGAGGCTGGTGGCCTCGTCCAGTTGGTGGAAGGCCACGGCGAGCGGCATGCCGGCCCGCAGATCGGCCTCCGCCACCCCCTCGACGCGGGAGAAGACGGTGACGCCCTCCTCCAGCCGGATCAGGGCGCAGACGTAGGGATCGCCGCGCTGGTTGCCGCGATGGATGACGGAATAGGTCAGCAGCTCGCCGCGCCCGCTGGCCTCGACCCATTCCGGGCGGGCGTGCGGGGCGTGGATGGAATGCGCGCGCGGGTACCACTGGAAGCGCCCGGTCTCGGGGCAGCGCTGGATCAGGAAGCGCCCCTCGCGCGCCGCCTCCCAGAAGGGGGCGGAGGTCTCGTCCTGGACGGGCGGGATGGTCATGCTGGTCGTTGGGGCGGTCATCGGGACACCTTACCGGGCAAGGATGGCGGTGGCGGCGGAGCAGAAGGTGCCGCCCAGCCCATGGGCCAGGGCGATGCGCGCGTCGGGCACCTGGACGCCCGGTCCCTCGCCGCGCAGCTGGCGGACGCTCTCGATCAGGGTGAAGATGCCGCGCTTGCCAGGATGGTTGGATGACAGCCCGCCGCCATCGGTGTTGGTCGGCAGGCTGCCGCCCAGCGTCAGGTTGCCATCCGCGACGAAGGCGCCGCTCTCCCCCCGCCCGCAGAAGCCCAGATCCTCCAGCGCCAGCATCGGCGTGATGGTGAAGGCGTCGTAGATCTGCGCCACGTCGATCTCGCCGGGGGTCAGCCCGGCCATGGCGAAGGCGCGCGGGCCGGACAGCGCCGCCGGGGTGGTCAGGTCGTCGGGAATCTGGCTGTTCTGGGTGCGCGCCACGGCGGCCCCGTAGCCGACCAGATGGACCGGCGGCTTCCTCAGGTCGCGCGCCCGCTCCCGGCTGGTCATCACCACGGCGCCGCCGCCGTCGGTCACCACGCAGCAGTCCAGCCGGTGCAGCGGCGAGGCGATCATCGGCGAGGCCAGCACGTCGTCCACCGTGATCGGCTTGCGCAGCCGGGCGTCGGGGTTCGTCGCGGCGTGCTCGCGGAAGGTCACGGCCACCTGGGCAAGCTGTTCCGACGTGGTGCCATACAGGTCCATATGGCGACGGGCGAAAAGGCCGTAGGTCGAAATCAGCGTCGGCGCGTAGGGAATCTCGTACTGGCCGGGGCCGGCGGGGAAGACGAAGGGGTCGAAGGACGGGCTGCTCAGCGGCCACCAGCGCGGGCAGGCGGCGTAGCTGATGACCACCACCTCGGCCAGCCCGGTGGCGATGGCCGCCGCCGCCTGCCCGGCCTGGAGGATGTAGGAGCAGCCGCCGACGTCGGTGCTGTTCACGTAGGTCGGCGCGATCCCGATGTATTCGGCCAGTTCGACCACATCCATGGTGCTGCCGCCCTCGGCCCAGTCGCCGGAGGCCGCGCACAGCCCGTCCACGTCCTTCAGCGTCAGCCCGGCGTCGTCCAGCGCGCCGAGGATGCATTCCATCTGGAGGGCGAAGGGGTGGACGCGCGGCGCATCCCGGCGGGGCGATTCAAAAACGCCGGCGATGGCCGCCTTTCCCGAAAGATCGATCACGCGCGGGTTGTCCTTTCCTGGTTGTGGAAGGCCGCGCATCGCTGCCGCGACGCGCGCCGAGCGGCTTCATTGGACAGGCGATGAGAGTAAAGAGATCGCTTGCCTCGGAAATCACGAAGACTATCCGATGGCCGGCAGAGATTTCGATCAGGCCGATCCGCTCCCGGCAAGATCAAGACTACCGGACACAGTTCGTGTCACAAGCAGAAAAAACGATGCGGTCCGGTGCACGGAACGCACCAATGTCACACCCGGCGAATCCGTGGAACGGTGCCTTCCATGCACCGGATTGGGCCAAACTAAGCGATTGTTTTCCGACCGCCGTGGCGCAAGCCTTTGGGTATCGCATTCCCGCCGCCGCCCTGGACCGGACCGGTTTCCAGCCGGGCGCGCGGCCCCGCCCGGCCCGCCTGCGCGGCGTCCGGCCATCCGAAGGATCTTGCATGCTCAACACCGATACGCAACGCCGCGAAGGCCCCCTGGCCGGCGTGCGCGTGGTCGATCTCACGCACATGTTGGCCGGCCCCTACAGTACGTGGCTGCTCGGCGCGCTGGGAGCGGAGGTCATCAAGATCGAGCGTCCCGGCAAGGGCGATTTCACCCGCATCATTGCCCCCTTCAGCGAGGAGGAAAGCATTTACTTCCTCAGCGTCAACCGCAACAAGCGGAGTCTGACGCTCAACTTGAAGGAGGAAAAGGGGAAGGAGATTTTCAAGAAAATCGTCGCCACCTGCGACGTGCTGGTGGAAAACAACCGGGCCGGGGCGATGGACCGGCTGGGGCTGGGCTACAACGATCTGAAGACGGTGAACCCGCGGCTGGTCTACGCCTCGATCTCCGGCTTCGGGCAGGACGGCCCCTATCGCCATCGCCCCTGCTTCGACGTGGTGGCCCAGGCGATGTCCGGCATGATGAGCATCACCGGCGAGCCGGGCGGCGATCCCTGCCGGGTCGGCGCGTCGATCGGCGACATCGGGTCGAGCCTGTTCGCCGCCGTCGGCATCCTCGCCGCCCTGCAGAAGCGGACGGCCACCGGCGAGGGCAGCTTCATCGACGTGGCGATGCTGGATTGCCAGCTCGCCCTGATGGAGAACGCCATCGCCCGTTTCCTGAACGCCGGAGAGACGCCGCGGGCGCTGGGCAGCCGCCACCCGCTGATCGCCCCCTTCCAGGCCTTCCCCACCGCCGACAAGCCGATCGCCATCTGCGTCGACACCAACGAGCAGTGGGACCGGATGTGCCGCGCCATGGGGCTGGAGCATCTGCTGTCCGACCCGCGCTTCCCCACCGGCTCGGCCCGCAACGCCAACCATGCGGAACTGGAGCCGCTGCTGCGCGAGGTCTTCCTCACCCGCGGGCGCGACGCCTGGCTGGACGCGATGGAGGACGCCGACGTCCCGGCCAGCCCGATCAACAGCGTGCCGGACGCGCTGAACGATCCCCAGGTGGTCCACCGGAAGATGGTCGTGGAGGTGCCGGAGGGCTCGGGCAAGCGCTTCGCCGCCGTGCCGATCACCATGCCGGAGGCTCCGCTGCCCGCCGAAAGCCCGGCGCCGCGGCTGGGCGAGCACACCGACGCCATCCTGGCGGATCTGGGCTTCAGCCCCGACGAGATCGGCGCCTTCCGTCGCGACGCGGTGGTGTGATGGCCGGCGGCGCAGGGGGAGAGCGGCGGGTGGCGGGCGGCGAAGGGGCGCGTGCGGTGCTGGCGGAAATGTTTCATACTGCTGCCGGGATCACTGCCGCCGGGATCGCTCCCAGCCTCGCCCCGGCTTCCGTCCACAGCCCAAAGGTCCGCATGGCGCGCCGCCTACCGCCCCTTCTCGCGCTCCGCGCCTTCGACATCTTCGCCCGTCAGGGCACGGTGCGGGCCGCCGCCGACGAGCTGGCGGTGTCCCACACGGTGGTGTCGCGCCACATCCAGAATCTGGAACAGGCGGTGGGGGTGAAGCTGGTGGCGAAGTCGGGGCGCGGCCTGTCCCTGACCCGCGAGGGCATCCGCTACGCCGCCCAGCTCCGCCGCGCCTTCGACCTGATCGCCGACGCCAGCAACGAGCTGCGCAACGGCGGGATGGAGGCGGTGCACATCTGCTGCCTCGCCGGGCTGGCGTCGCGCTGCCTGCTCGCCCGCCTGCCCGAGCTGGAGGAGGCGCTGACCGGGCGCGAGGTGATCCTTCAGCCGACCTCGACCCGCCCCGACTTCAGCCGGGAGGAGGCCGACGCCGAGATCATGTATCTGGAGGACGGCGGCTCCGTCGCCGACGGGCTGCGCTCGGAAATGTTCGCCCGGCCGCGCATCCTCGCCATCGCCAGCCCGGAGTTCAAGGCGCGCTATCCCGACGTGCGCACGCCCGCCGACCTCGTCGGCCTGCCGCTGATCCACGAGCAGTCCACCGGCATGTGGGAAGCCTGGCTGGAGGAGGCCGGCATCGCCGACATTCCCCGGCTGCGCGGCCCCCGGCTGTGGCAGGCGCATCTGACGATCGAGGCGGCCCGGCTGGGGCGCGGCGTAGCGCTGGTCAGCGACCTGCTGGTGACCGAACCGCTGGCCAACGGCGAGCTGGTGGAGATGGTCGATAGCAACGTGACCATCGGCGGCTATTACTTCATCGCCCCGGTCCACCGCTGGAACACACCGGTCATCTCCGCCATCCGGCAATGGCTGCGCGGCGTCTTCCCGCCGGACCAGACCTCCCCCCTCTAAGGCACTTCCATGACCCAGGACCATGCCCTGCCGCCGGACATCTTGCCGTCCGACATCCTGCTGTCCGGCGTGCACACCGTCGACGAGAGTTGGATCGACCTTTACGGCCACATGAACATGGTCCGCTACGTCGCCCTGTTCGACGAGGTCGGCTACGCCCTGATGGAGCATTGGGGGCTGGGCGAGACCTACACGCGGGACGAGGGGTTCGGTCTGTTCGTGGTCGACGTGGCGGTGCATTACCGGCGGGAGCTGCGCGTCGGGACGCCTCTGCAAGTGGCCCTGCGGCTGCTCGACGCCGACGACAAGCGGCTGCTGAGCCTGCTGGAGATCCGGCGGGCCGACGACGGGACGGTCGCCGCGACCATGGAGCAGCTGTCGATCCACGTCGATCTGCGGACCCGCAAGGTGACGCCCTTCCCACCCGCCCTGGCGGAGCGCCTTCGTGCCCTGGCGGCGGTCCAATCCGCCCATCCCCTGCCGCCCCGCTACCCCCGGCGGCTGCATCTGGCGTCCAGTCCCTCTCCCGTCCCCGGAGAGGGTGCCCGCGCAGCGGGCGGGTGAGGGTCGCGCGAAGATCAAGGCGCTGATTCTCGGCGTCACCCTCACCCTTCCCACGCTTCGCGCGGGCCCCTTCCCTCTCCCGAGACGGGAGAGGGGATTTTGTATGCGGCCAAAACGGTTGCCGGTCGGCGGGACCTTCACGATATGTCCGCCATGACTCATCTGCGCATCGCGTTGCGGCTGGCTTGGCGGGACCTGCGGGGCGGCGTCGCCGGACTTTGGATCGTCGTCCTTGGCGTGGCGCTGGGGACCGCCATGATGGCCGCCGTCGGCTCGCTCAGCGGCGGCGTGCTGGAGGGTATGCGGGCCACCGCGCGCGAGGCGGTCGGCGGCGACCTCGCCCTGCGCCTGTTCCACGCCCCGGCCACGCCGGAGCAGCGGGCCGTCCTCGAAACGATGGGCTGGGTCGGCGAGACTGCGGAGCTGCGGCCCGTCGCCTCGACGGTGAGCGGCGATGCCCGCGCCCTGGTCGAACTGAAGGCGGTCGAGGGCACTTACCCGCTGGTCGGCGCCGCAACGGTCTCCGGAGCCCCGTCCCTGGCCGAGGCTCTGGCCCAACGGGACGGGCGATGGGGAGCGGCAGTGTCCGCCGACCTCCTCGACGCGCTGGCGTTGAAAGTCGGCGACCGGCTGCGGCTCGGAGTCGCCGAGGTCGCGATCCGCGCCGTGCTGCAGCATGAGCCGGACCGGGCCTTCCGCGCCTTCTCCCTCGGCCCGCGGGTCGTCATCGACCGCCGGGCGCTGGACGAGATCGGCCTCGCGGAGCCGGGGATGCCCGTCTACTGGTATTATCGCCTCCTCCTGCCGGAGACGGTCCGCTCCGACGCCGTCCTGCGCGATCTGGAGCGCCAATTTCCCGACGCGGGATGGCGGATCGTCGATGCCTCGCACGGCATTCCGGGCGTGGACCGCACCGTGCAGCTTGCCCGCGCGCTTTTCCTTCTGGGGGCGCTGTCCATCCTGCTGATCGGCGGCGTCGGCATCGGCCGGGCACTGTCGGCGCATCTCGCCCGGCGGTTGCCGGTCCTCGCGACGCTGAAGGCGCTGGGCGGCTCGCCGCGCCTACTCTTCACCGCTTTCCTGCTGCAGACGCTGGCCGTGGTCGGCGTGGCGCTGCTGATCGGCGTGACGACCGGCGCCGTCCTGGCCGCGTCGGCGGTGCGCGCGCTCCCGCTCGACTGGATGCCGGAGACGGGTGGCGTCGTCGATCCAGCAGCCTTGCTGCTGGCGGGGGCGGTCGGGCTTCTGGCGGCGCTGCTCTGCGCCGTGCCGCCGCTGGCCCGTGCCGCCGGGACCAGCCCCGCCGCGATATGGCGGGGGGCGGTGGATGGCTTGTCCCAGCCCTTGGGCTGGCGGACTCGTGGCGCCATCGCGCTTCTGGGGCTGGCGCTCGCCAGTCTTCTCGCCGCCTGGACCGGGATGCCGCTCGCGGTCGCCGGATTCCTGCTTGTCGCCGGGGTGGTCGCGGCGGGCTTCGCGCTGCTGGGACGGGGGCTTTCCTGGGTGGCCCGCCGGCTGGCGCTCGGGCGGCGACCGGTGGTCCGGCTGGCCGTCGCCAACCTCGGGCGGCCCGGCGCGCCGACGGTCCCGGTGGCCGTCGCTCTGGGCATCGGCCTGACCCTGCTGGTGGCGGTCGGCGTGGTCGGACGGTCGGCGACCGGCCATGTCGCGGCGACGCTGCCGGCGCAGACGCCCTCCGTCGTCGTCCTGAACCTTCCCCCGCCGGATGGCAATCGCTTGAGCGAACGGCTCTCCGCCCTGCCCGGCGTCGGGCGGGTCGAGACGGCGCCCTTCCTGCATGCCCGGATCAGCCGCCTCAACGGCGCCGCCATCACCGAGGCGAACGCCCCGCGCTCCGTCGGCTGGGCGGTGCGCGGCGACCGCGGCCTGTCCTGGCGCGACCGCCCGGCCCCCACCGACCGGATCGTCGCGGGGAGTTGGTGGCCCGAGGGCTATACCGGCCCGCCGCTCGCCTCGCTGGACGCGCAGGTCGCCCGCCGGTTGGGGCTGGCGGTGGGAGACAGCCTCACGCTGGCCCTGGCGAGCGGCCCACTGACCGCGACGGTCGCCAACCTCCGGCGCATCGACTGGACGCGGCTCGACCTGGATTTTCCGGTTCTCCTCTCCCCCTTCCCCAAACCGCCGCCGCACAGCCTCGTCAGCGCCGTCTGGTCCTCGCCCGAAGCGGTTCCGGCGGTTGAGGCGGCGGTGACGCAGGCAATCCCGCAAGCCCCCACGATCCGCGTGGCGGAGGTTCTGGACACGCTCGGGGCGACCGTCCAGACCGTGCGCGGGCTTCTCGACGGCCTGTCCGCCGTCGCTCTCGGCGCGGCGGTCGTGGTCCTTCTCGGCGCCATCGCCAGCAGCGCCCGGCGGCGGCTTCAGGAAATGGCGATCCTGCACGCCCTCGGAGTCGGGCGGCGTTCGATGGTCCAGGCGGTGGTGCTGGAATTCGTCCTCCTGGGCGCCGCGGTCGCCGCGGTCGCGGTTCCGCTCGGCTGGGTCGGCGGCGCGGTGGTGGTCGCCAGCCTTGCCGAGGGCGCTCCCCTGCCTGGAGGCGCTGTTCCCCTGGCCGCCTTCCTCGGCACCGTCGCCGCGATGGCGGCGGTCGGAGCCGTGCTGGTGGCTTGGCTGCCGCGACGGGACGTGATGCGGCGGCTGCGCAGCGATGCGCTGTCCGCCTGACCCACCGGCCGGTCAGGCCATTTCCGCCGCCGGGATGATCGCGTCGGTCAGCAGGGCGTTGAGAAGGCCGACATGGCCATCCGAGCGCGCCGGCCGGCCGGGGTCGGAGGTGACGACGACGGTCAGCCCCAGGCTGGGCACCAGATAGAGCATCTGCCCGCCGTAGCCGCGCGCGTAGGCGATGCGGTGCCCCTTCGCCTTGGCGAGGAACCAGCCGTACCCGTAGTCGTCGCCGGAGAAGGGAGAGCGCGTGCGCGGCACCCACGACGCCTCCACCCAGGCGGCGCTGATGACCGGATGTCCGTTCCACAGGCCGCCCTGCCGCCACAGCTCGCCGAAGCGGAAGAGGTCGAGCGGCGACAGCGCCATGTTGTTGCCGCCGAGATAGAAGCCCTGCGGGTCGCGCGTCCAGGACGGCACCTCGATCCCCAGCGGCTCGCCCAGCCAGTCCCGCGCCAGGGCCAGCAGGCTGCGCCCCGACGCGCTGGACAGCGCCGCGCCCAGCAGATGGTAGCTCCCGGTCGAATAGAGCATCCGCGCGCCGGGCTCGGTGACGAAGGGACGGCGCAGTGCGTCGGCGACCCAGTTGCGGCTGTTGATCCAGCGGCCGTAGCCCGGCCCGGAGGTCGGTTCCAGACCGGCCTGCATGGTCAGGAGGTCGGCGATGGTGATCCGCCGCACCCGCGGATCGACGCCCGCCGGAACCAGCCCCGGCGCCGCCTCGGCGAGGGTGTCATCGACGCTCCTCAGGACCCCGCGGTCGATGGCAATGCCGGCGAGCGAGGCGGCGATGGTCTTGGACACCGACTTGACGTTCACGGCGCGGCTAACCGCCGGTCCCCGAAAAGCCTCCGCCGACACCACCTCCCCATTCCGCCCGATGACCAGCGCATGGATCTGGTCGAGCGCCGCCGCCTGTTTGACCGCCCGGTCCAGCAGGACCGGATCGAACGTGGCACCGGCTGCGGGTTGGGCAGCCTGCAGCGGGCGCGTCAGGGCGCCGCCGAGGGACGCGGCAGCAACGGCGGCGGTGGCGGCAAGGACGGTGCGGCGGCCGAGACGGAATGGCGGATGCGGGTTCATCCCGGATATGTGGTCCCGCTTCCGTGCCATCCAAGATTGCCGAAGATATGCTGGTCGGACTTTGTCCCACCCAGCGCCGCACACGCCGCTTGCCTCCCCACCCCATGAGAACATATTAAGAACACACAAGCAGCGTGGGATGGGACGATGGACGACGCCTTGATCGAGAAGCTCGGCATTCTGGCCGATGCGGCGAAATACGACGCCTCCTGCGCCTCGTCCGGCGCCAAGCCGCGCAGCGGCGGCAAGGAGGGGCTGGGCTCGACGACCGGTGCCGGCATCTGCCACGCCTACACACCGGACGGGCGCTGCGTCTCGCTCCTGAAGATCCTGCTGACCAACCACTGCCTGTTCGACTGCGTCTACTGCATCAACCGGCGCTCCTCCAACGTCCGCCGCGCCCGCTTCACGGTGGAGGAGGTGGTAACGCTGACCCTCGGCTTCTACAAGCGCAACTGCATCGAGGGCCTGTTCCTGTCCTCCGGCATCATCCGCTCGCCGGACCACACGATGGAGCAGATGATGCTGGTGGCGCGGACCTTGCGGCGCGACCACGGCTTCGCCGGCTACATCCACCTGAAAACCATCCCCGAAGCCAGCCCCTGGCTGATCGAGCAGGCCGGGCTGTGGGCCGACCGCCTGTCGATCAACCTCGAACTGCCCTCCGACCACAGCCTGAAGGCCTTCGCGCCGGAGAAGAACGGCGGCACCATCAAGGCGGTGATGGGACAGGTCAACGAGCGCATCGTCGAGGCCAAGGAGGAGCGCCGCCGCTTCTCCCCCGCCGGCCAGAGCACCCAGCTGATCGTCGGCGCCGACGATGCCACCGACCGCTCGGTCCTGGAGACCAGCGGCACGCTCTATCAGCGCTACGGGCTGCGCCGCGTCTACTACTCCGCCTTCAGCCCGATCCCGGAGGCCAGCTCGGTGCTGCCGGTCAAGCCGCCGCCCCTGCAACGGGAGAACCGCCTGTATCAGGCCGATTGGCTGCTGCGCTATTACGGCTTCACGGTGGAGGAGATCGCGTCCGGCGGCGAGGGCGGGATGCTCGACCTCGGCATCGACCCGAAGCTGGCCTGGGCGCTGAAGAACCGCGAGCGCTTCCCGGTCGACGTCAACCGCGCCGACCGCGAGATGCTGCTGCGGGTGCCGGGGCTGGGCGCGCGCGCCGTCGACAAGATCCTGTCGGCGCGCCGCCACACCCGCCTGCGCATGGAGGATCTGGGGCGGCTGTCGAGCGGGCTGCGCCGCGCCCGTCCCTTCCTGATCGCCGCCGACTACCACCCCGTGGGCGGGCTGACCGACCGGCTGGACCTGCGCCAGCGCTTGGTCACACCGTCCAGCCAGTTGAGCCTGTTCTGACGATGCACACGATCACCTTGCGGGAGGGGGCGGACCTCGACGGCTTCCGCCGGGCGGTGCGCCGCCTCGCCGCCGCCCGGACGGCGCCCGACGAGGTGCTGTGGAGCGTCGGCGCGCCGTCGCTGTTCGGCGACGATGCGGCGCCCGCTTCCGAAAACGGCGCCCCGGTCCTCCTGCCCCAGGCGGTCGGACAACTGATCGAAACCGTCGTCTGCCACGGCGATCCGGAGCGCTACGCCCTGCTCCACCGGCTGGTCTGGCGGGTGCTGAATGGGGAGCGGGCTCTGCTCGACCAGCACGCCGATCCTCTGGTGCACCGGCTGGAGCGGCTTGACAAGGCGGTGCGCCGGGACATCCACAAGATGCACGCCTTCCTGCGCTTCCGCGCACTCCCCGGCCCGGACGGCGGGGAACGCTACGTCGCGTGGTTCGAGCCCGACCACCACATCGTCGAGGCCGTCGCCCCCTTCTTCGTCGAGCGCTTCGAAAGCATGGCGTGGACGATCCTGACGCCGAAGGGCTCGCTGCATTGGGACCGCCAGCGGCTGTTGACCGGCCCGCCAGCCGAGCGTCCAGATTCATTGGCAGACGACCGCTTCGCCGAGGGTTGGCAGCGCTATTACGAGAGCACCTTCAACCCGGCGCGGGTCAACCTGACGGCCATGCGGGCGGAGATGCCACGGAAATACTGGGCCAACATGCCGGAGACGGCGGCCATCCCGGCCATGGTCCGCTCCGCCCCCTCCCGCGTCCAGGCGATGCTGGAGGCGGAGGCCGTCATCCCGCGCCGCCGCATGCCCGAGAAGGCCGTGGCAGCGATGGCCCGGCAGGCCCCGGAAAGCCTCGCCGAATTGAACCGCCTGATCCAGCGCTCTGAACCGCTGGTGCCGGGCGCGACGCAGGCAGTGCTGGGCGAGGGGCCGGAGGGTGCCGCCATCGCCATCGTCGGCGAGCAGCCGGGCGACCAGGAGGACCGCGAGGGCCGCCCCTTCGTCGGCCCCGCCGGCCAATTGCTGACCGCCGCGCTGGAGGAGGCCGGCATTGACCGCAGCGGCCTCTACCTGACCAACACCGTCAAACATTTCAAATTCGTCCAGCGCGGCAAGCGGCGCATCCACCAATCCCCCACCGCAGGCGAGGTCAAGCACTACCGCTGGTGGCTGATGACGGAGCTGAGCTTCGTCCGCCCCCGCCTCGTCGTCGCGCTGGGAGGCACCGCGGCCTTGGCGCTAAGCGGCCGGCCCGTTTCGGTGCTGCGCGAGCGGGGTCCGATGGCCTTCGACGGGTGGGACGGTTTCGTCACCGTCCACCCCTCCTACCTGCTGAGGCTTCCGGGAGACGAGGAGCGACGGAGGGCGCAGGCGGAGTTCGTGGCCGACCTGCGCCGGGCCGCGGCGCTGGCGTGAGAGGGGATCGAGCCGTCTCGCGCGATCAGATCCTCACACGCCCTGCTGCTTGAACCGCTTGCCCACCGTGCATTGGATGCGCTGAAGCTCGTACTTCGGGTGGTCGTTGATCCACTTGGCGCTCTCGATCTGACCGGCGATCGGGCAGCTCGACATGGTCAGGGGTTCGGTGTCGGGAACCATCGGGTTGATGGTCTGGCACTGGGTCGGGTCGGACGCCAAGCAGAAGATCATCGACAGGGTAACAAACATCGGGCGCTCCAAAACGCAACGGCACGGCTGTGCCAACATCGTGTGGATCAGCGAGAGCAAGCCGCATGCCATGCCCAGGACGAGGACAGGATTGCGCGATTCCGGCTGCTCGGAAATGAGCCAAACCACAGGGCGCCGAATCATTAGGCATCGAAGGTTAACCAATGCCTAAACGTTGGGAGTTTGCAAATCCGTTGGTGCAGCGGATGAAACGGAACGGGCCGCAAGGTCCAGAGAAGCCTTCGCGCAAGTCTGGAGTCGGCGCGCCGCAGGTCAACGGAACGTTGAGTGACGTGTTTTCTATCCTTGAAGCAACCTGCGCTGGCGTCAGGCCCCGGGCTGCTCGCACCGCCATTGGCGGACGTTCCAGTTGGGATGTTGCATGAGCCAATGCACGACGTGGACGTAACTGTTGTGCGTGCATTCGACCGCGGTCGGGTACCGTTCGAAGGAGAGTGGACGCTCGATGGCGCAGTGGTCCGGCCGCACGGCCAGACAAATCACCAGAACCAGTTCAAACATGGTTCGCGTTTCCTGTACGAAAGCTCGATGAGCCGGCGCCTTCGGCGCTTCCGCCAAGGCGGACGAAGGCCGGAACGCATGCATCAACAGCCGGCGCCACGGATCGGGCCGCGCTGCTTTGCAGCAAATATTGCTGCCCTGCACAAAATTCGCATTCAAAACTGCAAATAAATAAATTACAAAATCATGTTTTGAAGGATTATCCACTTACTCCCAATTTGTGGTCGGTCCTGGATAAATCTGGCATAGGGCCACTGTTTGGTTTTTTCTATTCGGCAGAGCCTTGACGAGAAGATGGTCCCAATATAGCATTAAGTACCAATTTGGCGTCAGCTTTTCTGAATATTGAATTCAGAACCGAACATACCGCGCAACAACATCCGCGCGACAACGCCCTTTTGCAATCAGTGTCGCGCCCATAAGCAAGAAGCCCATTGATTTTTGGGTAACAATAAGCGCTACAACGGGAGGGATCGTCATGAAGGTGTTGTCTCGCTGGCTTCTGGCGTCTGTCGCTGTCGTCGCCGCCGGCTCGGTTTCTGCGAACGACAGTATTCTCAAGAATGAAGCGAACCCCAACAACTGGGCGTCCCAGCTCGGCAATTATGCCGGGCAGCGGTACAGCCCCCTCGACCAGATCACCACCAACAACGTCAAGAATCTCCAGGTCGCGTGGTCGTTCTCGACCGGGGTTCTGCGCGGCCATGAAGGCGGGCCGATCGTCGTCGGCGACGTGATGTACATTCACACGCCGTTCCCCAACAAGGTCTTCGCGCTGGACCTCAACAACCCAGGGCGGGTCATCTGGAAATATGAATCGGTCCAGGACCCGACCGTCATCCCGGTGATGTGCTGCGACACCGTCAACCGCGGCGTCGCCGTCGCCGACGGCAAGGTCTTCCTGGCCCAGGCGGACAACACGCTGGTGGCACTCGACGCCAAGACCGGCAAGGAGATGTGGAAGGCCAAGAACGGCGACCACACCAAGGGCGAGACCCTGACGGCGGCCCCGCTGGTGGTCAAGGACAAGGTCTTCGTCGGCATCAGCGGCGGCGAGTTCGGGGTGCGCGGGCATCTGACGGCCTACGACACGAACAGCGGCAAGATGGTGTGGCGGGCCTTCTCGACCGGTCCCGATGCCGACGTGAAGATCGATCCGTCGAAGACGATGATGATGGGCAAGCCCATCGGGCAGAAGGATCTGGGCGTCTCTACTTGGCCGGGCGAGGAATGGAAGCGCGGCGGCGGAACCACCTGGGGCTGGTACACCTACGATCCGGCGCTCAACCTGATCTATTACGGCACCGGCAACCCCGGCACCTGGAATCCGACGCAGCGGGCCGTCGACAAGGACCGGACCAAGAGCGACAACAAATGGTCGATGACCATCTTCGCGCGCGATCCGGAGACCGGCGAGGCGAAGTGGGTCTATCAGAAGACGCCGTTTGATGAATGGGACTTCGACGGGGTGAACGAGAACATCCTGGCCGACATCACCATGAACGGCCAGCAGCGCAAGGTCCTGGTCAACTTCGACCGCAACGGCTTCGCCTACACTTTGGACCGGGCGACCGGCGAATTGCTCGTCGCGCAAAAATACGACCCGACGGTCAACTGGGCGACCGACGTCGACATGAAGACCGGACGGCCGAACGTCGTCGACAAATACAGCACCTTCGCCAACGGCGAGGACAAGAACACCGCCGCCGTGTGCCCGGCAGCACTCGGCACCAAGGACCAGCAGCCGGCCTCCTTCTCGCCGGACACCGGCCTGTTCTACGTCCCGACCAACCACATCTGCATGGACTACGAGCCGTTCTCCGTCTCCTACACGGCGGGGCAGGCCTATGTCGGCTCGACCGTGTCCATGTACCCGACGCCGAACTCGCACGGCGGCATGGGCAACTTCATCGCCTGGGACGCGGCGGCCGGCAAGATCGTCTGGTCGCGGCCGGAGCGCTTCGCGGTGTGGAGCGGCGCTCTGACCACCAAGGGCGGGCTGGCCTATTACGGGACGCTGGAAGGCTATATCGTCGCCGTCGACATGAAGGACGGCAAGGAGCTGTGGCGGTTCAAGACTCCATCCGGCATCATCGGCAACATCAACACCTACACCCACAACGGCAAGCAGTATGTAGCCGTCCTGTCCGGCGTCGGCGGCTGGGCCGGCATCGGTCTCGCCGCCGGTCTGACCCAGGAATCCGGGGCGAACCAGTGGCATCAGGCCGTCCATCCCAACCGCGCCGGTGGGACGGGCGTGGCGACCGCCGGCCTCGGCGCGGTCGGCGCCCACCAGTCGCTGGGCGAATACACCCAGCTCGGCGGCGTCCTGACGGTGTTCCACATCCCGGACCAGAAGTGATCGGCAGACCTGCCCCCGGTGCCGCAACGCACCGGGGGTTTTGCTTTAGAGCCTTCGGCATTCACTGGGACCCGGCTTCCGGGCAAGGATCTCGACATCCATGAAACGCAGACTTGGCTTGCTGACCGGTGCGCTGACGGTGGGCACCCTCGCTTGTTTCGCCGCCCTGGCGCAGGACGCGCCGACAACCCCCGACGGAACACCGACCTACATCGTCAAGGACGGTCAGGTGGACAAGGGAACCTACAACGGCTACCGCCGCTTCCACGCGACCTGCCACACCTGCCACGGCTTCGACGCGTCGGGGTCGTCCTTCGCCCCCAGCCTCGCGGACTCGCTCAAACGCCTCAGCTACGACGAGTTCAAGGAGGTCGTCGTCAACGGCCGCCAGAATCAGGGCGCCACCGGCGACAAGGTGATGCCCTCCTTCGGCCTCGACCCGAACATCATGGATCACCTGGACGACATCTACCGCTACCTGAAGGCGCGGGCCGACGGCGTGCTGCCCGGCGGACGCCCGCAACGCATCGGCGGCTGATCCGGCGGAGGAAGACCCTTCATGGCATTTCCTTCTGTGCTCACCGTCGTTGCCAGCGCCGCGGCTCTGCTGTCCGTCACCGCGCCGGCCCACGCCGTCGAGGTGACGGAGCGCGAGACCGTGCGCGTCTGCGCCGACGGCAACCTTCTGCCCTATTCCAACGAAAGGATGGAGGGTTTCGAGAACGAGATCGCCCGGCTCATCGGCGAGGACCTGAAGAAGCCGGTGACCTATTACTGGTGGCCGCAGACCATCGGCTTCGTCCGCAACACGCTGCGCGCGCGGCAGTGCGACCTCGTGATGGGAACGGCGTCCGGCGAAGAGTTGATGCAGAACACCAACCCCTATTACAGGACCGTCTATTCCCTCGTCTACCGCACCAAGTCGGGAATCCGGGCGGAGAGCGTGGGCGATCCGTCCCTGAAGGACGCCCGCATCGGCGTCGTCGAGAAGACGCCCGCGGTCAACCTGCTGCGGCTCTACGGCATCACCCGGACGGAGCCCTACCAGCTCAACACCGACACGCGCGCCAACAACCCGGCCCGCGACGCCATCGAGGACGTCGCCGCCGGCAAGACCGACGCCGCGGTGATCTGGGGGCCGATCGCCGGCTATTTCGCCGCCCAGCAGACGGAGCCGCTGACCGTCGTGCCGCTGGTCAAGGAGCCGGCGGGCGCCCGGCTGCAATTCAACATCTCCATGGGCATCCGCTCCGACGAGCCGGAATGGAAGCACTGGCTCAACGATTTCATCAAGCGCCGCCAGGACGACATCGACCGCATCCTGATGCGCTACCACGTCCCGATCATCGGCCCCGACGGCGCGCTGAAGACCGCCGCCGCCATCGAGCCGCCGGGTTACCGGATGGACCAGTACCGCGCCCCGACCCCCGCCGGCCTGTCCGGTGCCGCCACCGTGACCCTGGCGGAACTGCGGCGGCTGATCGAGCATTATCCCGACACGCGGCTGATCGACGTGATGCCGGCGCCGCCGCGCCCGGCCGACCGTCCGGAGCCGGCCGTGTGGGTTCCGCCACCCCGCCGCAGCCTGCCGGGGGCGGTCTGGCTGCCCAACGTCGGCTACGGCAGCCTGTCGGGCGAGCAGGAACGCTATTTCCGCACCGGATTGGAAACCGTGAGTCACGGGGATCGGGCCGCCCGGCTGGTCTTCTTCTGCGAGCCGGACTGCTGGATGTCCTGGAACGCCGCGAAGCGCGCGGTGGAGTGGGGGTACGGCAACGTCTATTGGTATTCCGACGGCGCCATGCGCTGGCAAGAGGCGGGATACGGGCTGGAGACGGTCGAGCCCTTCGCCGGCGGCGCGTCGAACTGACCGAAACCGCTCGCCTTAATCCAGGCGGGCGGCGATGTCCCGAGCGATGCGGCCGGCCTTCTGTTCGAACTGGACCGGCTGCTCGCACAGCGCCGTCTGGTTGCGCCGCCGCTCGTCGAGGATGCGCCGCCGCCACGCGATCTCCTCACGCAACGCGATCGCTTCGGGGGCGTCGGCGGGAAGCGCCTGGAGACGGGTCAGCGCCGCGTCGATGCTGTCGAGCAGGACGCGCTGCTGGTGGGCGTAGCGCTTGATGGCCGAGATGGCTTGGCCTCGCTCCTGGTTGAGCGCGTCGAAGGCTCCGGCGAACAGGGCGGTGAGGGCGGCGTTGCGGTCCGCCCCCCCATTGGTCTCCAGCTGGTCGGCGAAGCGGTCGATCGCCGCCTGCTCCTGCTCCGGAGCGAGCCGGCGGCCGAGGAGCTGCTTCAGGACCGGTTCGGCGCCGGGAATGTCGCGCCAGTCGCCTTCCTTCCCCTCAATGGGATCGCCGGGCCAGATCTGGCCGGACGACAGGGTCGGCACGAGGATCTGGACGCAGGGCCAGTCCGGGTCTCCCCCGGCCGCCCCCGCCGGGGCGGACGCCAGGGTGAGCAACGCGGCGGCTAGGACAGCGGAGCGGTGACGCATGGCGAGAGTCTGCCGGACATCGGGCACCCTTGCCCATCCACGCATTCGGATGAGGCCGACGGAATTCGCCGCGACGGCGCTCCTGTTCCTGCTGCTGTTGAGCGGTACGGTCCCAGCGGCGGCGCAGACACCGGCCAAGGTTCTGGTCTTCGATCTGGAACTGGTGGACACCAGCCGGGAACCCTCTGATCCGGACCATGCCGGGCGACTGGAGCGGGTGACGGCGCTGCTGCGCGAAGGGCTGAAGGACGGCGGTTACGAGGTGATGAGCGTCCGCGACAGCGCCGTCGCGGCGGAGGTGCCGGCGTCGCTCCATCGGTGCAACGGTTGCGAACGCGACCTGGGGCGCCGGGCCGGCGCGGACATCGTGGTGACGGGTTTCATCCATAAGATCAGCACGCTGATCCTCAACATGCAGATTATAATGCGCCGCACCGGAGATGGCGGTGGAGACGGCGAGATCATCGCCGTCGCGAACGCGGACATCCGCGGCGACAACGAGCGGTCATGGCGGCGCGGCGTCGAATGGCTGCTGCGTCAACGTCTGCTGGCCGCGCCGCCGTCTGACCGGTGACGAACCCTGACGACATCCGAGGCGGGGGAGCCAACCTTCGTCCGACACGGGGAGGAGGATCGCTTGGCCGACGACGCTTTGCTCTCCTATGTGCCGTACCGCCCGCCGGCGAGCCGCGTCCGGTACTACGACATCACGCTGCGCGACTATGTGGACCAGTTCCGTATCGGCGTCTGGGACCAGGAGAAGGACCGCACGCAGCGCGTCCGGATCAACGTCTCGCTGACGCTGCCCTGGCCCGACCGGCCGATGACCGACAGCCTGGACGAGGTGCTGTCCTACGATTTCCTGATCGACGGCATCCGCGCCCTGCGCGACGGCGCCCATGTGAACCTCGTCGAGACGCTGGGCGACCGGATTCTCGCCCTGTGCTTCTCCAACCCGGATGTGACCCGCGCGCGGGTGCAGGTGGAGAAGCTGGATGTCGTTCCGGAATCCGGCGGCGTCGGCGTGGTGATCGAGCGCACCCGCCCCGAGGGAGCGCAAACGGGATCATGAGCAGCGCGCCACTGTGGGTCGTGAAGCTGGGCGGCAGCCTGTGGCGCGCCCCTGAATTGCGACGCTGGCTGGAGATCCTGGCCGCGGCGCGCCGGCTGCGCGTCGTGATCGTCCCCGGCGGCGGCCCCTTCGCCGACGCCGTCCGCGACGCCCAGCCGGCGCTCGGCTTCGGCGACCGCGCCGCGCACCGCATGGCCCTGCTCGCCATGGAGCAGTACGGAACCGCCCTGGTCGACCTGGAGCCGAGGCTGACACCCGCCCGCAACCTCGCCGATCTGCGCGGCCGGCCAAGCCCGACCGTCTGGATGCCGCTTCCCCTGGCGGACAGCGCCGACGTGGCGGAAAGCTGGGACGTCACGTCCGACAGTCTGGCGGTCTGGCTGGCCGGCGCGCTCGGTGCCACCTGCGCGGTCCTCGTCAAGTCAGCCCCGTTGCCGGACGCCGTCACTCCCGTGACGCAGCTCGTAACAGAGGGCATCGTCGATCCGGCCTTGCCGGACCGCATGGCGCGCTACGGCGGGGCCGTCTGGTGCGTGTCGCGGGACGAGCACCGGCGCTTCGCCAAGGCGCTGGACCAGGGCAACCCGTGCGGCACCCACCTTGCCCTGCCCGCCGATCAACAGGACGCCGATGGCTGAGCGCCCCAAGCACGTCCTGTTCCTGACCGGCGCGCTGGCCGAACCGCGCCTGCGCCATGTGCTCGCCGCGCTGGAACCGCTGGAGTTCCGGACCACCGTGGTCAATCTCGGCATCAAGGTCGCGGCCCTGGCGACGACGGAGATCGTGCTGCGCCGCCTCGCCTCGACCGAGGGGGCCGACCTCGTCCTGCTGCCGGGGCGTTTCCGCGGCGACCTCGACCGGCTGTCCGCCCATTTCGGCGTGCCCTTCGAGCGCGGTCCGGACGAGCTGGATGATCTGCCCCAGCATTTCCAGCGTCAGGCCGCCCCGCTCGATCTCAGCCGCTACCGCACCAGGATCTTCGCCGAGATCGTCGAGGCGCCGCTGCTCGGCGTGCCGGCGATCCTGGAGCGCGCCGCACGCTTCGCGGCGGACGGGGCCGACGTGATCGACCTCGGCGGGCTGCCCGACCATCCCTTTCCCCATCTGGAGGAGGCGGTGACGGCGCTGCGCGAGGCCGGCTACACGGTCAGCGTCGATTCCCTCGACCCCAGGGAGCTGCTGCGCGGTGCCGCGGCGGGCGCGTCCTACCTGCTCAGCCTGACCGAGGAGACCGCCTGGGTCGCCCGCGAGACCGACGCGGTGCCCGTCGTCATCCCCACCACGCCGGGCGATCTCCCGTCGCTCTATCGCGCGCTGGACGCCACCCGCGGCGCGGGACGCCGCTGCATCGCCGACCCGATCCTGGAGCCGATCCATCACGGCTTCACCGACTCCCTGCTCCGCTACCGCGAAGTCCGGGCGCGCCACCCCGACCTGGAAATCCTGATGGGGGTCGGCAACGTCACCGAACTGACCGACGCCGACACGCCGGGGATGACCGCGCTGCTGATGGGGATTGTCTCCGAACTGCGCATCGACCACATCCTGACGGTTCAGGTCAGCCCCCATTGCCGCCGGACCATCCGCGAGTTCGACGCGGCGCGGCGCCAGTTCTTCGCCGCCGCGGAGGCCGGCGCCCTGCCGCGCAATTTCGGCGACGCCCTGCTCTGCCTGCGCGACCGCAAGCCCTTCACCAGCACGCCGGAGCAGGTGGCCGACCTCGCCGCCCGCATCCGCGACCCGAACTACCGGATCGAGGTGACGGAACAGGGGCTCCATCTCTACAACCGCGATGGGCACCATGTGGCCTGCGATCCCTTCGCCCTGCTCCCGCACATCGATCCCCGCACCGACATGGGGCACGCCTTCTATCTCGGGGCGGAACTGGCCCGCGCACAGGTCGCCTGGCAGCTCGGCAAGCGCTACAGCCAGGACAACGAACTGCGCTGGGGCGTGGCGGTGGACGCGCCGGATGGCACGGGGAGGCGCGCGACGTGACCTTCATCCGCGAAACCATCATCACGAGCTGCGACATGGCGGGCAACGTCCACGTCGCCCCCATGGGCGCCACGGTGACCGAGACCGGCTATGTCCTGGCCCCCTTCCGCCCGTCGCGCACGCTCGACAACCTGCTCGCCACCCGCTGCGCGGTGGTGAACTTCACCGACGACGTCCGGGTGTTCGCCGGCTGCGTCACTGGGCGGCAACGCGACTGGCCGACCGTCCCGGCGGAGCGCATCCGCGGCGCCGTGCTCGCCGAAGCGCTGGCGCATGAGGAACTGGAAGTGGCTGTGGTGGAGGACGACGGGGTGCGCCCACGCCTGGACTGCCGCCCGGTGCATCTCGTCACCCATCGCCCCTTCCGTGGGTTCAACCGGGCGCAGGCCGCCGTGGTGGAGGGGGCGATCCTGGTCAGCCGCCTGCACCTCCTGCCGCCCGAGAAAATCGACCGCGAAATCGACTATCTGTCCATCGCCATCGGCAAGACCGCCGGTCCTGTGGAGCTGGAGGCGTGGAGCTGGCTGCTCGACCGCATCGCCGAACACCGGGCGAGCGAGGAGAAGGCACCATGAGCCGGCTGCTCGCCAGCGTCGCATCCCTGGAGGAACTGACGCTCGCCGCACGGGGGGGTGCGGACATTCTCGATTTGAAAAACCCCAAGGCTGGTGCGCTCGGCGCGTGGCCGCTGGACAGTATCGCACGCGCCGTGGACACAGCCACCCGATGGCCCATACGCACTCCGCTGAGCGCCACCGTGGGCGACCTGCCGATGGACCCCGCCGCCGTAGCAGGGCGCGTTGCCGAAACCTCGGCCTCCGGCGTCGATTATGTGAAGATCGGGCTGTTTCCATCCGGCGATCCGGCTGGCTGCGTGGCCGCATTGGCGCCGGAGGCCCGGAGTGGCGCCCGCATCGTCGCCGTGCTGTTCGCCGATCTTTGGACCGACCCCGGCACTTTGCTTCCCGACATCGCGAGAGCCGGCCTCGCCGGAGCGATGCTCGACACCGCCGGAAAGGGCTCCGGCGGGTTGCTGCGGCACAAGACGAAGGAGGAACTGGCACGCTTCCTGGTACAGGCGCGCAGCCACGGCCTGCTCACCGGGCTCGCCGGTTCACTGCGCCTCGACGACATTCCGGCGTTGCTGCCGCTCGCGCCAGACTATCTCGGTTTCCGCACCGCGCTGTGCGCCGGTGCCGACCGGGGCGGCGCGCTGGACCCGGCCGCGCTGGCCGCGGTCCGCGACGCCCTCCCGGAACAGCCCTTCAACGGTTGAACGCGCGACCCTCTATTGCCCGGAGCCCTGCTTCGGCGGTTCGGACTTGGTGTTGCCACCCTGCGACACCGAGCCGCCACCGATGGTGCCCTGCCGCTGTCCGGCCAGGGAATTGTCCGGCAGCGCCCCGGTGCCGCTCGTGGAACCTCCCGACGCACCGGACGCCGAAGAATCGGGCGTCGTGGAGCCGGACGTGCCGCCTTGTCCGCCGCCTTGAGTGACCCCGCCGCCGACGGTGCCCTGCCGCTGCCCGGCCAGGGAGTTGTCCGGCAGAGCGCCGGTCGATGGGCTGGAGCTTTGGCTTCCCGAGCCTTGAGGCATCGCGCCGCCCGTGCTTTGGGCCGACGCCGGAACCGCCGCCGCGGCCGACGCGAGGGCCAGCAGAGACGCACCGGCCAGGATGTGCAGATGTTTCATGGACCTGTCCTCCGGCATGATGTTGGACGAATATGGGAAAGATCGGGCGCTGCTAACCCGCGTCCTTCGTGCTGCGGCTCTGGCGGGACGCTTCGCCCATGCGGCCGATGTCCTCCTTCGCCCGCTCGTCCCGCCCGGCGTCCTGCGGTTCGTCCTTCTTGAATTCCTGCTCGCTGCCGAGAACGCTCTTCTCGCCGCGCGGCTGGTCCTGAGTCTTGTCGGAATGTCCCGTCATGACGTTTCCTCCACCCGAGCCCGCCCGGCGGGATGACCGGACGGTCGTCTGCTCCATCAACCGCAGGTCGCCGGGGGCGGTTCCGCCCGTCTTGTCACCCCTGTTCCGCCGGCCCGCCGCGGCGGGCCCAGAAGCCACGCCCGGGATCGTAGGCGAGGATCGCTCCCCCCAGGAACAGCGCGAGGCACACGGCGACGGCCAGGAAAGCCATGCCGTTGAATTGCAGATACAGAGCGAAGCGGATCAGCTCGACGGCCTGCGTGAAGGGGTTGATCCCGGCGATCCAGGCGAGCGTCGGGCTGCCCTCGCGGATGCGCCACAGCGGGTAGAGCGCGGAGGAGGCGAAGAACATCGGGAAGATGACGAAGTTCATCACGCCCGCGAAATTCTCCAACTGCCGGATGAAGGAGGACAGAAGAAGGCCGAGCGCGCCCAGCATCAGCCCGCTCAGGACCAGGGCCGGCAGCACCGCGAGATAGCCGAGTTCCGGCGGCTGGACACCCCAGAACCAGGCGATCGCGAGGAAGACATAGACCTGGGCGATCGACACCAGGACGCCGGCCAGCAGCTTGCAGACCAGCAGGTACCAGCGCGGCAGCGGGCTGACCAGCAGGGTCTTCATGCTGCCCATCTCCCGGTCGTAGACCATGGACAGCGAACTCTGCATCCCGTTGAACAACTGGATCATGGCCACCAGCCCCGGCGTCACGTAATCCTCGTAGAGGATGTAGGTCTCATAGGGCGGGATGATCGACAGGCCGAGCACCGCGCGGAAGCCCACCGCGAAGATGGCCAACCAGACCAGCGGCCGCACCAGGGCGGCGAAGAACCGCTCGCGCTGGTGCACGAAGCGCAGCCCCTCGCGGACGATGACCGCGCGCAGGCAACGCCAGCAGAGCGTCGCGTTCATTCCGCCACCCCCTTCGCCGTCAGCCGGGCGAAGGCGTCGCCCAGCGTCGCGGTGCCGGTGGCGGCGCACAACTCGTCCACCAGCCCGGCGGCCAGCACGCGCCCGCGGTGCAACACCACGACGCCATCGCCGTCGCGCGCCTCGTCGATCAGGTGGGTCGCCCACAGCACGGCCAACCCCCGCTCCCGGCAGAGGTCGTGCACATGGTCGAGGACCTGCCGGCGCAGTTCGATGTCGAGCCCAACGGTCGGCTCGTCCAGCAGCAGCAGGCTCGGGCGGTGGAGCAGCGCGCGGGCGATCTCCACCCGCCGCCGCTGCCCGCCGGACAGGGTGCGCACCCGCTCGTCCGCGCGCTCGGCCAAGCCGATGCGGGCGAGTTCCTCCCCTGCCCGGGCTTCGATGTCGGCGGGCGCCAGACCATGCAGCCCGCCATGGTAGCGCAGGTTCTGGATGACGGTCAGGTCCGGGTCGAGCGTCGGCTGCTGGAACACCACGCCGATGCGCGCCAGCGCCTGGGCCGGGTGCCGGCGCATGTCGAAGCCGAAGACCCGCATGCTCCCCTGGCGGGTGTTGTAGATTCGCGTGATCAGGGAGAAGAGCGTCGTCTTCCCGGCGCCGTTGAGCCCCAGCAACACCGTGAACCGCCCCGCGGGGACGCCGAACGACACGCCGTCCAGCGCCGTCCGCGATCCGAAGCTGTGGCTCAGCCCCTCGACCGCCAGGACCGGTTCCGCCGCCGCACCACCGGGAATGGCGCGCGGTTCGGGAGGCGCCGTTTCGAAGCAATCCATGTCGTCTCCATCGCCGGGAGCAACCGTGTGTGAAATCCCCTCTCCCCAGAGGGGAGAGGGCTATAAGATTACGGCTTGACGATCACGCCCCAGGGCGCGCCGCCGACCGAGATCGACTTCACGACCCGGCCGCGCTCCAGATCCATCACCGACATGTCGTTGCTGACGCCGTTCGTCGTGTAGAGGCGCTTCTCGTCCGGCGACAGCGCGAGATTCCACACACGCTGGCCGACGAGGTGGTAGCGCTTCACCTCGTAGGTCTTGGCATCGACCTCGGCGACCCGGTTGGCCGGGCCGAGGGCGACGAAGGCCCGCTGCCCGTCGCTGGTCAGCTGGATGCCGACCGGCTGGATGGATTCGCGCGGCACGCCCTGGACCGCGAAGCTGATCTTGTGGACGAGCTTGCGCGAGGACGCGTCGATGACGCTGACCGTCCCGCCGACCTCCGACGACACCCAGACGAACCGCCCGTCCCCGGTGAATTGGGCGACGCGCGGGCGCGCATCGACCAGCACGTTGTCGATGATCTTGTGCGACTCCGTGTCGATGAAATGAGCCATGTTCGTCGTTTCGGACGTGTTCACCAGGATCTTGCCGTCCGGGCTGACGCCCATGCCCTCCGGTTCCACCCCCACCTGGATCTCGCCGATGATCTTCTTGCTGGCGATGTCGACCACCGAGACCATGTTGTCGTCCTCGTTGGCGACGTAGAGCCGGTGCCCCTGCGGGTCCAGGACGAACAACTCCGGATCGGGGCCGGAGGGCAGCCGGTCGACGACCTTCTGGGTCGCCACGTCGATGACGTCGATCCGGTTGTCGTCGCCGACGCAGACGAAGATCTGCGTCATGTCCTCGTTGAAGGTGATGCCGCGCGGCCGGCGGCCGACCTTGATCGTCGCGACCACCTGCAACTTGCCGCCATCGACCACCGAGACGGTGTTGCTTTTCTCGTTCGACACGAAGATCGTGTCCGCCTGCGCGGGCTGGGCGATGGCGAAGCCCAGCAGCGCTAACGCGCCGATCCGGGCGGCTCCTCCGGTTAACGACATGACGTTCCCTCCCATGGTTGCCCCCTGCCGGGGCTTTTCTCAGCGGGTGCGGCACCGGCTTTCCGGGCGATCGTCGCCGAGCGTGTCGAGTTCCGAGAACTGGTGCAGGTAGCCCGGCTGCGGCGACACCGAGACGAGCACCCGCGGCCCGGCCAGCAGCACCGGCTGCCGAAGCTGCCCGTCCCAGTCGCGGAAGGTCAGCCCCTGCCCCTTGAAGGCCGGCAGGGTGAAGTCCGGGCTGCGCACGAAGGCGGCGAGCGCCGCGGGGTCTGCGGACTTGGTGCGCGTCGCCGCCTCGCCCACCGCGCGGACGGCCATCCAGGCGGTGTAGTCGCGCGGGCGCATCCAGCGTCCGGCCTGCCGTTCGAAGCGGCTGTGGATCTGCGTCGCCCCCCACTGCTCATGAACGCGCGACCACGCGGTCGGGACGAGCCCATGGGTGCCGACGACCGGGCGGGGCAGCCACGTCTGGTAGAGCAGATACTCGCCGAACCCGTCCGCCTCGTCGGCGACGACCAACACGTCGTGCTCGGTGCCCTGGGTGAAGGTGAGGATTTCCGACTGGACGGTGACGTGGCCGGTGTCGACGCGGCGGTTCGCGTCCTCGAACGTCCAGTGCTTCTCCTCGACGATTTTGGCGCGGTAGCGCTTGGCGGCGGCGCGGATCGCGTCGGCGTAGGCGGCATCCTGCGGCGTCCGCCCGACCACCAGCAGCCAGTTCATCCATTTCCGCGACGCGAGATACTGGGCCAGCGCGTCGGCCTGCATCCGCCGGCTGGGCGTCACATGCAGCAGGTTGGCGCGGCAGCGCTCGTTGCGCAGGTCGTCGTCCGGCGCGCGGGTGTTGAAGATCAGCATGCCGCCCGCCTCGGGGATCGCCGCCGCGGCGAGCAGCGCATCCTCCTTGAGGTCGGCGACGAGCAGGCGCACGCCCTGCCCGGCGAGGTCGCGCACCGCGTCCTCGACGCGCCCGTCCTCCGGCACCGTCACCTCGACCAGATCGAAGCGCTGGTTGAGGAACCGCCCGGTCGTGTTGTTGTCGGCGATGGCGAGGCGGGCGCCCTGGACGCCCTCGTCGTCCGACACCGGTTCAAGGAAGGTCTGGGGGATCCGCGGCTCCTCCGCGCGGGTCAGATAACCGATGCGGACCACCAGCGGATCGGCGCCCCACGCCGGGGGCCCGAGCAGGAGCGCGGCGGCGACGGTCAGAAAGGCGGCGGCCCGGATCACGGGAAGGCGCCCGCTACCCTTCTGACAGGATAAGCACTTCTCCGATCCCTCCGGCCGACCGGTCGCCGATAAGGCGCCGGGCACGGGTTCCGGCGGTTGGGAATCCACTGGGCCAAGCCCCGCCATCGATCAGCTCCTTCCGCATCAGGTCCAGAAACAGCCAGTCGTTTATGCCGCCATCGACGAAGCCGGACGGAACGGCATCCGGCGTTTGGGGCAGCAGGATGGAGCCGCGGCGCATGGCCTGCCCCGCATTGGGGCCGCAACCGGCGCCGACGGCGATGGTCCCGGCGATCATCCGGGCGCCGCACAGGCTCCCCACCCGTCCGTGGACGGTGATCAGGCCACGGCGCATCCGCTCGCCGACGCGGTCGCCGGCGTTGCCCATGACGACGACGGAGCCGCCGCTCATGCCGCGCGTGCCGCCGGCCAGCGGCGCCCCCAGGAAATCTCCGGCATCGCCCGCGACGTGCAGGCGCCCGCCGGCCATTCCGGCGGCGGCGAAGGCGCCGCAGTTCCCCGCGACAGTCAGCGTGCCGCCGCGCATGGCGCTGCCAGCGTAGGCGCCGCACTCCCCCTCGACCCGGATGTCCCCGGCGGTCATGCCCGTCCCCACCCCGTCGAGCACCGCGCCGCCGGGACGCAGGATCAGGGTACCGGGAGGGCCGCCGTCCTCAAGCGTGAACAGCGCGTCCAACCGGTGACGCCCCCGCCCACGGACCAGCATCAGCCCGGCCAGCGCCTCCTGCCCGCCCTCGATCAGCCGTTCGGGCAGGACGCCAGTCATGTCGATCGGCGGACCGGAAGGATCGCGCGTGGTGAGGATGACGCCGCTCATGCCATCACCTCATGCAGGCGGAACTGGTAGCGGCCGAGCTTGCCGCCATAATTGCCAGCGGTCACCGACACCACCCCACCCGCGGCGCCGAGGTCCGCCACGGCGGCGATGCCCGCGCGCATGGCGGCGGCGACCGCCGCCTCGCTCACCCCGTCGATGACCAGTTCGAGGATGGACTCCACCCCCTCCGGCACCAGAGACGCCGGCACTGCCGCCCGCAGCGTCGGGCAGAAGGCGGTGTTGGTGGAGGCGATCATGCCCTTGTACTTGCCGCCGATCTTGGAGCCGGAGCGGACCACCCCGCCGGGAAAGGGCAGGATGGCGCCCGGCACCTCGCGGATCGCCAGGACCGCAGCCTGCGCCGCCGCCAGCCCGGTGCGGCGGTCCGCCGCAAGGATGATGAAGTTGCCGCCGCCGACGCCGTCGACCGCCGCGGTGGCCGCCTCGCACAGGAACTCGCCGTCCATGACCGGGATGCGCCAATAGCGGTGGGACCCGACCCGCTTGGCGATCTGCCAGCCATCGCCGAAGTAGCGCAGCGCGTTGCCGAGCGGGATCGTCGGGCCGTCCCGCAGGCCCGCATAGCAGGCGGTTCCAGGACAAGTCATGACGCATTGCCCGACGCGGCGCGCCACTTGCTTCGCCAGTTCCGCCTTGGACATGGCGAACAGCAGCACGGCAGCGCCGGGCCGCGAGTCCGGCGTCTCGTCGGATGGCAAAACGCGTTCCATTGCCGCCTCGCAGCCGCAGGCGATGACCGAGGTGGCGAATCCCGTCATGCTGACCACCGCCGCCTCCACCCAGTCCGGCGTGTCGGCGGTGATGACCAGCCGCGTGCCGAGCATAGGGAAGGCCTCAGCGAAGGTGTCCTCGATGTAAACGCCGTTCAGCCGCATCAAAAAGCCCCCGGCTGGCACGCGTGGCGGACCAGGCCGTTGCCGCCGCGGATCTCCTCCTCCGCGATGCGGAAATGCGTCAGCCGCTGGCCCATGCGCTCGTCGAAACGGCGCGTCATCCAGGATTCGATCGTCGGATCGTAGGCGGGCTCCACCACATGCGTGCGCCCCTGGACCAGCGCCACCACCACGCCGTCGCGGACGATCAGGCGGCCGTCCTTGAAGACGAGGTCCGGCTTTTCGAACATGGCGCGACGGTCCGGCCGGTCGGTGTAGACGGTGATGTCGGCGACCGCCCCCGGCCCGAGATGGCCGCGGTCGGTCAGGCCCAGGATGCGCGCCGGGGCGGCGCGGGTCATGGTGGCGATCTCGCCCAGCGAATACTCGCGCGTCAGCGACCCCAGGATGGTGTGCTCCGGCAGCGCCGGGTGCAGCTCCGCCATCCGGGCGAGGCGGTGATCGCGGTCCATCAGCAGGCGGATCAGCTCGGGATAGCTGGTGAAGGGCGCGCCGTTCGGGTGGTCGGTGGTGAGGAAGATCCGCCAGGGGTCCTCGATCAGCAGGAACAGCTCCAGCCCGATCGCCCATTGCAGCGCGTTGACGAAAGCCTTGTCGCGGTAGCGGAAGGGCACGACGCCGCAGCCCGCGTCGCATTCGATGTCCATCATCACCCATTTCTTCGGGTGGGCGAGCCCGGTGTTGTTCATCTGCGCCATGGTGTCGGCCGAGGCCGTCACCGTCTGGCCGAACATGATCTGCCCGACATCCACCGAGATGTTGGGCCGGCGGTTGACCGCCTCGGCCACCCGCGCGGCGGCGGAGGAGAACTTCCGGTCGCCCTCGGCGCCATAGGCGTGGAACTGGACGTGGGTGAGGTGGAGCCGCAGGCCATCGACCGCCGCGATGCTGTCGAGCGTCGCCTCGACATTGCCGGGGACGCCGAGATTGAAGCCGTGCAGGTGCAACGGGTGCGGAATCCCCAGCCGCTGCACTGCCCCCGCCAGGGCGATGAGGATGCGGCGCGGCGTGATGGCGTGGAAGGGGCCGTTCTCGTCCACGTCGAGGCGGCGCTGGTTGTACTTGAAGGCGTTAATTCCGCCGGGATTCACTGCCTTGACGGCGAGGCTGCGCGTGGCGTTCAGCATGAAGCCGACGTAATCGGCCACCGCCTCCTCGCCAGCGCCGGAGGCGAGAAGCTCCAGCAGCAGGTCGTCGTTGCCCAGCACCAGATAGCCGCCGGTGTCGATCAGCGGGATGTCCGCCATTTCCAAGTGGGCGTGGCGGGCGTTGCTCGGCAGCATCGCCGGCTCGAAGGCCGCCGTGTAGCCCATCTGGGCGTAGCGGCAGCCCGTGGCGTGGGTGGACGGGGTGGCAAGGCCGACGCATCCGCAAGGCCCCTCCGCCGCCGCGCGGTGCTCCTCCGCCATCAGCAGGCGCGCTATGTTGACCTTTCCCCCGGCGATGTGGCTGTGGATGTCGATGGCGCCGGCCATCACGACCCGCCCGGACAGGTCATGGACCTCGTCCGGCGCCGCGCCGGGGCCGGGATCGGCGACGATCCGCCCGTCCTGGACGAACAGGTCACCCACCGCGCCGTCGCGCCCGTTGGCCGGGTCGTAAAGGCGCGCCCCGGCGAGTTTCGTCAGCATGCGGGAGCCTCCTGCGGCAGGTCGGCGGCGATCGCCTTCAGCACGGCCGCGGCGTCCGGCAAGCCACGGTCGATGAGCCCGCGCGCGCGCAGGGCGACCACCGTGTCGCTGCGGAAGACATGGGCCGGGTGGTCGATGCCCGGCGTGCCGACGGGAATGAACACCGCCGGCTCGCTGGCAAAGGCGGTTCCCGGCGGGGCCAGCGCGACGACGGTCTGCCCCGCGGGAAAGGCCGGCACCTCCGGTCGGAAGGCGGACACCCAGACGACGGCGTCCGCCACGGCCGTGTACCGCGCCCAGGCGAAGCGGTGGGGATCGTGCAGCGGCGCCCCTCCGGCCAGCGACATGCGCAACGGCACTCCAAAGCGCCACGTGCAGACCTGATTGACCCCGATCACATTGTCGTGCCCGGCCAACGGCAGGCCGGCGCAGCGGGTGTGGCGGTTCGCGTCGCGGACGAGGCGGACCAGCCGCTCCACCGTCAGGTCGGCGTGCGGCCCCTCGAAGGCGGCGGCGGACCAGGCCACGACCGCGTAGCGCGCCGTCACCAACCGCTCCGCCAGGGCGGCGATGTCGCCGGCCGCGATGCCGGCGGCTCCCGAGGCACGGGACGGATCGGCCACGGCCACGGCCAGCGCCGCCGCCGCGTCCCCAATCTTCGCAGGGTCACCGGCCAGCACCGTGACGGGAAGACCCGAAAGCGCGGCGCGCGTGGCGTCCAGCGGTTCGCCGCCCAGGAACACCACCTCCCGCGAGGGCGGCGTCTGGAAAGCCGGTGTGGGCGCCACCCAGCGCTCGAAGAAGCGCGGGTGGAGCGCCGCCGGGTCCGGTCCGGCCACCAGCAGCAGGTCGCAGCGGTTGCGCAGCTCGCCCAGGGTCGTCGCGATCCAGCCCGTGCGCTGAAGCACCGCCAGATTGCGGTACAGCCCGTCGGACAGCGCGTGATCGACCACCGCTCCCAGCCGCTCGGCGAGCGTCAGGGCGGCTCGCGCCCCATCGACATCCGTGCCGAGACCGGCCACCAGAGGCGTTTGCGCCGCGCTCAGCACCGCGGCGGCGACTTCCACCGCCTCCGCCAGCGGCACCGGGACACCCGCGACGCGCGGCGGTTCCGCTTCTGGTGTGTGGGAATAGCGCTCGCGCGCGACCGGGCAATCGGTGGAGCGCACCGCCAGCGTCGACAGCGGCTCCTCCTCGACGGTCAGGTCGTCGCAGCCGAGGCCGCAGAACGGGCACACGACGTCACGATGGACGACGGGGCGGACAACTGGATGGGTTGGCCGATCGCTCGCCATGCCGTCAGTCGTACTTGATGTAGGCGAAGCGCGGATCGTCCTTGGGCGTTCCCTCCAGCGCGCCGCCATCGCGGGCGGGTTGCCACTGGATGACCTCCTCGATCTTGCGGGCGAGGTCGAAATCCTTGTCGGTGATGCCCTTGGCCGAGTGGGTCTTCAGCCGCACCTCGACCCAGGCATAGGAGGCGGTGAGGTCCGGGTGATGCCACGCGGCCTCGGCCAGATGGCCGACCGTGTTGATCACCATCAGGGTGCCCTTCCAACTGTTCGTCTTGTATTTCCTCCGGATCCAGCCGTCCTCCAACCGCCACCGCGGCAATATTTGCTGCAGCCGCTCAACGATTTCCGTATCGGAATAGGTGGTTTCCTGAACCGCGGTCATGTCTTCCTCCCCGAAGCGACCGAACAGTCCTCACCCCGAAGAGGTATATACTATTGGATCGGGGTCTTTCTTTAATGAAAGATTATCATGTTCAAAAGAACGACGCAACTTTCCTTAAGCGAGTGAGGTTCTCATGCCACTCGGCGTCGATGAAGTCAGGGAGGTGCGGGTCACGGCGCCCGCGCGGTTGCATCTGGGGTTTCTCGACATGAACGGCGGCCTGGGCCGCCGCTTCGGCAGTTTGGGCCTGACGCTCGATGGGATGGCGACAACGCTGCGGGCGCGACCCTCCGACCGTCTCTGCGCGAGCGGCCCGTCGGCGGAGCGCGCGCTGAAGGCCGCGCGGGCGGTCTGCGACCGTTTCCGCTGGCCGGCCCGCGCCGAACTGACGGTGGAGGAAGCGATTCCAGAGCATGTCGGGCTGGGGTCGGGCACCCAGCTCGGTCTGGCGGTCGGTACCGCGCTCGCGCATTTGCACGGCCGATCCTCGACGGTGCGCCATCTCGCCGCGGAGCTTGAGCGCGGCGCCCGTTCCGGCATCGGGATCGGCGCCTTCGAGAATGGCGGCGTCATCCTGGACGGTGGCCGGGGGCCGGACGACGCGCCGCCGCCCATCGTCGCGCGCCTGCCCTTTCCAGACTCCTGGCGGGTCCTGCTGATCCTGCATCGCGACGGCCAGGGGTTGCACGGCACCGCCGAGTTGCAGGCCTTCAAGGCTCTGCCCCCCTTTCCGGCGGAGCGGGCCGGCCATCTCTGCCGCCTGATCGTCATGGCGGCGCTTCCGGCGCTGATCGAGGGCGACGCCGACCGTTTCGGGCGGGCGGTGGGCGAGTTGCAGCGCACCGTGGGCGACCATTTCGCCCCGGTCCAGGGCGGACGCTTCACCAGCCCCCTGGTTGCCGAGGCGCTGGGGTGGCTAGAGGCGGAGGGCATTCCCGGCGTGGGACAGACCTCCTGGGGGCCGACCGGCTTCGCCATCGTCGGCGACGCCCGGCGGGCCGAGGCCCTGCTGGCGGAGGCGCGGCGCCGCTGGGCGGGGTCCGCGCTGGACTTCCATCTGGCCCGTGGCCGCAACGACGGCGCGACGCTGGAATCCACCACCGACCGGGTGGTGCTGCGGGCCTCCTGACCCCTCACACCCGAGCCAAGCGGGAGGCGCGCGATGGCCGCACCCTATGTTCTGCACATGCTGACGCCGCTGAAGCACGTCAGCGCCTTCGACGTCAACATGGCGGCGGACGCCGGCATGGGGCCGCTGTTCCCCTACACCGACGTCGCGCTGGAGGAGGTCACCGGCATCACCCAGGACGCGATGTTCTCCCGCGACCCGGCGAACGCGGCGCGCACCGGGCTGTTCATCGGCGGGCGCGACGCGGTCCTGGCGCTCGACATGATGGACGCCGCCCGCAAGGCCATGTTCGCGCCCTTCACCATATCGGTCATGGTCGATCCGTCAGGCGCCTTCACGACGGCCGGCGCCATGGTCGCCGTCGTCGAGCGTGCCCTGCGCCGCAGCCACCCGGACGGGATCAAGGGGCTGAATCTCAAAGTGTTCGGCGCGACCGGCGTGGTCGGCGGAATCGCCGCCGTGATCGCGGCGCTCGCCGGGGCGCGCGTCACACTGGTCAGCCACCGCGGCCTGTCGGGCGTCGAGCCGAAGGCCGCCGAGTTCCGGCGTCGCTTCGGGGTGGAACTCGCCTGCGCCGACGCGCCCGACGACGCGGCGCGGGAGGCGCTGCTCGCCGATGCCGAGGTGGTGTTCGGCTGCGGGCGGGCCGGCGTTCAGATCCTGTCGGCGCGCAACCTCGCCGCGGCGGGGCGCCTGCTCGTCGCGGCGGACATCAACGCGGTTCCGCCGTCCGGGATCGAAGGGGTCGGCCCCAAGGACAACGGTACGCCGCTTCCCGGCGGGCGCGGCGTCGGTGTCGGCGCGCTGGCGGTCGGCGCCGTCAAGTTCCGGGTGCAGCACGCCCTGCTGACGCGTCTCGCCGCGACGAAGACGGCGGTGTATCTGGATTTCTGCGATGCCTACGACGCCGCCCGCCAGATCGCCGGCTGACGCGGTGGCGGAGGGTCCAAACATCGTCGTCGCGGCCCTGTCGGCACGGGCGTTGGCCGCCGCCGCCCGCCGCGCCGGCCGGCGACCGGCGTCCGTCGATCTGTTCGCGGATCTGGACACCAGGCAGCTTGCCGAGCCCTGCCTGCGCCTGCCCGCCGAAGGTCTGCGCCTGGAATTCGCCTCCCTTCTGGACGCCCTGGCGCGGGCGGAGCTGCGCGGCTTGTCGCTGGTCTACGGCGCCGGCTTCGAAGACGATCCGGCGCTGCTGGCGCGCCTCGCGGAGGATCGCCCTCTGATGGGCAACCGGCCCGAGGTGGTGGCGCGTGTCAAGGACCCGTTCCGCCTCGCCGCAATCCTGCACCGGCTTGGCATCTCTCACCCTCCGGTCGCGCCGGCCTGGGACGGATCGCCCGGCGATTATCTGTGGAAGCGGATCGGCGGCAGCGGCGGCGCGCACATCACCCCCGCGACGGGCGGCAAAGCCAAGCCGGGCTGGTATCTCCAGCACCGCGTTGCCGGCCATGCCGTATCGGTCCTCTTTCTCGCGGACGGCGACCGCGCCGTCATTGTCGGGCTGAGCCGGCAGTGGACCGCGCCGACCGCGGCAAGCCCCTACCGCTACGGCGGCGCCGCCGGACCATGGCGCTGTCCGGAGCGCTGGACCCGCACCTTGCCCGCCATGGTAAGCCGTCTTGCGGTCGCATTCGAACTGGTCGGATTGAACAGCGCCGATTTCCTGGTGACCGGATCGGATCTTCATCTGTTGGAGATCAACCCGCGGCCGGGCGCGACGCTGGATGTCTTCGACCACCCGCCGATGCCGCCCTTGCTCGGCCTCCACGTCGACGCCTGCTCCAGGCGCCTGCCCGACCGCCTGCCGGCGTTGTCGTGGTGCCGGGCGGCGGCGGTGCTCTACGCCGACGCGCCCACCCGCATCGAGGCCGGGGAGCGCTGGCCGGCCTGGACCGCGGACCGGCCGGCGGCGCCGACCCTGATCGGGCGCGACGAGCCGGTCTGCACGGTGTTCGGGGAGGGTCCCAGCGCCACCGCGGCACGGCGTCATGCCGAGCGGCGGCAACGCGAACTGGCGGCCCTCGCCGCGATGGAGATGCAGTGATGACCACGGAAGCGCTGTCCGATCCGCGCCCAAGCCTCGCCGCTCTGTCGGCGCCGCTGGTTGAGCGGCTGGTGGCCGATGCCCCGGTGCTCCGTCTCGGCATCCGGAGGGTCGGCGGGGCCTGCGTCGTCGATGCCGGGATCGACCATCCCGGCGGGCTGGAGGCCGGACGACGCATCGCTGAACTGTGCATGGGCGGCCTTGGCCGGGTGGCGTTCGGCCCGATCTCCAGCCTGCCGTCCTGGCCGTTCGGCGTCACCGTCCACAGCGCGCAGCCGGCCCTCGCTTGCCTCGGCAGTCAGTATGCCGGCTGGAGCCTCAGCCACGGCAGCGGAAAGGGTGCCTTCTTCGCGCTCGGCTCCGGCCCCGGCCGCGCGTTGGCCCGGCAGGAGGCACTGTTCGACGAACTGGCCTACCGCGACACGGCCGACGCGGCGGCCTTCGTCATGGAAGCGACGGCGGTGCCGCCCGCCGAACTGATCGCCCACATCGCCACCACCTGCGGCATCGCCGCGGACCGGCTGACCCTGGTCCTCACCCCGACGCAAAGCCTGGCCGGGACCACCCAGGTCGTCGCCCGCGTGCTGGAGGTCGCCCTGCACAAGCTGCACGCCCTCGGCTTCCCGCTCGACCGTGTCGCCGACGGCATCGGCATGGCGCCGCTGCCGCCGCCGGGCGGCGGTTTCCTCACCGCGATGGGCCGCACCAACGACGCGATCCTCTACGGCGGCACCGTCCATCTGCACGTCACCGGTCCGGACGACGCGGCAGAGGATCTGGCGCAGCGCCTGCCCTCCGCCGCCTCGCGGGACCACGGGCGCCCCTTCGCGGAGATTTTCGCGGCGGCGAAGGGGGACTTCTACGCCATCGATTCCATGCTGTTCAGCCCGGCGCGCGTGACCGTCACCGCTCTGGACAGCGGGCGCAGCTTCCACGGTGGAAACCTCGCCCCGAACCTCGTGGAGCGCTCGTTCCGCGATGTCCGGTGAGCGCGCCGCCCTCATCCTCACCGAGCGGCCCGACTGGCACACGCCGCGGCTGGTCCGGGCCATTGAGGCACGCGGCCTGCCCTGCCGCTGCGTCTCGCCGCGGCGCTGCGGGATCGCCGTCGACCACACGGCGACCGGCCTGCTGATCCCCGGCTTCGAGGACGCGCTGCCGGCGGGCGTCTTCGTCCGCGCGGTGGGCCAGGGCAGCTTCGAAGAGGTGACGCTGCGCCTCGGCGTGCTCCACGCGCTGCGCAACCTCGGGGTGCCGGTCTGCAACGACGCGCGGGCCATCGAGCGCTGCGTGGACAAGAGCATGACCAGCTTCCTGCTGGGCCGCGCCGGCCTGCCGACCCCGCCGGCCCTCGCCACGCAGGAGGCTGAACCGGCCCGGCGGCTCCTCGACCGCACGCCCGATCAGGTGCTGAAGCCGCTGTTCGGCGCGCAGGGTCGCGGCCTGCAACGGCTGGACGGACCCGACGCGCTGCCCGACGCCGAAGCGGTCGGCGGCGTCTACTATCTCCAGCCCTTCATCCCGCCGCGGACCGAAGGCGCGTGGCGGGACCGCCGCGTCTTCGTGACAGGCGGACGGGCGGTCGCCGCGATGACCCGGCACGGGCGGAGCTGGATCACCAACGTCCATCAGGGGGGGGCGTGCGAGGCCGCCCCCGCCGACGACGAACCCGCCGCGCTCGCCGTCCGCGCCACCGCGGCGGTGGGTGCGAGCTATGCGGGCGTCGATCTGATCCAGGACCGGGCGGGGCGCTGGCTGGTGCTGGAGGTCAACAGCATGCCGGCGTGGCAAGGGTTGCAACGGGTCAGCGCGGTGGACATCGCCGACGCCCTGGCCGCCGACTTCGTGGAACACGTCGGCGCATGATCGGTGGACGCATGATCGACTGGGCGCCGATTCCCCCCGATCCGGCCTTCGACGTCGCCGGCGCCTACCGCGCCGCCTGCCATCTGGAGTTGCGCGCGCTGAAGCCCGGAAACGTCCACATCCATGCCGAGGGGCACGGAATGACCGTCGCCCAATTCCTCGCCAGCGCCGAGACGACCGCGCCCATCCTTGCGCGGCCGGGGCTGGGCGTCGGGGAGCGGCTGCACGCCGCCGTCCGTGCCACGCGGGACGCCGTCGGCTGCAACACCAACCTCGGCATTCTGCTGCTGGCCGCACCGCTGGCCCAGGCCGCGCTGATGCCCGGCGAAGCCCCCTTGCGCGATCGGTTGCGCCATGTCCTCGGCAGCCTGACGGTGGAGGATGCCGATCTGGCCTTCCAGGCGATCACGCTGGCCGAACCCGCCGGGCTGGGCCGCGTGGAGGGGGCGGACGTGCACGCCCCGGCGCGAGTGACCCTGCTCGACGCCATGCGGGAGGCGCAGGACCGCGACACCATCGCCCGTCAATACGCGACGGGCTTCGCGGACATCTTCGACACCGGCGTGCCGAGCCTGCGGCGATGGCTGGACGCCGGGGCGGGGTTCGAACAGGCCACGGAAATGATTTATGTCGAATTCCTCGCCACCCTGCCCGACAGCCATGTCATCCGAAAATACGGGCGGGAGCGTTCTGAATGGTTACGCGCACGGGCTTCGGAATTGAGGGAAAACACGGCCCCGGATCGTGCATTCACGCTAACGCGATCGCGCTTGGCGGAACTGGACCGGGACCTCAAATACAATGGCGTCAACCCGGGAACGACCGCGGATATTGTCGTGGGTTGCCTCCTTGCGTTCTGGCTCATGCAATCTCCGCAGCCGCCCGTCATAACGGACGTTCTTCGAAAAGACGCGCTCCACGAAGAACGCCGGCAACACTAGGGAGAGAGGACATGCCGATGTGGGGAGGACAGTCCACGAAGATCAACCGCGTGCTCGTCGGCGAGTCGCTGGTCGGTGATGGGAACGAGGTCGCCCACATCGACCTGATCATGGGACCGCGCGGCAGCGCCGTGGAAACGGCCTTCTGCAACGCGCTGACCAACAACAAGGATGGCTTCACCGCCCTTCTCGCGGTCGTCGCACCCAACCTGATGTGCAAGCCGGCGACGATCCTGTTCAACAAGGTCACCATCAAGGGCGCGGAACAGGCCGTGCAGATGTTCGGTCCCGCCCAGCACGCCGTCGCCAAGGCCGTGGCCGACTGCGTCTCGGAAGGCACCATCCCGCAGGACGAGATCGACAACATCTTCATCTGTGTCGGCGTCTTCATCCATTGGGAGGCCAAGGACAACGCCAAGATCCAGGACTACAACTACCGCGCCACCAAGGAGGCCATCGAACGCGCGGTCGCCAGCTTCCCGAGCGCGCAGGACCTGATGAGCCAGAAGGACAAGGTGAAGCACCCCTTCGCCGCGTGACTGCCTTAACGGGACAGGGCATCCAGTTCCGCACCGCCGATGCGGCCGTCGTGCAGCGCCGTCGCCACCAGGGCGCCGGCGCTGCCGCGGGCTGCAAGGTCACGGAGGTCGCCGCCGTTGCGCACCCCACCGGCGGCGAACAGGCTGGCCTGCGGCTTGATCCGGCCGATCTCCGCGAGCCGCCCCCAGTCCGGCCCCTCCCCCGAACCGACGCGGGCCAGGGTCATGACGATGATCCGCTGCGGCCACAGGTCGGGGCGGTTCGGCAGGTCCGGCGGCCCGACGAAGCGGTCGCGGAAATCGAGCGAGAGGATCACCCGGTCCCAGGCCGGATCGGCCTTCAACATGGCCAGCGGCGCGAGACCGTCCAGGCTCTCGCTGCCGAGCACCGCGTCGCCGAGCCCCGATGCCACGAAGCCCCGCACTGCATCGGCGGTGCGGAACCCGGCATCGACCCAAAATCCAACATCCGGATAGGCCGCTTTCAGCCGCGCCAGTGCCGGCCGGTTGTCGCCATTGCCCTGGATGGCGTCGAGGTCCGCGGCATAGGCCACTGGGAATGGATGCAGGCGGAGCAGGCCGCCGACCACCGCCACCGGGTCGTTGCCGGCGCACAGCGAAGAGCGCAGGGGCGGGTAGCGGTCCCGGTCGCCTCGGCGCGCGTGCACCACCCCACCTTCCCTCAGGTCGATCACCGGAACGACGTGGAACATCTTCCCCCTCCCTCGGCTTCACGGTGGCGGACAACATGCGCATCCTGGTTGTCGAGTTCGTGACCGGCGGCGGCATGCCCTCGGACGCCGCCATCCCCGCCAGCCTCGCCCGCGAGGGCGACCTGATGCTCCACGCCCTGCTGGCCGACCTGCTGGAAGTGCCGGGGGTGGCGGTGACCGTCACCCGCGACGCCCGCCTTCCGCCGCTCGCGGCGCCTGTGCGCAGCATAACCACCACCGACCCGCGTGAGTCCTGGTCGCTTTGGGAGGACCTCGCCCGGCAGGCGGACGGCGTCTGGCCGATCGCCCCGGAAACCGACGGCGCGCTGGAGCGCTTCAGCCGCATGGTCGAGGCCAGCGGGCGCCGCCTGCTCAACAGCAGCGCCGACGCAGTGGCCGTCGCGTCCAGCAAAGCGACGACCGCGACCGTGCTGTCGGCGGCCGGGCTGCCCGTCGTCCCGGTCTGGCGCGTCGGTACCGTCGCTGCGGACGGGCCGCCGGGGAACGGGCCATGGGTCGTCAAGCCCGACGACGGGGCCGGATGCGTCGACACCCGGCTGATCCGCGACCATGCCGACTGGAAGGGCTGGCTGGCCGAGGCGGACCGGAGCGGCTTCGTGGTGCAGCCCTTCCAGCCCGGCACGCCGGCCAGCCTGTCGATGCTCTGCCGCGATGGCCGGGCTTGGCCGCTGACCGCCAACCAGCAGAGCGTGTCCCTGTCCGGCGGCGTCTTCTCCTACGGCGGGGGAACCGTTGGCGGATTGGCGCTGTCCCCCGTCCTTTCCGATCTCGCGAGGGGCGTCGCGGCGGCGCTGCCCGGCCTGTTCGGGTGCGTAGGCGTCGATGTCATCATCGGTCCCGACGGGCCGACAATCATCGAGGTCAACCCGCGTCTCACCACCTCCTCCGTGGTGGTGCGGCGCGCGACGGGGCTGAACGTCGCCGCGGCGGTGCTGGATCTGGCGCGCGACCCGCCGGTTCCGCCGCCGCCGGTGACGCGCATCGAACCGGTCCTTCTGACGCTTGAGGGGTGAGCCATGGATGGCGGCGCGTTGATCGGATTGGATATCGGCGGAGCGCATCTGAAGGCCGCCCTGTTCGACGAAACGGGGATGCTCCGCGACCTCGACCAGTGGCCCTGCCCGCTCTGGCTGGGCCTCGACCGCTTGGAGCAGGCCGTCGCGGCGGTGGTTGCCCGTTGGGGCCAACCGCAACGGATCGCC
This sequence comes from Azospirillum sp. Marseille-Q6669, assembly GCF_965111635.1. Lineage (NCBI taxonomy): Bacteria > Pseudomonadati > Pseudomonadota > Alphaproteobacteria > Rhodospirillales > Azospirillaceae > Azospirillum > Azospirillum sp. Marseille-Q6669. Next base: position 287,677 of record NZ_CBCOOP010000001.1, on the reverse strand, counting down.
GCGACGATGACCGGGGAGTTGGCGGACCTGTTCGACGACCGTGCGGACGGCGTGCGCCGCATCGCCGCTACGATGCGGTCCGCCCTGCCCGCCGCGACGCTCAGCGTCTTCGCCGGCCCTGGCGGGCTGGTGCCGGTCGATGCCGTGCCCGACTGCGCGGAGGCGGTGGCTTCCGCCAACTGGTACGCCACGGCGCTGCTGGCCGCAGCGGGCGGCGACGGAGTCCTGCTGGATGTCGGAAGCACGACGACCGACATCGTCCCGCTCGGCGGCGGCGGCCCGCTCCATGCCGGCTATTCCGATGCCGAGCGGCTGGACAGCGGCGAGCTGGTCTACACGGGCGTTGTGCGTACTCCGGTCATGGCGGTGGCCCACACGGTCCCCTATGGCGGAGGCCGGCGCGCGCTGATGGCGGAGCTGTTCGCGACCATGGCCGACGTTCACCGCCTGACCGGGACGCTTCCGGAGGGCGCCGATCAGCACCCGACGGCGGACGGACGTGACCATGGAACCATTGCCAGCGCGCGGCGGCTGCTGCGGATGGTCGGCGACGACCTGGAGCCGGACGGCCTGGCGAAGGCCCGCCGGCTCGCCGGCCATCTCGCGGAACGCCAGCTCCGCCGGATCGAGGACGCGCTCGATCAGGTGCTGTCGCGGGGCTCGATGGCCGACGCCCCGCCGCTCGTCGGCGCCGGGGTTGGCCGGTTCCTGGTGCGACGTCTGGCCGAACGCCGGGGGTCGGTCTACCGGGACTTCGAAGCGCATCTGCCGGTGGCGCCAGCCTTGCGGGAGCGTACGGGATGGTTCGCCCCCGCCGTCAGCGTCGGCTGGCTGGCCTTTGACGGTGCGTCGCACAAACACCTTTGCCCGGTTGCCGCCCCCGTCGACGCGGTTTCATACTTGCCTGATTGAACACAATGCAGGACCGGACGATGGCTGCTGCGGCCACGTTCCTCCGGCCGTCCGCGCGCGCGGCGCTGGCCGGTGTCTGGCTGTCCGTCTGGCTGTTTGGGGCGGCGGCCCCGGCGACGGCCGATCCCCTGCCCGTGTTCGAGGTCGCCCCCGGTGTGTTCGTGCACGCCGGTCGCCACGAGGAAACCGACGCGACCAACGCCGGGGACATCGCCAACTGCGGCTTCGTCGTCGGGGATGACGCGGTCGCCGTGATCGACAGCGGCGGCTCGCCGGTTGTGGGACATCGTTTGCGTGAGGCGATCCGCGTCCACACCGACCGGCCCATCCGCTATGTCGTCAACACCCACATGCACCCGGACCACATTCTGGGAAACGCGGCCTTCCTGCCCGACCGGCCCGATTTCGTCGCCCACGGCAACCTCCAGGCGGCCCTTGCGGCGCGCGGGGAGCATTACCGGCAGGCGTTCGACGCCGCGGTCGGTGCCGCTGCCGCCGCGGAGGTCCGGATCATCCCGCCGACCCTCGTGGTCGCCGACCGCCTGGAACTCGATCTGGGAGGGCGCGTGCTCGACCTTGTCGCGTGGCCGGTGGCCCACACCGACAACGACCTGACGGTGCTCGACCGGCAGACGAAGACGCTGTGGGCCGGGGACCTCCTGTTCATGGAGCGGGCGCCGGCCATCGACGGATCGGTCCTCGGCTGGCTGCGCACGCTCGACGCTCTGGCCGCGGTACCGGTGGCGCGCGTCGTTCCCGGACACGGCCCGCCCTCGGCCCCCTGGCCGGATGCAGCCGGGGACCTGCGCCGCTACCTGAGCCGGGTCGTCGAGGGTGTCCGCAAAGTCCAGGCCGCCCACGGCACGATCCAGCAGGCGGTCGAATCGGTCGCCGCCGAGGAGGCGCCGCGCTGGCGCCTGTTCGAGTCCTACAACCCGCGCAACGTGACGGCGGCCTTCGCCGAACTGGAATGGGAATGACACCATGACCACACCGCACCGGATCATCCGCAGGTTGTCGGGCGCCGCACTGTCGGGCGCCGCCTGGCTGTGCCTGGGCAGCGTGGGCGCTCTGGCGGCCTCGCCGCAGGAGGAACGCTGGGACATGCTGCGCGACATGTATTTCTCGGGCCGCACGGTCGAGGATGCCGGCCCGCTCCTCAGCCTGGAGGCTCCGAAGCGGGCCAACGACGCGGCGGTCGTGCCCATCCGGATCGTGACGGCGCCGGGAAGCGGCGTCCAGGTGACCGCGGTCCACCTCATCGTCGATGAAAATCCCGTGCCGATGGCCGCGACCTTCCGTTTCGCCCACGGCGATAGCCCGCAGGCGATCGACACCCGTCTGCGGGTGAACGCCTACACCAACATCACCGCCGTCGCGGAGACCGGCGACGGGCGGCTCCTACGCACCACGCAATTCGTCAAGGCGTCCGGGGGATGCTCCGCCCCTGCCCTGAAGAACGCCCAGCTCGCCGTCGCCCGCATGGGCAAGATGAAGCTGAACCTGCCCGACAGCATCACCGCCGGAAAGCCGATGACCGCGCAGTTGCTGATCAGCCACCCCAACTACACCGGCATGCAGTACGACCAGCTCAACTATTACTTCATCCCCGCCCACTACGTAAAAACCGTCGCCATCCGCTACAACGGGGCGCCGGTGCTCGACGTGCAATCGGACATTTCGTTGAGCGAAGACCCCAGCATCCATTTCTCGCTGGTGCCGGAGGAGCAGGGAACGCTGGACGTCACCGCCGAGGATTCGAACGGGCGGGTTTTCCAGGAGAGCTGGCCGATCCGCGCCAATTCTGGTTCGTGAAGGTCGCCTGCGCCGCCGCCGGACCGCCCAGATGCATTTCAGGTCAGAAGCATTTCAGGTCGGCGGCGACCTGGGCTTGCCGGAACTCGTTCAGCAGATCCTTGATCCACCCGACGTCACGCATCAGCGCGGCGCGCTCGCCGGGTGCCTCCTGCATGCCCCGCGCGGTTTCCACCGCCACGTAGCTGTCGTAGGGGAAATGCGCGGCGATCTCATCGATGCTGCAGGAGCATTTGCGCACGACGTCCGGCCCCTGGCCGTTGGACAGCATGCAGCCGAGGACGTAATCAACGCGGGCGTAGGTGGGATAACCATCCTCGGCCCGCACCGTTCCGCAGCCGATCAGAAGCGCGAGCAACGCAACCGGAACACCATTCCTCGTCATCGGGTCGGGTCCATGCTGGTCTGTCCGAAGAAGCGCATCCTCATGGTGGGACGATGAGGCGTCCGGTCTCAAGCGCGCATTCGGAGATCGCCGCGGGGATGACCGGCCGATCCCAATCAGAGCCGAATAAATTCGGCATTCATTGACCACAAAAAATCCATCCGTATTTTCCGTGCCACTATCCATTCGTAGGATGGCCGCACCAGGATTGGACCGGTAGGCTTTCTGGAGAGGACCAAAACCGCAGATGGTCCTTTCCATCCAAAAACTGAGGGAGCGCACCATGAAGACTTGGCGCAAACCGAAAATCCGCGTGATCGCCGTCGGCACCGAAATCAACGCCTACGCCTGCGCACAGCTTTGATGGCGTGGTAACGGCGAAGCCGTGTGCCTCATCATGTCCACCACCGACCTTCCTGCGGGCAGCGGCGAGACACGTCTCCCCTGCCCGCATGTTCGTTTCAACAGGGCCCACAATCAAGGACCGGCCTGAGTTTGATCACCGGCCTCACGCCGGGCGCAGCGGCTCAAACCGGGCGAACCATTGGCCCGCCCCATCCGGTGCCGCGCTGTCGTAATACAGCGAGGACAGGCGCAGGCGGCCGGCTCCCTCCAACCGTGGCCCCGTCGCCATGGTGTGAAAGCTCTCCCCTCCCACCACGCGGTGCGCGATGGTGAGATAAAGCCGCGACAGCGTTCCGTCCCGCAGCATGGTGGAGAGCATGCGGGGGCCGGTCAGCAGATACACGCTGCGGAAACCGAGGTTGCCGAGTTCCCGGACCAGAGGCGCTCCCTCCACCGATGCACCGTCTCCAGCCAGGATCACCGGGAAGCCACGCTCGCGCAACGCGTCGACCCGATCGCGCGGGGCCTGCCGACCGGTCGCGATCAGAACACGCTGTTTCTCCCGGATGACCGACTGCGGAATCGGAAAATCGAGGCTGGCGCTGGCGATCACGACGGCGGGCTGGGCGGCCAAACCGTTCTCCTCCCTCCACCGCGCAAGGTCGCGGTCCACGGCGCGCGTCCCGATCTGCAACACGTCGTCCAACCGGCCCGCCGCGAGGTCGCGCAGATAGCCGCCATGGGTGACGAGGCAATCGGCCTGGGCCTGCAGTTCGAGGAACAGGCGGAAATCACTCTCGCTGGTGATCTCGACCGGAAGGCGGCTCGCTTCGCCGTCCTGCAGCGCGATGCGCCCGTCCAGGCTGCCGACGAAGCTCGCATAGACGAACGGCGCCGATGCGCTGCCCAAGCTGTGCAGCGCATCGGCCACATAGAGCCCGGCCAGCGCCACCTCTTCGGGCGGTCCCGGAAAAAGCCTCAGCACACGCGCAGCCATACCCGACGATAACACCACCCATTCCGCAGCCAACAGCGCGGAAGGAGGGGACGCGCGGCAGCCCGCCCCCCCGTCAGGTGAACCAGCGGGCGGCATCGCCGGTCTGCCCGACGATGGTGACGCTCACCCCCGGCCGCAGATCGAGCACGGTGTTGCCGTTCACCACCCTCGCCGACGCGATCACGCTTTTGAGATCAAGCGAGGAGTCGAAAAGCACCAGCCGGTCGGTGCCCGCGGTGAAATCCATCACCATCGATCCGCCGGACGCACCACCAAGGGCGAAGATGTCCGCCCCGGCACCACCCCACAGCGTGTCCGCACCGCCGTCGGCGAACAGCACGTCGTTGCCCGCCCCGCCGACCAGCACATCGTCGCCGGCCCCGCCGAACAGGGTGTCGTTGCCATCCTCGCCGAACAGCGTGTCGCTGCCCGCCCCGCCATCGGCCAAGTCGTTGCCCATCCCCAGCGACAGGATGTCGTTGCCGGCCCCGCCGAAGAGGGTGTCGTTGCCGTCCTCGCCGAACAGCGTGTCGTCCCCATCGCCACCGCTGGCGACGTCGTTGCCCAATCCCAGCGACAGGATGTCGTTGCCGTCCTCGCCGAAGAGGGTGTCGTCCCCGTCGCCGCCAAAGAGGGTGTCGTTCCCTGTGCCGCCGAACAGGGCGTCGTTGCCGCCTTCACCGATCAGAATGTCGTTGCCGGCTCCGCCGCCCATCGTGTCGTCGCCGGCGCCGCCGCCCATCGTGTCGTTGTCGGCGCCGCCATCCATCAGATCGTGGCCGTCGCCCCCGTGCATCAGGTCGTCGCCGTCGTCGCCATACAGCGTGTCGTTGCCGAGCGTGCTGGCCACCGTGTCGTTGCCGCCGCCCCCCGACAGGACATCGTCGCCGGGGCCGAGGATGATCGACTGGCTACCGGCGTCGCCATACACCACCTGATTGCCCTCGCCACCGGTCAACGTCGCCGAACCGATGACCGCGGCGAACGACACGGTGTCGAGCTGGATGGCCAGCGGTCCCGCGACCCCGGTGGTGTCGATGACCAGAGCCGTCGGCATGGTGGAGCCCGGCATGGCGCCGGTGACCCGGACCGCCGCCCCTGGCGCGTCGGGTGCGGTGAAGGCTAGCGTGCGCAGCAGCAGGGACGCCTGCTGCGACAGCGTGCTCAGGAAGCGGGCGCCGCCGCTGGACAGGTCGGACCGCGAGACCGACCCCGCCGTCGTGCGCGCCTCGATCGCCTGAATCAGGTCGGCCTGTGCGAGGCTCACCCCCTCGCGGGCTATCGGGCCGCTCGCCGTGAGGCCCACTCCGGTCGGCAACCCGATCTGCAGCGTGGTCGCCAGCGTCGGCTGCCCGGTTGACGGATCGGTCGCCGTCTCCCGGACCAGCGGCACGTCGGCCAGCCCGGCGTTCGGGCTGCTGGGATCCTCCGTGCGGCCGGCGGCGGGCGCCTGGATCACGACGGTGCTGACGGCCCGTCCGTTGGACTGCGACGCGAGCGTCTGGACCTGCGTGCCGTCCACCACCGCTCCCGCCGTCTTCGTCGCGGTCGCCGTCCCGGCCGCCGAGACGTTGCCCGCCGCGTCGGTCAGCGTGACCGAGAGTGACAGCGTGCCGTCGAGCAGGCCGGACACGTCGATCCCGCCGACCGTGCCGCCCGCACCAGCGAGCGTTCCGGCGCCCGTCAGCGGACCGCCACCGCCCGAGGAGGACAGCGTCCAGCGATAGGTCGCCCCGGCCTCGCCGCCAGAGAGGACGAATCCAACACTGCTCTGCTTGGCCTGGTCGATGGACGCGTCGTTGAAGGCCACCGATGGCGTCGTCGGGGCAACGGTGTCGATGACGACCGACAGGGCGCCGGACGCCGGACCGCTGTTGCCCGCCGCGTCGGTCGCCCGGGCGGTGAAGGCGTGGGTGCCGTCCAGGAGCGGCCCCGCGCTGAGATCGACGACCCAGGCGCCTTGTGCGTCGGCGGTAACCGTCGCCACCTCCGTCCCACCATCGGACAGGACGACCCGGCTGTCGGCTTCCGCCGTGCCGCGGACGAAGAGCCGGTTGCGGTTGGTGTTGGTGACCGTCACCGGCAGCGTACCGGCGGAGTCGGTGCTCACGGCGGTGATCGTCGGGCTGCCCGGCGGGGTGGTGTCCACCATCGGCAGGGTCAGCGTGCCGGTGGCCGGCGTGGTGAGGCCGTCGCTCACGGTCACCGCGACCGTCGCCGTGGCGGCGGTGCTGCCAGTGATCCGCAGGGCGGCCAGGGTCGCGTTCACGTCGGCGACCGACCCGCTGATGGTCAGCGTTCCGTCGCCTGCCGTCGTTACGCTCGCTTGCCCGGTCGCTGTGCCCCCCAAAGTCGCCTGGGACGGCGTCAGGGTCACCGTGATCGACGGGCTGTCCGGATCGGCGATCTGGATGCCCGGCAGAGCCGTGGCGAGGCCCTGCTCCAGGGTGATCGGCTGCGGCAGGGTGAGCGTCGGGGCGACCAGGGTCGCCGGATCGACGATGGTCACCGCGATGGTCGCCTCGGCGTCGGTCGTCAGTGTGCCGAGGTCGCTGGTCGTCACCCGAATCGTGCCGGAGGTCTGGCCCGCCGTTCCGGTGAAGGTCACGGTGGCCAGCGTGGCCGTGATGTCGGCCTGGGTGCCAAGCAGGCGCCAGACGCCCGCGGACGGCTGGGTCAGGGTCACCCCGCCCTGCGCCGTCAGAGCCAGCGCACCGTTGGTCGGGGTCAGCGTCACCTGCAGCGTCGGGCTGTCATAGTCGCTGACCGACAGGCCGGTCACCGCCGTCGCCACGCCGGAAATCACCGACAGGGCGGTGGGCGCCGTGTGCTCGGGCGAGGACAGCACGCCGATGACCAGCAGGCTGTCGGAGTCGGGGGTCAGCGGCTGGTCGTCGGAGGATTCGAACCGGATCGACGCGCTGGTGACGTTGCGCGACGCGGTGAATTCAAGCTGCTGCAGCGTGCGGTTCACGTCCTCCAGCGAACCGGTGAGCCGGATCTTGCCGTTGCCGAGGTCGCTCGTCGTGGCAGAACCGTAGAGCGGCAGGGTGAGGGCGCCGTTGGTCGGCGTCAGCACGACGGTCATGGTGCCGCCGTCGACGTCCGTGACCTCCAGCCCCAGCACCTCGGTCGAGCGGCCGGCGACCAGGGTCGGGCTGCTCGGCAGCACGTTGGCCGGCGGCGACTGGATATCGATGGCGAGCGTGCCCGCGGCGTCCGGCGTCGAGGGATCGCCGTCGGCCACCGTCACCGCGATGCTGCCTGCCGTCTGTCCGCCGGCCCCGGTGAAGACCAGCGAGGCGAGAGTCGTGTTGACGTCGGCCACGCTGCCGGTGAGCGTCACGGTGCCGTCACCGGCCGTGCTGACCGATGCGGGGCCGGCGACGCCGAGGCTGCCGTTGCCGGGCGTCAGGATCACCGTCACGGTAGCGCTGTCGCCATCCATAACCGACAGACCGGCGATGGCCGTGGCCGTCCCCGCCACCACCGTCCTTGCGGGCGGCAGGGTCAATTGCGGATCAATCGGGTCCTCGTTGCGGATGGTCCCCGACGCCGACGCCGTCTCGATCGCCGTCGCCGTGACCGACGGGCTGGACAGGGTGACGGTGAAGGTCTCGTCCGGCTCGATGTCCGTATCGCCCGACACCAGGATGGTGATGGTCTTCGTCGCCTCGCCGTCAGCGAAGGAGACGGTGCCCGACGGCAGGGTTCCGCCGAAATCGGCGGCGTCGAGCGTAGCGCCTCCCGCCCCGTCGCCGGCCGCCACCGTCCAAGCCACTGTCAGAGCGCCGCCCGTGTTGCCGGAGCGGGTGACGGTGAAGGTGAAGGCGGTGGTGCCCCCTGGGTTGGTGCCGTCGCCCTCGCGCTTGTCGGCGTCGATCGCCGCGATGGCGAGGCGCGACGGAATGACCACGGCGACCTGGGCCGCGCTGATCTGCTGCTGGAGGTTCGTGCCGGTGAAGGCGGCAACGGCCCCCGACACATCGCCCGCGGCGGTGCCGCTGCGCAGCTCGTCCGCCGCTGTGCCCTGCGCCACCACTTGCGCCTGGGCCATCTGGGTCAGCCCGTCGATGCCACCGCTGTTGGTCGTGCCGGCGGTGATCACCGCGCCGTTCGACGCGGCGATGACGTTGGCAGCACCGCCCGTCACCGTGGTCAGCTTCGCGCTGTCCACAGCCCCGATCCGCGCCCCGGCAGCGGCCAGGATGGCAGCGATGACCACCGGATCGGCGAGGTCGATCGTGCCGCCCGCCGGGACGGCCTTGACCGCGTCGGCGATGGCGCCCACCAGCGCCCGCCCGATCACGCCGCTGGCCCGCGGCGTGCCGATCACGACCCCGGCGAGCACGGCGCTGCCCTGGACGATCACGTTGGCGACGCTGGCGGCGGCGGATTGCGTCTTCAGCGCCGTCGCGATGGCCGCGGCGCCCGCCCCGGCCGTGGTCACCGCGACGATGGGGTCGTAGGTGAGCAGGTCGAGGCCGGCATCGAGGCCGAGCTTGCTCTTCAGTTCGGTCGCCGCAGCGGCGATTTCGCTGTCCGTTCCGGCAAGCCCCGCCATGCCCATGATGATGGTGGTCAGCGGTGTGATGACGGACGCGGAACTTGGCGCCTCGTAGACGCCGGTGAAGGGCAGATTGGTCGAGATGTCGGTGCCGCCGATCATGACGATGGGGCCGGACCCGCCGGGGATCGACCAATTCCCCACCGCGTTGGTGGTCCCGAACGCCTCGCCGTCGTCAAGCTGGCCGTTGGCGTTGGCGTCGGCGAACACCGTGGCGCCGGCGATGTAGCCGTCGATGGCGTGGCCGCCGCGGACATTGATCAGCACATGGCTGGTGACCGGAGCGGCGGCGCCGAAACCGAGGTTGGTGACGGTGTTGCCGGCGCTGTCGCGGATCTGCGCGCCGTTCGGGTCGATGGTCCCGGCGACCACGATGCCGTCGTTGTCCAGATCGCCCGCGCCGACGGCGTAGCGGAACACCAGTTTGCCGGACTCCACGCGCAGGAAGGTGGCGTAGCGGGTCTGGGTCCCGATGCTCAGCGCCAGCCGCGGCACGCCAGCGCCGGACACGCTGACCGCGTCGCTGAAGGCGACGGTGAAGTCCAGCGTGTCGCCGCGCGCCGCCAGGTAGCGGCCGGCGGTCGGGCCGGTCACCGCGGTGATCGTGGCGGCACGGTCGTCGTTGAGGATGGAGCCGGTCGCCGTCGGGGTCTCCACCGTGATCTTGGCGTCGGCCACCGTGGTCGATGGGGAGAAGAGCAGGACCCGGAACTGCTCGTTCCCCTCGACCTGCCGGTCGCCGCTGATCGGAACGGTGATGGTCTTGCTGGTCTCCCCGGCTGCGAAGGTGACGGTGCCGCTGGGCAGCGTGCCTCCGAAGTCGGCCGCGTCGGCGATGCTGCCGCTCAAGCCGTTCGTATCGACCTGCCATTTGAGCGTGGTGGCGCCCGAGGTGTCGCCGCGCCGGGTGATCGTGTAGGTCAGGTTGGCAAAGCCGCTGCTCCCCTCCGCGATCGACAGGCTGGACGGGACGAGACTCAACCATTGCACCGGCGTCAGGCTGATCGTCACCGCACGGCCGACCAGATGGGTCCCGTCCGAAACGGCGTAGCTGAAGGACCCCGCGGCCCCGGTGGCGCCGAAGGGCGGCGTGTAGATCACCGCGGCGAGCTGGTCCGGTGTCAGCGTGTCGCCGACGGCGAGCGCCGTGCCGTCGTACCGCTGGAGCGTCCCGACCGTCGGCAGACCGGTGACCGTGATGGTCAGCGGGTCGCCTTCCGGATCGACCGGCTTGTCGATCGACAGCCCGACCCGGCTGGAATTCTGGTCGATGGCGACGTGCTTGGCCTCCTGCACCGCCGGAGCGGTGTTGACGCCCCGCACGGTGATGGTCAGCATCGCGGTTGACGTCGCTCCGGTCTGGTCGGTGACCGTGTAGCTGACTGTCTCCTGCCGGGTCTGACCGAACAGCAGCGTGCCGTAGCCGCCCGCCGGGTCGAAGCTGTAGCCGCCGTCGGCGTTCAGCGTCAGCCGGCCGCCACCGGCCAATGTGATGGCCCGGCCGACGTTGGTGGCGTCGCCGTTCACCGCACTGACGGCCAGCCGGTCGCCGACGTCGGGGTCCGTGTCGTTGGCAAGCACGCCGCTTGCCGCAACCACCGTGACCGGGGTGAGGCGGTCGGTGTCTCCCGCATCGTTCGCCGCGACGGGCGCGTCGTTGACGTTGGCGACCGTGATGGTCAGCGAGTCCGAAACCGTCGCGCCGGAGGAATCGGTCGCGGTGACGCGCACCGTCCGGGTGCCGACGTCGGCGTTGCCCGGCGTACCGGACAGGCGCCCAGTGGCCGCATCGAAGCTGAGCCAAGCGGGCAGCGCCGAGCCGTCGCCGCTGGTCGCGCTGAAGGTCAGGCTGTCGCCGGTGTCGGCGTCGGTAAAGGCTCCCGCCGGGACCGTGTAGGAAAAGGCCTGCCCCTGGTCCACGTTGCTGGTGCCGAGCGCCTGGGCCAGCACTGGGGCGTCGTTGATCGACAGGACGTTGATACTGGTCGTGGTGTTCGTCGCCGATGCGCCGTCCGCATCAGTGACCATCACGGTGAAGGCCGTGGTCTCCTGGGTGCCCGGAGCGGCCCGGTTGGCCGCCGGCTGGAAGACGAGCAGCCGCAGCGCGGCCTGGGCCGCCGCCGCGGAACTGGCGGTCAGAGTGTAGGTGCCGGCGGCCGATTTCGCAAAACCACTGGCGATGAGGCTGGCGGTGCTGAAGACGCCGGTGGCATCGCCGACGGTGCCACCTGAATTCCGGACCGTCACGACAACCGTCTGCGTCTGGGTGGTCTGGCTGTCGGACACGGTCAGGGTGGCGAAGGGCTGGCTGCTGGCGGTGTCGTTGACCGCTTGACTGGCTGCCGCGCCACCGATGACGGGGGCCGTGTTGACGGGCGGGCTCCGGGTGTCGATGGCATAGCCGGCCGACGTCGCCACTGCCGTTGGAGTGTTTCCAGCGGTGTCGCTCCACCCCGCAGCAACGGTGATCCGGCTGTCGGAAGCGTTGATTTCCACGCTCGGGGTCAGGGTGGCTGTGTACACCAATCCGTCGCTTCCCGGCAGAACGGACAGGTCTGACAGCGTCCCATTCTGTGCTGTGACGGCCGAGAGCGAGAATCCAACCGGCGCCTCACTGAACGTAAAGGTGACGGTTGCCGTCTCCCCCACCCCAAGTGTCGCCCTGCTCAGTGCGATAGCAACGGACGGTGCTCCGGTGTCGATGGTCACGGTCAGCGCCGCGGATGCCGAGGAGCTGTTGCCCGCCGCATCGGTCACCGTGGCGGTCAGCGTGTGCGCACCGTCGCTCAGCGAGGCCGCGGTGATGCTCCACGCCCCGGCCGCCGCAGCGGTCACCGTGCCAAGAGCCGTCGCCCCCTCGTACAGCACCACGACGCCAGCCTCGGCCACGCTGCCGGTGATCACCGGTGCTGCCACGTTCGTCAGCGTGTCCGCCGTGGAGCCGCTGTTGGATGCTGCAGCCAAAGCGAGACCCGTCGGAGCGCTTGCTCCGGTGTCGATGGTCACGGTCAGCGCCGCGGATGCCGAGGAGCTGTTGCCCGCCGCATCGGTCACCGTCGCGGTCAACGTGTGCGCACCGTCGCTCAGCGAGGCCGCGGTGATGCTCCACGCCCCGGCCGCCGCAGCGGTCACCGTGCCAAGAGCCGTCGCCCCCTCGTACAGCACCACGACGCCAGCCTCGGCCACGCTGCCGGTGATCACCGGTGCTGCCACGTTCGTCAGCGTGTCCGCCGTGGACCCGCTGTTCGAACCCGCGGCAAGCGCCAAAGCGGTTGGCGACGAGGCGCCGGTGTCGATGGTCACGGTCAGCGCCGCGGATGCCGAGGAGCTGTTGCCCGCCGCATCGGTCACCGTCGCGGTCAGCGTGTGCGCACCGTCGCTCAGCGAGGCCGCGGTGATGCTCCACGCCCCGGCCGCCGCAGCGGTCACCGTGCCAAGAGCCGTCGCCCCCTCGTACAGCACCACGACGCCAGCCTCGGCCACGCTGCCGGTGATCACCGGTGCTGCCACGTTCGTCAGCGTGTCCGCCGTGGAGCCGCTGTTCGAACCCGCGGCAAGCGCCAAAGCGGTTGGCGACGAGGCGCCGGTGTCGATGGTCACGGTCAGCGCCGCGGATGCCGAGGAGCTGTTGCCCGCCGCATCGGTCACCGTCGCGGTCAGCGTGTGCGCACCGTCGCTCAGCGAGGCCGCGGTGATGCTCCACGCCCCGGCCGCCGCAGCGGTCACCGTGCCAAGAGCCGTCGCCCCCTCGTACAGCACCACGACGCCAGCCTCGGCCACGCTGCCGGTGATCACCGGTGCTGCCACGTTCGTCAGCGTGTCCGCCGTGGACCCGCTGTTCGAACCCGCGGCAAGCGCCAAAGCGGTTGGCGACGAGGCGCCGGTGTCGATGGTCACGGTCAGCGCCGCGGATGCCGAGGAGCTGTTGCCCGCCGCATCGGTCACCGTCGCGGTCAGCGTGTGCGCACCGTCGCTCAGCGAAGTGGCCGTCATCGTCCAGGCACCGGCCGCCGCAGCGGTCACCGTACCAAGAGCGGTGCTGCCCTCGTACAGCACCACGACGCCAGCCTCGGCCACGCTGCCGGTGATCACCGGTGCTGCCACGTTCGTCAGCGTGTCCGCCGTGGACCCGCTGTTAGATGCTGCAGCCAAAGCGAGACCCGTCGGAGCGCTTGCTCCGGTGTCGATGGTCACAGTCAGCGCCGCGGATGCCGAGGAGCTGTTGCCCGCCGCATCGGTCACCGTCGCGGTCAGCGTGTGCGCACCGTCGCTCAGCGAAGTGGCCGTCATCGTCCAGGCACCGACCGCCGCAGCGGTCACCGTGCCGAGAGCCGTCGCCCCCTCGTACAGCACCACGACGCCAGCCTCGGCCACGCTGCCGGTGATCACCGGTGCTGCCACGTTCGTCAGCGTGTCCGCCGTGGACCCGCTGTTCGAACCCGCGGCAAGCGCCAAAGCGGTTGGCGACGAGGCGCCGGTGTCGATGGTCACGGTCAGCGCCGCGGATGCCGAGGAGCTGTTGCCTGCCGCATCGGTCACCGTGGCGGTCAACGTGTGCGCACCGTCGCTCAGCGAAGTGGCCGTCATCGTCCAGGCACCGGCCGCCGCAGCGGTCACCGTGCCCAGGGCAGTGCTGCCCTCGTACAGCACCACGACGCCAGCCTCGGCTACGCTGCCGGTGATCACCGGTGCTGCCACGTTCGTCAGCGTGTCCGCCGTGGACCCGCTGTTCGAACCCGCGGCAAGCGCCAAAGCGGTTGGCGACGAGGCGCCGGTGTCGATGGTCACGGTCAGCGCCGCGGATGCCGAGGAGCTGTTGCCTGCCGCATCGGTCACCGTGGCGGTCAACGTGTGCGCACCGTCGCTCAGCGAAGTGGCCGTCATCGTCCAGGCACCGGCCGCCGCAGCGGTCACCGTGCCCAGGGCAGTGCTGCCCTCGTACAGCACCACGACGCCAGCCTCGGCTACGCTGCCGGTGATCACCGGTGCTGCCACGTTCGTCAGCGTGTCCGCCGTGGACCCGCTGTTCGAACCCGCGGCAAGCGCCAAAGCGGTTGGCGACGAGGCGCCGGTGTCGATGGTCACGGTCAGCGCCGCGGATGCCGAGGAGCTGTTGCCTGCCGCATCGGTCACCGTGGCGGTCAACGTGTGCGCACCGTCGCTCAGCGAAGTGGCCGTCATCGTCCAGGCACCGGCCGCCGCAGCGGTCACCGTGCCCAGGGCAGTGCTGCCCTCGTACAGCACCACGACGCCAGCCTCGGCTACGCTGCCGGTGACCACCGGCGCCGTCACGTTCGTCAGCGTGTCCGCCGTCGACCCGCTGTTCGACGAAGCCGCCAGTGCCAAAGCGGTTGGCGACGAGGCGCCGGTGTCGATGGTCACCAGGAGAGGCCCCGAAACCCCGCCCACGATGCCGGATAGCGTCCCCCTGGCCGTCAACGTCCAGATTCCGTCAGCAAGCGCCGTGCCAGGGATCACCGTCCACGCACCGGAGCTGTTGGCCGTTCCTGTCCCGATCTCAACACCGTTTCCGTACAAATGCACGACACTGTCGGCGTCGGCCGTACCCGTCAACGTGGGCTGCGACGCGTTCGTCAAGGCGTCACCGACCACTCCGCTATCCGACGCCGGGTTGAGCACCGGGACTGACGGGCTGGCCGGCAGCACGATCCGTGTGTCGATACCGTTGAGCGTCAAAGTTTGGAACGGTGTGTAGACAGTCTCAACACCGGAAACGAAGAGCGTCCCCCGGTTGCCGGCCGGGGAGAAAGTCACCACGTCCGTACCGGCTCCACCGATCAGCGTCTCCAGCAGGGTCGCCGCCAGAGTGGTACCATCGCTGCCCAGCGTGATCACGTCGGTGCCGGCACTGCCGGTCAACGTTTCGACACCTCTCACCAGCAGCGTGTTGCCGCCGCCGCCCAGCGTCACCACGTCGGTGCCGGAACCGCCGTTCAGCGTTTCGACACCGCTCACCAGCAGCGTGTTGCCGTTACTGCCCAGTTCCACGAGGTCGGTGCCGATCCCGCCGCTCACCGTCTCGACGCCGTCCACCAGCAGCGTGTTGCCGAAGGTGCCGAGAGTCAGCACGTCGGTCCCGGCGGAGCCGATCACGCTCTCCACCCGCGACACCGTCAGCGTGTTGCCCGCGCTGTCGCCAAGCCTCACCAGTTCCGTGCCGGTGCCGCCGTTGAGCCTTTCGATGCCGCTCACCGTCATCTCGCCGCCGCCGGTGCCGATCGTCACCACGTCGGTGCCGGACCCGCCGGTCAGCGTCTCCAGCAGCCGGACCAGGATGGTGTTGCCGCCGCTTTCCAGCGTCACCACGTCGGTGCCGGAGCCGCCGAACAGCGTCTCGACCCGCGACACCAGAGTGGTGTTGCCGTCGCTGCCCAGCGTCACGGTGTCGCCGATGTCGCTGCCGAACAGCGTCTCGATGCCGCTCACCGTCATGGTGTTGTTGGAGGTGCCGCTCAGGAGGGTCACCACGTCCGTGCCGGCAGAGCCGATCAAGGTGTCCACCCGCGACACGGCCAGCGTGTTGCCGGCGCTGTCGCTGAGCGTGACCAACTCCACACCGGAGTTTCCGATCAGCGTCTCCAGGCCGCTCACCTCCATGGTGGCGCCCGTCGCGGAGATCGTCACCACGTCCCTTCCGGACCCGCCGATCAGCGTTTCTAGGCGGCTCACCAAGATGGTGGAGCCCGCGTCGGCCAGCGTCACCACGTCGACGTCGGACCCTGCGACACCCTGCAGCGTTTCGACGCCGCTCACCCAGATGGTGTTCCCGCCGGAGTCGAGCGTGATGCTGTCGGTGGCGGAACTTCCGGTCAGCGACTCGATCCCGGTCACCTTGATCGAGTTGCCGGCGGTGCCGGACGTCACCACGTCGATGCCGCTACCGCCGATCAGCGTCTCGACCCGCCACAGGAACAGCGTGTTGCCGCCGTCTCCCAGCCTCACCGTGTCGGTGCCGCTGCCGCCGATGACCGTTTCGAACCCGATCACCGTGGTCGAACTGCCCCCGGCGCCGATCGTCACCATGTCGGTGCCGATGCCGCCGGTCAAGGTCTCCACCAGCCGGACCAGCAGCGTGCCGCCGTTGCTGCCCAGCGTCACCATGTCGGTGCCGGTGCCGCCGGTCAGCGTCTCGATCCCGTTCACCAGCATGGTGCTGCCGCCGTTGGCGAGAATCACCGCGTCGATGCCGGCGGAGCCCGTCACGGTCTCCACCAACTGGACCATCATGGTGCCGCCGCCAGTGCCCATCGTCACCAGATCGCTGCCGGAGCCGCCGATCACCGTCTCCAGCAGACGGGCCGTGAGCGTGCGGCCACCGTCTTCCAGCGTGACCATGTCGACGCCGGAAGCGCCGATCACCGTCTCGATGCCCTTCACCAGCGTGCTGTTGCCGCCGCTGGCGAAGGTCACCACGTCGTTGCCCGGGGTGCCGGTCAGCGTTTCCAGCTTCGAGACCGTCAGCGTGGCGGCGCTGCCGCCCAGCGTCACGATGTCGGTGCCGGTGCTGCCGGTCAGCGTTTCGATGCCCTCGATCAGAAGCGTGCTGCCGACGTTGAGGTACACATAATCGTTGCCGATGCCGCCGGTCAGCGTCTCGACACCGCCCACCTCCACTGTGTTGCCGAGGCTGCCCAGCGTGACGACGTCGGTGCCCGAGCCGCCGTTCAGCCGCTCGACCCGGCTCACCTCGATCGTGTTCCCGCCGCTGCCGAGATACACCAGGTCGATCGCCGTATTGCCGGTCAGCGTTTCGACCCCGGTGACGGTGTAGGTCGCCCCGATGGTCAGCAGCGACACCACGTCGGTTCCGGTGCCGCCGGTCAGCGTGTTGATCTGCGACAGGGTGATCGTGTTGCCGCCATCGCCCAGCGTCACGATGACCGGCGCGACATTCCGCAGATACTCCAGATTCCCGTCGTCGACGCCGACCACCATGTCGCGGTCGCCGTCGCCGTCGAGATCGCCCAGGGTCGGCCGCGGGTACGCCCCCGGCGCCCGGCCCGCATAGGGGTTGCCGGCGAGCAGCGCGAAGGTCGGCGCCGCCGCCGTCCCGGTGTTGAGGTAGATGGAACTCTTGCTGATGAGATCGACGAGGCCGTCCCCGTCGAAGTCCACCAGCACGGGCGCCGAATAGCCGCCGGCGTCGCGGGTCAGGCTGAAGGGGTTGGTGCCGACGAGCACAAAACTTGGCGCCTGCGCCGTCCCGTCGTTGCGGAAATAGAGGAGGTCGCCGGCCGAGTTGCCGATCAGAAGGTCGAGGTCGTTGTCGCCGTCCAGATCGGCGAGGGCCGGCGCCCCGAATCCGCCCGCGCCCTGGATGCCGAACAGGTTGGTGCCTTCCAGCGAGAAGTTCGGCGCCTGCGGTGACGTCCCGTTGTTGCGGTAGAAAAGGGTGCTGCCGCTGTGGTTGCCGATGAACAGGTCGAGGTCGCCGTCGCCGTCGATGTCCACCAGACCGGGAAGCGCGCCGCCCGCGCTGACGTTGGTGATCCCGAAGGGATTGGTGCTGTCCAGAGTGAAGGTCGGCGACAGCGTCGTTCCGGTGTTCCGGAAGAAAAGCGTGTTTCCGTCCGCGTTGCCGACCAGGAGGTCGAGATCGCTATCACCATCCAGATCCGCCAGCACCGGGGCGGCCTCGCTTCCGGTGTCGGAAAGGCCGAAGCTGTTGGTGCCGATCATAGTGAAGGTTGGATTCGCCACGATCTTTCAGCCCTCACGTCACGCGGCCGGCACACACACCGGCCCCAGACAGATCAATGCACGACCAAGAGCTAATTATTGGTATATAGGAGCGTTCGTGACGCGTTACTGGTCGGAAGCGCGGAAGTACACCCGTAAAAATCCCTATTTTCTCAATAGTTTCTTGCTCCCCGCGAGATCACGCATACATCAGCCGCGAAGGGATGCTCTACACGGAAAGATGTCGCGATTGGATTGAATTAGAAACCAAAGGTTTTTAGAATACAGAGCCCTTTCTCGGGATAGAACGTAAAATGAACATTTCTGGCAGGTTTGTGAATCGGCACCGAAACGGGGCTCTGTCGCAGTTTTGATGGTGCTGGGCTGTTGCTGGCTCTGGTTTCACCAGCGGAATCAGCATCATGGCTCAGTCGCATCGCTGCACGGGGGGTGTGCCGCCCGGCTTCGTGGTCGTCGAGGCGGCGGACGTCGGCCTCGCCGTTCAAATCACGGTGCGCTCCGCAGCCGCGTTCAGCTCCTGCCCGGCGTGCGGCGGACACTCGTTTCGGGTGCACAGCCGGTACCAGCGCCTCCTCTTCGACCTGCCGCTCTCGGAGGCGTGGGTTCCGGGGCAGCCTGCGTGTCGTGGGTGAATGGACGACGCGCCGCCGGCGCTCAGACCAGGCGCAGACCGGTGCGCTCGGCCGTACGCCGGCGGCGCGGACGATCGCGCGCTTGCTCACCATCGGCCGGGATGCTCTGAGCAAAGCGGAGACGGTGACGGTCGCGGCGATCGAGGGCGGCGTGCCGCTGCTGGTCGAGGCGCGCGAGATCGTTGCGGCGTTCCAGTGGATGATCCGGAAGAAGAGCGCCGAGGAGTTCGAGCCCTGGCTGCAGCGGGCCAAGGCGAGCTTGGTTGCGTCTTTCGCCAACGGGATCGCCAAGGACCGGGATGCCTTCATCCCGGCAATTACCCTGCCCTGGTCCAACGGTCAGACCGAGGAGCAGATGTATGGCCGCGGCAAGCTCGACATCCTTCAGGCGCGCGTCATCGACACCGGATGAGGTCGGACCATCAAATCTGCGACAGAGCCCCTTTTCCATGCCGATTGACAGGCTGTGCTCCCGGTGTTCCGGCCCACCGTCCCCTGCCGGAAGAGGCGCCGACCTCTATTCAGCTATACCGGCCACCACCTTCGATACGGACATCTTGCGGATACAGATTCCTGTCGCCGATTCGCCGGACACGAAAAAGCCAGCAACCCATTGGGGTTGCTGGCTGATTTGGTTGCGGGGGCAGGATTTGAACCTGCGACCTTCAGGTTATGAGCCTGACGAGCTACCGGGCTGCTCCACCCCGCGGGTGTTGGGCTGCTGGGAACCGGCAGTGCGACGACGATTGTCAAGTGTGTTTGCAACCCATCCATCCAAGTCCTTGATGGCTTGGCGTGTGCCGTGGTGACCTGGCGGCGACCTACTCTCCCACGTCTTAAGACGCAGTACCATCGGCGCTGAGGCGTTTCACGGCCGAGTTCGGAATGGGATCGGGTGTTGGGAGCCTCGCCATGACCACCAGGTCACCAAGGCACACGCGAACCATCCGGACCGGACGGGCGGGTTTCGTTAAGTTTGAGGACGTTTGCTCTTGTTCTTTGCGGTGTTGGCTCGTGCGCCCAGGGCTTGCCGCTGCGCGCGGGCCGCCTGCTGGGAAGGATCAAGCCGATCGAGCGATTAGTAAGGCTCAGCTTCAGGCGTTGCCGCCCGTCCACATGCCTCCTATCGACGTGATGGTCTGTCACGGCTCTCAAGGGAGTTCTGGTTTTGAGGTGGGTTTCCCGCTTAGATGCTTTCAGCGGTTATCCCGTCCATACTTAGCTACCCGGCCATGCCACTGGCGTGACAACCGGTGCACCAGAGGTATGTCCATCCCGGTCCTCTCGTACTAGGGACAGATCCTCGCAAAACTCCGACACCCACGGCAGATAGGGACCGAACTGTCTCACGACGTTCTAAACCCAGCTCACGTACCACTTTAATCGGCGAACAGCCGAACCCTTGGGACCTGCTCCAGCCCCAGGATGTGATGAGCCGACATCGAGGTGCCAAACGACTCCGTCGATATGGACTCTTGGGAGTCATCAGCCTGTTATCCCCGGCGTACCTTTTATCCGTTGAGCGATGGCCCGTCCACGTGGGACCACCGGATCACTATGGCCGACTTTCGTCTCTGCTCGACTTGTCTGTCTTGCAGTCAGGCGGGCTTATGCCATTGCACTCGTCGAGCGATTTCCGACCGCTCTGAGCCCACCATCGCGCGCCTCCGTTACACTTTGGGAGGCGACCGCCCCAGTCAAACTACCCGCCATGCAGGGTCCCGGCTCCGGATCAACGGAGCGCGGTTAGATGCCAGAGACCTCAAGGGTGGTATTTCAAGGATGGCTCCACCCGAGCTGGCG
>NZ_CBCOOP010000001.1:0-262500 GCF_965111635.1 Azospirillum sp. Marseille-Q6669 | reverse complement strand
CTTGCTGAGATGCATCAGGTAGGGCATCGAGCGTTCGAGCAGCCCGTTGCCGCGCAGGTAGTGATGGCCGAGGTCGAGCGTCTTGACCGTCAGCTCGAACCGCTTCGTCTCCGGGTCCTTGTGCAGGTAGCCCAGCTTTTCCAGCGTGTGGGTGAAGCGCTGCGCCGCGCTTTTGTCCAACCCGACGATCGAGGCGATCTGGGTCAGACTCATCGTCGGACGCGCCGCGTCGAACGCGTTCAGCACACGGAACGCCTTCTCCACGGACATCACCATCAAGGGATCGCCGGCACGCGCGGCGCCCCCCTCCTTCACCGAGGCGTCCGCAACGGCAGTTGCGGATTCCGTGTCTGACTGTCGGGAAGACGGACGGCGCGGAGCCATGGCGATCGGTCCTGTGGTTCGTGTGCGAGAGATACCGTTGACAGGTCTAGCAAAGCAAGCCAAGCTATTCAATACCAAGTATCGTATTGCAATACGACGCGCCGCCCCGAGGGGCGCCGGAACATCCGCAAGGCGCGCGAAACGCCCCGCTTACAGGAGTGGTCCCGTGTTCAAATTCATCCTCACCGAGGTCCGCGGCCCGGTCGGCATCATCACGCTGAACCGCCCGGAGATCCTGAACGCCTGGAACGCCGCGATGCGCGACGAGCTGGTCGTCGCCTTCGACCAGCTCGAGAACCAGGACGGTGTGCGCGCGATCATCCTGACCGGGGCCGGCGACCGCGCCTTTGGCGCCGGGCAGGACCTGAACGAGACCAAGACCTTCGACGCCGACCGCGCCGAGGAGTGGGTGGCGGAGTGGGAGCGCCTCTACCACCGCATGCGCACCCTCTCGAAGCCGCTGATCATCGCGCTGAACGGCGTCGCCGCCGGCTCCGCCTTCCAGGTCGCCCTGCTCGGCGACTTCCGCATCGGCCATGCCGGGGTGCGCATGGGCCAGCCGGAGATCAACTCGGGCATCGCCAGCACCACCGGCCCGTGGATCATGAAGGAGATGATCGGTCTGGCCCGCACCATGGACCTGACGCTGTCGGGCCGGCTGATGGACGCCGAGGAGAGCCACCGCATCGGCCTGATCAACCGCATCGTCCCGCAGGACCGCGTGATGGCCGAATCGCTGGCCCTGGCCGAGGAGCTGGCCGCCAAGCCGCCGGTCGCCATGCGGCTGGACAAGCAGCGCTTCCGCGAGATGACTGAGGCCGGCTTCCGCGACGCCCTGGCCGCCGGCGTGCGCATCCAGCGCGAGGCCTACGCGTCCGGCGAACCGGCCCGGATGATGGAGGAGTTCCTCGCCAAGCGCGCCGCGAAGCGCGCGTAACTCGGTCTCAGGCCGCAAACACGACTCTTCCTGGGCGCAACGATCCGCCCACCCGCGCCGCCACGGCGGCGCTCCTTCACCGGGGCAACAGAGACGCCCCGACCGCAGAACAGGGAGTTTCACATGAGCAAGTCCACCTTCTCCATGGGCCGCCGCAGCCTGATGAAGGGAGCCGCCGGCGTCGCGCTGGGCGCCACCCTGCCCGCCGGGCTGCTTCGTCCGGCCTTCGCCGCCACGCAGATCACCGTCGCCGATCCGGGCGGCCCCTACAGCCCGGCCTTCCGCAAGGCCTTCTACGACCCGTTCGAGAAGGCCACCGGCATCAAGGTGGTCAACGTCGCCCGCGAGGCGGAGCCGACCGCCCAGTTCAAGGCCATCGTGGAGACCAAGTCCTACACCTGGGACGTCTGCACGCTGACCCTGTCGGCCCGCGACATCCTGATGAAGCAGAACCTGCTGGAGCCGCTGAACTTCACCGCGGCGGACGCGCCCGGCCTGATGCCGGACTCGCTGACCAGCCATTGGATGGGCACCGACGTCTATTCGACCATTCTCGGCTACCGCGCCGACAAATTCGCCTCCAACGCCCCGCAGAGCTGGGCCGATTTCTGGAACGTCGAGAAGTTCCCGGGCCGCCGTTCGCTGCGCAAGAACCCCATCGACACGCTGGAGCAGGCGCTGCTCGCCGACGGCGTGCCGCTCGACCAGCTCTACCCGCTCGACGTCGACCGCGCCTTCAAGGCGCTCGACCGCATCAAGCCGCATGTCGCCGTGTGGTGGACCGGCGGCGCCCAGTCCAGCCAGCTCATCCAGAGCGGCGAGGTCGACATGATCGCCCTGTGGAACGCCCGCGCCCAGGCGGTGATCGACGGCGGCGCCCCCGTCAAGATCAACTGGAACCAGGGGCTCTACTCGATCGAGGGCTGGGGCATCCCGCGCGGCACCCCGCGCGCCGACGCCGCCCGCCAGTTCATCAAGTTCTGCGCCGACCCGGCCCGTCAGGCCGTCTTCACCGAGGTCCTGGCCTACGGCCCGACCAACCTCGACGCCTACAAGAGCATCCCGAAGGAGCGCGCCCCGGCGCTGCCGACCTTCGAAGACAATCTGAAGGTGATGACCATCGCCAAGGAGGATTGGTGGGGCGCCAACCGGTCGAAGATGAACGAGCGTTTCAACGCCTGGATTCTCGGCTAAGCCCGCCTGTCGGAAAGGAGACCCGCCGCCATGCTCTCACCGCTCGCACAGGCGCGGACAGCGCCGGTCCAGGCCGGAGCCGCCGCCACGCCGAAGCTGCTGGTCGACGGCCTGACCAAACGGTACGGCGCCATCACGGCGCTGGAGCCCACCCGCCTGGAAGTCCCGGCGGGCGAGTTCCTGACGCTGCTCGGCCCGTCAGGGTCCGGCAAGACCACGCTGCTGCAGATGATCTGCGGACTGGTGGAGCCCAGCGGCGGGCGCATCCTGATCGACGGGCAGGACGAGACCCGGACGCCCGTGCACAAGCGGGACATCGGCCTCGTCTTCCAGCATTACGCCCTGTTCCCCCACCTGACGGTGGCGGAGAACATCGGCTTTCCCCTGCGCATGCGCGGCGTCGCCCCGGCGGACCTGACGCGGCGCGTGAAGGAGGCGCTGGAGATGGTCCATCTCGGCCATCTCGCCGGGCGCTTCCCCAAGGAGCTGTCCGGCGGACAGCAGCAGCGCGTCGCCCTGGCGCGCTGCTTCGTCTACCAGCCCTCAGTCATTTTGATGGACGAGCCGCTGGGCGCCTTGGACAAGAAGCTGCGCGAGCACATGCAGTACGAGATCAAGCGCCTGCACCGCGAGACCGGCGCGACGATCATCTACGTCACTCATGACCAGGAGGAAGCCCTGGCCATGTCGGACCGCATCTGCCTGATGAACCACGCCCGGATCGAGCAACTCGGCACCCCGCACGACATCTACGCCCGCCCGAAGACCGCGTTTGCCGCCGACTTCATCGGCGTGTCGAACATCTTCCGCGGGCAGGTCCGGCGCGACGGCAACGGAGCGCCCATGCTGGTCACCGGCAAGGGCAGCTTCCGCCTGTCCGCCGACACGCCGGACAGCCAGGACGGCACGCTGGTCGTCCGTCCCGAACAGCTCGACATCGACGGCGACGGCGACAACGAGGTGCGCGGCGAGGTGGTGGACACCGTCTATGCCGGGTCCGAGACCCGCGTGCTGGTGTCACTCGGCGGCGAGGAGACGATCACCGTCCGCCTTCGCCGCGGCACCGCACCGCCGCGGCTGGGCGAGGTGGTCGCGGTGCGCTGGCGCGCCGACGCCGGGGTGCTGGTGTCATGAGCGCCGCCACCCTGAACCATGACGGTGCCTTCGCCGCGGCGCGGCGGCGGCTGCGCTTCGGCCCGCTGTGGCTGGCCGCCCCCGGCCTCGCCTTCCTGGCCATCTTCTTCCTGTTCCCGGTGCTGCGGCTGCTCGGCCTCAGCGTCCAGGATCTCGAGACCTCGGCCTGGACCGGCGACCATTACGCCCGCATCGTCGCCACGGACGTCTATTTCCGCGTCCTGATGAGCACCTTCCGCATCGCCGGGCTGACCGCCCTGCTGTCGCTCCTGTTCGGCTATCCGCTGGCCTATTGGCTGGCGCAGCTGCCGGAGCGCCAGCGCGGGCTGGCAATCCTGGCGGTGATGGTGCCCTTCTGGACCAGCTATCTGGTGAAGACCTTCGCCTGGATGGTCATCCTGGGGCGCACCGGCGTCATCAACCAGATCCTCTCCGGCACGGGGATGTCCCCCCTGCCGCTGCTGCACAACGAGTTCGGCGTGATGGCCGGCATGGTCCACGCCATGCTGCCGCTGGCCGTGCTGACCATGCTGCCGGTGCTGACCACCATCGACCGCCGGCTGGTCCAGGCGGCCGAGACGCTGGGGGCGCCGCCGGCCAACGCCTTCTGGCTGGTCTATTTCCAGCTCTCTCTGCCCGGCGTGGCGGCGGCCGGACTCCTCACCTTCATCTCCTCGCTGGGCTTCTTCATCGTTCCGGCGCTGCTCGGCGGGCCGCAGCAGACCATGCTGGCGCAGCTCATCATCACCCAGATCCAGGAGATGCTGAACTGGGCCTTCGCCGGCGCGCTGGCCACCTTCATGCTGGTCGCGGCGCTGGTCACCTGCTGGGTCTACGACCGGCTGTTCGGCCTGTCCTCCCTGTCGGGGGAGACCTCCGGGCGGACCGGCGCCGGCCAAGGGCATCTGCGCAACGCCGGGATGAAAATCCTGTCGGCGCTCGCCAAGGCTTCGACGGCTCTGGGCGGCCCAGTCGGGCGCGTTCTGGGACCGAAGATGATGGACCGGCTGCTGCCGCTCTATTCCGCGGCGGTGATCGTCTTCCTGGTCGCCCCGGCGCTGGTGGTCGTTCCCATCGCCTTCACCACCTCCCCCTTCCTCGACTTCCCGCCGCCGGGCTATGGGCTGGAATGGTTCCGGGTCTACTTCAACTCCGACCTCTGGGTGTCGGCGACGATCCGCTCCTTCGCGGTGGCCCTTGCCACGGCGGTCCTGGCGACGCTGGTCGCCGGTCTGGCCGCGCTGGCGCTCGCCCGCTCCTCCTCGCGCTGGCGGGGGGCGATCTTCGCCTTCTTCCTGGCGCCGATGATCGTGCCGCGCATCGTCATCGCGGTCGGGCTGTTCTACCTGTTCGCCCAGATCGGGCTGGTCGCCACCGACCTCGGCCTGATCATCGGCCACACGGTGCTGGCCCTGCCCTTCGCCTTCGTCGCGATCTCCGCGGTGGTCAAGGGGCACGACTGGCGGCTGGACCAGGCGGCGGCGACGCTGGGGGCGAACCGCTTCCGGACGCTGATACTGGTCACCGTTCCGCTGATCCGCGGCGGTCTGGTGGCGGCCTTCCTGTTCGCCTTCATCACCTCCTTCGACGAGCTGACCGTGGCGATCTTCGTCAGCGGCGGCGTCAAGACCACGCTTCCGAAGCAGATGTGGGACGACATGATCCTCCAGTTGAACCCGACGCTGGCCGCCGTGTCCGTCGTGGTCTTCGCGATCGTGATGGCCCTGCTGCTGATGGCGGAATGGCTGCGCCGTCCGGCGCGGTGATCCGCAACCACACTCGGCCGTCACCAACCGACCAAACGCATTCGAGATTACGCATCATGTCCGATTTCGAAGAAGGGTTCGTCCGCCTGTTCACGCAGGCGGCCCGGACCGGACGCGCCCGCCTGTTCGCCCGCTTCAACGGCGAGGCGCTGAGCTTCGCCACGCTCGACCGCCAGTCCGACGGCGTGGCGGCGGAGCTGCGGCGGCTGGGGCTGAAGCCCGGCGATCGCGTGGCGCTGATGCTGCGCAACAGCCCGCTGGTGCTCTCCACCCTGTTCGGCCTCGCCAAGGCGGGGCTGGTCTGGGTGCCGATCAACGCCCAGCAGCGCGGCGAGGGCCTGCGCTACATCCTGGAGCATTCAGATCCCGGCGCCATCATCGCCGAGACCGAGTTCCTGCCGGTGATCGCCGAGACGGGTGCTGTGCCCGCCGGCACGCCGCTGATCGTCCAGGGCGATCCGGCGGCGGCGCTGCGGCTGGAGACCCTGCTGGAGTCCGACGCCGCCTTCGAGGAGCCGCCGCCCGCCCCCGACGACACCTTCGCCATCATGTACACCTCCGGCACCACCGGGCGGCCCAAGGGCGTGCTGGTGTCGCACCGCATGATGCGGCTGGCCGGCGAGGCGGTGGCCCGCGTCTCGGCCGCCCGCGACGGCGACGTGCTGTTCGTGTGGGAGCCGCTGTACCACATCGGCGGCGCCCAGATGATCGTCATGCCGCTGATCCGCAGCGTGTCGCTGGCCATGGTCGACCGCTTCAGCGCCAGCCGCTTCTGGGATCAGGTGCGGGAGTACGGGGCGACCCACATCCACTATCTGGGCGGCATCCTGCAGATCCTGCTCAAGCAGCCGGTCTCGCCGCGCGACCATGACCACCCCGTGCGCATCGCCTGGGGCGGCGGCTGCCCCAAGGAGACCTGGACGCCCTTCGAGGAACGGTTCGGCGTGCAGATCCGCGAATGCTACGGCATGACCGAGGCGTCGAGCATCACCACCTGCAACGACGAGGGCGTGGTCGGCGCGGTCGGCCGCCCGATGCCGTGGTTCACCGTGGAGCTGCTGGACGGCGCCGGCCAGCCGGTGCCGAAGGGCGAACGCGGCGAGATCGTCGTCCGCACCGACCGCCCCGGCGCCATCTTCCCCGGCTATTTCCGCAACCCGGAGGCGACGGCCCGCGCGCTCAAGAACGGCGCCCTGCACACCGGCGACCTCGGCTCGCTCGACGAAGGCGGGACGCTGCTGTTCCACGGCCGGATGACCGACAGCGTGCGCTGCAAGGGCGAGAACGTCTCGGCCTGGGAGGTCGAGCATGTGGCGGCCACCCACCCCTCCGTCGAGGACTGCGCCATCATCGGCGTTGCCGCCGACGTCGGCGAACAAGACATCAAGCTGTTCGTGAAGCCGAAGGCCGGGGCGACGCTGGACATCCCGTCGCTGTCCGGCTGGCTCGGAAAGCAGCTCGCCCCCTACCAGAATCCACGCTACATCGCGGTGGTCGAGGAGTTCGAGCGCACCCCCAGCCAGCGCATCATGAAGCACAAGCTGTCCCCCGCCTTAGACGGCTGCTGGGACCGGCTGGCCGGCTGACGGCGTCCCCACTCCCCCCGCATGCCGGCTGGCCTGCGGGGGATTTTTTTGGACACGGCTCCCGGCGCCCCCCCACCGCCCCGCCGACGAAGCCCGATTTATTGGAAAGCCCTGGACATGCCGCTGCACCGCTGGTTTTCGAACCGCAAGTTATTGCACAAGATCCTCGTTCCGGTTCTCGTCCTGCTGATCGTCATCGCCAGCCTCGTCTGGACCGCCCGGAGCGCGATCTCCGATCTGACAAGCTCCACCGCCCGCATCACGGAGCTGGTCGCCGATCGGCTCGGCGCGACCATCGCCGTCCAATCGGCGCTGGGTGACGCTATGGACACCGAGGCGAACGCCATCGTCGCCTCGTCCCGCGAAGCCATCGACGCCGCCAACGCGCAGCTCACGGCCAACATTGCCAAGGCCCTGTCCGCCATCGACACGCTGGCCGCGGCCTATGACGATCCGGCGGAGCGCGAGAGCATCCAGGCCATCAAGTCGATCGTCGGTGAGTACGAGCGCGTTGCCCAGACCACCGTGCAGCTGGCCCGCGGCTTCGACACCGACGGCGCCATCCGCGTGTCCATCGACGTCGGCCGGCCGGTCCGGCAGAAGCTGACCGCGGCGCTGGGCGAGCGGGTGGAGCAGAGCATGGCCGAGACTCGGGAGGCCGAGCGGCGGGCCACCGCCCTGTCCCAGCAGGTCATGACGCGGCTCTACACGGTCGCGGGCGCGGGCGTGCTGTTCGCCTTCGGCCTGCTGGGGTCCATCCTGCTGTTCTTCGTCGTGCGTCCACTGCACCGCCTGACGTCGGAGATGACCTCCATCGCCGCCGGCGACCTGACCGTCGCCATCCAGGGCACCGAGCGCACGGACGAGGTCGGCCTGCTCGCCCGCGCGCTCCAGGTCTTCAAGAGCAACGGGCTCGACATGCGCCGCCTCCAGGAGGAGAGCGACGCGCAGAAGCGCCAGATGGAGGCCGACCGCCGCGCCGCCATGCTGGCCCTGGCCGACCAGTTCGACGCCAACGTCCAGGGCGTGGTCCAGGCCGTCTCGCAGGCCGCTCGCCAGCTTCAGAGCAACGCGCAGACGATGACCGGCGCCGCCGAGACGACGACGGAACAGGCCTCCTCGGTCGCCGCCGCGACGGAGCAGGCGTCGGCCAACGTCGCGACGGTCGCCGCGGCGTCGGAGCAGCTGGGAAGCTCCATCGGGGAGATCGGCCGTCAGGTGAACGGTGCGGCGACGGTCGCCCGCGATGCCGTGGCCGAAGGGGAACGGACCAACGCGCTGGTGGAACGGCTGGCCAGCGCCGCCCAGAAGATCGGCGACGTCGTCAACCTGATCCAGAACATCGCGTCGCAGACCAACCTGCTGGCGCTGAACGCGACCATCGAGGCGGCGCGCGCCGGCGAGGCCGGCAAGGGCTTCGCCGTCGTGGCGGGCGAGGTCAAGGCGCTGGCCACCCAAACCTCCCAGGCGACCGAGGAGATCGCCAGCCAGATCACCGAGATCCAGGCGATCACCGAAGGCACCGTGACGGCCATCCGCAACATCGCCCGGACCATCGCCGACGTGGACGCCATCGCCGGGGCCATCGCCGCCGCCGTGGAGGAGCAGACCGCCGCCACGCACGAGATCGGCCGCAACATCCAGCAGGCAGCCCAGGGCACCCGGCTGGTCTCGGGCAACATCGGCGGGGTCAGCCAGTCGGCCACCGACGTGCGCGAGGCCGCCGCGGAGGTGCTGAACGCCGCGAACAGCCTGTCCCGCGACTCCGACCTGCTGCGCGACGAGATCCACGGCTTCATCGCGCGGGTCCGCGCCGGCTGACACCTTTGCACGAGCGTGACCCCCGCGTGACCATTTTCACATCACGCGGGGGTCACGCCCCCAACGGCCGAATTCGTGGTAGCATGGCGCTCCACAGTCGGAAGCCTTTGGAAACCATGCCGAGCCTGTCCAGCGGCCTCAACGCCCTCATCGCCACGGTCCTGCGCAGCCACCCGTCGCTGCGGGTTCTGCCGGTGTCCCGCTACACCCGGGACCATGCCGCCGCTTATGCCGCCGCCAACGGGCGGGCCATCGCCCACGCCGTCGACGAGCGGGGGCGGCAGTCGCTCCTGGTCGCCCTGGCCGGGCTGGACTACGTCAGCGTCTGCGACCTCGACCACGACCTGACGGTACCCGCCGAGCAGCCGGTGTCGCTGATCGTGCCCGAGCTGCGCGGCGGGCTGCTCGCCCGCTTCACCCCGCGGACCGCCGGGGACGTCTGCCGGATCGTCGAGGCCGTCTGCCCCTGATCCGCCCACGTCCCCGTTAAGGCCCCCGTCAAGGCACTCAGGCCGGCTGCATGCTGCCCGTCTGCTGGTAGCGCAGGTGCCAGGAGAAGGCCTCCTCCAGCAGATGCGGCGTATGGCCGCCGCGCTGCAGCGCCCGGCGGTGATAGTCCAGCGCCAGCTCGCGGTAGCTGGGATGGACGCAGTTGCGGATGATCGTCTCCGCCCGCTCGCGCGGGGCGAGGCCGCGCAGGTCGGCCAGACCGGTTTCGGTCACCAGGACATCCACGTCATGCTCGTTGTGGTCGGTGTGGGTGACCATCGGCACGACGCTGGAGATGCGGCCGTCCTTCGCCAGCGACTTGGTGACGAAGATGGCGAGATGGGCGTTGCGCGCGAAGTCGCCGGAGCCGCCTATGCCGTTCATCATCTGCGTGCCGTTGACGTGGGTCGAATTCACGTTGCCGTAGATGTCGCACTCCAGCGCCGTGTTGATGCCGATCACGCCCAGCCGGCGGATGACCTCCGGGTGGTTGGAGATTTCCTGCGGGCGCAGCAGCAGCCGGCCCTTGTAGGTGCCGATCCGCGGCAGGACCTCCGCGTATTTCCCGGCGCTCAGCGTGATCGAGGAGCCCGAGGCGAAGGTCAGCTTGCCGGCGTCGAACAGATCGAAGGTGCTGTCCTGCAGGACCTCGCTGTACATGGTCAGGTCGTGGAACGGGCTGTCGATCATGCCGTGCAGCACGGCGTTGGCGATGGTCCCGATCCCGGCCTGGAGCGGGTTCAGCGAACGGCCCAACCGGCCCTGCCGCACCTCGCGGTCGAGAAATTCGATCAGGTGCCCGGCGATGTCCCTGGTCTCGCCGTCCGGCGGCAGGATGGTGGCGCTGCTGTCCTGCTTGCGGGTCACCACGATGGCCGCGATCTTCGACGGGTCGATGGGGATGCAGGGCAGGCCGGCGCGGCTCTCCGCCGTCACCACCGGGATCGGCTCGCGGAAGGGGCGGCGCGTCGGGATGTAGACGTCGTGCATCCCCTCCAGATCGAGCGGCTGGGTCAGGTTCAGCTCGACGATGACCTTCTCCGCCAGGATGGCGAAGGTCGCCGAGTTGCCGATCGAGGTGGTCGGGACGATCCCGCCCGTCTCGGTGATCGCGCAGGCCTCGATCACCGCCACGTCCACCGGCCCCATCTGACGGGAGCGCAGAAGCTCCACCGTCTCCGACAGGTGCTGGTCGACGAACATCACCTCGCCGCGGTTGATCGCCTTGCGCAGCACCGGGTCGGCCTGGAACGGCAGGCGGCGGGCCAGCACCCCGGCTTCCGTCAGGATGCGGTCCACGTCGTTGCCGAGCGAGGCGCCGGTCATCAGCGTGATCTTCAGCCGTTCCGTCGCGGCGCGTTCGGCCAGCGCCAGCGGCACCGCCTTGGCGTCCCCGGCGCGGGTGAAGCCGCTCATGCCGATGGTCATGCCGTCACGGATCAGCAGGGCGGCCTCTTCCGGCGTCACCACCTTCCCCCACAGGGACTTCAGGCGAATACGGTCGCGGTACATGGTTATCCTTTGCACGTTCTCGGGCGTTTGTTGGCGGACGATTCATTCGCCTTTTATCGTTGAGGTCCGTCATAGGCCCCGCTTTCGCAGCGCTGCAATTGCCGGTCGGTCATATCAGGGTGTCCTAATGGGCATGAATGGCCGCATTGCGCCGTCGCTCCTCAAACGCCCGGTTGTGCCCCGGCACCGTCCTGGGGCATATGGATGGGTCGTCCGCCGTGACCCTTGTCCGGCCAACAGAAAAGCCTGCCAGGGAGCCTCCGCCGATGCGTTTCTCTTCCCTCACCGACCGCATCCGCGGCGACCGCGTCGCGGCCTGGGACATCCATTTCGCCGCCTGGACCGCCAAGGGACGCGGCGAGGACGTGATCGTGCTGAGCGTCGGCGACCCGGATTTCGACACGCCCGCCCCGGTGCGCGACGCCGCCATCGCCGCCCTTCACGCCGGCGACACCCACTACACTCCTATTCCCGGTCGTCCGGAGCTGCGCGCCGCGCTGGCCCGCGACGTCGCCCGCCGCACCAGCATGGCCGTCGAGCCGGAGAACGTCATCGTCTGCGCCGGGGCGCAGAACGGCCTGTTCAACGCCACGCTCTGCCTCGTAGAGGCGGGGGACGAGGTTCTGGTGCCGGAGCCGATGTACCTGACATACGAGGCCTGCGTCCGCGCGTCGGGCGCCACGCTGGTCCCGGTGGCCCCGGACGCCGCCACGCTCCGGCTGGACCCGGCGGCGCTGGCCGCCGCGGTCACCCCGCGCACCCGTGCCATCTTCCTGGCGACCCCCGCCAACCCCACCGGCATCGTGATGTCCATGGAGGAGTTGGAGGCCGTGGCCGACCTCGCCCGCCGCCACGATCTGTGGGTGGTCGCCGACGAGGTCTACGCCAGCCTGACCTTCGACCGGCCGCACATCGGCATCGCCACCCTGCCCGGCATGGCGGAGCGCACGGTGACCATCAACAGCCTGTCCAAGTCGCACGCCATGACCGGCTGGCGCGCCGGCTGGGTGGTCGCCCCGGCGCCGCTGGTCGCCCATATGGGCACGCTGGCGCTGTGCATGCTCTACGGCCTGCCGGGCTTCGTGCAGCAGGCGGCGCTGGTCGCCGTCGAGCAGGGCGACGAGGCGGTGGCGGCGATGCGCGAGGGCTACCGCCGCCGCCGCGACATCGCGCTGGAAGCGCTCGGCTCCGTTCCCGGCCTGCGCTGCCTGAAGCCGGAGGCCGGGATGTTCATGCTGGTGGACGTGCGCGGCACCGGCCTGCCGACCATGGAGTTCGCGTGGCGGCTGTTCCGCGAGACCGGCGTGTCGGTGCTGGACGCCGGAGCCTTCGGCCCGGCGGCGGCGGGCTGCGTCCGCCTGTCCTTCGCGGTCGGCGAGGCGGAGCTTGCGGAGGCCTGCCGCCGCATCGCCGCCTTCGTGACGGGGTTGGGTCTGGCGGCTGAGTAACGTAACCCTCTCCCCCTGGGGAGAGGGTGGCCCGTAGGGCCGGTGAGGGGGTTGCGCTTGTGCCGAACGTGGCGCCACGCGCAACCCCCTCACCCTAGCCCTCTCCCCGGAGGGGAGAGGGGATTCCTGACGCCCCTCGACGCTGTTACCGAGCGTTACAAATCTAATCCCTTCTGGACATATTCTGCGCGCGACGCCGTGATAGCGTCCCGCCGGGATCGGGGCTGGGTCGCCGGCCGCCCTCCCGACGCGACTTTCCGGACGACGCCCGCAGGCGATGAAGGACCCGATGGATTTGGACACGCCTCTCAAGCCGCCGCCCGCGCCCGGGCCGGATAGCCACACCACGGCAGTACCGGAGGCCCGCCGGGACCAGTCGGCTCCCGACGCCCAGCGGATCGACGCGCCACGGCGCCGCTCGATCCTGGGCCGGGTGCTGGCGTGGCTGGTGGTGCTGGCGCTGATCGGCGGCGGGGTGTGGTGGTTCGCCTTCCGCCCGGCGCCGGAAATGGCGGCGCGCGGCGGCCCCGGCGGGTTCCGGCCCGGCATGCCGACCGCCTCGCCGGTAGTGACCGCCACGGTGGAGAAGGGCGACATGCCGATCCGGCTGAATGGGCTGGGCACCGTCTCGTCGCTCGCCACCGTCACGGTGCGCCCGCAGGTCGGCGGCCAGCTCACCCAGGTCGCCTTCACCGAGGGGCAGGCCGTGCAGAAGGGCGACTTCCTGGCGGAGGTCGACCCGCGGCCCTTCCAACTCGCCGTCGAGCAGGCCGAGGCCCAGCTTCTGCGCGATCAGGCGCTGTTGAAGAACGCCCGGCTGGACCTGGAGCGCTACCGCCTGCTGGTCAAGCAGGACTCCATCGCCAAGCAGCAGCGCGACACCCAGGAATCGCTGGTCCAGCAGTATGAAGGCACGGTGAAGGCCGATCAGGTGGCGGTGGAGAACGCCAAGCTCAACCTGTCCTACACCCGCATCACCGCCCCCGTCTCCGGCCGCGCCGGCCTGCGGCTGGTCGATCCCGGCAACTACGTCACCGCGGGCGAGGCCGGCGGCATCGTCGTCATCACCCAGGTGCAGCCGATCTCCGTCCTGTTCACCCTGCCGGAGGACAACATCCCGGCGATCATGGCGCGGCTGCGCGACGGGGCGAAGCTGCCGGTCACCGCCTACGACCGGACGCGCGACCGCGTGCTGGCAACCGGCACGCTGACGACGGTGGACAACCAGATCGACGTGACCACCGGCACGGTCAAGCTGCGCGCCCAGTTCGACAACGCCGACCAGTCGCTGTTCCCCAACCAGTTCGTCAACGTTCAGCTTCTGGTGGACACGCTGGCCGGTGTGCCGATGGTCCCGGTGGCGGCGGTGCAGCGCGGGGCGCCCGGCACCTACGTCTATGTGGTGAACGGCGAGGACAGCACGGCCTCGGTCCGTCCGGTGACGCTGGGTGCCAGCGACGGGGCGAAGACCGTCATCACCCAGGGCGTGCAGCCCGGCGAGACGGTGGTGATCCAGGGCGCCGACCGGCTGCGCGAGGGCGCCAAGGTGGCGGCGACCGACGGCACGGCCCAGCCAGCGCCCCCCACCCCGTCCAGCGAAGGGCCGCGCCCGCAGCGCCGTCCCCAGCGCAACGCGTCGTAACGCGCGCCTGCCGCCATGAACATCTCCCACCCCTTCGTCGTCCGCCCGGTCGCCACCTCGCTGCTGATGCTGGCGATCCTGCTGGTCGGGGCGGTGTCCTACCGCTTCCTGCCGCTGTCGGCGCTGCCGGCGGTGGAATACCCGACGATCCAGGTCCAGACCTTCTTCCCCGGCGCCAGCCCGGAGGTGATGACCTCGTCGGTCACCGCCCCGCTGGAACGCCAGCTCGGCCAGATGCCGGGGCTGGTGCAGATGTCCTCGGTCAGCGCCGCCGGGGCGTCGGTCATCACGCTCCAGTTCGGGCTGGAACTCAGCATCGACATCGCGGAGCAGGAGGTGCAGGCGGCCATCAACGCCGCCGGGAACCTGCTGCCCTCCGACCTGCCCGCCCCGCCGATCTACGCCAAGGTCAACCCAGCGGACGCGCCGATCCTGACGCTGGCCCTGACCTCCAAGACGCTGCCGCTGACCCAGGTGCAGGACCTCGCGGACAGCCGCTTCGCGCAGAAGCTGTCGCAGCTTCCCGGTGTCGGTCTGGTCAGCCTCAGCGGCGGGCACCGGCCGGCGGTGCGCATCCGCGCCAACGTCCAGGCGCTGGCCGCCTACGGCCTGAACATCGACGACCTGCGCAGCACCATCAACACGGCCAACGTCAACTCACCCAAGGGCACCATCGACGGGCCGACCCGCAACTACACCATCAACGCCAACGACCAGCTCCGCCGGGCCGACGAGTACAAGGACCTCGTCGTCGCCTATCGCAGCGGCGCCCCGGTGCGCCTGTCCGACGTGGCCGAGGTGCTGGACAGCGCCGAGAACACCCGGCTGGGCGCCTGGATGAACGACACGCCGGCCATCCTCCTGAACATCCAGCGCCAGCCCGGCGCCAACGTGATCGAGGTGGTGGACCGGGTGAAGGAGATGCTGCCCAACCTGACCGCCGCCCTGCCCGGCTCGGTCGACGTCGCCGTGCTGACCGACCGCACCGTGACCATCCGCGCCTCCGTCGAGGACGTGCAGATGGAGATGATGGTGGCCATGGGGCTGGTCGTCCTGGTGATCTTCCTGTTCCTGCGCAACATCCCGGCGACGATCATCCCCAGCCTGTCGGTGCCGCTGTCGCTGGTCGGCACCTTCGCGGTGATGTATCTGGCGGGCTTCAGCCTGAACAACCTGTCGCTGATGGCGCTGACCGTCGCGACCGGCTTCGTCGTCGACGACGCCATCGTGATGATCGAGAACATCGCCCGCCATGTGGAGCGCGGCGAGTCCCCGCTCCAGGCCGCGCTGAAGGGGTCGAAGCAGATCGGCTTCACCATCGTGTCGTTGACCGTCTCGCTGATCGCGGTGCTGATCCCGCTGCTGTTCATGGGCGACGTGGTGGGCCGGCTGTTCCGCGAGTTCGCCATCACGCTGGCCGTCACCATCCTGATCTCCGCCGTCGTCTCGCTGACTCTGGTGCCGATGCTCTGCGCCAAGCTGCTGCGCCACCGCGAGCCGCGCGAGATGTCCGCCATCGCGCGGCGCAGCGAGGCGTGGTTCGACGCGGTGATCGCCGGCTACGCCCGCACGCTGCGCTGGGTGCTGGACCGCCAGGGGGCGACGCTGCTGGTCGCCGTGGGCACGCTGGCGCTGACGGTCGTGCTCTACACCGCCATCCCCAAGGGCTTCTTCCCGGCGCAGGACACCGGCCTGATCCAGGGCGTGACGGAGGCCACCCAGTCCGTCTCCTACGCCGCCATGGCGGAGCGGCAGCGGGCGCTGGCGGTGGAGGTGCTGAAGGACCCGGACGTGGTCAGCCTGTCCTCCTTCATCGGGGTGGACGGCGCCAACACCACCATGAACAGCGGCCGCCTCCTCATCAACCTGAAGCCGAAGGAGCAGCGGACGGACCATGTCGCCGACATCATCCGCCGCATCCGCCACAACACCGCCGCCGTTCCGGGAATCGAGCTGTTCATGCAGCCGGTGCAGGACCTGACCATCGACGCCACGGTCAGCCGCACCCAGTACCAGTTCGTCCTTGAGGACGCGAATCCCGAGGAGCTGCGCGTCTGGGCGCCCAGGCTGATCGACCGGCTGGCCGCGGTTCCGGAGATCACCGATGTCACCAGCAACCTTCAGGAGAAGGGGCTGTCGGCTGCCATCACCATCGACCGCGACACCGCCGCGCGCTACGGCGTCACCACCGCGGCCATCGACAACGCGCTGTACGACTCCTTCGGCCAGCGCATCGTCTCCACCATCTTCACCCAGGCCAACCAGTTCCGGGTGATCCTGGAGGCCGACCCCGACCGCATGACGGTGGACCAGCTTCTCACCTCCATCCATCTGCCCTCGGCGGGCGGCGGGCAGGTGCCGCTGGCCGCCTTCGCGCGGATGGAGGTGCGCAACGCGCCGCTCCAGATCAACCATTTCGGGCAGTTCCCGGCGGTCACCGTCTCCTTCAACCTGGCGCCGGGGGTGTCGCTGGGCGCCGCGGTCAAGGCCATCGAGGCGGCGGAGCAGGAGCTTGGCCTGCCGGCCAGCGTGCTGACCCGCTTCCAGGGCGCGGCCCTGGCCTTCCAGGCGTCGCTCGGCAACCAGCTGCTGCTGATCCTGGCCGCCATCGTCACGATGTACATCGTGCTGGGCGTCCTCTACGAGAGCTACATCCACCCGATCACGATCCTGTCCACCCTGCCCTCGGCGGGCGTCGGGGCGCTGATCGCGCTGATGCTGGCCGGGCACGACCTGGACATCATCGCCATCATCGGCATCATCCTGCTGATCGGCATCGTGAAGAAGAACGCGATCATGATGATCGACTTCGCGCTCGACGCCGAGCGGGAGGAGGGCAAGCCGCCGCGCGAGGCGATCTATCAGGCCTGCCTGCTGCGCTTCCGCCCGATCCTGATGACGACCATGGCGGCGCTGCTCGGCGCCCTGCCGCTGATGCTCGGCTCCGGTACGGGGTCGGAGCTGCGCCAGCCGATGGGCGTGTCGATCGTCGGCGGTCTGATCCTCAGCCAGCTTCTCACCCTCTACACCACGCCGGTGATCTATCTGGCCTTCGACCGGCTGGCAGCAAAGCTGCGCGGGCGTCCCGACGGGCAGGCGGAAGGGGCCGCGCGATGAGCTGGGCCGCCAACCTGTCGGCGCCCTTCATCCGGCGGCCGGTGGCGACGACCCTGCTGACGCTCGGGCTGGCGCTCGCCGGAGCGCTGGGCTTCGTCGGGCTGCCGGTGTCGCCGCTGCCGCAGGTGGATTTCCCGACCATCTCGGTCACCGCCTCGATGCCCGGCGCCAGCCCGGAGACGATGGCGGCCAGCGTCGCCACGCCGCTGGAGCGGCATCTGGCGCAGATCGCCGACGTCACGGAGATGACCTCCTCCAGCTCCGCCGGCTCGACGCGCATCACGTTGCAGTTCGGGCTGAACCGCGACATCGACGGGGCGGGGCGGGAGGTCCAGGCGGCCATCAACGCCGCCCGTGCCGACCTGCCGTCCAGCCTGCGCAGCAACCCGACCTACCGCAAGGTCAACCCCGCCGACGCGCCGATCATGATCCTGACCATGACCTCGGCGACGCTCAGCCAAGGGCAGCTCTACGATTCCGCGGCGACCGTGCTCCAGCAGAAGCTGTCGCAGGTCGAGGGCATCGGGCAGGTCAGCATCGGCGGCAGCTCGCTCCCCGCCGTGCGGGTGGAGCTGAACCCCCGCGCCCTGTTCCAGTACGGCATCGGGCTGGAGGACGTGCGCGCCGCCATCGCCTCGGCCAACGCCAACGCCCCCAAGGGCGCCGTCGAGGACGGGGAGCTGCGCTTCCAGATCTACACCAACGACCAAGCCCGCAAGGCGGAGGAATACCGGTCGCTGGTCATCGCCTACCGCAACGGCGCGGCGGTCCGCCTGTCGGACGTGGCCGAGGTGTCGGACAGCGTGGAGGATCTGCGCAACGCCGGCATCACCAACGGCAAGCCGTCGGTCCTGCTGATGCTGAACCGCCAGCCGGCGGCCAACATCATCGAGACGGTGGACCGGGTGAAGGCCATGCTGCCGGAGCTTCGCGCCTCCATCCCCGCCGACATCGACCTGTCGGTCTCCAGCGACCGCACCACGACCATCCGCGCCTCGCTGGCCGAGGTGGAGCACACGCTCATCATCGCCGTAGGGCTGGTGGTGATGGTGGTGTTCCTGTTCCTGCGCAACGCGCGGGCCGCCCTGATCCCCAGCGTGGTCGTGCCGGTGTCGCTGGTCGCCACCTTCGGCGCCATGTATCTGCTCGGCTACAGCCTGAACAACCTGTCGCTGATGGCGCTGACCATCGCCACCGGCTTCGTCGTCGACGACGCCATCGTCGTGCTGGAGAACATCGCCCGCCACATCGAGAACGGCATGTCCCGCACCCAGGCCGCGTTGCGCGGCGCGCGGGAGGTCGGCTTCACCGTCCTGTCGATGAGCGTGTCGCTGGTCGCCGTCTTCATCCCGATCCTGCTGATGGGCGGCATCGTCGGGCGGCTGTTCCGCGAATTCGCCCTGACCCTGTCCATCGCCATCCTGGTTTCGATGGTCATCAGCCTGACCACCACGCCGATGATGTGCGCCATCCTTCTGCGCGAGCCGCGCAAGGCCAGGGAGCCGGGCCGCACCATGGTCGCCCTGCGCCGGGTCGGGGCATGGATCGGCGGGGGCACGCTGCGCCTCTACGACCGGACGCTGACGGCGGCGCTCGACAACAGCCTGCTGACCATGGTGGTCTTCGCGGCGACCGTGGCGCTCAGCGTCCATCTCTTCACGATCATTCCCAAGGGCTTCTTCCCGCAGCAGGACACCGGCCGGCTGATCGGCTTCGTCGTGGCGGACCAGAGCACCTCCTTCACGCTGATGAAGGAGAAGATGGAGCGTTTCGTGGCGCTGGTGCAGGCCGACCCGGCGGTGGACACGGTGGTGGGCTACACCGGCGGCAGCCGGACCAACAGTGGCTTCATGGCCGTGTCGCTGAAGCCGCTGGCGCAGCGCGACGTCACCGCCGACGCGGTGATCGCCCGGCTGCGCACCCAGCTCACCCAAGTCCCCGGCGCCAACCTGTACCTGTCGGTCATGCAGGATTTGCGGGCGGGGGCGCGGCAGTCAAACGCCAACTACCAGTTCACGCTGCAGGGCGACACGCTGGACGAGCTGCAGACCTGGGCGCCCCGCCTGACCCAGGCGCTCCAGCAGGTGCCGGAGCTGACGGAGGTGAACTCCGACCAGCAGCAGCGCGGGCTGGCGCTGGAGGTGACGGTGGACCGCGACGCCGCGGCGCGGCTGGGCCTGTCCTTCAACCAGATCAACAACACGCTCTACGACGCCTTCGGCCAGCGCTCCGCCTCGACCATCTACAACCCGCTGAACCAGTACCGCGTGATCATGGAGGTCGCCCCCCAGTACCGCGAGGACCCGGAGATGATGAAGGACATCCTCATCAGCAAATCCGGCGGCGCGGTCAGCGGGACGCAGGCGACCAGCGCCATTGCCGGCGCCGCCACCGCCGACACCGAGGCCGCGCGCAACCAGCGCATCAACCAGATCGCCACCACCGGCCGCAGCGCCGCCTCCACCGGGTCGGCGCTCAGCACGGGAGTGGAGACGATGGTGCCGCTCTCGGCGATTGCCCGCGTCGCGCTGGAGAACACGCCGCTGTCGGTGAACCACCAGGGGCCGTTCGTCGCCACCACCCTCTCCTTCAACCTCGCCCCCGGCGTTTCGCTGGGCGAGGGGCTGGCCGTCATCCGCCACACCATGGATCGGATCGGCGTGCCGACCACCATCCAGGGCAGCTTCCAGGGCACCGCGCGGGTGTTCCAGCAGTCGATCGGCGACCAGCCGGTGCTGATCCTGGCGGCGCTGCTGGCCGTCTACATCGTGCTGGGCGTGCTCTACGAGAGCTACATCCACCCGCTGACCATCCTGTCCACCCTGCCCTCCGCCGGGGTGGGAGCGCTGCTCGCGCTGATGGCGCTGGACAAGGAGCTGAGCATCATCGCGCTGATCGGCGTGATCCTGCTGATCGGCATCGTCAAGAAGAACGCGATCATGATGATCGA
Organism: Azospirillum sp. Marseille-Q6669; assembly: GCF_965111635.1. Taxonomy (NCBI): domain Bacteria; kingdom Pseudomonadati; phylum Pseudomonadota; class Alphaproteobacteria; order Rhodospirillales; family Azospirillaceae; genus Azospirillum; species Azospirillum sp. Marseille-Q6669. Next base: position 242,520 of record NZ_CBCOOP010000001.1, on the reverse strand, counting down.
CGTGGCCCTGGAGGCGGAGCGGAGCGAAGGGCTGGACCCGCGCACCGCGATCCACCGCGCCTGCCTGCTGCGCTTCCGCCCGATCATGATGACCACGGTCGCCGCGTTGCTGGGCGCCCTGCCGCTGGCGCTGGGTTCCGGCGACGGGGCTGAACTGCGCCAGCCGCTGGGCATCGCCATCGTCGGCGGTCTGGTGGTCAGCCAGATGCTAACCCTCTACACCACCCCGGTCACCTACCTGTACCTCGACCGCTTCCGGCTGTGGTGCCGTCGGCGCTGGCGGCGCCCCGAGGCGGGTGTCGCGGCATGATGACCGATTTCGCCCATCGTAGCCCTCTCCCCTCTGGGGAGAGGGGATTTGTCCTTCGGATGGACCTGACATGACGACGATCATCGGGCGGCGCGCCCGTCTCCTGGGCTCGGCGCTCGGCGCCCTCACGCTGCTGTCGGCCTGCGCGGTGGGACCGGATTACGAGCGGCCGTCCGCCGCCGTGCCGCCGGCCTACAAGGAGGGCGGCATCACCCCCGTGGCCTTCGCAGCTCTTCCCGTCCCGCGCGACGACGGCTGGCGCCCCGCCGCCCCCGGACAGGCTGAGGCCGGACCCTGGTGGACCGTCTTCAACGATCCGGTGCTGGACGGGCTGATGCGCCGGGTGGAGGTCGACAACCAGAGCCTGAAGGCGACGGAAGCCGCCTACCGGCAGGCGAAAGCGCTGTCGGATCAGGCCCGCTCCGGATTCTTCCCCATCCTGTCGGTCAACGGCGGGGCCGACCGGGCGGGACGCGTCGGATCGGGCGACCGCAGCACCGCCGGCACCGGCACCGGCACGGCGGCCAGCCGGAGCAGAACCCCGGTGACCACCTACGACGCCGGTCTGGGGGCGAGTTGGGCGCCGGACCTCTGGGGCCGCATCCGCCGTTCGGTGGAGAGCAACGACGCCAACCTCCAGGCCAGCGCCGCCGACCTCGCCGCCGCCCGCCTGTCGGCGCAGGCGCAGCTCGCCACCGCCTACGTCCAGTTCCGTGTGGCGGACGAGCGCAAGGCGCTGCTGGAGCGGGCCATCGCCGCCTACCGCCAGTCGCTGGAGATCGCCCGCAACCGCCACGCCGTGGGCACGGCGACCCTGGCCGACGTCTTCACCGCCGAGACCCAGGTCCGCTCCACCGAGTCGCAGCTCGTGGCGCTGGGGGTACAGCGCGCCCAGTTCGAGCACGCCATGGCGGTTCTGGTCGGCCAGGCGCCCGCCGCCTTCGCGTTGGCCCCGGCACCACTGACCGCCGCGGTCCCGGCGATCCCGCCCGGCGTGCCCTCAGCCCTGCTGGAGCGCCGGCCGGACATCGCGGCGGCGGAACGGCAGATGGCCCAGGCCAACGCCCAGATCGGCATCGCGGAGTCGGCCTGGTACCCGGACGTGGTGCTGTCCGGCTCCCTCACCAACAGCGCGACGATCCTGCCCAAGCTTCTCCAGGCGCCGACGGCGATCTGGGCGGTCGGGGCGCAGGTCGCCCAGACCCTGTTCGACGGCGGCACGCGGACGGCCGAGGTGGAGCTGCGCCGCGCCGTCTTCGACCAGACCGTGGCGCAGTATCGCCAGACCGTGCTGACCGCCTTCCAGGAGGTGGAGGACCAGCTCGCCGCCCAGCGCATCCTGGCGCAGCAGGCCGCCGTGCAGGACGACGCCGTGCGGCTGGCGCGCGAGGCGGAGCGGCTGACCCTGAACCAGTACCGGGCCGGTACCCTGCCCTACAGCAGCGTCCTGACCGCCCAGACCGCCGCCCTGTCGGACGAGGAAAGCGCCCTGTCGGTGCGGCAGAGCCGCCTGCTGGCCGCCGTCTCGCTTCTCCAGGCGTTGGGGGGCACTCCGCCAAGTTTTTAATCCGGGGGAAGGCCGGGCTACCCCTTCGGACTCCGCATCGAAAGTGGTGCGGGGATGGGGCGGTCAGTCCTTTGAAAAAATGGATAAAACCCGCGCAGTTGCTGGCTGCGGGGGCGGTGCCGGGGTCAATCCGCTGGACGGGCTAGCCCGCAATTTCAGTAACGGCATGGGGAACTTGAGATTTATCTGAGTCCCGTGCGTTCAACCCCAAAGAAAAGCAGGCGCAGCATGATCCTCGATGCTCGCTCGGTGTCCTCGGGCACCAACCTTGACGCGGACCTCTGCATCGTCGGCGCCGGCGCCGCCGGGCTCGCCATAGCCCGTGCGCTGGCCGGTTCGCGCTGGAAGATCGTCCTTCTGGAGAGCGGCGGGCTCGACCCCGACGGCCACACCCAGTCGCTCTACGCCGGCGAGAATCTCGGCCTGCCCTATGAGCGCCTGTCCACCGCGCGCAGCCGCTATTTCGGCGGCAGCACCAACTGCTGGGGCGGTTTCTGCCGGCCCTTCGAGCCGATCGACATGGAGGCGCGGCCCTGGGTGCCGAACAGCGGCTGGCCCTTCGGGCCGGAGATGCTGGCCCCCTACTACGCCCGCGCCCACAGCCACCTGAATCTGCCGTCTCGCATCTACGACAACGGCCATTGGGAGAAGACCCTGGCGCCGGACGGGATCGAGTTCCTGCCGGTCGAGGGCGGCGCGCTGGAGAACCGGATCGCCCAGATCAGCGACCAGCCGCGCGTCGGCGTGACCTCCGTCGACGAGATCGTCCAGGCCACGAACATCGCCTGCTACCTGAACGCCAACGTCACCGAATTCGAGACCAACGACACCGCCACAGTGGTCGAGCGGGTGCGTTGCGCCGCCCTTAGCGGCGCCCGCTTCACCGTCACCGCGCGGCAGTTCGTCCTATGCTGCGGCGGCATCGAGAACGCCCGCCTGCTGCTGCTGTCCAACCGTGTGCAGAGCGCCGGTCTGGGCAACGGCCACGATCTGGTCGGCCGCTACTTCACCGACCACCCGCGCATCAAGGCCGGCTCGGTCCGGCTGACCGATCAGGCGCGGCACCGCCGCCTCTACGACATGACGCTGACGCTGTCGCGCCGCCGGCTGAACGCCAAGCACCTTCCCGTCTCCGCCTCCCTGTCGCCGACGGTGGAGACTCAGCGCCGGCTGGGGCTGATGAACTCGCGCAGCTATCTGGTGGCGCAGTATCACGGCGAGGCAACCGCCGGGGTGCGGGCGCTGCACGACCTGCGCATGCTGATGTCCGACCGCCGCAAGTTCGGCCACGCCGAGGGCGACCTGCGCGCCCTGCTGCGCGAGGCGGTGCCGCAGATCGCGCTGAATCTGCCGAACCTCGCCTACGCGCTGTTCGACAATGTGGTCAACCCGGCCTGGGTGACGCGCAGCTTCCTGCTGGAAACCATCGTCGAGCCGGTACCCAACCCCGACAGCCGCGTAACCCTGGCGACGGAGCGCGACGCGCTTGGCCTCAACCGGGCCGACACGGTGTGGCGCCTGACTGAGCAGGACCGCGACAACTTCCTGCGCACCAACGCGCTGGTGCGGACGGAGCTGACCCGCAACGGCCTAATCACGGTGACCGAGACCGACCCGCAGGAGGCCGCCGAGCGCGCCTGGGCGGAGCGCATCTCCTGGTGCTGGCACCATATGGGCACCACCCGCATGCACGATGACCCGAAGCAGGGTGTGGTCGACGCGCGCTGCAAGGTGCACGGGATGCACAACCTGTACATCGGCGGCAGCTCGGTCTTTCCCAGCATGGGGTGCGACCACCCGACCATCAACCTCGTGGCGCTGGCCTTCCGCCTCGCCGAGGAAGTGTCGGCCCAGCTTCAGCACGACCGCGCGGTCACTCTGGAGGGCCAGCAGGCGGCGTGATTCGCCGGTCCGGCACGGGCGGGGAGCGATCTTCCCGCCCGCAACCTCCAATCCCGGCCCCAATCCCGGTTGACCGAGAAATCAACTCAACTACTCTTGGAGCAAGAAGGGTCCAAGGGACAAGGGACGTTGGGGACGGGGATGGCGGACGATATCGGGACGGGAAATCCGGACCTCATGCTGCGTTTTCAGGCCATGCTGGACACGGTGCCGGACGGGGTCGTCATCATCGATGCCGAAGGGCGCATCCAGACCTTCAACCCGGCCTGCGAACGGCTGTTCGGCTGGACCGCCGCCGAGGTCATCGGCCACAACGTCAAGATGCTGATGCCGCCGCCCTACCGGGAGGAGCATGACGGCTATCTGGAGCGCTACCACCGGACCGGGGAACGCCGGATCATCGGCATCGGGCGGGAGGTCACCGGCCTGCGCCGCGACGGCACCACCTTCCCGATGGAACTGTCGGTCGGCGAGGCCTGCCGGGAGGCGGGTGGCGGCGGGGTCTACATCGGCATCATCCGCGACATCAGCGAGCGCAAGCGGGCCGAAACCGCCCTGCGGGAGCGCGAGGCCCGCCTCACCTCCATCCTGGAGACCGTGCCCGAGGCGATCATCGTCATCAGCGAGCGGGGACTGATCGAGTCCTTCAGCCCGGCGGCGGAGCGGCTGTTCGGCTACAGCGCCGCCGAGGTGACGGGGCAGAACGTCAGCCTGCTGATGCCCTCCCCCTACCGGGAGCAGCACGACCGCTACATGGACCATTATCTGACCACCGGGGAGCGCCGGATCATCGGGATCGGACGGGTCGTCTCCGGCCTGCGCCGCGACGGCTCGGTCTTCCCCATGGAGCTGGCGGTGGGTGAGGTGCAGCTGGCCGGGCATCGCTGCTTCACCGGCTTCATCCGCGACCTGACCGAGCGGCAGGCCACCGAAAAGCGCCTTCAGGAGCTTCAGGCGGAGCTTCTGCACGTCAGCCGGGTCAGCGCCATGGGCCAGATGGCCTCCACCCTGGCCCACGAGCTGAACCAGCCGCTGACCGCCGTCATCAACTACGCCAAGGCGGTGAAGCGCCTGCTCGACCGTCCGGATGGGACGGACAAGGCGCGGGAGACGATGGACAAGGCCACCGCCCAGGCGGCCCGCGCCGGCCAGATCATCCGCCGCCTGCGCAACTTCATCGAGAAGGGCCAGACCGAGCACACGGTGGAGAGCATCGGCAAGGTGGTGGAGGAGGCCAGCGCCCTCGCCCTGGTCGGCGCCAAGGAACGCGGCGTCCATGTCCGGCTGGAGATGAGCGGCGACGAGCGCCCCGTGCTGATCGACAAGATCCAGATCCAACAGGTCGTCCTCAACCTCGTCCGCAACGCCATCGAGGCCATGGCCGAGTCGGAGATTCGGGAACTGACGGTCACCACCGGCCCCGATCCGGAATCGGCGGCGCTGATGCGCGTCACCGTCCGCGACACCGGCCCCGGTCTGAACGAGACCGTGCTGGCCCAGCTTTTCCAGCCCTTCGTCACCACCAAGGAGAAGGGGATGGGACTCGGCCTGTCGATCTGCCGGTCGATCATCGAGGCCCATGGCGGCCGCCTGTGGTTGGAACCGGGGGACCGAGGGGCCACCTTTGCCTTCACCGTGCCGGTTGCCGGAGAGGATGATGTGCCCTGAGTCCCCATTGCCGCCCGAATTATCCCCGTCGGACATGACGGTCTTCGTCCTGGACGACGACGAAGCGGTGCGCGATTCCGTCGTGATCCTGCTGGAATGCGAGGGATTCCGGGTCGAGGGCTTCGCATCCCCCCTCGCCTTTCTGGAATCGGACGCGCCGTCGCGTCCCGGCTGCCTGCTGGTCGATGTGCGGATGCCGCAGATGAGCGGGCTCGACGTGCAGGAGCGCTTGGTGCAGGAGGGGCGCGGCCTGCCGGTGATTGTGATGACCGGCCACGCCGACGTTCCCCTGGCGGTGCGGGCGATGAAGGCCGGCGCCGTCGATTTCGTGGAGAAGCCTTTCGACGAGCAGGCCCTGATCGGCAGCGTGAAGACCGCCCTGGCCCGCGCCGTTCCAACGCCTGCGCCGCAGGCCGCCCAAGCGCCCGCCCCGTCCCCAGCCGCCCCCGCCGCGTCTCCGGAGGTGCTGGAGCGGCTGTCCAGCCTGACGCCGCGGGAACGCGACGTGCTGCAATGGCTGGTCGAAGGCAAGTCGAACAAGGTCATCGCCTTCGAGCTGTCCATCAGCCCGCGCACGGTCGAGATCCACCGCGCCCGCGTGATGGAGAAGATGCGCGCCGACAGCTTGCCCTCGCTGGTCCGCATGGCCCTGGCCGCCGGGATCACCCCCAAAGGGAAGTAATTCGGGCCGCCGGGCGCCGCCGGCGGCGACTGATCCACATCAAAACCGCGCCCGATAAGGGGAACTCCGTATTCCGGCACCGCCGGTCGGCTTCTATCTTCCCTGTAACGCCCCACGACGGGCGTCATTCCGCGTGATTTCCGATGCTGGAGGCAGTCTTGGCCGAACCGGGCGATAGCATCGTCTACATCGTCGACGACGACGAGCCGGTGCGGGACTCGATGAAGGCGCTGCTCGAAGCCTGTGCCTTCGAAGTGCGCGACTATGCGTCGTGCCAGAGTTTCATGGATCAGTACAACGGCAAGCCGTCGGGCTGCCTCGTTCTCGACCTGCATCTGCCGGTGATGAGCGGGCTGGAGTTCATCGAGCGTTTCGGCGCGAACCTGCACGGCCTGCCCGTCATCATGGTGTCGGGGCGCGGCGATCCGGCGACGTTCGCCCGCGCGCGGGAAGCCGGCGTGACCGCCTTCCTGGAAAAGCCGTTCGAAGAGGACCAGCTCCTTGACGCGGTGCAGCGCCTGCTGCCAGCCTGACCGTCCTTCTCGGTCCTGAGAGGGCCGCCGTTCCCCGGACAGGGTTCGTGAGACACCGTCCGCAGCGGAGCGCGCCCATGGCGTCCGAAGAACCCTTTTCCCGCCCCCTGTCTGCCCTGGAGGCCGTGCGCAGCCGCCGCAGCGTCCGCGCCTTTACCGCCAAGCCGGTGCCGCGCGCCGTGGTGACGGAGATCCTCGACGCCGCCAGCCGGGCCCCCAGCGGGTCGAACATCCAGCCCTGGAAAGTCCATGCGGTGGCCGGTGCAGCGCGCGAGGCGCTGTCGGCGGAGTTGCGCGCCGCCCATTTCGACCCGGCGGACGACCAGGCCGGAGCGGAATACACCTATTACCCGACCCAGTGGTTCGAACCCTATCTGGCTCGGCGCCGGAAGATCGGCTGGGACCTCTACGGCCTGCTCGGCATCGCCAAGGGCGACCGGGAAGCGATGGAGCGGCAGCACGCCCGCAACTACGACTTCTTCGGCGCCCCGGTCGGGCTGTTCTTCACGATGGACCGGCGGATGGAGCAGGGAAGCTGGCTCGACGTCGGCATGTTCATGGAGAATGTGATGGTGGCGGCGCGGGGCTTCGGGCTGGACACCTGCCCGCAGGCCGCCTTCATCACCCACCACCGCATCGTCCGTCGCCATCTCGACATCCCGGACACCGACATCCTGCTGAGCGGCATGGCGCTGGGCCACGCCGACCCGGACGCGCCGGAAAACCGTCTGGAGACCGAGCGCGCCCCGGTCGCCGACTTCACCCGTTTTCACGGCTTCTGATATCCCCGCCTTGTTGGCTCCTGTTGTAGGCCCCTGTTCGCAATGTGCGTTTTCGCACAGGCGTCGGCGGGCCGTGACGGCACTCTCCAGCCGCGCCGCGAAGCGCTGGCCTGACCGTTCCATCCCGGCAGGCTCCGCCCCGCGTCCTGTTTCCTGCGGCTTGGAGTGTTCCGACGATGGCTCTGCTCGATGATCTTGTGGTGCAGACCGCCCTGTTTCCGCTGGTGGTCGGCGTCGCCGCCGTCGGTGTGGTCCGTCTCGCCGGCGGGCGCACGCGGGGTCCCCGGTTGGCGGCGGCGGGTGTTGCCGCCGCCTTCCTGGCGGCCTACGCGCTGATCGTCGGCCTGCCGCCCTGCCCCCGCCCTCCAGCATGGGCCGCCTGTTCTGGAGCGCGGTGGCCGGTCTGGTCATCGGCGTCGGCGCCGACCTCGCCGGGCTCGACCGCCGCCGCGGCACATGGCTGCTCGGCGCCTGGGTGACGGCGGCGTTGCTGTGGATCGCCCTGCCGGTGCTGCCGGGCGGCCTGGACACCATCACCGCCGCGGTCCTGCTGTTGGCCGGCGGCTGGATCGCCCTGTCGCGCACCGCCGGCGAGGGCGACGGGGTGTCCACGCCCGGCGTCGCCCTGCTGGCCGCTGCGGTAGCGGTGGGCGGGGTGGCGCTGGTCGGCGCCTCGGCCTCCGTCGCCCAGCTCGCCTTCGCGCTGGCCGCGGCCACCGGCGGCCTGCTGCTGTGGAACTGGCCGGTGGAGCGCCACGCCTGGGGCAACGCCGGTCAGGCCGCGCTGGGCATCCTGGTGCTGCTGGCCGCCACCCTTACCTTCTTCTCCTCCGCCCACGCCGAAGCCCTGCTGCTCGTCCTGCCGGCTTTCTTCGCCGACCGGCTGCGCGACCGCCTGCCCCTGCCGCGCACCGCCGCGGGACGGGCCATGGGCACCGTGGCGCTGACCGTCCTCGCCCTGGTGCCGGCCGTCGCCGCCGTGGGCGTCGCCTTCCTTCTCTCCGCCGGTTCCGACGTGTCCGGCTACTGACCCACCCCATTCATCCCGTTCAATCCGACAAAGGACTCCGAATCATGAAGCGTCTTCTCGCCGCCGCCGCCCTGTCCGCCCTCGTCGCCCTGCCGATGACCGTCCAGGCCGCCCCGGTCGCCTACAAGCTGGACCCGGCCCACACCGCCGTGGTCTTCATCGTCGACCATCTGGGCTTCTCAAAGGCCGTGGGCAGCTTCAACACGGTGGCCGGCGAGCTGTCCTTCGACAAGGACGCCGCGGACAAGAGCAGCCTGTCGGTGACCATCGACACCGCCAGCATCGACACCAACCACGCCAAGCGCGACGAGCACCTGAAGTCGCCGGACTTCTTCAACGTGAAGGAGTTCCCGAAGCTGACCTTCAAGAGCACGAAGATCGAGAAGACCGGCGAGAAGACCGGCAAGCTGCACGGCGACCTGACCCTGCTGGGCGTCACCAAGCCGGTGGTCCTCGACGTGACCTTCAACAAGGACGGTGTCAGCCCGGCCAGCAAGCTGGACACGGTCGGCTTCTCCGCCCGCGGCACGATCAAGCGCTCCGACTTCGGCATGAAGTACGGCGTGCCGAACATCGGCGACGACATCCAGATCATCATCGAGTCCGAGGCCGTGAAGGCGTAAAGACCCGCCTTCAATCCTCCTCCGCCGCCTGCCGGACCCGCTCCCGCAGGCGGCGGGTGTCGAGCAGGACCAGAGCGCCCCGCCGCTTCTCCAGCAGCCCGTCGCGCTCCAGCGCGCTCAGCTCCCGCGAAACCGCCTCGCGCCGGGTGCTGACACGGGCGGCGAGGTCGGCGTGGGGCGGCGGCGGGGAGATGGTGGCGCTGTGCTCCCCCCGCCCGTCCGGCCGGGCCAGCCGCAGCAGCTCGGCGTAGATGCGGTGGCGCACGTCCAGCGTGTTGAACTCGTTTACCCGCGTGGCGAGCTTCCGGATCTCCCCGGCCAGCAGGACCATCACCTGGTCGCAGACGTCGGGGTGGCGGTGGATGCAGTCGCGGAACAGCGGGGCGGGCATGCAGGCGACCGTGGCGTTGGTCACGGCGACGATGCCGGCGGAGCGGGCCTTCCCGTCGATGGCCGCCAGCTCGCCGAAGAATTCCCCCGAGGGGATGTCGCGCAGAATCACCGTCCGCCCGGAGATCGCGCGGATCGTCACCCGGACCAGACCGGCGGCGACGACGAAGACGTCGGTCCCCTCATCCTCGAAATCGATGATCCATTGCCCGGCCTCCACCCGGCGCCAGACGCAACGGTCCTCCAGCGTCCGCAACTCGTCGGGGGACAGGGAGCGGAACAGCGCCGCCCCGGCCAGCGTTTCGGTCCGGCGCCTCATGAAAGGGAATGGGTGTCGGGCTGTGGCATGGCGCGGGATGATCTCATAGGATGCCGAAGGACGCCACGCAGAAGCCGAGACCCACAGCCCGAGACCGCCGACCAACATGAACGAACGTCCCATCGCCGCCCGGAGCCGTTCATGACCGGGACCCGTTCATGAAACGCCGGATCGAACGCCCGCTGCGCCTGTTCACCGGCCTGACGCTGTTCACCTTCGTCATCACCCATTTCCTGGCCCACGCCGCCGGGCTGCTGCTGCTTCCGGGAATGGAGGTGGCGCGGCGCACCCTGCTGTGGGCCTGGGACACGCTGCCGGGACAGGCGCTGCTCGCCGGCTCCTTCGTCACCCACGCCGGGCTGGGGCTGTGGGCGCTGTACCGGCGCCGCCACCTGCGCATGCCAGCCGGGGAGGCGTGGCAGCTGGGGCTCGGCCTGTGCATCCCACTGCTGCTGATTTCCCACGGCATGGCCGGGATGCTGTCGGACGACCTCTACAACGACCCGCTGACCTACCCGCGGGCGATCGTCCTCTACTGGATCACCGCGCCGGAAACCCTGCTGTGGCGCCAGCTCCTGCTTCTGGTGATCGTGTGGATACACGGCTGCATCGGGGTGCGCGGCTGGCTGATGACGAAGCCCTGGTACCGGCGCCGCGCCGCGCTGCTCGGCGCCTTCGCCATGCTGCTGCCCCTGCTGGCGCTGGCCGGAATCGTCAACGCCGGCTGGGACGCCGAGCGCCGGGCCGCCGCCGACCCCGCCTATCTGGAGCAGTTCCGCCCGCCCCCCGCCGGCACGCCGGAGGCGGAGAACCGCGCCACGCTGGCGGTGATCAGCGGCGGCGTGTTCAACACCTACGTCCTGCTGCTGGTCGGCACGCTGGGGATGCGGCAGTACCGCAACTGGCGGGCGCGGGCGACCAGCCCGGTGCGCATCGCCTATCCCGGCGGACGCACAGTAACCGTCCCGCGCGGCACCTCCGTTCTGGAGGCCAGCCGAGCCAACGGCGTCCCGCACACCGCGCTGTGCGGCGGGCGGGGCCGCTGCTCCACCTGCCGCATCCGGGTAACCGAGGGGGTGGACGCCCTGCCGCCGCCCAACGCCACCGAGCGGGCGGTGCTGGAGCGGATGAAGGCGCCGCGCGCCGTCCGTCTCGCCTGCCAGCTCCGCCCGGTGGCGCCGCTGTCGGTGACGCCGCTGCTGTCGGCGCGGGACAACGGCCGCACCTTCGCCGTCACCGCCCCCATGGACAGCGGGCGGGAGTTGGCGATCACCGCGCTGTTCGTGGATCTGCGGGGATCGACCTCGCTGGCGGCGGAACGGCTTCCCTTCGACGCCCTGTTCATCGTCACCCGCTACGTCCAAGTGGTCACCGACGCGATCCGGCGGCACGGCGGCTACGTCATCGCCATCGCCGGCGACGGGGTGATGGGCATGTTCGCCAACGAGGAGGACCCCACCGCGGCGGCTGCCAGCGCGTTGCGCGCCACCGCCGACCTGTGGCGCGACATTGAGGTGCTGAGCCGCGACCTCGCAGAGGAGCTGGACCAACCGCTGGCCTTCGGGGCCGGGGTGCATTCCGGCCTCGCCGTGGTCGGGGCGGTGGCCTGCTCGGAGGACGGATCGCTGCAGTTCATCGGCGACACCGGCAACGTCGCCGCAAGGCTGGAGGAGATGACCAAGACGCTGGGCGCCACCATGATCTTCTCCGACGCGGCCGCTGAACTGGCGGGGCTCCGGCGGCTGGAGCATCTGGAGCGCCGGGACGTGTCGATCCGGGGCCGCGACGGCACGCTGGGGGTACGGATGGTCCAGCGCCAGGAGGATTTGCGGGCGTTGCTGGAGGGAGGTACCACCGTTCCTTCTCCCCCCTTGGGAGAAGGTTAGGATGAGGGGGCGGCCGCAGGCCGGAAAAGCCCCGGCATGAGGCAGGCTTTCCCCACCCCGGCCCTCCCCCGCTGAGCGGGGGAGGGACATTCTGATGCATCAGAGCAGATGGGCCTGGGCCAGAACCTCGTTGCCGCCGCGCCAGATCATGTCGAGCGCCACGTAGGTGATGATGGCGAGGCCGATCCAGCCGATCCAGCGATGCTTGTGCAGCACATGCGCGATCATGTTGGCCGCAGCACCCATCAGGACGACGGAGAGCAGAAGGCCGATGACCAGGACCGTCGGGTGATCCTTGGCCGCACCGGCCACCGCCAGCACGTTGTCGAGCGACATCGACACGTCCGCCACCACGATCTGCCAGACCGCAGCGCCGAAGGTGGTCGTGGCCACCGCCGCACCGACCGCGGCGTCCCCGGAGCCGGTTCCGGCCAGCGCCTCGTCGGGCGTCACCTCGTCCGCCCCTCCGGAGTGCAGTTCGCGGAACATCTTCCAGCAAACCCACAGCAGCAGCACGCCGCCGGCCAGCGTCAGCCCGATGATGGCGAGAAGCTGGGTGGTGATCAGGGCGAAGAAGATGCGCAGCATGATGGCGGCACCGATGCCCCAGACGATCACCTTGCGGCGCTGCTCCATGGGAACGGCGGCGGCGGCCATGCCGACCACGATGGCGTTGTCGCCGGCGAGAACGAGGTCGATGGCGACCACCTGCCCAAGGGCGGTGAGCTGCGACCAGAGATCGACGCTTTCCATATCAAAATCTCTTCGAAGGCTTCGGTTGGGCTCAATAGCGGTGTGCGGTCATCTCTTTTCTTGGGGCTTGCGCCTGAAACAGCGGCCCTGGGGGTTCTGTCGCACGAATCCAGCCACGGCGCAGCAGGTTTAGCGTGCAGCGGTGGGTTGCAACGGACGTGAGGGCGGGATCAATCCGGCGCGCGCAGCCGGTAGCCGACGCCGGTCTCGGTCAGGATGTGCGAGGGGCGCTCCGGCTCCGCCTCGATCTTCTGGCGGAGCTGGCGGATGTAGATGCGCAGATACTGCACGTCGGTGTCCGCGCCCCAGACCTCCTTCAGGATGAGGCGGTGGGTGAGCACCTTGCCGGCATGGGCGACCAGCAGGCGCAGCAGGTCGTATTCGCGGGGCGAGAGCTTCACCTCGGCGCCGCGGACCGTCACGATCCGTCGGACCAGATCGACGGCGAGGTCGCCGCTGCGGAACAGCGGGCGCTCCCCCTGCTGCTGCAGGCGGTGGCGCAGGGCGGCGCGGATGCGGGCGAGAAGCTCGTCCATGCCGAAGGGCTTGGTCACATAGTCGTCGGCGCCGAGGTCCAGCGCCTCCACCTTGCCCGCCTCGTCGGCACGGCTGGACAGCACGATGATCGGGGCGGCCACCCCGTCGGCGCGCAGGCGGCGGATCACCTCCAGCCCGCCGATCCCCGGCAGGCCAAGGTCGAGCACCAGCAGGTCCGGCGGGCGCCGCCGCACCGCCTCCAGAGCGCCCGCCCCGTCCTCCGCCTCGGCGATGTCGTAGCCCTGGGCGGACAGGGTGGTGCGCAGGAAGCGGCGGATCGGCGGCTCGTCGTCCACCACCAGGACGCGCAGCGGCAGGGTGTCCGACCTCATAGCGCCCCCTCCTCAAGGCCGGGCTCCTCAAGGCCGGGCAGAGCCGCGGCGGCGGGCATGGTCAGGGTGAAGACGGCGCCGGAGCGGTCCCTGCGGTTGCCGGCGGCGATGGTGCCGCCCATCGCCTCGACGAAGCCGCGGCAGATCGCCAGCCCCAGCCCGGTCCCCGCGCGCTGCCGGTCCTGGGCCTGGACGCGGTAGAACTTGTCGAAGATGCGCTCGACATCCGCCGCCGGGATGCCGTCGCCCTCGTCCCGCACCTCGATGCGCACCCGACCGCCCTCCCGCGACGCTCCCACCTGGATCAGCGAGCCTGTTGGCGCGTATTTGGCCGCGTTGTCCAGCAAATTGAAGAGAACCTGTTCGAACAGCACGTCGTCCGCCTCCAACATCGGCAGGTCGGCGGCCAGATCGACCTCCACCCGGTGCCCGGCCAGGATGCGGCCCGCCCGCCCCAGAGCGCTGCCCACCGTCTCGGCCAGATCGACCGGGCCGGTGCGCGGACGGATGGCTCCCGATTCCAGGCGCGTCATGTCCAGCAGGTTGGCGATGAAGCGGTTCAGCCGCTCCGCCTCCTCCTGGATGGTGGCGGCGAGGTCGCGGCGCGACGCCTCGTCCATCCCGGCGCCGTAGGCGGTCAGGCTGGTCGCCGACCCCAGGATGGAGGCCAGCGGAGTCCGCAGGTCGTGGGAGATCGAGGTCAGCAGGGCCGAGCGCAGCCGTTCCGTCTCGGCGGCCAGACGCGCGCGGTCCACGTCCTCCGCCAGGGTGACGCGCTCGATGGCCAGCGCGGCCTGATCGGTCAGCGCGTCGAGCAGCCGGCGCTGGTCGGGGGTCAGCAGGGCGCCGGGCTTGCCGGTGCGGGCGGTGTCGGTGTCGATGCCGACCACCCCGACCGGACCACGCCCGGTGCGCAGGGGAAGGAACAGCCACTTGGCGCCGGGCAGCGTGTCCGAGCCGCGCCCGGCGGGCCGGTTGTTCTCCCAGGCCCAGACGGCGGCGGCGAGGTCGGCCTCGCGCAGTTCGTCCTCCGGCGGGTAGCCGGCGCGGACGGACACGGTGCCGCCGTCGGGCAGCAGCAGGACCACATGCACCTTGAGCATCGCCGCGATCTGGTGGGCGGTCGCCCACAGCAGGTCGTCCATGGTGACCACGCCGGCCAGCTTGCGGCTGAAGCCGTAGAGATCCTCCGTCGTCTTGGCGCGCAGCCGGGCGGTGATCGCCTGGGCGCGCACGCGGGCGGTCAGGTTGCTGGCGATCACCGCGACCACCGCGAAGAAGAACAGCGCGACGATGTTCTCCGGATCAGCGATGGAAAAGGTGTAGAGCGGGTTCAGGAAGAAGTAGTTGAAGGCCAGGGTGCTGGCGACGCAGGCGTAGAGCGACGGCCCCAGCCCGCCGGTCACGGCGCTGGCCAACACCGCCGTCAGGAAGACCAGCGCGACGTTGCTGACGTCGAGCACCTGCTGAAGCACCTTCCCGACGCCCAGCGCCAGCGCGACATAGCCGGTGGCGGCGGCGTAGGGCCAGCCGGACAGCGCCGGGCGCCGGGGAACCGCGGTGCGCACCGTCTTGGGCGGGATCGGCTCCTCGGCATCGTCGGCGATGACATGAACGCTGATGCCGCCGGCCTGCCGGATCAGCCGGAGGGCGATGGAGCTGCGCAGCAGCTCCGCCCAGGGGCCGCGGTGGGATTTGGCGATGACGATGTGCGCGACGTTGTTGGTCCGCGCATACTCGACCACCGCGCCGGCGACGTCGCCGCCGGGAATGGTCACCGCCTCGCCGCCCAGCTTCTCGACCAGCCGCAGCGCGTCGGCGATGCGGTCGCGCTCGGCCTCGCTCAGGCGCAGGCTGCGCGGAGTCTCGACGTGCAGTGCGGTCCAATGGGCGCGCAGCCGCTCCGCCTGACGGCGGGCGTAGCGGACCACGGCAGCGCAGGCCGGGTCCTCGTTGACGCAGACCAGCAGCCGCTCCCCCGCCGCCCAGGGGCCGGCGATGGCGTGGGCCTGCATGTGGGTCAGCAACTGCTCGTCCACCCGCTGGGCGGTGCGGCGCAGCGCCAGTTCGCGCAGCGCCGTCAGGTTGCCGGGGGAGAAGTAATGGCGGATGGCCCGCTCGGCGGTGCGCGGGACATAGACCTTGCCGTCCTTCAGCCGCTGGATCAGGTCGTCCGGCGTGATGTCGATGACCTCGATGTCGTCGGCCCGGTCGAGGATGGAGTCCGGCACCGTCTCGCGCACGCGGACGCGGGTGATCCGGGCAACGACGTCGTTAAGGCTCTCCACATGCTGGATGTTCATGGTGGTGTAGACGTCGATCCCGACGGCGAGGATCTCCTCAACGTCGAGGTAGCGCTTGGCGTGACGGCTGCCGGGGGCGTTGCTGTGGGCCAGCTCGTCCACCAGCACGATGGCCGGGCGGCGGGTGAGGATGGCGTCGAGGTCCATCTCGTCGAGCCGGCGGCCCTTGTACTCGACCTTGCGGCGGGGGATGACCTCCAGCCCGGCGAGCAGCGCCTCGGTCTCGCGTCGGCCATGCGTCTCGACCACGCCGACCACCACGTCCACCCCGTCGCGCCGCTTGGCCTGGGCGGTCAGCAGCATCTCGTAGGTTTTGCCGACGCCGGGGGCGGCGCCCAGGAACAGCTTCAGCCGCCCGCGCCCCTCCCGCGCCGCTTCGCGCAGGAGCGCTTCGGGCGAAGGCCGGGCGGCAGCGGCGGTTCGGTCGTTCGGCATCGGGGGCGGCTTTCGGAACGGATCGGCGGCCCCTGCCCCTCCCCTGCCCGCGCGGGAGACGGAGCGGGGCCGCCTGTTGACCTTCAGCTAATGCGTCGCCGTGGCGGCGTCGAGGGCGAGATTGAGCCGCAGCACGTTGACCACCGGCTCCCCCAGCGGTCCCAGCGGCGACGGCTCGGTGCTCATGGTGACCAGGGCGCGGACCTGGGCCTCCGACAGGCCGCGGGCACGGGCGACGCGGGGGACTTGAAAATCGGCGGCGGCGGGCGACAGATGCGGGTCGAGGCCGCTGGCCGAGGTCGTCACCAACTCGACCGGCACCGGGGCGTTGCGATTCTCGGCCTTCAGCCGCTCCGTCTCCGCGCGCACCCGGTCGGCCAGCGCCTGGGCGGTCGGGCCGAGGTTGGAGCCGCCGGAGGCCGCGGCGTTGTAGGGCGCCGGCACGCTCTTCGACGGGTCGGACGGGTCCGGCCCCAGCGTGGCGGAGGGTCGCCCGTGGAAATAGCCCTCCCCCGTCACGCTCTGGCCGATCAGGGCGGAGCCGACGACCGTCCCGTTCCGCTCGATCAGGCTGCCGTTGGCCTGATGCGGGAAGACGGCCTGGGCGATGCCGGTGACGGCCAGCGGATAGACCAGCCCGGTCACCACGGTCAGCGCGGCGATCATGACGAGGGCGGGGCGCAGTTCCTTGATCATGGCGGGTTCCTCACACGAGGCCAATGGCGGTGACGAGCAGGTCGATCAGCTTGATCCCCACGAAGGGCACGATCAGGCCGCCCAGCCCGTAGATCAGCAGGTTCCGGCGCAGCAGCCGGGCCGCCCCCACCGCGCGGTAGGCGACGCCGCGCAGCGCCAGCGGGATCAGCGCCACGATGATCAGCGCGTTGAAGATGATCGCCGACAGGATGGCACTCTCCGGGCTGGCCAGCCCCATCACGTTCAGGGCGCCGAGCTGCGGGTAGAAGGCCAGGAACATGGCGGGGATGATGGCGAAATACTTCGCCACGTCGTTGGCGATGGAGAAGGTGGTCAGGGCGCCGCGGGTCATCAGCAGCTGCTTGCCGATCTCCACGATCTCGATCAGCTTGGTCGGGTCGCTGTCCAGGTCGACCATGTTGCCGGCCTCGCGCGCCGCGACGGTGCCGGTGTTCATCGCCACGCCGACGTCGGCCTGGGCCAGCGCCGGGGCGTCGTTGGTGCCGTCTCCGCACATGGCGACCAGCTTGCCCCGCGCCTGCTCGTCGCGGATCAGCTGCAGCTTCATCTCCGGCGTCGCCTGGGCCAGGAAGTCGTCCACCCCGGCCTCCGCCGCGATGGCGGCGGCGGTCATCGCGTTGTCGCCGGTGATCATCACCGTCTTGATGCCCATCTGGCGCAGGGCCGCGAAGCGCTCCCGGATGCCGCCCTTGACGATGTCCTTCAAGTGGATGATGCCGAGCAGCCTGCCGTCGCGGGCGACGGCCAGCGGCGTGCCGCCGGACTTGGCGACGCGCTCCGCGATGGCTTGGACCTCGCGCACCGCCGCCTCCAGGGCGGGATCGGGGCGCAGCGCGGTCACCGTGTTGCCTTGGTTGGCGACGCTCTGCCCATGATTCCGCACATGGGACAGCACCGCGTCCAGCGCACCCTTGCGGATCGTCACGCCGTCGCTGTCGATGCCGCTCAGCCGCGTCTGGGCGGTGAAGGGCACGAACCGGGCGTGCAGACCGGCCATGTCGCGGGCGCGGATTCCGTAATTCTCCTTCGCCAGGACGGTGATGGAGCGGCCCTCCGGAGTCTCGTCGGCCAGCGAGGCGAGTTGGGCGGCGTCGGCGAGATCGCGGTCGGCCACGCCGGCGATCGGCAGGAACTCCGACGCCTGACGGTTGCCCAGCGTGATCGTGCCGGTCTTGTCGAGCAGCAGCGTGTCCACGTCGCCCGCCGCCTCCACCGCCCGGCCCGACATGGCCAGCACGTTGAAGCGGACCAGACGGTCCATGCCGGCGATGCCGATGGCCGACAGCAGCGCGCCGATGGTCGTCGGGATCAGCGTGACGAACAGCGCCGCCAGCACCAGCACCCCGACCGACCCGCCGGCGTAGGCGGCGAAGCTGGGGATGGTCGCCACGGCGATGACGAAGATGACCGTCATGCCGGCCAGCAGGATGTTGAGCGCGATCTCGTTGGGCGTCTTCTGGCGCTGCGCGCCCTCGACCAGCCCGATCATGCGGTCGAGGAAGGTGTTGCCCTGGGCCGCGGTGATCCGCACCGTGATCCAGTCGGAGATCACCTGCGTCCCGCCGGTCACCGCCGAGCGGTCGCCGCCGGATTCGCGGACGACCGGGGCGGATTCGCCGGTGATCGCCGCCTCGTTGACGCTGGCCACGCCCTCCACCACCTCGCCGTCCGAGGGGATGAGGTCGCCCGCCTCCACCAGAACAAGGTCGCCGGGCTTCAGGAGGGTGGCCGGAACGCTCTCCCAGCCCTCGCCCGCCAGCCGCTTGGCGGTGGTCTCGGTGCGGGTGCGGCGCAAGCTGGCCGCCTGGGCCTTGCCGCGGCCCTCCGCCACCGCCTCCGCGAAGTTGGCGAAGAGCAGGGTGAACCACAGCCACAGCACGATCTGCAGGGAGAAGCCGATCCCCCCGGCGCCCGTCAGCCTGGCGCCCGTCAGGAGGTCGCGCAGGAACAGCAGCGTGGTCAGCGCCGCCACCACCTCCACGCAGAACATCACCGGGTTGCGGGCCATCACCCGCGGGTCGAGCTTGCGGACGGAGCCGGCGATGGCGGGCAGGAGGATGGCCGGGTCCAGCAGCGTGGAGGCCGGAGTGCGGGTGGCGGTTTTCGAATGGGTGTCCATGGAGGGTCCCCGGTCAGAAGAGGAGGCCGGCGCGCATCGCCAGATGCTCGGCCACCGGGCCGAGGGCGAGCGCCGGGAAGAAGGTCAGGCCGCCGACGATCAGGATGACGCCGGCCAGCAGCCCGACGAACAGGCCGCCGTGGGTCGGAAAGGTGCCGGCCGACGCCGCGCTGCGTGTCTTGGCGGCGAGCGAGCCGGCGACCGCCAGCATTGGCACGATGACCAGGAAGCGGCCCACCAGCATCCCGGCGGCCAGCGTCAGGTTGTACCAGAGCGTGTTGCCCGACAGCCCGCCGAAGGCGCTGCCGTTGTTCGCCGCCGCCGAGACGTAGGCGTAAAGCGCCTCCGAGAAGCCGTGCGGTCCGGCGTTGGCAAGCGAGGCGAGGCCGGTGTCGAGCACCACGGCGAAGGCGGTGCCGCCGAGCATCATCAAGGGCAGGCAGAGCACGGCGAGCATGGTCATCTTGACCTCCTTCGCCTCAAGCTTCTTGCCCAGATACTCCGGCGTGCGCCCAACCATCAGCCCGGCGACGAACATGGTGACGATGGCGAACAGCAGCATGCCGTAAAGACCGGCCCCGACGCCGCCGACGATGATCTCGCCCAGCATCATGTTGACCATCGGCACCATGCCGCCCAGCGGCATGAAGCTGTCGTGCATGGCGTTGACCGCTCCGCAGGAGGCCGCCGTGGTCACCGCGGCGAACAGGGCGCTCATGGCGATGCCGAAGCGGGTCTCCTTGCCCTCCATGTTACCGGCCGCGTTGTCCAGCCCGAGAGCGGCGAAGGCCGGGTTGCCCTGGGCTTCCGCCCAGTAGGCGACAGCGACGCCGATAACGAACAGCAGGCCCATGGCGGCCAGGATGGCCCAGCCCTGCCGCTCGTCGCCGGCCATGCGCCCGAACAGGTTGGTCAGCCCGGCGCCGATGGCGAAGATCGACAGCATCTGCACCAGATTGGTCAGGGCGTTCGGATTCTCGAAGGGATGGGCGGAGTTGGCGTTGAAGAAGCCGCCGCCGTTGGTGCCCAGCATCTTGATCGCCTCCTGCGAGGCGACGGGGCCGAGCGCGATGGTCTGCTTGACGCCGTCCAGCGTGGTGGTATCCACCGTCCCGGCCAGCGTCTGCGGCACGCCCTGCCAGACCAGGAACAGCGCGTAGAGCAGGCTGAGCGGCAGCAGCAGGTAGAGCGTGCCGCGGGTCAGGTCGGTCCAGAAATTGCCGACCGTCCGCGCCCCGCTGCGGGTGAAGCCGCGGACCAGCGCCACGGCCAGCGCGATGCCGGTCGCCGCCGACACGAAATTCTGCACGGTCAGCCCGGCCATCTGCACGAGATGGCTCATCGTGCTTTCGCCGCCGTAATTCTGCCAGTTCGTGTTGGTGATGAAGCTGGCGGCGGTGTTGAAGGCGAGATCGGCGGGGACCGCCGCCATGCCCGTGGGGTTCAGGGGCAGGATGCCCTGGAGGCGCTGCAGCGCGTAGAGCAGCAGCAGCCCGGCGGCGTTGAACAGCAGCATGGCGACGGCGTAGGTCACCCAATGCTGTTCCGCCTTCGCGTCCACCCCGGCCAAGCGGTAGAGTCCGCGCTCGACGGGGCCGAGCAGCGGCGAAAGCGGCGTGCGCTCCGCGTTGAACAGCCGCGTCATGTAGCCGCCGAGCGGGCGCGCCACGGCGGCCACGAGGGCGGCGAAGAGCAGGATGTGAATCCAGCCGCTGACGGTCATGGGAGTCTCCTCAGAACCGTTCGGGGCGGATCAGGGCGTACACGAGGTAGCCCAGCAGCCCGGCGACGACGAGGCCGCCGAGCGCGTAATCGACGATCATGGCCCGCCCTCCCTCACAAGCGGTCGCAGGCGTGCACATAGGCGATGGACGCGGCGAAGAAGGCCGCGGTGATCGCCAGAGCGATGATGTCCAGCATGGTTGCCTCCGGGGGCGCACCCGGCTGGAACCGGGCGCGCGTCAGCGTGGATCGGATGCCGGCACGGCTGTGTCCGGCACGATCAGGCTGCGCCCGAGGCGCGTATAGATCGAGGGGGCGGTGGGGGGTGGAGAATATAGGGGGCGTATATGACGGGAGGGGAAGTGTATAAAAAGGCAGAGTTCTTGCCCCCACCCCGGCCCTCCCCCGCTGCGCAGGGGAGGGAGAATCAAGTTCCCTCCCCTGCGATAGCGGGGAGGGTTAGGGTGGGGGCACTGTCAGCACAGCGGCACTCCCCTCATCCGCCCGGCGTCTCCTCCATCCGGCGGAGCAGCATATCGCACGGCCCCTGGAGATGCTCCCGCATCAGGAACTCCACACGCCCGCTCTGGCGGCGGGCGATGGCATCGAGGATGCGGCGGTGCTCCTCGTTGTACTGGCGCAGCGTGGGGCCGTCCTTTTCCATCTCGAGGACGTCGTAGATCTTCGGGACCCGGTAGACGGTCTGGAAGGAGCGGTTGAACAGCCCGCTCGGCACCAGCCCCATCAGGGTGGTGTGGAAGCGCTGGTTCAGCAGGCGCCACTGCTCCAGCGCCTCCCCCTCCAGCGGGCTGTCGCCGGACATCAGCGCCTCGGCGCGGTCGAGGCCGTTGCGCAGCGCCCGCTCCACGTCGAGCGGCAGGCCGCGCTCCGCCACGATGCGGCAGCCGTGCCCCTCCAGGAGGCTGCGCATCTCATAGCTTTCCAGAAGATCGCGCCGCGTGAACTGGCGCACCGTGTAGCCGCGGTTGGTCTCGTAGGTGACCAGCCCCTCCCGCTCCGCCGCCACCAGCGCCTCGCGGATCGGGGTCCGCGACACGCCGAACTGGGCGGCCAGCTCCGCCTCCTTCAGCTTGGTGCCGGGGAGCAGCTTGCCCTCCAGCACCCGGTTGCGCAGGGCGGTCATGATGGAGCCGACCTGCTCGGACCGGACGGTCCCGGTCGCCTTCTCATCGCTGAACGGGGTCACGGTGTCCTCCGGCCGGAGCTTCGGGTGCCGGCGGTTGGAAAATGGCGAGGCAAGAGACCGCGTTCTATCGGCGGCGCAGGAATCGCACAAGCAGAACGCTCATCAGGATCGTCCCGAACAGCCGCAGCGTCTGCAAAGTGAGGATGAAGGGCACGTCGGCGGCGCTGCCCAGCGCCACCACCGTCACCGAATCCAGCCCGCCGGGGCTGGTCGCCAGATAGGCGGTCAGCGGGTCCTTGCCGGTCAGCGTGACCAGCAGCCAGGCCGAGCCGAGCGACATCGCCACCAGACCGAAGGTGGACAGCAGCATCAGCGGCACCGACGCCACCAGATCGCGCAGCAGCTCCCGCCGGAAGCGCAGGCCGGTCGTCCAGCCGATGATCGTGAAGGCGACGGCGATCAGCCAGGACGGCGAGTCCAGCACCACCAGCCCGGTCATGTTGAGCGTGCCGCCGAGCAGGATCGGCCCCAGCAGCGCGCCCGCCGGAAGCCGCGTCACGGTGCCGGCCCAGCCGCCGGCCAGCGCGACCGCCACCAGCGCCAGCGTCGAGGCGACGGAGGCGGACGGCGCGGGAACAGCGCCAGGAGCGGCGATCGGGACCGGAACGCTGCCCAGCACGAAATGGCAGACGAGCGAGGCCAGGACGACCACCACGATCACCCGCAGATACTGCATGACCGCGACGAAGCGCGGGTCGCCGCCGAAATCGCCGGCCATGGCGATCATCGCCGGGGCGGCGCCCGGCATGGTCCCCCACAAGGCGGTGCCGCCGGGAAAGCGGCCCGACCGCTCCAGCAGCCAGCCGACCAGCACCGCGCCGGCCAGCATCGTGGACAGCGCCATCAGCATGGGGAACCAGTGCAGCGCCACGTCGTGCAGGATGGTCACGTCCATGGACCGGGCGACGACGCCCCCCGTCAGCGCCTGGGCCAGCCAGGAGAAGCGCTTGGGCAGCTCGATGGAGGCGCCGCGCACCCCCAGCAGGATCGCCGCCGCCATCGGGCCGAGCAGCGTCGCGCCGGGAAGGCCGGCCACCATGAACAGGGCCGTGAACAGGAGGGTCGACCCCACCAGCAGGCACCACTGGAGGGGATTGGAAAGGGACATCATGTCGGCAGATTGCTCAGGGGCGCGCCCGCCGGTCGGCCGCGGGCGCGCCACCGCTCCATACAGTTCAGATGGACAGTTCGGATGGGGTCAGGGACGGAGGAACGGGATCAGGCGGCCACGGCCTCGGCCTGCTTCTCGACGTAGGCCATCACCTCCGCCACCGGCAGGACGTCGCCGTACTTGGCGTTCATGTCGAACAGGGCTGAATCGTGCGGGGACTGGTGGCGGTCGCCCACGCATTCGGCGGGGACGATGACGCGGAAGCCGTGGGACACCGCGTCCACCGCCGTCGCCCGCACGCAGCCGCTGGTCGAGCAGCCGGTGAGGATCACCGTGTCGCACTCCATCACGCGCAGCATGGTGCTGAGCGGCGTGCCGAAGAAGGCGGAGGAATGGTGCTTGACCAGCACGACGTCCTGCGGCTCCGGCGTCACGCGGGCGTCGAACTCGGCCAGCGGGTTGTCGGCGGTGAAGGCGCGCAACGCCGGGATCTTCTTGACGAACATGCCGCCTTCGGTCCCGGCCGCGTCATAGACGACCTTGGTGTAGATGACCGGCAGGCCGGCGCGGCGGGCGGCGGCGTAGAGCGGCACGCTGGCGATCGTCGCGTCCACCACACCCTGCCCGAAGAAGGGGGCGCCGGGCTGGGTGTAGAAGTCGATGAAGTCGATGGAGATGATGGCGGCCTTCCGCCCGAAGCCGATCCGGTTCTGGAAGACGCCGGAATAGTTGTCCTTGAGTTCGTCGGTGACGCTGAACATGGGGTGATCCTTAAGCCGATTGCAGGGGGATGGTGCGGATGGGCGGATAGCCGATGTCCTGAAGGACCGCCGCGGCGACCTCGGACCGTGTCTCCGGCGTTTCGGGGAAATGGCAGGCGACTTGATCGGCGCCGCCGCAGGCTTTCAACGCGGGCTGGTCGATCAGGCAGGCGCGCGGCAGCAGGGCGTCGCCGCTGCGCTCGGTGGGCACGCTGCCCGCCGCCGCGACCAGCCGCGCCCGGTAGCAGCGCGGGTGGAAACGGCAGCCCGGCGGCACGTTGGTGGCCGAGCCGATCTCGCCCATCGTCACCGAGGTGCGGCGGCGGTTGCGCATCCGCACTTCGGCGATGGGCACCGCCGCCAGCAGCGAGACGGTGTAGGGGTGCAGCGGCCGGCGGTAGAGGTTGTCGCGCTCCGCCATCTCCACGACCTTGCCGAGATACATCACGGCGATGCGGTGGCTGACGTGACGGACCACCGCCAGATCGTGGGCGATGAACAGGTAGGACAGCCCGCGCTCCCGCTGGATGCGCTGGAGCAGGTTGATGATCTGCGCCTGGATCGACACGTCGAGCGCCGACACCGGCTCGTCCAGCACCAGGATCTTGGGGTCGAGCGTCAGGGCGCGGGCGATGCCGATGCGCTGGCGCTGGCCGCCGGAGAACTGGTGCGGGTAGCGGTCGGCGTGCGAGGGGTCGAGCCCGACGAGGCTCATCACCCCGGCGACCTTCTGCGGCCCATCGCCGTCCCACAGCCCGTGAACCTTCAGCGGCTCGGCGATGCTCTGGCCAATGGTGACGCGGGGGTCGAGCGATCCGTAGGGGTCCTGGAAGACCATCTGGATGTCGCGCCGCATCGCTTGCATCTCGGCCTTCGACACGCCGGTCACGTCGCGCCCGTCGACCAGAAGCCGCCCGCTGGTCGGCTCGACCAGCCGCAGGGCGAGGCGGCCCAGCGTGCTCTTGCCGCTGCCGCTTTCCCCAACGAGGCCGAGGGTTTCGCCGGCGCGGATGGTCAGCGACACGCCGTCCACCGCCCGCACCGCTTTGCCGGCCTTCTTGAACAGGCCGCCGCGGCGGGTGAAGACGCGGGTGGCGTCGACGAGTTCCAGAGCCGGAGGCGGTGCGGAGAGGGTGTCGCTCATCGGATGGCCTCCTTCCGGTCGGGCAGGTCTTCGTGGAAACAGGCGCTGCGGTGGCCGGAGCGGTCGCCGGCCAGCGGCAGCGGCCGCCGGGTGCAGCAGTCCGCCCGCCCGCGGCCGACCGTGCAGCGCGGCTCGAAGGCGCAGCCCGGCGGCAGGCGGGCGACGTTGGGCGGCTGGCCCTCGATGGCCGGAAGCTCTTCGTCCACCGGGCCGTCGAGGCGGGGGATGCTGCGGAACAGCGCGCGGGTGTAGGGGTGGCGGGGCTTGGTGAAGACCTCCTCCATGGAGCCGGTCTCGACCAGCCGCCCGGCGTACATCACCGCCACGTCGTCGGCGTATCTGGCGACCAGCCCGAGGTCGTGGGTGATGAGGACCAGCGCCATGCCGGTCTCCGCCTGGAGGTCGGCGAGCAGGTCGAGGATCTGCGCCTGCACCGTCACGTCGAGCGCCGTGGTCGGCTCGTCGGCGATCAGGATCTTCGGCGACAGGGCGATGGCCATGGCGATCAGCACGCGCTGGCGCTGCCCGCCGCTGAGCTGGTGCGGGTAGTCGTCCACCCGCCGCGCCGGGTCGGGGATCTGGACGCGGGCCAGCAGTTCGATGGCGCGGGCGCGGGCGGCGGAGCGGCCGATGCGCTGGTGGGCCCGCAGCACCTCGACGATCTGCTCGCCGATGGTGAAGACGGGGTTCAGCGCGGTCAGCGGGTCCTGGAAGATCATCGAAATGACCGCCCCGCGCAGGCGGCGCAGCCGCTCCGGCGGCTGGTGCAGGATGTCGGCGCCGTCGATCCGCACCTCCCCGCGGCGGACGCGGCCCGGCGCCGCGACGAGGCCGAGCGCCGACAGGAAGGTCATCGACTTGCCCGACCCGGACTCGCCGACCACCGCCAGCGTGCCGCCGGCCCGCACGGCGAGCGACACGCCGTCGATGACGGTGACCGGTCCGTCGTCGCCGGGAAAGACCGTGGTCAGGTCGCGCAGCTCCAGCGCGACCGGGCGGGGAGCCGTGGCGGGGGCGACGGGAGCCACCGGCGCCACTGGGTGAAGGTTCGGCATGGCCTTGTTTGGCATGGGGGGCGTCCTCACAGCACACGCCCCGACGAACGGCGCATCTGCGGGTCGAGCGTGTCGCGCAGGCCGTCCCCCAGCAGGTTCAGGGCGACCACCATCACCGCGATGCAGATCCCCGCCGACAGCGAGATCAGCGGGTTGGAGGCCAGGAAGCTCTGCCCGTCGGCGATGACGTTGCCCCAGGTCGGGGCCGGCGGCTGGACGCCGAGGCCGAGGAAGCTCAGGCCCGCTTCGGCCAGGATGGCGGTTGCGGCGCTGACCGTGGCGACCACGATCACCGGCGGCAGGCTGTTCGGCACGACGTGCAGGAACAGCAGCCGCATCGTGCCCATGCCAATGGCCCGCGACGCCTCGACGTAGGTGCGCGGCTTGATGGTCAGCACGACCGCCCGCATCACCGCGGCGACCCGCGGCGTGAAGGCCAGCGCCACGGCGATGATGACGGATTCCAGTGAGGAGCCGCGGGCCGCCACCAGCGCCAGCGCCAGCAGGAAGCCGGGGAAGGCCAGCAGGATGTCGATGATCGAGACGGTCACCCGCTCGACCCAGCCGCCGAAGAAGCCGGCGACGGCGCCGATCACTATCCCCAGCGACAGCGACAGCGCCATCACCGCGACGGCGACCTGGAGAGAGATGCGGGTGCCCCAGATCAGGCGGGACAGCACGTCGCGCCCGAACTGGTCGGTGCCCAGGAGATGAGCCGCCGAGGGCGGGGCCAGCGTGTTGGCGAGGTCGGTCTCAAGCGGCGACATCGGGGCGATCCACGGGGCCGCCACCGCCACGATCAGCAGCAGGGTCAGCAGGATCACGCCGATCAGGAAGCCCGGATGGCGGAAGTAGCGCATCAGGGACGACCGCCGCGCCGAAGCGGAGGCGGAGAGGGTTGCTGTGGCTGCCATGGGGTCACCGTGTAGACAGGCGCGGATCGACCAGCCCGTAGGCGAGGTCGAGCAGGCTGTTGACGAGGACGACGGCGACGGCCAGCACCAGCACGCCCGCCTGGACGAGCTGGTAGTCGCGGGCCGAGACCGCCTTCAGGATCATCGAGCCGATGCCGGGCCGGCTGAACACCACCTCGATCAGGATGGCGCTGCCCAGCGACCAGGCAAAGGTCACCCCGACGATGGCGAGGATCGGCACCAGCGCGTTCTTCAGCGCCAGCCGCCACACCACCCGGCGCTCCGGCACGCCCATCGCGCGGGCGACGCGGATGCAGTCCTGGCCCAGCACCTCCAGCATCGCCGAGCGGGTCAGGCGGGTGATGTAGGCCGCGACTGAGATGCCCAGCACGCCGGCCGGAAGCACCAGATGGTGCAGGTGGGTGAGGAACCCGCCGCCCGAGCTGGCCCCCAGCGCCGGGAACCATTTCAGCTCCTGCGAGAACAGCAGGACCGAGGCGAGGCCGAGCCAGAAGACCGGGAAGGAGATGCCGAACAGCGCGACGATCATGATCAGCATGTCGCTCCACGATCCCTGGCGCTCCGCCGTGAGGATGCCGAGCGGGATGCCGATCGCCACCGCCACCGCGAGGCCGGCGAAGGCCAGGATCGCGGAGTCGGGAAGGCTGAACAGGATCTCCTCCAGCGCCGGGCGGCCGGTGACCACCGACGACCCGAAATCCCCGGTGACGGCGCGCAGCACGTAGAGCCCGTACTGCACGTAGACCGGCTGGTCGAGCCCAAGCTGGGCGCGCAGCGTCGCCAGCGCCTCCTCGGTGGCGTAGTCGCCCAGCATGTACTGGGCGGGGTCGCCGGGGATCATCCGGACCAGGAAGAAGGTCACGGTCACGATGCCGAACACCGTGATCGCGAGCTGCGAGAGTTGGCGAAGAAGCCGGTCCATCGTCACGCCTCCAGCAGCGAGACCGGATAGGCGCTCATCGTGAACAGGGAGTTCTGGACGAAGCCCGAGACCTTCTTGGTGTGGGCGATGAACAGGTGGTCGGCGTAGAGCGGGATCACCGGCACGTCGCCCATCACCTTGGCCTGGATCTTCCCGTAGACCTCCTTGCGGGCGGCGTCGCCCTGGGCCTGCCGGGCGGCGGCGATCATGTCCTCGATGCCCTCGTAATGGGCGGTGTTGAGGCCCGGCGGGAAGGAGGGCTTGGCGAACAGCGACAGGATCGGGCTGTCCGGATCGGGGGCGCCGACGACGCCGGTGATGCAGGTTGGCACCGTGCCCTTGTTGCGCGCCTGGAGGTAGGCGCCGCGCTCCAGCACCTTGATCTTGGCGTCGATGCCCACGGCGGCGAGGTCGCTGGCGATCGGCACGACGATCTTGTCGTAGGGGTTGGCGCCCGGCGCCACGAGGTCCAGCGTGAAGGAACCCACCCCGGCCTCCTTGAGCAGCGCCTTGGCCTTCGCCGGGTCGTAGGGGAACAGCGGGACCTGATCGGTGAATTCCTGGAACGCCGGGGTGAGGAAACCGCTGGCCTCCGACTTGGTGCCCTTGAAGAAGCCGTCGATCAGCGCCTTGCGGTTGATGGCGTGGTAGATCGCCTGCCGTACCCGCACGTCGCCCAGCGGCTTGATCGAGGTGTTGAGCACGAGGTTGATCGTGTGGTTGGCGTCGCGGTCGTGCACGGTGACCAGACCGCCGCCCTTCAGCCGCTGGATGACCTCCGGCTGCTGCAGGCCGAAGAAGATGTCGATCTCGCCATTCTCCAGGGCGATGGCCGCCGCCGTCTCGTCCTTGATGACGCGGAACTGCACCTCCTCGACCTTGGGCGCGCCCGCGAAATAGTCCTTGTTGGCGGACAGCTTGACCTCGCGGCCCGGCGCCCAGTTCTGGAACACGAAGGGGCCGGTGCCGATGGGGTTGAGGGCGAAGGCCTTGTCGCCGATCTCGCCCAGCGCCTTGCGGCTGACGATCCAGCCCTGATTGAAGGCCGACACCTTGTGCAGGAAGCCGGAATTCGGCTCCTTCAGCGTGATGACCACCCGGTCGGGGGACGGCGTCTCGATGGACTTGATGGAGGCGAGCTGCCCGCTGTAGCTGCTGCCGGTCTGCGGGTCGAGCACGCGCTCGAACGAGAATTTCACGTCGTCGGAGGTGAAGGGGCCGAAGCCCTTGTGCCAGGTGACGCCGCTGCGCAGGGCGAAGCTGTAGACGGTGCCGTCGCCGGAGATGTCCCAGCCGGTGGCGAGGTCGGGGACGATGGCGTTGCTCGCCTCGTCATACTTGACCAGCCCGTTGAAGATCTGGGTGGCGACCGTCTGGTTCTCGATCTGGAAGATGCGGGCGGGATCCAGGTTGCCGATGTCGCTGCCGATGCGCACCCGCAGGACCGGCGGCGCCGCCGACGCCGGCAGAGGCCAGCCGCTGCCCGCCACCAGGGCGCCGGCGGCCAGCAAAGTGCCGAACTGGCGGCGGTTGACGCCGCTCCGTTCGATCCGGCCGGCCCGTTCCTTGCGATTGATCCCGTCCATAAGCCTGCTCCTCTGTGTCAAAGATTTTACGGGCAGCGCTGAGATTTGTCCGGTCTATTTTTGCACACAATCTGCGCTGGACCCTTATGCCCGACCAAATTCGCAGGAATCGTGCCACCCTGCGACAGGCTGTCGCAGTCCGCGTATAAATCATTTTAAATCAGCCGTTTAATGATGGATTTCGTGGCATTGCTTATGAATACAGCAATATGCATATCTGCGCAAAAGGCGGGCAGAGACGGGTTTGAAATGGTGAAACTATGGACTTTGAATGCAAAAAAACCTCGTTGTATGCTGGTTGGGCGCCCGTAATGCGGCGCAGCAGCGGAAGAAGGAACCTCCTGAAATGAGCGATCTTTCCATCTACGAGCGCCAGGGCATCGGCAAGCCGCTCGGCTTCGGTCGCAAGTGCGCCCTCCTCATCATCGACTTCCAGATCGGTTTCACGCGCGAGGACGCCTTCGGCGGCTTCAACATCAACAGCGCCATCACCGCCACGGGAAAGTTGCTCGGACATGTTCGTCCCTTGGGCATGCCGATCGCCCACGCCTGCTTCATCGCGCCGGAGGCTCCGGGCGGCATCGGCCCGTTCGGCGAGAAGATTCCGTCGCTGCTGACCCTGACCGCCGACTCGCCCGACGTCGCTTTCGCTCCGGAGGTCGCACCGCTGCCCAACGAGTTCATCGTGCGCAAGCAGCACGCCTCGGCCTTCTTCGGCACCGCCCTGTCGTCCTGGCTGCGGGCGAACGCGGTCGACACGCTGCTGGTCACCGGTTGCACGACCTCGGGCTGCGTGCGGGCCAGCGTGATCGACGCCTCTGCCCACGGGCTGCGCCCGATCATCGTGGAGGAGTGCGTCGGCGACCGGGCGGAGGAGCCGCACCGCGCCAACCTGTTCGACATGGGCAAGAAGTACGCCGACGTGATGCCGCTGGACACGGTCATCGCCCATCTGGCGATGGCGGACGCCGCCTGATCCGGCGGTTCCGTCCCTAAGCGCAACGAAGCGACTCAACAGGCCGTCGCCGGAGCAGTTCGTCCGAAGCCATCCGGCACGCGAGCGGAAAGCAGCAACGCATGTCCGAACTTTCGACAACGCATCCGGCCCGGTCCGGCGGCGGCAGCCCCTCCATGCCCGGCGTCAGCGAGGCGGAGACCCGCGCCCGCCTCACCCGCATCGAGAGCCTGAACCCGATCGTCAACGCCCTGCTGGCGGTGGACGCCGGCGGGGCGATCCACCGGGCGCGGGCGCAGGACGAGGCACGGGCGGCGGGCGACTGGCCCGGCCTGCTGGACGGGGTGACCGTCACCGTCAAGGACTGCTTCGAACTGGCCGGGGAGACGACCAGCTACGGCTCCTCCGAACGCTTCGCCCGGATGGGGCATCGGGACGCTCCGCTGATCCGCCGCCTGCGCGACGCCGGCGCCATCCTGGTCGGGCGCAACAACCTGTCCGAATTCTGCCTGGGCTCGACGAACCAGAACGAGCATCACGGCCCCTGCCGGAATCCCTGGGACACCGGGCGGGTGCCCGGCGGGTCGAGCGGCGGCTCGGCGGCCTCGGTTGCCGCCGGGCTGTGCCGGGTCTCCATCGGCACCGACACCGGCGGCTCCATCCGCATCCCGGCGGCGCTCTGCGGGGTGGTCGGGTTGCGGCCCAGCGTCGGCCGGGTGTCCAACGTCGGCATGATCCCGTGCAGCGTCGATTTCGACACCGTCGGCCTGCTGGCCTATTCGGTCGCCGACGTGGCGCGCGCCTTCGCCGCCATCGCCGGCTACGACCTGGAGGACCCCAATTCGGTCGACGTGCCGCTCGGCAATTTCCTGCCGGATTTGAAGGCGGGGATCGCCGGCAAACGCATCGGGCTTCCGCGCAACTTCTACTTCGACACCCTCCAGCCCGCGGTGGCGGAGCGGGTGCGCGCGGCGGCGACGGTGCTGGAGAGGGCCGGCGCCGTTCTGGTGGACATCACCATCGAGGACGCGGAGGTGGCACAGGCCCGCACCGCCTTCTCGCTGCTCGTCGCCGACATGGCGCAATACCACCTCGACAAGATGGAGACCGCCCCGGAGTCCATCGGGCCGGAGGTGCTGCGCCGCCTGCAGCTCGGCCTGCCGGTGAGCGGCGTGCAGTACGCGGAATCGCGGCGTTGGCTGGCCTCCTGGAAGCTGCGGTTCCGCACGCTGTTCGAGCGGGTGGACCTGATCCTCACCCCGACCACCCCCATCGTGGCCCCGCGCATTTACGACAGCGCCGACATGATCGAGGCGACGCGGGCGGTCAGCCGCTTCACCTACGGCTTCGGCGCGCTCGGCCTGCCCGCCATGTCGGTGCCCTGCGGCTTCGACGGCGACGGGATGCCGGTGGGCATGCAGATCGTCGGGCGCTGGTTCGACGAGCCCCTGGTCTTCCGCGCCGGGATGGCGTTCCAGGCGGTGACCGACCACCACCGCCAGCGCCCTGCCCTGCCCGCCTGACGTCTGACTCACCGAAAGGACCCGCCATGGAACCGTTCGAACTCACGGCCAGCGCGGCCGCCCACGCCATCCGCGACGGCCGCCTGACCAGCGAGGCGCTGATCCGCTCCTGCCTGGAGCGCATCACGGCCCGCGACGCGGAGGTGCGCGCCTGGATCACCGTCGATCCCGCCTTGGCGCTGGCCGCCGCGCGGGAGGCCGACAAGCGTCCCGCCGCCGGCCCGCTGCACGGCCTGCCCTTCGGCGTGAAGGACGTGATCGACACCGCCGACCTGCCGACCACCCAGAACTCGCCGATCTTCCAGGGCCACCGGCCCGCCCGCGACGCCGCCTGCGTGTCCATCGCGCGCAGCGCCGGGGGCATCCTGCTGGGCAAGACCGACACGGTGGAGTTCGCCTCCGGCGGGCGCAAGGCGGCGACGCGCAACCCGGTCAACCTCGCCCACACGCCGGGCGGCTCCTCCTCCGGGTCGGGGGCGGCGGTCGGCGACCGGCATGTGCCGCTGGCCTTCGGCACCCAGACCGGTGGCTCGCACATCCGTCCCGCCGCCTTCAACGGCATCTACGGTTTCAAGCCGACCTGGGGCGTGGTCAGCCGCGAGGGGATGAAGCACTACGCGGTGTCCCTCGACACGCTCGGCTGGTACGGGCGTTCGGTCGCGGACCTCGCGCTGATGGCCGAGGCGTTCCAACTGGAGGGCATGGGCGCGACTCCGCCGGTCACCCTGGCGGGCCTGCGCGTCGGGCTCTGCCGCTCCCCCGTCTGGTCGCGCATCGAGCCGGCGGGCGAGGCGGCGCTGTTGCTCGCTGCCCGGCGGCTTGAGGAGGCCGGAGCGGTGGTCGTACCCTTCGAGCTGCCGGACGCGTTCTCGACCCTGGCCGAGGTGCAGGACGTGATCCGCCGCGGCGAGGGGCGGGCCTCCTTCCTCGACCTTTACCTCAGCGACCGCCACCGGCTGCATCCCGAATTGGCCGACCATTGCGAGCACAACCACGGCATCACCGCACGCACCCTGACCGAGGCCTACGACGTCGCCGACAATTGCCGGCCGCGCTTCGCCGCCCTGTTCGAGTCCATCGACGTGATCCTGACCCCGCCCGCGCCGGGCGAAGCGCCGGAGGGGCTGCACAGCACGGGCGATCACATCTTCAATTCGATCTGGACGGTGCTGCACGTCCCCTGCCTCGCCATGCCCTGCGGCCGCGGGCCGCGCGGGCTTCCGGTGGGGGTCCAGCTGGTGGCGCCGCGTTTCCAGGACGCCGCCCTGCTGGCGATGGCCGAGGCGATGGCCCCGGTGGTCGACGTCTGAGAGCCGGCGAAATCCCCTCTCCCCGGAGGGGAGAGGGTTCATGAGGCGCGCATGCGATTGCCTGCCCTACTGCCATCCGTGACTTGAAACGACGCCGCGTCCCTCGGAAACTTTCCCGAACCGGGAGGGTTGGACGGATGCGGCGCCGCGGCCGGGCGCCCGAGGATCGGAGGAGAGGACGGATGAAGCTGGACGGGTCCTGCCACTGCGGCGCGGTGCGATTCTCGGTGGACGCCTACGCGCCGGCCCCCTACCTGCGCTGCTACTGCTCGATCTGCCGCAAGACGGCGGGCGGGGGCGGCTACGCCATCAATCTGGGGGCCAAGGCCGACACGCTGGCGGTGACGGGGGCGGAGCACATCACCGTCTTCCACGCCCGCATCGACGGGGAGGAAAGCCCCGGCGAGCGGCGCTTCTGCGCGCGCTGCGGCTCCGCCCTGTGGGTGAGCGACCCGCGCTGGCCGGAGCTGGTCCACCCCTTCGCCAGCGCAATCGACAGCCCCCTGCCGGAGGCGCCGGCCCACGTCCACATGATGCTGGGGTCGAAGGCCAACTGGGTCCCGGTCGAGGCGGGGCCGGGGGACGAGCGCAGCGACGACTACCCGCCGGAATCCCTGGAGGAGTGGCACCGTGCCCACGGGATGCTGGACAAAGGAAAGTCGGGCAGCGGGAAACCGGACGGCGGGGCGTGATCCCCGCCGTCCGGACCGGTCAGTTCTTCAGCTTGTAGCCGGTGCGGAAAATCCACCAGACCGCCGTCAGGCAGAGTGCCAGGAACAGCGCGGTCATGGCGAGGCTGATCCCCACCGGCACGTCGGCCTGGCCGTAGAAGCTCCAGCGGAAGCCGCTGACCAAGTAGACGACCGGGTTGAACAGGGTGATCTTCTGCCACAGCGGCGGCAGCATGCTGATCGAGTAGAAGCTGCCGCCGAGGAAGGCCAGCGGCGTGATGACCAGGATCGGTACGATCTGCAACTTCTCCCAGCCGTCCGCCCAGACACCCAGAATGAAGCCGAACAGGCTGAAGGTGACCGAGGTCAGCACCAGGAAGGCGACCATCCAGAACGGGTGCTGGATCGAGTAGTCCACGAACAGCCGGGCGGTCAGCAGGATCAGCACGCCGAGGATCATCGACTTGGTCGCCGCCGCCCCGACATAGCCGAGCACCGTCTCGAAGGCCGAGATCGGCGCCGACAGCACCTCGTAGATCGTCCCGGAATAGCGCGGCATGTAGATGCCAAAGGAGGCGTTGGACACGCTTTCCGTCAGCACCGACATCATGACGAGGCCGGGCACCAGGAAGGCGCCGTAGCTCACCCCGTCCACCGCCGTGAAGCGCCCGCCGATGGCCGCCCCGAAGACGATGAAGTAGAGCGAGGTCGAGATGACCGGCGCCGCGATGCTCTGGAACAGCGTGCGCCAGGTGCGGGCCAACTCGAACAGGTAGATGGCCTTGACCGCATGAAGGTTGATGGGGGAGGTCATGCCCGCTCCTTCACAAGGCTGACGAAGATCTCCTCGAGGGAGCTTTCCTCGGTGTGCAGGTTCGTGAAATCGATGCCGTGGTCGCCCAGCTTGCGGAGAAGCCGGGCAATGCCCGTCTGGTCGTCCTGCGTGTCAAAGCTGTAGACCAGCTCACGCCCGTCGCCGGACAGGGTCAGGGGGTAGCCGGCCAGCTCCGCCGGGATGGACCCCAGCGGGTTCTGGAGCTGCAGGGTCAACAGCCGCTTGCCGAGCTTGCGCATCAGCGCGGCCTTGTCCTCGACCAGCACGATGCGGCCGTTGGAGATGACGCCGATGCTGTCGGCCATCTCCTCCGCCTCCTCGATGTAGTGGGTGGTCAGGATGATGGTCACGCCACTGTCGCGCAGCCGCCCGATCATCTCCCACATGCCGCGGCGAAGCTCCACGTCCACCCCGGCGGTCGGCTCGTCGAGGAACAGGATGCGCGGCTCGTGCGACAGGGCCTTGGCGATCATCACGCGGCGCTTCATGCCGCCGGACAGCGCCATGACCTTGCTGTCCTTCTTGTTCCAGAGGGACAGGTCCTTCAACACCTTCTCGATGTGGGCAGGATCGGGCGGCTTGCCGAACAGCCCGCGGCTGAAGCTGACGGTTGCCCAGACGCTTTCGAACGCCTCGGTCGTCAGCTCCTGCGGGACGAGGCCGATCAGCGAGCGCGCGGCGCGCCAGTCGCGTACGATATCGTGCCCGTCGACCGTCACGGTGCCCGCGGTGGCGTTGACGATGCCGCAGACGGTGCTGATGAGCGTCGTCTTGCCGGCCCCGTTCGGTCCCAGCAGGGCGAAGATCTCGCCGCGGCGGATGTCGAGATCGACCCCCTTCAGCGCCTGGAAGCCGGTGGCGTAGGTCTTTTCCAGCCCACGCACCTGAATGATCGGCTGCATGTCTCCCCTCTGCCTGTCGGTCGGCCCGTTCCGGGCGGGCGTCACCTTAACGGCGGGACGGCCCGTGGTCATCGGGCATTCGGCGCGACGCAACCATTCCGGATAAGGGGGGCCTGATTTGGGAGTCCCGATTCGGGGTGGGGGATGCCCGCCCACAAATGATTTCGGGACAACAGCCCTGCCCATCCCCATATTATGTAAAAAGCACGAAAGAGGACGAGCGCTCATGCCAAAAGATGTTGTGCTCAGCGATGTCGATGTTTGGGAAAGCTCCATCACCACATGGCTGCGTTCCAACGCGGCCGAGGACCCGGCCCACGACATCGACCATCTTCTTCGCGTCTGGCGCACCGCCAAGGCTCTGGCCGCGGCGGAGGCCGAACGGGAGGGCGGACCGCCACCCGACATGCTCGTCGTGCTGGCCGCGGCCCTGCTCCACGACATCGTGAACGTGCCCAAGGACCATCCGGACCGCAGCCGCGCCTCCCGCCTGTCGGCGGACCGGGCGGAGGAGGTTCTGCGCGGCATGGGCTTCCCGGACGCGCTGATCCCCGCCACCCGCCACGCCATCGAGGCGCACAGCTACTCCGCCGGCATCCCGCCGCTGACCATCGAGGCGAAGCTGGTCCAGGACGCCGACCGGCTGGAAAGCCTGGGGGCCATCGGCATCGCCCGCTGCTTCGCCACCTCCGGCTTGATGAAGCGGGCGCTGTTCCACGGCGAGGACCCGATGGCCGAGACCCGCCCGCTGGACGACCTGCAATACGCGCTGGACCATTTCAAGGCGAAGCTGCTGCTGCTTCCCAACACCATGCAGACCCCGGCCGGCCGGGCGCGGGCGCAGGAGCGGGCGGCTTTCCTGCTGTCCTTCCAGGTCCAGCTTCTGGCGGAGATCGCCGGGGACGCCTGACGGTCCCGGCACGGTCCGCGTGTGGAAGCAGGTCCGACGACAACGCTCTCCTCCCCGGGGTGGCGCCGCGTTAGCATAACCTTATGGAGCGCGTCGCGGTGGCGGTGCGGCTCGCACGAACCGGACTGCGACGGGCGCAGCCCGGTTCGGTGTGTTGCGTGAACCGAAGCAATCCGGGTTGTATCGACCATGAACAAGAACAGGCAGTCCGGCGGTCTCTCCGCGCCGGACATGCGCAAACTGTCGGACGCACTGGCCCTGGCCCAGAAAGGCGATCTGGGGCGCGCCGTCACGTTGTTCGAACAAGCGACCAGGGGCGCCGCCCTGACTCCGCAGATCGCGGGGTTCGGACGGGACCTCCATGCGGCGGCCGGCAACGCCGCCTTCGGAAGCCAGCGCTACGACGACGCCTTGAGCGCGTTCGAGCGGGCGCGTCTTTGCGACCCGCATCACCCCGGAATCCTGCTCAACATCGGCAACACCCTGTTCAGGATGGCCGCCTACGACCGGGCCGCCGGGATGCTCGAACAGGCGCGGTCGCTGCACCCGGCGAGTCCGGACACGCTGCTCAGCCTCTCGGCGGCGCTGTTCCAATTGGGACGCCTTGCGGAGGCGGAGCGTCTGGCCCATCAGGCGGCGGCATTGGCGCCGAACGCCCCGGCGGTGTGGTTCAATCTGGGGACCGCCCTCAAGGGGCAGGACAAGCTGGCCGCCGCCGCGGACGCCTACCGCCGCGCGCTGAGGATTGCACCCGGGAACCCGACCGCGACGGTTGGACTGATCCAGACAAAGCAACGGTCCTGCGACTGGTCCAGCTTCGACGACGACGCGGTCGCGCTGGACTCCATCGCCGCGCAGGGCGTGCCGGTCCAGGCCTCCATGATGCTGTCCCACCGCGTGTCCGCCCGGTCGCTCCTGGCGGCGGCGCGGGCGCACGCGCAGACGATCCGGTCGAAGCCGGTGCGGCTGAAGACGAAGCCCGGCAGGACGGGCGTCGCCACCATCGCCTACCTGTCGAACGATTTCCGCCAGCATCCGGTCGCGCAGCTGCTGGCCGAGGTGCTGGAGTTGCATGACCGCTCGCGCTTCCGCGTGCTCGCCTACACCTACGGGCCGGATGACGACAGCGTCGAGCGTGGCCGCATCCGCGAGGGCGTCGACCGTTTCATCGACATCGATCCCCTGACCGCGGAGGAGGCCGCCGAAGCGATCCGGCGGGATGGCGTCGACATTCTGATCGACCTCAAGGGCTACACCGGCCACCCGCGGCCGCACATCCTTGCCGCCCGGCCGGCACCGGTGCAGGTCCAGTTCCTGGGTTATCCAGGCACCATGGGCGCGCCCTGGATCGACTACATCGTCGCTGATCCCGTCTCCCTGCCGCCGGAACTGGAAAACGGCTTCACCGAGGCGGTTGCCCGGATGCCGCGCTGCTTCCTGCCGCGGGACCGGCGTCATGGAGTCCCGCCGCCCCCGCCGCGGTCGGCCTGCGGTCTTCCGGCGGATGGCTTCGTGCTCGCCTGCTTCAACAACGCCTACAAGATCACGCCCGAGATCTGGGCCGTCTGGATGGCCTTGCTGCACAAAATCCCCGAAGCGGTGCTGTGGCTTGCCCATGCGACGGCGGAGGCCGAGCGGAACCTGCTTAGAGCCGCCCAATCGGCGGGCATCGCCGCGGACCGCGTCGTTTTCGCGCCCTGGGCGCCGACCCTGGACGATCACCTGTCCCGGCTCCAGAACGCCGACCTGATGCTGGACACCCTGCATTACGGCGCCCACACGACGGCGAGCGACGCGCTGTGGGTGGGGCTTCCGCTGGTGACGTGCCCGGGACACACGCTGCAATCGCGCGTCGCCGCCAGTCTGCTCCACACCGCGGGCCTTCCCGACTTCGTGATGGAATCCCTGGCGCACTACGAAAGCGCGGTTCTTCATTGGGCGAACAACCGCGCCGGTCTCGACGCCGTTCGGAAAAGGCTGCGCGCCGAGCGCGACGGCGGGACGCTGTTCGACATGAACGCCTACACGCGCCTTCTCGATCAGGCGTTGCTGACGATGCTGGAGCGCCAGCGCCAAGGCAAGCCGCCGACAACCTTCACCGTCGCCGGATAAAACAGCGCACAAAACGAAAAAGGACCGCTCCGGAGGAGTCGGTCCTTTTTTCCGGCCCGGATGGGCGGGCCGCCGCGTCGTGGGGCCGGAAGGCCCTGGCGCCGGTCATTCGCGCATCAGCGTCGGCAGGTCGAGCGTGGAGGTGCTGGCCGCCGGAGCGTAGGTGCCGGACGACACCGTCTGGTATACGATATACAGCGGGGTGGCCGAGAACCAAGCGCTGGCGAATTCCGTAACACCCTTGGCGATGTTCGACAGAAGGCCGTCGTGATGGCTGTGATGGGCGGAAGCGTAAGCCATGATGTGTCTCCTCTTTGCTGATGGGGTTATTGTGCCGTGGTATACCCGATACCAGAAGCGCTATGCCCGCAGATCAGCAAGACCGAAAAATTACAGCTGCCTCAAGCGTTTAGGATCGGAACAGTCAGCTTGGCGAACCAAAATTTTGGATACTCCGGTATGACTTCTCCCACATGATTGCGTATGTGTTTGCCGGGGAATCGCGTATTCTCCGATCATTACCCCTGGAGATAATCTGGAGAGCCGTCTGTGCCGGTGCATGAGTGGCCGCAGATCGTGCGCGCGTTGCGAAGGCTGCACGGCCTGACCACGGCACAGTTCGCCGTCATGCTGGCCACCACCGAGGAAACCGTCGCCCGCTGGGAATCCGGCGCCGCCCTGCCCGACCCGCGGGAGCAGGCGCTGTTGCGCGACGTGCTGACCGGCCATTTCCGGCACCATCCCACCTTCCTCGGCCTGAAGGCGATGGTGCGGAGCATGGGCGAGAAATGCACCCTCTACACACCCGGCCTGATCGCTCAGGCTGTGTCCCCGCCGCTGGCCCGCTGGATCGAGCGGCACCGCTTCGACATCGTCGGTTCCTCCCTGCTGCCACGCATCGACGGGCTGACCGCGGAGATGATGGAGCGCTACGCGCTGCCCATGCTGGAAGGAACGAACGACGTCCTGTCGGTCACCTACAACGACCGGGCCGTGGCCTTCCGCAACGCCGTCATCAACCGGCGGCTGAGCGTCGTCCCGGTGGACGGCGTGCGCGTCCTGGTGCTGGTGGACCGGGTGCTTTACCTGGACGACGGCCGGGACACGCCGGACCCGGATGTCCACATGCTCACCGCCGATCAGTTGACCGACGACTGACCGCCCCTCCGAAGGTCCGGCTTGCCCCCGGCGGCGTTGTCTGCTCCATGGACGCCGATACGGAGGGGAGCCAAAGCCTTGAGCACAGGATTGATCGCGTTGCTGGACGATGTGGCCGGGTTGGCGAAAGTCGCCGCCGCCTCGCTGGACGATGCCGCCGGACAGGCGGCGCGGGCAGGGGCCAAGGCCGCCGGGGTGGTGGTGGACGACGCCGCGGTGACGCCGCGCTACATGGTCGGCTTCACCGCCGACCGTGAACTGCCGATCATCGGCAAGATCGCGCTGGGCTCGCTGAAGAACAAGCTGGTGTTCCTGCTGCCCCTGGCGCTGGCGCTCAGCCTCGTCGCGCCCTGGGCGATCACGCCGCTGCTGATGCTGGGCGGCGGCTTTCTCTGCTACGAAGGTGCGGAGAAGGTCTGGGAGGCACTGCGCCCCCACGCGGCGCATCACGACGCGGAGGGACCAGGCACCGCGGGGCAGGACGCCGCGCAGTTCGAGCGGGAGAAGGTCAACAGCGCCATCAAGACCGACCTGATCCTGTCGGCGGAGATCATGGCCATCGTCCTGTCCACAGTCGCCGCCGAAACCTCGTCCTTCTGGATGCAGGCCGCCGTCCTTGCCATCGTCGGGGTGGGAATCACGGCGCTGGTCTATGGCGCGGTGGCGCTGATCGTGAAGGCGGACGACGTCGGCCTGTCGCTGGCGCAGAACGGGCGTCCGGCGGCCAGCCTCCTGGGGTTGCGCACCCTCTCCCCCGGCGCTCCGGGCGGGGCCGACCGAACGCTCGCCCCGGTCACCCAGGCGATCGGGCGTGGGCTGGTCAAGGGGATGCCGGTCTTCCTGAAGCTGCTCGCCCTGGTCGGCACCGCGGCCATGCTGTGGGTCGGCGGCGGCATCGTCATCCATGGGCTGGAGGGCTTCGGCCTGACCGCGGTCGGGCACGCGATCCATGGCGCCGCCGTAGCGGCGGGAGAGGCCGTGCCGGCGGCGAAGGCCGCGGTGGAATGGCTGGTCGGGGCGGCCGGGGCCGGGGTGTTCGGCTTGTTGCTGGGCGCCCTGCTGATCCCCCTGGTGCACAAGGTGATCGAGCCGCTCTGGGGCATGGTGAAAGGCAAATAGAGCGTCTGGAAGTGCGAAGGGGCGGCCCTGCCCGGACCGCCCCTTGACGTTTGCCCTTCACACGCGGCCCTGCCCCGTTTCCACAATGACAAGGACGCTCCATGGACGGGGCTTGGTGTGCCCGGACCGGCCGTGGGTCCGCCGAGAGATCGGAGCGCCATATACTAGTATATCAGCGCCCCATCCCAAGACAAGCCCCCCTTCCCTTACATCAGCATGTTCGGCAGGAACAGCACCAGCCCCGGCCACAGCGTCAGCACGGCGACCAGCAGGACAATGGTGCCGACGAAGGGCAGCGATTCGACTACATACTCCTCGACCGGGCAGTCGAGCAGGCTGCACACCGTATACATTGCCACACCCACCGGCGGCGTCATCGAACCCAGCGTGACGATGGTCATCATCAGGATGCCGAAATGCACCGGATCGACGCCCAGCGGCGTCACAATGGGCAGGAAGATCGGCGTCAGCAGCAGGACCAGCACCGTGCTTTCCACGAACAGCCCGGCGATGAACAGGAAGACCAGGATCAGCGCGACCACCAGCAGCGGGTTGGTGGTGAGCTGGGTCATCGCCTCGGCGATGGACTGAGGCGCCTGCTCGAAGATGATGGCGTAACCGACCATGCCCGAGAACAGGATGATGAGCATGATCAGGCCGGTGTCCACCACCGCTTCCTGAAGCGCCTCGGCCACCGCGGCCCAAGTCAGCTCCCGGTGCAGCAGGAAGCCGACGACGGCGGCGTAGACGACGGCGAAGGCGCCGACCTCCGACGGGGTGAACAGGCCGCCGCGGATGGCGAACAGCAGGGCCACCGGGAACAGCAGCGCCCATTTCGCGTCGGCCACCGCCCGCCACACGGCGCGCAGGGTCGGCCGCTCGGCCATTTCCGGGCGATAGCCGCGACGGCGCGCGATCAGCCAAACCGTCAGCATCAGCCCGGCCATCATCATGAAGCCCGGAATGACGCCAGCCAGGAACAGTCGCCCGATCGACACGTTGCCGACGAAGCCGTAGAGGATCAGTCCCAGGCTGGGCGGGATCGTCGCGGTGATCAGCGAGCCGACCGCGATGACCGCCGAGGTGAAGCCCTTCGAATAGCCGCGGGCGATCAGGCTGGGGCCGAGGATGCGGGCCTCCATCGCCGCGTCGGCCACCGCCGAGCCGGAGACGCCGCCCATCAGGGTGGACAGCACGATGCAGACCTGCGCCAGCCCGCCG
This sequence comes from Azospirillum sp. Marseille-Q6669, assembly GCF_965111635.1. Lineage (NCBI taxonomy): Bacteria > Pseudomonadati > Pseudomonadota > Alphaproteobacteria > Rhodospirillales > Azospirillaceae > Azospirillum > Azospirillum sp. Marseille-Q6669. The sequence continues at coordinate 200,473 of NZ_CBCOOP010000001.1, read as the reverse complement.
GACATCCAGGAGACCAGCACGTTGGAGCAGTTGATCAGCCGGCTGGTGATGCCCGTCCGGTTCATCATGTGACCGGCCAGCACGAAGAAGGGCACGGCCAGCAGCGGGAAGCTCTGCGAGGCCGAGGCGACCTGCTGCACCCCGATGGACATCGGGATGATGTCGTTCGTGGCGAAGAAGGAGAAGCCGGCGATGCCGATGGCGAAGGCGATCGGAAGCCCGAAGGCCATCAGCGCGAAGAAGGTGACGGCAAGAAGGGTCACGGCACGACCTCCTCGATGTCGCCGGCCTTGGGGGCCGGCGCGAAGACCGGTTTGGGATGGCTGCGCAGCTCGCGCAGCGTTTCCAGGATCTGGCCGGTCAGCGTGACAGCCAGCAGCAGGCAGCCCACCGGCACCGCCGATGTCACGAAGGCGTAGCTGATGCCGCTGTCGCCGAACTGGCGCTCCAGGTTCAGCATGGTCAGCCGGTAGCCCATCACCGTCATGGTGATGAGAAAGGCGAGGACCAGCACACCGAGCACCAAATCGAGCATGGCCCGGCTGGAGGCCGGAAGACGCTTGACCAGATAGTCGATGCCGATGTGGGCGCGCTTGCGCAGCGCCATGTCGGCGCCGAGGAAGGCGACCCAGACGAACAGGAGCTGCGCCACGTCCACCGACCAGACCAGGGGATGGCCGAACCAGCGCATAACGCCGGCGGCGAAGACGAGCAGGACGATGGCGGCGAGGAGAAGCATCGCCAGGAAGGCTTCCCCCTTGTGAAACAAGGACGACATGATGGCGGTCCCTTGATGGCGGCGGACGGCTTGGATTTAGGAAGCATTGCCCCGCCCCGGCCCTCCCCCGCTTACGCAGGGGAGGGAGAATTTGTCCCCTTCCCTGCGTAAGCGGGGGAGGATCAGGGAGGGAGCAAGGTCAGCGCGAACCGAACCCCGCGTCAGTTCTGCAGCAGCTTTTCCACTTCCTTGTGGAGTTCCGCGTAGCCCAGCTTCTCGTAGACCGGCGCGGTGGCCTTGCGGAACGGGGTCACGTCGATCTCCTCGATCGTCATGCCCTTGTCCTTCATCTGCTTCTCGAAGTCGGCGAGCGATGCCTGGGTGGCGCGCGACGCGCTGTCGCCGGCCTTCAGCGCTTCTTCCTTGAGGATCGTCTGCTGCTCCGGCGGCAGCTTGTCGAACCAGGCGGCGCTGGTCACGATGCCGGTGATCAGGTTGATGTGGCCGGTCTTGGTGACGTGGTTGGTCACTTCATACAGACGGGAACCGAAGCTGGCCGGATGCTGGGCCTCGACGCCGTCGATCACCTTCTGCTGCAGACCGGTGTAGACCTCCGACCAGCCCATCGGGGTCGGGGTGGCGCCCATGGCGCGGATCGTCTCCATCCACACCGGAGCGCCCGGCGTGCGCATGCGGATGCCGGCGAGGTCTTCCGGACCCTTCACCGACTTGTTGGTCAGCAGGTGCCGCTCGCCCTGCCACCAGTTGAAGGACAGCACCTGATGGCCCGACGCCTTGCGCAGCTTGTCCGACCATTGGTCGAACATCGGCGAGGTGACGACCTTGCGGATGCCGTCGTACCCCTGGGCGAGGTACGGGCCGCCCAGAACGCCGAACTCCTTCACGAAGACGGCGAGGCGCCCGCCGTCCACGACGACCGCGACTCCGGCCCCGGCGCGGGCCTGCTCCAGCACGTCCTCGTCCTTGCCGAGCTGCGAGCCGGGGAACAGGCGGACGGCCATCTTGCCGCCGGACCGCGCCTCGACGTTCTTCTTGAACTCCTCCAGCCCCTTGTAGAGCGGGTCCTGCTGGGCCAGCGCCGTGTTGACGCTGAGCGTGTAATCGGCGGCCAGCGCGCCGCCGGCGACAGTGGCCAGCGCAAAGCCGAGGGCGGCGACGCGCCAAGTACGAGTGATGATGCTCATGTTTCCTCCCTTTGAGGACAACGCCTCTTGCACGGAGGCGATTGTTCGATACGCGACTGGTATGGTAGTATACAAGAATGGTGTTGTCCATGGGCTTGCGAACGGTGCAGGATGAATCCGCTGTACAGGATCGTCCGGGCGGGCAACGGCAGGGCGGACGGAAAAAAGAAGGGATTGGGGGGAGCATGCTGAGGAGGATCGAGCCGGATTCGACCGAGCCCGTGGCGCGCCGCGTCTTTCGGGAATTGCGCCACGCCATCGTGACGATGCAGTTTCAGCCCGGCCAGCCGCTGTCCGAGCAGGAGGTTGCGGGGCAGTTGGGCGTCAGCCGCCAGCCGGTGCGCGAGGCCTTCATCAAGCTGAGCGAGTCCGGACTGGTGGTCATCCGCCCGCAGCGCGGCACCTTCGTCGTCAAGATCTCGGCCAAGCAGGTAATGGACGCCCGCTTCGTCCGCGAGGCGGTGGAACTGGCCGTGGCCCGCAAGGCCGGCGAGGGGTTGCCGGCCCGCGCCGTCGCGGAGCTGGAGGCCAACCTAAAGGCGCAGCGCGACGCCGCCACGAGCACCAACCCAGCGGCCTTCCTGGATCTGGACGAAGCCTTCCACCGCACCATCGCGCTGGGGGTCGACTGCGAATACGCTTGGCGGGTGGTGGAGGAAACCAAGGCCCAGATGGACCGCGTGCGCTACCTCAGCCTGCCCCAGGCGACTCCGCTGGACCGGCTGATCGCCCAGCACGAGCAGATCGTCGAGGGCATCCGGGCGCGCTGCCCCGACGCCGCCGAGGCTGCCATGCGCGTGCATCTGCGCGAGATTCTGAACTCCCTGCCCGATCTGGCCCGGCGCTTCCCCGACCTGTTCGACAGCGATTCCACTCCGGCCGAACCGATCGCCGAATCCGCTTGAACGCCGGACGCGGATTGCGCGGTTCGTCTTCGAAGCGCGCGGTGCTTGCATCGGCCCAACACGAAAACGGGGTTCGCCCCGCCGCCGGCCAAAGCCGAATGGGCGAAAGAACAAAGGGGCACGGCCCTGTCCGGCGCCGCGCCCCTTGTTGGCCAACCCGCTGAGCGGGAATTAGAATTGGCTTTCCGCAACCTTTTTGACCAGGAAGTCGCGGAAGACCGCGATGCGCTTGGAATGGCGCAACTCCTCCGGATAAACGAAGAAGGCGTCCACCTTCGACCCGGACTGATCCGGCAGCACCCGAACAACATCGTCCAGGCCGGTCACCAGATAATCGGGCAGCGAGCCGACGCCCAGCCCACTCTCCACGGCGCGGAAGATCGCGTACAGGTTGTTAACCTGAAGAACCGTCCGGTCGCGGGCCACCGGATCGGTCACCAGATCGCGCAGCCAGTGGGTGTTGGCGAAGGGCGGGCGCAGTTCCTGCGGATAGGTCACCAAGTCGTGCGAGGCGAGATCGGCCACCGTCTGCGGCTCTCCCTTCCGGTCCAGGTAGCGGCGGTGCGCGTAGAGGTGAGAGCGGAAGGTCATCAGATGCCGCTGGATCAGGTCGGGCTGGCGCGGTGGGCTGACGCGGATCGCCACGTCGGCCTCGCGCATGCCCAGATCCAACTCCGTGTCGGTGATCAGCAGGGTGAGCTGGATGTCCGGGTAGAGCGCCAGGAATTCTCCGATGCGCGGGGTCAGCCATGTCGAACCGAAGGCCGCCGTGGCCGTCACCTTCAACGGCCCCTTGGCGGCGTCCTTGCTCTCGCTCAGCATCGCCTGGGTCATCGACAGCTTCGCGAAGATGTCGCGCGCCGCGTGATTCAGCAACTCGCCCTGCTCGGTCAGGATCAGCCCGCGGGCGTGCCGATGGAACAGCGGAACGCCGAGGCTGTCCTCCAGCGCGCTGATCTGCCGGCTGACCGCCGATTGGCTGAGGTTGAGGGCCTCGCCGGCGTGGGTGAAGCTGCCGGCCTCGGCCACAGCATGGAACACCCGCAACTTGTCCCAGTCCATCATCCCGTCCTGCTTCCCGATGCCTTTGCCTGTTGGTCGGGGTCTGTCAGCGGGAAAATTCGCCGCGCGCCCCTGTTCCAATACTCTTTATGGCAAAACGCGGCCCAGGTCTTCCATTGCGAACGTCATGGGCGTTCCGGACGACGGGATGCCGAACGCGTTGGCAGCGGGAATACGGCCGGCAGGCGCCGGTTGTCACAGCGGGGCATCGCTCACATGGCGGCGATGTCCTTGACCGCCGTGTCCTTCAACAACTGATCGAAGCTCTCGGACTTGAAGCCCAGAGCGCTGAGCTTGTCCCCCGCCGCGCGTTCCGAGTCGGTCCGCGCCATCTTGTTCAAGGCAAATTCCGCCGTCAACTTCACGGTGGTCGCGCCTTCGTCCGCTTGACTCATCAGTGAGCTGCGTTCCCACATTGAGCGTCGCAGTTCGCTCGTGATCGCCACGGCCTGATCCAGGCGTGACGCCGAACTTGCTATTTTATCGATGGCGGACAGCCGTGCTTCGATGCTTTCCGAAAGCAATCTGATTTTCTTCTGGTTTTCGGTTTCCTGTCTGACACCCGCTTCGACGGCGCTCTTCCAGAAGGTCTGGCTGCGGGATTCCTTCAGTTTCCCCGAAAGCGCATCGTTCATTTCATCGGACGACATTTGGCCGGATGAAACGAAGAGACCCAAGGCGCTTCGGTCATTGCCGGATAAATTGCTGAACAACGACAGCGCGTCACCTTTCAAGGCCGACGCCAGCGGACTCAAAGCCACTTGGTCGGCCTTCCCGCTGCCGGTGTCGGCTTCGTCCTCCCTGGCCCGGCCCACCGGCGGCTTGGCGGACGGCATCGTCGGATGCGCCGAGACTGAAGAGATCGCACTGGTCAAGGAAACGTTCGACATCCTTTCCCCCATCAAGCCGCGCCCTTGAATTGAAAAAATGATACATTCATTTTGAAAGCTCAACGATAAAAGAGAAAATACTTAAAGATCTAATCAATATTCTCGGTGCGAGTGCTTCGATTTCCATCGATATGCGGTCGCTCCGCTCATTCCGCCAGATGACCCAGCGGCAAGGCCGTGCGGTAGCGCACCTGCTTCAGTGCGAAGCTGGACCGGATGTTGGCGACCCCGGAAATCCGTGTCAGATGCTCCTTGAGAAAGCGCTCGTAGCTGGCGAGATCGGGGACCACCACGCGCAGCAGGTAATCGGCGTCGCCGGTCATCAGATAGCATTCCATCACCTCCGGCAGCGCCATCACGGCGGCCTCGAAGGCGTCGATCCGCTCCTCCACCTGCCGCTCCAGACTGACGCTGACGAAGACGTTCACCGGCAGATCGACCGCGGCGGGATCGACCAGCGCGACGTGGCGGGTGATGACGCCCGCCTCCTCCAGCGCCTTGACCCGGCGCAGGCAGGGTGACGGCGACAGGCCGACGCGCTCCGCCAGCTCGTTGTTGGGCATCCGCCCGTCCTGCTGGAGCAGGGCCAGGATCTTCCAGTCGATGCGATCGAGTTTGATTTTTGGCATTTCATGCTGCCATCAGCCGTTTTGCGCAATCCAATGCTAAACCAGCGGCGTTTCCGGCGCCACTTTGCAAACTCCTGCCGCGGCACAAATGATAGGCTTCACCGATCATCGACCGCCGCTCCGTCAAGAGGGGAACAGACATGGACGCGACCGTTCCGAACCACGCCGACCTCGCCTGCCTGCGCGAGCTGGAGCGCAAGGTTCTCTGGCTCGCGTCCTGGACGATCCACAACGCCAATCATGTCCGCCCCAACCAGGACGGGTTGAAGATCGGCGGGCATCAGGCGTCCTCGGCCTCGCTGGCGACGATCATGACGGCGCTCTATTTCCAGGCCCTGCACCCGGAGGACCGGGTGGCGGTGAAGCCGCACGCCAGCCCGATTTTCCACGCCATCCAGTATCTGCTGGGCAACCAGACGCGCGGGAATCTGGAGAATTTCCGCGGCTTCAAGGGCGCCCAATCCTACCCGTCGCGGACCAAGGACGTGGACGACGTGGACTTCTCCACCGGCTCGGTCGGGCTGGGGGTGGCGCAGACGCTCTTCGCCTCGCTGGTGCAGGACTATGTGAAGGCCAAGGGCTGGGCAAAGGACCTGCCCGAGGGGCGCATGGTGTCGCTGGTCGGCGACGCCGAGATGGATGAGGGCAACATCTTCGAAGCCCTTCAGGAAGGCTGGAAGCACGGTCTGCGCAACACCTGGTGGATCGTCGACTACAACCGCCAGAGCCTGGACGCGGTGATCCGCGAAGGTCTGTGGGAGCGGCTGGAGAACATCTTCCGCGCCTTCGGCTGGGACGTGGTGATCCTGAAATACGGCGCGCTGATGCAGGCGGCCTTCCAGGAGGAGGGTGGTCAGCGCCTGCGCGACTGGATCGACCGGTGCCCGAACCAACTCTATTCCGCACTGACCTACCAGGGTGGAGCGGCGTGGCGGAAACGGCTGCTCGACGATCTGGGCGACCAGGGGCCGGTCACCCGCCTGATCGAGCGCCGCAACGACGAGGAGCTGGCCCTTCTGATGGGCAATCTCGGCGGCCACGACCTGCCCTCACTGCTCGACGCCTTCGCCCAGGCGCGCACGCACGACCGGCCCGTCTGCTTCATCGCCTACACCATCAAGGGCGCCGGGCTGCCGCTGGCCGGGCACAAGGACAATCATTCCGGCCTGATGACCCCGGCGCAGATGGAGGCGTTCCGCGCCGCCAACGCCGTCCGTCCGGGCCATGAATGGGACCGCTTCGAAGGGCTGAGCCGGCCGGCGGCGGAGTTGGACGCCTTCCTGAAGCGGGTGCCCTTCGCGGCCAAAGGGCGGCGGCGCCATGGTGCGGCGGCGGTCCCGGTGCCTACGGCTCTGACGGCCCCGGCGCAGAAGGCGCTATCCACCCAGGCGGCCTTCGGCCTGATCCTGAACGAGTTGGGGCGCGAAAAGACGGAGTTGGCGGAGCGCATCGTGACGACCGCGCCGGACGTGACGGTGTCCACCAACCTCGGCGCCTGGGTGAACCGCCGCGGCCTGTTCGCCAAGAGCGCGCTGGCCGACCTGTTCAAGAAGGAGCGCATCCCGTCCACCTACACCTGGGACTTCTCCCCCGACGGCCAGCATTTCGAGCTGGGCATCGCCGAGTCCAACCTGTTCATCCTGCTGTCGGCGCTGGGCCTGTCGCATTCGCTGTTCGGGGAGCGGCTGCTGCCCATCGGCACCGTCTATGACCCCTTCGTGATGCGGGCGGCGGACCAGATGAACTACGCCTGCTATCAGGACGCACGGTTCCTGCTGGTGGCCACGCCGTCCGGAGTGACGCTGGCCCCGGAGGGCGGGGCGCACCAGTCCATCGCCACGCCGCTGGTCGGCATGGCCCAGGACGGGCTGGCTTGTTTCGAGCCGGCCTTCGCCGACGAGCTGGCCGTCACCATGCGCTGGGCCTTCGACTACATGCAGCGGGAGGGCGAAGGCGAGCCGGACGAGCGGAACTGGCTGCGCGACGAGACCGGCGGTTCGGTGTATCTGCGCCTGTCCTCGCGCGTGCTGGAGCAGCCGGTCCGGACGATGGACGAGGAGCTGGAGAGCGGCATCGTCCAAGGCGCCTACTGGCTGCGCCGCCCCGGCCCGAACGCCCAGGTGGTCGTCGCCTACAGCGGCGTGGTGGCGCCGGAGGCCATCGAGGCGGTGGGCATGCTCGGCGAGGACCGCCGCGACGTCGGGCTGCTGGCCGTCACCTCCGCCGACCGTCTGCACGCCGGCTGGAGCGCGGCGCAACGAGCGCGCGAGCGCGGCAAGCCCCACGCGCGCTCCCATGTCGAACGCCTGCTGGAAGGCGTGCCGTCCCATTGCGCGCTGGTGACGGTGCAGGACGGGCATCCGGCGGGGCTGGGCTGGTTGGGCTCGGTCCTTGGTCACCGCACACGGGCGCTGGGGGTGGAGCATTTCGGCCAGACCGGAACCATCGCCGATCTCTACCGCCATCACGGCATCGACGCCCAGGCCATCGTCCGTGCGGCGGAGGCCCTGTCCCCCGGCCGCCCGGTCCGCCATCTGAAAGCGGTGTAGCGCGGGAGACATCCACGGCGCGGGCCGGATGTGACGGCGTTCCAAGGCGGAGGTTCGCATTCCCGCTTGGCCGGTCCCGCTTTCGGTGAGCCGCTCCCTTTCACACGCGAGCGCGGCGGCTGTCTGGAGACGGGTGTTATGGTCGGCGGTCTTTTCGGTCGATTTGACGGATCATCCATAGGTGGACAAGGCTGCACGCTCCAAAGAATGCCACTCCAAGAAGCATTGTAAGCCTGTCCCAGATGCCTCCCTTACCAACGAACGTGACAAACGCGCAGACCAACGTCATCAGAACGCTGAGAACGAAAAACACCCACAGAGTGCGCTTTCCGATGCCCCGGGCGGATATCAGCCACGATTCCACCAGAGACATTCGTTCCTTTGATACGCGGTGGGTCCGCACGGGCATGTAGTGGGAGGCATATTGCGCCACCACCACCCCGCACAATGCGGGCATCTTTACCCAGAAGGACAAGCTTGCTGAGAACAAAACCGCATACATTGCCACGGAAGCAATAAAGGCAAATTTTATTATGGTTCTCAATCTCCTCTCTTCGGCTTCTTCTGATAAAATGCGGCCGCGACCGAATATCCCAAATGGATAATAGATCCGCTGTCCGGTAACGCCCGTCTTGAAATACGAACCGGCAAAGCTGTCAAAAAAATTCACCGAAAGCCTCCGCACATCGCACTGAATGCTCTTAAAAGTAGCATAAATTTGATTAATCAGCAAGAATCTGGCGATAAGAGATTTGACAAAATTCCTTCTCGTCGATGGTCGCAGCAGGAATTGCCCCATTTGGTTTGAGCGGGCGCCGACCCACGGCACGGACCGGCGTTGTTCAGCCCGTTCGCCCCTCCCCAAGCGCAGCGTGACGCCACGCCCCTTGGATCACCACATAAGGATCACACCCACATCGGTCACAGCGCGAGGCGAGGTCGGGATGAGCTGGTCGATCCCCATCGGCACCGTGAAGGGCACGGTGATCCGCATCCACATCACCTTCTTCCTGTTCCTTTTGTGGATCGGCGCCGCCTACCACGCGCAGGGCGGCTGGCCGGCGGCGCTGGAGGGGGTGGTCTTCCTCTCGCTGCTGTTCCTCTGCGTGCTGCTGCACGAGTTCGGGCACGTCTTCGCCGCCCGGCGCTACGGCGTCCGCACACCGGACATCACCCTGCTGCCCATCGGCGGGGTGGCCCGTCTGGAGCGGTTGCCGGAAAAGCCCTCGCAGGAGCTGGTGGTGGCGCTGGCTGGGCCGGCGGTCAATCTGGTGATCGCGGCGCTGCTCTATGCCGCACTCGGCGGCTTCGTGCCGGCGGAGGCGGCGGAGGTGCGGAACGCCGGCATCGACGTGCTGTCCCGATTGGCCGTGGTGAACCTGTTCCTGGCGCTGTTCAACCTGATTCCGGCCTTCCCGATGGACGGCGGGCGCGTGCTGCGGGCGGTGCTGGCGAGTCGCATGGGCTATGTCCGCGGCACCCAGGTGGCGGCCTCGGTCGGGCAGGCGGTGGCCATCGGGCTGGGGCTGCTCGGGCTGTTCGGCAACCCGATGCTGCTGTTCATCGCGCTGTTCGTCTATCTGGGCGCCTCGTCGGAGGCGCACGCGGTGCAGATGCGCGAGATCACCCATGGCGTGGTCGTGTCGGACGCCATGGTCACCCGCTTCGAGACGCTGCCGCCCTCCGGCGTGCTGGAGGACGCGGTGCAATGCCTGATCCGGACGACCCAGCACGAGTTTCCCGTGGTGGATGGGGCTGGCAAGCTGCGCGGCGTGCTGACCCGCGACGACCTGATCCGCGCCCTGCGCGACCGCGGCCCGGACACGCCGGTGCTGGAGGTGATGCGCCCCGATATCCCGGTAATCCACCGGCACGGCAAGCTGGAGGAGGCGCTGCGCCTGATGCAGGAGAAGAGCCTGCCCGCCGTCGGCGTCGATGACGGCAGCGGCCGGCTGGTCGGTCTGGTGACGCCCGAAAATGTGGGGGAGATGATGATGGTTCAGGCCGCCAAACACGCCCTGCGCCGCTGACGCCCTCCCCCTTCCGTTGCGGCGCCTCTCCCTTCGGGAACAAGCGGCGTCCGGGGTCATTGTGCTAGGACAGCGGATGCCCCCACAGCGGAAGGGAGGATGACATGGCAATGCGCTCCACGCGCCGGGCGGCGCTGGCTCTGGCCGGATTCGCCGGGATGACCGCGGCCATGGCGGGGCGGAAGGCCGCGGCGGACCAGCCCGGCGTTCACCGCGTCGCCATCCAGGTCAGCAGCAACGACCCGGCGCTGATGAACATGGCGCTGAACAACGTCAAGAACATCATCGAGTATTACAAGAACATCGGTGAGACGGTGGAGGTCGAGCTGGTCACCTTCGGCCCCGGCCTGCACATGCTGCGCGCCGACCGTTCGCCCGTAAAGGACCGGCTGGCGTCGCTGAAGGGCAGCCTGCCGACCCTGATCTATTCCGCCTGCGAGAACACCCGCAACGGCATGATCCGCGTCGAGCAGGGCGAGGTCCCCATGGTGCCGGAAGCCAAGCTGGTGCCCTCCGGAGTCGTCCGCCTGATGCAGCTTCAGGAAGAGGGCTGGTCCTACCTTCGTCCGTGACCGGGCTCTCTATTCCGCCGCGATGTCCTTCAGCAGGGCCGCCGTCACCGGCCCCACCCTTCCGGCGCCGATGGCCTGCCCGTCGACGCGCAGCAGCGGGCGCAGACCCAGGCTGTTGGTCAGGAAGGCTTCCTCAGCCCCCAGCAGGTCGGCGACGGAAAGCGGCGCCTCCCCGGCATCGCCCCGTTGCAGGATCAGCGCGCGGCGGATGCCCGGCAGCGCGCCCTCGACGACTGGCGGGGTCAGCGGGCGCCCATCCCGGACGATGAACAGATTCGCCACGCTGGACTCGGCCAGACGGCCCGCGCTGTTGAGCAGGAGCGCCTCCCCCGCGCCGCGCGTCGCCGCCTCCTGCCGGGCGAGGATGGAGTCCAGGTAATTCAGCGACTTCACGCGCGACAGCGGCGAATGCTCATTGCGCCGGGTGCAGAGGGCGATGACCGCCTCCACCGCGCCGACGGGCGGTGGCGCGGGCGCCAGCGTCATCAGCAGCGTCGGCACGGCGTCCGCCGGCGGCAGCACGCCGCGCGCTCCGGTCCCCCGCGTCAGCGTGATCCGCAGCACACCCTCAACGCAACCCTGCGCCGCGATCAGCGCTTCGGCCGCGGTCGTCAGCGTTGCTGCGCCTTGGGGGAGCGGCAGGCCGAGCAGCGCCGCGCTGTCCGCCAGCCGGGCAAGATGCCGGTCGAGATGGCGGGCGGTGCCGCCGGCCACCCGGATCGTCTCGAACAGCCCGTCACCCAGCGTGAAGCCGCGGTCTGCCGGGTCGATCCGCGCCTCTTCCGCCGACAGCAGGCGCCCGTTCAGCCAGACGACGTTCATGGCCGGACTCATCCCTGGGTCTCCCCCAGCGCGCGGAGTTGGGCGCGGATCTTGACCATCATCTCCTCATGCTCGTCCGCCGGGTCGGAATCGGCGACGATGCCGCCGCCGGCCTGGGCGAACACCGTATCCGGCGTGACCGACAGGGTGCGGATGACGATGCTGCTGTCCATCGCGCCGTCGAAGCCGAGCCAGGCGACGGACCCGCAGTAGGCGCCGCGCCGCGCCACCTCCAGCTCGTCGATGATCTGCATGGCGCGGATCTTGGGTGCCCCGGTGATCGAGCCGCCGGGCAGCGCCGCCCGCAGCAGGTCCACCGCCCCCAGGCCGGGCCGCAGCCGCGCCGTGACGACCGAGACGAGGTGATGCACGCTGGCGAAGCTCTCCAGCCCGTAGAGCGTCGGCACCCGGACGCTGCCCACCCGCGACACCCGACCGAGGTCGTTGCGCAGCAGGTCGGTGATCATCAGGTTTTCCGCCCGGTCCTTGACGCTGGCCACCAGTTCCGCGGCGGCGGCGTCGTCCGCGGCGGGATCGGCGTAGCGCGGGCGGGTGCCCTTGATCGGGCGCGTCTCCACCTCCCCCGCAGCGCTCAATCGGATGAAGCGCTCCGGCGAGGCGCTGGCGATGCACAGGCGCGGGCCGCAGTCGAGATAGGCGGCGAAGGGCGCCGGGCTGATCGCGCGCAGCCGCCGGTACAGCGCGTAGCTGTCCAGCCCGTCGCGCCGCTCGGCCAGGAAGCGCTGCGTGAAGTTGGCCTGATAGATGTCGCCGGCCCGGATGTACTCCAGCACCCGCTCCACCCGCGCCAGATAGTCGTCGCGCTCCAGCTCGCTCCGCCAGGGGGCGGCCGGGACGGGGCCGAGGGGGGACGCTCCGCCGCCCTCCAGCCGGGTGGCCAGGGCGCGGGCGCGGTCCTCGGCCTCCGGACGGGCGGCGATCACCCAGGCGCGGCGCTCCGCATGGTCGAAAGCGGCCACCGCATCGTAGAAGCCGAAGGCCATCTCGGGCTGGCCGCCGGGGTTGGCGTGGCGCGATCGGATGCGCTCCAGCCGCAGCCCCGCCTCGTAGCCGATGAAGCCGACCGCCCCGCCGCAGAAGGGCGCCGGTCCCGGCGGCCCCTCCGGCCGGGCGTGGCGCGCCAGCTCCTCCGCCAGCACGGAGAAGGGGTCGCCGTCCACCGGCTGGCCATCAAGATGCGCCCGCCCGTCCAGCGACTCCAGGGTGCGGAAGGGCTCCGCGGCAATGTAGCTGTAGCGGCCATGGGCCGGGTGCGCGGCGGCGCTGTCGAGCAGCATCGACCAGGGCTGTCCGGACAGGGCGCGGAAGGCCTCCGCCGGATCGGCGCATGACAAGGGGATCGCCAGCATGGCGGTGCTGCTTCCTGTAAGACCGGCCTTCACATGAGAATGGTGGCGCCGCCGTCCACCACCAACACATGCCCATTGACGTAGGACGCGGCGGGCGAGGCCAGGAACACCGCGGCCCCGGCGATCTCCTCCGGGCGGCCCCAGCGGCCGATCGGGGTGCGTCCCTCGAAATAGGCGGACAGGGCCGGATTGCCGGTGATGCCGGCGTTGGTCTCCGTCGCGAAGAAGCCCGGCGCGATGGCGTTGCTGGTCAGGCCCTTCGCACCGTACTCGGCGGCGAGCGCCCGCACCATGCCGGCCAGCCCGGCCTTGGCGGCGGCATAGACCGCGTCGTTGGCGCGGGCGATCTGCCCGGAGATGGATGTCACCGTGATCAGCCGTCCGAAGCCCTGGGGCAGCATCAGCCGCGCCGCCTCCCGCGCCAGGATCAGGCCGGCGGCCAGATCGACGTTGAGCAGCTCGCTGATTTCCTCATCCGCGAAGTCGGTCAGCGGCTTGCGGTTGCGCTGCCCGACATTCTGGACCAGCACGTCCAGCCGCCCATGGTCCCGCCCGATCCGCGCGAAGGCGTCCCGCACCGCGTCCCGGTCGGCCACGTCGAAGGCCAGCACCGAGGCCCGTCCGCCCGCCGCAGCGATGGCCTCGGCCTGCGGTTCCAGCCGCGCGGCGTCACGCCCGTTCAGCAGCACATGGGCGCCGGACCCGGCCATGGCGCGGGCGATTTCCAGACCCAGCCCGCGCCCGGACCCGGTAACCAGCGCCACCCGGCCTTCCAGCGAGAACTGCGACAGATAGGGGAGATGCGGAGCGGTCATGGTCACCGATGCGGAGGACGTGAACGGTTTCGCAGGTTTAGCAGATGCTCCGCCGGATGGCACGCTGTCCGACATCGGGCCTCAGGCGCGGGGAAGCAGTTCCACCGTTTCCGCGATGGTCCAGCCGTCCGCCCGCACCAGCCGCCCGAGGCGCCCGTACAGCGTGGCGCCACTGGACACACGCCCCTCCGCAGCCCAGACGTCGGCGGCTGGGGCGGTCAACAGACCCAGCACCTCCACCGAGAAGGCGATTCCGTTCCGCGCCAGCAGACGCCCGAAGGGTTCCGTCCCCTCGCGAAGCTGTTCGGCGAAGGCCGCGGGAAAGCCGCCGAGCGCGATGCGGATGCTCGCCAGTTCCACCGGCAGCGCATCCGGCCCGACGGTCAGCACGATGTCGCGCAGCAGCGCCGTCCCGTCCGGCTCCGTCCGCTGGCGCAGCACCCGCACGCCCACCGGCTCGCCCCACCGCTCCGACAGGACGGCGGTCATGCCGCGGTCGTGGTCGAGCAGCGCCCGATACGGCGCCGGGACCGTGGTGGCGGACAGCGCGGACAATCCCCGTGCTCCAGGCCCCCACCCCATCGTCAGAGCCCGCGCGCGCGCCAGGGCGGAACCGGAATCGTCCACGGAGGAACAGCCGGCGGCGGAGGCGGACGAAAAGGAAGGCTTCATTCGGAATCGCGGTTCTGCGGAAGGGCTTGGCCGCTCCCGGAGAGGGAAGGGCCACGGGCCGGCATTCTAGGAACAGCGCCCCGCCAACCGCAATGCCGAAGGCGCACATCGCAGGGTCGTGCCACTCGCTTGACCCCACAATGAAAAGGGGCGCCGACCGCAGCCCTGCCCCGCGCCGGCGGCCTCTTGCGCTTCACGGACGCTGCATTAGATCACGCTGATAAAGACGCCCGTCCTGGAGGGAAGCCGCGCCATGTCCGACCTTCTGCACGTCGCCTGCCCAAGCTGCGACACCCTGAACCGCCTACCGCGCGCACGCCTGGACCAGCCCGGCGCCGGCAAATGCGGCCGCTGCGGCCAGCCTCTGTTCCAGGGCAAACCCATCGCGCTGACCGCCGCCCGCTTCACCGCCCAGGCCGAGCGCAGCGACCTGCCATTGCTCATCGACTTCTGGGCGGAGTGGTGCGGGCCGTGCCGGATGATGGCGCCGGTCTTCGAACAGGCCGCCGGCAAGTTGGAGCCCCACGTCCGGCTCGCCAAGGTCGACACCGAGGCTGCCCCCGATCTCGCCGCCCGCTTCGGCGTGCGCAGCATTCCGACCCTCGTCCTGGTCCACCATGGGCGCGAGGTGGCGCGCACCGCCGGGGCGATGCCGCTGCCCGCCCTGCTCGGCTGGGTGCGGCAGGCGATGGCGGCCGCCTGACCCTTATTCCGCTTCCAGAAGCAGCCGGGTCAGGTCGGAGACGGAGGCGACCTCCAGCTTATCCATGACGTTGTGGCGATGGACCTCCACCGTCTTCAGGCTGAGGTTGATCTCCGCCGCGATGACCTTGTTCGGCTTGCCCTGCACCACCAGATCGGCGACCTGCCGCTCCCGCGGGGTCAGGCGGGCCAGCAGGGCGCGGACATGGGCCTTGCGCGCCTGCGCCTCCCACGCCCGACGGGACGTCTCCAGCGCCTCGTGAACCCGGTCGAGGAGGAGCTGGTCGTTGAAGGGCTTCTCGATGAAGTCCACCGCCCCGGCGCGGAAGGCGCGGGCGGCCATCGGCACGTCGCCGTGGCCGGTGATGACCACGACGGCCAGGACCGACCCGGCGCGGGCCAGCGTGTCCTGCAACTCCAGCCCGCTCATCCCCGGCATGCGCACGTCGGTGACGAGGCAGCCGGGCCGGTCGGCGCGGACGGCGCGCAGGAACTCCTCGCCGGAACCGAAGGACTCCACCGCCACGCCCAGCGAGCCGATCAGCCAGCCCAGCGAGTGGCGCATCGCCGGATCGTCGTCCACCACGTAGACGGTGCGGGCCGCGTCAGCCTGCATCGACCTTCTCCTCCGCTGCGGGCAGGACGAGGCGCACCACGGCGCCCCCGCCCGGATTGTCCGTGGCCCAGAGATGGCCGCCATGGCTTTCCACGATGGTTCGGCAGATCGACAGGCCCAGCCCCATGCCGCCGGGCTTGGTGGTGAAGAAGGGATCGAACGGGCGCGCCCGCGCGTCCCCCGACAGGCCGTGCCCGCGGTCGGACGCGGCGATCTCCACCCGCCCCTCCACGTCCAGCCCGGTGCGCACGGTGACGCCGCGTCCCTCCCCCGCCTCGCCGTCCGCCAGACCATCCATCGCATCCAGCGCGTTCTTGACAAGGTTCAGGACGACCTGCTCGATCTGCACCCGGTCGGCCAGGACCGGCGGCAGGCCGGGGGCCAGTGCGCGGGTGACCGGGATGTTGCCGCTGCGCGCCCGCCCCTCGCAAAGCTGCAACGCCGCCTCCACCGCGCCGTTGACGTCGGCCGGCTCCAACTGGACGGCGCGCTTGCGCACAAAGTCGCGGATGCGGGCGATGATCTGCCCGGCGCGGTCGGCCTGGGTGGCGATGGCGCGGGAGGCCTCGGCGAACTCCGCGGGGCTGCCCACCCCGGCCTCCAGCCGCCGCGTGCAGCCGCGCGCGTAGTTGGCGATGGCGCCCAGCGGCTGGTTCAGCTCATGAGCGATGTTGCTGGCCATCTCGCCGAGGATGGAGAGGCGGGCGACGTGG
Source organism: Azospirillum sp. Marseille-Q6669 (assembly GCF_965111635.1). Taxonomy (NCBI): domain Bacteria; kingdom Pseudomonadati; phylum Pseudomonadota; class Alphaproteobacteria; order Rhodospirillales; family Azospirillaceae; genus Azospirillum; species Azospirillum sp. Marseille-Q6669. The sequence goes on along the minus strand of NZ_CBCOOP010000001.1, from coordinate 184,203 downwards.
TCCATCTCCTTCTGCCGCTCGCGGGCGGTTTCCTCGGCGCGATGGCGCTCGGCCATCTCCCGGCGCAGCTCGCGGTTGGCCGCGCGCAGCTCGGCGGTGCGCACCTTGATGAGATGCTCCACCCGCAGCGAATGGACCGCCCACCACAACAGGGCCAGCGCCGCCAGCGCCAGCCAGTGCCAGTGTTCGCGCGCGAGGTCGAGCAGGGTGACGTCGCGCAGATGCTCGTAGGGACCGATGCGCAGGCTGCGGAACAGGCCATGGACCGGCTGGTAGTCCATCGGCACCGTCCAGCCCTCGTAGCCGCCGGCCAGCGCCGCCGGATGGCCGTCGGGCATCTGGAACAGAGCGACCACCACCGCCTTCGCCAGATCCTCCGGCGTGTTGGCCAGCCGGGCGAGCGGCCAGTCGGGATAGAGGCCGGTGGACAGGGCGCAGCCGAACCCCGGCTCCGTCCGGGCGCCGACGACCTGGAAACCCGCGCGGTCGAGGTGGCCTTCCTGGGCCAGCTCCTCCAGCACGCAGGCGCGCAGCACGCCGGCGTCCACCGCGTCGTCGCGGACGGCGAAGGCGACGCGGTCCACGGGAAAACCGGAGAAGCGCAGCTCCTTCAGGTCGGCGTAGGGATCGACCCCGGCGGTCAGCAGCGCCCCCCAGGCGACCTGGAAGCCGCCGAAGGCGTCGGGGTCCACCGCCATCACGGTCTTGCCCTTGAGGTCGGCGAGGCTGCGGATGTCGTCGCGCCCGGCGCGGACGATCAGAGCGGAACCCACCGCCGCTCCCGACGCGCCGGAGCGGGAGGAATGGAGCGTGGCGATGCGGGTGACGCCGTGGCGGGCCTCCAGCTCCACGTAATTGCCGGTGTTGGTCAGCACGAAATCGACGCCGCCGGCGGCCACCGCCGCGTCCATGCCCGGCAGGTCGAGCGGCACCATCTCCGCCCCGCGCTGCGGAAAGCGGTCCGCCAGATAGCGGACGGTCGGTTCCCAGACGGCGTTGGCGTGGTCGCCGCCGCGGTAGGCCAGGACGCCGACGCGGATCGGCGGTTCCGCCGCCCGAGCCGGGGCCACCGCCAGAATCGTCGCGGCGAGAATCCCGGCCAGCGCGAGCGTCAGGCGAACCGGTCGGGGCGTGGGGGGCATGGCTTCCTTCGGACGGGGCCGGTGAATGGGAAAAGGCGCGGGGAAGGCAGCTTCCCACGCGCCGCATACACCCGTGCCCGGCCACTTTCAATCCGTATGGCTCCTTACCCGTCCAGCGTGGCCGGCGCGTCCGGCTGCACGCGCGTCAGGCCCAGCAGTTTCAGCGCGTAGCGTTCATAGACCGGCTCGCCGATGCCCTTGCGCACCTTGCGCAGGAAGTAGCGCTCGAAGCCGACCTTGGCGAGATGGACCCAGCGCCCGTGCGACGACCAGTTGACGTTGCGCGGCGGGATCTGCGGCATGGCGACGAAGGCGACTCCGCTATCCCCGAAATCGGCGAGGCAGAGCGCGTTCCAGGTCGCCTCCTCCGTCGGTTCCCTGCCGTCCAGGATAGCGCGGATGTTGTGGGCGGCGGCGGTCACCATGGTCTCGATCATGTAGCCGGTCTTCGGAACGCCGACCGGGACGGGGGTCTTCTCCACCGGCGGGATGGCGATGCAGACGCCGACGCCGAAGACGTTGCGGAAGGTCGGGTTGCGCTGGTGGCAGTCGGTCAGCACGAAACCGCGCGGGTTCACCAGCCCCTCCACACCGCGCAACGGGGCGATGCCGCGGAAGGCGGGGAGCATCATGGTCAGGCGGCTGCTCACCATGTGCCGCGCCTTGTCCTTGCCGTCGGCATCGACCTCCGTGACGTGGACCGTGTCGGGCTCGAAGCGGTCGACGCGGGCGTTGGCGATCCATTGGATGTGGCGCTCGCGCAGCGCCGATTCCAGAAGTCCCTTGGTGTCGCCCACCCCGCCCAGCCCGAGATGCCCGATGTAGGGTTCCGACGTGACGAAGGTCATCGGCACCCTGTGGCGGATTTTGCGGCGGCGCAGGTCGGCGTCGGCGATCATCGCGAACTCGTAGGCCGGGCCGAAGCAGGACGCCCCCTGAACCGCCCCGACGACCAGCGGGCCGGGGTCGCGGCAGAACGCCTCCCACCGCTGGGCCGCCGCCTCCGCGTGGTCGACGTGGCAGATCGAGACGGTGTTGGCCTGCGGCCCGAAGCCCTCGATCTCGTCGAAGGCCAGTTCGGGGCCGGTGGCGATGACGAGCTGGTCGTAGCCGAGGCTGGTCCCGTCCCCGAGATCCAGCGCGTTGTCCTGGGGCCGCAGCGCGCGGCAGCCGGAATGGTTGAAGGCGATGCCCTTGCGGGCGAAGGGCTCCGCCAGAGCGACGGTGATGTCGCTGCGCTTGCGCCAGCCGACCGCCACCCAGGGGTTGGACGGCACGAACTGGAACTGGCCGCTGTTCGACACGACGGTGATCCGGTCGCCGGGCCGCGTCCGATCCTTCAGCTCGTAGGCCATCGGTATGCCGCCGATGCCCGCCCCGAGTACGACGATGTGGGCCATATCCGTTTCCTCTCCGGACGATCCGGGTCTGTTGGGCTGCCCGGTTGTGTGTCTTGGTCGAATGCCCCGCCTTGCCCGGCCCGCGCCTACTCGAAGGCCATGCCGGGGCGCAGCCCGATCCGCTTCAGCACGATCGCCAGCGGACAGAAGCCGGTGAAGGCCGCCTGGAGCAGGTTGGCCCCGACGAAGGCGGTCAGCCACAGCCAGTTCGGGCCGTGAAGCTGGGACAAGGCGAGGCTCAGCAGGATCACGGTCCCGGCGAAAGCCATGACGATGCGGTCGATGCTCATGAGGCGGTCTCCTTCAGGCCGGACGGACTGCCGGCTGGCTTTCGCATTTTATTCGTTGACGCTAAATTAGCAATTCCTAAAATATAGGATCAAGACGCCCTGAGTTCCGCTCCTCCCGTCCGAAGTGGCCCGCCATGCCCCGCTCCCTTCCTCCACGCACGCCGGTCCGCAAGGCGCTGCTCGCCGTCGCCCTGCTGGCGGCCCTCCTTCCCCTGTCCGCGACGGCGGCCGAACCCGACAGCCTGACCGTGCAGCCGCGCCCGGTGGAGGATCTGAAGGCCGTCTTCGCCACCGTGGAAAGCGTGCGCGAGACGCTGGCCCGCACGCGCATCGGCGGCACCGTGGCCGACCTGAAGGCGACGGAGGGCGACAAGGTGACCATCGGGCAGGTCATCGCCACCGTTCACGACCCCAAGCTGCCGCTCCAACTCGCCGCGCTGGACGCGCGCATCCAGGCGCTGAAGGCGCAGCAGCATCAGGCGGAGCTGGAGCTTGGACGCGCCCGCCAGCTCCGCGCCAGCGGCACCGGCACGCAGCAGCGGCTGGACGACGCGCAGGCCGCGCTGGACGTCGCCCACGCCCAGATCGCCGCCATGGAGGCCGAACGCTCCGTCGTCGTCCAACAGGCGTGGGAGGGAGAGGTGCTGGCCCCCGCCGCCGGGCGCATCCTTCAGGTCAAGGTGATCGACGGCGCCGTGGTCATGCCGGGCGAGCCGGTCGCCAGCATCGCCACCGACACCTACATCCTGCGGCTGCGCCTGCCGGAGCGGCACGCCCGCTTCCTGAAGGAGGGCGACCCGGTGCTGGTCGGCCAGCGCGGGCTGGCTCCGGTGACCGTCACCGATCCCGGCGCCACGGCGCTGGCGCGCGGCGCCGTCCGGCAGGTCTATCCCGAGATGGACGGCGGTCGGGTGGTCGCCGACGCCACGGTCAGCGGCCTGGGCAACTTCTTCGTCGGCGAGCGGGTGCGGGTCTATGTCGCCACGGGCACGCGCGACGCGGTGGTGATTCCGCCGGATTGGCTGCTGCGCCGCTTCGGCACCGATTTCGTCCGGCTAGCCGACGGGACGGAGGTCCCGGTTCAGGCGGGCGGTGAGATTCCCACGGTCGGCGACCGGCCCGGCGGGCTGGAGATCCTGTCCGGCCTGAAGCCCGGCGACGTCATCGTCCGCCCGGCGGGCTCGTGAGGGGGACGCCATGAGGCTCGGCCTTTCCGGGGTGCTGACGCGGACCTTCATCCGCTCGCCCCTGACCCCGCTGCTGCTGCTCGCCTCGCTGGCGGTCGGCGCCATCGCCCTGCTGTCGCTGCCGCGTGAGGAGGAACCGCAGATCAGCGTCCCCATGGTCGACATCCTCGTCCAGGCGGACGGGCTGAAGGCTGGCGACGCCGTGGAGCTGGTCACCCGGCCGCTGGAGGAGATCGTCAAGGGCATCGACGGGGTCGAGCACACCTACAGCCAGACCATGGACGACCGCGTGGTGGTCACCGCGCGCTTCCTCGTCGGCACCCCGTCCGACGACGCCGTCCTGCGCGTGCACGAGAAGGTGCGCGCCAGCATGGACCGCATTCCGCTGGGCATCCCGGAACCGCTGATCGTCGGGCGCGGCATCAACGACGTCGCCATCCTGACGCTCACCCTGTCGCCCAGGGCGGAGGCCGCCGGGCGCTGGACCGACAATGCCCTGCACGGCGTGGCCGACGACCTGCTGGGCCAGCTCGTCCAGGTGGAGGATGTGGGGCGCAGCTTCATCGTCGGCGGCCAGCCCGACCAGATCCGCGTGGAGCCCGACCCGGAGCGGCTGGCGCTCTACGGCGTCACGCTGAACCAGCTCGTGGACAAGGTGAAGAACGCCAACCGCTCCTTCATCGCCGGGTCGGTGCGCAGCGCGGGCGGCAGCCTGCCGGTGGTCGCCGGCCAGACGCTCCAGGGCACGGCGGACATCGGGCTGCTTCTGGTCACCACCCGTGACGGGCGGCCAGTCTATGTAAAGGACGTGGCCGACGTGGTGGCGGGGGCGCGGCCCGGCGAGAGCAGCGCCTGGCATCTGGTGCCGGACGGCAAGGGCGGGCTGGTCCGCACTCCCGCCGTCACCATCGCCATCGCCAAGCGCGCCGGGGCCAATGCCGTCACCATCGCCGACCGCGTGCTGGAGCGCGTCCAGGCCATCCAGGCGGAGGGGCTTCCCAAGGACCTGACGCTGACCGTCACCCGCAACTACGGCGAGACGGCCGACGAGAAGGTCAACGAGCTGCTGTTCCATCTGGCGCTCGCCACCGTCACCATCGTCGGGCTGATCGTTCTCGCCATCGGCTGGCGGGAAGGGCTGGTGACGCTGGTGGTCATCCCGACGACCATCCTGCTGACCATGTTCGCATCCTGGCTGATGGGCTACACCATCAATCGCGTCAGTCTGTTCGCCCTGATCTTCTCCATCGGCATCCTGGTCGACGACGCCATCGTGGTGGTGGAGAACATCGACCGTCATTGGTCGATGCGCGACGGGCGGAGCAAGGTCCAGGCCGCCATCGAGGCGGTGGCGGAGGTCGGCAATCCGACCATCGTCGCCACCCTGACGGTCATCGCCGCCCTGCTGCCGATGATGTTCGTCTCCGGCCTGATGGGTCCCTACATGAGCCCGATCCCGGCCAACGCCTCGGCGGCCATGGTCTTCAGCTTCTTCGTCGCCATGGTGCTGACGCCCTGGCTGATGGTGACGCTGCGTCCGGGCGAAACTCCGGCGGGTGGACACGGCGAGCAGGACGGCGGGCGGCTGGGGCGCCTCTACCGCGCCGCGGCGCGCCCGGTCGTGCGCAGCAAGCGGCGGGCCTGGATCTTCCTGCTGGCGGTCGGGGTGGCGACGCTCGCCTCGACGGCGCTGTTCTACACCAAGGACGTGGCGGTCAAGCTGCTGCCCTTCGACAACAAGTCGGAGCTTCAGGTGGTGCTCGACCTGCCGCGCGGCGCGGCGCCGGAGAACACGGAGCGCGCCCTGCTCGCCGCAGCACAGAAGATTGCCGATCTGCCGGAACTGGCCAGCGTCCAAGTCTATGCCGGGACCGCAGCCCCCTTCAACTTCAACGGTCTGGTCCGGCATTACTACCTGCGCGACCAGCCGGAGCAGGGCGACCTTCAGGTCAACCTCGCCCCCAAGAGCGAGCGGAGCCGCAGCAGCCACGCGGTCGCGCTCGACATCCGGGCGCGGCTGTCCGGCCTCCCCCTGCCCGCCGGGACCGTGCTGAAGGTGGTCGAGGTGCCGCCCGGTCCGCCCGTGCTCTCCACCCTGCTGATGGAGGTCTACGGCCCCGACGCGGAGACCCGGCGCAAGGCGGCGCTGGCGGTGGAGGGCGCCTTCCGCGGCGTGGACTTCATCGTCGACGTGGAGAACAGCATCCGCCCACCCGGCGAACGGCTGCGTTTCGCGCTGGATCGCGAAAGCCTGGAATTCCACGGCGTGGAGGAGCAGGCCGTCTACGACACGCTGCGCGCGCTGACCGGCGGCGTTCCCGTCGGCTACTCGCACCGCGGGGCGGGGCGCACGCCCATTGAGATCGCCGTGCAGATGCCGCGCTCCGGCCTGTTCCTGTCCGAACGCCTCCTCGCCACCCCGGTTCCGGGGGCGCGCGGCACGGTGGAGCTGGGCGATCTGGTGACGATGACGCGGGAACCCGCCTCCCACACGCTGTTCCGCCACAACGGGCGCTTCGCGGAGATGGTCATGGCCGATCTGGCCGGGCGCTTCGAGGCGCCAATCTACGGCATGCTGGCGGTGCAGGAGCATCTGAAGGCCGTCGATTGGCCCGCCGCCGGGCTGGCCGCCGCGCCGGAGATCCGGCTGCACGGCCAGCCGGACGACCAGAGCCGGCCCGTCCTGCTGTGGGACGGCGAGTGGGAGGTCACCTATGTCACCTTCCGCGACATGGGGGCGGCCTTCGGGGTGGCGATCCTCGGCATCTATCTGCTGGTCGTCGCGCAGTTCGGGAGCTTCAAGCTGCCGCTGGTGATCCTGGTGCCGGTGCCGCTGACCCTGATCGGAATCGTGCTGGGCCATTGGCTGTTCGGAGCGGCCTTCACGGCCACCTCGATGATCGGCTTCATCGCGTTGGCCGGGATCATCGTGCGCAATTCCATCCTGCTGGTGGACTTCATCCGCCATCTGAGGGAGCGCGGGACCCCGCTGCGCGAGGCGGTGCTGGAGGCTGGGGCCATCCGCTTCAAGCCGATCCTGCTGACCGCCGTCGCCGCCATGATCGGCGCCGCCTTCATCCTGACCGACCCGATCTTCCAGGGGCTGGCGATCTCGCTGCTGTTCGGGCTGTTCAGCTCGACCCTTCTGACGGTGCTGGTGATCCCAGCGATCTACATCGTCCTGCGCGGGGAGGAGACGACCGCCGCTCCCCCGCCGCCGCCCGCCGTCCATCACCGCCGTGAACTCCTCGACATCCAGGGATGACCATGCTCAAGACCCTCCTTTCCCGTCTCGGCCTCAACCGGAGCGCAAACGCCATGAGCGACCAGATCAAGACCGTCGATGCGGCCACCGTCATGGGCTGGATGAAGGACGGCTCGGCGGTGATCGTCGATGTCCGCGAACCGCACGAACATCGCGCCGGCCACATCCCCGGCGCCACGCTGGTGCCGCTGTCGCAGTTCGACCCGGCCCGCGTGCCGGACGCGACGGGCAAGCATCTGGTCTTCCATTGCCAGAGCGGGCGGCGCTGCGGCCCGGCGTCGGCCAGGATGGCGGCCGGCGGCTACACCGGGGGTATTTACCGACTGAACGGCGGCCTGGCCGCCTGGATGGCCGCGTCCGGCCCGATCGAGCGCTGAGAGGAGGATTTCAGGGTAACGGGTCCGCGTCGGCCACGCAGCGTGCGCCGACGCAGAACTGGCGGTACAGCTCCAGCAGGATCGGGCGCACCCGGTCCGACCCGATGCGGTAGTGGATCGACGTGCCGTCCCGCCGGGTGGCGACCAGCCCCTCGTCCCGCAGCTTGGCAAGGTGCTGGGACAGGTTCGACTGCGACAGGCCGAGCCGCCGCGCGAGGTCGCCCACCGGCATCTCCCCGTCCAGCAGGCTGCACAGGATCATCAGCCGGTGGCGGCTGGCGATGGAGCGCAGGAAGGCCTCCGCCTCGGCGGCCCGCTCTTCCAGTTCGGCGGGGTCGAGCGGCGGCTCGATGGATGGCATGGGCCACGTCCACCCTTTAAATGAGGTTTCTCTAATTTATAGGCAACCCCCCGCCGATCAAGCGGATTGTGACCGGCCTTCCTGAACCGCGGTTGAACGCCCCGTTCAGGCGAGGCTCAGACGCGCCTTGTCATGATCACTCCTGTTCGGGCGGACCTCCCGCCCCTTGCGATGGAGACAGGATCATGCACCGTTCCACCACCCTCCCTGTTCTGGCCGCGGCCTTCGCCGCCCTTCTGCTGTCCGGCTCCGCCGACGCGGGCGAGCGGGACCGCGCGGTTCAGCCCTCCTCACCGCAGCCGGTCGCCGACGCGCTGCGGACCGGTGGCGGCACTGTCTCCGGAACGGTCGCCGCGGTGGGCGCGAATTGGATGACCATCCAGGATGACAGCGCACGGACCGATGTCACGGTGCGCGGCCTCCTGCCGGACGGCATTGCGCAAGGCGCGCCCATCACCGTCACCGGGCGTATCCGCAAGGGCGGGCTGATGGCCAGCGAGATCATCCTCGCCGATGGCTCCCTGCACCGGCCATCCCGCGACCACGACGACGATTGACTGCGGAAAGCGTCCCGCCCCGGGATTAAAAGGCCCTCCCGAAACGAAAACGGAGCAGGAAATCGGGAAAATCCAGTCCACGGGGTGGAGACGTGACGTTCAGCCTGCGCGATCAACTGTCGAATCAACTGCGCTCCCTGCGCCGCTACGCCCTCGCGCTGGCGCGCAACCGCGACGATGCGGAGGATCTCGTGCAGGAGACGTTGGTGCGCGCCATTTCCGGCTCCCGGACCTTCCGGCCGAACGGCGACCTGCGTTCCTGGCTGTTCGGCATCCTGCACAACGTCCACGTCAACGGGGTGCGGCGGGAGCAGGTGCGGGCGCGCGGCGCCTCGACCATCGAGGCCATGACCCACGGGCAGATGCCGCCCAACCAGCCGGACCATGTCGAGCTGATGCGGACCATCGAGGCCTTCGCCACCCTTCCCGACGAGCAGCGCCGCGTCCTCACCCTCGTCGCCGTGGAGGGGATGAGCTACCAGGAGGCCGCCCGCCAGTTGGACATTCCGCTCGGCACGCTGATGTCGCGTCTGGCCCGCGGACGGGAGGCGCTGCGTGTGGAGATGGGCCACCGGGAGATGGGCCGCCGGGAGATGGACCAGCGCGACCGCGCCCAGACCGCGCTGCGGGCGGTGAGGTGAGCCATGGGCGGTGATCCCATCAGCCTCAACCAGGACGCCGACCTGCATCTCTACATGGACGGCGAGATGGAGCCGGTCCGCCGCGCCGCCTTCGAGGCGCGGCTCGCCGCCAACCCGGCCCTGGCCGCCAAGCTGCACGAGTACCGGCACCAGCAGGAGATGCTGAAGCTCGGCCTCGACATGATGGCCAGCGTTTCGGTGCAGGAGACCGAAACGCTGGCCGGGCGCCTGCGCTGGCGCCTGGACATGGACCGCTTCTCCCGGCGGGTCGCCCCGCTGGCCGCCGCCATGCTGCTGGTCATGGGGGGATGGAGCCTGACCGTGTGGGTGCAGTCGGGCGGGGCCGCCGGACCGCAGCTGGCCGGCGAGGTCGACGACGTCCCCGCCTTCGCGGACGAGGCGGCGGACGCCCATTCCAAGGCGGTCGCGCTCAACACGCTGCAGCCGGCCCCGCCCCAGACGAACGTCACACCGGTCCCGGTGCAGACCGCCCAGGTGCCGCTGCCGGAGGGCCGCGGCATGACGGTGGCGCTTCCCGCCATCGGTCCGGAACTGACCCTGATCCGGGCCAGCATCGTGCCGTGGAACCATGGCACCGCTCTCCAGTTTCTCTACAGGGAGCCGGACGGCGAGTTGCTGACCCTGTTCGTCGCCTCCGGTGGCCCGGCGCAGGACGGCACGCTGCACACCGTCGTGCAGGACAGCCTGCGGCTCGTCTATTGGCGGGCCGGGCTGGTCGCCTACACGGTCACCGGCAACAAGGCCGACGGCGATCTGCTGACCGTCGCCAAGAAGATGGCGGACAGCATCCGCCGATCCTGACACCGCACCGCCCTGAGACCCTGTCGGGCGGAGCCCCACCAAGCCTGTGGAGCCCAGCCATGAGCCTGCACACCGATCCGGACGAGCGGAACGGCCATCCGCTGGACATGGTCGAAACCTTCGTCGCCCGCGAGCATTGGGAACCGATCCTGCGGCAGGCCGCCTTCAACGGCATGGTTCTGGGCGCGGTTACCCAGCTGCTGGGGCTGGACGCGCTGCCCGGCCTCGCGATCATCCACTTCATCACCTTCGCGTCGGGCATGGCCCAGGGCTTCCTGGCGCTGCGCCTGGAGGAAGGCGGGCAGGACGAGGCCGCCGTCGCCGTGGGGCGGCGGTCGATGGCCGCCTTCACCCTGGCCTCGGTCACGCTGCTTTTGATGCCCTTCGCGGCCTGATCCGGGCAGAAGTCACGCGCTTAACCGGCCGTTCCGTGTCATGGTCCCCGTTCCGCCGGGGACATGCCCCCGGTCGGGGATTTCCAAGACGGGGACTGGAACAGCCGATGCGGGGCAGGCAGACAGGCTCCGGGAACCGGATGCAGATCCGTGCGCCCTATCTCGACCCGGTGCGTGTGGGGGAGACCTCGGGGAATTTGCGCTGCCGCTGCTGCGGGCGGCCCGACGGGGTGGTCGTGCGCTGCCTGCCCGACGGGCGCTGGTACGACGGGGCGGACGAGACGTGGCGCGACGGGCGCGGGCGCCGCGTGCCCTGGCCGGAGGCCACCGAATACGCCGCCACCACCGACATCCTGGTCAGCGTCGAGGCGCTGCGCATCACCCGCTCCGCGGTCGAGCGGGTCCGCCTGCTGTGCAACCGCTGCCGCCGGCTGGAGGGCGCCGTCCATGGCCGCGCCCGTGCCCGGATCAGCATCCTGCTGCGCCGGGCCATCGGCGACCTGTTCCTTGGCCGCTACGACGATCCCGCCGTTCTCACGGCGTTGGTCGACCTCTATCGCAAGGACGGCTGAGCAACGATCCGCGCCTCAGCCGGCAGTGTCCTCGGCCATCCCGCCGTCGAGCCGTGCCGCCAGCTCCCGACGCGCCAGCAGCTCCGGCGCCACCGACGCCGCAGGAACCGTGGCGGACAGACGACCGTAGGCGCCAATGCCGAAGGCCCCGGCGTCGCCGACGATCCACTCCTCGGCGGGTGGGGACGGCGGGGGCGTTTCGATCTTCCGGAACAGCGCCGCGGCAGAGGCCAGCGCGGAGGAAGCGGTGAGCGGGATCGTGGAATTCGCGCGTTCGGTCCGGCCCTGCATGGCCAGGACTTCATCGTGTGCATCGGACATGGGCCTCTCCCTCACCGCGTGACGAAGGGTAACGCTGGAACTGTGGCATGGAAGTCACGCTCCGTCCAATTGCACGAACGGATGAACCGCCGCTTGGACAACAGTCCGCCCCTACCGCCGGTTCATAAGCAATTAGGGGGAATAGGTTCCGGGGAAGCCGCGCGACGATCCCGGCTGTTCACCCTGTGGCACGGCAACGGGGAGTGACGGCAGACGCATGGGACGGTTCTTCCGCTGGACGGCGGCCCTGCTGCTTCTGGCCGCCTTGGGCGGGGCGGCGATGGTGGGAACGGGCGCGGTCGCGGTTCCGCCCCGCTACGACCCCTGGGCGCCGCTGGACATCGGGGACGTGCCGAACCTGCTGACCCGCCTCAAGCTGTCCCGGCTGGACGGTGCGCCCCGGCAGTGCCACGCCATTCTGGGCGCAACGGACTTGCGGTTCAGTCCGGTGACCGACCGCCGGGCGGAGGATGGCTGCGGCCTGACCGACGCGGTGCGGGTCAGCCGCTCGGCGGTGGCCTTCAACGGCGGCTTCACGGTCACCTGCCCGCTCGCCGCCGCCTGGATGCGGTTCGAGACGCACACGCTCCAGCCCGCGGCGCAGCGGCATTTCGGCCAGCGGGTGACGCGGGTGCGGCATCTGGGAAGCTACGCCTGCCGCAACGTCTACGGCCGGGCGGAGGGGCGACGCAGCGAGCACGCCACCGCCAACGCCCTCGACATCGCCGGCTTCACGCTGGCCGACGGCACCACCATCGCCCTGCCCGGCGACTGGAGTCCGGCAGATGGGCGTAAAGGCGCCTTCCTGCGCGAGGTGCGCGACGGTGCCTGCGAGGTGTTCCGCGCGGTGCTGGGCCCCGACTACAACGAGGCCCACCGCGACCACTTCCACCTCGACATGGGAGCCTACCGCGTCTGCCGGTGAGCCGACGCCGCCGGATCAGGCACTGTGGTAGGCCAGCACGCCGTCGGCGCGCGTCTCGATGCGCAGCTCGCCGCGCCCGACCATGTGGTTGAGGTGTGCCAGCGCCTCGCCGAAGGCGAAGCTCAGCTGGTGCGAATCCAGCGCCCGGCGGAACAGCACCGGAACCAGCTCCTTGCAGCTCAGCGGCTTGGCGCGGCAGGTCTCGGCGATCTGCGTGCAGCGGTCGGCGTGGTGGGCCTCTAGCGCGCGGGTGCGGTGGTCCAGCCCGTAGAAGGGCAGCCTGTGCCCGGACAGGACCAGCGCGTCCGCCGCCACCTCCTCGCGGATCGCGGCCAGCGACGACAGGTAGAGCCCCAGCGGGTCGGCCTTGGGCTGCATCGCCGAGACGCTGACGTTGGGGGAGATGCGCGCGATGACCTGATCGGCGGCGAGGAACAGCCGGTCGGCGGCGCAATAGAGCATCGCCTGCTCCGGCGAATGGCCGCCGCCGGTCAGGATGCGCCAGTCGCGCCCGCCCAGCCGCAGGGTCTGGCCGGGAATCATCCGCTCGAAGCCGGGGGCCAGCCCGGTCGTGCGGTTCAGGTAGCTGAGGCCGCGGCCGAGCATCTGCTGGATCTCGTCGGGCGACAGGCCGCCGGATTGGTAGAACGTCTCCTGCGCCTCCAGCGCCTGGGGGTCGCGGCCCTGCTGCAGCAGCTTGGCGTAGAAATACTCGCTCTGCGTCATGTGCAGCGGTGGGGCGAAACGCTCGTGCAGCCAGCCGGCCAGACCGACATGGTCGGGGTGGAAGTGGCTGACCACCAGCCGGACGATCGGCTTGCCGCCCAGCGGGCCGCGCAGCAGACGGTCCCAGCAGTCGCGGCTGACGTCGTCGCCCAGCCCGGTGTCGAACAGCGCCCAGCCGTCCCCTTCCTCGAAGAGGTAGAGATTGACGTGGTCCAGTGCGTAGGGCAGCGGCAGGCGCAGCCACAGCACACCCGGCGCCACCTCCCGGACCGTTCCATTATCCGGTGCTTCGGAAAACGGATGGCGGATGAGTTCGGCGTCGTCTTTCACCCTGATGATCCTCCTTGCGCTGCGGTGCCCCCAAACTCTTGGCTACCCGTTGGCTCGGGCCCGGTCAACTATCCGCAGATAGAACATTCCGACCATTGACGCACCTCGTGTTTCGTTTCACACCCGCTCCGCCGCGGGAGCATCAAGGGATTCGCGACGAATGCGCCGCGCACCGGTTAACGAAAGGGCATTGCCAAAGGAGAATACCCGGATGACCACCGCAACGTTCAGGATCATCCGCCACGCCGACGGGCCGGTTTTCTTTGATGACCGGACGATCACACTCGCGGAGGCGCAGATCATCGTCAACGACGCCATCGCACGGGGCGATCTGGAGGTCGGGTCCTTCCTGCGAATCGATGACGAGGAGCTGGTGATCGAACGGGAGGTTGCGGGGTAGACGGCGCACCGCCCACCCCGATCCGTTCGAAGCCGTCAGCTCCCAGGTCAGCTCATGGCGACGAGGCTGGCGTTGCCGCCCGCCGCCGCGGTGTTGACGCTGATCGACCGCTCGTTCAGCAGCAGGTCGAGGTCGTAGCCCTCGCCCCGTCCCGCCGCCAGCGCCTCGGCGGTCGCCGCCTGCACCAGCAGGATCGGGCCGGGAAGCTCCGCGACGCGCCGGTTGATGGCGGTCACGCGCTCGCGGTCGCCTTCCACCAGAACCGCGGCGAGCGGCCCGACGTCGCGCCAATCCGCCGTGGTCCGCACCCGCGCGGCCAGCGCCGGCGGCAGGCCGCGCAGCAGCTCGCCAAGCTCCGGCGGGGCGTCCACCGCGGCGCTGTTGCCCGTCGCCAGGACCGCGCCGAGTTGGAGCAGCAGACCCGTCCGCGTCTGAGGCAGCAGCAGGACGCGGCCCCGCCCATGCAGTTCATAGAGGTTGCGCTCGCCCACTGGGCCGTTCAGCTCGGCACCGCCGCCGATGGCGCTGCGTGCCGCATAGCCGGCGCAGCGCGACGCCTCCGCCGTGAAGCCCTTGGCGCGCAGCCACTCGCCGTAGGCCAGCCCGGCCGCGCGTGCGGCGTCCGGCCCGCGGAACTCCAGCCAGCCCTTGGGACGGCGGCTGAGCAGGCGGGAGAGGTAGAGCGGGCCGCCCGCCTTGGGGCCGGTGCCCGACAGGCCGTGGCCGCCGAAGGGCTGCACCCCGACCACCGCGCCGATGGTGTTGCGGTTGACGTAGACGTTGCCCGCGCCGATCCGCTCGGTGACCCGCTCGATGGTGGCGTCGATGCGGGTGTGCAGGCCGAAGGTCAGGCCGTAGCCGGTGGCGTTGATCGCATCGACCAGCGCGTCGAGGTCGTCGCGGTGGAAGCGGACGACGTGCAGGACCGGGCCGAAGACCTCCCGCTCCAGCTCGCCGATGCTGGCGATCTCGATCACCGTCGGGGCGATGAAGGTGCCGTCCGCCGTCTCGGTGGGCAGCGGCAGGAACTCCACATTGCGGCCCTTGGCGCGCATCGCCTCGATGTGGGCGGCGATGGTGGCGCGGGCCTCCTCGCTGATGACCGGGCCGACATCAACCGCCAGCCGGTCCGGGTTGCCGATGCGCAGTTCCCGCATGGCGCCCTTCAGCATGGCGAGCGTGCGGTCGGCCACGTCCTCCTGCAGGCAGAGGATGCGCAGGGCGGAGCAGCGCTGGCCGGCGCTGTCGAAGGCGGACGCGATCACGTCGCCGACCACCTGCTCGGCCAGGGCGGAGCTGTCCACGATCATGGCGTTCTGGCCGCCGGTCTCGGCGATCAACGGGATCGGCGCGCCGTCCGGCAGCAGGCGCCCGGCGAGTTGGCGCTGGATCAGCCGCGCCACCTCGGTGGAGCCGGTGAACATCACGCCGCGCACCGCCTCGTGCCCGACCAGGGCGGCGCCGACCTCCCCCGCGCCGGGCAGAAGCTGGAGCGCCCCGGCGGGGATGCCCGCGGCGTGCAGGATGCGCACGGCCTCGGCGGCGATCAGCGGGGTTTCCTCGGCCGGCTTCGCCAGCACCGGGTTACCGGCGGCCAGCGCCGCGGCGATCTGGCCGGAGAAGATGGCGAGCGGGAAGTTCCACGGGCTGATGCAGACCACCGGCCCCAGCGGGCGGTGGGTGGCGTTGTCGAAACGGTCGCGCGCCTGCGCCCCGTAGTAGCGCAGGAAGTCGATGGCCTCCCGCACCTCGGCGATGGCGTTGGGCAGCGACTTGCCGGCCTCGCGGACGATCAGGCCGAGCAGGGTCGGCATCCGCTCCTGCATCGCGTCGGCGGCGCGGAACAGGCTGGCGGCGCGCTCCTCCGGCGGGGTGGCGGCCCAGGCGGACGCCGCGGCGACGGCGTGGCCGAAGGCCTCCGCCACCAGGGCCTCGCTCGCCTCGGTCACCGTGCCCACCACGTCGCGGCGGTCGGCGGGGTTGCGCACCGGCTGGGCCTGCCCCGCCCGCTCGCCGTCCGCCAGCAGCGGCGCGGCGGTCCAGGTCATCACGGCGCTGGCCGACAGGGCGGCGGACAGGCGGGCCAGCTCCGTCTCGTCGGACAGGTCGATGCCGGCGGAGTTGACCCGCTCCGGCGCGTAGAGGTTCCGCGGCAGGGCGATCAGCGCGTGCGGCGCGCCCAGCGGGGCGATGGCCCTGGCGACCGCAACCGGATCGGCGACCAGCTCGTCGACCGGGACCGCCGGATCGGCGATACGGTTGACGAAGGAGCTGTTGGCCCCGTTTTCCAGCAGGCGGCGGACCAGATAGGCCAGCAGCGTCTCGTGCGTGCCGACCGGCGCGTAGATGCGGCAGGGCCGCTTCAGCGGGCCGACAACCTCCTTGTAGAGCGGCTCCCCCATGCCGTGCAGGCACTGGAACTCGTACTTGCCGACCTGGAAGTCGCTGCCGGCCATCTCGTAAATGGTGGCGAGCGTCTGGGCGTTGTGGGTGGCGAACTGCGGGAACACCGCCTCCGGAGCGGCCAGCAGCTTACGGGCGCAGGCAACGTAGGAGACGTCGGTGTAGACCTTGCGCGTGTAGACCGGGAAGTCGGGCAGCCCGTCGAGTTGGGCGCGCTTGATCTCGCTGTCCCAATAGGCGCCCTTGACCAGCCGGATCATCAGCCGGTGGCCGCTGCGCCGCGCCAGATCGACCAGGAAGTCGATGACGTACGGGCAGCGTTTGCCGTAGGCCTGGACGACGAAGCCGATGCCGTTCCAGCCCGCCAGATCCGGGTCGAAGCACAGCGATTCCATCAGGTCGAGCGACAGCTCCAACCGGTCGGCCTCCTCGGCGTCGATGTTCAGGCCGATGTCGTAGCCCTTGGCGAGCAGCGCCAGCGCCTTCACGCGCGGCAGC
The DNA here is from genome assembly GCF_965111635.1 of Azospirillum sp. Marseille-Q6669. Taxonomy (NCBI): domain Bacteria; kingdom Pseudomonadati; phylum Pseudomonadota; class Alphaproteobacteria; order Rhodospirillales; family Azospirillaceae; genus Azospirillum; species Azospirillum sp. Marseille-Q6669. Next base: position 167,591 of record NZ_CBCOOP010000001.1, on the reverse strand, counting down.
AGCTCGTCCATCACCCGGTCGGCCTGGGCGCGGGAATAGCGCGGGTGGATCGCCGACAGCTTGATGGAGATGCCCGGCCCCTCATAGACGCCGCGCCCCGCCGACGCCTTGCCGATGGCGTGGATGGCGTTCTCGTAGTCGGCGTAGTAGCGCGCGGCGTCCTCCGCCGTCAGCGCCGCCTCGCCCAGCATGTCGTAGGAGTAGCGGAAACCCTCGGCCTCCATCGGGCGGGCGTTGGTCAGCGCCTCCTGGATGGTCTGGCCGGTGACGAACTGCTCGCCCATCATGCGCATGGCGAAGTCGACGCCGCGGCGGATCAACGGCTCTCCGCCGCGCGCGATCAGGCGCGTCAGGGCGGAGGACAGCGCCTGCTCCCCGCCAGCCGAGGTCAGCTTGCCGGTGATCAGCAGACCCCAGGTGGCGGCGTTGACGAACATCGAGCCGCCCTTGCCGAGATGGGCCTGCCAGTCACCCCCGGCGATCTTGTCGCGGATCAGCGCGTCGCGCGTGGCGTGGTCGGGGATGCGCAGCAGCGCCTCGGCCAGACACATCAGCGCCATGCCCTCCTGGCTGGACAGGCTGTATTCGTGGATCAGCCCTTCGACGCCGCGGCCCCGTGGCTTGGCGCGCAGGGCGGTGATCAGCTTGCGGGCGGTCGCCGCCGCCGCGGTGATGACACCGGGCGGCAGCGACGCCTGCTCGAACAGGAAAGGCAGGCAGTCCGGCTCGGGCCGCCGGTAGGCGGCGGTGATCGCGGCGCGCAGATCGGTCGCAGGACGGATCGGCGGGGCGAAATCCGCGAAGGGCGCCGCGCGGCCGGACGCGGCGGGCGGGGTGGCGGTCCGGGTGGCGGTCGGGTTGGTCATGCTGTTCATCGGTGTCGTCCGCTCGAATCCGCAGGCCGGGGGCGAGCCGGTCCCTGATGGTGAAAGGGGGGGTGTTTCTCAGGCTTTCGGGCCGGTTCCGCCCAGTTCGGCGGCACGCTGGGCCGCCGCGCGCAGGGTCGCGTTCAACAGACTCTGGAGGTGGTCATCGGCCATCAGCTTGGAAAGGCCGGCCGCCGTGGTCCCGCCGGGGGAGGTCACGCCGGCGCGCAGCTCGGCCGCCGGCTGGCCGGTGGCACCCATCAGTGCCCCCGCCCCCTCGACCGTGGCGCGGGCCAGCCGTTCCGACACGTCGGCGGGCAGCCCCACCTCCACTCCGGCGCGGGTCAAACACTCCACGAGGTAGAAGACATAGGCGGGGCCGGAGCCGGACAGCGCCGTGGCGGCATCGACCAGCGCCTCGTCGGCCAACCACTCCAGGCTCCCGACCGCGGTCAGCAGGGACGCGGCGCGCGCCTTCCGCTCGGCCGGGCAGCCCGGCTCGACCACCGCGACGGTGGCGCCGCGCCCGACCGCCGCCGGAAGGTTCGGCATCGCGCGCACGACGCTGCCCGCCGCCGGGAACAGGCGGCGCAGGTCGGCCAGCGTCTTGCCCGCCATGATCGACAGCACCAGCGTGTGCGGCGCCAGCGTCGCCTGCACCCCCGCCGCGGCGCTCTCCACCATCTGCGGCTTGACCGCGACCACCAGGGTATCGACTGGGGCGGTATCGACCGCGGCACCGTCCGCCGGATTCAAGCGGACGCCGGTCCGCGCGGCCAGTTCGACCAGATCCGGCGCGGGGCTGGGGTCGGCAACCGAAATGGCGGAGGCCGGCACGCCCTGCGCCAGCCAGCCGCGCAGCATGGCGCCGCCCATGCGTCCGGCACCCAGCAGAAGGATCGTGCCGCCGCCCAGCGCCGATCCGGCGCCATCCGCGGTCTTAGGGCCAATGTCGAAGGTCACGGTGTCTCTCACCCGATCCAATTCGTCTTTTCAAAGCCGCGGCGTCCGCTTTGTTTTGCTTGTTCCACTGCGGCATCCGCAGACTATCGCGGAGTCCGCCGTGCCTCCATGGTTGTTTTTGCCTTCAGGCCGCGATATCAACGGCTAAAAGTGGCGTGGAGCGCGAAAATGACGGAGCTTGACCGGACTGACCGGCGCATCCTGGCGGTTTTGCAGATGGACGGGCGGATTTCCGCCGTGGATCTGGCGGAGCGGGTCGGCCTATCCGCCACGACCGCCGGCGAGCGGATGCGGCGGTTGCTGAAGGACGGCTATGTCACGGGGTTCACGGCGCGGCTCGATCCGCACCGGCTGGGCTTCGGGCTGATGGTGTTCGTCGAGGTGCTGCTCGACAAGACGACGCCCGACGTGTTCGACCGCTTCGCCCAGGCCATCCGACACGCGCCGGAGGTCCTGGAATGCCACATGGTGGCCGGCGGGTTCGATTATCTGGTGAAGACGCGGGTGGCCGACATGGCGGCCTACCGGCGGTTCCTCGGGGATGTGCTGCTGTCGCTGCCCGGCGTCCGGGAAACCCGAACCTACGCGGTGATGGAGGAGGTCAAGAACGACGGCCCCCTCCCCCTCTGACGCCTGATCATATAAGGCGCCTGGTCACGACACCCGGACGGGGGCCACCGCAGGGCGGGCCGGAAGGACGACCCGTACCGTCGCGTGCAGCGTGGCCAAGCCCAGCACCGAGAGCGCCGTCAGGAAGCCGGTCAGCAGAAGCGCCAGCGCCAGAAAGACCATCGTTTCCATGTCATACCTCCTTGCAAAGCATGGAGGGGAGGCTACGCCCGGACCGGGTTCGGCGGATTGACCCGAGTCAATGGATGGCCTGATTCCGGAAACGCCCTCCTTTTTGTCCGCATCCCCGCCATTCTTGGCTGCGCACCGCTCCGCTCAGTACCGCTGCCGCATCGGGTGGCGCTGGCGCTTTTCCCACCGGTTGTAGCGCCGAACCACCGCGCCACCGGGGCGGATTGGCCTCACTGTGACCGGATTATCACGCATTTGAGATTTATTATCCTAAAATCGTCCCATTTAAGGCCACAGCGAAGTCGATAGTCTTAAGGGGTAAGCCAAAAGGCTAGAGCGCCAACCGAAAGGATGGGGACGCACCGACCGCGTGCCTGCCCCGCCGGCCACCAACCGCGGTGGCATCCCCACAAGGAAGAGAGTGCAGACCATGGACGATCTGGGTATCGACCTTCACCACCAGGATCTGACCGACCACACCAACTACGCTGGCGATTTCGGCGCCGACACGACGCATCTGACCATCAGCGAGACCTCCGTGTCCACCGCCGATGGCTTCGCGACGCCGGCCTCCCTCCTCCAGGCGCAGGCCCTGCAGACCGCGCAGCCGCTGGCCCTGGCCGACGCCGCCGCGACCGCCGACAATGCGACGAAGATCGTCATCAACGCCGCCGGCAACGTGGCGGGCGGCGTCGCTCCGCACTTCAAGGTGATGGTGGACGGCAAGGTCATCGGCGAAGGCTCCGCCGGCACCGACGCCAAGGACTTCACCTTCAACGCCAACGTCGCGGCGGATCAGGCCCACAAGATCCAGATCCAGTACGACAACGACGGCTTCGTGAACGGCCAGGACCGCAACCTGATCGTCAACAAGATCACCATCAACGGGCATGCGCTCGACGCGGCCGATCCGTCGGTGACCTATGACAAGGGGGCGCTCGACGGCAAGGACGTGGTCAAGGGCCAGTCCGGCATGTGGTGGAACGGCACTCTGGTCGTCGCCGCGCCGAAGGACTTCTTCCCCGCCGCGACCGCCGAAGCGGTGACAGGCGCCACGAAGATCGTCGTCAACGCCGCCGGCAACGTGGCGGGCGGCGTCGCCCCGCACTTCAAGGTGATGGTGGATGGCAAGGTCATCGGTGAGGGTTCCGCCGGCACCGCCGCCAAGGACTTCACCTTCAACGCGAACATCGCCGCCGGTCAGGCCCACAAGGTCCAGATCCAGTACGACAACGATGGCTTCGTAAACGGTCAGGACCGCAACCTGATCGTCAACAAGATCACCATCAACGGCAACGCCGTCAACCCGACCGACGCCTCCGTCACCTATGACAAGGGCGCGCTGGACGGCAAGGACGTGGTGAAGGGCCAGTCCGGCATGTGGTGGGACGGCACGCTGGTCGTCGCCGCGCCGAAGGAGTTCTTCCCCTCCTCGACCACGACACCCACCACGCCGACGACGCCGACCACCCCCACCACTCCGACCACTCCCACGACGCCGACGGCCCCGCCCGCCCCGTCGAACCCCGGCGGCGGCACGTCGGATTACCCGGCGACCCCGGCCTCGCAGGTCTTCTACGTCGACGCGACGCACGGCAACGACAGCAACTCCGGCAACAACCCGAACCAGGCCTGGAAGTCGCTGGCCAAGGTGAACGCCACCAGCTTCGCCGCCGGCTCGCTGGTCCTGTTCGAGCGTGGCGAGACCTGGACCGACAGCCTGTTGGTCTCGACCTCCGGCACCTCCGACAAGCCGATCATCTACGGCGCCTACGGCACCGGCGCCGACCCGATCATCAAGGCCAAGAGCGGCGCCAGCTACGCCGTCAGCCTGAACAACAAGGACAACATCACGTTCGACAACCTGACGATGACGGGTTCGAACGACACCGGCCTGCTGCTCAACGGCGGGGCCAACAACGTAAAGGTCACCAACTCCCAGATCCTGGACAACCGCGGTTCGGGCGTGGTGATCAGCGGGACCTCCAACAACCTGCGCATCGATCACTCCACGATCGACGGCAACGGCGGCTACGGCCTCGTCCACTATTCCGCCGACAACGCCAACCAGTACTTCACCAACAACATCATCAGCGACAACGGCTGGCGCACCGATGCGGTGTATTCGGGCTGGAACGGCCGCATCCTGAGCGGCGAGATCGCCGGCAACACGATCTTCAACAACGGCAGCGGCGGCGGCGACGGCCGGTCGCATGGCCTGTACCACGACCACAGCCAAGCCAACAGCACGCTGAAGATCCACGACAACGTGATCTACTCGAACCCGCGCGGCGCCGGCATTCTCGCCAAGTCGAGCACCGAGATCTACAACAACACGATCTACGGCAACTCGAACGTCGGCATCTCGATCGGCCAGAACCAGACCACCAACGTCACCTACAAGATCTACGGCAACGAGATCTTCAACAACAACGGTGGCATCATGGAGCACCTGAAGGGCAGCGGGTCGATCACGCTGAGCCTGTACGACAACACCTTCTACAACAACAACGGTCGTGCGGCGATCAACATCGCCGACAGCATCAAGCAGACGGTGACCAACAACACCGTCTCCTCGGCCTCCAAGGCCAACCCGATCATCTGACGATCGGCGGTTCCGCCCCTTCGGCAATGTCCGCGCCCGGCCAGTCTCTGGCCGGGCGTTGGCGTGTCCGGGAGAGCGTTTCCTGCTTCCGCTTGCGACACAAAACGGCAATAATCGAAAGCACAGTCCCGCCGGCGGCTCTGCTTTTGCCTCTATTTCTTGTGCGCTGCACAACAAGGCCCGCCTCAGCGGAGTGATGAAGACCGAACGCCACCCCCGTTCGCCGCCTTTTCATGACGATCAGCCGTTATTTCTGCTCAGTGCGCGCGGCATCCCCCACTTTCTCCCCAATCGACCAAAGTGGCAGACGGCTTTCCCTTTAGGACGCTGCGAAGGGGATATTTATCTTGCACTTTATGTAGGTTTACCCGCCTTCCGCCCTTTGATAGCGTCCACAGACCTATTCCGTGCCTATGCGTGCATCGGCACCGGCCGATACGACGGCCAGGGGTGTCCTAGTCCGGGATGCGGACCGGAGGGAGGCCCCTACAGAACCGACCAGGAAAGGGACGAGACAGGGCAAGAACGGCACTGACAACGACGACAAGGACGGGACGGCTGGCGCCACACAAGCGCCCGACCGACGGCCACCGGGGAAGGAACGCCGAAACCGCTTCCGCGCGCGTGCCACGGGAGCGGGGCTCTGGGCGGCACGCACACGCCTCCATTCCCAGGGCCGCGGTGTCCGTGGTCATGGCCATCGGTTGCCCCGTTCGCGGGGAGACACCCGATGGCCGGACCGCCGGACGCCGTCCGCGTCGCCACGACAAGAGGGGTGGAGACCAGGTATGAATCACGTGAGCGGACCGAGGGACGGTCGGGACACTCAATCGATCAGCGTGCTTATGGCCACCTACGCGGGCGAGAAGGCGGATAACCTTCAGGCCGCGCTGGAGAGCGTCTATACACAGACGCTTCTCCCGCGCGAATGCGTGCTGGTGGTCGATGGACGGATCGGGGAGGAGCAGGAAAAGGTCATCGCCCGCTATCAGGCGTCCAACGCCTGCCGGCTTGTGGTGGTGCGGCGGCGCAACCAGGGGGGCTTGGCCCGCGCGCTGAACGACGGCCTGCAATATTGCACGGGCTATCTGGTGGCCCGCATGGACAGCGACGACATCTGCCTGCCCCACCGCTTCGAGACGCAGGCGCGCGCCTTCGCCGAGCAGGGGTCGCTGGACGCATCGTTCTCCTGGCACGCGGAGTTCGAACAGGACCCCGGCGCCATCACTTGCGTGAAGCGCAGCCCGGAGACGCACGAAGAGATCAGCCAGGGCATGAAATGGCACTGCGTCCTGTCGCACCCCACCATGATGGTGCGGCGGCGGGCGCTGACCGCCATCGGCGGCTACCGCTCCTGCTTCGGCAATCTGGAGGATTACGACCTGTATGTCCGCCTGCTTCAGGCCGGGGCGCGCATGGAGACGGTGCAGGAGGCGCTTCTCCTCTTCCGCACCAGCATGGCCCAGCGCGTCCGCCGCGGCGGGTTGCGCTACGCCGTCAACGAATGGGCCTTCCGGGTGTGGTGCTGGCGGTCGGGCTTCCTGACCAATTCGGAATTCCTGGCGACGGCCTCGCTTCAAATCGGGTTCCGGCTGACTCCGCCGGGCCTGAAGAGGATGCTGTACCGCTTGGTCCGCACGCCGACCGAGGCGCAGGCCATGGCCCGGATCCACAGCGCCATGATGCAGCCCAAGCGCCTTGCTCCCGATGGCGCGGACGCTCTCTGACCCTCTGCCCTCTGACCCTTTCGCGGGAGGATTTGAATGAGCGTTGCCGACGTGATTTCTGGTGGCGGCTTGGGTCGGCGGCTCCGGTGGACGGACGCGCTGCGCAACCCGCTGGGGACCGCCTGCCATCACGCCTACGGCAGCCCGGTGCTGGCCGTCGTCTACCACGCCGTCTGCGACACGGTGCCGGACCATTTGAAGCACATCTACCGGCCCCGCACGCCCAGGGAATTCACGGAGGATCTCGATTTCCTCCTGAAGCATTTCGAGCCGACGGACCTGCCCACGGTCACCGGGTCGGCCATGGGCGGACCGGAGATCCGCCGCCCGTCGCTGCTGGTCACCTTCGATGACGGCATGCGCGAGGTCGCGGAGGTCGCGATGCCGATCCTGCGCCGCAAGGGCATCCGTCCGGCGCTGTACCTGAACCTGAACTTCCTCGACAACAAGACGCTCTTCTACCGGCACAAGGCGAGCCTTCTGGCGGAGCGGCTGAGCCGGCTGGCGGAGGCTGATCCGCGCCGCGCCGTCTGCGCCGCCACCCTGGCGCGGGCGGGCGCCGTCGCCGCCAACCCCGCCGTGGGGGTCATGAAGGTGAGCTGGCACCAGCGCGCCGTGCTGGACGAGATCGCCACCGTGCTGGAGTTCGACACGGCCGGCTTCCTGGCGGACGAGAAGCCCTATCTGACTCGCGACGAGATCGCCGACCTGATGGCGGAGGGGGTGTCGATCGGCGCCCATGGGTTCGACCATCCCAACCACCGCCTGCTGACGCCGGAGCAGCGAAAGGAGGAAGTGACGGGCAGCGTCGCCGGCATCCGGGAATTGTTCGGCCCCGGTTGCGGCTCCTTCGCCTTTCCCTATTCCGACGAGGGCCTGCCCGAGGCGCTGTTCGGAGAACTGTACGGCGATGGGGTCGACGTCACCTTCGGCACCTCCTGGCCGCGCCGCGGCGGTCCGCAGCGGCGGATTCAGCGGATCTGCTTCGAGAACGGTCCGGCGCCCGCGAAGCAGCAGCTGGTCAAGCGCCTGCTGCGCGGCGGTGCCGGCAACATGAAGCGCGCGCTCGCCGGCTGAGCGGTCCGGCCTATGAAACGCTCCCTCTCCCGTTGCGGGGGAGGGAGTTCTTGCCGTTGGCATAGGCGTTACGGGCGATGACCGCGCAGCAATTCCAAAGAGAAGTCCTATTCCTCCCTTTGGAATGCCTCCTTATCGTGCGCTGATCGCTTAAGCGTGATCCCTTTTCATTTCCCTTTATTTGTCCGCGGCGTAACACAAAATACCGCAATAGGAACACGCTGCGGTTTTGGTCGCTGATTCCCCCGCCTATCAGGCCCCCCGCGAGGAGATCGCTATGATCGAGCAAGCCACGCCGGCCAGCCCGAACCTGCTGGGTGGGGTTGCGGACGTGATGCCGACGGACGCCACCCCGAAGGCGACGGACCGCGTCGTCCCCCCGTTGCTCGATCTCCAGCGGGCCGGCTGGGCCTTGCTGTGCACCGGCTGTGCTTTGGCGGCCTGGGGCCTCGCCTATGCGCTGATCCGCGTCGCTTTGTAAGGCCGCGCGAGACAGACCCATGGATTACCTGCCCCCGCCTCCCCCCGCCATCGAGCGTCCCGCCCAGCCGTCGCTGCTCGTCAGCGCGCGACGGACCGCTGAGGATGCACCGGTCTTTTACGTCGATGCCACGGACGGCGACGACCGCCGGTCGGGCCGCGGCCCGAAGGAGGCATGGAAGTCGCTGGAAAAGGTGAACGCCACCGCCTTCCCGCCGGGAAGCCGCGTGCTGTTCGAGCGCGGGGAGAGTTGGCGCGGCAGCCTGCTGGCCTCTTCCTCCGGCACGACCGACCGGCCGATCATCTACGGCGCCTATGGCAAGGGCGACGCGCCGGTGATCGACGCGCGGGGTGCCTCGGTCGCGGTCAGCCTGAACGGACGGACGAACGTCGCCTTCGACGGGCTGACCATCACCGGCGCGGCCGACACCGGCCTGCTGCTCGGCCCGCGGGCGCGCAACGTGTCGGTGACGAACGTGACCGTCGCGGGCAACGGCGGCTCCGGCATCGTCGTTGCCGGCACGTCGGATGGGCTGCGGATCGACGGGTCGGCCATCACCGGCAACGGCGCCTATGGAATCGTGCATTACGCGGCTGACAACACCGATCAGGTCATCACGCGCAACACCATTGCCGACAACGGCTGGCGCAAGGACGGCGGCGTCTATTCCGGCTGGAACGGGCGCATCCTGACCGGCGAGATCGCCCATAACCGGGTCTTCAACAACGGCGTCAACGGCGGCGAAGGCCGCTCCCACGGCCTTTACCACGACCAGGGGCAGGCCGGCAGCACGCTGAAGATCCACGACAACCTGGTTCACGACAACCAGCGCGGCGCTGGCATCCTGGCGAAGTCCAGCACCGAGATTTACCGCAACGTCATCTTCCGCAACGCCGACGCAGGCCTCTCGCTCGGCCAGAACCGCGGAATCGACGTGACCTACCGGGTCTACGACAACGAGTTCTACGACAACAACGGCGGCGTCCTGCAGCACCAGAAGGGCAACGGCTCGATCACGCTGGAGTTGCGCGACAACCTCTTCCACCGCAACGGCAAGCGGGCCGCCATCATCATCGCCGACACCATCGACAAGGCCGTCACCGGCAACCGGGTCAACAACAGCGCCAGAACAGAGGCCAAAACCGAAACCCGGACCGGGACCACCGCCAACCATCCATCGGCCAACCATCCTTCGGCCAGCCAACCATCGGGAGGAACTGTGCAGGAAGCATCCGGAATGCGGCCGGAATCCGTGCGCTGACCTTGCCCCGATGTCCGCGGGCGAGCCGCGGGCCGGGCAAGGGAATGGCGCGTTCGAACAAGGGGGGGCATGTGAACACCAGCAGCAGCACCGTCGGTCAGTCGATCACCGACCGGCTGAAGAAAACCGTTTTCCGTTTCGACGCTTCCGACAAGGGGGAACTGCGCAGCTTCCAGCGCAAGATGTTCGGGGAACGGGTCTGGCAGGTGGACGACGCCTACAACCGCTGGCTCTTCGACGAGGTGCCCGACCGTGACGCGGACGGGCCGCAAGTCTGGGTGTGCAAGCGGCAGGGACAGATCGTCGGCCAGCAATGCGGGATTCCCTTCCGTCTGAAGGCGCGGGACCGGGAAATCCCGGCCTCCTGGGCCAACAGCCTGATGGTCCTGCCGGAATGGCGGATGCGCGGCGCCTTCACGCCCCTGGCGGAAGCACAGCTCGACAGCCGTCCGCTGGCCATGGCCATCCACATCTCGGACTCCGCCTACAAGGCCTACAGCAAAGCCGGCTGGATCGACATCGGCGCCCTGCCCGCCTACGTCTTCCCGCTGGACACGCGGCGCTGCCTGGAGGCGTCGTCGCTTCAGGGCCGCATGCGGACCATCGGGGCGATCGCCGGGCCGGCCCTGCACGGCGCGCGGATCGGCGGCCACCTGCTGAGCCGGGCGACCGGCGCGCGGTTTGAGGAGATCGGGCGGTTCGACGGGCGGGCCGACGCCATCTGGCGACGCGCCTCCCCGCATTACCCGCTGATCGCGCTGCGCGACCTGACGCATCTGCGTTGGCGCTACGACGCGATTCCCTGCGCATCGGACTACCGCCGCTTCATCCTGACGCGCGGGGGCGAGCCGCTGGGCTACGTGGTCCTGCGCCGCGAGACTTGGCGCAAGGAACCCTGCCTCGCCATCGTGGATTACTTGTGCGAGCCGAAGTGGCTGTGGGTCCTGCTGAGCCACACGCTGCGCATCGCCGCGACGGAGCGCGCGACCGCCCTGATCTGCCGGACGCTGAACAGGCGGGCGGAGCGGACCTTCCTCGCCATGGGCATGATGAAGGTGCCCGACCGCGTTGGCTTCCCGGTGCGGGTGATGGCGCACGCCGGGCCGGACGCCGGCATCGACCGCGACGCGTTCGCCGACCGCGGCAACTGGCTGCTGACCATGGGCGACGGCGACGCCAGCTTCCTGATGCACAACACCCTGCCCGAGACCGCCGGGCTGCAACCGGAGGGAGTCGCCGTCCAGGGATGACCGCGGTGCGAAGGAGCCGTCCGGCCGCCGACGCGCCGGTCCGGCTCCTTTCGTCTATTCTGCCCGTGGTTACTCAAAAGGGGTTAATGAAGCGACTTTCGGGAAGGTCATCCCTAAAGTCTCACAAGAAAGGTCATCCGATCAACTGACGGTGGTTCGGCCTTTTACGACGTTTACGGCTGCCACTTTTTCTATCACGATTGCTGGGTGCTTAGACAAAGCAGCCTAATGTATTCGGTGAGAGGAAACGCCGATCGATCAGTCTAATGAACAGCAAAAGCCAAGGCCCGATGTCAGAACCGGACCTTGGCTTCGGTTTTGTGTCGGTAAATTTGATCTCTGCAATACAGCGCCAATAACGGTGAAACCTCTACGAACAAGAGAGTCGGAAAAGGAGACGTCTTATGTCGAGCAATGAGTTTGCCGACCTGTTGGTGAGCGGGGGTTCGGTCGGCACGTCCGGCATTCCGGAAGCTCTGGCGACGCTGGAGTCGAAGATCGCGGCGGGCACCGCCAGTGTCGGCGTCATCGGCCTGGGTTACGTCGGCCTGCCTCTGGCGCGGCTGTTCGCGCGGGCCGGCTTCTCGGTGACGGGCTTCGACATCGATCCGGAAAAGGTCGCCAGCCTGAACGGCGGCACCTCCTACATCGGCACCGTGTCGACCGACGAGGTCCGCGGGATGCTGGAGGAGGGCCGCTTCACGGCGACGGCGAACTTCCAGTCGCTGGCCGACATGGACGCCATCGTCATCTGCGTGCCGACGCCGCTGACCCGCAACCGCGAGCCGGACATGAGCTGCATCGAGGTCACCACCCGGCAGATCGCCCAGGTGCTGCGCCCCGGCCAGCTGATCGTCCTCGAATCGACCACCTACCCCGGCACGACGCGCGAGGTGGTGCGCCCGATCCTGGAGAAGACCGGCCTCAACAGCGGCACGGACTTCCTGCTGGCCTTCTCGCCGGAGCGCGAGGACCCGGGCAACGAGACCTTCACCACCGCCCGCATCCCGAAGATCGTCGGCGGCGAGGACCCCAACGCTCTGCGCATCGCCTGCTCGATGTACGGCCGCGCGCTGGAGCGCGTGATCCCGGTCTCGTCGCTCGAGGCGGCCGAGGCGGTGAAGCTGACCGAGAACATCTTCCGCTGCGTCAACATCGCGCTCGTCAACGAGCTGAAGGTCGTCTACGACGCGATGGGCATCGACGTCTGGGAAGTGATCGAGGGCGCCAAGACCAAGCCCTTCGGCTACATGCCCTTCTACCCCGGCCCCGGCCTGGGCGGCCACTGCATCCCGATCGACCCCTTCTACCTGACCTGGAAGGCCCGCGAGTTCGACGTCGCCACCCGCTTCATCGAGCTGGCCGGCGAGATCAACACCCGCATGCCGCATTACGTGGTGGAGCGGCTGTCCCAGGCCATGGACTCCAAGCTGGGCCGCGCGCTGCGCGGGTCGCGCATCCTCGTTCTGGGCGTCGCCTACAAGAAGAACATCGAGGACATGCGCGAAAGCCCGGCGCTGAAGATCATCGATCTTCTCCAGGACCGTGGCTGCGAGGTCTTCTACTACGACCCGCATGTGCCGGAGCTTCCGGAGACGCGCCGTCTGGCCCGCATGGCCGGCACGCCGTCGGTCGCGCTGGAGGAAATCCAGGAAGGCGCCTTCGACGCCGCGATCCTGTGCACCGACCACGACTCCTTCGATCTGAAGGCCTTCCTGGACGGGCTGCCGCTGATCGTCGACACCCGCAACGCCTTCGGCAAGGCGGGCATCGTTGACGAGAAGATCGTGAAGGGCTGACCGCCGGCCTGGACCCTAACCGACCGATCCTCAGGAGAATGGGATGGCCGCGTACACTCATGTAGACGGAGCCCTGGGGTCCGAAGCCAGCACCCGGGAGGTCGCGCTCCGCGACCTCCTCCAGGTGCTGCGCCGGCGCCGGAGCACGATCATCGCCAGCGTCCTGTGCTGCACCGCGCTGGCCACCACCGGTGCCCTGCTCTATGAGCCGCGGTTCACCAGCCAGGCCGTGCTCATCATCGACCCGCGCACGACGGAGGTCACGGACATCAACGCCGTGATCTCCAACCTCCCGCGCGAGGCGGCGGCGATCCGGACCGAAATCGACATGATCACCTCCAGCGCCACCGCCGCCAAGGTGGTGGACCGGCTGGGGCTGGTCCATGACCCGGAGTTCAACGGCGCCATCGAGCGGCCTTCGGCCATCGACCGGGCCATTGCCGGGATCAACGACACCATCGGCTACGACCTGTCGCCGCTGCGCCAGCAGATCACCGGTTACCTGAACTCCGCCGGCATCGGCGTGAAGGAGCCGACGTCGCCGGAGAAGGAGCGCGCCGCGGTCATCGCCGACGTTCGCCGCGGCCTGTCGGCGACCAGCGACGCGCAATCCTACACCATCGTCGTCTCCTTCAAGGCGAAGGAAGCCGACAAGGCGGCGCGCATCGCCAACGCCTTTGTGGACGAGTATCTGCTCGACCAGCTCCAAACGAAGCAGGAGGTCACCCAGCAGGCCAACAAGTGGCTGGAGGACCGCATCAACGAGCTGCGCGCCCAGGTCGAGGTGTCGGACAAGGCGGTGCAGGACTACCGCGCGCAGCAGGGCCTCGTGCTCGGCAGCGCCGGCGGCGAGACCTTCCTGTCGCAGCAGCTGGCCGAGCTGAACCGCGCCCTGGTCGTCGCCCAGACGGAGCGCGGCCGGGCGGAGGCGCGGGCGCAGAACGCCCGGATCGTCGCGCGCAGCCCGACCGAGGGCAACGCGGCCGAGGTGCTCGGCTCGCCGCTGATCCAGCGGCTGGGCGAGGAGGAGTCGGGCATCGCGCGGCGGCTCGCCGAATACCGCACCCGCTACGGCGACCAGCATCCGGCGGTGCAGGCCTACGTCAACCAGTTGACGAACCTGCGTCAGAAGATGCGCGAGGAAGCCACCAAGATCATGGCGGTCATCAACAATGAGGTCGAGATCGCCCGCGCCCGCGAGCGCGAGCTTGAGGCCGCGTTGAAGAAACTGACCGCCGAAACCGCCGGCGAGCTGGGCGCCAACGTCCGTCTGGCCCAGCTTCAGCGCGAGGCCGACGCCAACCGCCGCGTCTATGAGGGGCTGCTCCAGCGTCTCGTCGAAACGCGCGAGCAGGACGACCTTCAGCAGCGCGACGCCCGCGTCGTGTCCAAGGCGGAGCCGCCGCTGGAGCCGTCCACCCCGGGCAAGAAGCTGTTCGTCGGCGGCGGTCTGGCCGTGGGCCTGCTGATCGGCATGTTCCTGGCCTTCCTGCGCGACCATCTGAACAAGACCTTCCGCAACACCCAGCATGTGGAGGAGACGATCGGCGTGCCGGCCATCGGGCTGGTGCCTTCCCTGCCGCATCACAAGAACGCCAAGCCGGAAGACTATGTCCTCGACCGTCCGCGGTCGGAGTACAGCGAGGCGGTGCGCGCCATCGGCGTGTCGCTCTACGCCCGCGGCGCCCTGAACACCGGCAGCGTGGTGATGGTCACCTCCGCCGTTCCCGGTGAGGGCAAGACCACCGTCTGCCTGACCCTGGCGCGCATGCTGGCGGCGTCCGGCCGCCGGGTGCTGCTTCTGGAATGCGACCTGCGCTGCCCGCGCATCGGGAACGTGTTGGGCGACAACGCCCCGGGCGACCTGAGCGACCTGATCGTCGGCAAGGCGGAATGGCAGGACGTGGTCCAGGTGGACGGCCGCAGCGGACTGCACTACGTCGTCGGCCGTCCGCATTGCGACCACCCGCAGGAGCTGCTTGGGTCGGAGAAGCTGGCGAGCATCATCAAGTTCGCCTCGCTCGAATACGACTGCGTCATCCTCGACACCCCGCCGATGGCGGTCGTGGCGGACGCGGGCGTGCTGACCCGGACGGCGACGGAATGCCTGTTCGTGGTGCGCTGGGAGCAGACGCCGCGCGCCGTCGTCCAGCGGGCCATCGACCGGCTGACCGAGCTGGGCCGCGACGTGACCAGCGTCGTGCTGAGCCGGGTGGACCTGAAGAAGCTGGCCCGCACCGACGCGTCGGAAGAGACCTACGGCATGAACGAGGCGCGCCGCTACTACACGCGCTGACCATGACGTGACGGCGGAAACGCCCGGCGCCCCGGCGGCCGGGCGTTTCCGTACCCCAAGGGACCAGTTGGTCCCGGGGGGTTCATCGGGGGAACAGGATGAGTGCAACGCCATTTCCGCGAAACCGAGCCGCTCTGGCGGCGGCGCCCGCTGCGGACGCGCCGCCCGCCCGGCCACGGACGCCGCCGCTCCTGCGCAGCGCGGCCGACCTGACGCCCAGCCTGTTCGATCAGGTTGTGTGCGCCATCGGCCTGATCCTGCTGTGGGACGCGCTGCTGTCGGTGATGATGTCCGCGCCCTCGCAGCGCTTCATCCTGCGCGCGGGCGGCGCGCCGGAATCCTCCGGCGACACCATCAAGCAGCTCATCTTCGCCGGCCTCTACGCCACGGCCCTGCTGCGGATCGTCATGCTCCACGGCGTCCGGGCCTTCCGCTATCTCAGCATTCCCATGGCGCTCATGGTCGTTCTGGCCATCGCGTCCAGCCAATGGTCGCATGACCCGTCGCTGACCGTCCGCCGCAGCGTGGCCCTGGTCGGCACGACCATCTTCGGCCTCTATGTCGGCCTGTCCTACGGCGAGGTCGCACTGGCCCGGCTGATTCACCGCGCGGTCTTCGTGCTGGCGGTGCTGAGCGCGCTGCTCGCGGTCGGCCTGCCGAGCTACGGCCTGATGCCGGCGGAGCAGGGGTCGCAGTGGCGCGGCGTCTTCTCCCACAAGAACGGGTTGGGCGACGCCATGGCCTTCGGCCTGACCGCCGGGCTGTTCGTGCTGCGCTCCCGCCCGGTGACCGACACCATGGCGCTGGTCTGGCGTCTGGGCACCTTCGCCATCATGGCCGGCTGTCTCGCCATGTCGGGCTCCGCCACGGCGCTGATCGTCGCCATGGCCGGCATGACCTTGGTGATGCTGGTCACCCACCGGCAAGACGCCGGGTCACTGGCGCTGGAGCTGTACGGCGGCACCATGGTCATCATGCTGGCCGCCATCTTCGCGCTGCTGAACCTGGAAAGCATCGTCGCGCTGCTCGGCCGCGACATCACGCTGACGGGGCGCACGCTGATCTGGGACTTCGCCTTCCGGATGATCGAGCAGCAGCCGGTGCTGGGCTACGGCTTCAGCGCCTTCTGGTCGGGGCTGGACGCGCCGGGCGCGCTGTTCTGGCGCACCTCGGGCCGCTTCGACATCCACGCCCACAACGGCTTCATACAGACGACGCTGGACGTCGGCCTGCTCGGCCTCGGCCTCTTCCTGGTGGCCTATGCGATCTACCTGTCGCGCATCGCCCGGATCGTCCCGGTCGACCGCAGCGGGGCGGCGCGCTGGCACATCGTCTTCGCCATGATGCTGCTGCTGGGCAACGTCGCCGAGAGCAGCCTGCTGATCCAGAACGGCCTGCTGTGGTTCCTCTTCACCGCCTTCCAGACGCGGCTGGCCAAGACGGTCCACGCCCATGCCCTGACCCCGCGTCCGGCGGCGGGACGGCGGCCCAAGCTGCGGAACGGCATCCCGGTTGCGGAGTCCCGGTCATGATGTCGAGCGGCTTCGCCTTCTTCGCGACCCGGATCGCCGTCGGAATCCTGGGCTTCGCGGCGGTCGCGGTCTTCTCGCGCATCGTCACGCCGGAGGCCTACGGCCATTACGCCCTGGTGATGGCGGCGGCAGCGGCGATCAACGCCTGCGGCTTCTCCTGGATGGGCCTGTTCGTCCTGCGCAAATGCGGCGGCGACGCGGCCGAGCGGGACGCTTGGCTCTCCACCGTGGTCACCGCCTTCTTGGTGGTGGCCTGCGGGGTGCTCGCCATCCTGGGCGCGGTGGTGGCCTTCTACCCCGGCATGAACGGCATCGACTATGTGCTGTATCTGCCGGTCATCGCGATCCTGATCTCCTGGTTCGACCTGTCGATCCAGATGTCGCGGGCCCGGCTGAAGGGCTCGGTCTTTGCGGCCAAGTCCTTCGCCAAGGCGCTGTTCGGGCTGGCGCTCGGCTCCGCCTTCGTGCTGATCGGCTGGAAGGAGGAGGGGCTGCTGCTCGGCACCAGCATCGGCTTCCTGCTGGTCACGGCGATCTGGCTGCGTTCCGACCTGAAGGGCATTTCGCTGCGCTGGCCGGCGCGGGAGCGGGTCGGCCTTCTGCTGACCTTCGGCGGCCCGCTGATGCTGAGCTTGATGGTCGGCTGGGCGCTCGATTTCGCCGACCGCTTCCTGATCTACTGGTTCATCGGCGAGGCGGCGGCCGGCGCCTACGCCATGGCCTTCGACCTCGCCAAGCAGCCGATCATGCTGGTGGCGTCGGCGGCCTCGCTGGTCACGCTGCCGATGGCGTCGCGCGCCTTCGACAGCGCCGGTCCGCGCGCCGCGCGGCCAATCATGGCGCAGAACCTGACGATCCTGCTGCTGGTCTGCCTGCCCCTGGTGCTCATGGAGGTCATCTCCGCCCAGGGCATCGTCGGGCTGCTTCTCGGCGAGGCGTACCGCGAGACCGGTGCGGCGATCATGCCCCTCGTCGCCCTGTCGGTCTTCATCAGCATCCTGCGCATCTACC
Source organism: Azospirillum sp. Marseille-Q6669 (assembly GCF_965111635.1). Lineage (NCBI taxonomy): Bacteria > Pseudomonadati > Pseudomonadota > Alphaproteobacteria > Rhodospirillales > Azospirillaceae > Azospirillum > Azospirillum sp. Marseille-Q6669. The sequence goes on along the minus strand of NZ_CBCOOP010000001.1, from coordinate 149,922 downwards.
ACTTCGACCTGTCGCTGCACCTGACCAAGAAGACCGGCTACATCCTGAAGCTGACCATGCTGACGGCGGTGCTGAACGTCGGCGCCAACCTGTTCCTGATCCCGCGCTTCGGCGTGATCGGGGCGGCCTACGGCTCGCTGGCGGCCCAGCTCGGCTGGGTGGTGGCCGCGGTCCTCCTGATGCCGCGGGCCGGCGTTCTGGCGGTACCGGTGAAGGATCTTCTGAAGGTGACCACCGCCGCCCTGCTCTTCGCCGCCGGACTGAAGATCGCGGCGATGGAAAGCGACCTGCTGCTCGTCCAACTCGCCCCGGCGGGCAGCCTCTATCTGCTGGCCCTGGCCGTGCTCAACCCCGCCAACCTGATGGGTCAGGTGCGGATCGCGCTGGCCCGGCTGAAACGCACCCGATCCCCGGCATGAACCCCATGAACAGGCGTGAGGAAGGAACAGGCATCATGTCGAAAAAGCTGGTGGTTTGCGTGTGCACCTACCGCAGGCCGAAGGATCTTCACCGCACGTTGCTGTCGCTGGAGGGGCTGACCTTCAACCCCGATGCCCCGCTGGACGTCGAGGTGCTGGTGGTGGACAACGACCCGGCGCGCTCCGCCGAACCGCTGTGCCGCGAGATGGCGCAGGACTGGCGCTTCCCCATCCGCTACGCGGCGGAGCCGGTGCCGGGCATTCCCGCCGCCCGCAACCGCTGCCTGGACGAGACCACGGACGCCGACCTGATCGCCTTCATCGACGACGACGAGGTAGCGAGCCCCGGCTGGTTGGACTGGCTGGTGACGGCCATGGAGCGCACCGGCGCCGCCGTGGTCGCCGGCCCCGTCCTGCCGATCTACGAGAAGCGCCCGCCCGACTGGCTGACCAAGGGGCGCTTCCACGACCTGCAGCGCATGCCCACGGGCAGCGAGCCGGCCTATTGCGCCACCGGCAACGTGCTGTTCCGCCGCTCCATCCTGAAGGGCGGCGTGCGCTTCGATCCGGAGCTGAGCCTGTCCGGCGGCAGCGACGTGCTGTTCTTCGAGCAGATCCGCCGTCAGGGCCACCGCATCGTCTGGTGTGACGAGGCCACCATCGAGGAGCATGTGCCGGCCAGCCGCATGACCGCGCGCTGGATTCTGCGCCGCGCCTTCCGCCTGGGCACCTGCGTGTCGCTGACCGAGGCCAAGCTGAACGGCCAGCGCCGCACGCTGGTGAAGCGCTCCACGCTGGGGCTCGCGCACATCGCGCTAAACCTCGCCGCCCTGCCGCTGGTGCCGATGGTGATGGCCTTCGACACGAGCTGGCCGATCCGCCGTCTCCAGAAGATCTGCGTCGGCAGCGGCTATCTCTACGGCCTGATGGGCTTCCAATATCTGGAGTACAAGCGATGAAGGACGCGGAGATGAAGGGGACGGCGGAAGCCCCGCCCGTCACCGTCAGCGCGGTCATCCCGACGCGCAACCGCCCGCATCTCGTGCTGAACGCCGTCGAGAGCGTGCGCGCCCAGACGCTCAAGGATGTGGAGATCGTCGTCGTCGTCGACGGGCCGGACCCCGCGACCGTCGCGGCGCTGGAGGCGGTGGAGGACCGCCGCCTGCGCATCGTGCAGAACCCGGCGTCGCTCGGTCCCGCGGGGGCGCGCAACGCCGGTGTGCAGGCGGCGCTGGGCGAGTGGATCGCATTCCTGGACGACGATGATTCCTGGGCACCGGAGAAGCTGGAACGGCAGCTCGCCGCCGCCAAGGCGTCGGGCGCCAAGCTGCCGGTGGTGTCCTGCAGCACCAGCGTCAGCATCGGCGAGCGCCGCTACGTCTGGCCGCAGCGGCGGCCGGAGCCGGGCGAGCCGATCAGCGATTACCTGATCGACCGCCGCAGCCCGCTGTCCCGCCCCGGCTATCTCGCCACCCCGACCATCATGGTGCCGCGCTCGCTGGCGCTCGCCGTGCCGATGCCGGACTACCGCCATTTCGAGGATTGGGGCTGGCTGTTCCGCGCGCTGGACCAGCCGGGCGCGGAGCTGGTCTTCGTCGACGAGCCGCTGTGCTTCGTGGAGATCGACGAGGGTCGCGCCTCGCTGCATTCGGTGGACGACTGGCGGCAGGCCTTCGAGTGGGCACGCACGCACCGTCCGCTGATGACCGGCAACGCCTACGCCGCCTTCCTGATGACCAAGGTCGTCGGCATGGCCCGCCGCGAGGGCGACTGGAACGCCGTCCGCCGCCTGCTGGCCGAGGCGACCCGGGCGGGCGACCCGAAGATGCGGCATTACCTGATGTTCTTCGGGACCTGCGTGGTGCCGCCGTCCTTCCACCGCCGGGTGCGCGCGGCGACGCATTCGGACGCCGCGACGGCGTGAGGCCAGTTCAGACGTTGCGGCGTCTGGCCCCCACCCTAACCCTCCCCCGCTGCGCAGGGGAGGGGACTGCTTCTCCCTCCCCTGCGTAAGCGGGGGAGGGTTAGGGTGGGGGCAATCAACTCCCCTCCCCTCACATCACCGCGGCCAGCAGCAGCGGCAGCGTCAGGAACGACAGCGCCGTGGAGCCCAGCACCATCCCGGCGACCTCCTGCGGCGCGTTGTTGTAGCGCAGCGCCCAGAGGTAGTTGAAGACCGCCACCGGCATTGTGCTTTCCAGCAGCACGACGCCGCGCATCGTGCCCTCCAGGCCCAGCACCTCCACCACCGCCAGCCCGGCGGCGAAGCCGAGCAGCAGGCGCAGCGCCGACATGGCCAGCGACCGCATCATGCCCTGCATCCGCAGCCCCGCCAGTGCCACCCCCAGAGAGAACAGCATCAGCGGCACCGCGCAGTTGCCGAGCAGCGTCGTCGTGTTGGTCACCCATTGCGGCGGCTGGACGCCGGTCATCAGGACCAGCACGGCCAGTGCGACCGCGTAGATCACCGGGGTGCGCAGCACCTGCTTGGCGTCCGTGCGCCCCGCCGCCAGGGCCGGGCCGATGGTGAACTGGAGAACGGCGAGCGTTGCGAAGAACAGCACCGCCAGCCCCATCCCGGTTTCCCCGAAGGCGAACAGGCAGACGGGGATGCCCATGTTGCCGCCGTTGGGAAAGCTGAGCGCCGGCAGATAGACGCGCAGCGGCAGGCGGCTGGCGAGCAGGATCGGCGTCGCCATCAGCCCGGCCAGCGCCATGCTGCCGACCGAGGCCGCCGCCATGGTCAACAGATCGTCCCCGCCCAGCGTCAGGCGGGCCAGCGAGGAGAAGACCAGGCAGGGGGTGGAGACGTTGATCGCGAAGGTGGTGATGAAGGCGCTGTCGTAGGGCAGCTTGGCGCGGCTCCAGCCGAAGCCGAGGGCGGCGATCAGGAACACCGGCACGACGACGGCGGCGATGCTGGACAGGGGGGCAAGCAGGTCCATGGTCAGCGCGCGGCCCGCGTGTTGGCGGCGTGGAACCAGCCCAGCCCATCCTCCGTCCGGGCGCGGGGCCGGTACTCGCAGCCGATGAAGCCGCGGTAGCCGGTGTCGGCCAGAACCTCGAACAGATAGGGATAGTGGACCTCGCCGCGATCGGGCTCCTGCCGGTCGGGCACGCCGGCGATCTGCACATGGGCGGTGAGGTCGGCGTTGGCCCGGATGCGGGTGGCGAGGTCGCCCTCGCTGATCTGGCAATGGTAGAGGTCGAGCTGGAGCTTCAGGTTCGGCGCCCCCACCTCTCCAATCACTTGGCGGGCCAGCGTGGTGCCGTTCATCAGATAGCCCGGCATGTCGCGGTTGTTGATCGGCTCCACCAGCAGCGTCAACCCGGCCTCCGCACAGGCCGCCGCGGCATGGCGCAGATTGCCGGTGTAGACCTCCAGCGCCTCCTCCCGATCCATCCCCTGCGGCTGAATGCCGGCCATGCAATGCAGCAGTCGGTTGCCCAGCACCTTGGCGTAGGCGATGGCCGTCGCCACGCCCTCGCGGAACTCCGCCTCGCGACCGGGCAGGCTGGCGATGCCGCGCTCCCCCGCCGCCCAATCGCCAGGGGGCAGGTTGAACAGCGCCTGGGTCAGCCCATGAGCGTCCAGCGCCGCCTTGATCCGCTCCGCCGGCACGTCGTAGGGGAACAGGAACTCCACCGCATCAAAGCCGGCCGCTGCCGCGGCGCCGAACCGCTCAAGGAAGGGCCGCTCGGTGAACATCATGGACAGGTTGGCGGCGAACCTCATGGCGTCCGTCCCGTGGATTTCTTGGGCATGGTCCCCTCCCGCGTCGTCTGGGCCGCCGTGGCGGCTGGTTGTTCCGACAATGCAGCAGGCGGACGGTCCGGACAATCGCCGGCCCATGCCGCACACGCTTGTCAGGTGACCGCCCTTACCGGTTGCACGACATTGCGGGGGACACGCACAGTGCACGGCCCTTGCCGCAGCCGGACCCGACGGATGATGAAGCGACTCGCCGCCACCGCCCTGACCCTCCTTCTGGCCGCCCTGGGCGGCGGGCTGTTCGCCTTGGCGGGGCTGCCCGCAGCGTGGCTGATGGGAGCGATGACCGCGGTGGCCGGCGGGGCGCTCGGCGGACTGAAACTCCGCCTGCCCTCCCCGCTCGGCACCGCCGCCTTCGTGCTGCTGGGCATCTCCATGGGCGCCGGGGTGACGCCCGACACGCTGCACCAGATGGCGTCCTGGCCGCTCAGCATGGCGCTGCTCGCCGGATCGGTGATGGTCTGCCTCTACGCCTGCTCGGCGTGGCTGGAGCGGGTGCATCGCTGGGACCCGGCGACCGCGCGCTACGCCGCCGTCCCCGGCGCGCTAGGCGCGGTGCTGGTGTTGGCGGCGGAGAGCCGGGCCGATCTGCCGCGGGTGGCGCTGGCGCAGAGCCTGCGGCTGTTCGTCCTGGTCGCCGCCATGCCCTGGCTGTTGGACTTGGTGGCGTCCACGCCGGGTCTGCCACCCCGCCCTGCCCTCTCTGACCCGGCGGGCGCCTTGCCCGAGATGGCGCTTCTGGTCGGCACCAGCGCCCTGGCCGGGCTGTTGTTCCAGAAGCTGCGAGTGCCCGGCGGTGTGCTGCTCGGCGCCATGCTGGGAAGCGCGGTGCTGCACGGCAGCGGCCTCGTTGACCACCGCCTGCCGAACTGGCTGCTCAACGCGGGGTTCGTGGTGACGGGCGCGCTGATCGGGTCGCGCTTCGCCGGGGTCACGCTGGCCTCCCTGCGGACGGCGCTGCGCCCGTCGCTGGAAAGCGTGGCGCTGGCGCTCGTCCTGTCCTCGGCCTTCGCCTGGGCGGGGGCCTGGATACTCGGGCTTCCCTTCGGCCAGCTCTGGCTCGCCTACGCGCCGGGCGGGGTGGAGGCGATGACCATCGTGGCCTTCGTGCTCGGCCTCGACACCGCCTTCGTCGGCACGCACCACGTCGTGCGCTTCGCCGGGCTGGGCTTCCTGGCCCGCTGGTGGCAGCCCCGCCGCGGCTGAGCGGACGCTTTACAGCCCGTCGAAGAGAAGCTGCGCCGGCGGCTCGGCCTTGCGCTTTTTCTTCTTCTCCTTGGGCGCCTTTTCCGCCGCCGGTTTGTCCTCCGCCGCCTTCTCCTCGGCCGCCGCATCCTGGGCGTCCGGGTTCAGGGCCATCTCAACCCGTTCCAGAGGAGCCGGTTCGGGCGCGAGCGCTTCTGGGGCCGCCCCGACCGGTTCGGGCGTATGGACCGGTTCTTCCGGCGCCGGCGCTGCGGCAGGAGGCACGTCCTCCGCCACGGCCTCCTGAATCGGCTCGACCGCCGGTTCCTCGGCCGGCTTGGCCGCCTTTTTCTTCTTCGGACGGGACGGGCGCGGTTCGATGCCCACCCCGTCCTTGACACGGGCCTTGGCCTTGTCGCGGGCGACGGCCTCTGGCGCGTTCGGGTCGTCGTTCAGCCACTTGCCGCGCTTGATGACCTCGTTCACGCGGCCCTGGTTGACGCTGAGCTGGAACGCGATTTCCTGCTGCGTCATGTCGGTGGTGCGATGAAGCTCCAGAATCTGCGCGGCAAGTTCCGGGGTCATCTTCTTGCCGACGACGCGCCGCGCCGGGCGGATCGACCGCTGGGCCTTGTCGCGCTCACGCAGCTTGCCCAGGATCTCCAGGGCCTCCGTGTTGCCCGCCGTCTTCAAGGCTTCTTCGAATTCCTTGAGCGTCGCCACCCGTTCCTCCTGCCACCATCCACCCGCAGCGATGCCATCGCATCGCCGGCCTACAAGACCGACTATACATGGAATCGCGCGGGCGGTTGAGAAGGCTCTTGAGAGGATATCCACAGAATGGCACGGCCGGGAGAAGACGGCGATGCGACGCTATTAGACGTCTAATCGCCGGGAGCCATCATTCGCCGGGATACTGTTTCTCCTTCAGGAAGCGCGCGAGGTGGGCGGCGTTGCGCGCGGCCATGGCCGAGGTGGAGACCACCTTGTCGGGCACCTTGTCCAGGTCCTGAAAGTCGGTCTTCTGCATCGCCTCCCCCACCCAGTAGCAGACGGCGTTGGCGGCGAGCGTGAAGCCGACGTCGTTCAGCGCCTGGAACAGCTCCGCCGAGACATGGTGGGCGCCATCCTCGTTGCCGACCACGGCGACGAGCGCGACCTTGCCGTAGGACACCATGCGGCCCTGGTCGTCCGTCTCGCCCAGAAAGGCGTCCATGCGCTCCAGCACCCGCTTGCACACGCTGGACGGCTGGCCCATCCAGATCGGCGTGCCGAGGATGAGGATGTCCGCCTCCAGCACTTGGCGGCGCAGGTCCGGCCAAGCGTCGCCCGGCCCCTCCTCCGAGGTGACCCCGGGCTTCACGTCATGATCGGCGACACGGACCGGCGCGCTCACCTCGACCCCATGGGCGGCAAGGTCCTTCTGGAGCAGGCCGATCATCGCGTCGGTCGAGGAGGGCTTTCCCGACGGCTTCAGGGTGCAGTTGAGCGCAAAGGCTTTGATCGGCATGGTGCTCTCCGGATGCGATCCCCCGCCTGCCGGCGGTGACGGGAAGCAACATCACGCCTTGCCAAACGTTGCGGCTTCCAGAATACGGCCACCGAAAACATGACCACCGAATTGCCCCGGCACAGCCCATCCGCCATCGGATAGGATGCGGTGGACAGAACCACAACGGAGGAACAGCAATGCCGACCATGACCGTCCGACCCCTGTGCCTTGCCGCGGCGCTGGCCGGGTCCCTGGCGCTGGCCGGATGCGCCGGAAACTCGACGGGGCTCGGGCTGAACCTCGTCTCGCAGGAACAGCTCGTCGAGCTTGGCCAACAGGACTGGCAACGCCTGATCCAGTCGACCCCGGCCACCGCCAACGCCAGTTACCAGCGCCGCGCCGAGCAGATCTCGGCCCGCCTGCTGCGCGCCGCCTCGCTCGACCCCGCCGGTTGGGAGGTCCGCGTGTTCCAGGGCAAGGAAGCCAACGCCTTCGCGCTGCCCGGCCAGAAGATCGGCGTCTATGAGGGGCTGTTCCAATACGCCAAGACCGACGCGCAGCTCGCCGCGGTCATCGGCCATGAGATCGCCCACAATCTAGAAGGCCATGCCGCCGAGCGGGTGAGCACCCAGATGGCCACCGACGCCGGCACCAGCATCCTTGGCGCCGTGGCCGGAGCGAGCGGGGTCGGCGGCAGCGAGATGATCGCCGCAGCACTGGGCACCGGCGCGCAGTACGGCCTGCTGCTTCCCTATTCCCGCAACCAGGAACTGGCGGCCGACCGCGCCGGCCTGCTGATGATGGCCCGCGCCGGCTACGACCCGCAGGCGGCCATCGAGCTGTGGCAGAACATGAAGCAGGCAGGGGCCGAGCAACCCACCTTCATGTCCACCCACCCCGGCACGGCGGACCGCATCGCCGCGCTGCAAAAGCTGATGCCCGAAGCGAAGGCGGCCTACAAGCCGAGCTGACCGGAGCGGCGGGTGGTGCCGCGGTCGCACCACCCGCCGGGCGTTTCCCGCGAGAAAATTTTCTCGCCGAATGTTGACTCCCCTCCCCTGCCCCGGAGTCAACATTCCGGCTTGACCGGACTCCGGCGCCGCGCAAAAGTGGCCTCGGGGCAAGGCAGGGGAATAAACCATGCGCGGCGAGGACATCAAGGCGTTCCGGGAAGGCCGGGCGCTGAACCAGCCGGATTTCGCGGCTTGGCTGAACGAAAAACTCGGTCGGAAATACGACAAGGCGAAGATCTCGCGCTGGGAAAACGGCAGCGAGAAGATCCCGGCCCCGGTCATTTCCCTGCTGTTGCAGGAGAAGATCGGAACGGTGACGCAGCATGGCCCGGCGCTGATCTGTGCGGCGGCCAACCGCAAGGGCGGCGTGGGCAAGACCGCCTTCACCGTCAACACCGCCACCCTGCTCGCCCGGCATTTCAAGGTCCTGCTGATCGACGCGGACCCGCAGGCCAACGCCACCATTCATCTCGGCATCAACTCCATCGAGCGCGAGCGCGAGGAGAAAACCCTCTACTACGCGCTGAAGGCGTCCGTGGAGGCGCTGAAATCGCGGGGGAAAGATTTTGACCTCAGCGACTACATCGTCACCACCGACAGCGGGCTGGACGTGATCCCCAGCGGCATGCGGCTGGGCGACGCGGAGGCCGAGCTGCAAAGCCAGTCCTCGGGGGATTGCGCGCTTCGGGAATGCCTGGATGGCGGAGCGCGGCAGAGTTACGATTTCATCTTCGTCGACACCCCGCCGCATTTCGGCATGCTGGCGCGCAACGCGCTGACCGCCGCCAACACCGTCGCCATTCCCTGCCAGACGGAGATGCTGAGCGTCGCGGGCGTGGAGTTCCTGCTGGAGAACCTGGACATGATCCGCCGCCGGGCCAACCCGGGGGTCAGCGTTCTCGGCATCCTGCCGACGATGTTCAACGCGCGGCTGACCCAGGACCAGGCGTCGCTCGACGACATCCGCAACCTGTTCGGCGCGAAGCTGCGCGTCTTCGGCCCGATCCCGCGGGCGACCGTCTACGCCCAGGCGGTGGCCGCCGGGCGCGCCGCGCTGGAGGCGGTGCCGGACGCGCCGGGCTACGAGGTCTATCAGGCCGTCGCCGACGCGCTGATCCAGGAACGTGCCCGCATGCCGGAGGTGATGGCCCATGTCGCGTAAACTGGCCCGGACGAACACTGGCGTGCTGACCACCGCAGCGGCGGAGCGCCAAGCCCGCGAGGACGGGCAGGGCTTCAACCGCCGGGGCCCGGTCGTTGTGGAGATCGACGTCGGCCGCATCGTCACCAACCCCGACCAGCCGCGCCGCCATTTCGACGAGGCGGACATGGAGGCGCTGAAATCCTCCATCGCGCAGCATGGGCTGGCCCAACCGGTCGGCGTGCAGCAATTGGGCGACGGCCGCTTCCAGCTCGTCTTCGGGGAGCGGCGCTTCCGCGCCGTGCGGGCGCTCGGCCACCCGACCATCTACGCCGTCACCGTCACCGGCGCGTCGGACGAGTTGGCGCTGATCGAGAACGTCGTCCGCGCCGACCTGTCGCCCTTCGAGGAGGGCGACGCCTACGCCCGGCTGATGGAGCGCCACGGCTACCGGCAGGAGGATGTCGGGCGGATCGTCGGCAAGGACCGGGTGGACATTTCCCGCGCGCTCCTCATCAGCCGCCTGCCGCAGCGCATCCGCGACGAATATCCGCTGCATCGCCCGGCGCGTTACCGGCTGGTGGAGATCGCCCGGCTGAAAGGGGAGGGCGAACAGCTGCGCGGCTGGGACGCGCTGGTCAATGAGATGACCCGGCGCTCCGCCGACGAGGAGACCCCAGCGCCCGTGGCGGCAAAGCCCCGCAGCAACGCGGTTCCGACCGGCAGCGCTCTGCCGAAGCCGCTGGCGAAGGTGGTGTTCGGGGCGCGCCAGACCGTCGCCAGCGTCCGTGAACAGGGTTTGGCGCTGGCGGACATCGACCGGGAGACGCTCCGCGCGATCCGCGACGACATCGACGCGATCCTCGACGCCGGGAAGGGCAGGGGAGGGGAGTAAAAAAGACGGCTCCGCGAGAAAATTTTCTCGCGGAGCCGGGGCTGCCGTTGCGGTTCAGTGGCTTTCCGACGCCACCAGCGCAGCCGGGCTCCGGGCGCTGTCCAACGATTGCAGCAGGTTCGTGCGGGCCATCACGAGCAGCAGGTCCGTCTGGGTCACCACCCCCAGCAGTCCGCCGCTCCCATCCACGATGGCAACCTCGTGCGTGCTCTCGTCCGACAGTGGGCCGAGCAGGCGGAAGGCTGGGGTTTCCGGGCCGGCGGTCACCGGCGGGGCCATCACCGAGGCCACCGTCGCGGCGTTCCCGACCAGATGCTGGTGCCCGACCAGACCAACCACCACGTTGCGCCGGTCCACCACCGGCAGGGTGCGGAAGCTGTGCTCGATCAGGCGGGCACGGGCCACCTCCGGATGAGCCTCCGCACTCACCGTCACCACATCGCGGGCCATGATATCGCCGCAGGTGATCCCGCCGTGCATCCGCTCCATGGCGTGAAGTTCGGCCTTCTCCAGAAGGGCGCTCAGGTCGTCGCGGTTGACGTCCAGCGCCTCCCCCAACTCGCGGATCGCCTCGTCCAGATCGTCGGCGGTCAGGCCGCCGCGCGTCCGGGCGGGCGGGTCGGCGGTGCCGTGGCTGTTGGCCGGCTTGGGCGGCGCCCGGTGCGGGTAGGAATGGCCGGAGAAGCGGTGGAACGTCCAGCCCGCCAGCACCAGAAGGATGGAGTTGACGGCCACCGGATAGAACACGAACTGCATCCCCGACGCCGCGACCGCCGGTCCACCGATCACCGCGGTCAGCGCGGCGGCGCCGCCCGGCGGGTGCAGACAGCGCGTCATCGACATGGTGGCGATGGCCAGCGCCACCGCCACGCCGCCGGCCAGCATCGGGTCGGGGATCAGCGCCGCAACCATCACCCCGACCAGCGCCGACAGGGTGTTGCCGCCGATGATCGACCAGGGCTGAGCCAGCGGACTGGCCGGCACCGCGAACAGCAGAACCGCCGACGCCCCCATGGGCGCCACCAGGGCCGGCGCACTGGTGATGTGGGTCAGCAGGTTGTGGCAGAGCAGGCCCGTCGCGGCGAGGCCGAGCATGGCCCCGCAGCAGGCGATCAACCGGTCCTTCAGATTCGCACCGGGCAGGATGGGCCTGAACAGGGCAAGGCGGCGGCGGTTTTCGCGTTTCTTCAGCAGAGTAATTTTCCAGCGGCGCAGCAGGAGCCGTATCTCGCGGTGCATTCGGCCCGGTCCCTCCCAAGGTTTCGGCGTGCGGCGGCAGGATAGAACCTCAAGCTAAGTTGAGGTCAAACGGAAAGTGCCGGACCGCCTTACCGTTTTTGCGCGGTGTTGCCGCCATCGGACAGACAATCGGGAGCGCGCGCCTTGACCGGGGGCAAGGGGGCGATCCCGTCCAGCGCCTCCTTCAATCCCAGCACGCGCTCCACCGACGCCTTCCACTGGGCGACGGTCGCCAGATTGTCGATGGGCCAGGACAGCGCCGCGACGGCCTGCTGGAAGGCTTGCGCGGTCTGCATCATCATCCCCAGCGTGATGGCCCCCGCGACGTAGCGGGGCGCCACCACCAGGATGGGAAAGACCGTGGACAGCACCGAATAGGACGCGCCGAAGGCCATCACGCGGACCAGCGCGCCGGTCTGCCGCTCCCAGCCACGGCGCACCCCGCCGAACAGCAGAGCCATGCGGCTGCGCTCGACGGCCTCGCCATGCTGCCGGGCGATGACCGGGGCGTTCTCGCGAACCCGCGCCAGCCCGAAGCGGAAATCGGCCTCCAGCCCCTGCCGGCGCTCCGCCGCGCGGACGAGCGGCCGGGCGACGGCGATGGCCGCAGCGGTCCCGGCGGCGGAGAAGGCCAAGGCGAGGAGGAGCAGATGGCCGGGCACCGGAACGCTCACGCCGCCGAGCGTGACAGGAACGACTCCGGAAAGGCGCCATAGGATGCCGGCGAAACTGACCAGCAGCAGCAGGCAGTAGGTCAACGAATGGCCCAGGTCGATGGCGAGTTCGGTGACGATTCGGACGTCCTCGGCGATGCGTCCGTCCGGATTGTCATGGTCGCCTGGACAGGAGGGGAGGGCCAGTTCGCGCCCGTCGGACAGCCAACCGCCGACCAAGCGCCGGGTCAGCCACGCCCGCCAACCGAACTGGATGCGCCGCTTCACCCACAGATGCGACACGGTGACGGCGATGTTGAACAGCAGAATGCCGCCGGCCGCCGCGGCCATGACCGGCAAACGGTCCATCGCCCGCTGCTCCAGCGCGTCGAACAGGCGCTGGCTCCACAGGTTCAACATGACCGGGACCGACACCTGCGCCACCGTCAGGGTCAGAAGAGCCGCCGTCAGCAGCCATACCGACCAGCGGTCCCGCCCCGCCCAGTAGCCCCCGGCCAGCCCGGCGAAACGCCGGACAAAACCGGAGGCGGCTCTCAGGGAAATCCTACTCACCATGACCGACCATCCCGGCCGCCCAACCGAGACGCCTTTTGCTCAGGCGCCTCGGTTCAGCCTACCACCCTTCCGGTGGAGGGGAACCGGAACAAGCGGTGATCCCCTCATCCCGCCGGATCAGGCGGCCCGGACGGTGGCGATGAAGCTGCGCACCTCGCTGCGCAGCCGCTCGGCCTCGGCGGCCAGTTCCTCCGACGTGCCATGGACATGGCTGGCTGCACTGCCAGTCTCCGACACCGCCGTGCTGACGCCGGCGATGTTGCGCGACACCTCCTCCGTCCCCTGAGCGGCCTGGGACACGCTGCTGGCGATCTCGCGGGTCGCAGCGGCCTGCTCCTCGATGGCCGCGGCGATGGTGGTGGCGATCTCGCTCATCCGGCCGATGGTCTGGCCAATGCTGCCGATGGCCTTCTGCGCGCCGCCAGTGGTCTGCTGGATCTCCTGCACCTTCGACTGGATCTCGTCGGTCGCCCTGGCGGTCTGGTTGGCCAGCGCCTTCACCTCGCCCGCCACCACGGCGAAGCCCTTGCCGGCCTCGCCCGCGCGCGCCGCCTCGATGGTCGCGTTCAGCGCCAGCAGGTTCGTCTGGGCGGCGATGCCGCTGATGATCTCCACCACCTGCCCGATCTGCTCGGCGGCGGTGACCAGGGCGCGCATGGTGCGGTCGGCACCTTCCGCGTCGGTCACCGCCTGACCGGCGATGCGGGTGGAGATCTCCACCTGCTGGCCGATCTCGGCGATGGAGGCCGACAATTCCTCCGTCGCGCTGGCGACGGTCTGCACGTTGGCCGACGCCTCCTCGGAGGCAGAGGCGACCAGCAGCGAGCGCTCGCTGGCGTCCGACGCGGTGCCGGACAGGGTGCTGGCGGCGTTGTGCATGCCGCCGGCGGCGCTCGCCACCGCCTCGACGATGCCCTGGACGGTCGCTTCGAAGGTGTCGGCCATGCGGATCATGGTGACGCGGCGCTGCTCGGCGGCCTGGCGTTCGGCCTCCTCCTGCGCCTTGCGCATGCGCTCCATCTCCTCGGCGTTCGACTTGAAGACCTGGAGGGCGCGGGCCAGCGCGCCGATCTCATCCTTTCGCCACCCCTCATCCACCTGCACCGTGCGGTCACCTTCGGCCAGCCGGCCCATCGCCACGGTTATGGCGCCAAGCGGACGGGTGATCGCCCGCGAGATCATCCAGGCCAGCAGCAGGCCCAGCGCAACGGCGGCGGCGGTCACCGCGGCACCCTGCCGCTCGGCGGCGGTCACCGCGGCGGCGGCGCTGACCTCCAGCCCCTTCAGGACCTCGGTGGAGTGCTGGCGTATCGACCCGATCTTCCCATTGATCTGGGCGCCGGCGCGGGTCAGCGTGTCGGCGTTGACGCGTGTCATCTCCTCGGCGATGGCGGCGATGCGCTCGATGCCGGCGGTGTAGCGCGGCAGCTTGGCGAGCACCTCGGTGCGCTTGGCGGCGCCCGGGGAGTCGGCCCAGCCCTTGGCTTCGCCCTCGACATCGGCGGCCACCGACGCCAGATCCTGGCGGATGCGGACCAGATCCTCGGGCTTCGTCTCGGTCACGAAGCGTGCGACCAGGACGCGCACCAGCAGATACTGCTCGCTGACGCCCGCGGCCTGAACGGTGCGGTCCAGATTGCCGGTCTGCCGTTCGACCGTCACCAGATCGCTCAACATCCGGCGAATGTCGGCGCCCAGCTTGTTGACCACCTCCGCAACGATGCCGTCCCGTTCCGTGCGCAGGGCGACCAGACGGTCGAAGCCGGTCAGGAAGTCCCGCTCCAGCCCGCGGATCTCCTCCACCGCCTGACGATCGGCCGAATCGCCGATGCCGGGGGCCGCCCTGTCCAACTGCCGGCGGAACTCGCCGGCTGTCGCGCGGAATCGGTTGGCCGCGCCGTCCGTGCCGGAAACGAGAAACTCCGCTGCCGCTCCCAGCGCGTCGGACAGCGCGGTATCGGCCTCTCCCAACGTCACCGTGATGTTGGACTGCGCCGCGTAGCTGCGCAGCGCTGTATCGTTGGACCGAAGGCCGCTCCAGGAAACCGCCCCCAACGTGACCAGCAGGGCCAGCGTGACCCCGAAGCCGGTATAGACCTTGGTTGCGGTGCGCAAGTTGGCGAAAGCACGAAGGGAGGTGGTCATGATGGGATGTCCTGCCTGGGGTATTTTTTGTTCGGCGCCGGTTGCCCGCACCGGATCAAATCATTCTCAAATTCCGTACCAACTCCCAAACTCCGCGCAATTGCTGTTCCACCCAGCAAAATTCCCGAGCGGGCTGCGCGGTTGTTCCTTCCCAACCGTTGCAATTTGCCAACGCGCTCCCATTCGTGTCGCAAATTGCCACGCCCGCGTCGTCAAGTTGCGAATGGGAACGCGGGAACCATCCCGATGTTGAGGGCCGATGTTGAGGGCCGATGTTTAGGCCCCATGTTGAGGGAAGCGCCGCCAGAGCGCAGACTGGAATCCCGCACACGCACGGAACAACGAGAGGTCGGTCATGCCGGACAGCAAGCATTTCGCTCCGCCCGGACCCATCGGGTTTGGTGGCGCTCCGCTCGGCAACATGTTCGAGGAGGTGCCGGACGACGTGGCGGAGGCCACGCTGGCCGCCGCCTGGGACGCCGGCATCCGCTATTTCGACACGGCGCCGGAGTATGGCCCCGGCATATCGGAGCACCGGTTCGGCCATGTCCTGCGCAACCGGCCGCGCGACGACTTCGTCCTGTCCACCAAGGTCGGGCGCCTGCTGCGCGCCGATTCCAGCAAGGGCGGCAAGCACGGCCCCTTCGTGAAGGGGCTGCCCTTCCGGGTGGACTACGACTACACCGCCGACGGGGTGCGCCGCTCCATCGAGGACAGCCTGCAACGGCTCGGCTTGGCCCGCATCGACATCGCCTACATCCACGACTGCGCCGAGGACGCCCACGGCGACCGCTGGCTGGAGGTGTTCGACACCGCCATGAAGGGCGCCGCCGTGGCGCTGACCAAGCTCCGCGAGGAGGGCGTGATCCGCGGCTGGGGCCTGGGCGTCAACCGGGTGGAGCCCTGCGTGATGGCGCTGGAGCGGGCCGACCCGGACGTCTTCCTGCTGGCCGGGCGCTACAGCCTGCTGAACCAGCCTGCGCTGGACACGCTGTTCCCGCGCTGCCAGAAACGCGGCGTCCATGTCGTGGTCGGGGGCCCCTACAACTCCGGCCTGATCGCCGGGGGCAAGAACTTCGAGTACCAGGAGGCCCCGCCGGACAAGGTGGCGGCACGCGACCGTCTGGCCGAGATCGCCCAGCGGCACGGCGTGGATCTGCGGGCGGCGGCGCTGCAATTCTGCGCGGCGCACCCGGTCGTCGCATCGGTCATTCCGGGTACCAAGAACCCGCCGCGCGTCCATGAAAATGTGGCGCTGATGAAGCAGCCGATCCCGGCGGACTTCTGGCGGGAACTGAAACAGGCCGGCGTCCTGCCGGAACAGGCGCCCACACCAGCTTGAGACTCCAGCCTAATCGTCCGCCTGGAGGGCGGCGGCGATCCAGTGGCGGAAGCTCTGCATCGCCGCCGTCTCGGGACGGGAGTGCAGGCGGGTCAGCCAGTAGCGGCCCGCCGGCACCTCGATGGCGAAGGGGCGGACCAGCCGGTCGGTGACGAGATCGTGCCCGAACAGCCGCGCCGGCAGCAGCGCTACCCCGGCGCCCATCGCGGCGGCGGCGGCGATGGTGGGGGAGGAGTCGAAAACCGGGCCGCGGATGGCCGGGCAGGGCACCCCGGCCAGCGCGAACCAGCGCTGCCATTCCTCGACCCGGTAGGAGCGCAGCAGCACCTCCCGCGCGAGGTCCGCCGGGCTGGACAGCCGTTGTGCCAGCGCCGGGGCGCAGAGCGGGGTCAACGGGGCGTCGAGCAGCGGCACCGCCTCCACCCCGTGCCAGGAACCGTCGCCGAAACGGATGGCGAAATCCAGCCCCTCGCCGGCCAGATCGACCCGGTTGTTGTTGGTCAGGATGCGCAGGTCGACCGCCGGGTTCGCGGCGGTGAAGGCCGGCAGGCGCGGCAGCAGCCAGCCCGTCGCGAAGGTCCCCACCACCCCGACCGTCAACACCTCGTGGTAACGCCCGTCGGCGAAGCGGTCGAGCGTCGCGCCGATGCGCTCGAAGGCATCCATCAGCACCGGCACCAGCGCCGCCCCCTCGTCGGTCAAGGCGAGGCCGCGCGGCAGGCGGCGGAACAGGGTGACACCCAGCCGCGATTCCAGCGTGCGGATCTGCTGGCTGACCGCCGCCTGGCTGACGCACAGTTCCAGCCCGGCGCGGGTGAAGCTGAGATGGCGGGCCGACGCCTCGAAGGCGCGCAGCGCGTTGAGCGGAAGCTGGGAGCGGGCCATGGACAGCTATTAGTTTTTCTTGTGGCTTGTGAAAACTATCATCGTTTGTTCGGCGGCCGTCAGCTTTTTATCGTCCGTCCATCGACACGGCATGAGACGAGGACACGATGATCGGACGGCGGGCTTTCCTGGCCGCGGCGGGCGGCGTGACGCTGCTGGCGGCAACCGGAGTGAAGGCGGAGAAACCCAGGAAATTCGGGGACAAGCGGCTGGCCGACGCGATCGCCGCGCTGGAAAAGCGCAGCGGCGGGCGGCTTGGCGTGGCGGTGCTCGACACCGGCACCGGGCAGAGCTTCGGGCATCGCGCGGACGAGCGCTTTCCGATGTGCAGCACCTTCAAATTTCTTTTGGCTGGCGCCGTCCTGAAACGGGTGGACGAGGGACGCGAGCGGCTGGACCGGCCCATCCCGGTGACCAAGGCGGACATGGTTCCCTACGCCCCCTTCGCCGAAACCCGCCTCGACGGCCGCCCCCCCACGGTGGCCGAACTGTGCGAGGCGACGATGACGCTCAGCGACAACGTGGCGGCGAACCTGCTGCTGCCGGCGGTGGGTGATCCCGCCGGGCTGACCGCCTTCCTGCGCACGCTGGGCGACCGGAAAACCCGGCTGGACCGCAACGAGCCGTCGCTGAACAGCGCCATTCCCGGCGATCCGCGCGACACCACCACGCCCGCGGCGATGGTCCACAGCATGGAGCGGCTGATGCTGGGCGACGCGCTGAGCCCAGCGTCGCGCGAGCGGCTCATCGCCTGGATGGTCGCCAACCGGACCGGTGATAAGCGCCTGCGCGCCGGCCTGCCGAAGGGCTGGCGCGTCGGCGACAAGACCGGCACCGGCGTGCGCGGGACGGCCAACGACATCGGCATCGTCTGGCCGGAGGGGAGGGCCCCGCTGCTCATCGCCAGCTACCTGACCGAGACGGCCGACGCCTTCAAGGAACGGGACGCCACCCACGCCGGCGTGGCCCGCGCCGTCGCCGACGCCCTCAAGGGCTGATCGCCGCCGGAGCACCATCCACAAACCCTGCGGCATGTCGTCACTGGGGTTTACCCTAAGAAGTGTAGGGATGCCCCCAATGGGAGTGGGGGCAGGGCGCCGGTACCCTTCGCACCGTAGGGCCGCGGTTCGTCGCGGCCGAAGGAATCAGGTGCGAAGAGGCCAGCCATGGACCGATCAAGGCGCAACTTCTGCCTCGGCACCGGCGCCGCGACCATCGGCGCCGCAACGGCGACGGCAATGCCCGCCGCCGCAGCCCCCGGGGTAGCGTCGCTCCGCCGGGACGGCGATCCGGCGCACCGCTGGGCGATGGTGGTGGACGTGGGCAAATGCGTGGGCTGCCAAGCCTGCACGGTCGCCTGCATCATGGAGAACGACGTCCCGGAAAACAGCTTCCGCACCATCGTCTCCACTTACGAGGTGACGGAGCAGGGCAAGGCCGGCAGCTACATGCTGCCGCGCCTGTGCAACCATTGCGAGGACCCGCCCTGCATCCCCGTCTGCCCGACCGGCGCGACCTTCCAGCGCCGGGACGGCATCGTCGTGGTGGACAACACCGTCTGCGTCGGCTGCGCCTATTGCGTCCAGGCCTGCCCCTACGACGCGCGCTTCATCAACCACGAAACCCAGACCGCCGACAAATGCACCTTCTGCGTCCACCGCGTGGAGGCCGGGCTGCTGCCCGCCTGCGTGGAGACCTGCGTCGGCGGCGCCCGCATCTTCGGTGACCTGAACGACCCGGACAGCGCCGTCGCCACCCTGGTCCGCGAAGAGAACCCCAAGGTGCTGAAGCCGGAGCAGGGGACCCAGCCGCGCGTCTTCTACCTCGGCCTCGATCCCCGCTTCCAAGGGAAGGTCGACGGCACGCCGACGCTCTGGCGGCCCAGCAGCGAGACCCACGCCCAAAAGGAGCACGCGTGATGGACAACCACATCGTCGAGGTCATCAACGTGACCCGCGAGGTCGCGTGGCTTCCCTGGGCCGTTCAATACTTCTTCCTGATCGCCCTGTCGGTCGGCGGCCTGCTGCTGAGCCTGCCCGGCTACGCCTTCGCCCGACAGGACTGGCGTGCGCTTGGGCGCACCGCCCTGCTGGTGGCGCTGACCTGCGGGCTGGCCGCCCCGGTGGCGCTGCTGTCGGACCTCCATCAGCCCGGCCGCTTCTGGCACTTCTACGTCGTGCTGCGTCCGACGTCGTGGATGTGGTGGGGCTCCGTCTTCATCCCCCTCTACGTCACCGGCCTGCTGGTCTACGGCTGGGCGTGCTTCCGCGAGGAGTTGCAGGCGCATGGCCGGGTGGACAGCCGCCTCGCCGCGCTCTACCGGCTGGCGTCGCTGGGCGGCGGGCGCAACGACGCGCTGATCCGCGCCGCCGGCCTGTTTGCCCTGGCGGGTGCGCTTCTCGTCGCCCTCTACACCGGGGCGGAGGTCGCGGTGGTCAAGGCGCGCCCGCTGTGGCACACGCCGTTCCTGCCCGTGCAGTTCCTGATGACCGCGCTGGCCGGCGCCGCCGGGCTGGTGCTGGTGCTGAACCGCTTCGCCGCCGGCAACGACCGCGCGGTGGAGGTGCGGGCGAACCGGCTGCTCGCCGGCTTTCTGGGCGGCGTCATGATGGTCGGGGCGCTTTGGCTGGCGCTCGGCCTGTTCGGGCTGGACGCCACCCACGCGGAGGCGCTGGGCAGCGTCGCCGGGTCGGAGGCATGGCGCGTCACCGCCGTCTGGGCCGTCGTCGCCACCGCGCTGCCCTTCGCCATCGCCGTCGCCAAGCCGGCCGGAACTGGGCTGCTGACCGGGCTGATCGCCCTGCACGGCGCCTGGATGTTCCGCTGGACCGTGTTCATCGGCGGCCAGACCGTGCCGAAGACCGGCGCCGGCTTCTACGACTACGCGTTGCCCGCCGGGCCGGAGGGGCTGCTGGGGATCGTCGGCACGGCGGGACTCTGGCTGTTCCTGCTGATCGTCCTCACCGCCATCCTGCCTTCCCCGCGCCGCCCGGCGCCCGCTTCGGCCCGCGCCCCCCGGGCGCCCGCCGGAACCGTGGCCGCCGCCGAGTGAACGGAGCACCCATCATGTCGATTTCCCGTCGCCTTCTTCTGAAGACCAGCGCCGCGGGCGGCGCGCTCGCCGCCTTCGCGGGTGGCTTCTCCGACACCGGGCGCAAGCTCGTGAAGGGCGCCTGGGCCGGCGACAAGCCCGACCACGCCATCTCCGGCAACGCCCCGGCCCCCGAATTCCGCGTCGATCCGGCGACCGGCGACCTCGCCCCGACGCCGGGCCAGATCGTCGCCAACGTCGCCTGCCTCGGCTGCACCACGCTGTGCGGCGTCCGCGTCAGGGTGGACGTCGAAAAGAACAAGGTGCTGCGCGTCGCCGGTAACCCCTACAGCCCGCTGTCCACCGATCCCTTCCTGCCCTATGGCACGTCGATCAAGGAGAGCTTCAAGTCGCTGTCGCGGCTGGACGAGAAGGGGCTGAAGGGCCGCTCGACCGCCTGCGGCCGGGGCAACGCGGCGCTGGAGATGCTGACCTCGCCCTTCCGCGTCGCCACGCCGATGAAGCGCGTCGGCCCGCGCGGCTCCGGCCGGTGGGAGCCCATCGCCTTCGACCGGCTGGTCGAGGAGATCGCGGAAGGCGGCGACCTGTTCGGCGAAGGCCCGGTGCCCGGCCTGCGGTCTTTGCGCGACCTGAAGACGCTCATCGACCCGGCCGCCCCCGAACTGGGGCCGAAGGTCAATCAGGTGGCCCTGCTGTCGTCGGTCAACGACGGGCGGGAGCCCTTCGTGCGGCGCTTTTTCAACCAGGCGCTGGGGACCATCAACTTCGTCGGCCACGGCTCCTATTGCGGCGGCGCCTACCGCTCCGGTTCGGGGGCGGTGTTCGGCGACGCCAAGAAGATGCCGCACGCCAAGCCGGACCTGCAGAACGCCGAGTTCGTGCTGTTCATCGGCACCGCCCCGTCGAACGCCGGCAACCCGTTCAAGCGGCAGGCCATGCTGCTCGCCAAGGGGCGGACGGACGGTGTCTTGAACTACGTCGTCGTCGATCCCGTGCTGACCAACGCCGATAACCGCGCGGCGGCGGAGCGGTCCAACTGGATTCCCATCCGGCCCGGCACCGACGGCGCCCTGGTCATGGGCATGATGCGCTGGATGTTCGAGAACGGGCGCATCGACACCAACTACCTGTCCCAGCCCAACGGCAAGGCGGCGGACGCGGCGGGCGAGGCCGGCTGGTGCAACGCCACCCATCTGGTGATCCAGCAGGCGGGCCACCCGCGCGACGGGCGGATGCTGCGCGCCTCCGACCTCGGCTGGGTGACGCTGGACGAGAAAGAGCGCTACGGCGCCAAGGACGCCTTCGTCGTGCTCGACCCCAGCGGGACTTCGGTGGCCCACGACGCACTGATGGGACCGGCCGCTCTGTTCCACGGCGGGACGGTGGCGACCCCGGCGGGCGACGTCGCGGTGAAGACCAGCCTGACCCTGCTGCGCGAGCAGGCGATGAAGCTCGACCTCGCCGGCTACGCCGACGCCTGCGGCATCCCCGCCGACGTCATCGCCGGGCTGGCGCGGGAGTTCACCAGCCACGGCAAGAAGGCCGCCGCCAACACCCACGGCGGCATGATGGCCGGCAACGGCTTCTACAACGCCTTCGGCGTGGTCACGCTGAACACGCTGATCGGCAACCTCAACTGGAAGGGCGGCACCATCTTCGGCGGCGGGCGCTTCCCGGACGAGCAGGACGGCCCGCGCTACAAGCTGGCCAGCTTCCCCGGACAGGTGAAGCCCTCCGGCACCGCCATCAGCCGCCCCATACCCTACGAGAAATCCAGCGAGTTCAAGGCGAAGAAGGAGGCGGGCAAGCCCTATCCGGCCAAGGCGCCCTGGTACCCCAACGCCCCGCAGCTCACCACCGAGTATCTGACCAGCGGCGTGGTGGACGGCTACCCGTACCCGCTGAAGGCTCTGTTCCTGTGGAACAGCAACCCGGTCTACGGCATCCCCGGCGTCCGCGCCCAGGTGGAGGCGAAGCTGCGCGACCCGAAGGCGCTGCCGCTGATCGTCGCCATCGACCCCTTCATCAACGAATCCACGGCCTTCGCCGACTACATCATCCCCGACACCGTGCTGTACGAAACCTGGGGCTGGGCGGCCCCCTGGGCGGGCGTGCCGACCAAGACCTCGACGGCGCGCTGGCCGGTGGTGACTCCGCGCACCGAACCGCTGCCGGAGGGCCGGCACGTCCAGATGGAAACCTTCCTGATCGCGCTCGCGAAGCGGCTGGGCCTGCCCGGCTTCGGCCCGGACGCCATCGCCGACATGGACGGGAACACCCACCCGCTGGAACGGCCCGAGGATTGGTACCTGCGCGGCGGCGCCAACATCGCGTGGCTGGGCAAGCAGCCGGTGCCCGACGCCACCGACGAGGACATCGCCCTGTCCGGCGTCGCCCGCGTCCTGCCGGCGCTCCAGTCGGTGCTGAAGGAGGAGGAGTGGCGCAAGGTCGCCTTCATGCTGGCGCGCGGCGGGCGCTACCAGAACCAGGCGGAGGGCTTCGAGGGCGACAGGGCCACCCACCGCTTCAAGGACGGGCTGCTGGTCTACAACGAGGCGGTCGGCGCGGCGAAGAGCAGTGTCACCGGCAAGCGGTGGACCGGCACCGCCGCGTGGACGCCCCCGGCCTTCGCCGACGGCACGCCGATGCGGCAGGTCCACACAGCGGAGGACTGGCCCTTCCAGCTCATCAGCTCGAAATCGGTGCTGGTCAGCGCCTACACCATCGCCGCCAACCGCCTGCGCCACCTGCATCCGGAGAACCCGGTGGGCATCAACGCGGAGGACGCGCGGCGGCTGGGCATCGCCACCGGCGACCGCATCCGCATCGCCACACCGGGCGGGTCGGAGCTGGCGACCGCCATCGTCCGGCACGGCGTGATGCCCGGCGTGCTGGCCGTCGAGCACGGCTTCGGCCACAAGGAGTTCGGCGCGCGGCCGCACGTCATCGGCGGCCGCAGCCAGCCGGTGGTGCCTGAGATCGGGGCCGGGGTGAACATCAACGACCTGGGCCTGCACGACCCGACCCGTCCGGGCGCCTCGGTCTGGGTCGATCCCATCGCCGGAACGGCGGTGCGCCAGGGCCTTCCCGCCAAGCTGGAACGGGTCGCGGCGGCGTGAGTCATGGATCACCTTTGAAATCCCCTCTCCCGTCCGGGGAGAGGGTTACTTCACCCCGTCACGCGTCGAGTTCCGGCATCCGCCAGTTCCCGCCAAGATCGGCGTTGCGCAGCAGCAGGAACAGCTCGTCCTGCGAGCGGGTGACGGCGGTGTAGAGCCAACGCCACTTGTGCTCGCGGAAGGCGGCGGAATCGTCGAGCACAGTAACGGACGGGAACTCCGACCCCTGGGCGGAATGGCAGGTGATCATCCAGGCCCAATCGAACTGCTGCACGTCGCGCTCCACCCGCGGCGCCTTGGTCTCGCCGCTGTAGTGCGCCTGGAACATCCAGGGATGGACCATCAGCTTGCTGCGGGGCTTCACTTCGTCCTCCATGTGGACGCCGAGCGACCACAACCCGTCCTGGCGCCCCCGCCCTTCCGCCGCCGGACGGGTCAGCGTGCCGATCATGCCGTTGAACAGCCCCTCCTCGCGATCGTTGCGGCGGCAGATCACCCGCTCGCCCGCCTGGGGCATCACCGTGTCGAAGCCGTGGCGGGTGCGGATGCGCCGGGTGAAGTCGGTGCGCACACGGTGGGTGCCGCAGATGGTCTGGGTGTCCACCCGCAGGGCCAGCGGCTCGGTCACCCGGTTCAGCGGCAGGACATGTGCGTTCCCGGCGGTTCCGAAGCGGCGCGGCAGCTCCTGCCGGCGCAGCAGATGGGCGAGGCGGATCACCGGGCTCTCCCGCGCCGTGCGGTGCGGCTCGACCAGCCGGAAATCCGGCTCGCCCTTGGTCAGCGTGCCCTGGCCGGTCACCGGGGGGAGCTGGTAGTCGTCGGCGATCATCAGGATCTTCTTGCCGGAGCGCAGCAGGTCGCCCGCCACGTCGTCCCCGACCATCGAGCCTTCGTCGCAGACGATCAGGTCGGCCTCGGCGAACTTGCCCTCCGACTTGCGGGCGAAGAACAGCTCGCCGGTATTGTCGTCCTGCCGCGGCGCGTAGATCAGCGAATGCAGCGTCGCCGCCCGGTCGATGCCCTTGCGGCGCAGCACCTGCGCGGCCTTGCCGGTGGGCGCCCCGACCACGAAATTCTCCAGGTTGCGGCGATCCTGGAGATGATCCAGGGCGAAGACGGTCGTCTTGGTCTTGCCGGTCCCGGCCTCGCCGGCCAGCCAGAACATCTGGGGGGCCGCGGGGTCGGCGTACCAGGCGTCGATGGCCTGGATCGCCCGGAACTGCTCGTCGGTCGGGGTATCGGTGGTGCTGGGCATGAAGCGCGGGGGGGGGCTGCTGGGCGGGACACAGTAGCCCGCCCGCCCGCCCGCGGCCAAGCATTACGGCCTTTACGGCTTCACGGCTCGGGGCGGAAAGGGCCGCTGATGAGGCGGCGCAGGCCGGCGAACAGGGTCAGCCCGCCCGACACCACCCCGACATAGACGAACAGCGCGTCATGCCCGAACCACTCCATGGCCGCCGTCGCCAGCAGCGGCCCGAGGGCGGCGCCCAGCGCCCAGGCGAGCAGCAGCGCGCTCGCCAGCGGCACCGTCTCCTCCACCGTCACATGGTCGTTGGCGTGGGCCACGCAGATCGCGTAGAGCGACAGGGCAGCGCTGCCCCACAGGGTGAACAGCCCGAGCAGGACGGCCTGCGGCGCCGCCCCGCCCGGCGGGTTGGCGAAGGCGGCGATCAGGAAGGCGGCGACCGTCGCCACGGTTGACACCGCGAAGATCACCAGCCGCCGGTCGTGGCGGTCCGACAGCCGGCCGATCGGCCATTGCAGCACCACGCTGCCCACCTGGATGCCCGACATGATCAGGGCGACCCCGGCGGCGGGCAGAGCCAGCCCGGCGAGCCAGGCCGGGCCGATGCCGGTGACCGCGGTGTTGCACAGGCCGACCATCAGGCAGCCGGCGAAGGCCACCGGCGCCCGCCGCACATACTGCCAGGGCGAGGGCGCCGGCCCCTTCGGCGCGGCGCTGGCCGGCGGGCGGATCACCGCCACCGGCACCAGCGACAGGCCGTAGCAGCCCGCCGCCAGGACGGTCAGCCACAGGGCCGACAGGTCCGGGCTGGCGAGCAGCATCTGGCCGCCGATCACCGCCACCTTGCAGGCGATCATGTAGAGGGAGAAGACGCTGCCCCGCGATCCCGGCGGGGTCAAGCTGGCCAACCCGCTTTCCGCGACGGTGAGCATCCCGACGTAGGACACCCCCATCAGCAGCCGCAGCCCCACCCAGGCCCGCGCGTCCGGCAGCAGGTTCAGCAGCAGCGTGGCGGCGGCGGCGAGCAGCCCGAAGGCGGCGAAGGACCACACCCCGCCCACCCGGCGGATCATCCAGGGTGCCGCCCAGCAGCCCAGCACGAAGCCGATCGAATAGGCCGAGGCCACCGCCCCGACCACCAGCGGCGGGGCCGCGGCCTCGGCGAGGCGGAGCGGCAGCAGGATCTGCAGGATGCCGTTGGCGACCTGGATGACGCAGACGCCGAGGATCAGCGCGGCCAGCACCGTCAGAGGCGAGGCCGGAGGCCGATGGGTGGTGTGGGGCAAGATCGCGGGAAGGTCAGTGGTTGCCGGGCAGGGCGTCCAGCGGGTCTTCCGCCGCCGGCTGCGGGCGGGCGCCGGCGAGATGGCCGTCCACCAGCGCGCGCAGGAAACCGCGGGTGCGCTCCTGCACCGGGTTGGTGAAGATCTGCTCCGGCGAACCGGACTCGACGATGCGTCCGTCGGCCATGACGACCACGGTGTCGGCGACCTCGCGGGCGAAGCCCATCTCGTGGGTCACCACCATCATGGTCATGCCTTCCTCGGCCAGCGTCTTCATAACCTGGAGCACCTCGCCGACCAGCTCGGGGTCGAGCGCGGAGGTCGGCTCGTCGAACAACATCACCTTGGGCTTCATGGCGAGCGCGCGGGCGATGGCGGCGCGCTGCTTCTGCCCGCCCGACAGGGTGGACGGATAGACGTCGGCCTTGTCGCCCAGCCCGACCTTGCGCAGCAGCCCCATGGCCAGCTCCCGCGCCTCGGCCTTGGCCATGCCGCGCACCACGACGGGGGCGCGCATGACGTTCTCCACCGTGGTCATGTGCGGAAACAGGTTGAAGGACTGGAAGACCATACCCGTCTCGGCGCGCAGCGCGTTCAGCTCCTTGTCGGGCAGCGGCTTGCCGTCGGCGATGATGGTGCGGTGGTTGATGCGGATCTCGCCGCGGTCGGCGATCTCCAGGCAGTTGCAGCAGCGCAGCAGTGTGCTCTTGCCCGAACCGGACGGGCCGATGACCACGGTGGTGCGCGACGGCGGCACGGTCAGGCTGACGTCCTTCAGCACCTCGGTGCTGCCGAAGCTCTTGTAGACGTTGCGGATCTCGATCACCGGCTTACCCTCTTTCCACGGTCATGCGCTTTTCGATCTGGCGCAGGATCCAGGTGGCCGCGTTGGTCAGCACGAAATAGATCAGCGCCACCGCGATGTAGACCTCCAGCGCGCGGAAGCTGGTGGAGATGATCCGCTGCCCCTCGCGCATCACGTCGTCGATGGTCAGCAGCGACACCAGCGCCGAATTCTTGATCAGCGCGATGGTCTCGTTGCCCAGCGGCGGCAGCATGCGGCGGAAGGCCTGGGGCAGAACCACCTCCCACATCGCCTCGCGGTAGGACATGCCGAGCGAGCGGGCGGCTTCCATCTGGCCGCGGTCGATCGACTGGATGGCGCCGCGCACCACCTCCGACACGTAGGAGCCGCTGTAGATGCCGAGCCCGATCACGCCGCACAGCCATGCCGGCAGCAGGATTCCGAACTGCGGCAGGCCGAAGAACAGCAGGAAGAGCTGCACCAGCAGCGGCGTGCCGCGGATGAAGGCGACATAGGCCGACGCGATGCCGTACAGCACGCGCCGCGCCGGGTTGAGGCGGATGATGCCGACGAGCAGGCCAAGCACGGCGCTGAGCAGGAAGGCCGCCGCGGTCACCTCGATGGTGACCACGGTGCCCTTCAGCAGCTCCGGCAACCCTCCCCAGACGGGGGCGAAGTCGAGCGTCACGGGAGGGGTCCTCCGTTCACGAAGATATCGATCACTTCTTGGCTTCGAACCACTTGTCGACCAGCTTCTGATAGGTGCCGTCGGCCTTCAGCTTGGTGATGGCGGCGTTCACCTTGGTCACCAGGTCGGTGTTGTCCTTGCGCATGGCGAAGCCGTAATCCTCGGTGGTGAGCTGGTCGTCCAGCACCTTCACGGTCGGATGCGTCTGGGCGTAGAGCTTGGCGGCGGGCTTGCCGGTCACCGCGACGTCGGTGCGGCCGGTCTCGACCTGCCCGAACATCTCGGCGTTGGTCTCGACCTCGACGATCTTCGTCTTCGGGAAATGCTCCTTCAGATGGACGACCGACTTGGTGCCGATCTGCACGGCGGCGGTCTTGCCTTCGAGGTCGGCCGGGCCCTTCACGGCGGTGTTGTTCGCCTTGACCATGATGACGAGGCCGCCCGGATAGTAGGTGTCGGAGAAGGCGACCACCTTGCGGCGCTCCTCGGTGATGTACATGGCCGAGGCGATCATGTCGAAGCGGTTGGCCATCAGGCCGGGGATCAGGCCCTTGAAGTCGATGTCCACCCACTCGACGCCCTTGGTGGCGCCCAGCTCCTTGGCGATGGCCTCGACCAGCTCGATGTCGAAGCCGGTCTTCTTGCCGTCCTGCGAGAATTCGAAGGGCGCGAAGGTGGCGTCCACGCCGACGCGGAAGGTGCCGTTCTGCTTGATCGAGGCGATCACCGCGTCCTCGGCGCGCGCCGGGACGGACCCGGCGCCGACCACGGTGACGACCGCGGCGGCGGCGAAGGAGGCGGCGGCGAGAAACTTACCAAAGGACTTCATGGGTCGGAATTTCCCTGTTCGTTGCGCCTGCGTTGCCAGTTTCGGACGCCGGGGAACCCCCTTGCGCAGCGAGCGGCTTGGCAGCGCCGTGTTTTGCCTATAAAACATATGTTGCCCAGGGATAACAGTCGCGTCAACGCCGTTTGTCATACTGGAGCATGTCGGACGCCCTGTGGCAACGCTGGTGTTGCAGCCAAGTACCGCGAACGACGCGGAAGCCGGGGGCGACCGAACAGGGACGCAGAAAGTTTTGCTGACAAAACACTTGTCGCACGGGAGAGAGGAAATGGACGTTTTCGGGTTTCGCGCCGCGCGCCGTCCGGTGCTGGTCAGCCTGCCCCATGTCGGCACGGCGCTGCCGGACGGATTCATCGGCCGGCTGGTGCCGGAGGCGCAGGGCCTGCCCGACACGGACTGGCACCTGCCGCGGCTCTACGACTTCCTGGAGGATCTCGGAGTCGGGGTGATCCAGGCGCGCTTCTCGCGCTACGTCGTCGACCTGAACCGCCCCAGCAACGACACGCCGCTCTACAGCGGCGCCACCACGGGCCTGTGCCCGACCACCCTGTTCGACGGGGCGCCGCTGTACCAGCCGGGCGCCGAACCGGACGCGGCGGAGGTGGCCGAACGGGTCACCCGCTACTGGGCGCCCTACCACGACGCCATCACCGCGGAGATGACCCGGCTGCGCGACCAATTCGGGCGGGCGGTGCTGTTCGACGCCCATTCCATCCGCTCCGTCGTGCCGCGGCTGTTCGAGGGGCGGCTGCCCGACCTGAACATCGGGACCAACGACGGGCGCAGCGCCGATCCCGTGCTGAGCGACCGGCTGGTCGCGGTCGGCGCGGATGCCGGAGCCGACGGCTTTACCCATGTCCTCAACGGGCGCTTCAAGGGCGGCCACATCACCCGCCATTTCGGGCGCCCGTCCGAGGGCTGGCACGCCGTGCAGCTCGAGATGGCGCAGGTGACCTACATGGAGGAGGATGCGCCCTTCGCCTTCGACGAGGCGCGCGCCGCGCGGATTCGTCCGCATCTCCGGCGCTTCATCGGGGCGATGGCCGAATGGGCTGAGGAGCGGGCGTGATGGAGGCGGCGATGGACAGCGTGATGGGGGACGGCATGAACGGACTGTTCTGCGAACGGGCGCTGCTGCCCGACGGCTGGGCCTCGAACGTAGCGCTGCGCTTCGACGCGCGGGGCACGCTGACGGCGGTGGAACGGGACGCCTCCGCAGAGGGCCTGCCCCAGGCCGCCGGGCCGGTGATCCCCGGCATGCCCAACCTGCACAGCCACGCCTTCCAGCGCGCCATGGCCGGGCTGACCGAATACGCCGGCGCGTCGGAGGACAGCTTCTGGACGTGGCGCGACGCCATGTACGGCTTCGTCCGCCGCATGACGCCGGAGGCGGCGGAGGCCGTCGCGGCGCTGCTCTACATGGAGATGGCGAAGCAGGGCTACACGGCGGTGGCGGAGTTCCACTACCTCCACCACAGTGCCGACGGGCGCCCCTACGCCGACCGGGCGGAGATGTCGCGCCGCATCCTGGCCGCCGCCGACACGGCCGGGATCGGCCTGACCCATCTGCCGGTGCTCTACGCCCACAGCGGCTTCGGCGGCAAGCCGCCGTCCGACGGGCAGAAGCGCTTCATCAACGACGTGGACGGGCTGCTGTCCATCGTCTCCGCCATGCAGAAGGCGATGGGCACGGAGCGGGCGGGCCGCCGCACCGGTCTCGCCCTGCATTCGCTGCGCGCGGTGACGCCGGAGGAGATGCGCGACGCGCTGGCCGGCCTCGACGCGCTCGACCCCGGCGCGCCCATCCACATCCACATCGCCGAGCAGACGGCGGAGGTGGACGACTGCGTCGCCTGGAGCGGCAAGCGCCCGGTGGAATGGCTTCTGGAAAACGCCCCGGTCGGGCCGCGCTGGTGCCTCGTCCACGCCACGCACGTGACCCCGGCCGAGGTGGACGGCATGGCGGCGAGTGGCGCGGTGGCCGGTCTCTGCCTGACGACCGAGGCCAATCTGGGAGACGGGCTGTTCCCCGCCATCCCCTTCCTGGCGCAGGACGGGCGGTTCGGCGTCGGGTCGGACAGCCACATCAGCGTGTCCGCGGCGGAGGAACTGCGGCTTCTGGAATACGGCCAGCGGCTGGTGCAGCGGCGGCGCAACGTGCTGCGCATCGGGGATTGCCCGTCCATCGGCGGCGGCCTCTACCGGGCGGCGGTGGCCGGCGGCGCGCAGGCATTGGGCCAGCCGGCGGCCGGCGGCGGGATTCAGGTGGGCCAGCCCGCCGACCTCGTCGTGCTTGACGCCAACAACCCGAAACTGCTTTCTCGGACCGACGACAGCCTTCTGGACGCCTATGTCTTCGCCAGCGACGGGCACGCCGTGCGCGACGTGGTCGCGGCGGGGCGGACCGTGGTGCGCGACGGCCGCCACGTCCGGGAGGACGCCATCCTGGCCGCCTACCAGCGCGCCATCGAGGGGTTGCGCCGGGACACATGAGCGAGACCGATCCGAACACCTACATCGCCCCGGCGCTGCAGCGCGGGCTGGCCATCCTGGAGCTGTTCACGCCGCAGCGCCGGACCCTGTCCCTGACCGACATCGCCAAGGCGCTGGGGATCGGGCGGGCCTCGGCCTACCGGCTGGTATTCACGCTGGAGCATCTCGGCTACATCGGACGGGTGGGGGACGGCAAGTCCTACCGCCTCGCGCCGCGGTCGATGCAGCTCGGCTATCATTACCTGTCGGGGCTGGACGGGATCGAGGTGGCGATCCCCTACATCGACGGGCTGCGCGACAGCACGCAGATCTCGGCCCACATGGCGGTGCGCGACGGGACGGAGATCGTCTACGTCTACCGCGCGCACTCGCACATGACGCTGTCCAGCAACATCGCGGTCGGCTACCGCCTGCCGGCCCACGCCACCGCGATGGGGCGGATGCTGCTGAGCGGCCTCACCGACGAGGCCGTCGCGCAGCTCTACACCGGCGTGCGGCTGGACCGCTACAGCGACACCACGGCGGTCACGCTGACATCGCTCATCCAGGAGGTGGCGGAGGACCGCAAGCGCGGCTGGACGATGAACCGCTCCTCTTTCGTGTCGGGGATCGTCGCCATTGCGGCGGCCATCCGCGACCACCGGGGTGAGGTCATCGCGGCCATCAACCTCTCCGGCCCCAGCGCCGTGATGGACCAGCCCGCCACGCTCGACCATCTGCGGACCAAGGTGGTGGAGACGGCGGACGCGATCTCGCACCAGCTTGGCTACCTGCCGCGCGGCTGAGCGGCAACTGCCCAATTGACCCTCGCCCCAGAGGGGAGAGGGGATGTCTTCTCCCGGGACGTAGAACACGGCATTCTGACCGGGTCGGAAGATTGCACGGGGAAGCCCTATGCGTGCGCATCGCAACGCCCTGCGGATCGCTCTTGTGGCGACGGTCGCATGGGGAGGCACCGCCCTCGCCGCAGAATCCGCCGGCCCCTCCTTCTCCTGCGCCACGGTGGAGAAGGGCAGCATCGAACAGATGGTCTGCACCGACGCCGGCCTGTCGGCGCTCGACCGCAAGCTGGCCGGCGTCTATGGCGAAGCCACGGGCAAGGCGGCGAACGAACACCCCCCGGTGCTGAAGGCGGAGCAGCGCGGCTGGATCAAGGGCCGGAACGACTGCTGGAAGGCCGACGACCGCCGCGCCTGCGTCGGGGAGCAGTACCGTCTGCGCATCGCCGAGCTTCAGGCCAGATACCGGCTGGTCCCCGCCATCGGCCCGGTCCGCTTCGCCTGCGACGGCCAGGCGGGCAACGAGCTGGCCGCCACCTTCTTTGAGACCGACCCACCGACGATGATCGCCGAGCGCGGCGACGCCGTATCGCTGATGGTCGGACAGCCGGCGGCGTCCGGCGCCCGCTACCAGGGCCGCAACGAGAGCTTTTGGGAGCATCAGGGCGAAGCGCGTGTGACCTGGGGCTACGGCGCTCCGGAGATGACCTGCCGGAAGGCGCCGTAACCCCTCAACCTAACTCCTCACGCGAGGTCCTTTAGCCGCGCGCCGCGACGCGGGCGAGGACGGCGCAGGCCCCCGGCCCGGTCTCCAGCGTGGCGGCGGTGTCGTCCAGACGGGCGGTCCAGCCCGGCGACACGCGCGCCACGCTGTCGCCGGTGCGCAGGATCACCTCGCCGGCCAGCGCATGGACCAGCGCCACGCCGCCGGCCGGGATGTCCGCGGCTTTGTCGGCCGGCAGGATGTCGAGCCGGGCGTCGGCCCGCTCGCGGTCGAAGATCAGGTTGAAGTCGCGGATCGGCCCGTCCAGCAGGGCGCAATCCACCGCTGCGTCGCCGGAGAAGCGGAAGGGGGCGGTGCGGTTGGTCACGGTCGCCGGGACGCCGTCCACGGTCAGCCGCATGCCGGCCCCCTCGACCACGGCGATCAACCGCTCGTAGCCGGTGAAGGCGGAGAAGGGGCCGGCCTCCGCCACGTCGGCGATGCTGACCCGCCACAGGAAGCGGCCGGCGGCGCCGGGCAGCTCCTGGAGGGCAATTTCGGTGGTCGTGCCGCCGCCGTTCTTCCAGGGCATGCGGCGGTAGCGGGCGGGGTCGAGAAGAGAAACAGCCATAAGAATCCTCGCGGGACGGGGGAGGGCGTCCGGCCCATCCCCCGTCCCTTGTCCTCGTGTGCGTGTCTGCGGCGCCGATGGGCGGTGCGTCAGGCGTCCCCGAGCGACTGGGTCAGGCCCCGGTGCTTGAGGAGTGCCTCGATGCGCGGCTCGCGTCCGCGGAAGGCGGTGTACAGCTCCATCGGGTCGCGGGTGTCGCCCGACGAATAGATCGTCTTCAGCTTCGCCGCAAGGTCCGGGTCGAAGGGGTTGCCGGTTTCCAGGAACGCCTCGAACCCGTCGGCGTCCAGCACCTCAGCCCACAGATAGGCGTAATAGCCCGCGGCGTAGCCGCTGCCGGCGAACAGATGCTGGAAATGGGTCGGGCGATGGCGCACGGCGATTTCCGCCGGCATGCCGATCTTGTCCAGCACCGACCGCTCGAAGGCGGCGACATCCGTGTCGGCGGCGTCGCTCCGGGTATGGAACTCCAGATCGAGCAGCGCTGCCGCGGTGTATTCCACCGTGCCGAAGCCCTGGTTGAAGTTGCGGGCGGCGAGCAGGCGGCGCAGCAGGTCCTGCGGGATCGGCTCCCCGGTCTGGTGATGGCGGGCGTAGGTGGACAGCGTCTCCGGAACCGCCAGCCAGTGCTCGTAGATTTGCGAGGGCAGCTCCACGAAGTCGCGGCGGACCGAGGTGCCGGACTGGCTCGGGTAGCGGACGTTGCTGAGGCAGCCGTGCAGGAAATGGCCGAACTCGTGGAACAGCGTCTCGGCGTCGTCGAAGCTGAGGAGCGTCGGTTCGCCCTTCGAGAAGTTGTTGTTGTTGACGATGATCGGCGACACCGCCCCGTCGAAATTCTCCTGGTCGCGGTAGCTGCTCATCCAGGCGCCGGAGCGCTTCGACGAGCGGGCGAAATTGTCGTGCAGGAAGAGGCCGACGTGCCGCCCGTCCTTTTCCGTCACCTCGTAGACACGGACGTCGGGATGGTAGACCGGCAAGTCGGGCCGCTCGGTGAAGGTCAGCCCGAACAGGCGCCCGGCGGTGTCGAAGGCCGCGCGCACCATGTTCTCCAGCACGAAGTAGGGCTTCACCTCCGCTTCGTCGATGTCGTACTTGGCCTGCCGGACCTTCTCCGCGTAGTAGCGCCAGTCCCAGGGGGCGATCGGCTCGTTCATGCCCTCCGCGCGGGCGCAGTCCTGAAGCTCTGCGCGCTCGGCGGCGGCCTTCTCCTTGGCCGGACCCCAGACCTGCAGCAGCAGCCGCTCGACGGCGGAGGTGTCCTTCGCCATGCTGTCGTCCAGCTTGAAGTCGGCGTAGCTGGCATAGCCCATCAGCTTCGCCTGCTCGGTGCGCAGCGCGACGATCTCGCGGATCAGCGGGCGGTTGTCGTGCTCGCCCTCATGCTCGCCGCGGCGGATCCAGGCCTCGTAGGCCACCTGACGCAGGTCGCGGCGGGCCGAGAAGGTCAGGAACGGCTCCACCGAGGAGCGGGCCAGCGTGATGACGTACTTGCCCTCCTGCCCGCGCTCCTTGGCGGCCTGGGCGGCGGCGTTGCGAGCGAAGTCGGGCAGGCCGGCGAGGTCGCTCTCCTCCAGCACGAGCTGCCAGTCCTTCTCGTCGTGCAGAACGTTCTGGCCGAACAGCGTGTGCAGCGTCGCCAGCCGCTCGGTGAGCGCGGTCATCCGCGCCTTGGCGTCCGGCGGCAGCAGCGCGCCGCTGCGCACGAATCCCAGATGCTGGCGCTCCAGCAGGCGCCGCTGGTCGGGGGCGAGGTCCAGCGTGCCGCGCCGCTCGTACAGGTCGGCGACGCGGGCGAACAGCGCCGGGTCCAGCGCGATGCGCATGGAATGCTGGGCGAATTTCGGCGCGTAATCGCGGGCGATGGTCTCCAGCGTGTCGGTGGTGTTGCTGGAGTTCAGGTTCCAGAACACGCCGCCGACCCGGTTCAGGAAGCGCCCGCTGCGCTCCATCGCCTCGATGGTGTTGGCGAAGGTCGGGGCGTCGGGGTTTCCGGTGATCGCCGCGATCTCCGCGATGTTCTCCGCCATGCCATGGTCGAAGGCGGGCGGAAAATGCTCGGCCTGGATGCGGTCGAAGGGCGGCAGGCCGAAGGGCGTGGTCCAGGTTTCGAAGAACGGGTTGCTCATCAAGGCCCCTTGCTGACCGGAAACGGAAGACATGCCGAACATGGTGCCGCAACCGGTCCGCCGCCACAACACGCCGGTCGCCGCAGGGCGCATCCCAGAGCGGCGAAAAAGGAAGGAGCCGCGGCGCAGAGCCAGGATAATAAGCCTTCAATTTCACGCTTGAACGACATTGGTCCGGTGCCATATCCAACCGAGACATAAAAAGGCTTCAAATCTCTCCTAAAGTTTGTTAGCCTCTTGTCAGTGGCGGCCAGGAATTGACCTCTTGAACGCGCTTCAGGAGCGCCATTCCGTGTGCGCATTTCCCTACAACCCCAGTCTGTTTCAGAGGTGACATCGGTATGCATGCATAGATAAATCTGTTTTCTTGTTCATATAGCCTTCAATTTCATGAGTCTTCGCTGTTTTTGCGTTTTCTCATGTCGCTTTACTTTCCCTGTGGTTGGCGGGAGGCGGTCGCGACGCGGCTGTCAAAATTTCTGGCGTGCGGGCGAAAGGCCCTGCCCCGTCTCTTATAAACATCTGATGCTGCCGACGATATGCAGTGGTGAGAACTCTTCGGGGGCCGTTCTCTTCAAAAAAAAAAAAATCCAGCGCTTATCCATTCCGTCCCTCGCTACCCACACCTGCCCTTGGCCAATGAAGGCTGCACGACGGACCGGTCCCTTTCGGGGTCCGGAACCACACGCATTTTGCCAAGAGCGGAGGCATCAGCGGATGACCGCGAAAATTGCCGTAAACGGCGTCACCCGGATTTTCGGGCGCCACCCACGTCAGGCGCTCGACCTGCTGAAGGCGGGTCTTTCCAAGGAAGAGATCTTTAAAAGAACCGGCCAGACCGTCGGCGTCCTCGACGCCAGTTTCGAGGTCGAGGCCGGTGAAATCTTCGTCATCATGGGCCTGTCGGGCTCCGGCAAATCGACGCTGGTCCGGATGCTCAACCGGCTGATCGACCCGACCGCGGGCGAGATCCGGATCGACGGGCGCGACATCACCAAGCTGTCGCGCGCCGAGCTGACCGAGCTGCGGCGGCGCGACCTGGGCATGGTGTTCCAGTCCTTCGCCCTGCTGCCGCACCTGCGGGTGTGGGAGAACGCCGCCTTCGGGCTGGAGATTGCCGGGGAAAGCCTGAAGGCGCGGCGCGACAAGGCGCAGCAGGCGCTGGACGCGGTCGGCCTCGGCGCCTACGCGGAGAGCTTCCCACGGGAGCTGTCGGGCGGCATGCAGCAGCGCGTCGGCCTGGCCCGCGCGCTCGCCAACGAGCCGTCCGTCCTGCTGATGGACGAAGCCTTCTCGGCCCTCGACCCGTTGATCCGGACCGAGATGCAGGACGAGCTGCTGCGCCTTCAGGCCGAACGGCAGCGCACCATCGTCTTCATCAGCCACGATCTGGACGAAGCGATCCGCATCGGCGACCGGCTGGCCATCATGGAAGGCGGCCAGATCATCCAGGTCGGGCGCCCGGACGAGATCCTCAAGCAGCCGGCCAACGACTACGTTCGCTCCTTCTTCCGCAACATCGACGTCACCAAGATCCTGACCGCGGGCGACATCGCCCGGCGCGATCAGGTGACGCTGATCCGCCACACCGGCGAAGGCCCGCGCGCCGCCGTCCGCCAGCTGCGCGAGCGCGACCGCGAGTTCGGCTATGTCCAGGACGGCCGCCGCCGCTTCCACGGTGTGGTGTCGGTGGAGACGCTGGTTACCGCCATCGAGCGGCACAACGGCTCCGCCACGCTGGACGAGGCGCTGCTTCCGGGCATCGA
Organism: Azospirillum sp. Marseille-Q6669; assembly: GCF_965111635.1. Taxonomy (NCBI): domain Bacteria; kingdom Pseudomonadati; phylum Pseudomonadota; class Alphaproteobacteria; order Rhodospirillales; family Azospirillaceae; genus Azospirillum; species Azospirillum sp. Marseille-Q6669. The sequence continues at coordinate 113,624 of NZ_CBCOOP010000001.1, read as the reverse complement.
GCCGCTTCCCGTCGACCTGCCGATGGACGAGGTGCTGCCGCGCATCGCGTCGGCCCCGTGCCCGCTGCCGGTGGTGGACGGGCAGGGCGCCTATGTCGGGGCGATCTCCAAGACCGCCTATCTGGAAACTCTTGGACGGACGCGCTGACCATGGAGTTCAAACTACCCATCGGCGATTGGGCCGACACCGCCGTGATGTTCCTGCTGGACCACGCGCAATGGCTGTTCGACGGCATCGACCTCGTGGTCGGCGCGGTCGCCGACGGCGTCCAGGCCGCCCTGACCTCGCTGCCCGGCGTGGGGCTGGCCGCCATCGTGGTGCTGATCGGTCTGTGGCGGAATGGCTGGCGCTTCGCGCTGTTCGCCGCGGCCTCGCTGCTGGTCGTCGCCGGGCTGGGCATGTGGCACCAGACGGTGGACACGCTGGCCCTGGTGCTGACGGCGACCGCCATCGCCCTGACCATCGGCGTTCCGCTGGGCATCGTCGCCGCGCGCAACGACCGGGTGGAAACGGTGGTGCGTCCGGCGCTCGACCTGATGCAGACCATGCCGGCCTTCGTCTATCTGATCCCGGCGGCCATGCTGTTCGGTCTGGGCCGGGTGCCGGGGATCATCGCGACGATCATCTTCGCCATGCCGCCGGTCGTCCGCCTGACCAGCCTGGGCATCCGGCAGGTCCCGCACGAGCTGGTCGAGGCCGGCCTCGCCTTCGGCTGCACGCCGCGCCAGCTCCTCTTCAAGGTGCAGATGCCGACCGCGCTGCCGTCGATCATGGCGGGCATCAACCAGACCATCATGCTGTCGCTGTCGATGGTCGTCATCGCCTCGATGATCGGGGCGGGCGGCGTCGGCAACGAGGTGCTGCGCGGCATCCAGCGGCTGGACATCGGCCTCGGCGTCGAGGGCGGGCTGGCGGTGGTGATCCTGGCGATCCTGCTCGACCGCATCACCCAGAGTTTCGGAACCCCGGACGCGGGGGGACGCTCCCCCCGGTCCGCTTTGCGCTCCCTGCTGAGCCGCCGCCGCGCGGCGCAGCCGAGGGACGACGCGCACCTGTCTCCCACGCACGGAGTCACGGAAGCGGGATGAACCGCCATCCCCAAAACCATACAAAACAAAGGATTTTTTGCATGAGACGCACGTTTCTGAAGATGATGGCCCTCGGCGTCGCCGCCATGATCGGCAGCACCGCCCTGTCCTCCGCGAGCCTCGCTGCCGAGGACAGGAAGCCGGTCCGCATCGGCTGGACCGCCTGGTCCGACGCCGAGGCGGTGACCAAGCTCGCCCAGCGCCTCATCCAGGAACGGCTGGATCAGCCGGTCGAGCTGGTGCTTGCCGACATCGGCCTGCAGTATCAAGGGCTCGCCAAGGGCGACCTCGACTTCATGATGATGTCCTGGCTGCCGACCACCCACGCCTCCTATCTGGACAAGGTGGGCAAGGACATCGTGCCGCTGGGCATGCTCTACACCCGCGCCCGCCTGGGCTGGGCCGTGCCGGACTATGTGCCGGAGGATCAGGTGAAGACCATCGCCGACCTCGCCAAGCCGGAAATCCGCGAGAAGCTGAAGGGCAAGATCCAGGGCATCGACCCCGGTTCGGGCCTGATGCAGGCGTCGGAGAAGGCGCTGAAGGACTACGGCCTCAACGACTACGAGCTGGTTTCGGCCAGCGGCGCCGCGATGACCGCCGCGCTCGGTCGCGCCGATCGGCGCGAGGACTGGATCGCCGTCACCGCCTGGAGCCCCCACTGGATGTTCGCCAAGTGGAAGCTGCGCTATCTGGAGGACCCGAAGGGCTCTCTGGGCGGGCTGGAGCGCGTCCACGTCATGGCCCGCAAGAGCTTCTACCAGGATCACCCCAAGGTCGCCGAGTTCCTGACCCGGATGTACCTGCCGCTGGAGGATCTGGAGAAGATCATGCTGGAGGCCGACGCCACCTCCTATGAGAAGGCGATCGACACCTACATCGCCAACAACAAGCAGCGCGTGGACTATTGGGTGACCGGCGAGATGCCTGCCTCCTGACGAGGCCGGGACAGGCCCGAGGCACTGCCCTTACTCTCACAAGGGTCCGGACAATGCCTCGATGCTGTCCTTCAGCACGCCTTCCAGGCTTCCGGCCAGGGCCAGGGCCTCGTCGGGCGGGGCTCTTTCCAGCGCCAGCGCAAGGTCGCCCAGCCGCTTCGCCCCCATGTTCCAGGACAGCCCCTTGAGCGTGTGGGCGGCGCGGCGGTGCTCGTCACCGGCGGCCAGAGCGGCGCTGATCTGCGCCACCTGCTCCCGCGCGGTGCGGGAAAAGCCCTCCAAGGCCTCGGACCAGAACTCCGGACCGAGTGCCTCGGCCACGCTGTCCACCTGTTCTCGGTCCAGCAACTCCGCCACCGGAGCGCTTTCCTGAACCGCCTCGTCAACCGGCTCGTCAACCGCCTTGCCAGCCGAACTGTCGATGACCGCGCGGATCGCCGCGTCGAGCGCCGCCGGACGCAAGGGCTTCGGCACGAACCCGTTCATGCCCGACGCCATGCATTCCGGAAGCGAACTGCCCGAGGCGTGGGCGGTCAGCGCGATCACCGGCACCCCGTTGCGCGGCGCCGGCAAGGCGCGGATCAGGCGGGTGGCGGTCAGCCCGTCCATTCCCGGCATCTGGATGTCCATAAGAACCACGTCGAAGGGCTCCTCCGCCCGTTCCACGCTGCGCACCGCCTCGTCCCCATCCACGGCGGTGACAACGCTGTGCCCGCCGCGCACCAGCAACCCGCGCACGATGTCGCGGTTCACCGCGTTGTCGTCCACCGCCAGGACCCGCAAAGGGGGCAGGGGGGCGGCCGGCGGTGCCTCCGCGGCGTGGCGCAGCGCCGCCGGATCGCCCAGCGCGCAGGCGACCGAGAATTGGAACAGGCTTCCCTTGCCCGGCACGCTGGAGACGGAAATCGTCCCGCCGAGCAGCCCGCACAGTTCCTTGCAGATCGCCAGCCCCAGACCGGTGCCGCCGTAGCGGCGGGTGATGGAACTGTCGGCCTGGGTGAAGCGGTCGAACAGCGACGGGATGGACTCGGCGGCGATGCCGATGCCGCTGTCCTCCACCTCGAACTGCAGGAGGAAGCGCCCGTCCGGCAGGTCGGCGCCGCGGCGGGCGCGCACGGCCACATGGCCGGTACCGGTGAACTTCACCGCGTTGCCGACCAGATTGAACAGGATCTGCCGCAGGCGGGCCGGATCGGTGACCACCGCCTCCGGCACGCCAGGCAGCATGTGGCAGGACAGGGTCAGCCCCTTGTCCGTCGCCGACGGATTGAACACCGCCATCACCGCCTCCGCGAGGTCGGCGGGCGCGCAGGTCTCCTCCTCGATGGCGATCCGCCCGGCCTCCAGCTTTGAGAAGTCCAGGATGTCGTCGAGCAGCCGCAGCAGGCTTTCCGCCGAACGGCGGGCGACGCCGGCCAGACGCCGCTCCTCCGGTTTCAGCCCATCGTCGTCCAGCAGGGTCAGCGTGCCCAGGACGCCGTTCATCGGCGTGCGGATCTCGTGGCTGATGGTCGCCAGAAACTCGCTCTTCATCCGGTTGGCGTGTTCGGCGCTGTCGCGGGCGCGGCGCAGGTCGGCCTCGATCTGCTTGGCCTTGGACAGGTCGTGGAAGACGCCGATGAAATGCTCCCGCCCGCCGCCGCGCCAGCTCGACAGGGCGATCTCGGTTGGCACCAGCGTGCCGTCGGCGCGCCGGACCGGCACCTCGCGGATCATGCCGCTCGGGCTGCCGCGGCCGCTGGACTGGTAATCCCGGAACAGGCGGTCATGGCTGCCGGCGTGCCCGCCCGGCATCAGGGCCGTGACGTTCCGCCCGATCATCTCCGCCTCCCGGAAGCCGAAGAGGGCCTCCGCCGCCGGGTTGAAGCCGGTGATCACGGCATTCTGGTCGGTGACGACGATGGGCTGGCCGACCGCGGCGAACATGGCGCGGTAGCGCCGCTCGCTGTCGCTCAGCGACCGTTCCGCCCGCCGCCGTTCCGTCACGTCGGAGCCGGAGCCGCGGTAACCGGCGAAGGCGCCCTGGTCGTCGAAGACGGGCTTGCCGCTGAGCGACCAGATGCGGGTGTCGCCGTCCGGTCCGCGGACCGCGAATTCGAAATCGCGGAAGGGCTGCCGGTCCTCCAGGGTGCGGCGGTGTTCCTCCCAATGGACGCCGTCGCCGGCTTCGCGCTGGGCGATGTCCTCGCAGCGCCGACCGCGGTACAGCTCCGGATCGCGGATCGAGCCGGCGTAGGCGCCGGACACGCCGGCAAAGCACAGATCGGCGTCCATCTCCCAGAACCAGTCGGACGCCGTCTCCGCGATGTCGCGCAGCTTCGTCTTGCTGGCGCGCAGATGCCGAGCCGCCTCGTCCAGCGTGGCATGGGATCGCTCCTGGGCGCGGCTCTGCCACGTCACCAACGCGGCCAGGACGAACAGCAGGGCGGTGGTCAGGCTGGCCCCGACGGAGTAGGCGCGCTGCCGCGCCCAGGTTTCGGCCATGAACTCCGCCTCGCCGAAGCCCGCGCTGACGATCAGCGGGTAGTGCGGAAGGCTGCGGAAGCTGGTCAGGCGGGCCACCCCGTCGACGGGACTGACCGAACGCAGGAAGCCTTGCGTTTTCTCCTGCGCCTGCCGGAGGATTGGCGACATGCCGAGGGCCAATCCGATGATGCGGTCGTCCATAACGCTGCGCGCGCGCAGGATGCCGTCGCGGCCGATGATGGAGATGACTCCGTCATGGCCGACATCCAGATTGTCGAAGGTGCGCCCGAAATAGAAGGGGTCGAGCGAGGCGACGATTATCCCGCCGAACCCACCGTCCGGGGCGTCGACCTTGCGGCTGAGCTGGATCGACCATTTGCCCGACGCCCGCCCGAAGACCGGCCGGCTGATGAACAGCCCGTCGACCGTACTCTCCTTGTGCACGCGGAAATGCTCGCGGTCGGCCAGATTCACCCGGGCCGGGGCGTTATCCACGCTGGTCTGGATCAGGTCGCCTTTGCCATCCGCGTAGGCGAGCTGGAGCAGCAGGTCCGAATCCAGCGTCGCATTCCGCATCACGTCGCGCAGCAGCGGGCTCTGGCTGCCCAGCCGGTACAGATCATAGCCGATGAAGGACAGGATGCGGTCGGTCCCGGCGATGGCCCGTGTGGTCTGTTCCGCGATGATGTGCGCCAGGTTGCCGGTGTCGCGCTCGGCCCGCTGGAGCGCGTCGCGCTGGTCGCGCTCCGCCAGGTAGAGAGCCGCGGTCCAGGCCGCCGCGGTCAGCAGGAGCGTGGCCATCCACACCCCGGAGACCAGCGCTCTGGACCGGAACGCATAGGCGCGGTGGCCGTGCTCGGGCAGGGGAAGGGAAACGGGGGTATCCGGCATCGCACCCTCCCGTCTAGCGGAACGCGGCGCCGTCCGTCCCGGTGAAATCCGGGTCGGGATGGGCGTCGTGGATGGCAAGGATGGACGTCCAGGCGCGCAGGAAGGCGTCGACGCAGGCCGGGTCGAAATGGGTGCCGCTGTGCTCGACGATGTAGGCCTTCGCGGTATCGAGCAGCCAGGGCGTCTTGTAAGGGCGGGCGGTGGTCAGCGCGTCGAACACGTCGGCGATGGCGACGATGCGACAGGCCAGCGGAATCTCTTCCCCCCGCAGGCCCTTGGGATAGCCGGTGCCGTCGTACTTCTCGTGATGGCCGAGCGCGATCTCCGCGGCCTCGCAGATGAGCGGATGCTCGCTGCCCTGGAGAACGGCGTGGCCGATCGCCGGATGCTCGCGCATCACCCGCATTTCGCTGCCGGTTAGCCGGCCGGGCTTCAGCAGGATGGCGTCGGGAATGCCGATCTTGCCGATGTCGTGCATCGGCGCGGCCTCGGCCAGCCGGGCGCAGTCATTCGGGTCGAGCCCGAGGCTTTCGGCGATGACGCGCGAGTAGCTGGCCATCCGTTCGATGTGCAGGCCGGTTTCCGGATCGCGGTACTCGGCGGCACGGGCGAGGCGGGCCACCAGCTCCTGCGCCTGCTGGCGGAGCTGGGCAGTCGCCTCCTCCACCCGGCTGCGCAGGACGGCGGCCTGATCGCGCATCATCCGCTGGCCCAGCCGCAGGCGCAGAAGGTTCTGCGCACGGGCGAGCAGCTCCGGCACGATGATGGGTTTGGTCAGGAAATCGGTGCAGCCGCTTTCAAGGGCGGCCACCCGCAGCTTCACCGACGTGTCGGCGGTGATCATCACCACCGGAACGTCAGCGAGATGTCGCTGGTCGCGGATGCGCTCCAGCACGTCCATGCCGTCGAGGTCCGGCATGACATGGTCGATCAGGATCAGGTCGGGCGTGTTAGCGGCCAGCCAATCCAGAGCCTCCAGCGGACTGCCCATGCCGACGGGCTCCGCGTCGTCGATCCGCCGGATGACCGCGCTGGTGATGAACAGCGTGGAAGGATCGTCATCGACGATTACAACCTGCATTTTTGCGCCCGTCTCAAATCACCATTTCGGGTATCATTAGAAAATGATACACGGCAAAATCTTAACGAATCTTGCTAAAATTGGATATATGAGGGCGAAAAAGTCGCGGCCGGACAGTCCGGCCGCGTGCAGGGGACCTGTGGTGTCGGGTGCGCCTCAGCGGGCGGCGGTCAGACCGCCGTTGGTCGCAGCGCCCGGACGGCTGAAGGCCGCGGCCAGACGGCGGAACAGGCTGCGCAGGTAGGCGGCCCGCAGGGCTTCCGCCTGGCGGCGGATGTTGCGCAGTTCCGTGGACGACAGGGGGTTCGCAAAGTTGTCGGCGTTCATGGCTGTCCTCATGGCGGCATCAAGGGCCGCGGTTCGATGGGAATGTCTCTGGCGGTGCCGCTCGGGCGCCGGGGTCGGCGGCTGGCCGTGGAAGGGGCCTGCGCGATGCCGGCGGAGGGGCGGTGCTGCCTGCCTGGATATATTGACACCACCACCCCGAAAGACGACGCGCCGATAACGCATGGCTTCTATTACTATGATGCAGCGCACAACCAAGAATAAAAGGGAGCATCATCACTCAAGAACACAAGTCTTCGCAGCGCTGTTAAAAGACTTCATCGCAGCGCTGTGACAGTGGAGACTTCCGCAGCGCTGCGAAGCGCGGATTTCCTGCCTTCGCGGCCTGACAGGAACGCACCGGACTGGATGATCGCCGAGGACGGGTTGACCGCACTCCACCGCCGCGGCAGGGTCGAGACCCGCCCCTCGAAGGAAGGGGATTCCGTCGAAGGGGAACCCGCATGCTTCGCCCAGCGCTGCTCGCCCTTGCTCTCCTGGCGCTGCCGACCGCCACCGCCGCAGCGGCGGGCTTTCCCTGCTCCAAGGCCGCCACCCCGACGGAAAAGGCCATCTGCGCCGATCCGGCGCTCTCCGCTCTGGACGAGCGGCTGGCCGCGACCTACCGCGCCGCCCTGGAGCGGCTGTCGGGCGCCAGCCCGGAGGAGGGCACCGCCGGTGCCGCCGTGAAGGCCGACCAGCGGGCGTGGCTGCGCGAGCGCGACTCCTGCGGCGCCGACGCGGCCTGCCTGCGCCGCGCTTATGACGGGCGGGTGGTGGTCCTGTCCTTCCGCACCGATCCGGTCACACCGCCGTCGCCCGTCGGTCGCTATGTCGGCCGCTTCGACCATCAGGGGTTCATGGGTATCGCCGCCATCGCCCTGCGCAACGGGACCATCGCCGTCAGCGTCAGCGGCGCCGAACCCACGGCGGGACGCTGGGTGTGCGACTTTTCCGGCATCGGGCGGCTGGACGACCAGGGACGGCTGACGGTCGGCACCCCCGACGCGGAGGGCGGCGGCCTGATCCTGGTCGCCGAGGAGGAAGGCGAGGTCATCATCCCCGACCTGGAGCCCAACCGCGCCGCCAGCGGCTACTGGTGCGGCCACAACGGCAGCTTCATCTGGACCTACCGGCGCGCTCCCTGATCCGCGCCGCCTTGCGAAGCGCGTGCCGCGACGCCATTCCGACGATGCATTGCGCACAATTCAATTGCGCATAGTCAATCATATTGCGCGCAATTCAATTGTGCGTGATAGTCCTTCTCGACAACAAGCGGCAACCCGCTTCCCCGATCGAAACGATCCATCTGTTCGAAGGAGTGCACGCAATGAAGATTCTCTACACGACCAAGGCGACGGCCACCGGCGGGCGTGACGGCAAGGCGGAGACCGACGACGGCCTGCTGTCGGTGGCGCTGGCCGCCCCGAAGGAGCTGGGCGGCAAGGGCGGCGCCACCAACCCCGAGCAGCTTTTCGCCGCCGGCTATTCGGCCTGCTTCCTCGGCGCCATGAAGTTCGTCGGCAACCGCGACAAGATCACCGTTCCCGCGGACGTGACGGTGACCGCTCAGGTCGGCATCGGCCCGCGCGACGACGGCGAGGGCTTCGGCATCGCGGTGGACCTCACCGTGTCGCTGCCCGGCCTGGACAAGGCGGCGGCCGAGGATCTGGTGGCCCGCGCCCACAAGGTCTGCCCTTACAGTCACGCGACCAAGGGCAACATCACGGTGAACACGGCCATCGCTTAAAGGGCGCGTCACCAGGCACATAACAGGGTTTCATGCTCGCGGGCGTGTTGCGTGCCATATCCCCATGCGCTATGGGGTCGCGCGCAACAAGCCCGCGACGCGTCCCTGGCTGGGAACTCCCGAACGATGAGCACCGAGAACGACAACCCGCTGCTTCTGGCCAACCAAGCCTGCTTCGCCCTCTATTCGGCGAATCTGGCGATGACGCGGGTGTACCGCCCGCTGCTGGAGGCGCTGGAGCTGACCTACCCGCAGTATCTGGTCATGCTCCTCCTCTGGGAACAGGACGGCCAGACCATGAAGGCGCTGGGGGAACGGCTGCTGCTCGACAGCGGCACGCTGACCCCGCTGCTGAAACGGCTGGAAGGGCAGGGGCTGGTCACCCGCAGGCGCGACCCGGCGGACGAGCGTCTGGTGCGCATCCACCTGACTCCGCAAGGCACCGCGCTACGGGACCGGGCGACGGCGCTGCCGGAGCACATCGCGGCGGCGGCGAACTGTCCGCTGCCCGACCTCGCCGGTCTGCGCGACGCCCTCCTGAGCTTGCGCGACTCACTGAACGCCGCCGCCGACCGGGATTGAACCCGGCCGCGGGGGCTCTCGTCAGCCGGCCTCGGCCATTGGCAGACGCGGCGGCTCCTCGGTCAGCCGCTTGGCGCGGCGCGCGCGGGTCTCCACCGTCGCGGCGGGAGTGACCGGCACGAAATCGGTGGGCCGGCGGTCGTCGCCGGTGATCGCCCGCATGGCCGCCACGTTGGCGCTCTCCACCGCCTGCGCCTTGCGCACCTGGGCGAGGAATTTGGCGCTGGGCAACATCACGTAGGTGATCCCCTCGATGCGGGCGCCCACCTTGTCGTAGAGCTTCTCCGCGCTGGTCAGGATGCCTTCCTCGACCAAGGCGTCCACCGCCGAGGTCACCGCGCGCAGCGTGTCGCGGCGGCGGCTCCACACATTCATGCCGCTGTTCTTGATGATCTCGTCCGCCGACAGGGTCATCGCCCTGGCGCCCAGATCGCCCGGCGCCTCCGCCCCCGAATAGTCGTACTCGGCGCTCAGACGGTTGTAGAGCCAACGGGAGACCGGGCTTTTCAGCCGCATCAGCCATTGGTAGCTGACCGGCTTGAACTCCAGGTTCCGGATGGCCGAGGAGACCAGCGGGTTGAACTGCAGGTGGGTTTCCTCGTCGCCCCCCTCGTCGCCGATCAGGTCGGGTCGGGAGCGGATGGCCAGCACCGGGAAGGCCGTGGATTCCAGCAGGTTGGCCCCGCGGCCCTTCTTCACCCCCTCCGCCGGCTTGCCGATGATGATGCGCGAGCGCGCCAGGATGGTCAGCGATTCGCGGATGTCGCGGATCGACAGGGTGTGGCCGACCGCCTTCAGCTCGCGCTGGATCTCGTAGAGGGTGAAGCGCATCTGGACCTTGTCGCGGTTCTCGCCGCCCAGCGACAGGCGCGAGCGGTCCATGGCGAGGCGGCGCACCACATGCTCCACCACCTGCTCGCGCTCGGCGGGGAAGACCTCGTATTCGATCTCGGTCTGGCCGTCGGCCTGGGCGGCCGCGTCGTCGCGGTTGACCATCCTGGTCAGACGGGCGGGCTGGATGGTCAGGTGGAAGGTGCTGCCGTGGTAGGTGAACTCGCGCTTGATCGACGCGACGAAGTTGCCCTTCGCCGGCGCGGTCTCCGCGGACCGTCCGCCGTCGCGCGAGGCGAAGACGTAGCGCGGTGCCAGATCGTACAGCGCGATCAGGTGCGACTGGGAGCGGTCCTCCAGCTCGAACAGAACCAGTTGCAGCGCGCCGGGTGTCGCGATCTTGCTCATCCAATCCCTCCTTGCCCGGCAATGACCATGCGGCGGGAGGCGCGCGCTGACAACCGCTTCGTGACGGGCGACCTCCTTCGGTATGGAGCCTTTGCCCGCGCCCATGGAGCGATAGCCCGCGGTTATGGAGCAACAGCCCGCGCTTTTCCGGCACGGCGTTGAGATCCTTCGACTCTGCGGGCGACTCCGCCACCCGATGCGAATCGCTCCGCCCCGGCGGGAACCAGGGTGCGGGCTATCACTCCATGACCGCGAGTCCCCCCGCGAGTCGGAACTCCATGGGTCGGTTCGGTGAAGCGCGAGCAAAAGCTCCATCCTGTGCTCGCCGCCGGATGACCAGCCTTGGGCGGGTGAACACGGCCAAGCGCGGGCTATCGCTCCATAACCGCGGGCTATCGCTCCAAGGTGGGCGGGTGGACCTAGTCCAAAGCGCGGGCTGTTGCTCCATACTCCCGCGCGCCAGCCGCGGCCTATGGCTCCAACGGCCGGGATTCCAGAAGCGCGGGCTATCGCTCCAAGGGCGCGGGTTTCCACTCCAGGATTCCGATTCGGCGATGAAGCGCGGGCTATCGCTCCATGACGGCGGGCAAAGGCTCCAGGAGCGCGGGCCAGGGCTTCAACGGTGCGGGTTACCGCTCCATGCCCGGCTATGGAGTGATTGCCCGCGGTTTGAAGAAGCGTGCGCCGCTGGGAATCCTGATCCGCAAAGCCACCGGCCCGCCTTCCGTGCGGAGCCGGTCCCGACAGCCTTGCGGAGACCGCACCATGACACCCCGCGACGACACACCCATCGACACCCCACCGGATGACGCCCTACGAGAATCCGGCCCGCCCGCGGACAACGGGCGGTGGGGCCGGATTCCCGCCTGGTGGCTCGGCCACCCCGCCATCGATGCCGACGGTCTGGCCGTGCTGGCGGCGCTGGCGACCTACGCCAACGCCCGCGGCGAATGCTGGCCGTCCCAGGCGACTCTCGCCACCGCGCTGAAGCGCAGCCGCAGCACGGTGAATCGAATCCTCGGCCATCTCGCCGAATCCGGGGTGATCGCGAGGGAGTCCCGCCGCTCCGCCTCGGGCGGGCGGCTGTCCTGCCTGTACCGGCTGCGGTTGGCCGCCGTCGACGGACCGATTCCGGCGGCCGGTGCAGCGTGCGACCAAGCCGCGATGCCCCCTGTGCAGACGCCGGCCAAGGATGTCGCTCCCGCCGACTCCCCATGTGCGCCAGTGCGACAGAAACAGCCGGAATCTGAACAGACTCTGGACTCGCACACCTCGCGCGGCCCTGCGCAAGCCGTGCCGGACAGCTGGACGCCCGATGCCGGAGACCGCGCTTGGGCCGAACGCCGCTTCGCCGGGGTGGATCTCGACCGTCACGCCGAAGGATTCCGCCTGCGCTGCCAAGCCCACGGTTACCGCTACCGCGACACTGGGGCCGCCTGGAAAGCCTGGCTGACGCAGGACGCCGCCGCCGGCAAGGCGCCGATGCTCCGGCCGACAGCGCCCGGCACCCCCGCAAGGCCGGCATCCAACGTCCTCGTTCCCGAACAGAAACTCGGCGCCTGGATGGCCGCCGCGGCGAAGCTCAACGCGGCCCAGGACCACGGCCCGCAAGCCCGCAAACCCGTCTGGAGGTAAGGACACACCATGGCCGCACAGTCGCGTTCCGTCCCGCCCGGGGTTCCAAGCCCATCGGTCGTGACTCCCTTGCCAACCCGTCCACCGCCGGCCTTCGACCCGTCCTCCCCCGCGGCCGAGCGCCGCGCCACGCTGGTTTCAGCCTTGCCGGGCCCCCTCCGGGACGTCCTCGGCTCCGGACGGCTGGAGCGCCGCCCGCGCTTCGGCGACCGCGGTTTCGACGGGGTGACGGAAGACTGGAGCCCACCCGACGGGATGACCGCCCAGCACGCGCTGATGGCGCGGCGCGCGCTCGACGAGCTGACCGGCACCATCCTGGCCCCGGCGTCGCCGGACCATCTGCTGGCCCGCGTCCTGGCCCTGCTCAGCCACTACCCGGCCAAGGGAACCGCGCCGGAGGTGGAGCATCTGGTCGCGCTCGACTGGGCGGAGGATCTCGGCGAGTTCCCGGCCTGGGCGGTCGATGCGGCGGCGCGGACCTGGCGCCGGACGCAGAAATGGCGCCCGTCCATCGCGGAGATGCGGGCGCTGTGCGAGGAGGCCTGCGCACCGGAATGGGCGCTGGCGCGGCGGCTGTCGGTGATTGCGGCGGCGGGAAGCGCGTCCGGAGACGGGGCGGGCGAGGGGACGGACCACGGCCGCACCGGCCGGCTGCGCGCGCTGGTCGGGGGAGCGGTCCGGCGGATGGGATGAACTGACCGTCCGGCTGCGTCGCCTACGGCGTCCGCTCCTCGCGGATCGCCCGTTCGAAGGCGGCCAGCATCTCCACGCCCTCGGCGCCGAAGCGCCGCTCGATGGCCTGCCGCACCGCGGGCTGGGTCACCTTGCGGAACGCCTCCGCCTCGCGCGGGGTCAGCGTGTGGACCTCCATGCGCTGGGTCAGCGGCGGCAGGCCGCGGTCGGAGGATTCGATCAGGCGGCTGAGACCGCGGCTGGCGACGACGCCCAGCCGGGCGGCGTTCATCACGGCCGCACGGTCGCTGGGGGCGAGCTCGTCCAGGAACTTGGCGTTCATCACCCAAACATAGGGGAGGAACAGGTGGTTGCTCAGCGTCAGGTGGCGCTGCACCTCGTCGAAGCGGGCGAAGCGGACGATCGGCACCGGATTCATCTGGCCGTCCACCGCGCCGGTGCCCAGAGCGTTGTAGAGGTCCGACCAGGCGACGTTGACCGGCGTGCCGCCCAGGCTGCCGATCATGGTGCGGTGCGTCTCCAGATCCATGGTGCGGATCTTCAGCCCCTTCATGTCCTCGGGCTGGCGGATCGGGCGCTTGGAGTTGGTGATGGTGAACAGCCCGCCCGGATCGCCGAAGCCCAGCACGGCGAGGCCCGCCTTGCGCCGGATCTCCTCGGCCAGCCGGTGGCCGAAGGGGCCGTCAAAGACGTCGTAGGCGTTGGCGACCGAGGAATAGGCGAAGGGCAGATCGATGACCGCCAGCATCGGGTAGAGCGGCGCCACCCCGCCGACCGAGGAGATGGCCGACTGGATGGTCCCCTGGCGGACCAGCTTCACCGCGTCGCCGTCGCGGCCCATCTGGCCCTCGGGAAAGATCTCCACGCGCACGCGCTTTTCGGTCGCCACCTCAACATGGTTCTTGAAGACGATCGCCATGGCCCCGGCGGTGTTGTCGAAGGCGTCGTTGCGGTTGGGGTGGGCCAGCTTGATGACCGTCTCGGCGGACACCCCGGCGGCGGCGAACGCCAGCGCCAGTACCGTGCAGGCGGCCAACAGCCGCGCCGTCCATCTGCTTTTCATCGCGTCCTCTTCTGGCTACTTGGTCTTGAAATGCTCGGCGGGGTCCCAGCCGTCGCCGGGCGGGTCGGCGATCAGCCGCTCGCAGCGCGCGATGTAGAGCCGGGCCAGCGCCGCCACCTCCGGCTCGTCGGCCAGCGGCCGCAGCAGGTCCAGCGCGGCCGCCCAGCGCCGGCTGCGGTAGAGCGAGACGGCGACGTGCCACTGGCGGCAGAGGTCGTGAGTCTCCGGCGGGCGGGCGAAGGCCGAATGCGGGTCGAGCGCGCCGACCAGTTCGAACAGCTCGATCGGCGCCGACAGGCCCGAGGGCACGGCGAGATCGACGGGCCGGAACAGGAAGCGCCCGCGCACCGCGTGCTCCACCGCCCCGGTGACCAGGATGCTGGTGCCGTAGACCTTGTTCAGCCCCTCGATGCGCGAGGCGAGATTCACGTGGGAGCCGAGTGCGGTGTACTGCATGCGGTCGGAGGAGCCGACGTTGCCCACCACCACCTCCCCCAGATGCAGGCCGAAGCGGGTGGGCATCGGCGGCATGCCGGCGGCGAGGCAGGCGTCGTTGATGGCGCGGTTGACCGACAGGCAGCCGAGAGCGGCAAGGCAGGCATGCTCCGCATGGTCCGGGTCGGGGCGCGGGGCGTTCCAGAAGGCCATGATGGCGTCGCCGATGAACTTGTCCACCGTGCCGCCATGGCCGTGGATGCAGGCGGTCATCCGCTCGAAATAGGTGGTCAGCCGGTCCAGGACCTGCTGCGGCGGCATGGCTTCGCTGGTCGCGGTGAAGCCGGCGATGTCGCTGAACAGGATGCTGAGGGGACGCGTCTCGCCGCCCAGCTCTCCGCCGTCGCCGGTCACGATGATGTCGCGCACCAGCGCCTTGGGGACATAGGCGCCGAAGCGGCGCAGGCCGCCCTTCATGGCCTCCACGGCGCCGGCCAGCTCCGCCACCTCCTGCACGCGGGTGCGGACGGCGAAGCGGCCGTTCAAGTCGAAATGGCGGATGCGCTTGGTCTCCGACACGATGTCCTGCATCGGGCGGGTCAACCGGTGCGACAGCCACAGCAGCAGCAGGACCGACACCGCCAGCAGGCCGGCGCCGATCACGACGATGCGGTAGGTGGCGCGGCGCAGGGAGCCGACGAACTCGTCCACCTCCACCGCCACGCCGACGGTCCAGCCGCTGCCGATCCCGTCGGCCAGGGTCGCGAACTCGACGATGTAGTCGCGGCCCTGCGGCCCCAGCGGGGCGATAAAGCGGTCGCCGGCACCGTCGCGGCGGCGCTCCACCGCCTCGGCCAGCACCGGGTCGGGGAAGGTCGCGGTGGTGTGGAGGGCCGCCGTCGCGCCGTCGCCGCCGACCAGCAGGTCGGCCCGGTTGTGGCAGATCACCCGCCCGGCGCCGTCGATCACGAACACCGCGCCGGACGACCCGATGCGCAGGGCGTCCAGCCGGGCCGCCAGCCGGTCCAGCGAGACGTCGGCCCCGATGGTGCCGATGGGCACCCCGTCGTCGGTGGCCATCCGGTAAGAGACGGTGACCACCGGCCGCCGGGTCGCCGGCAGGACGAAGGCGTCGGACATCACCGCCACAACCGCTTTCTGAGCCGCCACGTACCAGGGGGCGGTGCGCGGGTCCTCCGTCGCCTCCGTCCGCTCCACGCCGGTGACCTGCCCCCAGGAGCGCAGATAGAAATAGGAGTCGGCGAACCGGCCCGAACTGGAATCCTGCATGCGCAGGGCGAGCGCGCTGCCCGGCGGCGGCGCGGCGGGTCCGAAGCGTCCGCCGTCGGGCGCCAGCCGCGCCATCTGGAAAAACGCCCCGTCCCCGGCGAAACCGACATAGAGCGAGGCGAGCTGCGGCAGGGTGGCCAGGGCGTCGGAGAAGTAGCGCAGCGATTCGATGCGCCGTAGCCCGTTGCGGTCGATCCGCCCGAACCCGGCCATCGCCTCGGCGACACGGGCCACCGGGCTGACCAGACCGTTCAGGTCGTTGGTGACCGTCTGGGTGGTGCGCGCGATGGACTGCGACGCCACCTCCAGCGCGGTGCGGGAGTTCTCGTGGTAGAGATAGCTGAGCATCACCGCGATCAGCGGCACCGTCGTCAGCAGGAAGACCAGCGCGATTCCCACGCGCAGGCGTATCCGGTACGGCGTTTGGGACATCGGGCGGTCTCCGGAAGGCCAATATTGCGGTGACAAGAGGAGCCTCAGCCGCCGGCCGGGGCGGACAGGTCGCGGACGAAGAGGAGGCGGTCATGGCCGTCGTGCTTGGGCTTGCGCGCGAAGACATGCATGCCGACCGACAGCATTCCGCGCACGCTGGCCGTGTTCTCGGGCCGGACGGTGGCGAACCAGTAGCGGTGCCGGTCCGGCGGCAGCACCCCTTGGGCGGCGGTTTCGATCAGGCGCCGGTGCAGGCCCTGCCCGCGCCGGTCCGGATGCACGAGGATGCCGGTGAAGTGCAGCGCCCGGTCGAGGTCCCCGTCGGGAAGGCCGTAGTCGCGGCCCAGATTGTGGTCGGCCTGACCGGGAAACTGCACGGCGAGGAAGGCGGCAAGCGCGTCGTCGGTCAGCGCGCCGAGCACCGCCCCATGACCCCTGTGCGGCCCTCCCAGCATGTCCGACAGCTCGGCCTCGCCCAGCGGGTGCATCAGCGGGCCGCAGGCCTCCCGCTGCAGCGCCAGGACGGCGCCCAGCGCATCCGGCGCCAGAAGGGCGAAGCGCAGGCCGCTCATCGCCGGCCCTCCGTCCGCTGGCGCGCTGTGCGGTGCGGGACGGTCCGCCGCCACGTCAGCAGGGCGAAGAGCAGCAGGCTGCCGGCCAGAAGCCCGCCGATCAGGCCCACCCCCTCCGGTCCGGCGCCCAGCGGGACGGCGGCGGCCAGCGTGCCGAACAGCAGCGGTCCGGCGGCCTGTCCCAGCTTGCGGGTGTTGACGTGCAGGGCCAGCACGGAATCGCGCCGCCGCGCCTCGCGCGCCGCCAGCAGCTCGACGTGGCGCATCTGGGCGGACAAGCCGAAGCTCTCCGCCAGGCCGATCGCGAACACGGCGGCGAAGGCCGTCCACAGCGACGCCTGGAGACCGAACAGGGCCAGCGCCCCGGCGATCAGCGCCGCGGACAGCAGCGTCACCCCCGGAATCGGCAGGCGCCGCGCCGCCATGCGGGTCAGCAGCGGACCGGCCAGAACGACGCACAGACCGTGCAGCAGGTAGGCGCGGCCCACCGTCGCCGACGACAGGCCGAGATCCGCGATGAACAGCGGCAGATAGAAGGGCAGGAACATCGCCGCCACCGCGGTGGGCAGGGAGATCAGCGCCAGGAACAGCGGCACCTTGATGCGCCGATGCCGCGGGTGGACCGTCGCGCTGCCGGGCGAGGGAACCGCCGCAGGCGCGCATTGCGCGGCATCCGGCGGGACGGTTCCGGGCAGGCGGGGAATGCCGGAAGCGGTGTAGAGCAGCCCTGCCAACGGGATCAGGGCGCCCGCGGCGAACACCGTCACCGGTCCGTAGGTGGTGGAGAGCAGGGCGCCCGACACGGCCCCGCAATTCACCCCGGCGTACATGCCGGCGAACAGGCCGGGTTGCAGAGCGGAACCATCCGAAACCCCGCGCAGCCGCCCGATCAGGGCGTTCGCGGCGATGAGTCCGGCCATGCTGCCCGCCCCGCTCAGCCCGCGGGCCAGGACGAACAGCAGCGGGTCGGCGGTCATCGCCGCCACAGCGGCCAGCGCCATTCCCGCCCCCGCAGCGGCGAAACCGGTCAGCGAGACCGCCCGCCAGCCGAGCCGCCCGGTCAACCGTCCGGCGGCCAGCGCCGCGGCGACCCCGCACAGCATCTCCGCCGTCAGCGGCGCCGCGGCGATCTGGGACGGGGACAGAAAGGGAAAGGGCTCCCCGCCGAAGCTGGTCATCAGCAGCGGGACGAAGGACACCGGCAGAAAGGCGCCGAAATACATCAGAAAGGCCGAGAAGCGGATGAAGCCGGCGAAATCGCCGGTCTCACCCGCCGCGGCGCGGCCATCGCCCGAACGATGGGCCATCCGCGTCCGTCCGCCGAGCGCACGGTCCATCTCGAACATGAACAGAAGCGAGGTGACGAGGATGGTCGCCATGTCCAGCCCGAACTCGGTCAGTTGGGCGGCAACCCGGTCGCCGTCCACCACGGCCACCAGCTTGCGCGACTCGCCGCCGCGGTCCTGGGCGAGCGGCCAGCGCAGCGTCACGTCCGGCATGTCCGACAGGAAGGGAACGCCGGTCACCATGTGGCGTCCGTCGTGCGCCGGCGGGCTTGCGCCGGGCATGGCCAGTTCGATGGATTGCAGGGTGGGCATGCTGGCGCGGATGCGCTCGAAATAGCCGTCCATCCCGGCCAGCGACCCATAGTCCAGTCCGCGCCGGACCACCGACTCGACGTCGTTGCGGATCATCCGGGCGACGATCTGGGTCGCCTGTTCGGCGGCCTCCAGATGGGCGGTGGAGATCACCGTGTAGCATTCCGCCGCCGCCGCGGTCTGGGCGGCCAGCATCGCGCCGAGCGCCAGCAGCCGGCGCAGGCGCTCCAGCCGGACCCGGCGCCCCTCCGATGCGCGGCGCAGCCCGAAGGCCATGGCAAGGCCGGTCAGGCCGAGGAAGCCGACCGTCCCCAGACCCGTCCACAGGAGCTGCGGCAGGGTACGGTCGCGGAATTCCTCCACCCGGTCGTCCACCCTGCCGCTGTCGGACTGGATGATGAGGAAGCCGACGGGAGCGTCGGCGTGCCGGCCGTCCCGCTCGGCCTCGCCAGGATTGCGGATCGGCAGATAGAGGACGTAGGACCCGCGGTCGGCGTCGTGCCGGAACCAGTGGGGGCGCCGCTCCAGCTCGGCACGGGCGCGGCGTAGGGTGGCTTCCGCCATCGGCTCCACGGGCCGCCCCCTGGCGATGGCGACGACGCGCCCGTCCGCCACCGCCACCCCGATTCCCCGCGCCCAGGGCAGATTGGCGGCGAGCTGGTCGAGGATCGCCTCCAGCCCATAGAAGTCGTCCAATGGCTTGCCGTAGCCCAGCGCGTCCTGGATGTTCTCCACGGTCTTGCCGCCGACCACCGCGAAGGCGGCCATCAGCGTGCCCGCGTAGTTCTGGCGGAAGGAGCCGAGATTGATGCTCAGGCTGAAGGCCAGCGTCACCCCCACCAGCAGAACGGACACAAGGAAGGCGCGGAGGGGGCCGGAACGGCTGGACGGGGCGCCGGGTGAGGCCATGGCTAGAGCACTCCGTGCAGTGAATCCGCCGCCAGCAGCGCCGGGAAGGGGATGCGGTAGCCGATGGCCGCCGCCGTCGCCGCGTTCCAGGCGATGAAGGGCGTGTCGAAATAGACCTGCGGCAGGTGGCGCAGCGGCTCGCCGGCCGTGACGCGGGCGAGGGTGGCGGCGCCGAAATGGCCGATGCCCGCCATGTCGGCGCGGGCGATGCTCATCAGCGCGCCGCGCTCCACCTCCTCGGGGCCGAGCTGCGAGAAGGTCGGGATGCGCTGTTTCAGGAAGGGCCGGGCCAGCGAGGTGAAACGGTCCAGCGGCCAGCGACCGTAGGTGATGTAGACGGCATCCGCGTCGCGCGACAGCGCCTCCCAGGCGGCGGTCAGCTCGACCTCGTAGCGGTATTGGTCGAGATGGTCGATCGGCGCGCGGACGTGCCGCTCCACCAGCTCGAATCCGATCCGTCCGGCGGCAGCCTCGATGTCGGGCAGCGAGGCGATGGCGCGGCCGGTGGGGCTGTCGTCGTAGGCGATGCCCAGCCGCCGGAACTGAAAAGTCTTGTGAAAGATGGACAGCTGGCGCTGGAACCGTCGCGGGTCGAGATGCGCCCACACATGGTCGCGTCCCGTGTCGGCCTCTGACTCGACGATTCCGGCGGCGATCGGATTGGTGCATGAGAAGGCAAGGACCGGCACACGATGCGCGTCGGTCGCCAGGGCGACGCCGGCGACCGTCCCCATGACGATCATCAGGTCGATGTCGCGCGTCTGGTGCAGACGCGTCACCAGCGCGGCGGCGCCGTCGGGCGTCAGGTTGGTGACGTGGGCATCGGCGACGAAGTCCAGGACTGGGCTGCCGGCGCGGGCGGCCAGCCAGGACCACAGGGCGGCGGTGTCGGTCTGGCCCGGACGGTAGGGCATGCCGGTCAGCGCGCCGGTCCAGCCCATCCGCTCCAACTCGCCGAGGATGGCGGCGAGCGTCGCGGCGTAATTGCCGTAGGGCATGGATTCCGCGTAGCCGACACGCCAGCGCCGCGGCACGTCCCGGACCGACGGGAGCGGGCGGGGGGCGGCCGGGACCGCCGGCGACGGGCAGAGGGCGCCGAGGCTGGCGGCAGCGGCGCCGGCCATCCAGCCGCGGCGGGTGATCGCCGCGGCTCCGGTTTTGTCCGCAAGGGCTCGATAGTCGAATGGCGGGGTGGCGGGGCTCATTCCGTTTGGTCCTCCCTTGCGGCGCTCGACCGGTAGCGACGGACGATCCGCGGCCCGAGAAGCGGGATTGCGCTGGGGCGCAGCCCGGACCGTGCCGCGATGTCCTCCACGGTGATCCGGTGATCGCCCTGCCGCCCGATCAGGACCGCCTCGTCGCCCGGCTGGACGCCGGGTACGTCCGTCAGGTCGGCCAGCAGGCTGCTCATGAAGGGGCGGCCGAGGACCGGCGCCGGGCGTTCCCGGATCAGCAGGACCCCGCCGGCCAGCCGGTGCAGGTGGTGGGCGTCGGAGAAGCCGAAGGGCAGGACCGCCACCGGCGTGCGCCGGGGCGCCGCGCTGGCGGCGGCGTAATCGGCGACGTCGCCCAACTCCAGCGCCGTTACACGGGTAACGCGGGCCTTCACGCTCATCACCGGAGCGAGGGGGAGGGGCAACTCCCCATCCACCATGCGGATGCCGAACAGGGCGGCGCCGCACCGCACCGCCGTGCAGCCGATACGCGCCGCGGCCTCGGTCAGCAGAGGCCGGCCGAGCGCCGCGCTGCTGAGCGCGTGGACCAGCGGCGGCAGCAGTCCGGTTGCCCGCACCGCCTCGACCGCCTCGCCGAACCGCTCCAGTTCCGCCAGGCCTCCGTCCTCGTAAGGACCATAGGCGCCGGACAGGTGGGTGTAGAGCCCTTCCAGCCGCAGCGCCGGCGCGCCGGCAACCGCGGCCAGCAGGTCGGTCAGGTCCGCCCGCGGTGCCCCGAAGCCGGCGAAGCCGGTGTTCACCCGGACATGCACGTCGACCGTTCGTCCGGCGCGGTTGGCGGCGGTGGCGAGCGCCCGCGCCTCCGCCGCGCTGGTGACGGTGGCGCCCAGCCGGTGCAGGGCGGGCAACCGCAGCTGGCTTTGCAGCGGCGGGTCGATGACGAGGATGGGGGCCGTCACGCCGGCCCGCCGCAGGGTGATGGCCTCGCCCATGTCGGCGACCGCCAGCCCGTCGATCCCGAACCGCTGGAGCGCCCGCCCGACCGGTCCGGCGCCGTGGCCGTAGGCGTCCGCCTTGACCACGCCGAAGACGGCTTGGCCGGGGGGAAGGCCGCGGCGCAGCCGTTCCAGGTTCCGGCCGAGGGCGTGCAGATCGATGTCCGCCCAGGCGGTGGTGCTGCCCCGCCGGCCCGTCCGCGTTCCCGTCATGCAAGGAACTTCGCGCTGATGTCGGTCGAGGATTCCCTGCCGATCTTGTCGAAGTGCTGATCCAGGAACTCGTCGGCCTTATGGCGGCCCGTTTCGAACATGTACATCAGAAAGTCCCAGTCGGCATTCAGCTTGCTGGTGACGCCCAGCTTCTCCACGACCTCTTCGGCGTCGACGGTGTGGATGTGCATCTTCTTGTGCTTCTCCGGGCTGAGTTCGCCGGAGTCGATCAGTTTGGAGACGAAGTCGACGACGCGCAGTTCGCGCATCATGCTGGAGTTGAAGCTGAGCGTGTTGACGCGGTCCATGATCTCGCGGGCGGTGCGCGGCGGCACCGGCACGCGGACCGGGTTGATCTGGATGATCAGGATGTCGCGGCTGTCGCACTGGTCGATCAGCGGGAACAGCGGCGGGTTGCCGGAATAGCCGCCGTCCCAGTAGAAGGCGTTGCCGACTTGCACCGCCTGGAACAGGAAGGGCAGGCAGGCCGAGGCGAGGACCGCATCAACCGAAATGTCTTTCGGGCCGAACACCTTCAGCCGGCCGGCGCAGACGTCGGTCGCCGCGATGAAGGTCTTGCAGGCCGGCGCCTTGCGCAGGCGTTTGAAATCCACCACGTCCGACAGCACGTCGCGCAGCGGGTTCATGTTCATCGGGTTCAGCTCGTACGGCGACATCATGCGCGACAGCGCGTCGAACATCTGCCAGAGCGGGGAGAAGTCCATGTTCCCCTTGCTGAACATCTTGTCGAGCGGGGTCGGCTGGAGCGGCCCCTTCTTCGCCTCGTCGGAGATGCGGCGCCAGAATTCGCGCAGCTTGCTCCGCGCGCCCTCGGGACCGCCGACGGTGAGGCCATAGGCGGTGACGGCGCAGTTCATGGCGCCGGCGCTGGTGCCGACGATGCCGTCGATGGTCAGGCGCCCGTCCTCCAGGATGCGGTCGAGCACGCCCCAGGTGAAGGAGCCGTGGGCGCCGCCCCCCTGGAGCGCGAGGTTGATCGGCTTGGCGCCTTTCCGGTTGGCGGGTTGGACGGCGGGGGCGGGCATGGTCTGGTCGGGCATGAATGGCTCCGGTCGTTGACGTCCTGATGAGGACGGCGGAATGGGACGGGTCGTGCTCGGGTGTGCGGCGCTGGTCAAAGCGCCGGTTTCATCACCTTGGGAGGGGCCTTGGGCGGGCGTGTTCTGGTCAGCACGCCGTGCTTGGTGGCGCGCCGCGCCTGCGGGGTGTCGGGCGGCGGTTTCGCCAGCAGGTCGCGGTGATCGGGAACGGCGCTGCGCAGATAGCTGCGGATCTGCTGGATCCACTTGCGTGCCAGCTCTTCGGAGATGGACAGCTCCGCCGCGATGTCCGCGTAGGGCTGTTCCTCAATGAAGCGCATGCGGGCGGCTTGGCGCATCCGCTCGTCCCGGATGCCGTCGAGCGACTCCAGGACCTTGACCAGCAGGGCACGGTCGGCGTTGGTGCGTTCCGGGTCCATGGCGTCCCGCCCGCTGGACCCGTCGGCGATGGAGGCGATCTCGACGAGGGAGCCGACCAGGACGGGGTGGCGCTGGTGGGCGCGGTGCCGGTCGATGAAATGGTTGATGGCGGTGCGCCGCAACCAGGTGCGCGTGTTGAGGATGGAGCGCGCGTAGAGGGGCAGGACATCCGACAGGCTGAGGCAGAGCCCGCTCAGGCAGTCGTGGATTTCCTGCCTGTTTCCTTTGCACAACCTTTGATATGTCCAGAACAGGTCGGTGTAATGGCGGCACCAGAAGACCCAGAAGGCGGTCTGGTCCCCGGTTGCGATGCGTTCCAAAAGGCCGGAATCGTCCAATTCGTGGAGATCCTCCCCGGTGCGGGAGAGAAGCCGCGGCGATCCGGCCATGGACAGGGAGGGCCAGGGGCGTTTCGGTTCCCGCCGCCGATCCAACGCTGTTCCGGTGGGGGTATCCCCCAAAGGTTGCGCTCTTTGCTGCATATGACGTCCCTTGCGCGTTTTGCTCAAGGGACGCTCGCCAAGTTCTACGTGTGAACGAACTGGATATACTTTTTTTCGAAATACCTATGTATTTCGGACGATATTATCTAAAAAAAAGCCTATCCGACCACAACCGCACTATGTCTTGATAATCAAGACATGGCTATGCACACGCAGGCGAATGCGTCGATTCTATGGGTTCGCAGCGAAGGATCGGGATAGGGGCAGTAACGCCACGCGGCGCCAAGCCGTTCAGGGCCTTAAGGATAAAAGTGTATTAACCAAAGGGATCGAATGCTCGATCGCCGCCCTGACAATGTTTCCAGATTTCTATATTTCAGGGGGGTGGTACCGCGGTGTGCGGGGCCATCCGAATCACCTGCCGGATGGCAGGAGTGGAGGGGCTCGAACCCCCAACCCCCGGTTTTGGAGACCGGTGCTCTACCAATTGAGCTACACTCCTGTCGCCGCCTTGCAGCGGGAAGCCGCTTTTAGGCGATTTCAGAGCGGCACACCAGCGGAAAATTGCTGCGATCCACCCCGAAACGCTCTTTCACCACAGACAGGACGGCAAGAGGACCTGGGGGAAGCACCTCGACCGTGGCCGGACCACCGCCAGCCCTTCATTCCTGATATATGGGAAGTGAAAATTTACCGACAGAAGTAATATTGTCATGAAGCGGAATGAAAAGTCCGGTCTATTTGTAGAATTACGACACATTTGAAAATATCGATGTCAAATTTTAAAGAATGACGTCGGAGAAATCATGGTTGGCGTGGGAAGGGTTGGGGTGTGACGCCTCCCGCGTCACGGGCTCGTGAAGCCGTGGCGGAGCAGGATCGCCTGACCGGCTGGGGACAGGATGCTCTGGGCGAGCGCTTCCGACCGCCTGCGGTCCGTGCCGTTCAGGACGGCCAGCCCATAGTCGGCACCCACGGCCATCGCCGCCGGCAGGGCGACGATCCTCAATCCTGGAATCTCCCGGGCCGCGAGCCGCGCGTTGGTCCGGTAGGTCAGGAACAGGTCGGCCTTGCGCCGCTCCATCAGCCAGCCGTAGGGGTCGCGCCCCTCCGGCGGCCCCTCGCTCTCCGGCCCACCGGTGAGCCGCAGCGCCTTCGCGTCCAACGCCGCGAAACTGCCGGGGCGCAGGGCCTCTGCCTTGCGGAAGACCTCCCAGGCGTAGTCGCCGGCGGGATCGGCCTGCGGCGTTGAGGTGCCGAGCCTGATGGAAGGGTCGAGCAGGCGGTCGAGCAGCGTGTCCGCCGTGACCCCCACCTCCGGCTGGGCGATGGCGCAGAGCCGGTTGTGGGCGAATGGGCGAATGGTCGCCGCGCGTCCGACGTCGGCCAGCGCGCGGGGATGGGCCATGTTGGCGGAGGCGAACAGGCCGCTCTCTCCACTTTGCAGCAGCCGTGCCTTCAGCAAACCGGATGGAGCGAAGACGGGGGCGATCCGGATGCCTTCCCGCGCTTCGAACGCCTGGACCAGTTCGCCCAGCGCGGCCTTCAGGCTACCGGCGGCGAACAGGTGAACCGCACCGTCCCACCGCTCCGCCGTCTTGTTCATGGAGATCCCTGTCCGCACCGCTTGTGTCCAAACGCCTTTTTCTTATGCATAGAGCACGGAGCGGACGTGGAAAAGAGCGAGGACCAATGCTTCCCGTCACGGCACGGCCGCTTCGGACGCGTTCATCCGGAAGCGCCGGACAGGGAGCGCATCGTCTTTCCCACAACTTAAAACACATGTTTGCCGGGCTGCATGCCGCAGCTTTTCCCCGTCAAGGCAACCCGATGCGACAAGCGTGTCGGTCGTGAGTCCTTCGGGCTTCGACGCCCTGCCGTTAGTGAAGCGTGCCGCGAGGGGTGCGCACCCAGCGCCCTCGGTCGGCGCAGTGTTGCGATGCGGTTCGCCAGCCCAGCACCGCTTACGACAAGGATATGAATGTTACAAATTCCGACAAACTAGGACTAACACCCAATCCGAAATCGTATGATAAAAATAGCTACCTCAGATGGAGATCCGACGGGGTCTTCGTTAATCAAAGGTTAGCAACGACCATCGCGTGAAGGTACCGGTCCAATGAACTCGTCCACCAAAGCCGCCTCCTTCATCTTCATCCCTAACGAAGATGTGGGTAAGAGAAAAGCGCCTTGGTGGGCTTTCTTGGCGGCAAGTGCCATTCTTGCGGGTGTGATGGCGCCCGTGCTCGCGCAACAGCTGCCGGCCCAGCTCCCCTCCGGTGCGGAACCGCGTCCGGAGGCGCCGCGTCCGGTGATGCCGCTGCCCTCGGTGCCGGGCGGCGCGGTGACGGTGCCGAAGGCGCCCGCGGCGGAGGCACCGGCGGGGGCCGAGAATTACCGCCTTACGTTGCGGAGTGTCTCCATCGAAGGCGCCACCGCCTACAGCCAGGACAGCCTCAAGACCGCTTACCAAGATATGCTGGGCCGCGAGGTGTCGGTGGCGGACCTGTTCAAGATCGCCAACGACATCGAGTTCCGCTACCGCAACGACGGCTTCATTACCAGCCGGGTCATCGTTCCCGCCCAGACGATCGAGGACGGCACCTTCCGCCTCCAAGTGGTCGAGGGCTTCGTGTCCGACATCACTTATCCCGACGACATCGGCCCGGCGCTGGCCGCGGTCAAGCGGCTGGTGGAGCCGCTCCGCGGCGTCAAGCCGATCAACGTCGCCGAGGTCGAGCGCCGTCTTCTCCTGGCGAACGACCTCGCCGGCCTGAGCGTGCGCGCCAGCCTGGAGCCGTCGCCGGACACGCTCGGCGCCTCGGTGGTGGTGGTGAAGACGGACCGCAAGGCGGTGGACGCCCTGGTGTCGTTCAGCAACCGCAACACGCCCTATCTCGGCACCGCCCAGACCACCGCGACGGCGGCGCTGAACTCCTTCGGGCCGAACGCCGACACGGTGAACCTCAGCGGGCGCGTGTCCTCTCCGGCGTCGCGGGCCTGGTCGGTCGGCGCCGGCTATCAGGCGCTGGTGACCGGCGACGGGCTGACCTTCTCGGCCACCGGCTCCTATTCCAAGTCGCGGCCCGGACTGACGCTGGACCCGCTGGACGTGGAAAGCTGGGTGGCCGCGGGTGTGGGCACGCTCAGCTATCCGGTGATCCGCTCGCGCCTGGAGAACCTCCGCGCCGTCGGCGAGTTCGAATACCGCGACGTGAACACCGACATTTCCGGCGACCGCTTCAACCGCGACCGGCTGCGCATCCTGCGCGGCGGTTTCAGCTATGACCGGACCGACAATTGGGACGGCATCACTGCGGTGCGCGGCCTCGTCCACCAGGGGCTGGACATCCTTGACGCGACGAAGCTTGGCTCGGCCTACGCATCGCGCGAGCGCGGGCGCAGCGACTTCACCAAGCTCACCGCCGACATCACCCGCGTGCAGCAACTCCCGGCCAACTTCAGCATTTTCGCGACGGCCACCATGCAGGCCGCGGGCACGCCGCTGCTGGCCAGCGAGCAGATCGCGCTGGGTGGCCCGAGCTACGGACGCGCCTTCGACGAGGGCGAGATCTCCGGCGACAGCGGCTGGGCCGGGTCGCTGGAGCTGCGCTACACGCCGGTGGTCCCGGAGAACGCCTTCGCGCAGGCCGTCCAGATCTATGGCTTCGTCGACGGCGGCGAGGTGTGGAACCGCTCCAGCCTGGAGCAGAACAGCCGCAATTCGCTGGTTTCCGTGGGCGGCGGCGTGCGCGCCAGCCTCGTGGAACGGCTTTTCGCGACGCTTGAGATCGACAAGCCGCTGACCCGCCGCGTCGCGACCGAGGGCGACAAGGACATGCGGGTCTTCTTCAACATCACTGCGCAATACTGATAGGGCCGGGGGATACAGGACATGGGCAAGGGCAACGTCACCACCACCTCCGGCTTCACCGAGCTTCCCGGCGCGCGCCGCCACCGCCAGACGCTGCGCCAGCGGCTGCTGCTGTCCTCCGCGACGGAGGCGCCCCAGCGCGGCGGCGGCACCCGGCGCCAGCGCCGCGCGGCGAAGGCGCAAGGGGGCATCGACTTTGCGCGGCTGGCGCTGCGCAGCGTGATTGGCGTGGCGCTGTCCACCCTGTTCGCGGGTGCGGCCTACGCCAACCCGCTGGAAGGCACCGTCACCGCGGGCGCGGCGACCATCCAGTCGGCGACCCCGAAGTCGATGGAGATCCTGCAGTCTACCGACAAGGCCATCATCAACTGGAAGTCCTTCAGCATCGACGCCGGTGAGAAGGTCACCTTCCAGCAGCCCTCGGCCTCCAGCGTCACGCTGAACCGGGTCACCGGCAACGACCCGTCCAAGATCATGGGCAGCCTGTCGGCCAATGGCACGGTCATGCTGGTCAATCCCAACGGCGTGGTGATCGGCGCCGGGGCGAAGGTGGACGTCGGTGGGCTGGTGGCGACCACCGCCAACATCTCCGACGCCAACTTCATGGCGGGCAAGTACCAATTCGACCAAGCCTCCACCAAGCCGAACGCCATGGTGGTGAACGAGGGCGACATCACCGTCAAGGACAGCGGCCTGGCCGCCCTCGTGGCCCCGCACGTCCGCAACTCCGGAGTCATCCGGGCGAAGCTGGGCAAGGTGGCGCTGGGCGGTGCCGAGACCTTCACGCTCGATTTCCACGGCGACGGGCTGATCAGCTTCGACGCCAGCTCCGCCGTGAAGACGGTGGCGAAGGACGCGGACGGCAAGCCGGTCGCGGCGCTGGTCGTCAATTCCGGCGAGATCGCCGCGGAGGGCGGCAGCGTCACCCTGTCGGCGCGCGCCGTGAAGGGCGTGATCGACAACGTCATCAACACCGACGGCGTCATCAAGGCCACCTCGGTCGGCAGCGCCAACGGCAAGATCGTCCTGTCGGGCGGCGACACCGGCAAGGTCACCATCGCCGGCACCGTCGACGCCAGCGGGCGCGGGGAGGGGCAGACCGGCGGCACCGTCGTCGCCACCGGCGCCGAGATCGCCGTGAAGAAGAATGCCCGCGTCGACGCCTCCGGCAGCAAGGGCGGCGGCGAGGTCGCCATCGGCAGCAAGACGGGCCGTTCCGGCACTTGGTCGGACAAGGTGACGGTCGAGGCCGGCGCCACCCTGTCCGCCGACGCCGTGAAGTCCGGCAAGGGCGGCAGCGTGACGGTGCTGTCGCAGAAAAGCACGAAGCACGCCGGTAAGATCTCCGCCCGCGGCGGTGCCGAGGGCGGCGACGGCGGCTTCGCCGAGGTGTCCAGCCATAAGGACATCACGCTGACCGGCAGCGTCGACCTGACCGCGCCCAAGGGCGCGGCGGGCACCTTCCTGCTCGATCCGGAAAGCCTGCGCATCGTCAGCTCCGCCGGGGGCAGCCAGGACGGCGCTGCGGCGGACGGCACGATCGGCGTCAACGACCCCAACCTGGGCAGCGGCGACGCCGTCAACACGGTGTCGAAGCAGGTGCTGGAGAGCATCGCCGGCAACGCGAACATCGTGCTGGAGGCGTCGGGCCTCATCACGGTGGAGACCAGCCTTGATCTCCAGACCACGGCGGGCCACAGCTTCACCCTGCGGTCGCTGACCACCAGCGGCATCGCCTTCACCGACGCCAGCTACGAGATCCGCACCAACGGCGGCGACATCGTGCTGGAAGCCAACGGCATGGCCAGCAACCTGACCAACATCGGGAAGCTGACGACCCGCGGCGGCGCGGTGCGGCTGACGGCCACCAACAACGTCCAGCTTGCCAACCTGATCGACACCACGCCGGTTTCGGGCAGCGTCGGGGCGGTCTCCGTCAGCGCTCAGGGCGGGTCGCTGACCGCGTTGGACGCCGGCCGGATCGTCGGCGGCCCGATCTCCCTGACCGCCGGCGGCGCCATCGGCGCCAGCGGCGCGGCGGTGTCGACCAGCAGCACCCAGCTCTCCCTGGTCACCGGCGGCGACCTGTTCGTCACCAACGACCGGACACTGACCGACCTCTCCGTCACCAGCACGCACCGGACGGTCGGGGCCGACAGCCAGTTCTTCCTCGCCTCCACGGGCCTGATCTTCACCGTCACCGATTCGTCCGGCGGCACTACGCTCGACACGATCAGCCAAGTCGGGGGCCTGAACAGTTTCGCCTTCCGCGGTGATCGCAACGTCCAGGTCGGCACGGTCAGCGCCGGAACGGGGTCCGTCGCGCTGACCAGCACCGCCGGCAACATCACCGGCACGGGCGCGAGCCTGCTGACCGGCGGTGCGCTGACGCTGACCGCCAAAGGTTCGTCGGGCAGCAACGGTGCCATCGGCACGTCGTCGCAGGCGCTGAACACCGCTGGCGCCAGCCTGACGGCCACGGCCGGCAGCGGCGGCATCAACCTGTCGAACACTGGCGCGCTGGCCTTGACCAATCTGACCAGCGGCGGCTTTACCACCATCGCGGCCACCGGCAACCTGACGGTCGGCGCGGTGGCCAGCGGCAGCAACACGCTGACCCTGACCAGCAGCGGCGGCAGCATCCTGAACGACGCCGACGCCTCGACCACCATCAGTTCCTACAGCTTGGTCCTGAACGCTGCCGGCAGCATCGGTACCAGCGGCACGGCCCTGACCGCCAGCTCCTACAACATCGACGCCACCTCCGGCGCGGGCGGGGTGTTCCTGACGACGTCGGGCTCGGCGGTGCTGGGTTCCATCGTCTCGACCAACGGCGACGTCGCGATCACCACCGGCGGCACGACCACCATCGGGACGATCACCAGCGCCAACGGGACCAGCAGCATCTCCGTCACGGCGAACGGCACGGTGTCCGACATCACCGCGACCACGGTCAATGCCGGGGCCAACGGCAACGTCACCCTGACGACCGCCAACGGCAGCATCTCCGGCCTGTCCGGCACGATCACCGGCGACAACGTCACGCTCGCCGCCGGAGGCAGCACCTCCACCGTGACGGTGAACACCGCGGCGAAGCGGCTGACGGTCACCAACAACGCGGGCAACGTCACGGTCTCCCAGACCGGCGCCGTGACCGTGGACAACATCACCTCCACCGGTTCGTCGATCTCGCTCACCGTGAACAGCGGCGCCGCCACGCTGGGGACGATCAAGACGACCACCGGCTCGATCTCCGTGACGGCGACCGGCGGAGCGATCCTGGGCAAGGACGCCAACAACCGGCTGTCCGCCAACGCCATCAGCCTGAGCACGGGCGGCGCCATCGGGAGCTCCGGCACCCGTCTGCGCACCTCCACGGGGTCACTGACGCTGAGCAACGTCGGGGATCTGTATCTCGACAACAGCGGCGTGATCCTGACCAGCCTGTCGATCACCAACCGCCATGTCGGTGGGGCCGCCAACGCGCTGGAACTCACCTCCGAATACTTCAACTTTGTGGTCGGCGACAACGGCACCGCGACCATTCTGGAAGCGATCGGCAGCCCGAAGCTCTCCACCCTCAACTTCAACAGCGACATCGACCTGATCGTCGGCGATCTGGCCACGGTGGGAACGGGCGGCACGGTCACGCTGACCTCCACCACCGGCAGCATCCGCGACGACGGCAGCGTGAACACGCGGATCAACGCCGACACCGTGACGCTGAGCGCCGCGGCGGGCAGCCTGGGCGACACCTCCGCTCCGCTGGCGCTCAACGCCACGAAGCTGACGCTGACCACCGGCGGCGACCTGCACGTCACCAACCTGTCCGACATGGCGGAGCTGACCGTCACCAGCACGCATGCGGACACGACGGTGGTGAACAGCTACTCGATCACCGCGCCGAACTTCGCCTTCGACCTGACCGACGACGCCACCAACGGCTACCTGCTGCGCACGCTGGTCGACACCACCGGCCAGATATTCTCCTTCAAGGGCGACCGCGACATCCGGCTGGGCCGGGTCGATCTGACCTACAAGAACGGCGTCCTTCCCGACAACGGGACGCCCTCGCCCAGCGAAACCTACAGCATCTTCAACGCCGAGACGACGAACGGCTCCATCCTGGACGACGGGTCGAAGACCACGGTGGTGCTGGCCGGTTCGGTCAACCTGAAGGCCAGCAAGGCGATCGGCAGCGGCTCGGGCACCGAATATCTGGACATCGTCACCCCGGTCCTCAACGCCAGGGCGTCAGACGGCGGCATCTACATCACCCTGCCGACCTCGACCGGCGTCAACAACCAGAAGAATCTCGTCACGCTGGGCGGCAGCTTCTTCAGCGCCGCCAACAACCCCATTGTGGTAACGGCGACGTGGGGCGACATCGCCTTCGGCTCCAGTTTCTCGTCCAGCGCCAGCAGCGACATCACGGTGAAGGCGACCCACGGGTCGATCCTGAACCCGAACAGCGCCGGCTTGCGCGCCAGCTCCACCGGAACGGTGACCCTGACCGCTGGGAAGGACATCGGCTCCGCGTCCAACGCCCTCGTCGTGCAGGGCGGAACCGTGGTTGCCAACGCGGGCGGCTCCATGTGGCTCGGCCTGAGCAGCAGCACGGTCAAGCTGGACAGCCTGACGGCGGGTGGCGACATCAGCGTCGCACAAACCAGTGGCACCCTGACCGTCGGGACGGTCAACGCCACCAACGGCACCGTCGAGTTGAAGGTCAGCAACGGCAGCATCCAGGGCGACGCCGACACCACCACCCTGATTTCCGCGGGCAAGGTGATCCTGAACGCCAGCGGCGGCGTCGGCAGCGTGAGCGCGCTGGATTTGGCAACGGCGAACCTGTCGATCACCGCGGGCGGGTCCATCGGCATCGCCGGCACGATGGCGCTGACCGACCTCACCCTGACGCGCGGCTCCTACTCCGGCGGCACCATCGGGATCACCACGGTCAATGGGCAGGTCTTCACCCTGTCGGACAGCTCGTCGCAGTCCACGATCCAGACCGTCACCAGCAGCACGGCGCTGAACTTCGCCTTCAATTCATCGCGCGCGGTCAAGGTTGGCACCGTAAACGTTGGAACGGGCGGAAGCGTCGCCATCGTCTCATCCAATGGCGTCACCAACACCGGCAACGGCAGCAAGATCACCGCCGGCAAGGTGTCGCTTGAGGCGGGAACCTCCTCCTCCATCGGTGATTCGACCCTCTACGGGGCTATCAGCCTCGACACCGGCGACCTGTCGGTGACATCGGGGCGCGACATCTACGTCGACAACAACGGGCGCGCCTTCAACAGCCTGGCGATCACCAGCACGAACGCCACCACGGCCTCCGCGACCAAGAGCACCTTCTCCATCGGCAGCACCGGGTCCCAGATCTACTCGCTGGCCGACAGCGGCACGGCGCATTCGATCGACATCACGGGTGCGGGCAACAGCAAATTCAGCTTCACCGGCAAGAAGCACATCGTGGTTTCCGAGATCGTCGCCGGCGGCGGTTCGGTCAGCCTGACCACCGCAGGCGGCGGGGAGAACTCGACGATCACCATGTCGGGCGGCGGGGCCATCGCGGCGTCCTCCGTCACCCTGTCGGCCAACGGCTCCGGCACCAACGGCGGCTCCATCGGCACCAGCGCACGGGCGGTGAAGACCTCCGCCTCGTCGCTGACCCTGGTGAGCAACGGCGACCTCTACATCAACAACAGCAACACCGCGCTGACCGCGCTGGACGTCACCGTCACGCACAAGACGTCCACCGGCACGGGGACCTACCAATTCAACGCCCTCGGCTCCAACCGCAGCTTCACGGTGACGGAAGCCAGCGGCGTCCAGACGCTGGCCCTGTCCACGCCGAGCAACGGCAGCATGGACCTGCGCTACAGCGTGGATCGCGGTATCGTGGCCGGCACCATCGACGCCGGCACCAGCTCCACCGGCTCGGTGGCGCTGATCTCCACCGGGGCGGCTTCGGGCGCGTCCGGTGGTATCTCCGTCAACGGGAACGGGTCCGACAGGATCACGGCGGGTCAGGTTTCCCTGACTGCCACCGGCACCAACAGCAACGTCGGCGGCGTCAGCGCTGTCCTGACCAGCACGACGAAGTTGGCCATCACGTCGGGCGGCAACGTTTCGGTCAACAACAACGACACGCTGTCCGAACTGACGCTGGACACCCGGCACCAGAAGTCCGGCGGCTCCACCAATAACTACACCATCACCTCGACCGGCCTGACCGCCACCTTCAGCGACTCCACGCAAACCGGCCTGACGGTGTCGAACGTCACCCAGAGCGGGCTGAAGCTGAACATCAGCAACGACAAGGCCCTGCGGATCGCCAAGATCGACGTCGGGAGCACCGGCACCGTCGATCTGACGGCCAATGCCGGCGATTCCGCCATCGACGCCACGAACAGCAGCGGCACGACCGTCACCGCGGGCAGCCTGACGTTGAAGGCGACCAGCGTCGGGCACACCAGCAGCGGCTCCCGCTTCACCACCCAGGTCGGCACCCTGTCGGCCGATCTGAAGGGATCGCTGACGCTCGGCAACTCCGGCACCCTGACGCTGAAGAATGTGAAGGCCGGTTCCTCGGCGGACATTCAGGTGACCAACAACGGGTCGCTCCTCCAATCCGGAACCAAGCCGCTGAGCGCGGACGAGGTGACGCTGACGGTCGAAGGCGGCTCCATCGGGGCGTCCGGCACGCCGCTGCTGACCGAGGCGCGGACCCTCAAGGTGACCGCCGGGCGCAACGTCTATCTGACGAACAGCGCCGACCTGTACGCCTTGAGCCTGGATGTCAAGCACGGCTCGGCCGGCACGCAGAATGTCTACGACATCCGGTCCGAGGGGCTGACCTTCGCGCTGACCGACAGCAACACCGGCAGCCAGTACACCCTGTCCAGCGTCGTGGACAGCAGCGGCCTCGACTTCTCGTTCAAGAGCGACAACAGCGTCGCCCTGGGCACGATCAACGGCGGCCTGTCCCGCAAGGTGTCCATCGAGACCACCGGCACCGGCAAGAACATCCTCAGCACCGGCAGCTCGATGGTGACCGCCGGCACGGTCACCCTCACCTCGACCGGGACCATCGGTCAGGCGGGATCGTCCTCCAACCACATCGCGACGATGGCCGACACGCTGGCGCTGACCACGGCGACCGACGCCTTCGTGGACAACGGCCGGGACCTGACCGCGCTGTCGCTGACCAGCTCGCGGACGACCGGCGCCGGCACCTATCAGATCAGCGCGCCGCAGCTCGTCTTCACCATGACGGACGACGGCACCACCTCCACGCTGAGCGAACTGACCGACAGCACCGGTCTTGCGTTCAAGCTGGACACCAAGCACGCGCTGTCCATCGGCACGCTGAACGTGCAGAACTGGGGCACCGTCGACCTGACCAGCGCCGGGAACATCCTGGGCGCCGCCTCGGCGAACGTGGGCAACCCGGCCAACCGCATCACCGCGGGCACCGCGACCCTGAGCAGCGGCGGCGGCGCCATCGGCTCCTCCAGCAACAAGATCCACCTGTCGGCGTCGTCCGCGACCTTCAACGTGAAGGGCGATCTCTACGTCGAATCCGACACCCGCATCGGGGCGCTCAAGATCAAGAGCACCTCGTCCAACATCGACAACCGCACCTACAACCTGACCGCGGTCAGCACGGCCGGCACGGCCATCGCGCTGATCGGCGCCGAGAGCAGCACCCAGACGGCGCTGGCCTCGCTGACCGACGCCAGCGGGGTGCGCTTCACCTTCGACAGCCACCGCAAGTTGGTCGTCGGCGGCCTGGACGTCGGCAAGACCGGCACGATCGCCCTGATCGCGGACCCCGGCATCGTCGGGAACGGCCATTCCGTCGTCAAGATCAACGCCGGCGTCGCGAGCCTGACGTCCTCCTCCAACGTGGTCGGTGCGCAGGGAGGTGAGTTCATCAGCATCACCACCGGCAACCTGACGGTGAACGCCAACAATGGCGCCGTGATCAACCTGCACGGCTCGACGGTCATCGACTCCATGAGCTTGGCCGGCGCGCTGACCCTGAACAACTCGACCGGCGACATCGCGCTCGGCTCGATCTCCATGGGCGGCGCCAACGCGGTCATCAACAATCAGGGCGGCTCGATCCTCAGCGGCTCGATCAGCGGCAGCAATCTGCTGACGCTGACGGCGACTGGGTCCATCGGCAACGTCTCCGCCATCTCGACGTCGGCCGGTTCCGGCGGCACCACGACGCTGACCGCCAGCGCCGCCGGCAGCATCGCGGTGTCGGAAGGCAGGGCCCTGACCGTCCAGTCGGTGGTGAGCACCGGCGGCGGTGCGATCAAGTTGTCGACCGGTTCCTCGGGGACCAGCCTCCTGACCGTCGGCACCGTCACCACGACCGGGACGGTGACGCTGACCAGCAGCGACGGCAACATCCGCGCCAACAGCGGCAATCTGGTGACCGGCGGCAGCGTCGAGCTGTCCGCCATCAAGGGCGGCATCGCCGACACGGGCTCCACGCTGAACGTCGCGACGACCGACCTGACGCTGAAGACGCCCGGCACCTTCAACGTCGCCGACACGCTCGACCTCGCCAAGCTGACCATCGACCGCACGCCCTCCACCGGAACCGCCACCTCCGGCACGATGAGCCTGACGGCGACCAACCTCAGTTGGAACGTCACGGACAGCGGCGGCGTCACCACCTTCACCACGCTGACCGACAGCACCGGCCTGGACTTCACCTTCAAGGCTCCGGGGGCGATCGCCATCGGCACGGTGACCACGGGCGCTTCCAGCACGGTCAGCCTGACGGCGACGGGCAACAGCTCGACCGCCGGCAGCATCACGGCGGTGAACAACAGCTCCATCATCACCGCCGGCTCCCTGAAGCTGGACGCCCAGAAGAAGACCAACGAGCAGACTAACAGCAGTTCCATCGGCACCAGCGCAACGGCGCTGGGCATGAACGTGTCCAGCCTGACCGCCAGCAGCGGCTCCGGCGGGCTGTTCGTCAAGAACGCGGCGGGGCTGAACCTCAGCTCGATCACCACGGGCGGCGCCCTGACGGTGATCGCGGCGACCGGCGACCTGACCGTCTCCAACCTCTCCTACGACAGCAGCAAGGCGCTGACCCTGACGGCGACGGCCGGCCGGATCCTCAACGGCGGCTCCAGCCTGAGCCTCGGCACCGGCAGCGCCACGCTGACGGCGGGGACCGGCATCGGAACGGCGGACTCGGCGTTCAAGGTCACGACGTCCAGCACCGGGGCACTGACCACCAACGTCACGGGCGCGGGCGGCGTCTACCTCGACATCGCCGGGTCTCTGACGGGCGGGCTGACGGCCGCCGTCCAGAACGGCCCGGTGGTGGTGTCGGGCAGCGGCAACATCACGCTGACCAACGTCGCCATCGCCACCGACGCGGCGGGCAACAGCATCACCGTGACCTCGACCGGCGGGTCCATCACCGCCGGGACGGTGACGGCGGGGGCCAACAACGGCTCGGTCACGCTGAGCGCCACCGGCAACGGCGGCAAGATCCTGGCCGCCAACGGCGGCTCGGCGGTCACCGGCAAGACCGTCGCGCTGAACGGCGCCGGCGGCATCGGCACCTCTTCCGCCCGTGTCGGCGTGGGCGGGGCCCAGGTGCAGGTGAACGGCGGGTCGGGCGACATCTATCTGGGCATGACCGGCGCCACCGCGCTGGCCTACGCCGCGACGACCGGCGGCAAGATCGACGTGCAGGCCGGCGACCGCCTCCAGGTGGTCAGCGCCAGCACCGGCGGTGGGGCGATCACCATCGCCTCCACCGCGGTGGACGCCGACATCATCGCCGGCGGCATCAACGCCGGCAGCGGTGCGGTCATCCTCAGCTCCAGCGGGGGCGGCGTCTATGACGACGGCCTTGCCGAGACGCGGATCGTTGGCGGCTCGGTCTCGCTGACCGGCGGGAAGGGCATCGGCACCTCCAGCCGGTCGGTCCAGACCACCACTCCCGGCCTGACCATGGCGAGCGCCAACGGCAGCGTCTACGTGACCGACGACACCGCCGCCGGCGTCGCCGTCGCCTCGGCCACCGCCTCCAACGGCTCGGTCACCATCGCGTCGGCCGGCACGATGACGGTCCAGTCGGTGTCGGCCAACACCACCAGCGGAGCGGTCGCGCTGACCGCCGCCGGCTCCATCCTGGGCAGCGGCAATGGCACCCATGTGACTGGCCATTCGGCCAGCCTGACCGCCACCGGCGGCAGCATCGGCACCGTCACCGACGCCGCCACCGGCGCCGGCACGCCGATCAAGATGAACGTGTCGAGCCTGACCGGCCTGACCGCCAACGGCACCACACCGGTCATCTCGGTCGACAACATCAACAGCGCCGCGCTGTCTCTGGGCAACAACCTCGTCACCCTGGGGGCGGGCGGGTCCGCCTACATCCGCACGGCGGGCAACCTGGACGCCAGCGCCGGCCTGTCGATGACCAGCGGCAACCTGCTGCTGCAGTCCGGCGGGGTGCTGACCCTGCCGACCGCGGCGATCAACCTCGGCACGGGCGCGCTGACCCTGAAGGGCGCCACCGACGTGGTGGCCGCGGGCGCCTCGCCGCGCTCGCTGTCGATCACCGCGGGTTCGCTGACCTTCGCCAGCGGTTCCAACGGCGGCAACACCACCCTCAACACCACGGTCGGCACCATCGACGCCAGCCTGACCGGCTCCGGCAAGAACCTGACCGTCAACAACACCGGCACGCTGACGGCGGCGACCCTCGGCGCCAACGGCACCGTCACCGCCACCAGCAGCACCGGCATGACGGCGACCTCGGTGACCGGCGTCGGCACGGTCAGCCTGACCGCGACGGCGGGCAGCCTGACGGTCGGCACGGTCAACGCCGGGGTGAGCGGCGTCATCAACCTGTCGGCGGCGGGCGGCAGCCTGCTGACCGGCAACGGCACCAGCCTGACCGGCGGCGCGCTGAACCTGACCTCCAACACCGGGATCGGGACCAGCACTGCCGCCTTCACCAGCACCATCGCCAACGTCTCGGCGATGGTGACCGGGACGGGCGGAATCTATCTGGCCGGCACCAGCTTCAACCTGGGCAATCTCGCCACCACCGACGGCGACATCGCCGTCACCGCCAGCGGCGCCATTACCGACAGCAACGCCACCACCGGAATCAACGCCGGGAACAGCGGCAACGTCTCCCTGATCTCCACGGGGGGGGCGGTGTCCTTGACCAGGGCGGTGTACAGTGTCGGTTTGGACGCCACCCGGGCCAGCGTGACGGTGCAGGGCACCAGCATCGCCCTGGGCAACG
Organism: Azospirillum sp. Marseille-Q6669; assembly: GCF_965111635.1. Classification (NCBI taxonomy): domain Bacteria; kingdom Pseudomonadati; phylum Pseudomonadota; class Alphaproteobacteria; order Rhodospirillales; family Azospirillaceae; genus Azospirillum; species Azospirillum sp. Marseille-Q6669. The sequence continues at coordinate 75,142 of NZ_CBCOOP010000001.1, read as the reverse complement.
TCACCACCACGGGCACGCAGACCTACACCGGCAACACCACGCTGGGCGGCGCGCTGTCCGGCAAGTCGGTGACCGTCACCGGGAACCTGACCCTGTCGGGCGCCAACCGCACGGTGACCGCGACCGGCGGCGACCTGTCGGTGAGCGGCACGCTGAACGGCGGCGGATACGGGGCGACCCTGCTCGCCGGGCAGGGCGCGATGACGCTGGGCGGGGCGGCCAGCAACCTGGCCTATCTGACGGCCACCGCCGGGACCATCGGCCTGCGCGCCGTGACGACGGCGGGCGCGCAGACCTACACCGGCGCGACCAGCCTCCAGGGCGCCTACGCCACCGGAAACGGCGCCTTCACGGTGACCGGCGCGACGACGCTGGCGGGCGGCACCACGGTGAACTCCGGCAGCGGAAACGTGCTGTTCAGCGGCACGGTGAACGGGGCCAACTCACTCGTGATCACCAGCAGCGGCGCGACGCAGTTCACCGGTACGGTGGGCGGCACGACGGCGTTGACGAGCCTGACCATCGATGCCGGCGGGACGGCCAGCGTGAAGTCGGTTTCGACCACGGGCGGACAGACCTACAGCGGCACGGTGACGCTGGATGGCACCTACACCACCGGCGCGGTCTTCTCGGCCATCGGCGCGGTGACGCTGGGCGGCAATACGACGGTGGACGGCACGTCGAGCGTTCTGTTCATGAACACGGTGGACGGCGCCTATGCCCTGGCGGTCAACAACAAGGGCATGGCGCAGTTCAACGGCGCTGTGGGCGGCACGACGGCGCTGATGAGCCTGACTACGGACGCCGGCGGCTCCAGCAGCCTGAAGTCGGTGACAACCAACGGCGCCCAGACCTACAACGACGCTGTGACGTTGGACGGCACCTACACCACCGGCAGCGGCGCCTTCACCGCCAACGGTGCGGCGACGCTGGCCGGCGGCACGACGGTGAACGGCGGGTCGAGCGTGCTGTTCGCCGGCACGGTGGATGGAGCCTACGCCCTGGCGGTCAACAGCAAGGGCGCGACGCAGTTCAGCGGCACGGTGGGCGGCACGACGGCGCTGGCCAGCCTGACCACCGACACCGGCGGCACCAGCAGCCTGCGCAGCGTCACCACCACGGGTGTCCAGACCTACAACGACGCGGTCACCCTGAACGGCACCTACGCCACCGGCAGCGGCGCCTTCACTGCCAACGGCGCGGCGACGCTGGGCGGCGGCACGACGGTGAACGGCGGGTCGAGCGTGCTGTTCGCCGGCACGGTGGACGGTGCCCAGGCCCTGGTCATCAACAGCAAGGGCGCGACGCAGTTCAGCGGCACGGTGGGCGGCACGACGGCGCTGGCCAGCCTGACCACCGACGCCGGCGGCACCAGCAGCCTGCGCAGCGTCACCACCACGGGTGTCCAGACCTACAACGACGCGGTGACGCTGGACGGCACCTACACGGGCGGCACGGTCACCGTCAACGCGGCGACCACGCTGGCCGGGGCGACGACGGTGAACGCCGGGACGGCCACCTTCAACGGCGCGGTGAACGGCGCCCAGGCGCTGACCATCGCCGGAACGGGCACGACGCAGTTCAACGCGGCGGTGGGCGGCACGACGGCGCTGGCCAGCCTGACCACCAACGCGGGCGCCACGGCCAGCTTCCTGAACGTCTCCACCACGGGCGCCCAGACCCACGGCGCCGCCACGACCCTCAACGGCACCTACACCACCACCAACGGCGCCTTCACCGCCAGCGGTGCGGTGACGCTGGCCGGTGACACGACGGTCAACGGCGGGTCGAGCGTGCTGTTTAGCGGCACGGTGGACGGCGCCTACGCCCTGGCGGTCAACAACAAGAGCACGACGCAGTTCACCGGCACGGTGGGCGGCACGACGGCTCTGGCCAGCCTGACCACCGACGCCACCGGCACCAGCAGCCTGAAGTCGGTGACGACGACGGGCGCCCAGACCTACAACGACGCGGTGACGCTGGACGGCACCTACACAACCAACAGCGGCGCTTTCACCGCCAACGGCGCGGCGACGCTGGGCGGCGGCACGACGGTGAACGGCGGGTCGAGCGTGCTGTTCGCCGGCACGGTGGACGGCGCCCAGGCCCTGGTCATCAACAGCAAGGGCGCGACGCAGTTCAGCGGCACGGTGGGCGGCACGACGGCGCTGGCCAGCCTGACCACCGACGCCACCGGCACCAGCAGCCTGAAGTCGGTGACGACGACGGGCGCCCAGACCTACAACGACGCGGTGACGCTGGACGGCACCTACGCCACCGGCAGCGGCGCCTTCACTGCCAACGGCGCGGCGACGCTGGGCGGCGGCACGACGGTGAACGGCGGGGCGAGCGTGCTGTTCGCCGGCACGGTGGACGGCGCCCAGGCCCTGGTCATCAACAGCAAGGGCGCGACGCAGTTCAGCGGCACGGTGGGCGGCACGACGGCGCTGGTCAGCCTGACCACCGACGCCGGCGGCACCAGCAGCCTGCGCAGCGTCACCACCACGGGTGTCCAGACCTACAACGACGCGGTCACCCTGAACGGCACCTACGCCACCGGCAGCGGCGCCTTCACTGCCAACGGCGCGGCGACGCTGGGCGGCGACACGACGGTGAACGGCGGGTCGAGCGTGCTGTTCGCCGGCACGGTGGACGGTGCCCAGGCCCTGGTCATCAACAGCAAGGGCGCGACGCAGTTCAGCGGCACGGTGGGCGGCACGACGGCGCTGGCCAGCCTGACCACCGACGCCGGCGGCACCAGCAGCCTGCACTTGGTGACGACCAGCGGCGCCCAGACCTACAACGACGCGGTGACGCTGGACGGCACCTACACGGGCGGCACGGTCACCGCCAACGCGGCGACCACGCTGGCCGGGGCGACGACGGTGAACGCCGGGACGGCCACCTTCAACGGCGCGGTGAACGGCGCCCAGGCGCTGACCATCGCCGGAACGGGCACGACGCAGTTCAACGCGGCGGTGGGCGGCACGACGGCGCTGGCCAGCCTGACCACCAACGCGGGCGCTACGGCCAGCTTCCTGAATGTCACCACCACAGGCGCCCAGACCCACGGCGCCGCCACGACGCTCAACGGCGCCTACAACTCGCTCAACAGCCCGATCACCTTCAACGGTGAAACGACGCTGGCCGGGGCGACGCTGGTGGATGCAGGCTACGGCACGATCACCTTCAACGGGACGGTCAACGGCGCCCAGGCGCTGACGGCGATCTCGACCGGGGCGATGGTGTTCAACGCGGCGGTGGGCGGCACGACGGCGCTGGCCAGCCTGACCACCGGCACGGGCTACACCAGCCTCGTCAACGTGACCACGGCGGGCGCCCAGAGCTACGGCGGCGAGACCAGCCTGATGGGCACCTACGCCACCGGCAACGGCGCCTTCACCGTCGCCGGCCCGGTGACGCTGGCGGGGGCCGCCACGGTCAACGCCGGCAGCGGTGCGGTGACCTTCAACGGCACCGTGAACGGCGCCCAGGCGCTGACCGTCAACGGCAGCGGCGCCACGCAGTTCAACGCGGCGGTGGGCGGCACGACCGCGCTCGCCAGCCTGACCACCGACGCCGACGGCACCACCAGCCTGAAATCGGTGACGACCAGCGGCGCCCAGACCTACAACGACGCCACGACGCTCAACGGCGCCTACAGCTCGCTCAACAGCCCGATCACCTTCAACGGTGAAACGACGCTGGCCGGTACGACGCTCGTGGATGCAGGCTACGGCACGATCACCTTCAACGGGACGGTCAACGGCGCCCAGGCGCTGACGGCGATCTCGACCGGGGCGATGGTGTTCAACGCGGCGGTGGGCGGCACGACGGCGCTGGCCAGCCTGACCACCGGCACGGGCTACACCAGCCTCGTCAACGTGACCACGGCGGGCGCCCAGAGCTACGGCGGCGAGACCAGCCTGATGGGCACCTACGCCACCGGCAACGGCGCCTTCACCGTCGCCGGCCCGGTGACGCTGGCGGGGGCCGCCACGGTCAACGCCGGCAGCGGTGCGGTGACCTTCAACGGCACCGTGAACGGCGCCCAGGCGCTGACCGTCAACGGCAGCGGCGCCACGCAGTTCAACGCGGCGGTGGGCGGCACGACCGCGCTCGCCAGCCTGACCACCGACGCCGACGGCACCACCAGCCTGAAATCGGTGACGACCAGCGGTGCCCAGACCTACAACGACGCGGTCACCCTGGACGGCGCCTATCAGGCCGGCACGGTCTTCTCGGCGGCGAAGGCGGTGACGCTGGGCGGCGACAGCCGGATCACCGGCACCGGCGGGATCGTCCTCGCCTCGACCGTGGACGGTGGGCGGGCGCTGACGCTGGCCAGCGGCAACGGCGACATCCTGCTCGGCGGTGCCGTCGGCGGCACCAGCCGTCTTGGGGCGCTGGCGATCAACGGCGGCGGCACCACCACCGTCGCCGGCGCGGTGAGGGCGGCCTCGCTGGCCACCGACGCCGCCGGGATCACCATCCTGAACGGCGGCAGCGTCGACACCACCGGTGCGCAGAGCTACGCCGACGCGGTGTCGCTTGGGGCCGACACCGTCCTGACCGGCACCCAGGTGTCGCTGTCGGGCGGCATCGATGCGGCGGAGACGGGCCGTCAGAGCCTGACCATTGCCGGCAACGCGGCGCTCGCCGGCTCCCTCGGCACCCGGCAGGCGCTGGCCGCGCTGACGGTCGGCGGCGAGACGCTGCTGACCGGCGCCACGGCGGTCACCAGCGGGGCGCAGACCTACGGTGGTGCGGTCCGTCTGGCCGGCACCCCGTCGGTCCTGACCGGCACCGGCGTCACCTTCGCCGGGACGCTGGACGGCGGGCAGGCCCTGACCGTCAGCAGCGGAACCGGCGACGCCGTCTTCGCCGGCACGGTCGGCGTGACGGAGCGGCTGGGCGCCCTGGCGGTGAACAGCGCCGGCCAGACCCGCTTCGCCCAGTCGGTCCGCGCGGCCTCGGTCGTCACCGACGCAGCGGGCACGCTGGCCCTCAACGGTGGTTCCATTGACACCACCGGCACCCAGACCTACGGGGAGCGGGCGGTGCTCGGGGCCGACACCCGTCTGACCGGCGGCACCGTCGTGCTGGCCGGCGGGCTGGACGCCGCCACCCGCGGCGGGCAGGGGCTGACCATCGCCGGCAACGCCGTCATCAACGGCGCGGTCGGCGGCACGCAGGCGCTGAGCCGCCTGTCGGTGACCGGCACCGCCGCCCTGAACGGCGGCGCGGTGACCACCGTGGCGGAGCAGAGCTTCGGCGGCGCGGTGACGCTGGGGACCGACACCGTCCTGACGGGCGGGACCGTCTCCCTGCTGAGCGGCGGCAACGCCGCCAGCGCCGGGGGACAGGGGCTGACGGTCGAGGGCGACGCCGTCCTGGCGGGAGTCTTCGGCGAAACCGGCGCCCTGCGGCAGATCGCCGTCAGCGGCGGCACCCGCCTGGATGGCGCGACCGTCACCACCACCGGGGCGCAGCGCTTCGGCGGCGCCCTGACGGTGGCCGCCAACAGCGTCCTGACCAGCAACGGTGGCGACCTCGTGTTCGGCGGGGCCGTCGACAGCGCCAACCGTTCCGCGCTGTCGCTGAACGGCGCGTCCATCCGGGCGGTGGGGGACATCGGCGCGTCGGGCCTGATGGGCGATGTCACGGTCCGGACCTCGGGCGGCGTCTTCTACGACGGCGCGGTGACCGTGCGCTCGCTGACCCAGACGACGGGCGGCGAGGGCCGCTTCGCCAAGGCGCTGACCGCCACCGGGACGGATGGCCTCCGCCTGACCGGCGCCGGCTTCACCTTCGGCGCGGCGGTGAACAGCGCGGGCTCGCTGGCCTTGGTCACGACGGACGGGTCCGGCATGGTGACCTTTGGTCGCGATGCCACGGTTGTCACGGAGGGAGGCTTTACCCAATCCGGTGGATCGGGCATTGTTCTGCCGGCCAGCATTACGGCCAAGACCGGCCCGATCACGCTGGGCGCCGTGGCGTTCCTGCCGGACGGCCAGGCGTCCATCGCGGCGGGCGGCCCCATCACCATGGCGGGGCTCCAGGGCAAGGCCACCGCGCTGACCATGGCGTCCGACGGCGGGGCGCTGCTCATCGGACAGGAGGCCGGGACCGCCTTGCAGAAGATCGACGTGCTGAGCCTGACCGTTCCCAAGGCCGGTTCCGCCCGGATGTTCGGCACCGTGGCCGGCAAGACGGACGCGTTGGCCGCCAGCGCGATCGACAGCCCGCTGCGGGCCGCCCCGTACTTCATCAACAACACCCCCTGGGGTCCGACGCAGCAGGTCAGCCGGGTCGCCGCCACCGTGGTGGTGGTGGTCCCGGTTCCCAGCACCCCCGGCGTCACCAGCCTGTTTACCGGTGCGATGACCCACGCCGGCCTCACGCCGAACGCCCTGGCCGCCTACGCCGCGCCGCAGGTTCTGACCCTGGCCGGCACGACCCCGTCCCTGACCGGTGTGGGGGCGCAGCCGGAGGTTCTGTCCACGGGCGCCGGAACCACCCCGTCCACCACCCGTGCCGGCGCACAGCCGGAGGTCCTGACCACCGGTCCTGCACCGTCCGCCACCGGCAACCAGCAGACGGCGAAGGAGGAGGCGCGCTGAGGCGCGCCTTTCCCCCCGGCAGACTTTTACCCTTTGGATAGCGAACGATGACCGAACCGACCCTGCCCCTGTTCTACAAGAACCCCCGCCCGCTGGTGGCCGCCCGTGACGCCGATCTGTCGCTGCGCACCGAGCCGAACTTCGCCTTCGCAGCCGCCACCAACTCGGTGCCGCTGATGGCGGCGGAGTTCGCCGCGGCCTGCAAGCAGTTCCCGATCCTGTTCTCGGAAGGCCCAGTGGTCCAGCCGGTGGCGCTGCTCGGGCTGCGCTCGGGCGAGAACCTGTTCGTCGACGGGAACGGTGCGTGGGAGGAGGGGGCCTACATTCCCGCCTATGTTCGCCGCTACCCGTTCATTTTCCTGGAGAGCGAGGACAAGTCCCAGCTCACCCTGTGCATCGACGAGGCGGCGGACGCCGTCGTTCCGGGCCGCGACAACCCCTTCTTCGTCGACGGGCAGCCGTCCGCCCTGACCAACAACGCCCTGGAGTTCGTCAAGGAAGTGCAGGCCCAGAGCGCCTACACCACGCAGTTCGTCGAGGCGGTGACGGCCGCCGGCCTGATGTCGGAGAAGTGCGCCGACATCACCCTGAACAACGGCGAGCGGCTGAGCCTCGCCGGCTTCAACGTGATCGACGAGGCGGCCTTCAACCAGCTTCCAGCCGAGACGCTGGTGGAATGGCGTGACCGCGGCTGGCTGGGGCTGGTCTACGCCCACCTGATCTCGGTCAGCAGCTGGTCGGGTCTGGTCGACCGCCTTGCCCGCCGGGGCTGATCCGGTCCAGTCTGCCGGAAACGAAAAGGGCGGCGCCATGACGGCGCCGCCCTTTTTTCTTTCTGGATCGGCGGAAGGGCCGGCGCTTAGAAACCCTTTTCGATCTTGAAGACGTCCGGCTCGTTCGGCTTCTCGATGTAGGAGAGCTGGAGGGACGGCGGCAGGGCGGGGGTGTCGTCCGAGGGCTTCGGCGGGACCGCAAGGGTCAGCAGGCTCATGCGCCCCTGGCTGTCGGTGCCGCGGAAGACCACCACCTGCGATCCGTCGCCGACCGGCGCGTTGAGCAGCATGCCCTCCTGCCGGTAACCCTGTCCCACGAAATAATTGCGCAGCGCGTTGGCCGCGCCGACCAGGGCGTTGGGATCGATCTTCGGATTCACCGCGCCGCCCCACAGGATGTTCACCTGAAACAGCTTCTGCGTCGAATGGCCGAGGATGTAGGCGACGACCGCCGGGCCGGCGCCGGTCTGCAGGTCATCGACCTTCACGATCAGGCTGGTGGTCCGCTCCGTCGCGTTGGTCTCGCGGCGGATGTCCTTGCCGTCGATCTTGAAGTCCTTGGCGATGGCCTTCGCGACCTCGTCAGCGGTCATGCCGAAGCGCGCGGACCGGAAGCCGGTGACCTTGGCGGCGGGAGCCGCCTCGGGCGCGGCGTTGGGCGTGGCGACCGGGGCGGTCTGGGCGGCGGGAGCGGGGTTGCGATCGGTGGTTGCGGCGTGGGCCGCGCCTGACAGGGCTCCGGCCAGGGCAAGGGCGGCAAGAGTCAGCCCCAGGGCCGGTCGGTGAAACGGCATAATGGAAACTCCACAAGACATCGAAGCCATTCGGTCGGCGGATCAAGCCAATCGCCGCCGCCCGCCTCTCTTCCGGATGAGGCGACGCGACAATTGTCGTTGCTTCGAACGAGAGTTTAGCAAAATCCGACCCAGCTCCGGGGGTGAATTATGATCGATCCCTCATGTCCTTTTTCCGACGCGGAACGCGCCGGCGAAGTTCTGGACTTTGTCCGACGACACGGAGAGCAGCGCCTTCGTGACCGCCGCCGGGCGCCGCGCCTGTGCGGACGCGATCTCCCCCACAAGGCGCTCCAGGGTCGGCGTCGCGCTGCGGTAGCGGATGCGAAGGTCCCCGTCCGTATGGATCAATCCAGCCTGTTGAAGATTCGCCAAGACTTCCCGGAGGATGAGCGTGCTGCTGCGCGATTCGCGAATGAGTTCGTCCGAATTCCATGCCTGACCCGGATCACGCCGTAAAATCAGGAGAATCTCCAGAGTCCACACCGTCTTGATCGAATGCTGAAGAAAGATCAGGGCATCGTCCGAAAGCACGCCGCCAGTCCATTGTCTGTTCCAGTTTCCTGCGGGTCCCGGCCATCCGGGAAGGCTCGACGATTTGAGCCGTACGTCGGGGCGGAGTGTGCACAGGATGCCCGCCCCCGTCCAGCCCCTCGCCCCTTCTTGCGGAAGCGCATCCGGCGCGATTCCAGACATCTTTCGGGGTAGAAGGGCGCTCACTGGGCTGGTCGGCGGTCCTTCTCTGGCCCAAACAGGCCATATGGGGTAACCCATTGGGAAAATCGCCCTACGGCGCGCTTCGGGCATGCCGAAGCGTCGCAATCGTGACAACTTAGGCCGCAATTCCGATCGGCTATGGCCTGTGCATGACTGGTTTCGACACCCGCCCCGTCTTCTTCATCATCGGCGCGCTTCTCAGCGTCCTGGCCGTCGCAATGCTGCTGCCAATGACCGTCGATCTGGCGGCCGGCAATCCAGACTGGATGGTCTTCGCCATCGCCTGCGCCCTGACGCTGTTCTTCGGCGTCCAGTTCATGCTGGCCAACCGCATGGACCGGATCGCGCTAAACGTTCGCCAAGCTTTTTTGCTGACCGCCCTGTCCTGGGTGGTCATCTGCGCCTTCGCCGCCGTGCCCTTCATGGTGTCGCAGATCGACCTGACGGCGGCTGACGCCTATTTCGAGGCGATGTCGTCGCTGACCGCCACCGGGGCCACGGTGATCTCCGGGCTGGACGGGCTGGCGCCGGGGCTGCTGCTGTGGCGGTCGCTGCTGCAATGGCTGGGCGGCATCGGCATCATCGGCATGGCCATCGCCATCCTGCCCTTCCTCCAGGTCGGCGGCATGCAGCTCTTCCGCTCGGAATCCTCCGACCGGTCGGACAAAGTGACGCCGCGGGCCAGCGACCTCGCCATCGCGGTGGGCTGGATCTACCTGTCCCTGACCGCGGTCTGCACGGTGATGCTCTCCTATGCGGGGATGTCCTGGTTCGACGCCGTCAACCACGCGATGACCGCCGTGTCCACCGGCGGCTTCTCCACCCGCGACGCGTCCATCGCCAGCTGGAACAGCCCGGCCATCGAGTGGGTCCTGGTGGTCTTCATGGTGTTGGGCGGCATGCCCTTCGTCCGTTTCATCAGCCTCGCCCAGGGGCGGGCGGCCAGCTTCTGGGCGGACACGCAGATCCGCTGGTACCTCGGCTTCCTCGCGGCGGTGTCCTTCGGCATGTCGATCTGGCTGACCCTGACGCGGGACGTGCCGTGGGACGATGCCATCCGCGTAACCACCTTCAACGTCGTCTCGGTGGTCACCACCACGGGTTATGCCTCCATCGACTATGAGCGGTGGGGGCCGTTGGCGTCGGTGGTCTTCTTCATCCTGACCTTCGTCGGCGGCTGCACCGGATCGACCTCGGGCGGGCTGAAGATCTTCCGGTTCGAGATCCTGTTCATCGTGCTGCGCGCGCTGCAACGCCGCCTCTACAGCCCCAACTTGGTGATTCCGCTCAACTACAACGGCAAGCCGGTCAGCGCCGAGGTGATGATCTCGGTGATGGGTTTCGGCTTCGTCTATCTGATGTCGGTGTTCGTGCTGGCCTTCGTCCTGGCCTTCCTCGGAGTGGACGTGGTGTCCGCGCTGTCGGGGGCGGCAACGGCGGTCAGCAACGTCGGCCCCGGCCTCGGCCCGACCATCGGACCCTCCGGGAATTTTGCCACATTGCCGGACGGAGCCAAATGGGCGCTGGCCGCCGGCATGCTGCTGGGGCGGCTTGAGTTCTTCACCATCCTGGTCGTGCTCAGTCCGTCCTTCTGGCGGCGGTGAGGGGGCCGGGGGGCTTCTCCTCCTGCTCCTGCGGGTCGCGGCTGGCCGCCGACACCAGATGGACCAGGGCGGCGCCGAGCGCGATCACCCCGACCGCCACCGACGCCCGCAGGAAGCGGGAGGCGTCGCCGTGCAGGGTGAAATGCCACCACAGTTCGTCGCTGAAGGCGATGTGCTTGTAGGAGAACAGGCCGAGCCAGAAGGCGCTGGCCAGCGCCACGCCGGTCGCGATGAACCAGCTCGGCGTCAGGGGGTTGCGCAGGATGTTGCCGCGGCGGTGGAACTCCTTGCGGGCCGGCAGCAGGGCCAGGAAGATCAGCCCCGGCACGATGGCCTCCGGCCAGTCGCCGCCCTTCAGCAGGGCGGAGGCGCAGCCGGTCGCCAGCAGCACCAGCGACAGCACCCAGGCGGCGTGCAAACGCCGCTGCACCGCGTGGGCCAGCAGGATCAGCAGCACCCCGGCGACACTGCCGGTGAAGTGCGACATCTCCACCAGCGGCAGCGCCGTGGCGTCGAAGGGGGCGGGCAGCGTCTCCTCCGGCGTGGCACGGGAGAACAGCAGGAAGGCCCCGGTGATGAAGATGCAGGCGGCCAGCACCAGCGGGACCGCCGGGCTGACGGCGGCGGAGATTTCCCGCGACAGTCCGCCGATGCGACGCCGGGCCTGGAAGGCCTCCACGCCTCCGAACATCAGCCCGGCGATCACCAGCGGTGCCAGATAATAGATCAGCCGGAAGACAAGCAGCCCCGCCATCACGTCGTTGCCGGGCATGGCCGGGGTCAGGCTGACCAGGACGATGGCGTCGAACACCCCCAGCCCGCCCGGCACATGGCTGATGATGCCGGCGACCAGCGCGAGCCCGAAGGCGACCAGGACGTCGGCGTAGCTCACCGCGTCGCTCGGCGGCAGGCAGAGATAGAGGACCAGCGCGGCCAGCGACAGGTCGCACAGCCCCAGCAGGAGCTGCCGAACCGCGATGGACGGGCGGGGGAAGGCGATGGCGTGCCCGAACACCCGCAGCGGCCGGCGCAGCCAGAAGCCGCCCACCGCGTAGGCCACCAGGATCGCCAGCGCCGCCAGCCCCAACAGGACGGCGCTTCCCGGCGGGACGTGCAGGGCCTTCAAGGCCGTGGGGTCGATCAACATGACCACCGGCATCACCGTCGCCAGCCCGAGCATGAAGGTGGTGACGACGAACAGCGTCACCTGGGCCACCTCCACCCCGCCCAGCCCATGCGGCGCGTAGAGGCGGTAGCGCACGGTCGCCCCGATGATGCTGGCGAAGCCCAGACTGTGGCTGAAGGCGTAGCTGGTGAAGGCGGTGAAGGCCACCCAGCGGTAGGGCAGGGGCCGCCGCAGGTGGCGCAGGGCCAGCAGGTCGTAGAGCGTCAGCAACCAGTAGCTGACCGCCGCTGCCGCCGAGGCGGCAAGAAGCTGAACACCCGTGATGCGGTTCAGCGCCTGCCGGATGTCGGCGACGCTGTACTGTTCCAGCCAGCGGTTCAGGATGACCAGCGCCCCGGCCAGCAGGGCCAGGATCAGCACCCCCGTGCCGTAGCGCAGGAGCCGCTGGGTCCAAGTCGGGTGACTTTCGGTGTGGGCCATGGCTGACAGGATCGCTCCGGGCGCCTAGGATGACGGGACTTCGGACAAGAACAACACCGCGCAACGAAAAAGCGCATGGCCGGGCCGGGCTCATCGGGAGGCAACGGATGCATCTTGTGCTTTATCTCGCCACCGGCCTGTCGGGGACCAACACGCTGATCCTGCTGCTCGCCTATCTCTGGGACAGCTCGGTGATGCTGTTCGGCGGCGCCACGGGCTACGACCTGCGGCCGGACGGCGTGTCCTTTACCTTGTCGCTCTTCACCACGGTCTTGCTGGCCTGGTACGCGCTGGTCCTGCGGCGGCGCCTGCGGTCGGAACGCAAAGGCGGCGCCCGCCCGGAATAGCCGGTCGCCGGAAGCATGAGCGCAGCGCTTTTTTGGAAACTCCGGCCGGGTTGATCCGTTGTGTTGGCCAAGACGCCGCGCCTCGGATTCGGGTGCGCTGCCCGGACCCGGAGAAAAATCATGCACGGGATCAACAAAACGGTCTCCTTCACCGCAGGGGGGCTGATTCTCCTGTTCGTCCTTCTCGCTAGCGTCTTCACTGAATCCTTCGGAGCGCGTATTTCCGCCCTTCAGTCGGCCATCGTCGGCAACTTCGGCTGGTTCTACATTCTGTCCGTTGCGGGATTCCTTTTGTTCGCTTTTTGGTTGTTCTTCAGCCCTTACGGGTCGATCAAGCTCGGCAAGGACGATGACGAGCCGGAATTCAGCTATCTGACCTGGTTCGCCATGCTGTTCAGCGCCGGCATGGGCATCGGCCTGCTGTTCTACGGCGTGGCGGAGCCGGTGCTGCATTTCGCCAACCCGCGGGTCGGCGAGGCGGGAACGCCCGATGCGGCGCGGGAAGCGATGAATCTGGCCTTCCTGCATTGGGGGCTGCACGCCTGGGGCATCTACATCACGGTCGGCCTGTCGCTGGGTTACTTCGCCTACCGGCACGACCTGCCCCTGACCATCCGGTCGGCGCTCTATCCGCTGCTGGGCGACCGGCTGAGCGGCTGGCCCGGCCATCTGGTGGACATCGTGGCGATCGTCGGCACGCTGTTCGGCATCGCCACTTCGCTCGGGCTGGGGGTCATGCAGATCAACGCCGGGCTCGATTACCTCGGGCTGGTCAGCGTCGGGACGGTGCAGCAGATGGTGCTGATCGCCGTCATCACCGCGGTCGCCACCGCCTCGGCGGTCAGCGGCGTCGGGCGGGGCATCCGCCGGCTCAGCGAGCTGAACATGCTGGCGGGGTTGCTGCTCCTGCTGTTCGTCTTCCTGCTCGGCCCATCGGTGTTCCTGCTGTCCACGCTGGTGGAGAGCATCGGGCGTTACCTGTGGACCTTGCCCTACACCAGCTTCCGCACGCTGCCCTACACCGGGGCGGAGTGGCAGGCGAGCTGGACGATGTTCTACTGGGGCTGGTGGATTTCCTGGGCACCCTTCGTCGGCATGTTCATCGCACGGGTGTCGCGCGGACGCACGATCCGCGAGTTCATTGGCGGCGTGCTGTTCGCCCCGGTGGCGCTGACTTTCGTCTGGTTCACCGTGTTCGGCGAGACGGCGATCCATATGGAGATGTTCGAAGGTGGCGGCATGGCGGCGGCGGTGCAGGAGAACGTGCCGACGGCCCTGTTCGTCATGCTGGACCGCCTGCCGCTCAGCGTGATCACCTCGGCCCTGGCGACGCTGATCGTCGTCACCTTCTTCGTCACCTCCGCCGATTCCGGCGCCCTGGTGATCGACATCATCGGGTCCGGCGGCAACCAGGACCCGCCCATCGCGACGCGCATCTTCTGGGCGGTGCTGTGCGGCGTGGTGGCGGCGGTGCTGCTTCTGGTCGGCGGGTTGCAGGCGCTCCAGACGGCGGCGGTGACGACGGCGCTGCCCTTCGCGGTGGTCATGGTGCTGATGTGCGTCGGGCTGGTGACCAGCCTGCGGGCGGAGCGCCGGGCGGGGTCGGACCGGCGGGTGGCGCGGGTGCCCACCACGTCGGAGGGCAGCGCACCGGTGCAGCCGGTCGGCGACGGCGACGGCGACTGGCGCCAGCAGCTGGCCGCCGTGATCGGGCGCAAGGCGGCCATCGCGGCGGCGGTCCCGCCCGGCGCCGCCGGGGCGCGGCGCGAGGTCGCCCGCTTCATCGCCGACACGGTCGAGCCGGCCTTCCGCGACATCGCGGCGGAGCTGGAACGGCTCGGCCGCCGGGCTGTCATCGAGGTCGGTCCCTTCAACGCCGGGCTGGCCGTCCTGCGCGACGGGGAGGAGGAGTTCAGCTACGACATCCGCGCGCGGGCCTACCACCCGCTGACCTTCGCCTTTCCCGATCTGAAGGCGGCTGACGAACAGTGGCAGATGCGCGTCGAGGTGATCCTGCGCGGCGGCCTGCACAAACAATTATCACCGGCGCTCGCCGGGCGGGAAGCAATCGTCCGCGACTTCGTGCAGGAGTATGGAAAATGGCGAGGGTGGTGAAAGAGCGCGGCCTCTCGCGGTAGCAGGAGAAGATTGCCTCGAATTATGCTAGAAAGCCGTCCGGTGCTTTCTTCGTGCCGAGGCGGCGGCGACCACCATGGGTCATCAGGCGGATCAGAACCAGACCGGGGTCGGCGTTCCCGGCGGGGAGGCGTGCGCGTCGGCGGGCCGCCCGGTGACGGCTTCGATGACCGTTGCCGAACTTCACCGGCTCGACGGGCTGTGGGCGCCGGTCTGGCTGCATGACGGTGACCGAGGGCGGATGGTCTGGGGCAACCGCGCCGCCCTGGAGCTGTGGAACGCCGCGTCGCTTACCGATTTTCAGGCCCGCGAGTTTGGCAGCCAGCCGGAGGGGGCGCCGCGGACCGAAGGGGAATCGGTGGCGGGGCGCTGGACCTTTTATCCCAAGGGGCGTCCGGTGACCGCCTGGGTGCGGCGCAGCGGCATGGCGCTGCCGGACGGGCGCCTGGGCATCCTGCACGAGGCGCAGCTCGCCGCTCCCTTGGCCGATCCGGACCATGGCGGCACCGACACCGAGGCGCTCGACCGCGAGCGCGCCATGCTGCAAAGCCTGATCGACTCGATGCCGGACATCGTCTTCTTCAAGGACGTGAACGGCACCTATCTCAAGGTCAACCGGGCGATGCTCGACTATGCGGGGCGGCCGCCGCTGGGGCTGACCGACCATCGGCTGTTCGACGCGGAGACCGCGGTACGGCGGCGGCGGACCGACCAGATCGCCATGCAGAAGGGCTTCTCCCGCAGCGAGGAATGGTTCGTCCACCCGGACGGGCGCCGCGTGCTGATGGAGACCGCCAAGGCCGTCTGCCTCGACCGCAGCGGCAAGATGCTGGGCGTCGTCGGCATCGCCCGCGACATCACCGAGCGGCGCCAGACGGAGAAGCAGCTTCTGCGGCAGCACGCCCTGTTGCAGGGGATCATCGACACCATCCCGGACGCCGTCTTCTTCAAGGACCGGGACGGCGTGCTGCGCAAGGCCAACCGCGCCTTCGCCTCCTGGACCGGGCGTCCCCTGGAGCAGGTGATCGGGCTGGACAGCCACGAAATATGGCCCCCGGACATGGCCGACGGCATCCGTGCGGGCGACGCCTCGGTCTATGCCGAGGACCAGCCGCGGCGCAACGAGGAGAGCATCCCGCTGCCCGATGGCGGGCGGATCTGGGTCGAAATCCTGAAGGCGCCGATTCGCGACGCCGGCAACGAGCTTCTCGGGCTGGTCGGCATCGGGCGGGACATCACGCTGCGCAAGGCCGCCGAGGAGGATCTGCGGCGGAGCGAGGCGGAGAAGGACCACCTCGCCAACCACGACGCCCTGACCGGCCTGCCCAACCGCCGCCTCCTCTTCGACCGTCTGGACGTGGCGCTGGCCCGGTCGCGGCGGTCCGGACGATCGTTGGCCCTGCTGTTCATCGATCTGGACGGCTTCAAGGCGGTCAACGATCGTATGGGCCACGACTGCGGGGACGAGGTGCTGCGCATCGCCGCGGCGCGAATCGCCGGCTGTCTGCGCCGCAGCGACACGGTGGCCCGCGTCGGCGGCGACGAGTTCACCATCGTGCTGGAGGATGTGACCTCCGCCGCGGACGCCGGGGGCGTGGCCGCCAAGATCGTGGAGGCGGTGGCGCTGCCCATCCCGGTGCAGGGCAAGACCGCCGTGATCGGCGCCAGCGTCGGCATCGCCCTGTCCCCGGCCGATGGATCGGACGCCCGCAGTCTGCTTGTGGCCGCGGATGGCGCGATGTACCGGGCCAAGCAGGCCGGCCGTGGCACCCATATCTTCTACAAGGATATTCCCCGCAGGAATCCGGACTGACCGGGTGCGGAATCCGCTTGCACAGCCAGAACAAAAGAAGAACAATACCCACCTGACCGGTTCATGACGGGAGAGGATGGGATCATGTTCGTATGCGTCGATGGTGACCGCACCACCCGCCTGCGCCAGTGGGCCTGGCTCGACATCGGTGTCGGTATGGGCGGTGCCGGGACAGGTCCCGGCGAACGCCGCCTCGTCGGCTGGAGCCTTACGGACGAGGCGTGGCTGGTTTCCGAACCCATCGGCGTGGTCGCCACCAGCCCGCTGGGCCGTCCACCGGGCTGGGCGGTGACCGACAACCACCGCCGGTATCTGCTCGAACAGCCCGGCCTGCCCTACGGGGACGAGCCGCTGGCCGCCATCGACTGCCTGCGAGCGAACGGCAGCCTCGACCCGACGGCCCCCATCAGCATCGTACCCTGGCGCCCTGGCAAGTCCACCGCCGAACGCATCTTCGAACGCCGGACGGCCTGATCGCGGCCTGATCGCGGAAAGACGCGCGGCTGCGTGACGGAACGGCCTTTTTCCCGTTGAAAGCCTTGGTTGAGGCGGGAAGGGGTCGTTCACCATGCAGCAGCGCTGGCCGCAGAGGCTGTGGATCGTCCGTCACGGGGAAAGCGCCGGCAACGTCGCGCGCGACGCCGCCTACGCCGCCGGGCTGGGCCGGATCGACATTACGGAGCGCGACGTGGACGTTCCGCTCAGCCGCCAGGGGGAGCAGCAGTCCGAAGCGCTGGCGCGCTGGTTCGCGGCGCTGCCGCCGGGCGAACGGCCCGACGTGGTTCTGACCTCCCCTTATCTGCGCGCCCGGCGCACGGCGGAGATCATCCACGCCGGGGGCGGCTTGCCGGTCGAACCCACGGAGTTCGTGGTGGACGAGCGGCTGCGCGAGAAGGAGTTCGGCATCCTCGATCGGCTGACCGGGCTGGGCATCGCGCAGGAGCACCCGGAGCAGGCGGAGTTCCGCCGCTTCCTCGGCAAGTTCTACTTCCGCCCGCCGGCCGGGGAGAGCTGGTGCGATGTGATCCTGCGGCTGCGCAGCGCGCTCGACACCATCAGCCTGCACCATGGCGGGCAGCGCGTGCTGGTGGTCAGCCATCAGGTCGTCGTGCTGTGCCTGCGCTACCTGTTGGAGGGCATGACGGAGGAGCAGATCCTGGCCATCGACCGCGAGGGCGACGTTGCGAATTGCGGGGTCACCGAATATGCCTTCGATCCCGCCCAGGGGCACAGCGGGCGGATGCAGCTTCGCCGTTACAACTTCGTTGCCCCGCTGGAGGTGGCCGGGGCGCCGCTGACCGCCGAACCCGACGCCAACGCGGCCGTCCGATGAGTGCTTTCCGATGAGCGATTTTCCGATGGACGACCCGATTCCGGTCACCCGCGACCTGCTGCGGTCCATGCCGCTTCCCCACCCCGGCGACGGCGCCGACAAGGACGGGCGGGGCCGGGTGCTGGTCATTGGCGGCAGCGTGGAGGTGCCGGGCGCCGTGCTGCTGGCCGGAACGGCGGCGCTGCGCGCCGGGGCGGGCAAGCTCCAGATGGCGACCTGCCGCAGCGTGGCCCCGCATCTCGGGCTCGCCGTGCCGGAGGCGCTGGTGCTCGGCCTGCATGAGACGGCGGAGGGCGGCATCGCCCCCGACTGCGTGGGCACGCTGTGCGAGCGGGCGGCCCGCTGCACCGCGGTGCTGATCGGTCCCGGCATGATGGACAAGCTTGCGGTCGCCGACCTGACCGGCGCGCTGATCGCCGGGCTGGACGGGGAGGGCGGCCCCGTTCTGGTCATCGACGCGGAGGCGCTGATGGGGCTGGACAACGCCAACGAAGCGCTGTGCCGCCGCGGCGGGCGGACGATCATCACGCCGCACGCCGGCGAGATGGCCGGCCTGTCCGGAGTCAGCCGGGAGGAGGTGGAGGCCGACCCGCCCGCCGCCGCCCGCCGCGTCGCGGACCTTCACAAGGTGATCGTCGTGCTGAAGGGCGCCTGCACCCACATCGCCACGCCGGACGGGCACATGTGGGCCTATGATGGCGGCAATGTCGGCCTCGCCACGTCGGGGTCAGGCGACACGCTGGCGGGCGTCATCGCTGGCTTGGCCGCACGGGGCGCCGACCCGGCCCAGGCGGCGATCTGGGGAGTCCATCTGCATGGCGAGGCCGGCAACCGTCTGGCCCGCCGCGGCCCGCTGGGCTTCCTGGCCCGCGAGCTGCTGGCCCAGGTGCCGGAGATCATGGCCGAACTGTCGGCCTGAGACCGCCGGTTTCAGAACACCAGCTTGGCGGCTTGGTAGAGGACGACCCAGGGAGCGGCGATCAGCCCGCCCCACAGGGCGATCAGCGGCAGGCCGCGCAGCTTCTTGGCCGGGACCGGAGCGGTGAGGGGGAGCGGGAAGGAAGCGGTCTCGGTGGTGCCGACAGCGGGATTGTACTGGGACATGATGACCTGCCGATCTGTGTGTAAGGGCAGGATGCACGCCGATCTCTTAACGACGATTAAAGTCGGGGGTAGCCGGCGTGCGGGATTACGGCGTACCGCCGCCGGGTAGCCAAGCGCGTTCGAGTGGGCAAATTCGGAGAGTTCCGGGCGTCTTGACAAAGATTGCCAATCGTCCCGAGATGTCCTTCGGAAGAAGGGCGTGGTCCATGCCAACCATGAACAGTGGCCCGCCCGAGGCGCTTCGCCGGCTTCATCGCGAAAAGGCGGTCGAGCGTGAAAAGCTGGGGAAGTTTCGGCGCGCCATCCTGGTGGGCGTCGACGACTGTAAAAACGGCCGCCTGGACGACCGCCCCATTGCCGACATCCTGAACGACATTGACGATTGACCGGCGATTCTCTGCCGCATCACGAGCGCTGCGAAGCGCCGGCTGTCGTCGTCCTGCGCCCTCTGCATGAAAAGAGGGAACCGGACCGCCGCATCCCACAAGGATGAGGCCGGTCCGGTTCCCTGCGTTCACTCAGGTCACTTGGCCAGCGTCTTGTTGAGCCACAGGGCCAGCAATGTGCAGACCGCGCCCGACAGCAGGTAGGCGCCGGCCGAGAACAGGCCGTAGTTGGCGGACAGCACCAGCGCCACCAGCGGCGCGAAGCCCGCCCCGAACAGCCAGGCGAGGTCCGAGGTGATGGCCGCGCCGGTGTAGCGGTAGCGCTGGGTGAAGCCCGACGCGACCACGCCCGATGACTGGCCGAAGGACAGGCCCAGGATCACGAAGCCGACGATCATGAAGACCAGCTCGCCCAGCGGCCCGCCGTTCAGCAGCAGGGGCGCCACGCCGCTGAACACGGCGATGGCGGCGGCGCAGCTTCCCACCAGGGTGCGGCGGCCGATGCGGTCGGCGATCCAGCCGGAGGCGATGATGGCCCCCAGGCCGAAGAAGGCCCCGACCACCTCGATCAGCAGGAAGTCCGCCGGCGTGTCCTGCGTGTAGAGGAAGATCCAGGACAGCGGGAAGACGGTGACCATGTGGAACAGCGCGAAGCTGGCCAGCGGGGCGAAGGCGCCCAGAACGACGCGCATCCCCTCGTTGCGCAGCATCTCGGTCACCGGGACCGGCTGAAGCTCGCGGCTTTCGAACAGGTGGGTGTATTCCGGCGTCACCACGATGCGCAGCCGCGCGAACAGCGCCACCACGTTGATGGCGAAGGCCACGAAGAACGGGTAGCGCCAGCCCCAGCTGAAGAAATCCTCCGCCGACAGGTTGCCGGCGAAGTAGGCGAAGAGGGCGCTCGCCACGATCAACCCGATGGGGGCGCCGAGCTGCGGAATCATCGCGTACCAGCCGCGGCGGCTCTCCGGCGCGTTCAGCGCCAGCAGCGAGGCGAGGCCGTCCCAGGCGCCGCCCAGCGCCAGACCCTGGCCGATGCGGGCCGCCGCCAGCAGCCAGATCGCCGCCGCGCCGATCTGCTCGTAGCTCGGCAGGAAGGCGATGGCGACCGTCGAGGTGCCCAGCAGGAACAGGGACAGGGTCAGCTTGGCGCCGCGCCCGTGGGCACGGTCGATGGCCATGAACAGCATGCTGCCCACCGGGCGGGCGACGAAGGCCAGCGCGAAAATCGCGAAGGACCACAACGTTCCGGTGAGCGGGTCAAGATAGGGAAAGACCAGCTTCGGGAAGACGATCACCGAAGCGATGGCGTAAACGAAAAAATCGAAGAATTCGGACGTCCGTCCGATGATGACGCCAATCGCGATTTCACCGGGATTCACCCGGTGGTCGCGGGCATTGACCAGTCTTGCATCCCGTTCGGTCGCCGTGGTCGATGATCCCATGGTCCCCCCACCGTCTGGCAATTGCGTCAGAGGGAATTAAATAGGCACCGCAACGGCATTCTGCCACGCCCATGGACGCATTGCCTTGATGTGCGTCAATGGCTGCGCGGAATCGCGGCGCATTGGACAAATTGTCCAATGTCCGACCCGGCCCGTGGGGGTTAGCTCTTCGCCCAAATCCAAAGCGAACCCCTGCTGACAGGTCCTGCCTTGACCCGTTTCCGCGCCTTGGCCCTCCTGCCGCTGATGGCGGTTTTGAGTGGCTGCAACCTTGTGGTGATGAGCCCGTCCGGCGACGTGGCGAGCCAACAGGCCAACCTCATCACCATTTCCACCCTCCTGATGCTTCTCATCATCATTCCGGTGATGGTGCTGACGGTGCTGTTCGCGTGGCGCTACCGCCAGTCGAATAGCACGGCCGACTACGACCCGGACTGGGACCATTCGACGCAGTTGGAGCTGGTGATCTGGGCGGCCCCGCTGCTCATCATCATCTGCCTGGGCGCCCTCACCTGGATGGCGACCCACCTGCTCGACCCCTACCGCCCGCTCGACCGCATCGCCGCCGGGCGCCCGGTCCCGGCCGACACCAAGATGCTCGACGTCAACGTCGTGGCGCTCGACTGGAAGTGGCTGTTCATCTACCCGGAATACGGCATCGCCACGGTGAACGAGGTGGCCGCCCCGGTGGACCGCCCGATCCGCTTCAACATCACCTCCTCTACGGTGATGAACTCCTTCTACATCCCGGCGCTGGCCGGGCAGATCTACGCCATGGCCGGCATGGAGACGAAGCTGCACGCCGTCATCAACGAGCCGGGCAGCTACAAGGGCTTTTCCGCCAACTACAGCGGCGCCGGCTTCTCGCACATGCGCTTCACCTTCCACGGTCTGGCCGCCGACGGCTTCGACAACTGGGTGGCGGACATCAAGGCGGGCGGCGGCAAGCTCGACCGCGACGGCTACCTCCAGCTTGAGCGTCCCAGCGAGAACGAGCCGGTGCGCCGCTACGGCGCTGTCGACTCGGGCCTGTTCAAGGCCATCGTCGGGATGTGCGTCGAGCCGGGCAAGATGTGCATGCACGACATGATGGCCATCGACGCCAAGGGCGGCCTCGGCCTGGCCGGCATCGACAACGTGATGCCGCTGATGCACGACAAGCTGTCCCGCCGCGGCACCGCGGTTCTCGGCCCGGCGCCGGTCTATGTGGCGGGCATCTGCTCGACCGAGGAACTGACCGGCCGCGCCGTCGAGTCGTCGCTGGGCGTGCTGAACGCTCCCGCCGACGAGTCCCCGATTTCCGGCGCGGGTCTGCCGCGCTCCTCCATCACGCCGATCTCCGCGCCCGCCCCTGCGTTCGGGCCGCGGCTGACGGCCAATCCCTGAGCGGCCAACCGCCATGATCGACACATCGACCGTCGCCACCCATCCGCTCTTCGGGCGTCTGACCCTGGAGTCCTTCCCCTATCACGAGCCCATCGTGGTCGCGACCTTCGTCGCGGTCGTGCTGGGCGGCATCGCGCTCGTCGCGGCGCTGAGCTATTTCCGGTTGTGGGGCTATCTCTGGAAAGAGTGGTTCACCACCGTCGACCACAAGCGCATCGGCATCATGTACATGGTGCTGGGCCTGGTCATGTTGCTGCGCGGCTTTGCCGACGCCATCATGATGCGCCTCCAGCAGGCCATGGCCTTCGGCGGCAGCGAGGGCTACCTCAACGCCCACCATTACGACCAGATCTTCACCGCCCACGGCGTCATCATGATCTTCTTCGTGGCGATGCCCTTCGTCACGGGCCTGATGAACTACGTGGTGCCGCTGCAGATCGGCGCCCGCGACGTGTCCTTCCCGTTCCTGAACAATTTCAGCTTCTGGATGACGGTGGGCGGTGCGGTGCTGATCATGGCCTCGCTGTTCGTCGGCGAGTTCGCGCGCACCGGCTGGCTGGCCTATCCGCCGCTGTCCAACATCGCCTACAGCCCTGAGACGGGTGTCGACTACTACATCTGGGCGTTGCAGATTGCCGGTGTCGGAACAACATTGTCCGGCATCAACCTGATCTGCACGATCGTCAAGATGCGCGCGCCCGGCATGACCATGATGAAGATGCCGGTCTTCACCTGGACGTCGCTCTGCACCAACGTGCTGATCGTCGCCTCCTTCCCGATCCTGACCGCCACGCTGGTCCTGCTGTCGCTGGACCGCTACGTCGGCACGAACTTCTTCACGAACGATCTCGGCGGCAGCCCGATGATGTACGTGAACCTGATCTGGATCTGGGGCCACCCGGAGGTTTACATCCTGATCCTGCCGGTCTTCGGCATCTTCTCCGAAGTCACCTCGACCTTCTCGGGCAAGAAGCTGTTCGGCTACACCTCCATGGTCTACGCGACGGTGGTCATCACGATCCTGTCCTACCTGGTGTGGCTGCACCACTTCTTCACCATGGGGTCGGGCGCCAGCGTGAACTCGTTCTTCGGCATCACGACGATGATCATCTCGATCCCGACGGGTGCGAAGATCTTCAACTGGCTGTTCACCATGTACCGCGGCCGCATCCGCTTCGAGCTGCCGATGATGTGGACCGTCGCCTTCATGCTGACCTTTGTGGTCGGCGGCATGACGGGCGTGCTGCTGGCTGTTCCGCCGGCGGACTTCGTCCTGCACAACAGCCTGTTCCTGATCGCCCACTTCCACAACGTCATCATCGGCGGCGTGCTGTTCGGCCTGTTCGCCGGCATCTACTACTGGTGGCCCAAGGCCTTCGGCTTCCGCCTCGATCCCTTCTGGGGCAAGGTGTCCTTCTGGTGCTGGGTGATCGGCTTCTGGGTCGCCTTCATGCCGCTCTACGTGCTCGGCCTGATGGGCGTCACCCGCCGCCTGCGCGTGTTCGAGGACCCGTCGCTCCAGATCTGGTTCCAGATCGCCGCCGTCGGCGCCGTTCTGATCGCCGCGGGCATCGGTGCCTTCCTCCTCCAGATCGCCGTCAGCGTCTGGAAGCGCCGTGAGCTGGTCGACCGCACGGGCGACCCGTGGGACGGCCGCACGCTGGAATGGGCGACCTCCTCGCCGCCGCCGGACTACAACTTCGCCTTCACCCCGATGATCCACGACAACGACGCGTGGTGGGACATGAAGAAGCGCGGCTACAAGCGTCCGCTCGGCGGCTACAAGGCGATCCACATGCCCAGCAACAGCGGCACCGGCGTGATCCTGGCCGGGATCAGCGTGGTCCTCGGCTTCGCCCTGGTCTGGTACATCTGGTGGCTGGCGGCGGTGAGCTTCGTCGCCCTGCTGGCGGCGGCCATCCACCACACCTTCAACTATCACCGTGACTTCCACATCCCCGCGGACGTGGTGGTGCGGACCGAGAACGAGCGGACCCGTCTCCTCTCCGGGCAGGTGTAAAGCATGAGCACGACCCTGACAGCCGAGCGGCCCCGCAGCCAGGCTCCGGTGTTCCACGTTGTGGACGAGCACGCGCACCCCGAAGGCTCCAGCACCATGCTAGGCTTCTGGATCTACCTGATGAGCGACTGCCTCATCTTCGCGGTGCTGTTCGCGACCTACGGCGTTCTCGGCGCCAACTACGCCGCCGGGCCCGCACCCAAGGACCTGTTCGACCTGCCGCTGGTGGCGCTGAACACCGCCATGCTGCTGTTCTCCTCCATCACCTATGGCTTCGCCATGCTGGCGATGGAGAAGGGGCGGGTGTCGCAGACCCAGCTGTGGCTGGCGGTGACCGGCCTGTTCGGCGCCGCCTTCCTGGCCATCGAGCTCTACGAGTTCGCCCACCTGATCCACATCGGGGCGACCCCGCAGCGCAGCGCCTTCCTGTCGTCCTTCTTCACGCTGGTCGGCACCCACGGCCTGCACGTCACTTTCGGCCTCGTCTGGCTGGTGACGCTGATGGTCCAGGTCAACAAGCGTGGCCTGATCCCGGCCAACCGCCGGCGCCTGATGTGCCTCAGCCTGTTCTGGCACTTCCTGGACGTCATCTGGATCGGCGTCTTCACCTTCGTCTATCTGATGGGAATGCTGCGATGAGTTCTCACGCCGAACATCATTCCGGGCATCATGGGGCCGGGCATCACGACCACGGCCACGGGGACGACGGGCACGCCCACGGGACGCTCGGCAGCTACGTGATCGGCTTCGTCCTGTCGGTGATCCTGACGGTCATTCCCTTCTGGCTGGTCATGGACGGGACGATCCTGGACAAGAACATGACCGCGATGGCGATCATGGCGCTCGCCGCCGTCCAGGTCGTCGTCCACATGATCTTCTTCCTGCACATGAACGGACGTGCGGAAGGCGGGTGGACCATGCTGTCGCTGATCTTCACGATCATCGTCGTGGTCATCATGCTGGCCGGTTCGTTGTGGGTGATGTACCACCTGAACACCAACATGATGCCGATCCACGACCCGAGCCAACTGCCGTGACCGGCACGGCGACCCACCGTCCGCGCCGGGGGCTGATCCTTCTCGGCGTCCTGGCGCTGGCGGGAGTCGCCGTCTTCACGTCGCTCGGCGTCTGGCAGGTCGAGCGGCTGTTCTGGAAGCTGGACCTGATCCAGCGGGTGGAGGAGCGGGTGCAGGCCGCCCCCGTTCTCGCCCCCGGCCTGGAGGATTGGCCCGCCGTCACGGCGGCCAGCCAGGAATACCGGCGGGTCAGCGTCACCGGGCGTTTCCTCAACGACAAGGAAACCCTGGTCCAGGCGGTGACCGAGCGGGGCGGCGGCTTCTGGGTACTGACCCCCTTGCGCACCGACCGGGGCTTCACCGTTCTGATCAACCGGGGCTTCGTACCGCCCGAGCGGCGCAGCACCGACAGCCGCCCCGACGGGCTGATCGATACGGACACCACGGTCACCGGCCTGCTGCGGGTGACCGAGCCGGGGGGCGGTTTCCTGCGCACCAACGATCCCGCGCAGGACCGCTGGTACTCGCGCGACGTGGCGGCCATCGCGGCGGCCCGCGGCGTGACGGAGGCGGCCCCCTATTTCATCGACGCCGAGGCCAGCCCGCCGGGCGGTTCTCCGGTCGGCGGGCTGACCGTGTTGAAGTTCAGGAACAACCACCTCGTGTATGCGCTGACGTGGTTCGCCCTGGCGCTCATGCTGATCGCCGCATCGCTCTATGTCGCGCGCAGTGAACGGCGGCGCCGGGGTTGAAGAAGTAATCTCTTTTTCTTCATGGTCTTTCGCCGGATGGAAAGGGCTCCCGCGCGGACTCTTCCACCTGGCTTTTTTGTGCTATCGAGACCGCCCGGATTCCATGGCAAGGCTGCCAAGCCGGAGTATCGTGCCCATATAACAGGGGACCGAAGGAAGCCGGCGAAGGGCCAGACATTTTCCGTGCGCGACACCACCGACAAGAAGAACCTGTTCCTGCTGGTGCAGTTGCGCTGGCTCGCCGTCGCCGGGCAGGTGGTGACGATTCTGATCGTGCACTACCAGATGGGCATCACCCTGCCGCTCGACCAAATGGGCGCGGTGATCCTGTTCCTGGTCGCGCTGAACATCGCCAGCGTCCTGCATCTGCGCCGCCAAACCTCGGTGTCGAACACCCAGCTTTTCCTGGAGCTGCTGATCGACGTGTCTGCGCTTACGGTCCAGCTCTACCTCAGCGGCGGCGCGTCCAACCCCTTCATCTCGCTCTACCTTCTGCAGATCACGTTGGGGGCGGTGCTGCTGGAGGCTTGGTCGGCCTGGGCGCTGGTGCTGGTCGCCACGGCCTGCTTCACGCTGCTGATCGGCGCCTACCGTCCGCTGGCCCTGCCGCCGGGGCTGGAGGGGCTTCTGCTGGGGCTGCACATCCAGGGCATGTTCCTGTGCTTCGTGCTGACGGCCAGCCTGATCGTTCCCTTCATCACCCAGATCACCCGCAACCTGCGCGCCCGCGACGCCCATCTGGCGGACCTGCGCCAGCGCTCCATGGAGGAGGACCACATCGTGCGCCTCGGCCTGCTCGCCTCCGGCGCCGCGCATGAGCTGGGGACGCCGCTCGCCACGCTGTCGGTGATCGTGAACGACTGGCGGCGGATGCCGGTGGTCAAGGGCGATCCCGACATGGCCGAGGACATCGCCGAGATGCAGAACCAGATCAACCGCTGCAAGGCCATCGTGTCGGGCATCCTCCTGTCCTCCGGCGAGGCGCGGGGGGAGGGGACGCTGCGCACCACCGTGACCGCCTTCCTGGACGATCTGGTGGCGGAGTGGAAGGACAGCCGGTCGCCGGCCTGCGTCGATTACGACAACAGCGTCCGCTCGCGGGAGGGGATCATCTCCGACCTCGCGCTGAAGCAGGTGATCTTCAACGTGCTGGACAACGCGCTGGAGGTGTCTCCCGGCTGGGTCGGCATCGCCGCCGGGCGGCAGGGGGACAGCCTCGTCCTGACCGTCAACGACGCCGGCCCCGGCTTCGAGGAGCGGATGCTGGCGGAATTTGGCAAACCCTACCGGTCGAGCAAGGGGCGGCCCGGCGGCGGGCTGGGCCTCTTCCTGGTGGTCAACGTGGTGCGCAAGCTGGGCGGCTCGGTCGCCGCGCGCAACCGCCCCGGTGGCGGCGCTTCCGTCACCATGACCCTGCCGCTCGCCGCCCTGTCCGCGGGAGAGAGCCATGGAGACTGACCGTTCCCTCGTGCTGGTGGAGGACGATGCCGCCTTCGCCAAGGTCCTGCGCCGCTCCTTCGAGCGCCGGGGCTATCAGGTCTACTGGTGCGACAGCCTGGACGGGCTGCGGGCTCTGCTGGAGACGCTGCCCTTCGCCTACGCGGTGGTGGACCTGAAGCTGGGCAACGGCTCCGGCCTGGAATGCGTGCGGGAACTGCATGCCAACGACCCCGAGACGCGGATCGTCGTCCTGACCGGCTTCGCCAGCATCGCCACGGCGGTTGAGGCGATCAAGCTGGGAGCCTGCCATTATCTCGCCAAGCCCTCCAACACCGACGACATCGAGGCGGCCTTCGAGCGCACGGAGGGCGATCCCTCCATTGCCCTGGGCGCGCGGGCGACCTCGCTCAAGACGCTGGAGTGGGAGCGTATCCACGAAACCCTGGCGGAAACCGGCTTCAACATCTCCGAAACCGCCCGCCGCCTGGGCATGCACCGGCGCACCCTGGCCCGCAAGCTGGAGAAGAAGCAGGTGCCCTGAACGGGCGTTCCCCTGTCCAGTCGGTCAAAGGATGCGCATGGCCGCTGGACAATGGCCGCCACTCCGCCCATTTTTCACGGCCTGTTACAGTCGTGTGTCATACGCAGCAGCAAGGAGCAGTGTGAAGTGTCTCTTTCCACGTCGAGCAGCAGCCCCTCCGATCCGCGGACCGAGGCCCGCCGTCTTTTGACGGACGCCATCTCCACGTACCTCCAGTCGTGCAAGGATCTGGCTGCTGCGACCGAACGCGCGACCGAGACGAGCGGCAGCATCGACACCCAGGCCCGCCGCAAGGCTTACCAGACGCTGACCGAGCTGGGCGATCAGGTCCGTCTCGCGCAGCGCCGCCTCGTCACCGCGGCCAAGCAGGCCCGCCGGGTCATGCCGGTCGCCGAGATCGAGGAGGTCGCCAAGAAGCTGGACAAGCGCGACACCACGGAAAGCGCCGCCGTTCTGGTCAAGGCCGCCCTGGTCAATTGACCTCTGTTGGGGGATGGCTCGCCTGTTCGGCATAGACGAATCCGCCGGATTGGCGGGAATCGCCGACTTTTTGCGGGTCACAGCGTCGCGCCCGGTCGATTCCGGGCGGGAGCATCTTGCGCGCTGCCGCCCGGCAGGGTAGGTCAGAGGCGCCTGGAGCCCTGGAACATGCTGGGGTTCCGCCACGAACAAGGGGAATTTGGGAATGACGAAGGCCGATCTCATCGACGCGATCGCCGGCAAGCTGGGCGGCACGAAGGCCGACGCCGGCAAGGCGCTGGACGCGGTTCTGGAGAGCCTGCAGGACGCGCTGGTCAAGGGGGAGACGGTCAAGCTGCCGGGCTTCGGCCAGTTCGAGATCGCCGAGCGCGGCGAGCGCACGGGCCGCAACCCGCAGACCGGTGCGGAGATCAAGATCGCCGCCTCCAAGGCGCCGAAGTTCTCCGCCGGCAAGGCCCTCAAGGACGCCGTCAACGGCAAGGCCGAGTAACGGCGCCGATTTGCCCCTCTCCCTCCCGGGGAGAGGGGATTTCACCACCCGCTCAATGCGGGTTCGCCGGTCCCGGCGTGGCGTCGGCCAGCCAGCGGCCGAGCGGGTCGTCGCTCTCGTTGCCCGTTTCGTTGGACGCTTCGCTCCAGCCCGGCGGGACGCCGTCCATGTTCGGCAGGCGGTGGGCGATGCCCTTGTGGCAATCGATGCAGGTGCGCTGCCCGCTGAACAGATATTGCTGATGGATGCGCGCCGCCCGCGCCCCCTGCTTGGTGATGTCCATCGATTCCGCGCTGTGGCAATTGCGGCATTCCAGGGAATTGTTCGCCTTCAGCCGCGCCCACTCATGCTCGGCCAGCTCGCGCCGCTTCTCCACGAACTTGTCGCGCGTGCTGATGGTGCCGAAGATCTTGCCCCAGACCTCCTTCGAGGCCTGCATCTTGCGGGCGATCTTGTCGGTCCAGTTGTGGGGGACGTGGCAGTCCGGGCAGGTCGCCCGCACGCCGGAGCGGTTGGTGAAGTGGATGGTGGTCTTCAGCTCCTCGAACACATTGTCCCGCATCTCGTGGCAGCTCGTGCAGAACTTCTCGGTGTTGGTGACCTCCAGGGCGGTGTTGAAGCCGCCCCAGAACATCACGCCGGCCAGGAAGCCGCCCAGCGTCAGGAAGCCCAGGCTGAGGTAACGGCTCGGCCCCGCGATGATCCGCCAGGGCCGCAGCAGGAAATCGGGCAGCTTCATCGCCGGTCACCCCCGTCCGACGGGCGGCTGATGAGGCTGTCCATGTCCCTGAAGGTGTTCGGGACGATGGGCTGCGCCACGGTCTGGGGGACATGGCACTGCGTGCAGAAATAGCGGCGCGGCGCCACCGCGCCCAGGGTCTGGCCTTCGCGGTCGACGTAGTGGGTGATGCTGATCATCGGCGCCTGGGTGGCCCCGGTGAACTGGCGGCTGTGGCATGTCAGGCACTGGTTGTTGTTCAGGCTGATCTGATAATCGCGGATGTTGTGCGGGATGACCGGAGGCTGTTCCGGATAGTTGCGGGCGACCCGCCGGTCGTCGGTGACGTCGGCGGGGATCGGCGGGGCCGGGTCCTCGTCGGTGAACTGGATCGGCGGGCGGAAGGGCTCCCGGACCTGTCCGGTTCCCTGGGCGGCGAGCATTGCCGGCACGAGGCAGGGCAGGGCCGCGGCCAGCACGAGCATGAGATGGCGGCGCATGGTTGCGGTCCTCCCTCAGACGGCCACGATCTTGACGGCGCACTTCTTGAAGTCCGTCTGCTTGCTGATCGGGTCGGTAGCGTCGAGCGTGCATTTGTTGATGAGTCGCGCCGAATCGAACCAGGGCACGAAGACCACGCCGCGCGGCGGCCGGTTGCGCCCGCGCGTCTCGACCCGCGTGCGCATCTCGCCGCGCCGCGACATCACCTTGACCTCCGAGCCGCGGCGCAGGCCGCGCGACTGCGCGTCGTCCGGGTGCATGTAGACCAGCGCCATCGGCATGGCCTTGTAAAGTTCGGGCACCCGCATGGTCATGGAGCCGGAGTGCCAGTGCTCCAGCACGCGCCCCGTGACCAGCCACAGGTCGAAGTCCTTGTCCGGCGATTCCGCCGGGGGTTCGTAGGGGAAGGCGAACAGGTTGGCCTTGCCGTCCGGATTTCCGTAGAAGCGTACCCCCTCGCCCTTCGGGACGTAGGGGTCGAGCCCCTCCCGGTAGCGCCACTTCGTCTCCTTGCCCTCAACCACCGGCCAGCGCAGCCCGCGCACCTCGTGATAGGTGTCGAAGGGCGCCAGATCGTGGCCATGGCCGCGCCCAAAGGCGGCGTACTCCTCGAACAGGCCTTTCTGCACGTAGAAGCCGAATTCCTTCGACTCCCGGTTCTCGTAGGCGGGGTCCAGCTCCGACACGGGGAAGCGGTCGACGTTGCCGTTGCGGAACAGCACGTCGAACAGGGTCTTGCCGCGGAAGTCGGGATTGGCGTCCAGGATCTCCTTCGGCCACACCTCGTCGGTGGTGAAGCGCTTGGAGAACTCCATGAGCTGCCAGAGGTCCGAGCGCGCCTCGCCCGGCGCGTTGACGAGCTGGTGCCAGAAATGGGTCCGCCGTTCGGCGTTGCCGTAGGCGCCCTCCTTCTCCACCCACATGGCGGCGGGCAGAATCAGGTCGGCGGCGGCGGCGGTCACCGTCGGGTAGGCGTCCGAGACGACAATGAAGTTCTCTGGATTGCGGTAACCGGGATAGGTCTCGTTGTCGCTGTTGGGCGCCGCTTGGAGGTTGTTGTTGACCATGATCCAGTAGGCGTTGAGCTTTCCGTCCTTCAGCATCCGGTCCTGCAGGACGGCGTGATAGCCGATCTTGCCGGGCAGCAGGCCCTTGGGGATCTTCCAGCCCTCCTCGACATGGGAGCGGTGGGTGGGGTTGGTCACCTGCATGTCGGCGGGCAGCCGGTGGGCGAAGGTGCCGACCTCGCGCGCCGTGCCGCAGGCTGAGGGCTGGCCGGTCAGCGAGAAGGGGCTGTTGCCCGGTTCCGAGATTTTTCCAGTCAGAAGGTGGATGTTGTAGACCATGTGGTTCACCCACACGCCGCGGACGTGCTGGTTGAACCCCATGGTCCACAGCGACATGACCTTGATCTTCGGGTCGGCGTACATCTCGGCGAGCGCCAGCAGCCGCTCTTTGGGGACCTTGCTCAGCTCCGCCACCTTCTCCAGCGTGTACTCGCTGACGAATGTGGAGAACTCGTCGAAACTCATGGGCTTGGAGTCGGTCGGGTCCTTGGCGTTGGCGGCGCGCACCTCCAGAACGCTTTCGGGGCGCAGGCCGTAGCCGATGTCCTTCTGCCCCAGGCGGAAGCTGCAGTGCTTTTCGATGAACTCCTTGTTCACCCGCCCGGTCTGGATGATGTGGTTGGCGATGTAGTTCAATATGGCCAGGTCGGTCCCCGGCTCGAAAATCATCGGCACGTCGGCCAATTCGAAGCTGCGGTGCTCGAAGGTCGAGAGGACGGCCACCTTCACATGGTTGTGGGCCAGCCGCCGGTCGGTGATGCGGGTCCACAGGATGGGGTGCATCTCCGCCATGTTGGAGCCCCAGAGGACGAAGGCGTCGGCGTGCTCGAAATCGTCGTAGCAGCCCATCGGCTCGTCCATGCCGAAGGTGCGGATGAAGGCTACGGCGGCCGACGCCATGCAGTGGCGGGCGTTGGGGTCCAGATTGTTGGTGCGGAAGCCGGCGCGCATCAGCTTGGACGCGGCGTAGCCCTCCCAGATCGTCCATTGGCCGGACCCGAACATGCCGACGGCGTCCGGCCCCTTCTCCTTCAGCACCCGCTTCCATTGGCGGGCCATCTCGTCGAAGGCCTCGTCCCAGGAAACCGGGCGGAATTCCCCATCCTTGTGGTATTTGCCATCGCGCATGCGCAGCAGAGGCTGGGTCAGCCGGTCCTGTCCGTACATGATCTTGGACAGGAAATAGCCCTTAACGCAGTTCAGGCCGCGGTTGACCTCCGCCTGCATGTCGCCGTGGGTGGCGACGACGCGGTTGTCCTTGGTGGCGACCATGACGCTGCATCCGGTGCCGCAGAAGCGGCAGGGCGCCTTGGACCAGGTGAGCTGGGCGTCCTCGCCCGCCACCATGGATTGTTGGGCCATGGCGGGCAGGCTGATGCCCCCCGCCGTGGCGGCGGCCGCGACCGCCTGCGCCTTGATGAAATCCCGCCGGTCAAGCATGGGTTCCTCCCCCTTTTTCTTGACGAATGTGAAATCCGGACGCGTCAACGCCGCGCCGTATCGACCTTCTCCGCGGTCCGGGCCGCCATCGGCTCGGCATGGTGGAAGACCATGACCGCCGACATCACGCCGGGCATCAGGTGGATGGCGGTCATGCGGTCGGCGATGCGGCCCTCGTGGGGGCCTTCCACGGTCACCACCATCCGGCCCCGCTCCTCCGCATGGACTTCCACGTCGCCCAGCGCGGCGACGGCGGCCCGCACGTCGGGGCTTCGCTCGGGCCGCAGATGGACGAGGATGGAGGCGATGTGCCATTCCGCCGGTGCTTCGGCCAATCGGTCGTGGGCTTCAGGGTGCATGGGCGGTCTCCGGTCCGGGGTGCAACGTGACGGCGTCGGCGGGGCAGGCGGCCAGACATGCGCCGCAGCCGGTGCAGGAGTCGTCCTCGACCACGGGGACCGCCACGCCGCCGGGCGCCAAGGCGAAGCGGATGGCCGATTCCGGACAGGCGTCGCGGCAGCTTCGGCAGACGACGCGGTTCATGGCGAGGCAGGATGGTCCAATGCGCACGGCCAGCGTCCAAGGGCTGGCGGCGACACGGTCGAAGACCGGCTCGGGGCAGGAATCGGCACAGGCCGCGCAGAAACTGCACTCGCCCCGCCGGAAATCGACCTCGGGAAAACCGCCGTCCCCCCGGCGGATGATCCCCTCGGGGCAGGCGTCGACGCAGGCACCGCAGCGCGTGCACAGGTCGGTGAAGCGCTCTGTCCGGGACCAGGGCGGGCGCAACGGTGCCGGTTCGGTGCGTCGCCGTCCGCGAAGAAAGCCTCGTCGCCCTAAGTCGACCGATTCATCGGCCATGGCACCGTACCCCTCAGACCGGGGGCGGACCAGGCGGACCCATGATGAGTTGCGACATCCAGACCAGGAAGCCGTAGCCGCCCACGACGGCGATCGACAGGATCGGCCAGATCACCACCGCCATAACAAGGAACATGGCGATTTCCCGCCGCTTCGCGCCGGGATCGGGCAGGGGCGGGCTGGCGGCGGCGCGCGATGGGAAGCGGGCTGGGTCCGGAGAATGGCGGCGGCTCATGGCGGCTCCCGTTTTTGGCGGGCGATGGTGTTGCCGACAGCCGGGGAGGCGGTCGGACATCCCAACAACAGGTTGAGCGTCGCTTCTGTTCCATGCGGCCGAGCGTGCGATGGACACCGCCCCGGCGCGCCGCGGCATGGCCTTGGACGCGGATGATTTGGGGCGCGAACTTTTTTTGAGGGTCCCCGGGATTAAGCGGGGCGCGGGATCGTAAACTGATTGAAGAGGGGATAAGGAGGTCGGACGGCCTTGGTGTGATTTGGGTCTCCGGATTGTTTATTTCCGATTCGTACAGGGCATACAGATTGGATCGACTACGAGGTTGCTGATGATCTGAAGTTCTGTAAGATTGGAACAGCCGTTCTTGGTGTAACGGCTTCTCCACTGTTGTGATCGTAAGTGAAGCGAACTCAATCAGAGGCCGCGCCTGCTTTGGCGCGGCCTTTTTTTTGTCATTTACAAGTTATAGTACGAAAGTTTTGCTGCTTTGATGGTGCCATTCCGTAGGGCATACCTTGAACGATAGTTGCGACAGCGGGGATTAATTGTGCTGTGATTCCTGAAACGGATGTTGTGTTCCGCTGATTGTGTGGTATACCAAGTACGAAATGCGGAACACCAAGCCTCTCCCAACGGTGGCGGTGGTGCTCCCGCCAAAACGTGAAGGGCACGCAAGCCCCAGAGAAAAGGCAATGCGACAACAACCATCGGCCCCGCCCGGCTGAGTTGAGTGTTCGATCACCGCATTGGGGAGGAAGAGTAATGAGTCAGTCCATCGCTGCACCGCCTGGCGGCTCGCAGGCGCCCATTTCCGAAGGCGCGCGTTGGATGCAGATCGTCGTCGGCATCGTCTGTATGGTGGCCGCGGCCAACATCCAGTATGCCTGGACGCTGTTCGTGCCGGAAATCCAGGCCACCCATGGCTGGACCCGCGCCTCGATCCAGACCGCCTTCACCGTCTTCGTCGTCGTCCAGACCTGGCTGACCCCCATCGAAGGCTACTTCATCGACCGTTACGGCCCCCGCGTCATCGTCGCCTTCGGCGGCGTGATGACCGGCCTCTCCTGGATCGTCGACAGCTACGCCGGCTCGCTCGGCATGCTCTATGTCGGCTCGGCCATCGGCGGCATCGGCGTCGGCTGCGTCTACGCCACCTGCGTCAACAGCGCGATCAAATGGTTTCCGGACAAGCGCGGCCTCGCCGTCGGCCTGACCGCGGGCGGCTACGGTGCCGGTTCGGCCCTGACCATCCTGCCGATCGCCAACATGATCCATTCCTCCGGTTATCAGGCGACCTTCTTCTGGTTCGGCCTGCTGCAGGGTGCGATCATCATCGCCGCCGCCTTCTTCCTGCGCGCCCCGCAGAAGGATCAGGTGAAGGCCTCGACCAAGGTCCTGCAGTCCCGCCGCGACTACACGCTCAAGGAAGCGCTGCAGACGCCGGTCTTCTGGGTCATGATGGTCATGTTCATCTGCACCGTCTCGGGCGGTCTGATGGCGGTGGCCCAGCTCGGCGTGATCGCCCACGATCTGGGCGTGAAGGAAGCCCCGATCAGCCTGTTCGGCATCACCATGGCGGCACTGCCCTTCGCGCTGATGCTCGACCGCGTGATGAACGGCATTTCCCGTCCGCTGTTCGGCTTCATCTCCGACCACATCGGCCGTGAAGCGACGATGTTCATCGCCTTCACCTTCGAAGGCATCGGCATCCTGATGCTCAGCCGCTTCGGCCACGACCCGATCATGTTCCTGATCCTGTCGGGTATGGTGTTCCTGGCCTGGGGCGAAGTGTACAGCCTGTTCAGCGCCACCTCGGCGGACACCTTCGGCACCAAGCACGCGGCGAAGATCTACGGCGTGCTGTACTGCGCCAAGGGCGTTGCGGCGCTGCTGGTCCCGCTGGGCAACCTGCTGATGGAAGCCACCGGCACCTGGGCGACCGTGCTCTACATCTGTGCCACCATGGACCTCATCGCGGCCTTCTGCGCCATCGCGGTCCTGCGGCCAATGCTGCGCCGGCACCATGCCCGCAACGCCGAACTCGCCGCCCAGCAGGGCACGGGTCCGGTCACCGCGGCAGCCAGCCCGTAACCTCCGCTCCGGCGGACCGACCGAAAGGGGGCCACGCGCGTGGCCCCCTTTTCGGCGTTCCGGACGGCCTTGCGAAACGGGACGGGAGGGTGAAGCATGTCGGCGGAGGGGGCATGGACAATCGACGGCGGGGGCAGGGTATGGCAAAGGACGACGGCAGTTTCCGGCTGGTGGTCGCGTGCTCGCTGGGCGGGGTGGCGGTCAGCGTGGCCCTCGGCTCGCTGCTGCTGTCGCGCTGGGCGCCCCGGACGGAGAACACGGTGGTCGAACGGGCGATCCACAACATGGACCGGGAGACCTGCGAGCGGGTGCTGCACTCCTTCACGCAGCCGCAGCCGGTGGGCACCCGTGTGCTGTGGCTGTGGGCGGAGGAATCGACGCCGGGCGTCTTCACCGGAGCGCCCTGGACGTCGCGTGTGACCGGGCCGGGCGTGCAGACGGCGGCGGCCGGGGCGGCTGGAGGGGGGAGCGGGGCGTTGGCCGGCCGGTCCCCCCGTCCCTACGCCTTCGATCCGGCGTCCCAAGTGGCGCCGGACGCGGCCTGCTCTTTCCCGAACAACTCCCTGCACATCGTGTCGGTGGAGTATCCGCCCAGGCCCGACGCCGCTCCGGCAAAGGGCAAGCCGTAAAAAGGAAAAGGGCCGGCCGCGGGAAGCGGCCGGCCCTTTCCGGCAGGCGGTGCACCGGATGGAAGCGCCGCCTTACTCCTCGCGCTGTCCCATGAGCTGCATCAGCATCTGGAAGAGGTTGATGAAGTTGAGGTAGAGGGAGAGAGCGCCCATGACGGCGAGCTTGGTGTTGCCCTCGTGCCCGTAGCCCTCGGCGTACTCCTCCTTGATGCGCTGGGTGTCGTAGGCGGTCAGGCCGGTGAAGATGACCACGCCGATGACCGAGATGGCGAACTGCAGCGCGCTGGAGCCGACGAAGATGTTGACCAGACTGGCGATGACGATGCCGATCAGGCCCATCATCAGGAACGAGCCCATCTTCGACAGGTCGGCCTTGGTGGTGTAGCCCCACAGGCTCATCGCCGCGAACATCGCCGCGGTGATGAAGAACACCCGCGCCACGCTGGCCCCGGTGAAGACCAGGAAGATCGACGCCATCGACACGCCCATCACCGCGCAGAAGGCCCAGAACAGCCCCTGCAGCGCGCTGGCCGACATCGCGTGGAAGCGGAAGGACAGCACCATGATGAAGGCCAGCGGCGCCAGCATCACCACCCACTTCAGCGGGGTCGTGAAGATCGGAACGTACAGCGCCGGCGTGCTCGCCACGAACAGCGCCACAAGCCCCGTCACGCCCAGGCCGAGCATCATGAAGTTGTAGACCCGCAGCATGTGCTTGCGCAGGCCCTCGTCGAACGCCGCGCCGTAGGCCGGCGCCGCGCTGCCGAATTGGTTGCCGTAGAAGGGTCCGCTCATTGTCTCACCATGTCCTTCGGATGCTTATCGTTCGGATGCTTGTCGTTCAGTGCGTCTGCTTCAGAACCACGCCATGCGGGCGTCGCGGGCGTGGGCCAGGATTTCCTTTTCCGGCTGTTCGCCGCACAGCGCGTAGACCGTCGTCCCGACCTGCCAATAGGCGACCGAGACGTTGCCGATCCGCTCCGCCTGGGGTTCGGTGACGGCGAAGCGGTCGACCTCGCTGGCAAACAGCGTGATCAGCTCGGACCCGCCGTGGCGGTAGGCCGCCTGCACCGCGACCCCACCGTCCCAGGCCACCGTGCGCAGCCCGTCCGGCGCCTGCCCGATGTCGAGCTGCGGGATCGGCACCGCGACCTCCGGATTGGCGGGGGCGAGCCGGTTCACCAGGGAATTGGCGGCGTCAGCGAAGGGCTTGAAGTCGATCCCGCTGTGCAGCGCCTGCTGGTGGGTCTGCGCCGCGATGGTGATGTAGTGGGTGGCCGCGTGCGCCGTGGCGACGGGGTTGACCGACAGGGACGACACCGCGCTGTGCGCCGTCCAGCCGAGCCCGACGAGGCACAGCGCCGCCACCGCCCGCCGCCCGCGGCCCGAGCCCTTGGTGGCCCGCGCCCGGTTCATCAGCTCCGCCGCCGGGCGGCGCCACAGCGCCCCCCACTGCTTGCGCCGCGGCAGCGGCGCGCCGGCGCCGACCGCCGGCTGGGCCGGGGTGGAAGCCGGTTCGGCGGTGGGGTCTGCGCCGGGTTCGGGGGCGACCATTTCGGCCGCCGCCTTCTCAATGGCCGGGCCGGCTATGAACAGGCGGATCTCGTCACGCACCCGCATGTCGTGCATGACACGGGCGGCCTCGTCAGGATTGGCCTCCAGGTAGGCTTCCACCTCGATGCGGCGCTGCGCGTCGAGTTCGCCGTCCACATAGGCGTTCAGGTCGATGTCGCTGATCGGTTCGTTCATCGTCATTTCACCACGCGCAACGGGGGGCGCTGGACCCGGTCTGATGGGGTTCGGTCGGACTGGTCCGGGTGGCGCCCGCCGCCCGTCTTGGCCCGCAGCGCGTCGCGCGCACGGCCCAGGCGGGACATCAGGGTGCCCACGGGGATGCCCAGGCACTCAGCGGCGTCCCGGTAGGACATGCCGTCGAGCGCCACGAGCACCAGGGCCTCCCGCTGTTCGACCGGCAGGGTCATCAGGGCCGCGATGGTCTGGCCCAGATGGACGTGGCTCAACTGCGCGGGCGGGGAGCCTTCCTCCGCCATCGAGCTGAGCTCGCCGGTCGCCTGGCGTTCGGCCTGCTGGCGCCGCCAGCGGTCCACGAAGGTGTTGTGGACGATGGCGAGCAGCCACTTGCGCAGGTCGCGCCCGTCCGTGAAGGACGACGCTCCCTCGATGGCCTTGACGAGCGCCTCCTGGACGAGGTCCTCGGCTTGGTCGGGGTCGCGCATCAGGACCAGGGCGTAGCGCCTCAGAACGTCCAGATGCTGTCCCAGCTCGTCTTTCATCACCGTCCCGGATTGGTTCTTCACACTCGGCATACGGATCATGCCGTGGCTTAATCCGCACCGGGGGAAAAAATCGCCACGGGATTGGCTTGCGCGCGGACGCAGGGCGGAGTAGGTCAGAAGCGCCTGGAGCCCTGGAGAATGCTGGGGTTCCTCCATGAACAAGGGGAGTAGGGAATGACGAAGGCCGATCTCATCGACGCGATCGCCGGCAAGCTGGGCGGCACGAAGGCCGACGCCGGCAAGGCGCTGGATGCGGTTCTGGAGAGCCTGCAGGACGCGCTGGTCAAGGGGGAGACGGTCAAGCTGCCGGGCTTCGGCCAGTTCGAGATCGCCGAGCGCGGCGAGCGCACGGGCCGCAACCCGCAGACCGGTGCGGAGATCAAGATCGCCGCCTCCAAGGCGCCGAAGTTCTCCGCCGGCAAGGCCCTCAAGGACGCCGTCAACGGCAAGGCCGAGTAAGCCTTCCGCAAGGACGATCCTTGTATCGGATGAAGGGGCGGCGGCAACGCCGCCCCTTTCGTCTTTCCAAATTTCCTGGTGACGACATGAGCAGCAACAACGTCTACCGCTGGATCAAGGTCGAGGGACGGTGGGAGCCGGCGCAACAATTGGGCGATGGCTCCTACATGCCGATCGGCGACATCGTGCCGTTGACCGCCCGCAGCGTGAAGGTCGGTCCGGTGATCGAGCCGCCGCCCCGCAACGCCGCCCCCAAGGACGACGACTGAACCCGGGCTCTACCCGAAGGGCCGGGCGTGTTCGAGCATGGCGCGGACGGCGCCGATCGCCGCCTGGAAGCTGAAGGGCTTGTGCAGGACGCGCAGCCGGTCCGATTCCGGGTGCCGGAGGGCGCCGCTGTCGGCGGTCATGACGATCACCGGCAGGACGGGCCGCCGCGCCCGCGTCCGGCGAATCAGTTCATTGCCATCCATCACCGGCATGCGCAGGTCGGTCATCAGCAACGACGCCGGGCTGCTTTCCAGGGCGGTGATGGCTTCCAATCCGTTGTGGGTCAGCGTGACGCGCAGCCCCTGGCCTTCCAGCGTGTCGGCAAGGGCCAGGGCTTCAAGGCGTTCATCCTCGGCGACGAGGATGTGGGGAACGGACTCCATGGTTCGGCCTGACAGTGCAACGCAAAGGGAGTAAGGGGTACGTTGCGGCCGGTCGAATGGATTTCCCTTGATTGCGGAGGGTGATCAGGGTGCTTGGTTTCAGGCGCACTCGGCGAGGTCGGCCAGGGCCTCGGCGTCCAGCAGCTCGACCCGGCCTCCGTCCAGGATGCGGATCAGGCGCGAGGTCTTCAGCTTGGTGAAACCGCGGGACACGGTCTCCGTGGTCAGGCCGAGATGGTCGGCGATGTCGCAGCGGCTCATCGGCAGGGCGATGGCCCGGCCCGCACCGGCCCGGCGGCTCAGCGCCAGCAGGAAACTGGCCAGCTTCTCCAGCGCCGATTTGCGGCCCAGCAGCAGCATCTGGTCCTGCGCCGCCACCAGCTCGGAGGTGGTGACCGACAGCAGCCGGCGGGCCAGGGCGGGCTGGGAGTCCAGCAGGGCGTCGAGCTGGCAGCGCGGGATGCGCTGGACGGTGGAGGCGGTGATCGCCTCGGCGGAGTAGAGGTAGCGGTCGGCGAAGGCCAGACCGACCATGTCGCCGGCCTGGAGGAAGCCGATGATCTGGCGGCGCCCGTCCGGCAGCAGCTTGTAGAGGCGGATCATGCCGTCGACCACCCGGAAGACGGCGTCGGCGGTCTCGCCCTCGGCAAAGATCGACTGCTCGCGGTCGAACACCCGGAACTGGGCGATGGCGGCCAGCGGGTCGGCGTCGTTGGCGGCGAAGCCAGTGGCGGGGCGGGAGGGGGCGACACGCGGCATCGCCATCACGGCGGCCTGATGGCCGTGCGGAACGCGCGTCGGCTGGGCGGCGATGGCGGTGTGAGCGTGCATGTCGGGCCCCTCGGCGTTCGTGGAAGCGGCCCGTCCCCGTGGGGCAACCGCTCGATGAGCCGAAGTTATGCGCTGCGGGGTACCCTGTGCAGTTCGGTCTTGTACCTAAGGGGCTTTGCGTACGTAAGACTACCTAGGGGCCATTGCTGACGCGTGGGGGCGGAGGGGAGCGAGGACGCTCACCCTCCGTGGACCAGCCGTTCGAACAGATCCTCCGATCCCATCTGGCCGCCCTTGAGCATTAGCTCGACGCCGTCGGTGGGCGGGTGCGCGCTGTGGGTCAGGCTGACCGTCACGCCGGGGCTGGGCGCCGTCCGGTAGGACAGGCCCCACAGGCCCAGCGCCTTCACCGCCTTGCTGGAGGTGTCGCCCCCGGCGATGCCCATACGGCGCAGCGGCACCGCGCGGGCGACCGAAGCCACGAACTCCGCGGTGGCGTCGGCGATGGCGGAGGACTGGGCGGTGTCGGGCGTCTCGCCCTCCGCCGGGGCGGTCCACACCAGCACGTTGCGTCCTTGGCCCAGCAAGCCGGCGATCTCGCTCCGCAGCCGCTCGCGGTAGGCGGCGTCGCGGCACAGGGCGCCCGCATCCGCCGGCATCCGGTGGAAGGAGTTCGCCGCGGCGATCTGCCGGCGCGTGACCGGCGACAGGCTGCCGGCCAGCACGAAGACCGGCCCCTCCGCCGGGGCAAGGGGAGCGTCGCCGACCCCGTTGTCGCGCTCCCACTGGGTGGCCAGTGCCTGGACCACGCCGCTCGGCCCGACCGCCAGCAGGGGGGCGCGTTGCGCGCGCTCCCAGACCAGCCGCCCGACGGGCGCCAGATCCGCCGGCTGGGCGATGTCCAGCAGGACGGCGGGTGCGCCACCCGCCACCATCCGGTCGAGTTTTTCGTCCAGCGCTCCGGCGTCCAGCCCGTAATCCGGGTAGTGCAGGGCGCCCATCCCCTCCAGCCCCTGCGCGCCGATATGGAGGCGCAGGTCGGCCTCCGTCATCGGGGTCACCGGGTGGGCCTTCATCGTCGGGTGGCGGTCGATGCGGTGGACCGTCCCACCGGTACCCGCTGCGGCGAACAGCGTGCTGAACAGGCAGTAGCGCCCGATGTTCGGCTGGCCGCCCACCACCGGCAGGAAGCGGTTGGGGAAGAAGGGCCGCAGGGCCGCCACCGCCGCCCCGATGCTGCCGACCTGCGGCGCGCTGTCGAAAGTCGAGCAGCACTTGTAGTGCATCACCGGCACGCCGAGCCCGGCGAAGAAGCGCCCCACCGGCTCCAGCTCCGCCCGCAGGGCTTCCGGATCCATGGTGCGCGACGCCCCGGCGATCCCCAGCGCGTCCAGTGGGCCGAGCCCGGCCAGCCGCTTCGCGTCGGGAAT
Source organism: Azospirillum sp. Marseille-Q6669 (assembly GCF_965111635.1). Lineage (NCBI taxonomy): Bacteria > Pseudomonadati > Pseudomonadota > Alphaproteobacteria > Rhodospirillales > Azospirillaceae > Azospirillum > Azospirillum sp. Marseille-Q6669. The sequence goes on along the minus strand of NZ_CBCOOP010000001.1, from coordinate 33,184 downwards.
CTCCAGCAGCAGCAGCGCCCGCTGCCCGGCCTTCGCCAGCGTGGCCAGCGTGTCGGTGGCCCCGGTGAAGTCGTCCCCGTACCAGCCCAGCCGGGGGCCGAGCCGGGGCGGCGGGTGCGCCGCCGTCACTTGCCCGCTCCGAAGAACTCCAGGGCGCGCTTCAATTCCGGCCGGGTCGCGGCGGCGTCCGGCAGGGTGACGCCCTCGCGCACCGCCTCCCAGGCCTGACGGATGCTCGTCACGCCGGCGGCGGGGCCGTCCGGATGGGCCATGATGCCGCCGCCGGACATGAACAGCAGGTCGTCCGTCCCCACCGCGTCCCAGGTGACGGGAACGGTCCCCGCCCACTGGCCGGAGGAGAAGGCCGGCATCACCGCGTCGTCGCAGCCCTCGGCCAGCGGGGCGAGGCAGGACTTGGCGCCCTCGATGACCTCCGCGTCGGGCTGGGCGAACTTGCCCTGAAGGCCGTGGACGTGCATGTGGTCGACCCCGGCCAGCCGCCACAGCGTCTGGTAGGCGTCGAAGCCGATGCCCAGGCTGGGGTGGCGCGACAGGGCGCCGAAGCCGTTGCGGTGCCCGTGCAGCACCAGCCCGCTGTGCCGGCGCAGCGTCTGCACGGCGGAGAAGCCACACCAGTTCAGGCTGACCATCACGCAGCTTCCGCCCTCACGCTCCACCAGATCGGCGTGGCGGCGCATGGCGTCCGTCTCGTCGCTGATGTTGAAGGCGACCATGACGTGCTTGCCGGTGCGGTCCTGATGGCGGCGCACCCGGTCCATCACCGCCGGCACGCGCTGGGCCAGCGGGGCGTGGATCGGATCGGCGCAGATCTCGTCGTCCTTGATGAAGTCCAGCCCGGCGGCGCAGAGCGTGCCGACCAGCTCGCCGGTTTCCTCCGCCGACAGGCCGAGGTTCGGCTTGATGATGGAGCCGACCAGCGCCCCGCGCTCCACCCCGGTCAGCCGCCGCGTGCCGGCCACGCCGTGCCGCGGCGTGTCGAAGCCCTTGCGGTACGCGGCGGGCAGACGCACGGAGTCCAGCCGCAGGCCGGTGACCTCGCCGAGGTCGAACAGGTTGCCGGCCACCGTGGCGGCCAGCGTCGGCAGGTTGGCGCCGACGTTGCCGGTGGGGAAGCTGATGGTGACGCGGGCGCGCCGCCACGGTCCGGGCCGCTTCTGCCGCTCCAGCCATGTGTTCGGCAGGCTGGGGGAGGCGGCGGGTTCCAACTCCTCCACCCGCTCCACCACGGCGCGGGCGCGGGCGCGCAGGTCGTCCGTCTCGCCGTGGACGCGGGTGAAGGTGCCGCAGGACTGCTCCCCGGCCATCACCTCCGCCACCTTGGCGGGGTCCAGCGGGGTTTCGATCAGATAGGTCGCCTCGAAGCGGTCGGAGCGCATGGCGATGCTCACAGGCGGCTGAGGTCGGGGAAGGGCCGGACCGGATCGCGGCCGTCCCAGTCGAGGGAGGCGTTGCGGATCAGGTCGAACATCTTGCCCTTCGGCCCGGCGACCTCCGACAGTTCGATCACCGTGCCGGGGTGGTACTCGGTGTCGAAATAGACGAAGCGGCCCTTCTCGCCGACCTCGCCGCTCATCACCGGCTTGAAGCCCTGGCCGGTCAGACGCTCAAGGTCGGCGTCGTAATTCTCGGTCCAGTAGGCGACGTGCTGGAGGCCGGTGCGGCCCGCCTTCAGGAAGTCGCGGTACATCGACGGCGCGTCGTTGCGGGTCTGGATCAGCTCCATCTGGAGCGGGCCGGAGTTGGCGAGGGCCACCGAGTTGTGAACCTCGTACCGCTCCCCGCGGTAGGTGTAGTTCCTGATCGGAACCCGCTCGTTGTAGAACCACGGGCCGATGCCCAGGGTGCGGCTCCAGTAATCCATGGCGGCTTCGATGTCGTCGACGACGTAGCCAGCCTGCCGGATCTGGCCGAAGAATCGGCTCATGAAGGAACTCCTGATTTTATCGTTATGAGGGGACCGGCGGGGCTTCAGTAGGGAAGGAAGCCGGTGGAAATCCACGGAATGGCGGCGACCACGATCAGGCCCACGAGAAGGGCGGCGACGTAGCCCCAGATGTGCTTCAGGCCTTCGTCCGGGCTGACCTTGCTGATGGCGCAGGCGCCGTAGTAGCCGACGCCGAAGGGCGGGGCGAACAGGCCGATGCCCATGGCGAAGATCACCACCATCGCGTAATGCACCTCGTGCACCCCGGCGTCGCGGGCGATGGGGAACAGCAGCGGGCCGAACAGGACAATGGCGGGGATGCCCTCCAGAACGCTGCCCAGGATGATGAAGGCGACGATGGAGATGGCGAGGAAGCCGTAGCCGCCGCCGGGGATGTCGGCCATCCACAGGGCCAGCGCGCGGGAGAAGCCGGACTGCGTCAGGCCCCAGGCCATGGCGGTGGCGCAGCCGACGATGAAGATGATCGCCCCGGTCAGCGACGCCGTCTCGATCAGCATCGGCTTCAGCCGCGCCCAGTCGAACTGGCGGTAGACCAGCAGCCCCATGAGGGTGGAGTAGGCGATGCCGATGGTTGACACCTCGGTCGCCGTCGCCACCCCTTCCACCACCGCGGCGCGGATGACGAAGGGCAGCAGGATGGCCGGCAGGGCGGCCACGGCCAGACGGGCGATCTCCGACGCCGGCGGACGGCGGATGTGGCTCAGATCCTCATGGCGGTAGCGCCACCAGACGACGGCGCAGAGCGCCGCGCCCAGCACCACCGCCGGCAGCAGGCCGCCCGCGAACAGCGCCGCGATCGACACGCCGGTGACCGAACCGATGGTGATGAGGACGATGGAGGGCGGGATGGTCTCGGTCTGCGCGCCGGTCGCCGACAGCAGGGCCACGAGGTCGCCCGGAGGGGCGCCGCGCTTCTTCATCTCCGGGAACAGCACCGGCGCGATGGCCGCCATGTCGGCGATCTTCGAACCGGAGATGCCCGACACCAGATACATCGCCCCGATCAGCACGTAGGACAGGCCGCCGCGCACATGGCCGAGCAGGCTGGCGAGGAACTGGATCATGGCGCGGGCCATGCCGGTCATCTCGATCAGCAGGCCGAGGAAGACGAACAGCGGCACCGCCAGCAGGATCAGGTGGGACATGCCCTCGTCCAGCCGTCCGACCATGACGAGCAGCGGGGTCGAGGTGGTCAGCGCCAGATAGCCGAAGGTGGCCAGCGCGAAGGAGAAGGCGATGGGAACGCCGCCGAACACGCAGGCGGCGACCACGCCGACGAAGAAGATGACGAGGTTGGCCTGCCCCAGCGGCTTGAGCATCGGACCGGCCAGCCAGAAGGCCACGGTCACCGCCGCGGTCAGGGCGACCGCCGCGAGCGTGACCCGGAGGTTGCGCATCCGCATCAGCCGGATCAGCGCGACCACCGCCATCAGCCCCAGCCCGGTGGGCAGGGCCGCCGCGCGCCAGGCGTTGCTGATCTCCAGCGCCGGGGTGACGATGAACTGCTCCTCCATGGCGTAGTCCAGGGCGGGGTGCAGGATCATCGCCAGGAAGGCGATGGGGGCGGTGATCGCCAGCGTCTCCAGCAGGGCGCGCGTGGTCGGGCCGACGCGGCTGACCAGACCGGTCATCCGCATGTGCTCGCCGCGGCGCAGCGCCACTACGGCGCCCAGCATGGACAGCCACAGGAAGAGGATGGAAGCCAGCTCGTCCGACCACACCAACGGCGCGTGGAAGACGTAGCGCGCCGTCACCCCGGCCAGCAGGATGGCGATCTCAGCCAGAACGATGAGGGCGGCGACGCCCTCCACCGTCGCGGCGAGGCCGCGGTCCAGCCGATCGGTCCAGGAACCGCCGGACGCGGCCCCTGGCATGGCGCCGCCCTCGTCGAGCGCCGTCGCGTGGTGAGACAAAGCCGCACCCTCCCTTCCCGTGTTGTCCACAGCCGTTCTTTAGGCGAGCTTGCCGACGGCGCCTTCCAGCAGCGCCCAGGCCTCGTCGCCGAAGCGGCCCTTCCATTCGCCGTAGAAGCCGCTGTCGCGGAGCTTGGCGCGGAAGCTGTCGGGGGAGGGCTGGTTGAAGGCCAGGCCCTTGGACTGGAGGTCGGCCTGCACCGACTGGTTCAGCGCCTTGATGTCCTCGCGCTGCTGGACGCCGGCGTCGTTGATCGCGGTGGAGACGATCTTCTGCAGGTCGGGGGGCAGGCCGCGCCACGCGCGCCCGTTGGCGATGAACCAGAAGCCGTCCCAGATGTGGTTGGACAGGGCGCAGTACTTCTGCACCTCGTACAGCTTGGCGACCTGGATGATCGGCAGAGGGTTCTCCTGCGCGTCGACGATGCGCGTCTGCAGCGAGGAATAGACCTCCGAGAACTGCAGGCTGGCCGGGGCGGCGGACAGCGACTTGAACATGGCGATGCTGAGCGGGCTGACCGGCACGCGGATCTTCAGCCCGTCCATGTCGGCGGCGGTCTGGATCGGCTTGGCCCCGCTGGTCATCTGGCGGAAGCCGTTGTCCCACATCTTTTCAAAGGCGTGCAGGCCGACCTTGGAGATGGCGCCGCGCACATGCTCGCCCAGCTTGCCGTCCATGGCGGACCAGACCTGCCCATAGTCGGCGAAGGCGAAGCCCACGGCGTTGATGGCGGCCACCGGGACCAGCGTGGCGATGACCAGCGCCGACGGGGTGAAGAAGGTGATGCCGCCGCTGCGCACCTGCGACAGCATGTCGGTGTCGCCGCCGAGCTGGTTGTTCGGGAAGATCTGGATGTCGACGCGCCCATTCGTCTCGCGGCGGATGCGCTCCGCCGCCTCGTGCGAGCGGACGTTCAGCGGGTGGGTCAGCGGCAGATTGTTGCCGTACTTGAAGTCGAACTCGGCGGCGCGGGCGATGCGCGGCGCGCCGATCAGCGTGGCGGTGCCGGCCCCCGCGGCCAACCCGGCAGCCATTCCGATCGCCGGAGTGGCGGCCAACCCCTTGAGCATCTTGCGGCGCGAGAGCGGGTTCATGCTTTCCTCCCAGGAAACGTTGATGTAGTTTGATGTTCGACGGTGATTGTTGGTTGGACGGTATGTGCGCGAATGGCCGGTGTCAAACGCGAATGATGATGTGATTTGATGGGATCGGAGGGTTTTGAGCTGTGATGCAGGATGATGCGGACGCCGTCGCCGCCCCCCCCGAACATTCCCGCGGGCTGCCGCGGATCGCCGACATCGCGCGGCTGTCAGGGGTTTCCACCGCCACCGTGGACCGCGTGCTGAACCACCGACCCGGCGTGCGCCCGGCGACCGTGCAGCGTGTGATGAAGGCGGCGGCGGAGCTGGATTACATCCCGGAATCGGACCTCGGCGCGGCGCTGGGGCCGAAGCCGATGCGGCTGGCCTTCCTGCTGCCAGACGGGACGAACCGCTATTTGACGCGGCTCGGCCAATTGATCCGCCAGTCGGAGGCGGCGCTGGCCCCGCTGGGCATCCGCGCGCAGGTGGAGTTCATCAAGAGCTTCAACCCCGACCTGCTGGCGCGCAGCCTGCTCCAGCACTGGCGCAAGGTCGACGGGGTGGCCTTCATGGCGCTGGAGCATCCGGCGGTGCGCGAGGCGGTGAACGAGTTGGCGGCGCGCAACGTGCCGACCGTGACGCTGATCTCCGACGTGCAGAATTGCCGGCGGGCCGCCTATGTCGGACTCGACAACCGGGCGGCGGGGCGGACGGCGGGCTACCTGTTCGCGCGCTTCCTCGGCGGGCGGGCGGGAAAGGTCGCGATGATCGCCGGCAGCCTCAGCTACCGCGCGCACGAGGACCGCGAACTGGGATTCCTCAACGTCCTGAAGGAGATGGCGCCGGCCATCGAGGTGGTGGGGCTGCGCGAGGCCCACGACGACGAGGCCAAGAGCTACCGGCAGACGCGGACGCTGCTCAGCCACCACCCCGACCTTGCCGGCATCTACACCATCGGCGGCGGGGCGGAGGGCGTGGCCCGCGCGCTGAAGGAGGCGCGGCGGGAGCGCGAGGTCGTCTTCATCGGCCACGGCTTCACGCCGGAGACGCGCGCGCTTCTGATCGACGGCACGATGGAGGCGGTCATCACCCAGGACCCGCGCAGCGCCCTGATGAGCTGCGCCGCCGTCTTCGCCAACCTGCGCGCCGGCCGCGAGGCGATGCACGGCGTGGAGCCGCCGCGCATCGAGGTCATCTTCAGGGAGAACCTGCCCCCCGCGGCTCCGCCGTGACCGGCTCCGGGTCGGGGGCGGGCCGCTTGTCGCGGACCATCACGACCAGCAGGACGGCGCAGAGGATCAACGCCAGCGCGGCGTAGGTGCGCAGCGGCGGCGTCTCGCCCAGCACGACGATGGCTCCGGTCACCCCGATCACCGGCACGATCAGCGAGCTGACGGAGGCCTGCGCGACGCTCAGCCGCCGCACGATGGCGAACCACAGCAGATAGCCGCCGACCATCGCCACCAGGATGTGGAAGACCAGCGCGACCAGCACGCGGGGCTCCAGCGCCAGCGTCGGCGCGGGGTCCAGCGCCAGGGCGAAGGGCAGCACCACCGGCAGGGAGATGGCGAACTGCCAGCCGGTGATGGCGTTCGGCCCCATGGTCCAGGCCGTCCGCTTGATCAGGACGTTGCCCAGCGCCCAGCTCAGCGCGCCGGTCAGCATGAAGGCGGGGCCGAGCGGCAGGGCGCCCAGCCGAAGCAGATCGGGGCCGAGCAGAACGGCCAAGCCGGTCAGCCCGCAGGCCAGCCCCATCCATTGGCGCAACCCCGGACGCTCGCCCAGGATCGGGATCGCCAGCAGCGTCGCCCAGGCCGGCATGGTGTAGGCGATGATCGCCGCGCCCGAGGTTGCCATGTTCATCTGCCCGAAGGCGGAGCAGATGTTGAAGCCCGCCATGTTCAGCAGGGCGACGGCGACCAGCGGCCAGCGCTGCCCGTGCGGCACGGCCAGCGATTCCCCGCGCGACCGCGCGTAGGCGAACAGCACCGCCGCTCCCACGGCGAAGCCCAGGCTGCGCAGCGTCCAGGGCTGGATCTGGGTGAGGATGATCTTGACGGCGGGCCAGTTGAGGCCCCAGCAGACGCTGATGAGACCCACCAGCGACAGATCCAGCGCCCGAGCGCGGCTTATCATGGCATGGGATTCCGGGTGTGGGGTGGTCGTATCTTGAAATCCCCTCTCCCCTCCGGGGAGAGGGTTAGGGTGAGGGGGGTGCGCTTGTGCCGGACGCACCGAAACGCACAACCCCCTCACCGGCCCTCCGGGCCACCCTCTCCACAGAGGGGAGAGGGATATTCCCGGTCAGAACTTCACCGCGTCGCCACCCTTCAGGGAGAGCATGGCGCGGGCCTCGTCCGGGGTGGCGACCTCCAGGGCCAGACCCTCGATCAATTTGCGGACCATGGCGACCTGCTCGGCGTTGGAGGTGGCGAGGCGGCCCGGTCCGGCCCACAGATTGTCCTCCAGCCCGACGCGCACGTTGCCTCCCAGCGCCAGCGACTGCGTGGCGATGGGCATCTGGTTGCGCCCGGCGCCCAGCACCGACCACACATACTGGTCGCCGAACAGCCGGTCGGCGGTGCGCTTCATGTGCATCACGTCCTCCGGATGCGCGCCGATGCCGCCCAGGATGCCGAAAACCGACTGTACGAACAGCGGCGGCGTCACCAGCTTGCGGTCGAGGAAATGGGCCAGCGTGTAGAGGTGGGAGATGTCGTAGCACTCGAACTCGAAGCGCGTCCCGTTGCCGGAGCAGGTCTTCAGGATGTGCTCGATGTCCTTGAAGGTGTTCTTGAAGACGAGGTCGCGGCTGTTCTCCAGATAGGTGCGCTCCCAGTCGTGCTGGAACTCGCTGAAGCGGTTCAGCATGGGGAACAGGCCGAAATTCATCGAGCCCATGTTGAGCGACGCGACTTCCGGCTGGAACTGCGCGGCGGGGCGCAGCCGGTCCACCACCGTCATGGCGGCGCTGCCGCCGGTGGTGATGTTCACCACGGCCTTCGTCGCCTGCTTGATGCGCGGCAGGAAGCGCTGGAACAGCGCCGGGTCCTGGGTCGGGCGGCCGGTCTCCGGGTCGCGGGCGTGCAGGTGGACGATGGCCGCCCCGGCCTCCACCGCGGCGATGGCCTCCGCCGCAATCTGGTCCGGAGTCACCGGCAGGTGCGGCGACATGCTGGGCGTGTGGATGGAACCGGTGACCGCGCAGGTGATGATGACTTTCCGCGCGCTCTTCTTGGGCGTGGTCATGCTGTCCTCCCTTATCCCCCGCGCCCCTTGAGGGGGCGCAGGGATATGTTGTTGTTCGTCAGATCACCGCTTCGATCAGGAAAGGACCCTTGCGGGAAAAGGCGGTCGTCAGCAAGTGGTTGAAGCTCTCTGCGTCGGTGGCCTGTCCGCCTTCCACCCCCATGCCGCGGGCGAGCGCCACCCAATCGAGGTCCGGGCGGCCCAGCTCCGTGCAGTTGCGGGCGTTCGGCCCCATGTCGCGGAAGCCGAGGTTGCCCAGCTCCCATTGCAGGATGCCGTAGCGGCGGTTGGCGAAGATGATCGTCACCACGTCGGCCTGCTCGCGCGCCTGGCTCCACAGGGCCTGGAGCGTGTACATGCCGCTGCCGTCCGCCTGGAGGGTCACCACCTTGCGGTCGGGGCAGGCGATGGCGGCACCCAGCGCCAGCGGCATTCCGATGCCGATGGCGCCGCCGGTGATGGTCAGCCAGTCGTGCGGGCGCGCCCCGGCGCAGGCCGTGTAGACCATCGGGCTGGAGGAAATCCCCTCGTCCACCACGATGGCGCCCTCCGGCAGCAGGGCCGCCAGGGACTGGCCGACGCTGTCGGCGGTGAGAGCACCGGTCGCCGGAGCGGGCGGGGCGAGCGGCTGAACCGGAACCGGCGTGCCGGCGGCGCCCACCGCCTCGACCAGCCGGCGCAGGGCGGCCAGGGCGTCGCTGCCCGGCGGGGCGACGGCGTGGATGCGGCAATCCTCCGGCGCCAGACGGCTGGGCTTGTCGGGGTAGCCGAAGAAACCGACTGGCTCCCCCGAACCGATCAGGACGACGTGCTTTGCCCCGGCCAACGCGGCGATGCCGAGGTCGATGGGGTAGGGGAAACGCTCCACCGTCACGCGGCCCGCCCCGCGCTCGATGCGGGTGGCACCGGTGTGGGCGTAGAGTTTGGCGCCGGTCGCGGCAGCGATCCGGCCAGCCAGGGCCAGCCCCTCCGCCCGCGTGGCGCGGCCGTTCAGCAGGACAACCACCCGCTCACCGCTCCGCAGGGCGTCGGCGGCGGCGCGCAGGGCCTCGGCGTCCGGGGCGGCGGGGGCGGGCGGCTCGACGATGACCGGGTCGGTCGCCGCCGTGTCGTCCCAGGAGGAGTCGGACGGCAGGATCAGGGTGGACACGCCGCAGGGCGGGGTCAGGGCGGCGCGGATGGCCTCCGCCGTGTCCGCGGCGACCGAGGCGGCGTCCGGCACCGTGCGCACCCAGGCGGACATGGGCTTCGCCAAGCCTTCCACGTCGGAGGTCAGCGGCGCGTCGACGCCGCGGTGCCACGTCGCGTGGTCGCCGACGATGTTGACCATCGGCACGCAGGCGCGCCGGGCGTTGTGCAGGTTGGCGAGGCCATTCGCCAAGCCCGGCCCAAGATGCAGCAGCGTGGCCGCGGGGCGGTCGGTCATGCGGGCGTAGCCGTCCGCCGCCCCCGTCGCCACCCCTTCGAACAGCGTCGGGACGCAGCGCGCGCCGGGCATGCTGTCGAAGGCGGCCAGCGCGTGCAGTTCCGACGTGCCGGGGTTGGCGAAGCAGGTGTCGACGCCGTTCGCCACCAGCGTCCGGACCAGGATTTCCGCGCCGATCATCGTGCCGCCTCCGTGAGCCCGCTCTCGAAGCCATCCAGGAAGCTGGCGAGATTCACCGCCAGCGCGTCGCAATCGTAACCGCCCTCCTGTACAACCACGGTCGGCAGGCCGGCACCGGCGATCTTGCGGCCGAGCGTGGCGAAGCCCGGCGTCGTCACCTTGAAGAACGCCAGCGGGTCGCCGACGTAGGTGTCGAAGCCCAGCGACAGCACCAGCGCCTCCGGCCCGAAGGCGGCGATGTGGGTCAGCGCCCCGTCCACCGCGTCGAGGAAGGTGGACTCCTCGGTGCCCATGGGCAGGGGGATGTTCAGGTTGCTGCCGAGGCCGCGGCCCTTGCCGCGCTCGTGCGCGTAGCCGGCGAACCACGGGTAGAAGTTGTTGGGATCGCCGTGGATCGACACCACCAGCACGTCGTCGCGCTCGTAGAAGATGGCCTGCGTGCCGTTGCCGTGATGGACGTCCACGTCGAAGACGGCGACGCGCGGCGCGCGGCCCTGCTGGGCCAGCACCGGCAGCATCGCCTGGGCGGCGACGGCGGCGTTGTTGATGTAGCAGAAGCCCCCGGCCATGTCGCGGGACGCGTGGTGCCCCGGCGGGCGGCACAGGGCGTAGGCCGCGCGCTCTTGCCCGCTCGCCACCATCAGCGCCGCGTGGACCGCCGTGTCGGCGCCGCCGCAGACCGCCTCCCAGGTGCCCGCGCCGATCGGGCAGGCGGTGTCCGCCATGTGCCAGCCCGCTTGGCCGACGATGCCCGTGGGATACTCGGCCATGTCGGTGTTGCGGTGGACGTTGGGGACGATGACCTCCGACGCGTCGGGCAGGGCCGACCAGCGGGCGTGGGCGGTTTCCAGGAAGCGCAGGTAATCGGCCGAGTGGACCGCCGCACGCGGGCCGGCGCCGTAGGACGGCGGCTCCTCCACCGTCACGCCGCGCGCCCGCAGGGAGCCGACGAGCGCCTCCGCCCGTTCCGCCTTTTCCGGCGAGGGCTTCGGCTGGCCGCGCACCAGGAAGGTCGGCGGACGATGGCGCAACTGGGCCTCGGCAAAGACGTAGCGCATGGACAGGCTCCCGGAGTGGATGGATTTCCTCTCCCCAGAGGGGAGAGGGAGAATTGTGCTTTACCCGGCGGTCGCCAGAACCGCGTCGGCCAGCACCGCGCAGCCGGACGCGGCGTGTTCAGGCTTGATGTTCTCCGCCTCGTTGTGGCTGAGGCCGTTCTCGCAGGGGATGAAGATCATCGCCGTCGGCACCTTGCGCGCGACATAGACCGCGTCATGGCCGGCCCCGGACACGATGTCGCGGTGGCTGAAGCCGCGCCGCTCCACCGAGCGGCGGACATGGCCGACCAGCTCCGGCGCGAAGGGCGTGGTCGGGAAGGCCCAGAAGTCGGTCAGTTCCAGCGTCAGGCCACGCTTGTCCGCGATGGCGGCCAGCCGCTCGCGCAGCATGGCGTCCATGCGGGCCAACGCGTCGGGGTCGGGGTTGCGCAGGTCGATGGTGAACCAGACGCGGCCGGGAATGACGTTGCGGGAGTCAGGATGGACCTGGACGCGCCCGATGGTCGAGCAGGCGTCGCCGCCGACCTCCAGCGCGATGGCCTCCACCGCCTCCATCATCACGGCCGCACCCGCCAGCGCGTCGCGGCGCAGGCGCATCGGCGTCGGCCCGGCGTGGGATTCACGGCCCGTCACCGTCGCCTCGTACCAGCGCTGGCCCTGCGCGCCGGTCACCACGCCGATCTCGACATCCTCGGCCTCCAGCACCGGACCCTGCTCGATGTGCGCCTCGAAATAGGCGCCCATGGCGTGGCCGGTGACGGGAACGCTGCCCTTGTAGCCGATGCGCGCCAACTCGTCGCCCAGGCGGACGCCATCGGTATCGCGGATGTCCAGCACATGGTCGAGCGTGAAGACGCCCATCGCCACGCCGGAGCCCAGCATCGGCGGGGAGAAGCGTGCGCCCTCCTCGTTGGTCCAGACGATCAGGTCGATGGGGGCGTCCGTCTCGATGCCCTGGTCGTTGAAGCTGCGGATGACCTCCAGCCCGGCCAGCACGCCGTAGATGCCGTCGAAGCGGCCGCCGGTCGGCTGGGTGTCCAGATGGCTGCCCATGCAGACGGCGGGACGGTCGGGGCTGCGGCCCGGACGGCGGGCGAAGATGTTGCCCACCTCGTCCACGGTCACGGTGCAGCCGGCTTCCTCACACCAGCGCACGAAGAGGTCGCGGCCCTCCTTGTCGAGGTCGGTCAGCGCCAGCCGGCACAGGCCGCCCTTCGGCGTCGCGCCGATCTTCGCCAAGTCCATCAGGGTCCGCCACAGGCGGTCGCCGTCGATGCGCAGGTCAGACATGGTCCCTATCCCGATCCCAATTCCGAATTATTGTTGAGTGTCGGCGCGAACCGCGGTCAGCAGTCCGGTCACCGTGGGCAGGCTCAGCCCCGCCCTGTTTGCCAATTCCAGCGGCGCGTCCAGCACCGCCTCGATCTCCGCCCGCCGGCCCGCCGCCACGTCGGCGCGCAGCGCCGGCCGGATGCGGCCCGGATGCTGGGCCATGGTCCACACATCCTCGACCTTCGCCGTCGCCGGGTGACCGAGCGCCGCTGACAGGGCCAGCACGTCCTCCACCACCGCGGCGAAGGTCGGCTGGAGCGCGTCGTCGTGGGCGATCTCCTGCGCCGTCTTGCCGGTGGCGAGGCCGAGCAGGCCGAAGGCGAAGGGTGCCAGCAGCGCCGTCCACACCTCCGCCCGGATGTCCGGCACGGCCAGCGCGTTGAAGCCGCCTGCCCCGAACAGAGCCGCCAGATCCCTGGCGCCCTCGCTCCCCGCCACCGGACCGAGGGCGAGACGCAGCCCGCCGAGATGCCGCAGATAGCCGGGGGTCCGCCGCTCCACCGCCACGCGGGCGACGGCGCCGACGATGCGGTCCGCCGGGATGGCGTCCGACAGCAGCCCCTTGGGATCGACCGACGACAGCGGGCCTCCGAGAGTTCCATCCGCCGTGTACCACCAGGGAATTCCGCCGACCACCGGCACCAGCCGCGTCTTCGGCCCCAGCAGGGGGAGAAGCAGGTCCAGCACCTCGGTCAGCAGGGGGGAGGGCACCGCCAGCACCACCACGTCCTGCGGGCCGAGGGCCAGCGTGTCGTCGGTCACCAGGGGCCGCACCGTCACCGGACGGCCCGAGGGGCCTTCGACGGTCAGCCCGTCGCGCCGCAGCGTGTCGAGCGTCCGCCGCCGGGCGACCAGCGAGGCCGGCAGCCCGGCGGCGGTCAACCGCGCGGCGATCAGACCGCCGACCGCCCCGGCCCCGATGACGGCGACCTTCATGACCGTCCCGTCAGGCGCTGTTGCGCAGGGCGGCCGACCGCCGCGTTACCGGAACCACGTCCTCCGGGATGGTCCAGCCCTTGCCGGGGATGGCGTCCAGGAGGGTGCGGGTGTAGGCGTGCTGCGGGTTGCCGAACACCTCCTTCGCCGGGCCGATCTCGACGATGCGGCCCTTCTGCATGACCGCGATGGTGTCGCAGATCTGGGCGGCGATGCGCAGGTCGTGGGTGATGAACAGCATCGACAGGTTCAGCCGGTGCCGCAGATCCTCCAGAAGGTCGAGCACCTGGGCCTGCACCGACACGTCGAGCGCCGACACCGGCTCATCCGCGATCAGCAGCTTCGGCTCCAGCGCCAGGGCGCGCGCGATGGAGATGCGCTGGCGCTGCCCGCCGGAGAACTCGTGCGGGAAGCGCTCCGCCGCCGAGGCGTCGAGCCCGACGAGCTTCAACAGTGCCTTCGCCTTGTCGAGCGCCTTGCTGCGGTCCTCGCCGAAGGCCACCGGCCCCTGGGTGATGATGTCGCCCACGGTGTGGCGCGGGTTCAGCGAGGCGTAGGGGTCCTGGAAGACCATCTGCACGTGCCGCCGGTAGGGCCGGAAGGCCGGGCGCGACAGCGACAGAAGATCGACGCCCTCGAACAGGATCTTGCCCGAATCCGGCTTGATCAGCCCGACGATGGAGCGGCCGAGCGTCGATTTGCCGGAGCCGGACTCGCCGACCAGCCCGACCGTCTCGCCCTGGTGGATGGTCAGCGACAGGTCGTCGCCCGCCACCACCTTGCGCCCCGGCGTGAAGAAGCCGCCGCCGAGGTGGAAGGTCTTGCACACCTTCTCCGCCGTCAGCACCGGCTGGCGGGCGCGGGTGAAGTCCTCGCGGTGCTCGATCAGGTGCGGGACGGCGGCGATGAGCTGGCGGGTGTAGGGGTGCTTCGGACGGTTCAGGACCTCCTCGGCGGTGCCGATCTCGACGATCCGGCCGCGCTGCATCACCGCCACGCGGTGGGCGATCTCCGCCACCACGCCGAAGTCGTGGGTGATGAACATCACGCCCATGCGGCGCTTGGCCTGGATGTCCTGGATCAGTTCCAGGATCTGCTTCTGGGTGGTGACGTCGAGCGCGGTCGTCGGCTCGTCGGCGATCAGGATGTCCGGCTCCACCGCCAGCGCCATGGCGATCATCACGCGCTGGCGCTGGCCACCCGACAGGCGGAACGGGTAGCTGCGGCGCAGATGGTCCGGCTCCGGCAGGCCGACCGAGGCGAGAAGCTCCACCACGCGCGCCCGGCGGGCGGCGCGGTCGAGCGTGGTGTGGTAGCGCAGAACCTCGTCGATCTGGTCGCCGACCCGCATCAGCGGGTTCAGCGCCGTCATCGGCTCCTGGAAGATCATGGCGATGCGGCCGCCGCGAAGCGCGCGCTGGTCGCGCTCCGGCAGGCTGAACACGTTGGTGCCCTGGTGGCGGATTTCGCCCGACGACACCGTCACCGCCTTGGGCAGCAGGCCCATCACGGCGTGCGCGGTCATCGACTTGCCCGACCCGGACTCGCCGACCACGCAGAGGATTTCCCCAGGCTCCAGTGTGAAGGTCAGATCCTCGACGGCATGCGGGCGGTCGGCGCCGCGCGGCAGGTCGATGGTCAGGTTGCGGACGTCGAGGAGAGGCGTCTCGGTCATCAGGAACGGCCCTTTCGCGCCAGCTTGGGATTCAGCGCGTCGTTCAGCCCCTCACCCACGAGGTTGAGGGCGAGCACGGTCAGAAGGATCGCGATGCCGGGGAAGAAGCTCATCCACCAGGCCTGACGGATCACGGTGCGGGCCGCACCCACCATGTAGCCCCAGCTCATCAGGTTCGGATCGCCGAGCCCGAGGAAGGAGAGGGAGCTTTCCAGCAGGATCGCCGTCGCCACCATCAGCGAGGCCGACACGATGATCGGGGACAGGCTGTTGGGCAGGATCTGGCGCCAGATGATCGTCATGTTCGACTGGCCGGTGGTCACCGCAGCGTGCACGAACTCGCGGCTGCGCAGGCTCATGAACTCGCCGCGCGCCAGCCGCGCCAGCGGCGGCCAGGAGACGATGGCGATGGCCAGCACGATGGAGGTCAGCGACGGCGTGAAGATCGCCACCAGCACCACGGCCAGCACGAAGTTCGGGATGGTCTGGAACAGCTCGGTGAAGCGCATCACCAGATCGTCGACGCGCCCGCCGTAGAAGCCGGAGACGGCGCCCAGGAACACGCCGATCAGCACGGCGACGGCGGTCGAGGTCAGCCCGATCAGCAGCGACACCCGCGCCCCATGGGCGATGCCCGCCGCGATGTCGCGGCCCAGCGTGTCGGAGCCGAGCAGCGCATCCTCCGACAGCGGCGGCTGGAAGGGCATCGCGGTCATGTCCCACGGGCTGTCCGGGTACAGCACGTCGGCAAAGGCCGCCATCAGGATGATCAGGGTCAGGAAGGCCAGCCCGATCACCGCGCCCTTGTTGCGGGCGAAGGCGTTCCAGAAGCCGGAGCCCTTGCGGGCGGGGGTGATGGCCGCGGCGGTCATGGCGCCACCTCGATGCGCGGATCGACGAGGGAATAGATCAGGTCGGTCAGCAGGTTGAACACCACCACCACCACCGAGGTCAGAAGGAAGATGCCGAGCAGGACCTGATAGTCGCGCTGCAACACGGCCTCGAAGGCGAGGCGCCCGATGCCGGGGAGCGCGAAGACGGTCTCGATCAGGATGGAGCCGCCGATCAGGTGGCCCGCCTGGAACCCCGCCACCGTGATGACGGGCAGGATGGCGTTGCGCAGGATGTGCACCGATACGATGCGCCATTCCGGCAGGCCCTTGGCCCGCGCCGTCTTGACGAAGTCCATGTCGCGCACCTCCAGGATCGAGGCGCGGGTCAGCCGGGTGTAGACGGCCATGTAGAAGAGGCCGAGCGTGGTCACCGGCAGCACGAGGTGCTTGGCCCGGTCGAGGAAGGCGTCCCAGCCGGTGTAGCCGGCGCCGATGCTCTCCGTGCCGAAGGCGGGCAGCCAGCCGAGATTGACCGAGAAGAGGAGGATCAGCATCAGGCCGATCCAGAAGATCGGCGTCGCGTAGGCGGTCAGGCCGACCACGGTGATGGCGGTGTCCGACCAGGTACCGGCGCGCATCGCCGCCAGCGTGCCCAGCGCGATGCCGCCCAGCAGGGCCAGCACGAAGGCGGTCAGCGTCAGCGACAGGGTGACGGGCAGGCGGTCCATCAGCAGGTCGAAGACGGGGCGCTGCTGGCGGTAGGAATAGCCGAGGTCGGCCTGCACCACCTTGGACATGTAGGTGCCGAGCTGCTCGTACAGGGGGCGGTCGAGGCCGAACTGCTGGCGGAGCTGTTCGACGAACTTGGCATCGGCGGCCCCGGCCTCGCCCGCCATCACCGCGGCGGGATCGCCGGGCGCTGCGTGGACCAGGAAGAAGTTGAACACGGCGATCGCCAGAACGACGAAGACCGCCTTCACCAGCCTCTGTGAGATGAATAGGGCGATGCGGGGCATGTTGTCACTCCCGGGATGCGTGGTGCCCCCTCCCTATCCCTCCCCCGCTTCGCAGGGGAGGGGATTGACCTCCCTCTCCTGCGAAGCGGGGGAGGGTTTGGGTGGGGGCAACAGCACCCCTCCTGTTCAGGCCCGTTTGCTCAACAACCCCTTCAGCACGCGCGACAGCAGGTCCGCGAGTTGGAACTGCTCCGGTCCCGGCAGGGCCCCGATGACCGCGGCGAAGTCCTTCAGCGGATCATGTTCGAGAAGGGCCAGCGCCTTCTCCGTGGGGTGAAGCTGCACGACGCGGCGGTCCTCCGGCACCGGGACGCGCGTCAGCAGTTCCTTCGTCACCAGGACCTCGACCATCTGGGACGCCGCGCCGCGGGTCGTCGCGTGAAAGTCGGCGAAGGCGGACACCGTCCGCTGACTGTCGTTGGCGCGCGCGAAGTAGCGCAACGCCGTCCATTGCGACGGTTTCAAGCCCTGCGTATAGCCCATGCTGTCGGCGATATGGCCGATGTGCATCATGACCTCGGCAATCGCTTGCGCCGAAGCCAGGGACGGCGGGCTTTTCGACATGGCAGCGGGGTCTCGACAGTTGCCAGAATAAACAAGCGCTGCACAGCAAGTGCCGGCAACGAGTCTGTACGTTTCAGAGACTATACAAACACCAAACTAACATACCCCAGTAGGCAAGTCCATGACTCCCCACCCCCGACGACGAGCCGCACACTACGGTATCGGGAGGGTAAACGAAACATTGACCTCAAACCTCATTCAGCACAAGGTGTCGCACCCCCCTGTGGCGCCGTGCGGATTACCGGACAGGTGCGGAGACAACGCAGGGCACCTACCACCTCGTGTCGGAGCTGCGCCGCGCGTTTTGTCTGGCGTTGCGCCGCGACTCGCCTATATATGCGCGCCATGACCAGCACGCCCCCGTCCATTCCCGGTTTCAAGACCAACCCGGCTTCCTCCCCCAAGGTGGGGATCGTCAGCCTGGGCTGTCCCAAAGCGCTCGTCGACTCCGAGCGCATCCTCACGCGCCTGCGCGCCGAAGGCTACGAGATCTCGCCGTCCTACGACGGCGCGGACGTCGTGCTGGTCAACACCTGCGGCTTCCTCGATTCCGCCAAGAAGGAATCGCTGGAGGCCATCGGCGAGGCGATCAAGGAAAACGGCCGGGTCATCGTGACCGGCTGCATGGGCGTGGAATCGGACATGATCCGGCAGGTCCATCCGGACGTGCTGGCCGTCACCGGCCCCCACCAGTACGAGCAGGTGGTCAACGCGGTGCACGATGCCGTGCCGCCGGTCCACGACCCCTTCACCGATCTGGTGCCGCCGGAAGGGCTGCGGCTGACCCCGCGCCACTACGCCTATCTGAAGATTTCGGAAGGCTGCAACAACCGCTGCAGCTTCTGCATCATCCCGTCCCTGCGCGGCGATCTGGTCAGCCGTCCGGTCGCTTCGGTCCTGCGCGAGGCGGAAAAGCTGGCGACCGCTGGCGTCAAGGAACTGCTGGTCATCTCCCAGGACACCAGCGCCTACGGCGTCGACCGCAAGTACGCGGAAGAGGACTGGTACGGGCGCAAGGTGAAGGCGCGCTTCATCGACCTCTGCCGCGAGCTGGCGAACTTCGACGTCTGGGTGCGCCTGCACTACGTCTACCCCTACCCGCATGTGGACGAGGTGATCCCGCTGATGGCGGAGGGCCGCATCCTCCCCTATCTGGACATCCCGTTCCAGCACGCCTCCCCCACCGTGCTGAAGGCGATGCGCCGTCCGGCGGCCCAGGAGAAGCAGCTCGACCGCATCCGGAAGTGGCGGCAGGAATGCCCGCATCTGGTGCTGCGCTCCACCTTCATCACCGGCTTCCCCGGCGAGACGGAGGAGGACTTCCAGTTCATGCTGGACTGGCTGAAGGAAGCGCAGCTCGACCGCGTCGGCTGCTTCAAGTACGAGCCGGTCGAGGGCGCCACCGCCAACGACCTTCCCGGCGCCGTGCCGGAAGAGGTCAAGCAGGAGCGCTGGGAGCGCTTCATGGAAACGCAAAAGGCGATCAGCGCCGAGCGGCTCCAGCAGAAGGTCGGGTTCACGCTCGGCGTCCTCATCGACGAGGTCGACGAGGAGGGCGCCATCGGCCGTTCCTACGCCGATGCCCCGGAGATCGACGGCAACGTCTTCCTGAACGGCGAAACGAACGTGAAGCCGGGCGACATCGTGGACGTGACCATCGAGCACGCCGACGAATACGACCTCTGGGGCTCCATCGAGCGCGCCGAGTAAGGGGCTTCGCCCAAAACAAAAGGGCCGGGGCGGCAACGCCTCCCGGCCCTTTTGCTTTTCGTTGACCTCAGTACAGCCGCCCGCCGTTCGGCACGCCCTGCCCGGGTCCGACCAGCACCACCTCGCCATCCGCGTCGGGCAGGCCCAGACACAGAACCTCGCTGGTGAAAGGGCCGATGCGCTTGGGCGGGAAGTTCACCACGCCCAGCACCTGCCGCCCCACCAGCTCATTGAGCGTATAGTGGCGCGTGATCTGGGCGGAGCTGCGCCGGGTCCCGATTTCCGGCCCGAAGTCGATGGTCAGCTTGTAAGCGGGCTTGCGCGCCTCCGGAAAAGGCTCCGCCGCGGTGATGGTGCCGACGCGGATGTCCACCTTCAGAAAATCGTCGTAACTTATGGTCACGGGTCTCGTCCCTGCCCTATTGCGGTTGTCACGGTTTCAATCGTCACGGGCAAAGCTATCATCGACGGCGGCGACGCTGAAACGCGAAAGGGCCGCCCCGGTGGGCGGCCCCTTGCGGCACTCTCCGCCTGAAGCGGAGCTTACTTCTTGGCGATGGCGGCCTTGACCTCGTCCAGGCTCTCCGACACGCGCTTGGACAGCACGTCGGCGGCCTCGGTGTTGGACTTGGCGACCAGCTCGGCCAGTTCCTTGATGTTCGACAGGGCCTTCTCGAAGGCGGTCTTCACCAGTTCGGCCTGCTTGGCGGCCTTCTCTTCCGGCGTGCCGGCGGCGGCGACCTGATTCACGTAGCTGCCGGCCTCCTCGACGGAGGAGCGGACGATCTCGGCCTGGCGGCGCAGCACGGCCTGCAGACCCTCGATCGCGAGCTGGTTGGCGGCGGTCACCGCCTCGATGTTCTTACGCTGGCTCGCCAGGATGGACTCGATGTCCAGGCCCGGCACCTTGTATTCGCCCAGCATCTTGGACAGATCGAATTCGAGGAACGGGTTACCGGTCTGCTTGGCCATGGTTCTCACCCCCGACGAAAGGATTCATTCGGCGTGCTGCGGCGCAGCAAACCTGTGGCGCGACTATGCAGATTGCCAAAAAGATAGTCAACGCCCTTGTGCGTCGCACCAGGGGCTACACTGCGTCCTACGGAACCTCAACCGGCGGACGCGCTTCCTGGTTCCCTGGTCGGTTCCACGGCGCCCTGCGGGGCTGTGGGCGATTCGGTTGCGGAGTCGCGTCCGGATCTGCGGCGTAATGCCCCAGCCCAGCGTTCCGCCCGCCGCAGTTCGGAATCGAGCGCCGCCATGGTCCGCGACAGGTCGGCGCTGTCGTCCTCCAAGAAGACGCGCATGACCCGCGCCTGCACCGCGCCCAGCCCGGCCACGAGCAGGGCGCCGCCGGTCCGGTCGGCCCCCACCCCGGCGGCACGCAGCATCCAGGCCATCGACCGCCCGAAATGACGGGAGAAGGCCAGCGCGGTCAGCGGCTCCCGCCGCAGGTCGCGGACGACCGAGCGCAACCCGTCCCGGTAGGGCAGCAAAGCGTCGTAACGGCGCATCATCACGTCGAACAGCCGGTCGCGGGCGCTCTCGTCCGGACCGGCTGGCGCGTCGTCGGCGAGAACCGCGGTGTCGGCGACCCGCGACACGGCGGCCAGCACATCGGAGCGATCGGGAAAGCGGCGGTAGAAGACGTCAGGCGCCACCCCCGCCGCCCGTGCGATCGCCAGCAACCCGGTGTTGCGCCAGCCCTGCCCGGCGGCGAGCCGCATCGCTGCGGCGGCCACCCGCCGATCCAGTTCGTCGGCGCCTCCCCCTCCCGCAGCATTCCCCGCGGCGTCGGGGGCGTCCGGATCGGTCTTCCAGGGGGTGTCGGCGGTGTCGTCCATGGGGTCGAGCCTCGTGGTCAGCCTATCCCCATGATGTGGGACGCCCGCGCCGCGCCTCAACCGGGGCGGCAGAAGGGGAAGGGCTCGACCCGCTTCATATAAGTGGGTATCCAGCCGCATTGGCCGGCCGGGTTGGGCAGGCGGATGGCCTCGATGGCGGGCCAGACCTGGGCGACCACCACCACCAGCGCCACCATGCCGAATATCCAGCGGCGCGTCCGGGTGCGCTCCAGAAGACCGGGCAGGCACAGCAGCACCCAGGCCGCGGCAAGCCCCATCAACGGGTCGGTGTAGGCGGCGTAGGCCCGCTGGAAGCCGCGCAGGGAGAACAGCGTCTCCAAACCCCAGGCGACCAGCAGCAGAAGCGCCGCCTGCGCCGCGGCCACCCGCTCCCCTCGGCGCCACAGGACGATGCAGCCGCCGATGATGAACCACTCCACCACGACGGTCTGCGGAATGTTGTCGGGGTGTAAGACGATGGTGCGGATCGCCAGCGTGCGCCACAGCCCCTTCGCCAGCAGCGTCACCAGCCCGTCGGAGAGCACCTGCTCCTGCCCCTGGAGCGCCACCTGATGCTTCCAGGTGGTGAAGACGAACATGTGCTCGATCAGGTTGGCGACGGCGATGACGTTCTGCTCATGCGGGCGGATCGTCAGGGCGAGCACGCCGAGCGCCAGCCCGAGCGCGACCGCCGCCATGGCCGCCGCCGCGTAGGACAGGCGCACCCGCCACACCGCCGCGTAGACGGCCATGCCGAGAAAGGCCCAGCCGACGATGATCCCCTGATAGACCCCCGACAATCCGCCGCCGACCGGACGGTAGGGATAGAGCGACTGGCCGGCGCTGGCGATGCCATGCTGGATCAGGGCCACCGCGGGCAGCGCCGCCGCGCCCGCCGCCAGAGCCAGAATCCCGGCGGCGATCCAGTATCGTCCGCCCTCCCCCGCGAAGCGGCGCCCGAAGGCCAGCGCAATCACCGGAATGCCCAGCGCCAGGAAGATCGCCTGGATCTTCGTCACCACCGCCAGTCCGGCCAGCAGCCCGGCCAGCCCGAGAAGCAGCAGAGGCCGCCATCCCGGTGCGGTGCGGATGGCGACCAGCACCAGAAGAAGCGCCGTCACCACGAAGGAGGCCGACAGCAGGTCGGTGCGCATCTGCCGCGCCTGGGTGGACAGGCCGATGCCGAAGGCCATCACCACGGCCGCCAGGAAGGCCACCCGACGATCGCCGACCAGCGCGCGGACGAGGTTGGCGTAGATCAGCGCGAAGCCGGTGGTGACGAGGATGGACAGAGCCCGCCCGGCCTCCACCAAATTCTGCCAGGCCGCGTTGTAGGCTGCGGTGTCGGCGGCGGGCGGCAGGCCGGAGAGGGTGATGACCGGCATCAGGCCAAGCGCGTGCAGCAGCCGGTACCAGACCTCGATCACCAGGAAATAGGTGTAGCCGGGATGGTCGAAATACTCCTGGGGCAGCCCCTCGCTGAACAGCAGCCCGTGATAGGCCAGCACCAGATCCTGGTCGGCGTGCGACCAGTAAGGGGTGCGGAAGCCTATCGCCAGGGCCGACGCCACCATCACCGCCGCCAGCGCCGCGCACAGCCCCCACCAGGGCCAGCGGTCCAGCACGCCGGTGCCGGGCACGCCGGCGGACCGGTTGGGCATGACCGTATGGGGTGAGGCGGCGCCGCGGTCCAAGGATGACATGATGGGAGTATGTCCAGAGGTTACACGCCACCGGTTTGTGCACGATTCCGGACGGTTTTGGAACCGCGGCAGCGGCGCGCTGTTTTTTGCGGACCTGCAACTCTTGATCGCTCAACCCCATCGCCAGAAGGAACGGTGCCAGCCCGATGCCTGATTCCGACGACCGCCCGTCACCCCGTTCCGCCGCCTTCGTTTCCCGTAGCGTCCAGGGCAACGATCCTGACGGGGCGGGACCGCCCTCCGCCGGCCGCGCCCTGGTTATCCTGCCGGTCCTGCCCACGCACCCCGACGATGGAAACGCCGCGGCGCGCCAGCCCGACGCGCGGCTCTCCGAAGCGATCGCGCTTGCCCAGGCCATCCGCCTGGAGGTGCCGCACGCCGAGGTGATCCGCGTCGCCCGCCCCGACCCCGCCACCCTGTTCGGGCGCGGCACCGCCGATCGGATCGGCGGCATGGTGGAAGCCTTCCACGCCGATCTGGTGGTGATCGACCATCCGCTCAGCCCGGTGCAGCAGCGCAATCTGGAGCGCCGCTGCATGGCCAAGGTGATTGACCGCACCGGCCTCATCCTGGAAATCTTCGGGGAGCGCGCCCACACCCGCGAGGGCCAGTTGCAGGTCGAGTTGGCGGCCCTCACCTACCAGCGCTCGCGGCTGGTGCGGTCCTGGACCCACCTGGAGCGGCAGCGCGGCGGTTTCGGCTTCCTGGGCGGCCCCGGCGAAAGCCAACTCGAACTCGACCGCCGTCTGATCGCCGAGCGCATCAGCCGCCTGAAGTCGGATCTGGAGGAGGTGCGGCGGACCCGCAAGCTGCACCGCTCCGCCCGGCAGCGCGGCGGCACGCCGCTGGTGGCGCTGGTCGGCTACACCAACGCCGGCAAATCGACGCTGTTCAACCGGCTGTCCGGCGCTGGGGTCGCCGCCGAGGACATGCTGTTCGCCACGCTCGACCCCACGGTGCGCCGGATCGCGCTCTCCTCCGGCAAGACCATGGCTTTGTCGGACACGGTGGGCTTCGTGTCGGAACTGCCGACCCAACTCGTCGCCGCCTTCCGCGCGACGCTGGAGGAGGTGCAGGCCGCCGACCTGATCCTGCATGTCCGCGACGTCTCGCATCCCGACACGGCGGCGCAGAAGGCGGACGTGGATTCTGTGCT
Source organism: Azospirillum sp. Marseille-Q6669 (assembly GCF_965111635.1). Classification (NCBI taxonomy): domain Bacteria; kingdom Pseudomonadati; phylum Pseudomonadota; class Alphaproteobacteria; order Rhodospirillales; family Azospirillaceae; genus Azospirillum; species Azospirillum sp. Marseille-Q6669. The sequence goes on along the minus strand of NZ_CBCOOP010000001.1, from coordinate 9,540 downwards.
GGCCGACCTCGGGATCGATGCCGCCAACGACCCGCGGGTGGTGGAGGTTTTGAACAAGACCGACCAGATGCCGGCGACGGCCCGCGGCGCGCTCCACATGCGCCTCGCCAACCAGCGGATGATGGAGGGAGAGGAACGGGCCGTCGCCGTGTCCGCCCTGACCGGGGAGGGGCTGGACGACCTGCTGGATCTTCTGGACCGCCGCGTATCGGCCGAGCGGCAGGTGCTGGAGCTGAGCGTCAACCTGTCGGACGGACGCGCCCTGGCGTGGCTGTACGAGCATGGGCAGGTGCTGGATCGCCGGGACGAGGATGGGCAGGCCCATGTGCACGTGGCCTTGGCCCCCGCCGACGCCGCCCGCTTCGAAAGCCGGTTCGTCGGGCAGGACAGCCGTTGACGGGGCATCGCCCGCGGTTTGGTCCGTCGTTTCGGATGGTTTGAAACCACTGCCTCTCTCCTGCGTTGTGACGGGAAGGCCGGTCCGTGACCCGCCCGGTCCGTGATCCGCCATGACCAGGAGGAGGCAACCCCATGAGCCGAAAGCCGGACCAGGATCGGGCCGAGCGTGTTCGCCGCCGCGCCCACGACATTTGGGAACGGGATGGTCGCCCCGACGGCCGGCATGACGAGCATTGGGCTCAGGCCGAAGCCGAGGTCGACGACGAGATCCGCGCGGAGCGGCAAAGCGAGGAGACGGAAAGCAGCGCGTCGGATGCCTCACCGAAACGGCGCTCCAAAACGGCCAGCATGAAGCCAAGATCGGAAAAACCAAAAGCGGCGCCCGAAGCCACTCCCAAGGCGGCTCCCAAGGCCACTCGGGGCGGCGGCACGCGGGCAGCGGCGGAGAATCTGTCGGCGGTGGCCGCCGGACGGACGGAGCAGACCGGCACCACAAAGACCGGCGGCCAGATCTCCCGAGGCGGGGCGGCCAGCGGAAAGCCGGGCAAGGCGGCGCGCCGGGACGCGTCGCGCGGCTGACGGGGCGGGGCGCTCCCCCTCCCCGTTCTCCGCAAAGCTCCTATGCCCCGCCTGCCGGAAAATGGGGCCCAAAAGGGAACGAGAGGTCTGGTTTCTGGCCTTCGGGATTGCTAGTGTTGCTGCCCCTGCGCATCCGCACGCAATGTTCGATCCCTGAGGTAGAGACATGCCGCATTATCGCTCCCGCACTTCCACGCACGGCCGCAACATGGCGGGCGCCCGCGGCCTGTGGCGCGCGACGGGCATGAAGGACGGCGATTTCGGCAAGCCGATCATCGCGATCGCCAACTCCTTCACCCAGTTCGTGCCGGGGCACGTCCACCTGAAGGATCTGGGTCAGCTCGTCGCCCGCGAGATCGAGAAGGCCGGCGGCGTCGCCAAGGAATTCAACACCATCGCCGTGGACGACGGCATCGCCATGGGCCACGACGGCATGCTCTACAGCTTGCCCTCGCGCGAGCTGATCGCCGACGCCGTCGAGTATATGGTGAACGCCCACTGCGCCGACGCGCTGGTCTGCATCTCCAACTGCGACAAGATCACCCCCGGCATGCTGATGGCCGCCATGCGGTTGAACATCCCGGCGGTCTTCGTGTCGGGCGGCCCAATGGAGGCCGGCAAGGTCAACTGGCGTGGCAAGACCAAGGCCGTGGATCTGATCGACGCCATGGTCGCCGCCGCCGACCCGACGGTGACCGACGAGGAGGCGGCGGTGATGGAGCGCGGCTCCTGCCCGACCTGCGGCTCCTGCTCCGGCATGTTCACCGCCAACTCGATGAACTGCCTGACCGAGGCGCTGGGCCTTTCCCTGCCCGGCAACGGCACCATCCTGGCGACCCACGCCGACCGCAAGGAGCTGTTCCTGGCCGCCGGCCGCATGGCGGTTGAGCTGTGCCGCCGCTGGTACCAGGAGGAGGATTCCACCGCCCTGCCCCGCGGCATCGCCACCTTCGAGGCGTTCGAGAACGCCATGACGCTCGACATCGCCATGGGCGGCTCCACCAACACGGTGCTGCACCTGCTGGCCGCCGCGCAGGAGGGTCAGGTGCCCTTCACCATGGCCGACATCGACCGGCTGTCGCGCCGTGTGCCCAACGTCTGCAAAGTCGCCCCGGCGGTGTCCGATGTTCACATTGAGGACGTGCACAAGGCCGGCGGCATCTTCGGCATCCTGGGCGAGCTTGACCGCGGCGGGCTGCTGAACCGCGACGTCGCGACCGTCCACGCCAAGACGCTGGGCGACGCGCTGGACCGCTGGGACGTCAAGCGCACCCAGGACGAGGGCGTCCACACCATGTTCAAGGCCGCCCCCGGCGGCATCCCGACGACCATCGCCTTCAGCCAGGAGAAGCGCTGGCCGGAACTGGACCTCGACCGCGACAAGGGCGTCATCCGCTCGGTCGACAGCGCCTTCAGCAAGGACGGCGGCCTCGCCGTGCTGTTCGGCAACATCGCCGAGAAGGGCTGCATCGTGAAGACCGCGGGCGTGGACGCCTCCAACCTCGTCTTCGCCGGCCCGGCCCGCGTCTTCGAAAGCCAGGACGCGGCGGTCGAGGCCATCCTGGGCGACACGGTCAAGGCTGGCGACGTGGTGGTCATCCGCTACGAAGGCCCGCGCGGCGGCCCCGGCATGCAGGAGATGCTCTACCCGACCAGCTACCTGAAGTCGAAGGGGCTGGGCAAGGCCTGCGCGCTGGTCACCGACGGCCGCTTCTCCGGCGGCACGTCGGGCCTGTCGATCGGCCACGCCTCGCCGGAAGCGGCGCAGGGCGGCGCCATCGGTCTTGTCCAGGACGGCGACCGGATCGAGATCGACATCCCCAACCGCAAGATCAACCTCGCCCTGTCCGCCGAGGAACTGCAGCGCCGCCGCGACGCCGAGAACGCCAAGGGCGCCGACGCCTGGAAGCCGGCCAACCGCAACCGCGTCGTCTCGCCTGCCCTGCGCGCCTATGCCGCCCTGACCACCAGCGCCGACCGCGGCGCGGTTCGCGACGTGTCGCAGGTCGAGGGCATCGCCATGAAGCGCTGACACGGCACCGAGAGCGCAACCGAAGGAACCAGATCCTTCCGGTTAAGACGTTCGGCAAGGTTGTGAGTGCTCAAGGCAGCAACGAACGGCGCCCGGCAATCCGCGGCGCCGTTTCGCTTTCCGGACGCAATGGATCGCGGAGGGCCATGCGGCAGTATGTCTCCGATCACCCCGACCTATCACCAAAAGAAGTGCAGACCCTTCACTTCAAAATCTGCCATTGTCTTTCCGCATGCCCCGGCATGCGGAAACGGGATCTGTGCTCCCTGAAACCAACACCACGGGGAAACCGATGGCGCAGCCGCGGTCAGTCGCTCGGGATGAAGCCGGGGCGCCACCCGATGGTGCCGCGTTCCAGCGCGCACTGATGGACATCGCGGATGCGTTGCACCGTGCCGAGGAAGGCATCGGCTCCATCCTTTCCCTGACCGCGTCGAACGAGGACGCCAGCCGCCTGATCGCCGCGCTTGTCCACAGCCCCGTTTCAGCCGGTTTCAGCATTCTGCGCTGGCCGCAATCCCTGTTGCCGCCGCTGGGGGGACCGGACGATCTCGAAGCGGTGGCCATCAGCCTTTTGCCGTTGGCCGATGGTCTTCCGGACAAGGCCCGTCAGGACATCGCCCTGGCCGCCGAACGCGGCGGCGGCGAGTTGGCCGGAGAGGCGATGCGTGGCCTGTTGGGCCTTCCGTCGCTTCAACCGCTCTGGATGGGGCTGGACGGCGTACAGAAGGCTGAATTCCACGTGGAGGCGCTGGCCGCCGCCCTTCTGGACCTGTGCTACGAACGCCCCGTGCTGATCGTCGTTGAAAACGCCCAATGGACGCGTAGCCTGACCGGGGCGCTGCTCGATGCGCTCGGCAACACCGTCGAGGACGCACGGCTGTGCCTGCTGGTCATCCGCTCTCCCGCAGCGTGCGAGCGGCCCGCTGGTTGGATGCCGCCCGGCACCGCACGACGCATCGTCCTGCCGGAACCGGACGGAGGGCCGGCCGAGGCCAATGGCGCCGGTCGGGATGATCCGACGCCGCACGCAGTCCTGTTGGACGCGCTGCGCCGCGACCGGCGGCCGGAACGGATCGAGTGGATGGCCCCACCACGCCCCGTTCGCCGGCAATTGGGCGCTGGCCTTCGCCTGCGCACGGCACGCCGGACGACGGGCTGAGGCGGACTGCCGCCCCGCCGACGCCGCCCGTCATTACCGGAATGCGCTTGCCGCGCTGGACCGTTTGCCCGAAACCCAACGGCACGCGCAACGCCGAATTGATCTGTGGACCGCTCTGGCCCGCACCCATCCGCCGTCGGACGGCGACGCGATCAAGGCGGCGGAGAAAGCCCGCATGCTCGCCGAAGACCTCGGCGACCGTTTGCGCGTTGCGCGCGCCCTGTCGCTCCTGGCCACGCTGCGCTGGGCCGGTGGTGATCTGCCGGGGGCCCGGCGGACCGGCATGCAGGCCCTACGGATTTGGCGGCGCGCTGAAAGCGCTGGGCAGCAGATGCAAACGCTCATCAAGCTGGGCCGCGGCTTGACCGAAGAGGGCCGTTTCCGCCACGCCGACACCATCCTGCGTGCCGCCGCCGCGTTGGCAGCGCGTGAGGAAACGTGCCGCCTCCACGGTCCGACCGCCTTGGCGCCGGTGTGCATCGCCGCGCACCAAGCGCGCTGCCGGGCGGAACTGGGCGAGCCGGAGGAGGCGCTACGGCTGGCCCTTGCGGCGCTTGCCCAAGCGGAAAGCAGCGGCCACGCCGCGTCCCGCACGCTGGCCTGTCTGCATCTCGGCTGGGCCGCCTTGACCGCGCAGCGCTACGCCGTCGCTGTGGAGCCTCTGAAAAGGGCCGTTGTCATCACCGAAACGATCCGGCTGCACGCCTTCCAGCCGCTGGTCCTCGGTGCGTTGGGCTATGCCCTTGTCCGCACCGGAGCGCTCAACGATGGAGCGTCCCTCCTGCTGGGCAGCCGGGAGCACGCGCGGATGCTCGGCATTCGGCGCCACGAGCCGCAAATCCTGATCTGGATCGCCGAGGCCGCGCTGCTCTCCGGCCAGCCGGAAGACGCCGTCCGCAATGCCCGTGACGCCGCCGGGAAAGCCTCTGCCTCGAGACAATCGGGCGACGAGGCCTGGGCGCGACTCGCTCTGGCTCGTGGGTTGGCCGCGCAAGGGGATATCGCTGCGGCCTTGCAGTCCATCGACGCCGCTGCCCGCATCGCCACACAACGCTCGATGGCACCGTTGCTCACCCAATGCACTGATTTTCGCGGAACCGTGACTTCAGCGTGAAGACCCTGGGCCACAAGCCAGGCAAACCTCACGAAGATCGAACTTAATTCGCCAGGCACCCGTATAAAAGGCGGTGCGTTCGCATACAAATCTCCATATCGTAGACGCTCTCCCCTGCGGACGGCATCGTCCGTTCCCTTGCTTCCGAGACGGACGACCGCTGCATATGACTCTTGCCCAGCTCACCCGGTTGCGCGGGCACAAGGGGTTGGGTTTCACGTTCGCCCTGGCGACCTTCGCCGTGGCTCTGCTGGCGCGCCTTACACTGGACGACCGGCTGCCGGCGGGGTTTCCCTTCCTGACCTTCTTCCCGGCGGTCATCGTCACCACCTTCCTGGCCGGGCTGTGGCCGGGCATCATGACCGCGCTGCTGAGCGGACTGGCCTCCTGGTATTTCTTCCTCGGCCCCAGCCACTCGCTGGAACTGGCGCCCGGCAGCGCTCTGGCGCTTGGCTTCTTCGGGCTGGTCGTGGCGGTGGACATTGCGGTGATCCACATCATGACCGTGGCGCTGGAGCGGCTGGCGGAGGAGCGCAACCGCAGCGCCCGCTTGATGCAGCAAACCCAGGTGATGTTCAGCGAGCTTCAGCACCGCGTGTCCAACAACCTTCAGCTCGCCTCCTCGCTGATCGCCATCCAGAAGTCCAAGGTCAGGGACCCGGAAGCCCGCCGTGCGCTGGAGGAGGCCGCCGGGCGGCTGTCCACATTGGGCCGTTTGCACCGCCGGCTCCACGCCCCCCATGACGGCCCGATGGATATGGAGCCGTTCCTGCGCGAACTGTGTCAGGACATCCTGAAGACCTCCGGGGCGGAGCGGATCGACTGCACGGTCAGCGCCGCCAGGTCCGACCTGCCGCCGGACACCCTGATTCCGCTGGCCCTGATCCTCGCCGAACTGGTCAGCAACGCCTTGGAGCACGGTTTCCCCGATGGCGAGGCCGGGCGGATCGTCGTTGATCTGCGCGCCGATGACGGAGATCTGGTGCTGACGGTGCGCGACGACGGTGCGGGACTTCCCGATGGTTTCACCCTGGCGCGCCCCTCCAGTCTCGGCCTGAAGATCGTCAGTTCGCTGGCCGCTCAGATCGGCGGAAGCTTCAGCATGACCGGATCGCGCGGACAGGGCACCACCGCCCGGCTGGTGCTTTCCCAGACCATGGCCTCCTGACGGGCGGCGGTGGACAGGGACGTGCCATTCCGGCAAAAGTCGCGCCCATGCCCATCCTCCCCACCTCATCCGCATCGACAGCTTCGGCGACCACGGCGGCGCGGCGTGTTGGCGTCATCGACACGGCACGCGGTGTGGCCCTGCTCGCCATGGCGCTCTATCACGGCTCCTGGGACCTGACCTATCTCGGGCTGGCTGATTTCGACCTGTTCGGCGATCCACTGTGGCTGGCCGCGCGCACCGGCATCCTTGGCAGCTTCCTGATCCTGTCGGGTCTCAGCCTCGTCCTGGCGGCGGAGGGCGGCATCGACCGGCGCCGCTTCCTGCGGCGCCTCGCCCTGCTGGTGCTGGCCGCGGGCGGCGTGTCGGCTGTGTCGATGGTCATGTTTCCGGACAGCCCGATCGTTTTTGGCGTGCTGCACCATATGGCGGTGGCGAGCCTGATCGGCCTCGCGCTGCTGCGCCTTCCCTGGCTGGTGCTTCTGCTGCTCGGCGTGGCGGTGATCGCGTTGGGCGAGACGGTCGCGCTGCCGCTGTTCGACGAGCCCTGGCTGCGCTGGATCGGGCTGATGACCTTCGAGCCGGAATCAAACGACTATGTGCCGTTGTTCCCCTGGCTCGGCGGCTTTCTGTTCGGGATGGCGCTGGGGCGGCTGGGGCGTCCAGCCCTGGCGAAACCCCCGGGTGGAGCGGTCGGGCGCGGGTTCGCCTGGGCCGGTCGACACAGCCTGGCGGTCTATCTGCTCCACCAGCCCGTGTTGTTCGGCCTGTTGTCCTTGCTGGCGATGGGAATTGGCGCCGACCCGGCGGATGTCCGCAGCTTCCAGACCTCCTGCGTGGCGACCTGCACCAGCAGCGGCGGGGAGGCGGCGCACTGCACCACCACCTGCCGCTGCGTGGCCGACGATCTGAACCGGGCCGGCCTATGGTCCGACTTCGTCCATGACCGGCTGAGCGCGGACGGCGCCCGCAAGGTCGACGGCGTCATTCAGAGCTGCGGCAGCCGCTGACCAGGAAAGCGCCGCGCGGGAAAAAGCGCTATGCCCGGCGCTTCCCCACCGTGTCGGCGACATAGGCGTCCCGATGGCCCATCGGCTTCGGACCGCGCCCATCCTCTTCCGTGGTGTCGCGGGCGGTCTGATGCTCGATCTCCGCGTTCAGCTCCGCCCCCATGAGGATCACGTAGGAGGTCAGGTTGAACCACAGCAGAAGCACCACGCCCGCCCCGACCGATCCGTAGGTCTGGTTGTAGCTGCCGAAGTTCGAGACGTAGACGGAAAAGCCCACCGAGGCGATGATCCACAACGCCGTGGCGATGGACGATCCCCAGGTGACCCAGCGCCATTTCGGCTGCCGCCGGTCCGGGCCGTAGCGGTAGAGCACGGCGAGCGCCAGGACGATCGCCACCGCCAGGATGGGCCAGCGCGCGAGGCTGGCGGCCCAGCCGATGGGAGTGTCCCGCAGGCCGAGAAAGTTGATGGCCGCTGGAACCGCCACGATCAGCGCCAGGGTCATGATCACAAAAACCAGCCCAGCGAGCGTCAGCACCAGCGATAGGAAGGCGAGCCGGAGGAAGCCGCGCCGCTCCTCCTCCCCATAGGCGATGTTCAGCGCGGTGATCAGCGAGTTGGTGCCTCGTGACGCACTCCACAGTGTCAGGGCAAGGCCGAACAGAACACCGAAGCCCAGACCTTCCCGCGGTGCCGACGCCACGTTGCGCGCCTGATCGCGCAGCACGTCCAGCGCCTCCGGCGGCAGCAGACCGGCCAGTTGATTGACCTGCTGTTCCACCCCCGCCGGGTCGAAGACGAGGCCGTACAGCGAGACCAGCGCGGCGATGGCCGGGAAGATGGCGAACAGGGCGTAGTAGGCCACCCCTGCGGCCACGATGGAGATGTTGTCCTTTCCCTGCTCCTCCCAGGTGCGCCAGAGAATGTCCTTCCAGCCCGCCTTGGGAATGTCGGAGGGCCGGACCGCCGACCGCCCCCGCCCTCCCATCTCGACGCGCGGATACTGGTTGCGGTGGCGACGGCTCAGCCCCAGCATGCCCCCTCCCTCACGCGACCGCTTCGCGCAGAGCGCCGACACGGTGACGCACCGTCTCGATTTCATGGAAATGGGCGCCGACGATCACCGTCAGCTCCTCGGGAAGGTCATCGTGCAGGCTGTTGCGGAACAGCCCCAGCGTTCCCTCCACACCGCTTTCCAACCCACGGAGCAGCCCGCCGCGCGTCCGTGCGCCACCCAGTTCCGTGTCCAGGTCACGCCAGACCGCGTGAACGGGAATCCGCAGATCCCGTCCACCGCCGCGGCGCACCAGTTCCGCTTCCAGGGCGGCGGCGCTGCGATCGAACTGACTGGCGACCTGGGTCAGCCGCGCCCTCAAGTCAGGGTCGTCCAGCACCATGTCGGCTTGGCGGAACCCGGTGGCCCCCTGGCGGCACGCGGCGACCAGAACGCTCAGCACATCTTGGATCGTCCCATCGGCGACCCGTCCCGAAGCGTGCCCTGAAACGGTCGGTTCGACCTCCGGCGTGCGCGATACGGTCCAGGCGAACCACAGGGCGCCCGCCGCCATCACGGCCAGCGGCCAGGGGTTGGAGCGGATGGCGCGCGCCATGCGCGACGGGTTGCCCTCCACCACGTCCCGCACCACCTCGATGACCCCCCCCGACATCTGGCCGGGCGACAGGCGGAACTCGATCTCGTCGAGAACCGCGTCCATACGTCCACGGATGGCGTGGATGTCCTGCTCGATCTCATCCGTCCCGCGCCGGCCCTGCGGCGCTGCCGGGGCGTCGGATGTGGGTGTTGTGTTTGCTGTGTTGCCCGCCGCGACGCCGCCCATGGTGTCGGCATACGGATCGGTGGCTCGGTTCATGCCGGCGACTCCCCCTCTTGACGCTGCCGCCAAGCAACACCGGAAATTGGCCGAAGGTTCCGGCTTGCGGCCGGGGTGACACGAGGGATCGGCTATTCAATCTTTTTAAACAGGCCGCGACCGGGAGCAGTACCCCGTCCTTAGCAAACCGCCACGAATCAGCTTGCCGAAGGGGTCTGAACGGATGGCCGGTCAGATGGTTAAA